>NZ_JAECRZ010000010.1 GCF_016019955.1 Thiosulfatihalobacter marinus
CGCTCCGTCTGGCGTCCCAACCGCGCCTCAGCGCCGCCGGTGAAGGGGTATTTACGGTTACTCCAATAAACCCGCAACCCCTAAATTTCAAAAATGTCATCTTTTTCTGAATTTCCCGATTTTTCGTGGAAAATGAACATGTTACGCAAGGTCAGTTTCAAAAACGCCACCTGTAGGGCAATTTTATTACCCGCCGCTTACCGGCCGAAATGCTGCAACTGCACTTATCCACAGGGTGATCCACATATCAGCGCCTTTTCATTGCCGTTTCCCATCTCGCGCAGCGGTGAATCGGCGGAATTACCCGGCAAGACGGTCTTGTTTGCGAGGGTGATTCAGCGCCTCGGCAAAGCGTCGGTATTACGTCGGTATTGTGTCGTGCGAAAACCGGCGAGATCAAGCGCGCTGCATACGCTGACGCGGCACCGCGCGCAGGGCCAGCAATGCCAACACCACCCCAAGATAAACCAGCGGTTCGATCTGGAAACCCTTCACCAGAATCGTGAAATGCAGCGCCCCGAGAACAGCCGCCACATAGACCAGCCGGTGAAGCCGGTTCCAGGACCGCCCCAATCGGCGCAGCGACCAATTGTTCGATGTCAGCGCAAGCGGCAGCAAAAGCGCAAATCCGGCCATGCCGATCGTGACGAAGGGGCGTTTGACAATGTCGGCCCAGACCATGGCAAGGATCTGCACATCCAGAACCAGCCAGATCAGCAGGTGCAACAGGACATAAAAGAACGCGATCACCCCGATCGCCCGCCGGAACCGCATCAGGTTCAGCCCCACATACCGGCGCAGGGGCGTAACGCACAGACCGGCGATGATCAGCTGCAACGCCTTGCGGCCCATATCCTGTTCCATTGCCTTGACCGGGTCCACACCCAGCCCGCCAGTGACGCCTGAGTAGAACAGCCACACCGGATAGATCGCCGCCACGACATAAAGCATCCACGGAGGCAAACTGCGCAGCGATTGGTTCAGCCGGTCAATCACGCATCATCCCCGCAACAGCCTGCCCCGGACTGTACCGGGGGACAGGGCGCCGTTCCGTATGAACAGAAGACACAGCAATCCCCGGCAAGCGGCTTCAAAAGCGCCTTGCATCCGGGGCATTCCAGAAAATACTGGCAGCTGTCTGTCGGCATCTCGAACGTCTCCTCGTGCCCGCATTTCGGACAGGTCAGCAAGCTGCGGGTCAACAGCATCAAAAATACTTTCTCAGATCCATGCCTTCATAAAGGGCCCCAACCTCTTTCTCATAGCCATTGAACATCAGCGTCGGCTGACGCTTGGTCAACAGCCCGCCGCCGATGGGGCGCTCGGTGGCCTGGCTCCAGCGGGGATGGTCCACCTCGGGATTCACGTTCGAATAGAACTTGTACTCGTTCGGAAGGGCCCGGTTCCAGCTTGTGGGCGGTTCCTGGTCCACCAACGAGATGCGCACCACGGACTTGATCGACTTGAAGCCGTATTTCCACGGAACCACCAGCCGCAGCGGCGCGCCGTTCTGGTTGGGGATCGGTTTGCCGTATATGCCGTTTGCCATGATCGTCAGCGGGTGCATGGCCTCGTCCAGCCGCAACCCCTCGACATAGGGCCACTGGATGATCGGGTACCGCTGGCCCCGCATCTCTTCGGGGCGCAGCAGGGTTTCCATCGCCACGTATTTCGCGTCTGCCTTTACACCCGCCAGATCCAGCAGATCCTTGAGTTCAAACCCGTTCCACGGCACCACCATGGACCAGCCCTCGACACAGCGAAGCCGGTAGATGCGTTCCTCGATCGTCATTTTCGACAGGATGTCTTCCAGCGCGTAGTCACCGGGGCGCTCTACCATGCCGTCGATACGGATCGTCCAGGGCGCGGTGGTCAGCCGGTGCGCGTTCTTGGCCGGGTCATCCTTGCCGGTGCCGAATTCATAAAAGTTGTTGTATTGCGTGATGGCTTCATAGTTGGTCGGCTTCAGGACGGCCGCATCGGCGGGACGCGCCATTCCGGCAAGCCCAAGGCCAGCCAGGCCGGCCATGACCTGGCGGCGGTTCATATACGCCGCCTGCGGGGTCACGTCAGCTTGGGTCAGTTCATTCTTCCAGCGCCGGGCCATGGCATCCTCCGTCGTTTTTTCCGTCCTAGCTCAGGTTGGAGCGCAAAGGCCAAACACGTCGACTCACGATGGCGTGGTCGTATTGTAACCTGGATACAGTTTGTTCATCGGCACAGACCGCCCGTTGGGTTGCACGATCCGCACGTGACGGCGGCGCATCAGGCGCGGTTCGGACACGCCAACCGAATGGGCGATGGTTTCCACCTCGCTCTGGATAGCCTTGGCATAGCGCGCCACGCGCTTGTATTTCTTTTTGACCACCAGACCCTTCTGGAAACGGGGATCATGGGTGGTGATGCCCGTGGGGCAGGTGTTCTTGTTGCATTTCAGCGCCTGGATACAGCCCAGCGCGAACATGAACCCGCGCGCCGAGGCCACGTAATCGGCGCCCGACGCAATCGCCCAGGCCACATCGCCGGGATTGACCAGCTTGCCGCTGGCGATGATGCGCACCCGTTCGCGCAGGTGAAACTCGTCGCGCAGATTGACAACCAGGGGCAGCGCCTCGCGAATGGGCATCCCGACCAGATCGATCAGCGGCATGGGCGCCGCGCCGGTCCCGCCTTCGCCGCCATCGATGGTGATAAAATCGGGCGCGGCATCCGAACCACGCCGGGCTATGGTTTCGAACAGTTCGCGGAATGGCTCTTCCGCGCCCACCACCGTCTTGATTCCCACCGGCTTGCCCGTCACCTCGCGGATATGGCTGACCATGTCCAGCAGATGATCAAACGAATCGATCTCGCGGTGACGGTTCGGAGATATCCCGTCCTGCCCCACATCCAGCCCGCGAATGCGCGCGATCTCTTCGTTCACCTTGGCTCCGGGCAGGATACCGCCCTTGCCCGGCTTGGCCCCCTGCGCCATCTTGATTTCGAACATGCGGATCGTGTCATGCGCGGCCACGGCGCGCAGCTTTTCGTCGCTGAGCCCGCCATTCTGGTCGCGCACCCCGAATTTTGCGGTGCCGATCTGGAACACCAGATCACAGCCGCCTTCCAGGTGAAAGGGCGACACGCCGCCCTCGCCTGTGTTCAGCCAGACCCCCGCCTCTTTCGCGCCCCGGCTCAGTGCCTGCACCGCCGGCCTGGAGATCGCGCCGTAACTCATGCCCGAAATATTGAAGATCGACGGTGCAAGATAAGGTTTGCGCGCCGTGGGGCCGATCATCAGCGGCTCCGTGCTGGCATATTGATCGTCCAGCGGCGGGAATGGCGCGTTCACGAAAATCGGCGTGCCCGGCAGCGCCAGATTGCGTGTGGAACCAAAGGCGACCGTGTTGCTTTTGCCACCCCCGGCGCGGCCCACCCAATCCCGCTGAGCCCGGTTGAAGGGCAGTTCCTCGCGGTCCATGGCAAAGAAATACTGGCGGAAGAACTCGCCCAGTTCCGAGAACAGATGCCGGAACCGCCCAATCACCGGATAGTTGCGGCGAATGGCGTCTTCGGTCTGGGTGCGGTCGACAATGAACAGGATGACAACAGCCACGGCCATCAGCCCCGCGACCACCACAAAGATCAGCGCAAGGAATTCAACCACGCCGAAGGCTTGTTCCATAGAGACATTCATATATCATGTTCCTTGTTGATGTGGTTCTAGGCCGTCGGTTCGCAAGGGCAAGAGTGGAACGCGACCCCCTTTGCTGCAAGTCACTTTTGAGGATGAAACAGGGAGATACATGATGAAAAGGATTATGTTGGCCGCCGGGCTGGTGATCGCTGCAAGCGTTGCGGTGGCTGAAACCGCTGTCACCTATACAGTGGATCAGGAATTTGACGACGTTACCTTTGGGCTGGAAAGCGCGATCACCGATCGCGGTCTGGTGATCGACGCGGTCAGCTATGTGGGTGACATGCTGGAACGCACCAGGGCGGATGTGGGATCGGACGTGACGCTGTTTGAACAGGCCAGGGTTTACAGCTTCTGCTCGGCCAGCCTGTCACGCAAGGTAATGGAGGCCGACCCGATGAACCTGCAATTCTGCCCCTACGACATTTTCGTGATGCAGAAACCGGGCGAGGACATGACGACCATCGGATTTCGCGCCATGCCCGACGGCGTGATGCAAGAGGTCCAGACGATGCTGGACCAGATCGTGCAGGACGCCATTGCCGATTGAGACCGGCAGCGCGGCACGATCGCCGCAGTGGACGCCGCCACGCCATTTGAACTAACCTGTTTTCAGGGCCGGGCGAGCATGTGTTTTCGGCCGGCTACACGCGAGGGTTCAAATGGCCGTTGAAAGCACCGGCGAGCAAGCCGTTCCATCCTGGTTCGTTCCACCTGGCGAAAGCGACAGCTTTGCCATCATCGCGATTGTCTTCGTGATCGGGGCGATTTACGGGCTGGTGTATCTTTATGCCACCTTCGATCGCTGGGCCGAGCATCAGTCCAAGGGCACGCCGCTGGCCAAGACCATTCCCACAATGCTGGCCATCGCCCTGCTATACGAGTTGTTCCCGCTTAGCCATTTCAATGTCCTGTTGCCCATCAGCGCGATTCTGATTGCCCTGATGGCGGACTGGTCCCGGTTCCATCTGAATTTCGGGCCCGGCGGCACCCGCGCGGCTGCTCCTGAAACCGCTCACGACTCAAAAAAGGACTAGGCAGACCGTGTTCGAACTCCTTTTTACATCCTTCCCCGCGCTCATCCGTTACTGGATGCTCAAACGCCGGGGCGAGCCGATCACCGTCTGGAACATGAAAACCGCCGTGTTCATGTGGGCGGTTCTGGCCTTTGGCCTGTTTCTGGTTATTTTCTATTACCATCCAAAGACTTACGCCGCCACCGTGCCGTTTCGCACCGTGTCCGTTGTACCCCAGACAGCGGGCCCGGTTACAGAGATCGCCGTGGAAAACGGGCAGCATGTCGAGCCCGGAGATCTGCTGTTCCGGATCGACGACAGCGCACAGCAGGCTGCCCTGGCCGAGGCCAACGCACAACTGGCCGTGATTGCTGCCGCAGAGGCCAAGGCACAAGACACCCTGATCGTCGCCCAATCCGGCGTCGATTCGGCCAAAGCGCAGCTGAAGCGGCTGAGCGACAACCTGTCGGATGCGCGAATTCTTGTCAGCCGAGGCACCGGCCGTGACGACGAGGTGCAGCGGCTCGAGGCGTCCGTCGCCTCTACCGAGGCCGAATTGCGGGCCGCCGAGGCCCAGCTGGACCTTGCCCGCATCGATATCGAGGAATCGCTGCCGGCCCAAAGGCAGGCCGCGCAAACGACAATCGACAGGGCGCGGGTGGCGCTGGATTTCACCAGCGTCAAAAGCGAAATCGCTGGAACCGTCACCCAGCTGACGCTGAGCATCGGAAGCCCGGCAACCACGCTTGTTCTGCGGCCGGCCATGATCCTCATACCTGACCGCGCCAAAGACCTTCCCGTGCGCATCACCGCCGGTTTCAGCCAGGTGGCGCGCAGCACGATCTATGACGGTATGCCGGCCGAGATCGCCTGTGAAAGCAACGCCAATCTGGCGTTTCGAAATTCGGTGATGCCGGCCCGAATAGTTTCGGTCCAACCGGCGATTGCCACCGGCCAGGTGGTTCCCGACAGCCAGCTGGTAGACATGCAGATGGCGGCACAGCGCGGCACGGTTCTGGTGTTCCTGGAGCTATTGTACAAGGAACACGAGGCTCTGTTGCTGGACGGCTCGGGCTGTATGGTTCAGGCCTATACCACAAATATCGAAGGCACCGCGGGCCACATGATTGCCGCCACCGGCATCATCAAGGCCGTGGGGCTGCGCGCCAAGGTGCTTGGATCGATCCTGTCAGGCGTCGGGCTTGTGGGCGGCAGCGAACACTAACCCTCTCATATGGACCAGCCGGTCCACAGTTGCGGATAGTTTGTCCCACGCGGACACGGCCGCCCGTTGGGCGCAGGCGACTCATAGGAAACGCCGCCCCGATCAGGGGGCGGCGCTGAGTGTCAAAGCCTGACGGCCGGGCCGCGCAGGGTGTCAGTGGATCACGGCATCGTCCGGCTTGGGCCGGTCGGTGGTGCCAACCCGATCGCCGATGATCAGCCCTTCGGCCCCGGCGCTGACCGGAACGGTATCGCCATCGCGGATGTCCCCGGCCAAAAGCGCCTCGGCCAGAGGGTTCTGCAATGCGCGCTGGATCACCCGTTTCAAGGGCCGTGCGCCGAACACCGGGTCATACCCCTCGTCCGCCAGCCATTTCCTGGCTGTTTCGTCCAGAACAATGTCGATCTTGCGCCCGGCCAGCCGTTTGCGCAGACGCGCCATCTGGATGTCGACGATGCCGTCCATATCCGCACGGGCCAGACGATCAAAGATGATGGTCTCGTCCAGACGGTTCAGGAATTCGGGCCGGAAATGGGCGCGGACCGCGTCCATCACGTCGCGCTTGGCCTCGCTGGCATCCGCGCTTTCGGGCAACTGGCTGAGCGCCTGTGCCCCAAGGTTCGAGGTCAGCACAATCAGCGTCTGCTTGAAATCGACCCTGTGACCCTGGCCATCGGTCAGCACCCCGTCATCCAGCACCTGCAACAGCACGTTGAACACATCCGGGTGCGCCTTTTCGACCTCGTCAAACAGCACCACCTGATAAGGGCGCCGCCGCACGGCCTCGGTCAGAACACCGCCTTCGTCATAGCCCACATAGCCCGGAGGCGCGCCGATCAGGCGGGCAACCGAATGCTTCTCCATGAACTCGGACATGTCGACACGTACCATGGCGTTCTCGTCGTCAAACAGGAACTCGGCCACGGCCTTGGTCAGCTCGGTCTTGCCCACACCCGTCGGCCCAAGGAACAGGAAAGAGCCAAGCGGGCGGTTCTCGTCGTTCAGTCCGGCCCGGGCGCGGCGAACGGCATTGGCCACGGCGGTCACAGCGCTGTTCTGCCCGATGACACGGGCATGCAGGTCGTCTTCCATCCGCAACAGCTTTTCCCGCTCGCCTTCCAGCATTCTGGACGTGGGAACACCGGTCCAGCGCTCGACCACGGCGGCAATCTGCTCGGGGCGCACGGCCTCTTCGATGGTCATGTCGTCTTCGGTGTCTTCCGCATCGGCCAGCTTTTTCTCAAGCTCGGGGATCACGCCATAGGACAGCTCTCCGGCCTTGGCCAGATTGCCCTCGCGCTTGGCGATATCCAGATCGGCGCGCGCCTGATCAAGCTGTTCCTTGATGTCGCGGGCCGAGGCCAGCTTGTCACGCCCGGCCTGCCACTGAGCCGTCATCTCCGAGGATTTCTCCTGAAGATCGGCCAGATCCTTTTGCAGGGTCTCAAGCCGATCCTTGGAGGCCTGGTCATCCTCCAGCTTCAACGCCTCTTCCTCGATCTGCAATTGCAGGATCTGACGGTCCAGCGCGTCCAGCTCTTCGGGCTTGCTGTCCACCTCCATGCGCAACCGCGCGGCGGCCTCGTCCACAAGGTCGATCGCCTTGTCGGGCAGGAACCGATCGGTGATATAGCGGTGGCTCAGCGTCGATGCCGCCACCAGCGCGCTGTCAGAGATCCGCACGCCGTGGTGCAGCTCGTATTTCTCCTTGATGCCGCGCAGGATCGAGATCGTGTCCTCCACCGTCGGTTCGGCGATCATCACCGGCTGGAAGCGACGCGCAAGCGCGGCGTCCTTTTCCACGTATTTGCGATACTCGTCCAGCGTGGTGGCACCGATACAATGCAATTCACCCCGCGCCAGCGCCGGCTTGATCAGGTTGGCCGCATCCATGGCGCCATCCGTCTTGCCCGCGCCGACAAGCGTGTGCATCTCGTCGATGAACAGGATGATTTCGCCCGCCGCCTCGGTGACTTCGGTCAGAACGGCCTTGAGCCGCTCCTCGAATTCGCCGCGATATTTCGCCCCGGCGATCAGCGCGCCCATGTCCAGCGCCAGCAGCTTCTTGTTGCGCAGGGATTCGGGTACGTCGCCATTGACGATACGCAGCGCCATGCCCTCGGCGATCGCGGTCTTGCCGACCCCCGGCTCGCCGATCAGAACCGGGTTGTTCTTGGTCCGGCGGGACAGCACCTGCATCGCCCGGCGAATCTCGTCGTCGCGCCCGATGATCGGGTCGATCTTGCCTTCGCTGGCGGCCTCGGTCAGATCACGCGCATATTTCTTGAGCGCATCATAACCCTCTTCGGCGCTTGCGCTATCGGCGGTGCGCCCCTTGCGAATGTCATTGATCGCGCCGTTCAGCGCCTGTGCGCTGATTGCCCCGGCCTCCAGCGCCTCGCGCGCCGCGGATTTCACCATGACCAGCGCCATCAGCATCCGTTCGACCGGAACAAAGCTGTCTCCGGCCTTTTTGGCCACCTTGGCCGCTTCGTCCAGAACCCGCGCGGTGGCGTTGTCCAGATACGGCTGACCAGTGTCGCCGCTGACCTGCGGCACCTTGGCTATGGCGGCGTCCACCGCCTCGCGCACACGTTCGGGCGCGCCGCCGGCGCGCTTGATCAGGTTGGCAGCCAGCCCCTGATCGTCATCCATCAACGCCTTCAAAAGATGTTCGGGAAGCAACCGCTGATGGTTTTCCCGCATTGCGATGGTCTGGGCGGCCTGAATGAAACCGCGCGACCGCTCGGTGAACTTGCTCAAGTCCATCGTTCTTCTCCTTCTTGCAAGCGCCCTGTTGTCGGCAGCGCCCGCTTGGCGGCACGCCCCGGTCCGGGCCTCACAAGAATATCTGGTGCGCCCTGGCGTCAGGTTCAAGAGAATTGGACGAGGTTTTTCCCGGCCCAGCCCGCGCCCCTGATTTGCTGGCAAATTGCCCCCACTTCCGACCAGTTTCGCCGCAATTTCGTGGCATCCAGAGACACACGAGCAGATAATGAAGGAAAGACGCCATGTACGTCACCGATATCCAGATCACAAATCCCACCTATCGCCAGTCACTGGGCGAACTCAGCGCGGTCGTTTCCCTGCATGCCGACGCCCGCGATGTCCGCCTGTTGTGCAATGTGCCCACGCAACCTGAAAAACAGGAAGGCGAAGGCCGGCTGGCGCTGATCCGCGAGGCCCTGCGGCAGATCGGTCGGATGCCGGAAATCCGCACCGGGCGCGAAAAACTGAGCTTTGCCCCCGGCGTCTGCCCCTTCGAAGTCTAGACAAGGCTTGACGCACCCCGCCCGGGCGGCAAAAAGGGCGCAATCCCTCAATCAGGAGCGCCCCCATGCCCGATGACCGCTTGATCGTTGCCCTTGACGTGCCCGACGCGCTTCAGGGGCTTCAGTTGACTCAAACCATCGGTGATGCCGTGTCCTTCTACAAGATCGGGCTGGGAATGCTCACTGGTGGCGGGCTGGCGTTGGCCAATGAACTGAAACAGGAACACGGCAAGCGCATTTTTCTTGACATGAAGCTGTTCGATATCGGCGCCACGGTAGAGGCCGCGGTGCGCGGGCTGGCGCAGTTCGATCTGGATTTCCTGACAGTGCATGGCGACCCCTATGTCGTGCAGGCCGCCAAACAAGGCGCAGCGGGCAAGAGCCTGCGGATCCTGGGCGTGACCATCCTCACCTCTCTGGACCGGGGCGATCTGGATAGCGCATTGATCAAACCTGGCACTATCCGGGACCTTGTCCAGGAACGCGCGGGCCGGGCCTTCGAGGCAGGGGCCGACGGTGTCATTGCATCCCCGCAGGAAGCCGCACTGATCCGCGCTCTGCCCGAATCCGCCGGTCGCCTGATCGTGACCCCCGGAGTGCGCCCAGCAGGCGCCGCGCTTGGTGATCAGAAACGCGTCGCCACCCCCGCCAGCGCCATTTCGGACGGGGCCGATCATATCGTGGTGGGCCGCCCGGTCTGGCAGGCTGCCGACCCGCGCGCCGCCGCCCAGGCCATAGCGGGAGAACTGGCGCAGCTTTAGGGGCCTTGCCCCTCTGGGCCTGACGGCCCATTCACCCCAGAGTATTTCTGGAACAATGAAAAGCGCGTTGATCGGTCTTTCATTGTTCTTCAAATACTCAAGTCCGCTCGTGCGGCCGGACGATCCATTGCAAGTCTTGGCGAATTTCGGTGCCGTTGCTGGTGTCAAATGCTAATCTGTTCCCGAACCCGCCCGCAATGAGATGACCAATGCCTGCCCTGTGCCGTGACTGTCTGACCACGCTTACCTCCCAGAGGCGGTGCCCGTCCTGTGGCAGCTTGCGCATCACGCGGCATGACGAACTGTTCGATCTTTCGATCGCGCACATGGATTGCGACGCCTTCTACGCCAGTGTCGAGAAACGCGACAATCCTGAACTGGCCGACAAGCCCGTGATCATCGGCGGCGGGCGGCGCGGGGTTGTCTCGACCGCGTGCTACGTCGCCCGTATCCGCGGTGTACGCTCGGCCATGCCGATGTTCCAGGCGCTGAAGCTGTGCCCGGATGCGGTGGTGATCAAGCCGCGCATGTCCGTTTACGGCGAGGTCAGCCGTGCCATACGTGCCATGATGGACGCGTTGACCCCCGATGTCGAACCTCTGTCGCTGGACGAGGCGTTCATGGATCTGGGTGGCACCGCGCGTCTGCATGGGCACCCGCCTGCGGTGATGTTGGCCCGGCTGGTCAAACGCATGAAGGATGAGCTGGGTGTCACCGGTTCGATCGGTCTTTCCCACAACAAGTTTCTTGCCAAGGTCGCCAGCGATCTGGACAAGCCGCGCGGATTTTCCGTGATCGGCAGGGCTGAAACCGCATCCTTTCTGTCCGACAGACCCGTGCGGTTGATCTGGGGTATCGGACCGGCCGCGCAAGACAGTCTGGAGCGGGCGGGCATTCGCACTTTCACCGATCTTTTGCGGTGGGAGCAGGAGGATCTCGCTGCCCGTTTCGGCGCGACGGGATATCGCCTCTGGCATCTGGCGCGCGGGCAGGACCGGCGCCGCGTGTCGTCCCATACGCCAATAAAGAGCATCTCGAACGAGACCACGTTTTTTGAGGATACCGGCGATCCCGACATTCTGGACGGGCATCTGTGGCGCATGGCCGAGAAAGTATCTGACCGGGCCAAGGCCAAGGACAAGGCCGGGCGGGTGGTGACGCTCAAGCTCAAGCGCGCCAATCACAGCCTGATCTCGCGGCGGCTTTCGCTGCGTGATCCGACACAGATGGCCGATACGCTGTACCGCACCGCGCGCGGGCTGTTCGATCAGGTGGGCAACCAGGGGCCGTATCGCCTGATCGGTGTGGGGCTCGCCGATCTGATCGCCGCCGATCAGGCCGATCTGTCCGGCGACCTGCTGGACCCGCACGCCGCCCAGCGCACCCGCGCGGAACGCGCCACGGACGCGATTCGCAAACGTTTCGGAACGGACGCGATCCTCAAGGGGCGCGCCATGCGGTAGCGTGCTGACTTTATGCGTCGCGCAGCACCCGATCCAGGCCGATGAACCGCCGCATCCGTTCCAGTTCGGCGTCCAGCCGGCTGTCCCGCGCCGCGGTCCAGGCTATCTTGCCTTCGCGCCACAGGTTCAGCACCCGCAGTTCCCCCGTTTTGCGATCCGCCCTGACCTCGATCCGGCCAACGAAACGGTCGCCTTCCAGGATCGGGAAAACGTAATACCCCCAGACGCGCCTGGCCGCCGGCACGAACATCTCGACCCGATAGGTGAAGCCGAACAGCCGTTCCAGCCGGGCGCGATCCCGGATCACCGGATCGAACGGATTGAGGATGCGCAACCGCGCCGTGGGCGGTGACAGCCGTTCAAGCCGCGTTTCGATATCGGGTGGGGCCAGGGCGCCGAACCAATCGCCGGCAGCGGTTTGCACCTGAACCTGCTGTAATTCGACGGCTTGCGTCCCCTCCAGCCAGGCGCGCACTTCCCGCGCGTTCATCGCGTCCCAGAACCGCTGAATATCGCCGGGTGTGCCAAATCCCATCCGATCCAGCGCCGCGCGGCACAGCCAGTCCACCTGACCATTATCAGGCACCATCCGGTCACGCAAATGTGCCGGAAAGATCCGCTCGGCCAGATCGTAGTACTTGGTAAATCCCACCCGGTGGCAAGTTGCCAATTCGCCCGCATACCACATGTAATCCAGCGCCAGCTTGTGCGGCGGGCGCGACCACATTTCTTTTGGACCCTCCACCTTTGTGTCGAACGCATGGGTCGACAGGGGGCCTTCGTCGCGGATACGCGCCTTGATCGCCGCGCGTGCCGGGGCATCGGGCAGGCCCCGCACCCAGCCTGCATTCCCGTATTGCCTTTCCTTTCTGGCAAACTGGCGCTGCCACATCGGCAGGAATTCCATCGGCAACACAGAGGCATCATGGGTGAAATGCTCGAACACTGCCCGGTCCCTGGACAAAAGCTTGTTCAGCATCGGTTCGCGATAATTCTGGTTGCGGCTCCACAGGATGTGATGATGCGCGCGGGCAACCACCTGGATCGAATCCAGTTGCACAAAGCCCAAATCGTGGATCATTCGGCGCAGGTCCAGCGGGCCAGTCGGTGTGGGCGCCAATCCCTGCGCCGCGAGCCACAGGTGCCGGGCCTTCCTGTTGGGGATGCGAAGCGGCGTCACATGCGCGCCCTATTCCGCCGCAAGCGGCAATTCCTCGGGTCTGCCGATGGCTGCGATCTGTCCGATCACGCCGGACAGGCGTGTGCGAAACACATCAAAATCGGAATGCGGCTCGATCCTTGTCTCGTCCATGTAAAGCGAACGGTCAATCTCGATCTGGATTGCGTGCTGGCGACGTGACGGCCGGCCATAGTGCTGGGTTACATAGGCGCCGGCGAAGGGCGTGTTGCGCGAAACGGCAAACCCCGCCCCGGCAAAGGCCGCCTCGATCTGGTCGACAATCTCGGCATGCGCGGCGGCGCCGAACCGGTCGCCCAACACGATCTCGGGGCGGCGTCCCTGGGACCGGGCCACATTCAGCACGGCCTCGCGCGGCATCGAATGGCAATCGATCAGGATCGCCATTCCGAACATCTTGTGCGATTCGGCAAGAAGCGCACCCAAGGCATCGTGATAGGGGCGCCAGTAGGTGTCGATCCGCCGGTTGGCTTCTTCCAGGGCCAGTTTGCCGCGATAAATCGATCGCCCATTGGCGACAACACGCGGAATCACCCCCAGCCCCGAGGCCACGCGCGGATTGTGCCCCACGTTGCGCACACCGTGTATCAGGGCCGGGTCCAGTTCGTCACAGGACCGGTTCAGGTCAAGAATGGCGCGCGGCGCCCGAGCCACAAGGAATGGTGCGCCCATGTCCGGGGCGGTGTCGAACAGGCGATCGACAAACGCATCCTCGGAGGAGCGGATGGAATGAGCATTCAGCAACGATCGCCGGACGAACCATTCCGGGTAGTCGCAACCGCTATGCGGCGAAGCGAAAACAACCGCGGAACGGCGCGTCTCGGGCTGAAGAATGCGAAATGCGTCCTGGGACATTGTCACTCCTGTTCCCGAGAAATATAGCCACAAAAATGAAAGCTTCAAAAGCCCTTGATCCCCCCGTCGACTCCTTTTATAGAAGCCGCCACCGGCGCGGTTTTCCGCGCCCCCTTTTGTTAGGGGACAAGACAGTCAAGCCGGTGTATGGGTGATTAGCTCAGCGGTAGAGCACTTCGTTGACATCGAAGGGGTCACTGGTTCGATCCCAGTATCGCCCACCATGAATTCGCCGCCCCGCAACATCGGGGTGCCCGCAACCCCAAGGCGCACGCCGCGCCGCGAAATGAGGAGAAGGCCCATGAAGGTCAAGAACTCGCTCCGCTCGCTCAAGAACCGGCACCGCGACTGCCGTGTCGTGCGCCGCAAGGGCCGTGTTTACGTGATCAACAAGACCCAGCGCCGGTTCAAGGCGCGCCAAGGCTGATTGCCCGGGTCATTTGACGCGACACAAGACGAAAAAGCCGCCCCAAGGGGCGGCTTTTTGCATTCCCGAACGCTTTAGGGGCGTTTGGTGGCATTGGCATGGGCGGGCCCCCAGACCTTGGGGGTCACAAACCCGGTCTCCGGCAGGCCCCGCTTGCGCTGCATCCAGCGGATGGCATCGCGCACCTTGGGGGTGATCTCGTCAGGCAAGGGTTCCCTGAGATACCCCATCAGGTACAGCCCCTGTATCAGCTGTTCCTTTTTCTTCGGCGTGTCGATCAGACGGTCTTCCACCTGCCGGGGCGTCTCAGCCAAAGGGGCCGATACCGATTTCGTGAGCCCGGTGATTTCCCGGCGCGCAGCCTGGGCGAATTCGCCGTTCGGATAGAGGCGCAGGAACGATTCGTACCCGGCGACCGTGTGGACATTCCTTGCCTGCCGCCATGCCTTGCGTTCACCGGCCTGCTTGCCGTCTGACTGTTCGGCAAGCAGCGCGTTCAGGCGGCTTCGGGCCTCGTCTGCCTTGCCACTATCGGGGTATTTGCGCAAAAACTCCCGGAAGGCGGCGATCGTATTAGCGTCGCGCGCCGCGCGCCACGCCACCAGATCCGGGGCGTTTCGCTTTGTCTCGCGACGATCCAGAATCCGCAGCCGCGCGCGGGCGTCCCTGGCGTAAAACCCGTCGGGATACCGCTCCAGATAGTGACGATATGCCCGCGCAGTGTTGCGGGTGCGGGCCTGTTGCCAGTCATCGCGTTCCGTGGCGAACGGATCGGCCGTCTTGCGCTCGCGCAGCCGCTCGCGGGCCGTGTCGGCATAAAGACCCCCGGGATAGCGTTCCAGATACTGCCGCATTCCGTCCAGGTTTCCCCAAACGGCGCCGCTGCGCGTCCAGAACTGCCGGTCCGCAGTCACGCGGCGCGCCCGGTCCCGCAACACAGACACCTGGCTGCCGGTCAGGAAACCGCTGTCCCAGGCCCTGACCGACCGCTGCCAATCTCTGATCGCATAGCGTGTCAGGCGGCCGAAAATGCCATCCACAGGACCGGGATCAAATCCCAGGGCGGTCAGGTCAGACTGCACTTGCCGACGACCGTAGAACCCAAGCTGCAAGGCGTTTTCCGCAGCCCGCGCCCTGTCCAACGCCCCGGAATACTGGGCCGGGATTGTCCGGACGGGCATCTGTGTGAATTGATAGGCCAGTCCGCTGGCGGGATGGCCGACACTGGCACCCGCCAGAACCGTCACAATCCCCGCGGCAAGACTTAGATGTGAATATCGCATGGCACCCTCCAGAAATCGCGATCCGTGATCCCAGAAAGGCCATGCCCCGTCTGATATTCAATAACAAAGGGGCGCGATCCGATATCGCCCTCGCCTTCAATCTTTGACGGAACGCATTGAAATCAATCGTATTTCCTTTGGTCCTCGATGACAATTCCATCATTCGGAAGGCTTCCCGGCGCCACGATTTCCACCATTCCCTTCAGTTTAAGCGTTTCGGCCACAGACCGGCCAAAGGCTTCTTCGTCGCCACCCGCGCTTTCAACACGTACCGTCATCACATCCATTTCGCCCTCGCGCGTGGCAATCACCCGGGCCTTTGCGATCTCGTCATGCTTGGCCACCAGCGCGGCCACCTGTTCGGGGCGCACGAACATGCCCTTGATCTTGGCGGTCTGGTCAGCGCGCCCCATCCAGCCCTTGATGCGCATGTTGGTCCGCCCGCAAGGGCTTTGCCCTGGCAGAACCGCCGACAGATCGCCCGTGGCAAAGCGGATCAGCGGATAATCCGGGTTCAGCGTGGTCACGACCACTTCGCCCACCTCACCCGGCGCCACCGGCGTGCCGGTGCCCGGTGTCACGATCTCGACAATCACGCCCTCGTCGATGATCATGCCGTCCATGGCCTCGGATTCATAGGCAATCGAGCCAAGATCGGCCGTGCCATATCCCTGAAGACAGCTGATGCCCCGATCGGCATATTCCTGACGCAGCGACGGGAACAGCGCACCGCCGCCCACCGTGGCCTTGGTGATCTTCAGCCGCTCGCCCATCTCCTCGGCCTTGTCGAGAATGATCTTGAGGTAATCGGGCGTCCCGGCATAAGCGGTGGTGCCGATATCGGCAGCGGCGCGGACCTGCAATTCCGTCTGCCCGATGCCGGCCGGCAGCACTTTGGCGCCCACCGCCCGGGCACCGCTTTCGAACATGATGCCCGCCGGGGTCAGGTGATAGGAAAAGCAGTTCTGCACGATGTCCCCCGCGCCGATGCCCACCGCATGCAGCACCCGGCCAAAGCGGAACCAGTCGTTGCCGCTGCTGCCCGGTTCGTAGATCGGGCCGGGCGACTGGAACACGTGGGTGATTCCCGGCTGCGCCATGTCGGCAAACCCGCCGATCGGCGGCAGCGCGGACTGTGCCTTGCTCAATTCCGATTTACGCAGCACAGGCAGCGTGGACAACGCCTGCATGTCGGCAATGGCCGCCGGATCGGTGTCGGCCAACAGCGCGACATACCCCGGCAGCGCCTTGGCGCGCGCGATCTGGGCAGGCAACGCGGCGGCGAGATCGGCGGCGCGCTGATCGGCGCTTCGGGTCTCGAGGTCATCAAAAAACTTGGGCATCGGTTACGTCCTTTGGCTAGCGGGCCCTGCCGCGACAGCATGGCAAATTGATGGGATGCGCGGGCCCTGCGATAAGGTTTCCCCAAGGTTGGCCCGCAGCCGTTGGAGGAGTGGTATATGGGTGATGTCTCGGACCGCACGGACGCGGCCCAAATGGGTAATGAGTTTGACCGCCGTATCCGGTTTCTTGACGATCTCCAGATCATGGATGTCGATTTCCAGGATTTCCGTTTCGACAGTTCGGAGTTGGTGAATCGGTTCTATGACCGGATCGAAGCGCGCATTCGCGACACCGGCGAAGACAAGTGGTTTTTCCTGATCAACTATTCCGCCAGCCGTATCGAGCCCGAAGCCTGGCTGGCGTTTTCGCGGCGTGGCAAGGCGCTGAACCTGGCGCATTCCATGGGCAGCGTGCGTTATGACGCTGGCGAAGAGACCCGCCGCCAGATCGAGCGCGACGCGCAGACCGAACGGTTTGATCCCAACCTGTTTTCCGATCGTGACAGCGCGATTGCCCGGATCGGTCAGATGACCCGCACGCGCCGCGCGCGCGTCAGCCATGATCCGAACTACGCGACAGCCGATTTCGTACGCCGTGTCAGCTTTGATCCGGACGGGCCGATCATGGACGTGGATTTCGCCCATTTCACCTTTTACCACAGCCGGGATGTGGATGATTTCTATGACTATATCGAGGACCGGATCAAGGACAGCGACCGCAAGTGGTTCTTTGTCATCAATTACGAGGATTGCAAGATCCTGCCCGCTGCCTGGGTGCGCTATGCCTATCGTGGCAAGCGTCTGAACAAGGCCGCGTCGCTGGGCACCGTGCGCTATGCGCCGGGCTCGGAAACCGAGGCCGAGATTCGCCTGCGCGCCGAAAGCCAGGATTTTGACCCCAACATCCGCAACACCCGCGCCGAGGCGCTGGAGCGCATCGCCGCGATGAAGGCCGCGATCCTGGCCGGGATGGGCCGCACCTGACCCATCCTGCGAGGCAACGCCGAGCAAGCCAAGAGCGGCCCGCGGCCCTTTTCGCGCGGGAATGCGTGTGTCCATCGAAACGATCATGGTGTAACCGGGGTCAGCTGAGCCAGCGTTTGCGCCGCCGATAAGAGCGTACGTCGCGGAAGGATTTGCGCCCTTCATCCGACATGCCCAGGTAGAATTCCTTGACATCCGGGTTCTCGCGCAGTTCGGCGGCCGGCCCGTCCATCACGACGCGGCCGGATTCCAGAATGTATCCGTAATGGGCAAACCGCAGCGCCACGTTGGTGTTCTGCTCGGCCAGCAGGAACGTATAGCCTTCGTTTTCGTTCAGGGATTTCACGATGCCGAAGATCTGTTCCACCAGCTGTGGCGCCAACCCCATGGACGGCTCGTCCAGAAGGATCGTTTCCGGACGGCTCATCAGCGCGCGGCCAATCGCGACCATCTGCTGTTCCCCGCCCGACGTATAGCCCGCCTGAGATCTGCGGCGCTCCTTGAGACGCGGAAAATAGGTATAGACCATTTCCAGATCCCGGTTGATATCCGCCGTGGAACTGCCGCGCGTATAGGCGCCGGTCAACAGGTTTTCCTCGACGGTGAGGTGCTCAAAGCAATGCCGCCCTTCCATCACCTGGATCACACCGGCCTTGACCATATCGGCCGGATCACGCCCCTGGGTGCTCTTGCCCCGATAGGTGATGCTGCCCTTGGTCACTTCGCCCCGCTCCGAATGCAGCAGGTTGGAGATGGCCTTGAGCGTGGTGGTCTTGCCCGCGCCGTTCCCGCCCAGCAGCGCGGTGATACCCCCCTTGGGAACGCTCAGGCTCACGCCCTTCAAGACGAGGATCACGTGATTGTAGATCACCTCGATATTGTTGACCTCCAGAACGGTCTCTTCGGTGCCACCAGCGTCAAGCATGTCCATAGTCTTTCATGTCGAGTGTATCGGTGTCCCGGCCGTTGCACCGGCCGGGACAGGGTTTCAAACGCTTAGTTGCAGCGCTCTTCGATGTTGTTTTCGGCGGCATAAGCTGCCGAGTCCGCCTCGATCAGCGGGCCAACAACCGACGCATCCGATGCCACGAAATCGGAAATCAGGTTCCATTTCTTGGCGCTGGCATCCCACTGAGCAACAGCCGCCATGCCGTCGCCACCATGGTTTTCACACGTCACCTTGAACTCGGGTCCAAAGTTGGGAAGACCGGCTGCCGCCATCTCTGCCCCGGTGATTTCCAGAGCTTCCATCGCGTCACGCATCATCGCTGGGGTAATGCTTGACGTTCCGTTTGCCGCCTGAGCATCCTTGGCCGCTTCTGCCGCCAGGAAGGCCGCATAGACGCCACGGTTGTACAGAACCGTACCGATCTGGTCGCCCGCGCCGGCGGCTTTGCCCGCGTCGACAACGTATTTCTGGATGTCGCCAAACACCGGGAAATCCGAACCGACATTGTGGAACTGAAGTGCCTTGTAACCATTGGCCCCGTCACCGGCAGGCAACACGTCCTGCTCGGCACCCGACCACCAGATGCCCATGAAGTTCTCCATCGGGAAACGGACATTCGCGGCTTCCTGAACCGCAACCTGGTTCATCACACCCCAGCCCCAGAACAGGACAAAGTCGGGGCGTTCGCGGCGGATTTGCAGCCACTGGGATTTCTGTTCCTGACCGGGATAGTCGATCGGGATCGCGTTGAATTCAAAGCCTTCGATTTCGGCCAGCTTCTCCAGCGTCGGGATCGGCTCTTTGCCGTAGGCGCCGTTGAAGTGCAGAAGGGTGATTTTCTTGCCCTTGAGCGATCCGCCGGCAACTTCCTTGAAGTGTTTGATGCCAACCGACGCGCCGTCCCAATAGTTCACCGGATAGTTGAACACATTGCTGAACACCTTGCCGTTCTTGGCCGAAGTACGCCCATAGCCCATGGTGTGCATCGGAATGCCGTCCGCCGTGGCCTTGGGGATCAGCTGATAGGTGATACCGGTTGACAGCGGCTGATACAGCAACGCGCCCTGATCCTTGGTCGCCTCATAGCATTCCACGCCTTTCTCGGTGTTATAGGCGGTTTCGCATTCGATGACATTCACCATCTCGCCGCCGATCCCGCCGTCACGTTCGTTCAGCAGGGTGAAATAGTCGGCATAGCCGTCTGCAAAAGGGATACCGCTCGCGGCAAACGGACCGGTACGATAGCTCAGCGACGGGAATACAAGCTCCGCCATCGCGGGGGCCGCGGCCATCATGGCGGCAACGGTTGTTACGAGTATTTTCTTCATCGGGTTAATCCTCCCTTGGTTTTTCCGATGTCATTTTCCGGCGGCTCCTCTCCTGCCTCCGGTATGGATTGGTCATGGCCCCGCCTTAGTGCGGGAAGGGCCACAGCCGGAGTTTCTGCTTCGTCACCCGCCACAGCTGGGCAAGCCCGTGCGGCTCCAGGATCAGGAACATGATGATCAGCCCGCCAACGATCACAAGCTGCAAATGCGCCACGATATCGGTTGGCCAGCCCAGCCAGTCCACGCCGACAACCTTGAGCACGACAGGCAACAGCACAAGGAACGCGGCCCCGGCAAAGGAGCCAAAGATCGAACCCAGACCGCCGATGATGATCATGAACAGCACCAGGAACGACTTGGTGATGCCAAAGCTGTCACCGGCTTCCGCGGCGCCCAGATAGACGGCAAAGAACAACGCACCCGAGATGCCGACGAAAAAGCCCGACACGGCAAAGGCGCTGATCTTGGCCTTCAAGGGGCTTACCCCGATGATCTCGGCGGCGATATCCATGTCTCGGATCGCCATCCATTTGCGCCCGGCCATGCCGCGCGTCAGGTTGCGCGCGATCAGCGCGCTGGCGACCAGGAATACCAGGCTGAACAGATAGGTCGCCCAGGCTTCGGCATTGGGGCCGGTCACTTCGATTCCGAATACCGTGCGTTCGGGCGCGTTGATCTGACCCGAGGCGGAATAGTTGTAGAACCACGGCACGCGGTTGAACAGCCACACCAGGAAAAACTGCGCCGCAAGCGTGGCCACAGCCAGGTAGAACCCCTTGATCCGCAGCGACGGCAGTCCAAACAGAACACAGACGATCGCGGTAACGCCCCCGGACAGGATCACATGGAAAAAGATGCTCACATCTGGAAAGGCGGTCATCAGCTTATAGCTGGCATACGCCCCCACCGCCATGAAACCGCCCGTTCCCAGCGAGACCTGGCCGCAATATCCCACCAGGATATTCAGCCCCAACGCGGCAATTGCATAGATCAGGAACGGCAGCAGAATGGCGTTGGCCCAGTAATCGTTGATCACGAAGGGAATCACCAGAAACGCGACAATCAGCGCAACATAATATCCCACCCGGTCGAACTTGATCGGGAAGGTCTGATTGTCCTTGGCATAGCTGGTCTTGAAATCGCCGGCCTCACGATACAGCATCAGGCGCTCTCCCCGTTGAGTTCTTGTTCAATATGCGACCGGTCTGCCCGGTTCGGTTTTCTGGCATAGCCGGTGCGCTCGGAATGGCGCACCAGTTGGAAATAGGCCCACAGCCCGATCGCGGCGCCCAGCGCGGCAAGAATGGCGGCAATGGTCATCTGCTCCGAGCTTCTGTCGGCGCTGATCGCGAGGTAGCCAAAGGCCCAGAACCCGGACCAGGCGATCACATTGAGTATGGCAATCAGCTTTGTCATGTTGCGTCACACCCTCTCGATGATCTTCTCGCCGAACAGGCCCTGCGGCCGGAAGACAAGGAAGAGCAACGCCAGCACATAGGCAAACCAGTTCTCGGTTGCGCCGCCCACCATGGGACCGATCGCAAATTCGAAGAGCTTTTCGCCCACCCCGATGATCAACCCGCCCACAATGGCACCGGGGATCGAGGTAAACCCGCCCAGCATCAGCACCGGCAGCGCCTTGAGCGCGATCAGCGACAGCGAGAACTGCACGCCCGATTTGGCCCCCCACATGATGCCCGCGACCAGCGCGACAAACCCTGCGACCGACCAGACCAGCACCCAGATGAAATCAAGCGAGATGCCCACGGACAGCGCGGCCTGATGGTCGTCCGCCACGGCACGCATCGCGCGGCCATGCTTGGTGTATTGGCTGAATGCCACCAGCGCGCCCACCAGCAGGACGGCGACGATGGCGGCGGTGATGTCAAGATTGTCGATAAAGAAGCCATAGCCGAACCAGTTATACGTCGCCTCGTCGATGGCCAGGTTGATCCCTTGCGGCAAACAGGTTTCAGCCGTCAGGCAGAAATCCAGTTTCTTGATTTCGGACCCCCACATCAGGTCGGCAACCCCTTCCAGGAAGTAGGCAAGCCCGATCGTGGCCATGAAAAGGATGATCGGTTCCTGTCCCACCAGGTGGCGAAACACGAACCTCTGCACCGCCCAGGCGAGAAGGATCATCACCCCGACCGTCAGCGGCAACGAAATCGCGGACGGGAGATTCCACCCGAAGAAATGCGCATTTGTCCCCAAGGTCGCGTTGATCAGTGGCGCGAACGGGATCTGTCCGTTCTGAATACCCACCAGCGTCATGGCCGCAAACAGCGCCATCACGCCCTGGGCAAAGTTGAAGATGCCGGATGCCTTGTAAATCAGGACAAAGCCCAGCGCGACGAGGGCATAAAGCACGCCCGCCATGAGGCCGTTGAGAAAGACCTCCATCGCGAATACGAGTTGTTCAGGCATCGCTCACGCCTCCCAGTTTCAGGTTTGTTGTTGCGGTTCCGGCCTGCGGGGCCAAATTTCTTCGAAGAAATTTGCCAAGAATTTTCGGAAATTCTTGCCCACCCCGAAATGTCGTCGAGTCAATCATGCGCCACCCCCAGATAGGCGTCGATCACCGCCTGATTTGAACGCACTTCGGATGGGGTGCCGTCGCCGATCTTCTTGCCGTAATCCATCACCACGACCCGGTCAGACAAGTCCATCACCACGCCCATGTCATGTTCGATCAGGGCAATCGTGGTGCCAAATTCGTCGTTCACGTCCAGGATAAATCGGCTCATGTCCTCTTTTTCCTCGACATTCATCCCGGCCATCGGCTCGTCCAGCAACAGGATCGATGGCTCGGCCGCGAGCGCACGGGCCAGTTCGACCCGCTTTTTCAGGCCATAGGGCAACCGGCCCACCGGCGTCTTGCGAATGTGCTGGATTTCCAGGAAATCGATGATCTTTTCAACCTGCGCGCGGTTCTCGATCTCTTCCCGCTCCGCCTTGCCCCGCCACAGCGCCTGGCTCAGCAGCCCGGCCTGCATCTGGCGGATGCGGCCGGTCATCACGTTGTCCAGCACGGTCATGCCTTCGAACAGCGCGATATTCTGGAAGGTGCGGGCGATGCCCTGCTGCGCCACCTCGTAGGGCTTCATCGGCGGGCGTTTCCTGCCCTTGTACCAGACCTCGCCTTCCTGGGGCACATAAAACCCGGAAATCACGTTCAGCATCGAGGATTTTCCGGCCCCGTTCGGGCCGATAATGGCGCGGATCTCGCCCTCGCGAATGTCAAAGCTGATGTCGGTGATCGCCTTCACGCCGCCAAAGCGCAGCGTGATGTTCTTCATTTCCATCACCACGCCGCCGATGGTGCGCCCGTCCTCGGTGACGTAGCTGTCATTGCTCATGTCATTCATTCCGCTGCTACCTTGCTGGCGACCTGCACAACCTTGGCATCGCGGATATCCAGCGTTGCCTTGATCGAGCCCTTCCGGCCGTCCTCGTATGTCACTTCGGTTTCGGTGCTGATCTTGTCCGATCCGTCGTACAGCGCCTCGACAATGTCGTTGAACTTGTCGGCGATGATCGCGCGGCGCACCTTGCGGGTACGGGTCAGTTCACCATCATCGGCATCCAGTTCCTTGTGCAACACGACAAAGCGATGGATCTGGCACCCCGACAGCATCGGATCCTCGGCGACGGATTTGTTGACCGCCTCGACATGTTCCTGGATCGTGTCCAGCACGCGCGGATGCCCGGCAAGCTCCTGGTAGGAGGCATAGGCGATATTGTTGCGCTCGGCCCAGTTGCCCACTGCCGACAAGTCGATATTGATGAACGCGACACAGCGGTCCCGGCCATTGCCGAACAGCACGACTTCCAGAATATCGGGATAGAATTTCAGCTTGTTCTCGACATATTTGGGCGCGAACATGCTGCCGTCGGCCATCTTGCCCACGTCCTTGGCCCGGTCGATGATCCGCAAATGGCCCGAGCCTTCCTCTATAAAGCCGGCATCACCCGTATCCACCCAGCCTTCGGCATCCTTGGTGTCAGCGGTGGATTCGGGGTTCTTGTAATACTCCACGAACACGCCGGGGCTGCGGTAATAGATGCGGCCCTCTTCGGTGATGCGCAACTCTACATCAGGGCTGGGCACGCCCACCGTGTCGGCGCGCACCTCGCCATCGGGCTGGGCGGTGATGAACACCGTCGCCTCGGTCTGGCCGTAAAGCTGTTTCAGGTTGATGCCCAGCGAGCGGTAGAAATCAAAGATTTCCGGCCCGATCGCCTCGCCGGCCGTATAGCCCACGCGGATGCGCCCATAGCCAAGCGTATCCTTGAGCGGGCCATAAACCAGCAGGTTGCCAAGCCCGTATTTCAGCCGCTCTCCCAGGCTCACCGGCTTGCCATCCAGAATGCGCCCGCCAACTTTCTTGGCAAATTCCAGAAAGTGCAGGAACATCCTGCGCTTGAATTTGCCCGCGTCTTCCATGCGGATCATCACATTGGTCAGCTGGGTTTCGAACACACGCGGCGGGGCAAAGAAATAGGTCGGCCCGATCTCGCGCAGATCGGTCATCATCGTTTCCGCGCTTTCGGGGCAATTCACGCAGAAGCCGCACCAATAGGCCTGCCCGATCGAAAAGATGAAATCACCCACCCAGGCCATCGGCAGATAGGACAGGATCTCTTCTTCCTGGCGCAGATTGTCGAATTCCGAGCTGTTCTTGGCGCTCTCGACCACGTTGCGGTTGGACAGCACCACGCCCTTGGGCTTGCCGGTGGTGCCCGACGTGTAAAGCATCACGCAGGTGCTGTCATAATCCAGCTTTTCACGGCGACCCTTGAGATCCTCGATCCACTCGTAATAGCTGGCCCGGCCCTGTTCCTGGATATCGGTGAACCGGTGCAGCGCGTGGTGATCGTATTTGCGCAGCCCCCGGGGATCCACATAGATCATGTGCTCGAACTGGTGCAGATGCTCCTGGATGTCGATGATCTTGTCGACCTGCTCCTGGTCCTCGACCACCGCGTATTTGGCGCCGCAATGGGCCAGGATGTATTCCATCTCCTCGGATGCGCTGTCCTGGTACACGGGCACCGGCACCGCGCCCACGGATTGCGCGGCAACCATCGACCAATAGAAATGCGGCCGGTTGCGCCCGATGATGGCGATGAAATCGCCTTCGCTTACACCAAGGTTGATGAACCCCAGCGCCAGCGCCTCGATTTCCTTTTCGGTTTCCGCCCAGGTCCAGCGTTGCCAGATGCCAAACTCTTTTTCCCGATACGCGTCCTTGTCCGCAAACAAGGTGGCGTTACGCTGCAACAGCGCCGGAATGGACATCAGTCCACCCGCCGCCTGTGACGACTGTGCCAAATTCTTTCCTCCCCTTGGACCCGCCAACACGGGCCGAAGCGCCGAAGCGATTCTTCACCCACTAAGGTGCGGGTTTCACGCTGACGGTCAACTTTTTCCTGAACATTTCCCAATCCTTACGAATTGTAACAGCGGGCGATTCAGGCTTTGCGCCCGGTTTTCACGGTGCTAGCGGTAAAGACGAAGGAGACAAGAATGGAGCGTTTGGCCGGTACGTCCCAGGCGATGACGATCGCCGGGCTGAACCTGATCCAGCAGGCCCTGTCGATATATGACAGCGACCTGAAGCTGGTCGTGGCCAATGCGCGGTTTCGCGAAATGTTCCTGATACCGGACCCGCTGATGCAGCCGGGCGCGGATTTTGCCGAAACCATCCGCTTCCTGATCGACAGGGGCGAATATGGCGACATGCCCGAGGATGAGATCGCGGCATTCATTCAGGAACGCGTGGATCGCGCCCTTGCCTTCGAGCCGCATTATTTCGAACGCCAGCGCGCCGATGGCCGCTGGATCAGCGTCGAGGGCGCGCCCTTGCCGCAGGGCGGCTGGGTCGCCGTCTATACCGACATTACCTCGACCAAACGCCAGGAGGCGCTGTTGCGGGCGCGTTCCGAGGAACTCTCGGACCAGCTCTTGCAACATGCCGAGGATCTGGCCGCCGCCAACCGCGAGTTGGAAAGCACTGTCAGCGCGCTGGAGGAGGTCCGGCGCCAGCTTACCGACAGCGAGGCGCGGATGCGCCTGACCGCCGAGATGATGCCGGCCCATATCGCGCATGTCGGCCCCGACAGGCACTATACCTATTCCAACCGCCGGCTCAGTGCGGTCATTCCGGGGCGCCCGTCCAACATTGTCGGGATGCATGTTTCGGATGCGCTGGGCGACAGCGCCTTTCGCGCCATCCGCCCCTATCTGGAACGCGCCTTCAAGGGCAAGGCCTCGGTGTTCGAGTTCAACGAACACCCCAGCACGCGCCGCATTCGGGTGGCCTTTACGCCCGACGGCAACGAAGGTGACAAACGGGGTGTCTACGTTCTGTCGATGGACATTACCGAGGAAACCCAAACCCGTGTGGCGCTGCAACAGACCCGCCGCCGCGAGATCGCAGCCCAGATGACATCCGGTCTGGCACATGATTTTTCCAACCTGCTCACCATCATTCTGGGCACCCAGGCCAAGCTGCACAAGATGGACCTGCCCGCCGAGGCGCGCGCCCTGATCGAGGCTACGCTGGGCGCGGCACGGCGCGGGGGGACGCTTTTGAACCGTCTTGCGGATGTCACCGGCCACCGCGCGCCCAAGCTGGTGCCCACGGACATGACCGCCTTCATCGCCGATCTGGAAACCCTGGCCACGCCAACGCTTGAGGGCAAGGCGCGGCTGAGGATCGAGAACACGATTCCGAATGCGCCCCTGATGCTGGACCCGGCAATGTTGCAGGACACGCTGGTCAACCTTCTGCTCAATGCCCGCGACGCCTGTGGCCCGGGCGGCGACATCCTGTTGTCGGCCGAACTGGTTCAGGAAACCTGGGTCCAGTTGACCGTGCGCGATACCGGGCCGGGCTTTACCGACGAGGCGCTGAAACGCGCGCTTGATCCGTTTTTCACGACCAAGGGCGCCGAAGGCTCGGGGCTGGGGCTGGCGATGGTATATGACATGTCCAAGCTGGCCGGCGGCGACGTTCGGGTATCAAATACCACGACCGGCGGCCAGGTACGTGTGCGCCTGCCCCTGCGCCGCGCGGCACGGGCCAGTGCCCCCGGCCTTGCCCTTCTGGTCGAGGACAACCCCGATCTGCGCCACCTGATCCGGGATATGCTGACCGACATGAAACACACCGTCATCGAAGCCGCCAGCGTGGACGAGGCCCGCACGATCCTCGAGCAGCTGCCCGAAATCAAGCTGGTGCTGTCGGACATCATGCTGGAGGGCGACGCCACCGGGGTCGACCTGATCCGCGACCTGCCCAACGACGCGATCCCGTCCTACCTGATGACTTCGCTGGCCCAGACCCATCCGCTTTTCATCGAGGGCGCCGCTCGCGCGCCAGTGCTGCCCAAGCCCTTCACGGCCGAGCAGCTTGACCAGTTCCTGCATCCGAGGTGACGCCAATGACCGCACCGCTTGTTACCATTCTCGACGACGAACCCGCCATCCGTTCGATCCTGGCCGATGCGCTCGAAGATGCCGGGTTTCGCACCATGGGCTTTTCCCGCGCCACCGAATTCGAGGCGGCGTTGAAATCCACCACTCCCGATGTCTGCCTTGTCGATCTTGGCCTGCCGGACAAGGACGGGCTGACGCTGGTGCACCGGCTTGCGCTGGAACTGGGCGCGGCGGTGATCATCATTTCGGGCCGCGCCCAGGTTCAGGATCGCGTGACCGGTCTGGATCTTGGGGCCGACGACTATATCATCAAACCTTTCGATCCCGCCGAGGTGGTGGCCCGCGTGCGCGCGCGCCTGCGCAAGGACAAACCTGCCGCGCCCAGCGCCGCAAACACCGCGCATTTCAACGGCTGGACCGCCTATTTCGACCGTTACGTGCTAAAGGATGACTCGGGCGGCGAAACCACATTCAGCCATGCCGAGGGCGAAGTACTGCGCCTGTTTCTCGAAAGCCCAAAACGCCTGATCAGCCGTAGCCACATGCAGGAAATGCTGGGTGGCGCAGCGGGCGAAAGCTTTGACCGCGCCATGGATGTGCGCATCTCGCGGCTGCGCACGAAGCTGCGCGAAGACCCGAAAAACCCACGCCTGATCAAAACGATATACGGCGCCGGCTACATTTTTCTGGGCGATGCGCGCTGGGATTGACCCCGGCATCCCCGCGCCAAACCTCGCCAGATTTGGCGGAATTCCGCCACAGTTCCACAAAATGCACCGAATTCCCCCCAGATCAGGTATTGTGGGGGAAATCGGACCCTAGTCATAGTGCCGGGCGTCCGTTTCACGGCAGGATGCCCAATGTCGAGCAACGTGAATTTCAACCCAACAAAAACCGTCGCGGACACGCGATACATCCTGGAATTCGCATAACACCAAAACACGGGACACTCCCAACTCCCCGCGCGCCTGACCACCGGACGCGGGGATTTTTTCGGGCGGAATCCGTTGGCCAAATCGACACTGTTCTTGCGCAAACAGGTGAAAATCATTGCGAGGAGCACCGCCTCTCTTACGCCATGGTTCTTTCCCGACGCCGGCATTTCACCGCCACAGATCGTTCCCCGGACATGCGCATCTCCGGCTTGGCCTTCGCCTATTGCACCTCGGATTCGCCTGAATTAGGGTCACATCATGGCCATCTGCATCCTTTACAAGCCATCCCGGAAAACCCGCCCGCGCTATTACCGCGTCGAATTGGCCATGAACCTGTTCGAAGAGGTTTCGGTATTGCGCGAATGGGGCGTTGCCGGCGGCAAGGGCCGCATGATGGTGAGCATTTTCGCCAACCTGCGCGACGCGTCGAACGCCGCGGACCGATTTCGCCACAAGGCTCTGCGCCGTGGCTACGAGCGCCGCTAGACGCCGGATCCTAATTCGTCAACCGCCCCACCGCCGCCGCCAGCACCTGCAATCCGGTCACAAGATCGCGCTCGTTCGTATCCTCGGCAAAATCGTGGCTGATCCCGCCGATCGACGGCACAAACAGCATCGCGACCGGCATGTGCCGCGCCACATTGGTCGCGTCATGCAGCGCCCCCGAAGGCATTTCACGCCACCTGCCCGGCGCCACACGCTCTGACGCCTCGGCCAAGGCGCCTCGCAGACGCGCATCCATCGCGACGGGCTCCAGCCCCAGCAGATCGCCCCACTCCACATCCAACCCCCGCGCCCCGGCCACATCGCGCACCGTTGTGCGGATGATCTCTTCCATCTCCATCAACCGCCCGGTTGACGCATCCCGCCACTGCATCGAAAACGTCGCCTTGCCCGGCACGATCGAACTGGCATTGGGATGCAGGCGCACATGCCCGATGGTCCACACGGTCGCCGGCGCGACAACCCCGGCAAACGCCGCGTTCAGCCGCGTGTTGATCTCGGACAATGCCTGGAACGCATCCTTGCGCAGATGCATCGGCGTGGTGCCGGCGTGGTTCTGTTCTCCGGACAGCGTGATCCGCATGTCACGAATGCCCACGATGTCGCTCACAACCCCCACCGCCTCGCCCGCCTGGTCCAGCCACGGCCCCTGCTCGATATGCATCTCGATAAATCCGCTGAACCGGCCCGGATCCACCCACCCCTGCGCCAGATGCGCCATCCGCCCCCGCGCCTCGGCAAAGGTCACGCCGTCACGATCGCAAAATCCGTCCGCCACCTCCAGCGAGACCGCGCCTGACCACACAGTGCTGCCAGTGGTCACGCCAAACCGCCCCTCCTCGTCCTGAAAGGACACTACCGACACGGCCGGACCGCCCGCTTCCCGCGCCGCGCGTGCAATCTCCAGCGCCGCGATCACCCCCAGCGCCCCGTCCAGCCAGCCGCCCTCGGGCTGGCTGTCGGAATGCGAGCCTAACAGGATCGACGGCCCGTCCACCAGTCCCCAGACCGATCCGACGGGATCGACATGCACCCGCAACCCGGCCTCGTCCATCCGGCCCATCAACCATTGCCGCGCGGCAATATCGGCATCCGAATAGGCCGGACGTATCACGCCCTTGCCCGCGCCACTGGCACCGAACCGGCGCAGGCTGTGCAGGTCGTCCAGGAAACGCTCCGGTCTGATCATGCGCGACACTCCCTCTTCATCTTGCCAAAATACTCAATTCCGCGCCCGCAACAATCGCCGCATGTTCGCCTCTTTCCCCCAAGCCCTGCCTGCCCTACACACGGGACCAGGAAAAGAGGTCTTTCATGCCCCACATCACACTCGTCCGCCACGGCCAGGCCAATACTATGGCGCGCGACGAAATCTCCTATGACAAACTTTCGCCGCTGGGCCACCAACAGGCGCGCTGGCTGGGCGGGCATATGCAATCCACCGGCGACCGGTTTCAAAGGGTCTATACCGGCACCATGCGCCGGCATGTGGAAACCGCGCACAGCATGGGCGCACCGGATCACGCCGCCATCATTCAGGATGCGCGCCTCAACGAATTTGCCTATTTCACCCTCTCGCAGCTGATGGAGGAACAGCACGGCCTGCCCGTGCCCACCGAACGCGAAGGCTTTGTCAGCCACCTGCCCGCCGTTCTGGGCGCCTGGGAACGCGGTGAAATCGAAGGCGCTCCCGAAACCCACGATGCCTTTGCCGCGCGGATCCGCGACGCGATGGACGAAATCGCGGCCGGTCAGGGGCGGGCGCTCGTGGTCACGTCAGGCGGGCTGATCGGCACGGTGCTGCGCCAGACACTGGCGCTGGATGTCTCGGGCTGGTCGCAGATGTGCCTGGCCATCATGAACACATCGGTCCACCGCTGGCAGATGGTCCTGGGCCGCCCGCTCCTGACCCAGTTCAACAACGTGTCTCACCTGGAACACCCTGATCGGCACCACGCACAGACACATCTTTGAAAAGGCGCCCGGCCCTTTCAGTGTTCCAAGAATACTCAAAAAAGGATTTGCGTCAGGCCGCCGTGTCTGCGTGATCCTTCTGCACGTACTTGCAGTCGCAATACGGGCATTCCACCCAACCGGTCGCGCTCGGGATCTGCAACCAGACGCGCGGATGCCCCAGCGCGCCTTCGCCGCCGTCACAGGCCACGCGATAGCTGTCGACAATCTTGGTTTCGGGCGCTTGGATGGTCATTGCAGGCTGGTCCTCTGATTGAAAACACCGCATCCCGGTTGTTGTTCGGGGCCGGTTTCTTTAGGTGCGAATATGATTGAATGCGCAGCCGGGAGCAAGTGCAGCCATGACGCAGAACGCCATCGAAATCCGCCGCCTGACCAAGACCTACCGCGCCGGGCGCGGCGCTCCGGAAAAACAGGCGCTCAGGGGGATCGATCTCGACATCCCCGCCGGCTCGATCTTTGGCCTTCTCGGCCCCAATGGCGCGGGCAAATCCACCATGATCAACATCATGGCCGGGCTTGTCACGAAAACCTCCGGCAGCGTGTGCATCTGGGGCTTTGATCAGGACGAAAACCCGCGCCAGTCCCGCGCCGCCATCGGGGTGATGCCACAGGAGCTGAATCTGGATCCCTTTTTCACCCCGCGCGGCGCGCTCGAAGTCCAGGCCGGGCTGTACGGCGTTCCCAAATCCCAGCGCCGGAGCGATGAAATCCTTGAAATGGTCGGCCTGACGGACAAGGCCGAAGCCTATGCCCGCACGCTTTCGGGCGGGATGCGGCGGCGGCTGTTGCTGGGCAAGGCGCTGGTGCATCACCCGCGCATCCTGGTGCTGGACGAACCGACCGCCGGGGTGGATATCGAGCTGCGCCGGATGCTCTGGACCAATATCCGCAAGCTCAACGCCGAACGCGGCATGACCATCATCCTGACCACCCATTATCTGGAAGAGGCCGAAGAGATGTGCGACGAAATCGCCATCATCCATCACGGTGCGCTGGTCGCGCGCGACAGCACCGCCAACCTGCTGGGTCAGATGGACGCCAAATGCATGGTGATCGACCCGGTCGATCCGCCGGCCCGCCTGCCCGTTGGCGCCGGGCTTGACGTCAGCACACGCCCTGACGGCGCGCTGGTGATCAGCTATCGCGCCAGCCACACCACCGCCGAGGACGTGCTGCGCGCCGTGCACGCGGCCGGCATCGCGATTCGCGACGTGAAAACCCAACAGGCCGATCTGGAAGACGTTTTCCTGGAACTGACCCGCAGCCGCGCATGAACCCGGCGGGGCGGCACTGCCCCCCGCCGCGCCTGATCACATCTCCATCGCTTCCGCGATTTCGACGGTGCCCTGACCGCCTTCCAGGATCGGGCACCCCTTGGCAATCTCGATCGCCGCGTCCATGTCGGCGGCATTGATCAGCGTGTAGCCCGATACCGGGTTGGCCCCGCCATTGTCCTCGACACCAGTGGCGGTCACGGTCTTGCTCATGCCCGCCGGATTGCCCCCGTCCACGAGGTTTTCGCCAATTCCGCCCATCCAGGCCATCCAGGCGGCCATCACCTTTTCACCTTCTTCCGGTGAGTCGGGACGGCCGCCGCCGTGGTAGATCATCATGAATTTCGGCATTTCAATTCTCCCTGTTTTCAGTTGGTTCTAGGTAAAAAGTGCTTCCAGCTTGTTGAGCGACGATCCCCAGCCGCTTTCGTGGTTCCTGGCGGCGTCATCGCTGCTCAATTCACGATGATCCACGATCAGCCGTGCCCCCTCGGGGGTCTCTGCAATCGTGAATGTCACATGGCTTTCCGGCCCGCGTGCATCACCCTCGTCATGCCAGGCCCAGGTGAACCCGACGGAACGGGGTGGATCATAGCTGGTCACATGGCCCGAGACCTTGAACCGCTGCCCCTCGTCGTTCACCATGACGGAAAACCACGGCCCCGGGCGCGACAGGTCCAGATCATGTTCCGGCACATGCAGCCCTTCCGGCCCCCACCATTGCAGCAGATCCGCCTGCCGGGTCACGGCCGCAAAAAGCCGCTCGGGGGCCACGGAAAAACTGCGCTCCAGCCGAATATCGCTCATGTATCCTCCTCGTTCAGCATCGCTTCAAGCCGGTCCAGGCCCGCTTGCCAGAAGCTGCGATGATCCATCGTCCAGTTTGAAATGGCCCGTAACGCCTCCGGGCGCACGGAATACAGACGCCGCGTGCCCTCGGCCCGCTGCTGCACCAGCCCCGCATTGCGTAAAACCTTGAGATGACGCGACACCGCCGGCCCGCTGATATGCGCATCCTGAACCAGCGCGCCCGCCGGCAGTTCCCCTTCGGCCATCATGCGCTCCACCATGGCCAGCCGGGTCTGATCCGCAAGCGCGGCAAAAGTATCGGTAAGTCGGGTCATGTCCTACTATTTAACATTATTGTTAATTAATAGGTAGCCCCCTTCGTTCACGAAACCGTGAACACCGCACGGGCACAAGGCCGATCCCGAAAATCACGCCACGAAATCCGCGTGCCCATATCCCTGAATGAACAAAAGCGCGCTCAGGTCGCCATGGTTGATCCGGATGTCACACTCGGCCGCCACCGACGGTTTGGCGTGCAGCGCCACCCCGGCCCCGGCCAGCCCCAGCATTCCCAGATCATTGGCCCCGTCGCCCACGGCCATCACGTCATCATGGGCCAGCCCCAGCCGGGCGGTGATCTCCCTGAGCGCCTGCACCTTGGCCTCGCGCCCCAGGATGGGCCGCGCCACATCGCCGCTCAGCACACCGTTTTCTACCAACAGCGTATTGGCCCGGTTCTCGTCAAAGCCCAGCTCCTCCGCCACACGGGCCGTGAACGCCGTGAACCCGCCCGACACCAGCGCCGCATAGGCTCCGTGCGCCTTCATCGTCGCCAGCAAAGCCTTGCCCCCCGGCATAAGCGTGATCCGCTCGGCCAGAACCTTGCCAATCACGCCCTCGTCCAGCCCTTTCAGCAATCCAACCCGTTCCGTCAGCGCGCCTTCGAAATCCAACTCGCCATTCATTGCCCGCGCGGTGATATCCTTGACCCGCTCGCCAACGCCCGCCTCGTCCGCCAGCTCATCAATGCATTCCTGCCGGATCATGGTGCTGTCCATATCCGCCAGCAGCATTTTCTTGCGCCGCCCGGCAACCGGCTGAATCACAAGATCCACGCCCATGCCCTGAAGATCCGCCCAGACATCCCAGCGATTGTCCGGCATCACCTCCAGGGTGAAATCGGCGGCCTCATCCACCGCCAGCCAGTTCGCATCCCCCCCGCCCCAGGCATTGCGCAACGACTCGATCAGCGCAGGGTCAAGCGAAGGCGTGGCGGGCGAGGTCAGAAGCGTCGCAACATACATGGGAAAGTTTCCGATAGTGGTCATTCAGGGTCGCTTTTCAGCTTTCAAGCGGCGCTATAGCGACATTTTTGCGGTTGTGGAACCGCAATCCCCCGTCTATTCCCGGCGGCGGGACACCTCTCCCCAACGAGAGGCATTTATCTGTAAGGATAGCATTGATGGCTACTCAGCAACCGGCAACGCGGCCGGCAAATCCGCGTTTTTCCTCTGGCCCCTGCGCCAAACCCCCCACATTCACGCTCGAAAAGCTCGCCGATGCCGCGTTGGGCCGCAGCCACCGTGCCGCCGTTGGCAAGGACAAGCTGAAGGCCGCGATCGAAGGCACGCGCGAGGTGCTGGGCATCCCGGCCGATTACAAGATCGGCATTGTTCCCGCGTCGGATACCGGTGCGGTCGAGATGGCGCTGTGGTCGCTTCTGGGCGAGCGCAAGGTCGAGATGCTGGCCTGGGAAAGCTTTGGCGCGGGTTGGGTCACGGATGTCGTGAAACAGCTCAAGATCGACGCAGACGTCAAAACCGCCGATTATGGCCAGATCGTCAATCTCGCTTCGGTCGATTTCAACAACGATGTCGTGTTTACCTGGAATGGCACCACGTCGGGCGTGCGCGTTCCCGATGGCGACTGGATTGCCGACAACCGCACCGGCCTGACCATCTGCGATGCCACCTCGGCGGCCTTCGCGATGGACCTGCCCTGGGACAAGCTCGATGTGACCACCTTCTCCTGGCAGAAAGTGCTGGGCGGCGAAGCGGCCCACGGTATGGTGATCCTGTCCCCGCGCGCGGTGGAACGTCTTGAATCCTACACACCCGCATGGCCGCTGCCGAAAATCTTTCGCCTGACAAAAGGCGGCAAGCTGATTGACGGCATCTTCACCGGCGCCACCATCAACACGCCGTCGATGCTGGCGGTCGAAGATTACCTCTTCGCGCTGGACTGGGCGCGCTCGGTGGGCGGCCTGAAAGGCCTGATCGCTCGGGCGGATGCCAACGCGCAGGCCGTGTTCGATTTCTGCGACGCCAACGACTGGATCGCCAACCTGGCCAAGGATGACGCGACCCGCTCGAACACCTCGGTATGCCTGAAATTCACCGATGACCGCATCGCCGACGGTGCGGCATTCGCCAAGGCCGTGGCCAAGCGCCTGGAGAACGAAAACATCGCTCTGGACATCGGCGCCTACCGCGACGCGCCCGCGGGCCTGCGCATCTGGTGCGGCGGTACGGTCGAAACCTCGGATATTCAGGCCATGCTGCCCTGGCTGGCCTGGGCATTCGAAGCCGAGATCACCGCCCAGACCAAAGCCGCCTGATCGGTGCGCCCCCAACACGACACCGCAGGGTGCGCATTCACTGCGCATCCCCCCTCTCTCTCAGTTTCAAAGGACCATCACCATGGCCCCCAAAGTGCTTATCTCCGACAAGCTCTCCCAAGCCGCCGTTCAGATCTTTCGCGATCGCGGCATCGACGTGGATTTCATGCCCGACCTGGGCAAGGACAAGGACAAGCTGGCCGAAATCATCGGCCAGTATGACGGCCTCGCCATCCGCTCGGCCACCCGCGTCACCCCGACCATCCTGGAGAACGCGACCAATCTGAAGGTCATTGGCCGCGCCGGGATCGGCACCGACAATATCGACAAGGAAGCGGCGTCGAAAAAAGGCGTGATCGTGATGAACACGCCGTTTGGCAACATGATCACCACCGCCGAACATGCGATTGCGATGATGTTCGCCGTTGCCCGCCAGATCCCCGAGGCCAGCGCCTCGACCCATGCGGGCAAATGGGAAAAGTCGAAATTCATGGGTGTCGAGCTGACCAACAAGACCCTTGGCGTGATCGGAGCGGGCAATATCGGCGGTATCGTCTGTGATCGCGCCCGGGGGCTGAAGATGAAGGTCATCGCCTACGATCCCTTCCTCAGCGAGGAAAAGGCCAACAAGATGGGTGTCGAAAAGGTTGAGCTGGACGCTCTTCTGACGCGCGCCGATTTCATCACCCTGCACGTCCCGCTGACGGATCAGACCCGCAATATCCTGTCGGCGGAAAACCTCGCCAAGACCAGGAAAGGCGTGCGCATCATCAACTGTGCCCGTGGCGGTCTTGTCGACGAAACAGCACTCGCCGAACTGCTGAAATCCGGTCATGTCGCCGGCGCCGCCTTTGATGTGTTCTCGCAGGAACCCGCCAGGGAAAACCCGCTGTTCGGGCTGCCCAACGTGGTGTGCACGCCCCACCTTGGCGCCGCCACCACCGAGGCTCAGGAAAACGTCGCCCTGCAAGTGGCCGATCAGATGTCGAACTATCTCCTTACCGGTGCCGTGGAAAACGCGCTGAACATGCCATCGGTCACGGCCGAAGAGGCCAAGATCATGGGCCCGTGGATCAAGCTGGCCGATCACCTTGGTGCCTTTGCCGGGCAGCTCACGGATGAACCGATCAAGGCGATCAACATCCTGTATGACGGTGTCGCGTCCAAGATGAACCTTGATGCGCTGAACTGCTCGGTCATCGCGGGGATCATGAAGCGCGTGAACCCCGATGTGAACATGGTCTCGGCCCCGGTTGTGGCCAAGGAACGCGGCATCCAGCTGTCCACCACCAACCAGGACAAATCCGGCGCGTTTGATGGCTATATCAAGGTCACAGTCGTCACCGATCAGCGCGAACGCTCTGTCGCCGGTACCGTCTTCTCGGACGGCAAGCCGCGCTTTATTCAGATCAAGGGCATCAATATCGATGCCGAGGTGGGCGCGCATATGCTCTACACCACCAACGAGGACACGCCCGGCATCATCGGCACACTGGGCCAGACCATGGGCGAAAACGGCGTCAACATCGCCAACTTTACCCTGGGCCGCGCCGATCGCGGCGGCGAAGCCATCGCACTGCTTTATGTGGATGACGTGGTCCCCGCCCCGATCGTCGACAAGCTGTGCCAGACAGGCATGTTCCGGCAGGTCAAGCCGCTGCAATTCGACGTCGCCTGACACGATCACATCGTTCCCACAAGGGCCGCTCTCAACCGGGGCGGCCTTTTCTCTTTGTGCCCGACGCTCTAACAATCGATCCACAGGCGCAAAGGACGACCCCAATGACATCCCGCATCTACGCCATCGGCGACATTCACGGCCATCTCGACAAACTGACCGACGCTCTGGCGCGGATCGAACGGGACGGCGGCCCGGATGCTCAGGTCGTGTTCCTCGGCGATCTTGTCGATCGGGGCCCCGACAGCCGTGGCGTAATCGATCTGCTGATGCAGGGCATCGCCGGGGGGCGCAACTGGACGGTTCTGCGCGGCAACCATGACCGCATGATGGGCTACTGGCTAAAAAACCACCGCCCCGACCCGCATCTGCTGGTGGGGTATCACTGGCTGCACGAACGCATCGGTGGGGTGGAAACCCTCGCTTCCTACGGCGTTTCAGTCCCTGATCCGGTGCGCTATCATCAGGTCCATCCCCAGGCCCGGGCTGCCGTGCCCCGATCCCATCGCGACTTTCTGGCAAACCTGCCCTACCACCACCAGATCGGCGATCTGCTTTTCGTTCACGCCGGCATCCGCCCCGGAATCCCGCTGGCGGACCAGTCCAACAGCGATTTCTGCTGGATTCGCCGGGATTTTCTCGACTTCACCGATCCCCACCCCTGGCTGGTCGTGCACGGCCACACCCACCGCCCCACACCGGAACATCACGGCAATCGCGTCAATCTTGACACCGGCGCTGGCCACGGCCGCGCGCTCACCGCCGCCGTTTTCGAAGGGCGCGATTGCTGGGTGCTCGGGGACAAGGGCCGCGAGAGGCTGACGCCGCGCTGACGGTTCAAATTGTCGGTATTCACTCCGGCGCGCGTTAACCGCCGCTTCAGGTTTTCGCCCCAGGCTCGACAGCGTGGGGGCCCTTTTCGAAAGGGCATCAAGATGTACCAGACACCATACCGGGCCCCGGCCCCGACGGGCATGGCCACACGCCGCCAACAGATGGATCAGCCGTTGGGCGGGCTGGTCCGGCTCCTCTCCGAACTTGGGCAATCCACCCTGTTCCGGCCCTGGACGCCCTAGTCCAGGCCCCACAAGTCCGTCGACAGATACTTCAAACCGCTATCGCAAATCACGATGCCGATGACACCGCCGCGTTCCGGCCCGGCCAACAACTCCAACGCGGCCGCCGCGTTGGCCCCGGCGGAGAACCCGCCGAAAATTCCTTCTTCGCGCGCCAGCGCCCGCGCCGCATCGCGCGCCGCCGCACCGCTGACAGACAGGTAGCCGTCCACAGGGCACGTCTTCAGGAACTCCAGGACCGAGATCGCATAGCCGCCGCCCTGAATCGGATGGTCCGGGCTCAGAACGGAACGCCCCGCCAGTGCCTCGGCGCCCTCCGGCTCCACAACATACCCCCGCAAATCCGGGCTGCGCGCCTTCAACGCGCGCACGGTTCCCGCATACGTCCCGCCCGACCCGGCAAAATCCACGAAAGCGGTCAGCGACCGGTCGCTATCGGCCCACATCTCGGGCCCCGTGGTCTCGTAATGCGCCCGGGTGTTCCCCGCATGATGAAACTGATCGGCCCGAAACGCCCCGCGCGCGGTCACAATCTCACGTGCCACCCGGTCCACCTCCGCCAGATCGCCGCCCGACACCTGCCCCGGCACCGATCCCGGCAACTGATCCACCAGAACCACTTCGGCCCCCAATGCCGCCATCATCCGCGCCCGCTCGACCGAATTGCCCCGGCTCATCACCGCCACGAACGGATAGCCCTTCAACCCGCACACAATCGCCAGACCGGTCCCCATATTGCCACTGGTCAGCTCGACCACTGTCTGGCCCGGCGCCAATTCCCCGTCGGCCTCCGCCGCCTCGATGATCCCCCTCGCCGCGCGATCCTTCTTGGAAAACCCTGGGTTCAGATAATCCAGCTTGGCCAGGATCCGCCCCTCCAACCCCCGCGCCGCCACCATCCGGTCCAGCCAGACCGCCGGCGTCCCGCCAATCACGTCCATCAACGAATTTGCCGCCACGCCCACCTCTTCTTTTGGCCCCAAATATCCCGGGGGAGTCGCCATAGGCGACGGGGGCAGCGCCCCCTTTACCGCCAGTTCAGCACCACCTTGCCCGAGGCCCCGGATTTCATCGCCGAAAACCCCTCGCCAAAGGCATCCACACCAAATTCGTGCGTGATCACCCGGCTCACATCAAGCCCGTTCTGCAACATTGCGATCATCTTGTACCAGGTCTCGAACATCTCGCGGCCATAAACACCCTTGATCGTGATCGCCTTGAACACGATGCGGCTCCAGTCCACCGGCGACTTTCCCGGCGGAATACCCAGCAACGCGATCTTGCCCCCCATGACCAGCGCCTCCACCATCTGGTCCAGCGCCGCCTGCGACCCCGACATCTCCAGGCCCACATCAAAGCCCTGCTTCATCTTCAGCGCCGCAATCACATCCTGCAAATCCTCATTGCGCACATCCACGGCCCGCACCGTGGGCACCACATGTTCCGCAAGTTTCAACCGGTCCGGGTTGATATCCGTGATCACCACATGCCGCGCCCCGGCATGGCGCGCCACCGCCGCGGCCATGATCCCGATAGGCCCCGCGCCGGTAATCAGCACATCTTCTCCCAGCAGATCGAAACTCAGCGCCGTGTGCACGGCATTGCCCAGCGGGTCCAGTATCGCCCCGATCTCGTCGGGAATGTCATCGGGCAAGGGCACCACGTTGAACGCGGGCAGGCGCAGATACTCGGCAAAGGCGCCCTGTTCGTTCACTCCGATACCCCGTGTGCCGGGATCAAGGTGAAACTTCCCGGCGCGGCTCTGGCGGCTTTCGGTGCCGATCAGATGCCCCTCGCCCGACACGCGCTGGCCGATTTCAAGCCCGGTCACATCCCGCCCGATCTCGACGATTTCACCGGCAAATTCATGCCCGGTGATCAACGGCACCGGAACCGTATGCGCGGCCCATTCATCCCAGTTCCAGATATGGATATCCGTGCCGCAGATACCGGTCTTGTTGACGCGGATCAGCACATCATCCGGACCGATCTCGGGCACCGGCGCGCGCACCATCCACAGCCCCTCGCGCGGCTCTGATTTCTCCAGCGCCTTCATCGTGTTGGGTCTGGTCATTGGATCACCCCCAAATCGCGTCCCACCTTTGCAAACGCCGCCAATGCCCGGTCCAGTTCGTCCCGCGTCAGCGCGGCATTCATCTGGGTGCGGATGCGCGCCTGCCCCCGTGGTACAACCGGAAAGAAGAACCCGCTCACATAAACGCCTTCCTCGAACAGCCGGGCCGCCATGTCCTGTGCCAGCTGCGCCTCGCCCAGCATGACAGGAATGATCGGATGTTCGCCCGGCAGAATGTCAAACCCCAGCTTTTCCAGACCTGCCCGCCAATAGGCGGCGTTCGCGAACAGGCGGGCGCGCAACGCGGCACCCTCCTCGACCAGCCGGATCGCCTCGATCCCCGCCGCCACGATACCGGGGGGCAGCGAGTTGGAAAACAGGTAGGGCCGCGCGCGCTGGCGCAACAGATCGACCACCGGCTGCGGCCCGGCGATATAGCCCCCGATCGCCCCGCCCAGCGCCTTGCCCAGCGTTCCGGTCAGGATATCCACATCCACCCCGAAATGATCCGGCGTGCCGGCCCCGTTGGGGCCCATGAACCCTGTGGCGTGGCAGTCATCCACCATCACCAGCGCGTCATGATCGCGCGCCAGCCGGGTTATTTCGGGCAGGTTGGCCAGATAGCCATCCATGGAAAACACCCCATCCGTGGCAATCATCACATGCCGCGCACCTTCGGTGCGGGCCTGTGTCAGCTTTGCCTCCAGGTCGGCCATGTCGTTGTTGGCATAACGATAACGCCTGGCCTTGCACAACCGAACGCCGTCTATGATCGACGCGTGGTTCAGGCTGTCCGAGACAATCGCGTCTTCCGGCCCCAGCAGCGGCTCGAACAGCCCGCCATTGGCGTCAAAACAGGCCGCGAACAGGATCGCGTCCTCCTTGTTCAGGAACTGCGCCAGCGTCTGTTCGAGGTCGCGATGTATGTCCTGCGTGCCACAGATGAACCGCACCGAAGCCATGCCAAATCCGCGCGGCGCCATAGCGCCCTGTGCGGCCGCGATCAGCGCGGGGTGATCCGCCAGCCCCAGATAGTTGTTGGCGCACAGATTGATGACCCGGCGCGCGCCCACCATGATCTCGCCGCCCTGGGGCGAGGTGATCAGGCGTTCGCGTTTCATCAGCCCTTCGGCCTGGATGGTGGTCAGCGTATCCCGGATATGGGTCAGAAAGGCATCCGACATGGGTTCCTCCATGATTCTGGAGATCAATCTACCATAACGGAGAGCGCTCTGGAACCGGAAATTTTCGTTATAACGGAATATCTCCACAATAACGGAAGGTGTCACCCGCGGGCAGGGCGCGATGAGTATTTTTGGCAAAATGAAGAATGGGACTCAGGCGTCCCGCACCACCAGGAACGCGCGCGCCGGGCCATTCATGGCGCGGATGCAATGCGCGACATCGGCGGCGTAGCGGGCCGTGTCTCCGGCGCCAAGGCTTTGTGTTGCATCGCCCGAGGTGACGTTCACCTGGCCTTCGATCACGCTTAGCTGTTCGCGCGCGCCTCGGGCATGGGGTTTGCTGTCCAGCGAGCCATCCGGGGCGAAGCGGATATCATAAATCTCGTGTTTCCCGGCATCCGCGGGTGGCGACAGGATACGGATGGTGCAGCCTTCGCCGCGATTCTCGATTGTCGGCACCTGGCCGTCACGCAGCACTTCGATCCGGTCGGCGGTGCTGGAGTCGTCCAGCAGACCTGCAAAATCCACCTGCAACGCCCTGGTCAGATTCCAAAGCGTTGCAATCGTCGGGCTCGATTCGCCGCGTTCGATCTGGCTGACCATGGACCGCGACACGCCCGACAGTTTTGCCACCGCGTCAAGCGACAGGCCCTGCTGGCGCCGCGCCTCTTTCAGGCGGCTGGGCAAAAGGCCGAGGATATGGGAATCGCTGGACATTTCCCATACCTGCCCGTGACGCGGCGTCCGTGTCAATGCACGCCGCGTCGCAGCGACCATTCGCGCCTTAACAGGGTTGCGTCAAATCAGTAGGGTGCGCGTGCTTGAGAGTATCTGTCACCACAAAGGACATCATTCATGTCGGATATCGTAATTCTGGGCGGCGCCCGTACAGCCATTGGCACTTTTGGCGGCGCGCTGGCCAACACCCCCCCCATCGAACTTGCCAGGATCGCTTCCGAGGCCGCCATGCAGCGCGCAGGCGTTGAGCCGGGTCAGATCGGCAATGTCGTATTTGGCCATGTGATCAACACCGAACCGCGCGATGCCTACCTGTCGCGCGCCGCAGCGATCGAAGCCGGCGTGTCCAACACCGCCCCGGCAATGAACGTCAACCGGCTGTGTGGTTCCGGCGCACAGGCCATTGCCTCGGCCACGCAGTCGCTGATGCTGGGCGATGCCGATTTCGCATTGGCCGGCGGCGCCGAAAGCATGTCGCGCGCGCCCTATATCGTGCCCTCGCAACGGTTTGGCGCCAAGATGGGCGATGTACAGACGCTCGACATGATGCTTGGGGCACTGACCTGCCCGTTCGGCACCGGCCACATGGGTGTAACCGCCGAGAACGTGGCCGACGAACATGACGTATCGCGCGAGGACATGGATGGCTTTGCCGTTGAATCCCAGCGCCGCGCGCTGGCGGCCATCGAAGCCGGGTATTTCAGGGAGCAGATCGTTCCGGTCCAGGTCAGGGTGCGCCGCGACATGGTGCCGTTCGACACTGACGAACATCCCAAGGCCTCGACCATGGATTCACTGGGCAAGCTGCGCGCGGTGTTCAAGAAAGACGGGCGTGTGACCGCCGGAAACGCGTCGGGCATCAATGATGGCGCCGCCGCCATCGTGCTGGCCCGTGCCGAGGCCGCCGAGAAGGCCGGGCTGACGCCGAAATTCCGCGTGCTGGGATATGCCCATGCCGGTGTCCGCCCCGAGGTGATGGGCATCGGGCCGGTTCCGGCGGTGGAAAACCTGCTGGCGCGCACCGGCCTGTCGATTGCCGATTTCGACGTGATCGAATCCAACGAAGCCTTTGCCGCGCAGGCGATTGCCGTGAACAAGGGCCTTGGCCTGGACACTGCCAAGGTGAACCCCAATGGCGGCGCCATCGCGCTGGGACACCCGGTGGGGGCCACCGGCGCGATCATTACCGTCAAGGCGATGTACGAGCTGGAGCGGATCGGCGGTTCCAAGGCGCTGATCACCATGTGCATCGGTGGCGGCCAGGGCATCGCGCTGGCGATCGAGCGTATCTGACAAAGGCGGCCCGGCGGGATTTGCGCCGGGCCTGCCAAACGGGGCGCGGCCCCAACCCGGAACCGACGCTGCACCGGCGTCGGTTTCCCTTTGCCTCACTCCATCCAGAACCGCACCCGGTCCGACTGTCCGGTCGCGTCGATCACCGTGACAACCGACGCTCCGGCGCCGATCCCCGGCAGGTGGACCTCCTGACGGCGTATGCCGGTGGCCACCGGCGCGCCGTTGGCCAGCACGGTAAACGGGCGGGTGCCGTTGCGCAGCTTGATCGTCAGCCCCGCACCACGATCCGCCAGCCGCGCGCCGTCGGGCGGAAAACTGACCGTCAGCGCATCCGGCGCGGCGACAAACACGCCATTGCGCCCCCGAAACTGCCGCAGCGGCGCGGGCAAGAGCGCGTTGCTGCTCAGGATGGTTTCCGGCGGCGGCGGGCCCAGCGGCGTCAACTCGGGTGTGAGGCGCTGGAACATGTCAAACAACACCGGCGCGGCCACCCCGGCGCCAAAGGCACCGGGCACCGGCGTGCCGTCGGGCCGCCCGATCCACACACCGGCCACATATTTTCCGTCAAACCCGATGGCCCAGCTGTCGCGATACCCATAGCTGGTGCCGGTCTTGTAGGCCAACCGGGTCTGCGCCGCCCCCGGTGGCGGCGCGATCCCCGACAGGATATGGCCCAACTGCCATGCCGCGGACCGGCTGATCACCCGTGGCCCGGCCGTGCCATTCTCGCCCAGCCGCCAGCTTAGCGGCTGCGCGATACCGCCCCGCGCCAGCATGCCATATAGCTGCACCAGTTCTTCCAGCGTGACACCCACACCGCCCAGCGAAATCGCCAGACCCGGCGCACCGCCGGGCAGTTGCGGATCGGTGCCCGCCTTTTTCAACGCCGCCATCAGATTGGCCGGGCCGATCTCGTCGGTCAGCATCACCACCGGGATATTCAGCGACTGGCGCAGCGCCTCGGCCACGCTCAGCTCGCCCCGGAACGTGCCGTCGAAATTGCGCGGCGCATAGCTGGCGAACCGTACCGGCGCATCATTGATACGGGTTTCGGGATGCACCAGCCCCCGATCGAAGGCCAGCCCGTATACCAGCGGTTTCAGCGTCGATCCCGGCGAGCGGCGCGCGCGGGTCATGTCCACAAAACCACTGCGCAGATCGCCGCCGCCATAGCCCGCCGATCCGACCGATGCGAGGATTTCGCCGGTGGTGTGATCGGCCACCACCATGGCAATCGAAAGCCGCTCGCCCAGACCGAACAACGCCTGTCCGGCCAGCGCCTCAAGCGATTTCTGCAATGCCCCGTCAAGGCTCAGCCAGTGGCGACGCGTATCGGGCTGCGCGGCCACGGCCCGGTCGGCCAGATGTGCCGCCAGTGTCGGAAAGCCATACCGGACCGCCGGCACCGGCTCGGTTTTGGCGGCGCGCCGGGCCTCGGCGCTCAGTACGCCGGCCGTCACGGCCCGGTCCAGCACCCGGTCCCGCGCCGCCGTGGCCGCTGCGCGATTGCGGTCCGGGCGGCGCGCGTTCGGGCTTTGCGGCAGGGCCACCAACAAGGCCGCCTGCGCCGGGGTCAGCCGCGCCGGTTCCTTGCGAAACCACGCCAGCGAGGCCGCGCGGATGCCTTCCAGATTGCCGCCAAACGGCGCGTGGGTCAGGTACAGCGCCAGGATCTGGTTCTTGCTCAGCTGCCGTTCCAGCGCCAGCGCCACCCGCATCTGCCGCAGCTTGCCCGCCCAGCGCCCGGTGCTGCCATCCTCCAGCAGCCGCGCCACCTGCATGGTCAGGGTCGATCCCCCCGACACGACCCGCCCCTGCATCAGCGCCTGCCACCCGGCCCGCAGCAGGGCGCGCGGGTCCACCCCGGCATGATCCGCAAAGCGCCGGTCCTCATAGGCCAGCAGCAGGTCCAGATAGGTGGCGTCCACCTGCTCGGGCGCCGCGCCCAACCGCCAGATGCCGCCCGCCACGGTATAGGCGCGCAACAGATCGCCATTGCGGTCGCGCACCTCTGTCGATGTGTCGGCCAGCAGGGGCGGCAGGCTGGTCGCGTCCACCCAGGCGTCGAACCCATCCCGCAGCCCCGCCCCGATCAGAAGCAGACCCACCAGCACAAAGGGCGCGAACCGGCGCATCACTCGGCGACGATCAGCTGCCCGGCGGCGGTGCGTGCACGATACTGCGGGCGGTACATGTCCTCGACCACGGCCGCCGGATGGTGATAGCTGCCCGGCGTGACCGCACGCACGATATAGGCCAGCCGGAACGGCGCGTCCGAGCGCCAGTCGACCGCCGCAAGGAACCGGTCCGAGCGGAATTCGCTGTGCTCGGCGCTGACCGGATCAAGCCAGTCCAGCGCGGCCACATCGCCGCTGGCCAACAGGTTGGGATTGTCGATCTCGAACCCGGCGGGCAGCGGATCATTCACCATCAGCCGCGCGCCCCCCTGCTCGAACGGGTCCACTGTAAGCACCACGACAAACCGGTCGCCCGACCGGATCGTATCGGGGTTCATCGGCTGGCCATCCGTGGTGAAATACTGCCGCGTCAGATCATAGCCATAGCCGCCCTTTTCCACCTTGTAGGCCGGCACGCCGATCGTGGTCAGGGTCACGTCCGTGGGCCGGCTTCCGGTATTGCTCAGCACCATGGGCGCGCCCGGCATGTCCTGCTCCAGCCTGCGCAGCAGCGGCCCGTTGACCGGCACGCCATCCAGCGACAGATCGGTCAGATCGTCATCGTCGATCAGGGCATGCGCCGCCATCAGCGACCACACGCTTTCCTGTGTCGACAGGCTCTGCCCCGGTGCCGAAATCCGCTGTGCCAGCGCCGCGCGGTCAAGGGCCGTGCTCCCGGCTTCCACGGCCAGCGTCAGCACACCCGCCGCGTCCCGCAGCCGCGTGCCATAATCGGCGCGCCAGTATTGCGACCGCGTCGCGTCCCAGCCGTCCTCGATCTGCGCCGCCGCCTTCCGAAACATGGCATCCGCCCGTGTCTGATCGCCGTAAAACGCCAGCGCCGCGCCCAGCTGCGCCGCCGCCAGCGGCGTGGCAAAGGCATCGGCCTTTACATCGGCATAATAGCGCAGGTCGCCCATCGCCGCCGCGCCTTCCCGCGCCAACACCAGCAGGGCATAGGCAATGTCTTCGCCCCCCTTGTCGAAATCGGGCGCATAGTTGATCCGGTTGCGCAGGTTGTCCATTGCCTGGCGGAACGCCAGGTCGGGCACGTCATAGCCCTTGGCCCGCGCCCGCGACAGGAAATCGCTGACATAGGCGTCCAGCCAGAAATCGCCACTGCCCACCCGCCACAGACCAAAGGCACCATTGCCCGCCTGCCGCGTCAGCACCCGCCGGATCGCCTCGTCGATCCGTGCCTGCACCCTGTCCCGGCTGGCCAGCCCCAGCGCGCTTGTCACGGTATCGAAATACAACAGCGGCAGGGCGCGCGATGTCACCTGTTCGGTGCAGCCATAAGGATAGCGGTCCAGCGCCTGCAACAGCCCCGGCGCGTCAAACCGCGCCAGAGCACCGGACGAGATCACCGCCGATCCCGTGCCTTGCCGCAGATTGGCGAACATGTCGTCATTCAGCGTCAGGCTGTCCCCGGCGGCCAGATCGATCCGCTGGGTGGTGCTGATCTCGGGGTCATTCGCCCGCACCGGCAATGTCAGCGACTTCAAAAGCTGCCTGCCATCCGGCGTGGTCAACGCCACCCGCAATTCGTACTCACCCACATCGCCCGCCGTCACCGGGATCGACAAACGCTCTGTGCCGTTCTCGGCCAGCGTGATGCCCGACGGCACCGCCCCTGCGGCCAGCGTCACGCCCGGTGCGCTGACATCCAGCCCCATCCGGCCCGCCGGCCCTTCGGCATGGACAATCTCCAACAACAACCGGCTCTGGTCCCCCGGGGCCAGAAAGCGCGGCAGGCTCGCTGTCACCACCACCGGATCACGCACCAGCACCTCGGCCTCGGCCTGTCCGACCGCGGTCGCACTCCAGGCCACCGCCATCAGCCGCACCGCCCCGTTGAACTGCGGCAGATCGAACCGGATCCGCGCGGTCCCGTCCGCCCCGATTTCCACCGGCCCGCTGAAATAGGCCACCAGTTCCTCGGTCGGGGGGGGCGAGTTGAACCGCCCCTGCGCGCTGGCATCGCCACCCGACCGGAGCGCCCCCATCGCGCCATTCATTCCGTCAATCAGGCGGCCATAGATGTCACGAATTTCCATGCCCAGCCGCCGCTGGCCAAAATAATGTCCCGCCGGATCGGGGCTAGGGAATGCGGTCAGGTTCAGGATACCCACATCGACCGCCGCCAGCGTGACAAAGGCGGTCTCGCCCCGCGCCACCCCATCCACTTTCACCGCCACGTCCAAAGGTCCGCGCGGCGCGATCTTTTCAGGGGCCTGCAATGCCACCTGCAACTGCTTCGTGCCCGGATCGATCGGCGCATAGCTCAGCCCCAGCGCGCGCGACGGGTTCTGCCCAGCGGGCAGATCCGCCGGGCGGATCACCGACGCGCTGACATACGCCCCCGCGCCCCATTCATCCGTCACATCCAGCGGGATCAGGTTTTCCCCTTCCTGCACCTGGACCGCCCGCATCGCGATCAGCCGGTTGGACATGACCGTCACCAAAGCCGTGCCCGCAAACCGCGGCACCACGCGCAAGATCGCCGTATCTCCGCTGCGATAGCCGGGCTTGTCCAGCGACAGGTCCAGCGTGTCGGGCGTGTCCGACGCATCCGCCGGGGCATACCACCCGGCCTGGAATGCGCGCGAGCTGGCCACGTAATCGCCGCCGATCTGTTCCACCACGATCTCGTAGCGCCCCCAGTCCACCGGGGCGCTGATCTCGACGGGCTGTCCTGTCGCGGCCACTTCGCCCCCCGCAACGCGGGTGCGGGTTGTTGTCGGCTCCCATTCCCAGTTGCCGTAAAGCTGGTACCATTGATAGGTCGTGCGCACGCGGTTCACACTCCAACGAAGCCGCATCGGCTGCTGGCTCAGATCCGCGCCCAGCGCGACCACCTGGAAACGCGCCTCGGCACCTTCGGGCACAACGTCGTCGCCAAAGGCGCTCTTGATCCCGATCATCGGGCCGTTGGGTGCCACCGGATGCACGATCTGCCGCTCGACCGGCCGGCCAGAGCCCTCCATCACCCGAACCGTGACCGCTGCTTCCAGCGGCTGACCGGTTGCCTCGACCTCGGGCAGGACCAGCGCCACCTCGGCGCGCCCGTCCGCGCCGGTTTCGTCACCGCCGAAATATTCGGTCCGACGGTCGAACCGCGCGTCGTGACGGCCAAAGCCGTAACCCTCGAAACCGGCCACCGCGCTGCGCGCGCGCAAAGTCAGATTGCCATCGATCGTCAGCCCCGCGCCCGGTGCGCCAAACAGATAGCGCGCCGCGATCCGCAAGGGGGCCGGGTTTTCCATGTCCAGCGGCGCCTCGGGCAGGCTCAGGTCAAAATCGATCCGTTCGGGCAGGAAATCCTCGATCAGCACCTTGGCGGTGGCCAGCGGCGGCGCATCCAGATCGGACTTGAACGCAATGCGCCACGCGCCGCGCGGCACCGTCGCCCCGGTGGGCAGCGCAAACACATGCCCGCCCGCCGCGTCCGCCGTGGACACCTGGCGCGAATATTCCACCCCGTCCGGGCGCGTCAGGATCGCCGTCACCGGCAGGCCTGCAATGGCCTGCGCCACATCGCCCCGCGCCAGCGCCGTGACGTAGATGGTTTCTCCCGCGCGATAGGCCCCGCGATCCGTGGTCACAAACAGATCCACCGGCGGCGCCGGGGGCCGCCCCTCGACCCCGCGATCCGACAGGTCAAAGGCCGGATCGGTCAGCGACAGGAACGAAAAATCCTCGCCATCCTGCAACAGGATCAGCGCCGGGGCCGCGCCCTCGGTGCCACGGGTCAGCCCCGCCCCGAACAGCGCGTATCCGCGCGCGTCTGTGGTGGCCGTGCCCAGCACCCGGTTGGCCCGCGACAACAGCGTGACCACGGCGCCTTCGCGCGCTTCGGCCTGCATCAGGCCGCGCACGAACACATGCAGCCCGTCGATGCCCGACAGTGTTGTTACCCCCAGATCGGACAGCACAAACCACTGTGTCGTGGATGTCTCGTCATAGGGTTCGGCCCCCGGAATATCCGCCGTCAGCGCATAAACTCCGGGCGGCTGATCCGCGACCGCCTCGCCGATCGGCAGGCGGGTCGTCATCGTGCGGTTCAGCGTATTCTGCACCTGGCCGGTGCCTTGCCACACGGTTTCCGCCACATCGCGGCTGAAATCCTCGATCTGCCAATAGCTCAGAGGCTTGCCGAAATAGCTGTCCTGAATGGCGCGCAGCAGGTTGCGGTCGCTGACCCGTTGCAGGGTCAGTTGCACCGTATCCAGGTTAACGGTCTCGATCGGCAGTCCCGCGTCGGCGGTGCGCGGCAGAACATAGGCCCGCCCGGCAAAGCCCACCGACGGGCCGCGATCCCGCACATAGGCTGAGATCCCGATATCCCGGATCAGCTTTTCGCCGCTCGCCGCCGGCAGCCCCTCGCGGAACGTCAACCTGTAGCGCTCGCCATGTGTAACCCCGTCCACACAGATCGTCCGGTCACTGACCTGTACCGCCAGCCGCTGATCGGGCAGTTTGACATAGGGCGCGTAATCCACCCCCGCCTTGACCAATGGCTCGTTGAACTCGGCACAGATGCGCGGTTGCTCGGCGTCGCTCTCCACCCTGTGTTCGGTGATGCGGAACCCGTATTTGCCAATCGCGCCTTCCAACATCGAAACAACATCGCCGCGCGGCTGGATCTTCTCGGCCAGCCGCAGCGCGCGCAGCATCAACGGCCCCTGATTGCGGGTTTCCAGCAAACCGGCCAATTGCACCAGCGTGCTCACCCGCGCCGGATCGTTGGGCGCGCGCAGATAGGCGTTGATCGTCGCCAGATAGGCGCGGTCGCGGAAATTGCGCGTTTCGCTGTCAGTCTTGCCCTCGGCGACAGAGTTCAGCCGCCCGTATTCCAGCCATTGATCGCTGGCATCGGTCTTGCTGACCGCGCCACCCGTCCAGCGCATCGCGCTGACCAGGTTGCCGTCGCGGGCGCGCTGGCGCGCCGTGTCGATCATCCCGGCCACGTCCCAGGGACCGGCCGCGTGAATGCGCCCGATATTCGCCGCCAGGTCGCGCGCCCGGTTCAGATCGGAGACACTCAGAAACGCCAGGTCGCCCGCGCGGGCCGTGGCCAGCTTTTGCGCGCCCGGCGCGGCCCGGTACACCCTGGCGGAAATCGCGCCCTCATAGGGTTGCGTATCATTCACCGCGCTCTTGGGAAAACAGGCGTTAGAGCGCGAATTGAAGGTGAACGCCGCGCAATTGTCATCCGCCAGACAGGACTGCACACAGGCGTCATAGGTCGTATCGAACATGCTTTGCAGATCGGCCCCGTAGAAATCCACGTCCCGGCTCACGACAATGCGCCGGTCAGGCACGTAGGATTGCTGGGCGGTTGCGGCCTGAACGAAAAACAGGCCCGTCAGGACCAGGACAAACCAACGCATCTCTATCTCCCCGTCATTCAATGCCTGCATCGTGCCACGCGCCTTCACGATGACGCAACGATCAAATGCCGTGGCCGGGTTTAAGCGGATGTTCACCCGCTATGCGCACTCTGCCCGTCAACGATCTGATGATTCCGGGAATCGGGTGATGTCGCTTGCTCAGAAACTGGCCGATGAACGCAGGGCGCGCCTGGCGGCCGAACGGCTGTTGGAGCTGAAGCAGGCCGAGCTGTTCTCTGCCAACCGCAAACTGGGCAAACACGCCGCCGAACTGTCGAACGAAATTGTCGAGACGCGGGCCGGCCTGGCCAATGTCATCAGCGAAAACCAGAAAGTGAAATCCGATCTTCAGGTCGCCAACCAGAAGATCGAGATCGCCGAACGGCGGCTGTGGCTTTCCATCGCCTCGATCCGCGACGGGTTTGCCTTTTTCGATGTCGAAGGCCGCATGATCGCCGCCAATCCCTCCTACCTGGCCGTGTTCGACGGTCTGGAGGATCTGAAACCCGGCATCACCTATGCCGAGATCCTGCAAATCATCACCGAAGAGGGAATATTCAACATCGGCGACACGCCCGCGGCGGACTGGCGGCAACGGATGCTGACACGCTGGCAGCAACCCACACCCGAACCGGTGGTGCTGCGCCTGTGGAACGGCGAATACATCAAGATGATCGATCAGCGCGGCCATGGCGGCGACATCGTCAGCCTGGCATTGAACATCACCGATACCGTCCGCTATGAGGCGCAGCTGAAAAGCGAACAGCAAAAGGCCGAGGCCGCCAGCCGCTCGAAATCCGCCTTCCTGGCCAACATGAGCCACGAAATCCGCACGCCGATGAACGGCGTCGTCGGCATGGCCGATCTGTTGATGGACACCACCCTGTCCGAGGAACAGCGCCTGTTTGTCTCGACCATCAAGAACTCGGGCGAGGCGCTTCTGGTGATCATCAACGACGTGCTGGATTATTCCAAGATCGAGGCCGACAAGCTGGAACTGCGCCCCGAACCCTTCGATCTGGAACGCTGCATTCACGAGGTCATGACCCTGCTTCAGCTCTCCGCCCGCCAGAAAGGGGTAGAGATGATCGTGGACTACGATCTGTTCCTGCCCACCCTGTTTGTCGGCGATCCGGGGCGGATGCGCCAGGTGCTGACCAACCTTGTCGGCAACGCGGTCAAATTCACTTCCCAGGGCCACGTTCTGGTGCGGGTTGTCGGGGTCGTACGCAAAGGCGGCGCCGAGGCCGAACTGCACGTCACCGTGCAGGATACCGGCATCGGCATCCCCGCCGACAAGGTCGATCACATCTTTGGCGAGTTCAACCAGGTCGACGAGGCGCGCAACCGCCAGTTCGAAGGCACCGGGCTGGGCCTGGCAATCACCCGCCGACTGATCGATCTGATGTCGGGTGAAATCTGGGTCGACTCGACCGAGGGTGAGGGATCAAGTTTTGGGTTCCGCCTGACCCTGCCAATTGATGAAAACTGTGACAGCCTGCCCACGCCGCTGCCGCCGGGTGTCCGCCACGTGCTGATCGCGGATGAGGTCGAGATCAACGGTCAGCTCCTGCGGCGCCAGCTGGAACAGATGGGCGCGCGCGTCACCCTGTCCAGCGATGCCGAACGGGTTGCGGCACAGGCTGCCAGTGTCGATCTTGTCCTGCTGGACCGGAACCTGTCCGACGGTGGCGCGCTGGAACTGGTGGACACGCTGCGCACCCGCGCCATCGACGTACCGGTGATCGTGCTGGGCGCCGATATTGCCGACATCTCCGCCGATCCGCGCAGCAAGCTGACACAGGGCATTCTGGCCAAGCCGATTTCGCGCGGCGATCTGTTTGCCCGCATCGCCCAATCGGTCGAGGATGGCCCGCAAACCGGCGACACCGCGCCGCCGCCCCCCAGCGGCGTTCCGTCCCGCGCCATGCGCCTGCTGGCTGCCGAGGATAACAAGACCAATCGCCTGGTTCTTGGCAAGCTGCTGAAATCCCTGGATATCGAGATCGAATTCGCCACCAACGGGCTGGAGGCGGTAGACCTGTTCCAAAGCTTCCGTCCCGACATGATCTTCATGGACATTTCCATGCCCAGGATGGACGGCAAAGAGGCCACCGCCCGCATTCGCGAGATCGAGTCATCCGGCCAGGGCCACACCCCGATCGTTGCCCTCACCGCCCATGCGGTGGAGGGCGACAAAGAGGGGATTCTGGCCTCGGGGCTGGATCACTACCTGACCAAACCGCTGCGCAAACCGGCCATTTTCGACATGATCGCGCAGCACCGCCCGCCCGAGGCACGCGATCCTTTTCCGCGCGAAGCGCAGATGCCGGATCAGGCGTCTGGATAATCCCGCAGGAACACCCAGCGGTCGCCGTCGGACAGGTCCGCGCGATAGCCATAGCCGCCCAGATCGAAATCCTTGATCCCCTCGGGATCTGTCAGGCGGCGCTGGATCACGAACCGCGCCATGGCGCCGCGCGCCTTCTTGGCGAAAAACGATACGATCTTCGCCTTGCCGCCGCGTTCTTCCATGAACACCGGGGTGATCACCCGCAGCTTCAGCGCCGTCAGGTCCACCGCGCCGAAATATTCCTGGCTGGCACAGTTGATCAGCGTTTCGGTGCCCAGCGCCCCGGCCTGGTGCCGCAGCGCCCTGGCGGGCGCGTCGCGCCAATAGTCATACAGGGTCTTGCCACGCCGGGTTTTCAGGCGGCTACCCATTTCCAGCCGATAGGGCTGAATCGCGTCCATCGGGCGCAGCACCCCATACAGGCCCGACAGGATGCGCAAATGATCCTGCGCCCAGAGCATTTCCTCGGGGTCCAGGCTTCCGGCATCCAGCCCGATATAGGTGTCGCCGGCAAAGGCATGGACCGCGGGCCGGGTGGCATGGGCGTCCGGCGCCGCCTCGAACGCCCTGAACCGGTCGCGGCTCAGCCGCGCCAGATCCGGGCTCAGGTCCATCAGCTTGCGCAGATCGCCCAGGGTCAGGTTGCGCGCCGTCCGGGCCAGCCGCACGGCGTCTTCCTGGAAATCCGGCGCCGTCATCTGGCCGGGCACGTGGTTCCAGTTCAGGCGTTTGGCCGGGGATACGACGATCAGCATGGCAACTCTCCGAATATGCGAAATGCAGTCCTAGCCTGCCTCGGCGATCACGTCCAGAAACGCCTCGGCAAACCGTTCCGCGCGCTTTTCGCCCAACAGCCGCGCCATGTCGCCAGGCGCGCCGGGGCGCTGGCGCGCCACCTTGGCCAACAGCGAGGCCGAACAGGTCATCGGCTTGTCGATCCCCTCGGGTCCGCGCATCAGATCGGCCTGCACCTCCAGCAGCCGGTCATACAGCGCCGCCTCGCCGCGCCCGGCGATCTTGCGGCGGCTGGGATGCATCCCGGCCGCCTCGCCGTTGATCACCGCCAGGAACGCGTCACCGTAATTGGCCAGCTTCTTGGCCCCCACCCCGTTGACATGCGCCATGTCATCCAGCGTCGCAGGGCGGGTTTCGGCCATCTCGATCAAGGTGCGGTCATTGAAGATCACATAGGCCGGCACCCTGGCCGCCTCGGCCAGCGCCCGCCGCTTGGCCTTGAGCGCCGAGAGCAACGGCGCGTCTTCCTCGCTCACCAGCATCCTGGCCGCCGGGCGGCTTGCCTTGGCCGTCCTGATCGTGTCCCGGCGCAACGAAACACGCTCTTCACCGCGCAGAACCGGCAGCGCCGTGTCGGTCATGCGCAGGGCGCCGTGGCGCTCCGGGTCCGGGCGGATCAGGTCATGCCCCATCATCTGCCGGAACACCGCCTGCCACTGACGCTTGTCATACTCGCGCCCCACGCCAAAGGTGGGCAGCCCGTCATGGCCGCGCTGGCGCACCTTGTCGGTCTCGTTGCCCAGCAGGATGTCGATCAGGTGCCCGGCGCCAAACCACTCATCCGTGCGCAGGATCGCCGACAACGCCTTGCGCACCGCCTCGGTCCCGTCAAACACCTCTGCCGGACTGTCACACAGATCGCACGCACCGCACGTCACCCCGGTTTCCCCGAAATAACCCAGCAGGGTTTCGCGCCGGCAGGTCAGCGCCTCGGCCAGCCCCAGCAGCGCGTTCAGCCGCCCGTGATCGGCCGCGCGGCGTTCGGGCGGCGCCAGCCCCTCGTCGATCTGGGCACGGCGCAGGCGGATGTCGTCGGCACCGAACAGGGTAAGCGTTTCCGCCGGGGCCCCGTCGCGCCCGGCACGCCCGATTTCCTGGTAATAGCTTTCGATGGATTTGGGCAGGTCCGCATGGGCCACCCAACGGATATCGGGCTTGTCCACCCCCATGCCAAAGGCCACCGTCGCCACCACGATCAGACCGTCGTCGCGCTGAAACCGCATTTCGGTGTCGCGGCGCGCGTCCGGGTCCATGCCACCATGGTAATGCAACGCCGCATGGCCAGCCTCGCGCAGCGCCGAAGCCAGCGATTCCGTCTTGGCGCGCGTGCCGCAATACACGATCCCCGACTGCCCCTTGCGCGCGGCGGCGAAATGCAGGATCTGGCGGCGCGGATTGTCCTTGGCGGCAAAGGCCAGGTGGATATTGGGCCGGTCAAACCCGTGCAGGAAAGTCTGCGGCGCCTGCCCGTCAAACAGCCGCGCCACGATCTCTTCGCGGGTCTCGCCATCCGCCGTCGCGGTAAAGGCCGCCAGCGGCACATCCAGCGCGCGGCGCAACTCTCCGATCCGCAGATAATCGGGGCGGAAATCATGGCCCCACTGGCTGACGCAATGCGCCTCGTCCACGGCGATCAGCGCCACGCCGATGCGCCGCAACATGCCCAGCGCCGCCCCCGAGGCCAGCCGTTCGGGCGCGATATACAACAGCTTGAGCCGCCCGGCCTCCAGCGCATCCCACACTTCGGCGGTCTCTTCCTCGGTATTGCCCGAGGTCAGCGCTCCGGCCTCTACCCCGGCCTCGCGCAGCGCGCGCACCTGGTCGCGCATCAGCGCAATCAGCGGCGAAATCACCAGCGTCACTCCGTCGCGCATCAGCGCGGGCAACTGAAAACACAACGACTTGCCGCCGCCCGTGGGCATGATCGCCAGCACGTTGTCGCCGCGCGTCACGGCATCGATGATATCCTGCTGACCGGGCCGAAAGCTGTCGAACCCGAAAACATCACGCAGAACCGTGGCAGCGGCGCACATGAATGGAACCCGTTATTGTTGGTCTGTCTGCTCGTTGACGCAGACCATCCCACAACCGGATTCGCGGAACAAGCCCCAAGCCGTCAGAACAGGATCGCGGGCAGGATATAATCGCGCAGGCTGATGATGATGATGAACGCGACCAGCGGCGCCAGGTCCAGCGGGCGCGTATCGGGCAGAATGCGCCGGATCGGCGTATAGATCGGCTCCAGCAGGCGGTTCAGCCCCTGCCAGATCTGCGCCACCAGCGGCTGGCCCAGATTCAGCACCTGAAAGCTGATCAGCCAACTCATGATGATATGCGCCAGCATAATGAAAAAGGCCACGTCCAGTATCAGCCGCAAGGGACCATAGATCGCCATCATGAGGGTGTTCCTTCAAGTTTCTCGCGCCACAGTTAAGCACCCGGCGGCAAAAGCTCAACCCTGCCGCAAGAGTATGGTTGACCTTGCCGCCCCGTCGCCGAAAAAGACGATCAAAGGAGAAGCCGCATGTACCCCTATATCCGCATGGTCAAGGAACTGATCAAATATCGCCGTGCCGCGCCCCTGCCGCTGACCGGCACGCATGTCTCGGTCCATCGCTGCTGGCCCTGGGATATCGACATGTGGGCCGAACTCAACAATGGCCGCACGCTTACCCTGTATGATCTGGGCCGCATCCCCATGGCCCGGCGGATCGGCCTGATCGGCGTGCTGCGCAAAACCGGCTGGGGGCTGACAATGGCGGGCGTATCCGTACGCTATCGCCGCCGCATCCGCACTTTCGAGAAATTCACCGTGAAATCCCGCGCCGTCTGCTGGGACGACCGGTTCGTCTATATCGAACAGTCGATGTGGAAAAAGAACGGCGACTGCGCCAATCACGCTCTCTATCGCGCGGCTGTCACCGACAAGGCCGGGATCGTGCCCCCCGCGCGCGTACTGGAAAAGATGGGCCGCACCGACGCAACACCGCCCACGCCGGACTGGGTGCGCCTCTGGATCGAGGCCGAGGCCACCCGGCCCTGGCCGCCGATGCAGGACGCCTTACAGGATTAACTTGCCTTCCCGCCCCGCGAACAGTCTAAATGAGCAAAAGACTTTCGGGGGATGGGATGAAAGACGTTTCCGCGCGCAGGCGTATCTGGGGATGGTGGGCCTTTGACTGGGCCAGCCAGCCCTATAACACGCTGGTTCTCACCTTCATCTTCGGTCCTTATTTCGCGCAGGTCGTGACCGAGTCGCTTGTGGGTCAGGGGCTTGAAAGCGGCGCTGCCAAGGCCCAGGCCCAGGCCTATTGGGGCTATGGGCTTACCATTTCAGGCGTGATCATCGCGGTCATGGCGCCCGTTCTCGGGGCCTTTGCCGACAGCACGGGCAAACGTATGCGCTGGGTCTGGCTGTTCTCGGTCATGTATGCCTTTGGCGCATGGATGTTGTGGTACACCGCGCCCGGCAGCTTTGACATCACCATGACGCTGATCTTCTTTGGCATCGGCCTGATCGGCATGGAATTCGCCACCATCTTCACCAATGCCATGCTGCCTTCGCTGGGCAATCACGAAGATATCGGCCGGATTTCCGGCACCGGCTGGGCCTGGGGCTATGTCGGCGGCGTGCTGGCGCTGGCGATCATGCTGGTCGCCTTCCAGGCGGGCAGCACCGGCAAGACAATGATCGGCATCGATCCGATCCTGGGGCTGGACCCGGCCACCAAGGAAGACACCCGCGTCGTGGGGCCGCTGACCTCGCTGTGGTACGTGGTGTTCATGATCCCGTTCTTCCTGTGGGTGCGCGAACGCCCCGATCCCAACCATACTCCCTACAAGGTAGGCACCGCGCTGCGCGACCTGTGGGGCACCATCACCGGCCTGCCGCGCCACCCCAGCCTGCTGGCCTATCTGGGCGGATCGATGTTTTATCGCGATGCCCTGAACGGCATGTACACATTTGGCGGCATCTATGCGCTGGGCGTGCTGGAGTGGTCGATCATGGAGGTTGGCATCTTTGGCATCGTCGCCGCGCTGACGGGCGCGCTGTTTGCCTGGATCGGCGGCAAGGCCGATCATGCCTTTGGCCCCAAGCCGGTGATCGTCACCTGCATCCTGACCCTGCTCTTTACCGCGATCCTGGTTGTCGGCATCTCGCGCGAAACCATCTTTGGCCTGAGACTCTCTCCCGGCTCCGCGCTGCCCGATATCCTCTTTTATGTCGCCGGCGGGCTGATCGGCGCGGCGGGAGGTGCGCTGCAATCGGCCAGCCGCACCATGGTCGTGCGCCAATCCAACCCGACCCGCATGACCGAGGCGTTCGGCCTTTACGCGCTGTCGGGCAAGGCCACCACATTCCTCGCGCCTGCGCTGATCGCGCTGGCCTCGGACATGAGCGGAAGTCAGCGGTTCGGCATCACGCCGCTGATCGCTCTCTTCCTAATTGGCCTGATCCTGTTAGTCTGGGTGAAACCGGATGGAGATCCCAGCAAATGGTCCGCCTCTTCCTGATCCTGGGCATGGCCGCGGCGCTGACCGGGTGCAAATCGGACCAGCAGACCCAGTCGCGTGTCTCGTCGCACTCGACCGAGGTTCCGGCAGCCATGAAAGGTGTCGAGGCACGCCGGCTGTTTGCCGCAAAGCCCAATGGCTCGGCCCAGTCCCCCGCCCCCTATGGCGGCTATTCCAAAGGCTGTCTTGCCGGCGGGGTGCAACTGCCGGAAACCGGCCCCACATGGCAGGCCATGCGCCTGTCGCGCAATCGCAACTGGGCCTATCCCGAAACCGTCAGCTATATCCGCGACCTGTCCACCTTTGCCGCCCGGCAGCCGGGATGGAAGGGGCTGTATGTCGGGGATATCAGCCAGCCGCGCGGCGGGCCGATGATGACCGGGCACCGCAGCCACCAGCTGGGTCTGGACATGGACATCTGGATGCTGCCGCCTGACCGGCTCGATCTTTCGGTGGCCGAACGCGAGTCGATCTCGTCGGTCTCGATGCGCCGCGCAGGAGGCGCCTTCGTGAACGACAAGTGGACACGCCAGCATCACGAAATCCTCAAGGCCGCCGCCAGCGACCCGCGCGTGGCGCGTATCTTTGTCTTTCCCGGCGCCAAGGTGCAAATGTGCAACGACGAAAAAGGCGACCGGGCATGGCTGCGCAAGATCCGCCCGTGGTGGGGGCATCATTATCATTTCCATGTGCGGCTGAAATGCCCGTCGGATGCCGCCGGTTGCGTTGATCAGGCGGCACCCCCCGCCGGGGACGGATGCGCCGAAGCCGAAGACTGGGTACAGAACATCCTGAACCCGCCTCCGCCCGATCCCGATGCCCCGAAACCCAAACCACGCCAGGAACTTCAGATGGCAGACCTGCCCCGCCAATGCGTCAACGTCTTGCAATCGCAGTAATCGCCGGACTGGTCATCGTTGGGTTGCAGATGGGCCGCGCCGGCGGACCGGAGCCCGGCGCCCAGCTTGTCTCGGTCTATCGCTGGCAGATCCCCGCCGGCTGGTTCGGCGGGTTTTCCGGGCTGGAACTGTCGCCGGACGGTACCCGCATGGTCGCAATGTCGGATCGGGGTCTGTTCGTGCAGGCCCGGCTGGTGCGCGATGACGGCACCATCACCGATGTCACGGACGTGGTGCAAAAACGCATCCTGAACGAACAGGGCCATTTCGCGCATGGCACCGGCCAGCGCGATTCCGAGGGGCTTGCCCAGTTGCCCAACGGCGAGCTGATCGTGTCCTTCGAGGGCGATCACCGGGTGGAACGCTTTTCCCGGCCCGGTGCGTCGGCACAGCACATGCCCTGGGCGCGCGCCCTGTCCGACATGAAGCCGAATGGCGGCTTTGAGGCATTGGCAGTGGATGCGGCGGGCCGCCTTTATGCCTTTCCCGAAGCCCCCATCGGCCCGCCCGACCGCCTGCACGGCTATCGGCTGGAAGGCGATACCTGGCGCCAGCGGTTTGTCGTGAAACGCGATAAACAGTTTCAGCCCGTGGGCGCGGATTTCGGCCCCGACGGGCGGCTTTACCTGCTGGAACGTGGCTTCAACGGGCTGGGCTTTCGCGTGCGGGTGCGCAGCTTTGCCGTGTCCGGCAACGCGCTGACCGATGAAAAGCTGTTGTTGCGCAAGGGCATAGGCACATATGACAACCTCGAAGCCCTGTCCGTCTGGCGCGATTCACAGGGAAAAATCCGGCTGACCATGATCTCGGACGACAATTTCCGCCTGCTGCAACGCACCGAGATCGTCGAATACGTGCTGCGCGAAACCTCTTGATCTGCGCCTTTTGGCCCTGTAATTGCCGCCCGTCCCGCAAACACGCGGGGCCAAGTCTCCGCTACCTTGCAAAAACGGAAAAACACCATGCAACGTATCCACATTCCCGGCATTCTTGCCATGGCCGCGATCGTCGTCGCGTCCAATATCCTTGTGCAGTTCCTCTTTGGCCAATGGCTGACCTGGGGCGCCTTTACCTATCCGCTCGCCTTCCTTGTCACCGACGTGATGAACCGCGTCTACGGCGTACAGGCCGCGCGCCGCGTGGTGTTTGCCGGTTTCATCGTCGGCGTGATCTGTTCGGTCATCGGCACCCGCATCATGCTGCAGGGCGATGGCTTTACCTATCCGGCGGTGACGCTGCGCATCGCGCTTGGCTCGGGCCTTGCCTTCCTCACCGCGCAGCTCCTGGACGTGGCAATCTTCGACCGCTTGCGCGAGGGCCGCTGGTGGCGCGCACCGCTGGCCTCGACCCTGATCGGCTCGGTCGTGGACACGACCCTGTTCTTCACCATCGCCTTCTCCGACACGCTCGTCTTCCTGGAACCGGGCAACGATGTGTCCTGGGCCGGTGAAATGCTGCCGTTGCTTGGCATGGGCCCGGTTGTGCCGCTTTGGGTCAGCCTGGGTTTTGCCGATTGGCTGGTAAAGCTGTCGCTGGCATTGCTTGCTCTTGTGCCATTCCGCATCATCGTGGGGAAACTGTCGCCTTCGACCACATGATTTTGTTTGACATCTCCCCAACCTGTGGCAGGCTGAGGATACGCGAAACAATCTGAAAGGAGGTGCCCATTGTCTAGAGAACGTATGGAGAGCAGTGTTGGAACAGTTCGGAAGGAGTCCAGCTGAGGCAGCCCTTGGCTGAAACACCACCCGGATTGGTGCTCACCTAACCGATGCACCTCCTATCATCTCGAAGGGCCGCCCCACGCGAGGAGCGGCCCTTTTCGATTCCTCAGGCGGCCACGTCCAGCGCCGCGCGGGTCTTCACAAGGGCCAGCGCCGCCCGCGCCGCCTCGCGCCCCTTTTCCAGGAAATGCGCGGCATAGATCGCCCGGTGATGCGCCGTATCCTGAAACTGATGCGGCGTCAGCGATACCGACAGAACCGGCACGCCCGTATCCAGCCCCACGCGCATCAGCCCGTCCACCACGGCCTGCGCCACGAATTCGTGCCGGTAGATGCCGCCATCCACCACCAGCGCCGCACAGGCAACCGATGCATAGCGCCCGCCGGCCGCCAGATCGCGCGCCAGAAGCGGCATTTCAAACGCGCCGGGCACGTCGAACACGTCCACCTGACCGGCCGGAATGATCTCGCAAAATCCGGCCAGCGCCTGATCCACGATCCCGCCATGCCAGTTGGCCTTGATGAATGCGTATCGGGTGTGTGTCATCACATGATCTCCTTTCGTAACAGACACGTCACCCAAGGCGATCACGAACGGCATCCCCCACCCCTTTCCGGGGTGTGGCATCCGTACGTTCTCTTCCATCCGGACTGTCACCGTCGGCTCCGGCCTTGCACCGGATCTGCTGACACTTTTCATTGGCTCCACGGCCTGGTCCGAAAACCGGGTCCCACTTTTCGGGCCGTGGAAGCGACCAAATCCAAGCCGCTCGCGGGCTCGCGGGCACCGCCCGCATACCGCCGGTGGGGAATTTCACCCCGCCCTGAGAACAGAGCTACCTTGCCATTCCGCCGCGCCGCCTGCAACATCCCGCGCAACGTCATCCAAGGCCCGCCCATGCACCCGAACCCCACCTTTCGCACCGCCACGCGCGACGAAAACCTTGCCTTCGCCGCCGAACGCGGGTTTGGCATCCTGACGATAGCGGGCGACGGCGCGCCGCTGATGTCGCACGTGCCTTTCGTGCTGGACGACGACGGCACCTGTGCCGACCTGCATCTGGTGCGCTCCAACCCGATGTCAACGGCGGTATCCGGCGACATGCCGGCCCGGCTCGCCGTATCGGGGCCGGATGCCTATATCTCACCCGACTGGTATGGCCTGCCCGATCAGGTGCCGACATGGAATTACACCGCCGTGCACCTTGTCGGCTCGCTTTCCCCCCTGCCGGACGGCGATCTGCCGGATCTGCTGGACCGGCTGTCGGCCCATTTCGAAGACCGCCTTCTGCCCAAACCTCCCTGGACCCGCGCCAAGATGGACGGCGACGCATTCCGGCGCATGTGCCGCATGATCCGCCCTTTCCGGCTGTCGATCTCACAGGTGCAGGGCACTTGGAAACTGGGCCAGAACAAACCCGATGCCGCACGCCGCGCCGCCGCCGACGAGATTGACGCACAGGCCGTCGGCAGCGATCCCCGCCTGCTGGCGGCGCTGATGCGCGCGCCGCTTTCAGACCCCAACCAAGGATGACCCCATGCAACTGATCTTCTCGCCCCCCTCGCCCTTCGTGCGCAAGGTGCATGTCACGCTGATCGAAACCGGCCAGCTTGACGATGTCGAACTGGTGAACGTGGCAACCACCCCGCTCAAGACCGATGCAAGGGCCGCGTCGGCCAATCCGCTGGGCCGCATTCCGGCCCTGCTGCGCCCCGACGGGCCGGCCCTCTATGACAGCCGGGTGATCTGCCGCTTCCTGGCCGCGCGGGCCGGGGCCGATCTTTATCCCGACGACATCCTGTGGGAGATTCTGACGCTGGAGGCCACCGCCGACGGGCTTCTGGATTCGGCGGTGTCCATGGTCTACGAACACCGCCTGCGCCCGGCGGAAATGGTCTATGCCCCTTGGGTCGAGGCGCAATGGGGCAAGGTCAGCGGCGCCCTGGATGCGCTGAACGAACGCTGGACGAGCCATCTCAAGGGGCCGCACAACATGGGCCAGATCGCCGTGGGCTGCGCCCTGGGCTATCTCGATTTCCGGCACTCGGATCGCGACTGGCGCAAGGGCCGCGATGCGCTGGCGGCATGGTATGCCGACTATGCTCAACGCGAGGCGATGCAGGCAACCATGCCCTCCTGACAGAAACACCCGGCCCCGGGCCTGATCCGGGGCGGGGGCACCTGCCGCGAGGAAAGCCCGCAAGGGCTTGAGGAGCGGCGCGGCTACTCTGCCGCCACCGCCCCTTCAGCCTTTTCCACCTTCACCGCCGAAAACTTGAACTCGGGGATCTTGCCATAAGGGTCCAGCGCCGCGTTGGTCAGGATATTCGCCGCCGCCTCGACATAGGCAAAGGGCAGGAACACGTTGTTCTCGGCCACCGCCCTGTCGGCGCGCGCCATCACCGTCACCGCGCCGCGCCGCGTGCTCAGCCGTACATACTCTCCCGGTGCCACGCCCAGCGCCCGCAGCGTTTTGGGATGCAGCGAACAATTCGCCTCCGGCTCCACCGCGTCCAGCACCTTCGAGCGCCGCGTCATCGACCCGGTATGCCAATGCTCCAGCTGCCGTCCCGTGATCAACACCATGGGATAGGCCGCATCCGGCACCTCGTCCGGCGCGATCACCTGCGCCGGGGCAAACCGTGCCCGCCCCTCGGGGCGCGGGAATCCGTCGCCAAACACAATGGCCTGCCCCGGATCCTCGGGCGAAAGCGACGGATAGGTCACGGCAGTGTCTTGCAGCCGGTCCCAGGTGATATTGTCCAGCGATTTCATGGTCCGCTTCATCTCGGCAAACACGTCGCGCGGATGGTCATAGGACCAGTCCAGCCCCAACCGTTTTGCCAGTTCCACCTCGATCCACCAATCTTCGCGGGCCTCGCCGGGCGGCGCGCATACCGGCCGCCCCATCTGCACCTGCCGGTTGGTATTCGTCACCGTGCCCGACTTTTCGTACCACGCGCTCGACGGCAGGATCACATCCGCGTAATTCGCGGTTTCCGTCAGGAAAATATCCTGCACCACCAGATGCTCCAGCCTGGCCAGCGCGGCGCGGGCATGATCCACATCCGGGTCCGACATGGCCGGGTTCTCGCCCAGAATATACATGCCACGAATATCGCCATCATGGATCGCGTGCATGATCTCGACCACGGTCAGCCCTTTTTCGGCGCTGAAATCGCCCGATTGCCACAGCTCGCGGAACGCCGAGCGCACCCCGTCATCCGTCACGCTTTGGTAATCCGGCAGGAACATCGGAATCAGCCCCGCATCCGAGGCCCCCTGCACATTGTTCTGGCCCCGCAGCGGGTGCAGCCCCGCGCCGGGTTTACCCACATTGCCTGTCATCAGGGCCAGGTTGATCAGGCAGCGCGCGTTGTCCGTGCCGTGGATATGCTGGCTGACACCCATGCCCCAGAAGATCATACCCGCCTTGCCCGCCGCAAACGTCCGCGCCGCCGCGCGCAATGCGTCGGCGTCGATCCCGCAAACCGGCGCCATCTTCTCGGGGCTGAAATCCTTCAGATGCGCGGTCATCGCCTCCCAGTTCTCGGTGAACCGCGCGATATAGTCGGCGTCATACAATTCTTCCTCGACGATCACATGCATGATCGCGTTCAGCATCGACACGTCGCCCCCGGCCCTGAACTGCAACCGGTGGGTCGCGAACCGTCCCAGCCCCACGCCGCGCGGGTCCATCACGATCAGCTTGCCGCCCCGCTTGGCGAACTGCTTGAAATAAGTCGCCGCGACGGGGTGGTTTTCCACCGGATTGGCCCCGATCACGATCGCCACGTCGGCATTCTCGATCTCGTTGAACGTCGCCGTCACCGCGCCGCTGCCGACATTCTCCAAAAGCGCCGCCACCGACGACGCATGACACAGCCGCGTACAGTGATCCACGTTGTTATGGCCAAACCCCTGCCGGATCAGCTTCTGGAACAGATAGGCCTCTTCGTTGGAACATTTGGCCGATCCGAACCCGGCCACATAGCTGCCCTTCTGATCCCGCAACTTCGCCAGCCCCCCGGCGGCCACGTCCAACGCCTCGTCCCACGACGCCTCGCGGAAATGCGTCATCAGGTTGCCCGGATCCACGTTCAGCCCCTTCGCCGGCGCATCCGCGCGCCGGATCAGCGGTTTCGTCAGCCGATGCGGATGCTCGATATAGTCAAACCCGAACCGCCCCTTCACACACAGCCGGTTTTCATTGGCCGGTCCGTCGATCCCCTCGACATATCTGATCCTGTTGTCCTTGACCTTGAACCGGATCTGACAGCCCACCCCGCAATAGGGGCAAACCGAATCCACCTCGCGGTCATAATCCTTGCTGTCCCCGGCCTGCGCGTCATCTAGCACGTTTGCAGGCATCAGCGCCCCCGTCGGACAGGCCTGCACACATTCACCACAAGCCACACAGGTGCTGTCGCCCATCGGGTCATCCTGATCGAACACGATCCTGGCACCGGCGCCGCGCCCGCCCATGCCGATCACGTCATTCACCTGCACTTCGCGGCAGGCCCGCACACACAGGTTACAGTGGATACAGGCATCCAGATTGACACGCATCGCCACATGGCTCGCATCCAGCAGCGGCACAAACTCCGGCTCTTTCTTCGGAAACCGGCTCTCGTCCACCCCGGTCAGCGCCGCCATGTCCCGGAAATGGCTGGATGCGTCATGCGCCACCTCGGGCTGATCGGCGGCCAGCAACTCCACCACCATTGCACGCGCCTTTTTCGCCCGCGCACTCTCGGACTGCACCACCATACCCTCGGCCACCGGCCGGATGCAGGATGCCACCAGCGTGCGCTCGCCCTCGACCTCCACCATGCAGGCCCGGCAATTTCCGTCCGCCCGATAGCCCTTGGCCGGCTTGTGGCACAGATGCGGGATCACAAGCCCACGCCCATGCGCCGCCTCCCAGATCGAGGTGCCTTCGGGAACCGTCACGTCCTCGCCGTTGAGGGAAAAGGTAACGGTTTTGGTGTCGCTGGCATCAAGCATGGCTGACCTCCGCGCAGAAATTCAAGGTAAGGGGCGCGCCCGACCCTGGGTGGGCGCGGCCCGGCGATGCCGGACCACAAGGCATTGAGCGAGCCATCAAATCTCCTCCCCGAAATGCTTCATCACCAACCTGATCGGGTTTGGCGCTGCCTGCCCCAGCCCACAGATCGAGGCATCGCCCATCACCTGGCACAGCTCCTCCAGCAGCGGCTGGTCCCAACGGTCCGCCTGCATCAGCTTCACCGCCTTCTCACAGCCCGCACGGCACGGCGTACATTGCCCGCAACTCTCATCCTCAAAGAACCGCAGCATGTTCAGCGCCGCCCCGCGCGCCGAATCCCGGTCCGACAGCACCACAACAGCCGCCGACCCGATAAAGCTGCCATGCGGCTGCAACATGTCGAAATCCAGCGGGATGTCATCCATCGACGCGGGCAACAGCCCCGAAGACGGCCCGCCCGGCTGATAGGCCTTGAACACATGGCCCTCCAACATGCCACCCGCCGCCGCGATCACATCCCGGATCGTCGACCCGGCAGGCAACAGGTACACACCCGGCGCCGCCACACGTCCCGACACCGAATAGCTGCGCAGCCCCTTGCGCCCGTTCTTCTCGACCGCGAACACCTCTGGCCCCTCGCGGCAGATGCGTCCCACCCAATAAAGTGTCTCGACATTGTTCACCAGCGTCGGGCGGCCAAACACGCCCACCTGCGCGACAAAAGGCGGACGGTGGCGCGGCAGCCCCCGCTTGCCCTCGATCGATTCGATCATCGCGCTCTCTTCGCCACAGATATAGGCCCCGGCCCCGCGCCGCAGATCGATATAGCCCGGCGCGACAATCCCGGCCTCTTCCAGCGCGCCAATCTCGCGCCGCAAGATCTCCAGAACCGCCGGATACTCATCGCGCATATAGATGAAACAGGTCCGGGCCGCGATCGACCAGGCCGCGATCAGCATCCCCTCCAGGAACAGGTGCGGCGTACGCTCCAGGTAATGGCGATCCTTGAATGTGCCCGGTTCGCCCTCGTCGCCATTCACGGCAAGGTATCGCGGTCCCGGCTCGGCGCGCACAAAGTCCCATTTCCGGCCCGAAGGGAACCCCGCCCCGCCCAAACCGCGCAGCCCCGACTCCAGCACCTTTTGCGCTTCGGCCGCCGGGTCGCCCCCGGCGCGCAGCCGCAACAGCGTGTCATAGCCGCCGTCCGCGCGGTAGCTGGCAAAATCCTCGTATTCCGGCACATGCGCGTGGGTCTCCCCCGCCGCAATCGCCGCCTGCGCCTTTTCAGGCGTGGCATGATCGATATGATGATGCCCGATCTCCAGCACCGGCGCCGTATCGCACCGCCCCATACAGGGCGCGCGCAACACCCGCACCTCCGCCGGGTCCAGCCCGTCCTCCAGCGCCCTGCGCAGCGCCGCCGCGCCTGCCATCTCGCAGGACAGCGAATCGCATACCCGGATCGTCAGCGCCGGGGGTGGTGCCTCGCCCGCGCGCACCACGTCGAAATGCGCATAAAACGTCGCCACTTCGTAGATCTCGGCCTGCGCCAGCCCCATCTCGTCGCCCAGCGCCCGGATATGCGCCGCCGACAGATGCCCATACGCGTCCTGGATCAGGTGCAGGAATTCAATCAGCAAATCCCGCCGCCGGGGCCGATCCCCCAACAGCGCGCGCAGCTCTTCCAACGCAACATCGTCCAGCTGCCGCCCCTTGGGCGTGTGCCGGGACTTGCCCGTACCCTTCTTTTTCCAGATGCCTTTTTGATCGTCCAGCGGTGCCATGGTGCCCTCCCTGCCAGGGCACATGCTGGCATCACCAAATCTGATAATCAATCCAGCAAAACTGAAGGCGCGATCAGCCTTGCTTATCACTCAGCACAACCCGCCGCAACGCCTCGACCGTTCCCAGGCCGGGCGCGCGCACCTGGCTGACCAGGCTCACTTCCTTCTCCACCAAAGGCGCCTCCAGCCGCAGCGCCACCGTCCCGCCAACCCCACCAAGCGACCGCACCAACCCCTCCGGCACCACCGTGGCCGCAACCCCCTCGGCCGCCATCACCACGGACGCCGTGAAACCACTGGTCTCCGCGATCACATTGGGCACCAGCCCCAACTCGCCGAAAACCCGGTCCAGAATGCGCCGGTTCTGCATCCCCGGCTCCAACAGGCTCAGCGGCAATCCCGCGGCCTCGGTCCAGCCGACCGCCCCGGTTGCGCGCGGCGCCAGCGCCCTGGGCACCAACAGCAGGTAGCGCTCATCATACAGCCGCTCCACCCGCAGCATGTCACGCGACACCCCTTCGGAATATGTGATCCCCGCATCGAATGTCCCGTTTTCAAGCCCCTGCTGAATCTTCAGGGAACTGGCCGCCTGGATGTTCAACGTGATTCCGGGATAGACTGTCCGCAACTGCCCCGCCAGCCCCGCCGCATAGGCAATCGCCGTGGGAATCACCCCCAGGGCAAGCTTGCCCGTCACCGCCCCACTGGCCGACCGAAACTCTTCCTCCAGAACCCGCACGCCATCCATGACCTTGCGCGCATGGCGCACCAGCGCCTCGCCCTGCGGTGTGAATCCCTGAAAACGATTGCCCCGCTTGACGATCGCCGTGTCCAGCCGCTCCTCCATCTTGCGGACCCGCATCGAAAAAGCCGGCTGAGTCACGCCACACTCCTCCGCGGCCCGCGCGAAATGCTTGTGCCGCGCCAGTGCCGACAGGAATTCCAGGTCCTTCAAACTGATCAATGTTGCCCCCTTTAAGACCCAAGCCCTACCGCACCGCCTCCCCCCAAACCAGACACCAAACTTCTTTTGGCTCCAAATATCCCGGGGAGTCGCGCCGCGCGCGACGGGGCAGCGCCCCGCACCCCGGCGCAACCGCGCCGGGACATACTGTGCGCCGCAGGCGCCCGATTTGACACCACCCTCCCGACTGCGCCCCAAGCGCGACAGAGGGACGCGACGGGAACGCACACGCGAATGTAAGCTGGACGGCCCGCATCCCCTTCGTTAAATAGCGGCGGGGAGAGGCTGCGGGACACCGCGGCCCTGACGATATTGGCCGGTTGTCGGCTGAAAAATGGAGAGAACCTCGTGTCCCACGCAGAAGATCACGAAGGCACCCGCAGAGACTTCCTCTACTACGCCACCGCCGGCGCAGGTGCCGTAACCGCAGGGGCCGCCATCTGGCCGCTGGTCAACCAGATGAATCCGTCGGCAGATGTCAGGGCGCTGTCCTCGATTCGCGTCGATGTGTCCGGTGTGGACACCGGCACGCAACTGACCGTCAAATGGCTGGGCAAGCCGGTGTTCATCCGCCGCCGCACCCCGGACGAGATCGAAGCCGCCCGGGCTGTGAACCTGGACGAACTGATCGACACGAACGCCCAGAACCGCATGGACATGACGCTGGACGCCTCTGACCAGAACCGGACGCTGGACGAAGCCGGCGAATGGCTGGTCATGATCGGTGTCTGCACCCATCTCGGCTGTGTTCCGATCGGGGACGGCGCCGGCGATTTCGGCGGCTGGTTCTGCCCGTGCCACGGGTCGCACTACGATACCGCGGGCCGCATCCGCAAGGGCCCCGCCCCCGAGAACCTCTGGGTTCCCGTGGCCGAATTCGTCGATGATTCGACGATCAAACTGGGATAAGGAGCGCGCATATGTCCGGTATTCCCCACGATCACTACGAACCCAAGACTCGCGCGGAAAAGTGGCTGCACAGCCGCTTGCCGATCGTTGGCCTTCTCTATGACACCCTGATGATTCCCACCCCCAAGAACCTGAACTGGTGGTGGATCTGGGGCATCGTCCTGGCCTTCTGCCTGGTCCTGCAAATCGTCACCGGCGTCATCCTGGTGATGCACTACACGCCGAATGTGGATCTGGCATTTGCCTCGATCGAGCACATCATGCGCAACGTGAACGGCGGGCACATGATTCGCTACCTGCACATGAATGGCGCGTCCCTGTTCTTCTTTGCGGTCTATATCCACATGTTCCGCGGCCTGTATTACGGCTCTTACAAGGCCCCGCGCGAAGTCACCTGGATCATCGGCATGCTGATTTACCTGCTGATGATGGCAACCGGCTTTTTGGGCTATGTTCTGCCCTGGGGTCAGATGTCGTTCTGGGGCGCAACCGTGATCACCGGCCTGTTTGGCGCGATCCCGTTCGTGGGTGAGGCACTGCAAACCTGGCTGCTGGGCGGACCGGCGGTCGACAACGCCACGCTGAACCGCTTCTTCTCGCTGCACTACCTGCTGCCCTTCGTGATTGCCGCGCTGGTGATCGTTCACATCTGGGCCTTCCACACCACGGGCAACAACAACCCCGCCGGCATCGACGTTCGCAAGGGCTCCAAGGAAGAGGTCAAGAAAGACACCCTGCCGTTCTGGCCCTACTTCGTGATGAAGGATCTGTTCGCGCTGGGCGTGGTTCTGGTGGTGTTCTTCGCTGTCGTGGGCTTCATGCCCAACTACTTCGGACACCCCGACAACTATATCGAGGCAAACCCGCTTGTGACCCCCGCGAATATCGTGCCGGAATGGTATTACCTGCCGTTCTACGCGATCCTGCGTGCCTTCACGTCGGATGTCTGGGTGGTGATGTTCGCAAGCTGGATCACCGGCGGCATCGTCGACGCCAAGTTCTTTGGCGTCCTGGCAATGTTCGGTGCCATCTTCGTCATGGTTCTGGTGCCGTGGCTGGATACCAGCCGCGTACGCTCGGGCAAGTACCGGCCTCAGTTCCGGTGGTGGTTCTATCTCCTGGTGATCGACTTCATCGTCCTGATGTGGGCTGGTGCCATGCCCGCGCAACCCCCGTATTCGATCATCTCGCTGATTGGCGCGACCTACTGGTTTGCCTATTTCCTCGTGATTCTGCCGATCCTCGGCGTCATCGAGAAGCCAACCACACCACCGGCCACGATCGAAGACGATTTCAACGCCCATTACGGCAAACCTGCTGAATAAAGGGAAACAGGATAATGCTCAAGAAACTCAGCATCGCAGCTATTGCCGCCCTGTCCCTGTCGGCAGGGGGCGCCATGTCGGCAGTGGTCGGAACAGAAACCACCGACGTGGACTTCTCGTTCGAAGGTCCGTTCGGCAAGTTTGACCAGGATCAGCTGCAACGCGGCCTTCAGGTCTTCACCGAAGTCTGCGCCTCCTGTCATGGTCTGAAATATGTGCCGCTGCGCACACTGGCCGACGAAGGTGGCCCGCAACTCCCCGAAGATCAGGTGCGCGCCTATGCGGCTCAGCTGGACATCTTCGACAAGGAACTTGACGATGACCGGCCCCGCACTCCGGCCGATCACTTCCCGGAAAGCGGCGATCCCAACGCTCCGGACCTCAGCCTGATGGCCAAGGCGCGCGCCGGCTTCAGCGGCCCCTACGGCTCTGGTGTGAACCAGATGTTCAAGGGGTTGGGCGGGGCAGAGCACATCTACTCGATTCTCACCAGCTATACGGGTGAGGAAAAAGAAGAGGCCGGCACCACCTTCTACAAGAACCCCGCCTTCCCCGGCGGCTGGATCGCCATGGCCCCGCCGCTTTATGGCGAGGATGTCGAGTTTGCCGATGGCAGCTCCAACACGCTGGAAGCCGAGGCAGAAGACATCGCCGCGTTCCTGATGTGGGCCGCGGAACCCAAGATGATGGCGCGCAAGCAGGCCGGTTTCCTGGGGGTGCTGTTCCTGACCATTCTGACCGTGTTGCTCTACCTGACCAACAAAAAGATCTGGGCCCCGATCAAGGGCAAGAAGCTGGAACTCTGATCCGGTCACATCGTGAAATCCAAGGCCCCGCCCGGCATCCGGGCGGGGCTTTTCTTTTGCTTCCGCCAGGCTCTCCCGGGTACAGACGCGAAAGACATCCGGCCAGATGGCTGCCATGCGCTCAATCAAATCAAAAAATGTCGTTTCATGAAAAAGTTGCGGTGAAGCCGCGCCAACCTGCCGGAGATAGGAGTTGTCATGCCCGTCATTCGTTCGCTGATTGCCAGCCTTGCTGTGGTCACCCTGACTGCCATGCCAGTCTCGGCAAATGACTTCACCCTGCGCGATAGCGATGGCTGGTCCTTCGGCGTCGCCGGCGCACTTTACGCGCCGCTCCGGTCGTGGGGGACATCCACGATCGACGGTGTGGGCGCGTCCTTTGATATGGATCTGGGCGAGGCTTTGGAGGTGCTCGATTTCACGCTCGACGGCCGCGCCGAGGCGTGGAACGGACGGTTCGGAATCGTCGCGGAAGGGCACTATCTGGGAATCTCGGCACAAAACGGCAGAACCATCGGCGCGGGCTCGCGGATCGTTCGGGTTGAAGCCACGCAAAGCTGGCTGGGCCTGTTGGGCGCCTATCGCGTGTCTCAGGGGCAACTGGCGAATGGACAACCCTTCGCCTTCGATCTGCAAGGCGGCGCCCGTTATAATCGGATCAAGCAAACCATCGTCGGAACCGGGGGCGCGATCAATCTTGGTGGGACTCAGACATGGTGGGAACCGGTCATCGCGGCCCGCTTTGCCTGGGGTATCGACGACAAATGGTCCGCCAGCGCCCACGCCGATGCCAGCGGATTTTGTGTGAACGGCAATGAACTTGCCTACAGCCTCACGCTGGCTGCAAGCAAGAAGATTAACGACAACACCTCGTTCCTATTTGGGTGGCGCTATTACGCAATCGATTATGCCACCATGTAGCCCAGCGGGCTTTTTGCCTATGACATGCGTCAGAATGGCCCGTTCATCGGTGTCAGCTACATATTCGACTGACGAACCGTTGCATTTGGGCCGATACGCGGCGTTCGCTGTGTTCATCAGGCGATCCGGCCAATCCGAACCGCCGCAATACCGACGCAATACCGACGTAATGCCTACACAGGTTTTTACGTGATTTCAGGGTGTTAAGGTGATTCGGTTGGCAATTTCCGCCGGATGTCGTCATTGACCTCTTTCGCCTGCCTGCTAACCTTGTCGCAATCGTCAAGGAGAGCCACATGTCCAACGCCCTGATCGTGATCGACCTGCAAAACGATTTCTGCCCCGGCGGCGCCTTGGCCGTACCGGATGGCGAGGCCATCGTGCCGGGGGTCAACGCTCTGATGGATGAGTTCGACAGCGTGATCCTGACCCAGGATTGGCATCCCGCCGGGCATTCCTCCTTCGCGTCCAGCCATGCGGGCAAGGCCCCCTACGACATGGTGGACATGCCCTATGGTCCACAGGTCCTGTGGCCCGATCACTGTGTTCAAGGCAGCCCCGGCGCCGCTTTTCACTCGGATCTGGATACCACCCGCGCCAACCTGATCATACGCAAGGGCTACTCCCCTGATATCGATAGCTATTCGGCCTTTTTCGAGAATGATCAGACCACCCCGACCGGGCTCGAGGGGTATCTGCGCACGCGCGGTATCTCCAGGCTGACACTGGTGGGGCTGGCCACCGATTTTTGCGTCAGCTATTCGGCCCGGGATGCCGCAAGGCTTGGGTTTTCCGTGACTGTTCGCCGCGATCTCTGCCGCGCGATCGATCTGGATGGCTCGCTTGCCAATGCGCTCGAAGGCATGGCCGCAAATGGGGTGACGCTGGCGTAGCACTCCGCCCTGTATTGCATTTTTCTTAAGGATTCCAAGCCTAGAACGGGTCATCTGCAAGAAGGGATGACCGCCAGACATGGGCGCCGAGATCCTTGAAATCGACCGTCGGCTCTCGCGCTTCGACCAGCGCAATACGCCTGCCGGATTGCTCTGCCGCTACGCTGCCGGCCGGGTCAAGCATTTCCTCAGCCGCCAGGTATTAACCTTGTCCGGGGCGGTGTCGCTGGTGGTGCTGGCCTCGCCCTCGGTCGGGTTGGTGGCGGTGGCGCTTGCGTTATTGGGCGAGGCCGTGGATTGCCTGTTTCTCCGCCACGTTCCCGCACGGCTGGAAAACGGTGTGCCGTTCCGGCGACTTTGGATCGCCTCCACCATGACCGCCGTTTTCCAAAGCGCCACGATCGGTGCCTGCGTCTATCTGGCCTGGTTCACCGCACCGGGCAATTCCGGCATGTTCTTCAGCCTAGCCTATGCCACGGGCGCGGCCATCAATGGCGGCATTGTCCTGCCGTTTCACAAGGGCGCGGCGCTTGGACGGCTGGCGGTCTATGCCATGACGCTGCTGGGCCTGTTCATGTATGAATTTACCGGATCATCGACAACCACCAGCGAGCTTTCGTACAATGTTTTCGGCGCTGCCATAATGGCTTACATGGTTTGGGTCTTCATTTCTTATGTAAGGTCCGGACACAATCGCGAAACAGCCAATAGCCGAAATCTGCTGGCGCAGGGGCTGCAACTGGCCAAGGCGAACAGTTCTATGAACGCCCAGCAAACCGAGCTTCGCCGCCTCGCTCTGGTCGCCCAGCGCGCCCTGGACAGCGTGATCGTTTCGGACGTGAAGGGGCGCATTCTTTGGGTCAATGACGCGTTTACCCGGATCACCGGCTTCGCCCCCGAAGAGGTCCTTGGCCGCCGCCCTGCCAGCATCCTGAACGGACCGGATACGTCGGAAAAGACCAGCGACGAAATCGCCCACGCAATCCGGGAAGGCCGCACCCATCGCACGGAAATCATCAACTACACCAAGGATGGCCGCCGGATCTGGGTCGAGACGAATCTGGCACCGGTATTCGACGCCTGCGGAAACATGGAGATGGTGATCGCGATCGAACGCGATGTGACCCTGGCCAAACAACATCAGGAAGAACTGGCTCAGGCCAAACGCGCCGCCGAGGAAGGCGAGCGCGCCAAGGCCGATTTCCTGGCCAGCATGAGCCACGAGATCCGAACCCCGATGAACGGCATCATCGGCATGGCCGACTTGCTCAGCGACATGGAATTGAGTGGGGATTCAAGGCTTTATGTCAACACGATCCGCCACTCGGCCGAGGCCTTGCTGACCATCATCAACGATATTCTCGACTTCTCCAAGCTGCGCGCGGGCAAGATGCGGCTGAACCCGGTCGTGTTCGATCTTTCGGAATGTCTTCGCAACGTGACAGACCTTTTGCGCCCCCAGGCCAGCGGAAAGGGCCTGTATCTGGAGCTCGGCCCCGCAGATCTGCCGGGGATTGTTCGCGGGGATGACGTGCGGCTGCGGCAGATCCTGCTGAATGTCATCGGCAACGCCATCAAGTTCACCGAACGCGGCGGCGTAACCGTGCGGGTGTCCACCGATCAGACACCGGATGATATCCTGTGCCGGATCGACGTTGCCGATACCGGCATCGGCATCCCGGCGGACCGGCTTGATCATGTATTCGAGCAGTTTGCCCAGGCGGATGCCGCAACCACCCGCCGGTTCGGTGGGACTGGTCTGGGCCTGTCGATTTCGCGAAAGCTGGCACAGAACATGGGTGGAGATATCGTTGTCACGTCGACGCCGGGCGCTGGCTCGTGTTTCTCCATCACCATAAGGCTGCATACCGCCCGGGCCGAAAACGGCGCGCAAGGAGGCCCAAGCGAGAACGCGTCGCCTTCGGCCCTGAAAGGTCTGACGGTCCTGCTGGCAGAGGACAACAAGACCAACCGTCTGGTGATTGCCAAGTTCCTGCGCGACGCCCCGATCACCCTGAAATCGGCCCATGACGGGCGACAGGCGGTGGACATGGCCGCCCGGCTCAATCCCGATGTCATCCTGATGGACATGAGCATGCCCGAGATGGATGGTCTGGACGCCACCCGCGCCATCCGCGCCCTGCCCGGACCTCAGCCACGGATCATCGCGCTGACCGCCAATGCCTATCACAGCGACCGTGAGGCCTGTCTTGAGGCCGGGATGGATGCCTTCCTGACCAAACCCGTGCGCAAGGCCCAACTGATTCAGCAAATCGCGCAACTGGCGCGACACAAGGCCGATTGATTTTCCGCCTTTCCTGAAAGGGGTTGGAGGTGTCCGCAATAATCGGTATCAACGGCGAAACCGCGCAATCCGGGGACCAAAACACATGGTCGATATCGCCACCCGAGTCTGGAACCACAAGTGGAAGATCGATCCGATTGTGCGTTCTCTGATCGACAATGACTTTTACAAGTTGCTGATGTGCCAGTCGGTGTTCCGCAATCGTCCGGATGCGACCGTCACGTTCAGCCTGATCAACCGGTCCAAACACATAAGGCTGGCCGATCTGATTGACGAGGGCGAGTTGCGCGAGCAACTGGATCACATTCGCTCGTTGTCGCTCAGCCGGGGCGAAAGCACGTTTTTGCGCGGCAACACATTCTATGGCAAACGCCAGATGTTTCGCTCTGACTTCATGGAATGGTTCGAAAACCTGCGCCTGCCGGATTACCATCTGGAAAAACGGGACGGCCAGTACGAACTGACTTTCGAAGGCAAATGGCACGAGGTGATGTTGTGGGAGATCCCCGCGCTTGCCGTGTTGATGGAGCTGCGCGGGCGCGCTGTATTGCACGACATGCGGCGGTTCGAATTGCAGGTTCTCTATGCCCGCGCCATGACCAAGCTTTGGGAAAAAATCGATACGCTTCGCGATCTGCCAAACCTGCGGATCGCGGATTTCGGCACCCGCCGGCGCCATTCCTACCTGTGGCAGGACTGGTGCGTTCAGGCCATGGTCGAAGGGTTGGGCGACAAGTTCGTTGGGACATCGAACTGTCTGATTGCCATGAAGCGTGATCTCGAGGCGATCGGCACCAACGCACACGAGTTGCCCATGGTCTATTCGGCTCTGACCGAAACCGATGCCCAATTGCGTCAGGCCCCCTATCAGGTTCTGGCGGACTGGCACGAAGAACACGAAGGCAATCTGCGCATTATCCTGCCCGACACTTATGGCACCGAGGGCTTTCTGGAACATGCGCCCGACTGGCTGGCGGGCTGGACCGGCCTTCGCATCGATTCCGGCGATCCGGTTGCGGGTGCGGAGACCGCAATTCGCTGGTGGAAATCGCGCGGCGAGGATCCGACTCAAAAGCTGATCATCTTCTCGGACGGGCTTGACGCAACCAAGATCACGGAATTGCACCAGCGGTTTGTGGGGCAGGTCAAGGTGTCGTTCGGCTGGGGCACTCTGCTGACAAACGATTTCCGCGGCTTGACCCCGGATGACGGATTGGCGCCCTTTTCGCTGGTTTGCAAGGCGGTCAGGGCCAATGGGCGCCCCACCGTGAAATTGTCTGACAACCCCAACAAGGCCATGGGTCCGGCGGATCAGATCCAGCGGTACAAGAGGGTCTTCGATGTGGGCCAACAGGCCAGTATGGATGTCATTGTCTGAACACCCCGCCCTGAATTACACGCAGCGGGGCGCCAGAGCGGCCGCCGTGTCGCGCGCGTTCAATTCAGGCGGTTGAGTCAAGCCAACGCTCTGCCATCGCCACCGCGCGGGCCGCATAAGCGCGCGTATCCGGGTGGCCCTTGCGGTATCGGCCAATGACCCAACCGCATGACGCAAGGCCCCGCATCAGCGTAAAGGCTTCCAGCAATGAACCAGCGTTGTCCGGCAGCGACCGAATGCCGGCATAGCCCTTCAGCAACGCGCGCCCAAGCGCCCGGCGATTTGGCTGATCCCAGTTTTGTGACATTGCGACCCCAAGTTCGTACATGCGATAGCCATAAACCCCGTCGTCGAAATCGATCAGGCGCACGGCCTCACCTTCCACCAACACGTTTTCCCGCAGGGCATCGGCGTGAATCAGGCCAAAATCCGCCAAGTCCTGTGAGTGGTCGGCCAGCAATTCGCGCAATCTGTCGCGCGCGGTCAGCAGCAGGTTCGCCTCGTCCCGGTCAAGCGACGGGTTCTCCCAGAAGCGGCCCCAGGCCGGAGAGTCCCCCAGCAAAGCCTCGCCATCAAGCGTGGGCCGTACAAAACCCGCAGGAAACGTGGCGGCGTCACTTGATCGGTGCAGCCGCGCCAGTTCCTCACCCAATGCAAAATGCAGCGCCTCCTGCCGGTCTTCGGGCATTGCCAGTGGTACACCCCCTTCTCCAAGCGGCGCGCCTTTTATCCAGCTGACCATGGAAACAACCCTGCCACCCGGCATTTCAACAAGCAGATCGCCCGCCAAAGTGGGTACGGGGCGGGGCACTAGCATCCCCGCCGTCGCCAGCGCCTCGGCCCACCAAAGCTCGCTGCGGATCGCGGGCGCGGATTGATAACCCCGACGATGCAGCCGCAAGGCCGCCCCGGCGCCATTCGGTGCCACACATTCGAACACGATATTCTCTCGGTTCCTGATCAGACGCGGGGCCACTGCCACGCCCCAGTGCCGCAGGGCCGCCCGGGCCAGTTTCATCGCATCGGCATTGGCGGTCATGCCACGACCTTCAGCGCCGCATCCATCACCTCGGCCAGATGCCCGGCATTATCGCGGTCGAAGACACAGGGCGGACGCACCTTCAGCGTATTGTCATGCCGCCCGACCGAATGCAGCAGCACATGGCGGCGGCGCATTTCTTCCACCATCTTCGCGCACAGGTCAGTGGCCGGTTGTCCATCCCGCCAAAGCTCGACCCCCAGAAACAGCCCGGCCCCCCGCACATCCGCGATCACCTCGTGGCGAGTCTGCACCTCGCAAAGCAGGTCCAGCGTAAAGGATCCAACACTCGCGGCATTCTCGACAAGCGCCTCGTCCTCGATCACTTGCAATACCGCCATCGCCGCGGCGGCGCTTACCGGATTTCCCCCAAATGTGTTGAAATAGCGAAACGATTCCTGAAAGCATGCCAGGATTTCCGGCCGTGTCACAACTGCGGCCACCGGATGCCCGTTGCCCATGGGCTTGCCCAGCGTGACGATATCGGGGCCGATGCCAAGCCGTTCGTGGCCCCACCAGTGGCTACCGATCCGGCCAAAGCCGGGCTGCACCTCGTCGGCGATGATCACCCCGCCCGCCCTGCGCACCGCTGCCACGGCCCGATCCAGAAAGCCGCGCTCCAGTGCGGGAAAGCCTTCGTTTGCGAAATAGGGGCACAGGATCATTGCTGACACGCCATGACCGGCGTCTTGCAACTGGGCGATTGCCCGATCCACGCCATTGGCAAAAGCCTCGGCCTGGCTGGCCAGGTTGCCCTCCGGCGGCGGCATGGTATCGGGGGCTGGTACCTGACGAACATGGCCCAGATAGCCGCCCACAGGCCGCTTCGTGGCGTTCAACTGCGACACGGCAGCGGTATTTCCGTGATAGGTGTTGTCAGTGCCGATCAGCCCGGTGTTCCCGCTCATGGCCTGCGCCATTCGCAGGGCGACATCATTGGCTTCCGAGCCGGAACAGACCATCACCATGCTGTCCAGCCCATGCCCGAATTTCGCTGTCAGCCTTTCCCCGTAGTCCAGGATCAGGTCATGCACATAGCGGGTGTGCGTGTTCAGGGTTGCGGCCTGCCGGCTGATCGCCTCAACGACCCGTGGATGACAATGCCCCACATGCGGGACATTGTTGTAGCAATCCAGATATTTCTGGCCTGACTTGTCCCACAACCACACTCCGCGCCCACGGACGACATGCACCGGGTCGTCGTAGAATGTTGTCATGTGCGGCCCCAACAGCCGTGCACGCCTTTCCATTGTCGTCTTCATCGCGACCATGCTCCTGGGTCTTCACATCCGAACGGGCCGGGCCGAACCATCAGTCATCCTCACCAACCCGCCCCCGCCTTGCCTTGATTTCTCCCCGTTCCTTCTTGGCCTTGATCCGTCGCTGCTGAGACCCCCATGTCGGTTTTGTCCGAACCCGTTTCTTCGGCGCAACCAGCGCCTTGCGGATCAGCTCGGCCAGGCGCGTGCGCGCAATCTCGCGGTTGCGGGATTGGCTGCGGGTTTCGTCGCACTGGATCACGATGGCGCCGTCACGTGTCCATCTGCGCCCGGCCAGCCGTTTGAGCCGGGCCTTGACCTGTGGCGCCAGCGACGGCGAGCGTTCTGCCTCGAACCGCAGTTCAACCGCCGTGGCCACCTTGTTGACATTCTGCCCCCCCGGCCCGCTGGCACGCATGAATTGCTCGGTCAATTCCCAGGACTGCACGCTCAGCTGGTCGTTGATCACAAGGTCGCTCATACATTCCAGCCCGCAACGAATTCACTCACCAGGGAACCCCCTGACCGCCTGTATCCTGCCGCAAACGATATCACGCCGGTTCGAGATCGGCGCATCAATGTATTGCCCTGCAACCGGATGCGTGGCGTCCAGCGCGCCCAACTCGATCAGGAGGGCGGTAATGGCCGCTTCGGAGGCAACCGTTGATCCATCGGCAATCTTGAGCGCCACGCCCAGTTCCGGATCCGGCAGGATCGCAATGAAATACCCGTCGGCGCCGGTTTTCACAGCAACCTTGTGATCCATCGCGCGCATCAGTTCGGTGCAGGCGCGCCCCTCGCCGGCGACGTATTCGGGATGAGCCATCATCGCCGCGCGCAGCCGGGCCGCCGCCGTTGCGCGGGCGCCCTGGCCGTCGCGGGCGCTTGCGAAATACGCCATGGCGCGCGCCATACCGTGCATCGAGCAGGCCAGATTCGGCGCCGAGCAGCCGTCAATGGCAAAACCGGGGCTGGTTTCGTTAGTAACATCCTCGAACGCCTCCCGCACCGCAATCTGCACGGGATGATCCGGGTCAATGTATTCCGGTCCGGCCCCCAGGTGGCGCGAAAGGGTCAGGAAACCGGAATGTTTTCCCGAACAGTAGTTGTGCACCTGACAAACCGGATCGCCACAGCGGATCAGCGCATCACGGGCGGGAATGTCGCGCGGCTCCTGCGGACCGCAGCGCAGATCGGTCTCTCCCAAACCCAAAGCCGCAAGCCATGCCCGCACCATGTCATTGTGGATCTCCGCGCCGTTGTGCGAGGCACAGGCCAATGCCAGATGGCGCCCTGTCAAACCCAGTGCGTCGGCCGCCCCACTTTCCACCAGCGGCAGAGCCTGGATCATCTTGGAAGAGCTGCGCGGCAGCACAATGGCGCCGGGATCGCCCCATGATCGCACGATCTCGCCGCCCGCATTGCACACCACAGCATGGCCGAAATGGGTGGTTTCAAGAAAATCCCCCCTGTGCATTTCGATCATCAAAGCCGGTTGAGTCATGCTTCCTCACAGTTTCACTGGCAATTTTGTGCCAACAGGTCTTTCGTCCCGCATTCAAATCAGGCTAAACTGAGGCTATCGGGATAGAAATGTCCAGCCCACCAAAAAAGGCGACAGGCCGGGGCGGACTGATCGAGGCAAATGACAGCTTGGAGGCTGTGAATTATGGGATCACGTTTCATTGGCGCGATTGCCGCGGTTGGCCTTTCGCTGATCGCATTTGGCGCGACGGCACAACAGGTCAGCGACAACCAGGTTGCCGCCATGACCGACTGGAGTGTGTTTGAATACAAGGATGGCGAGAAGCGCGAATGCTGGGCCGTCAGCACCGCCAAGGAAAGCGTCAACACGCGCGAGGGCCGCGTCGTCGCGGTGCGGCGCAGCGATATCCTGTTGATGGTCAGCTTTCTGCCGCACATGAAGGTCGCGGGCCAGGTCGGATTCACCGGCGGGTATCCGTTTGCCGGCGGTTCCAATGTTGATGTGAAGATAGATGGCCAAAACTTTGTTCTGATCACCGAAGGCGAATGGGCGTGGCCCGCCTCTGCGGGAGATGATGCCAAGATCGTTGCGGCCATGAAGCGCGGCACCGAAGCCACGCTGTCCGCGCGGTCATCCCGCGGCACCAAAACAGAAGACACGTTTTCCCTTCTGGGCTTTACCGCCGCCGTGGAAGACGCCGAGAAACGCTGCAAGTGATGACATCTCGCCCGACAGGGCGAGAATCTGCCCCTGCCAGGGCTCCAAGCTGCCGTGACCACCTGGGGAAGCCGACCGGATAAACCGGGCGGTAAACCGACATGTGGAGCAGATCATGGCGACGCCGAATTTCACACAGATCGGGAGCAAAGGAAGCACCCCGAATACGACCGCCCAGATTGACGAAAACGGCAAACGACCTTGTGCCGACCGGAACGAAGGCACGATCCCCTGTTTTCTGCGCGGCACCCTGATTGCAACGCGTCAGGGTGAAGTCGCCGTGGAAGACCTGCGGCCGGGCGACACGGTGGTGGTCCGTGACGGCGGGTTTGCGCCAATCAGGTGGATCGGTTCTTATCGGGCCAACGCGCGCGGCGCCGGGCGGGAATTATGTGCGCCGGTCCGTATCCCGCAGGGCGCAATGGGGCGCGGTGTTCCGGCGCGCGATCTTTATGTGTCACCCAACCACCGGATCTGGATGCGCGATCCCAGCTTCGAGACACTATTTGAAGAGCGCGAAGTGCTGATCCCGGCCAAACAGTTGGTGGGCTGGAAAGGCATCGAGCAGGTCTGTTATGTACCCGATCCCGAGTATTTTCACCTCTTGTTCGACCAACACCAGATCATCATTTCCGACGGGATGCAGACCGAAAGTTTCCATCCGGGAGAATTGACCTTCGATCAGTTCGAGCATGAAGCACGCGATGAGATTCTTCGCATGTTTCCCGAGTTGATCAACCTGGCCGCCTATGGCGATACCGCGCGACGCTGCTTGAAGAGCCACGAGGCGCAGCAGGCGGTACAGGCCGTATGGGTGGCCTGAGCGGCGGCGCCCCTTGTTTTGTTTGCTTTCGCGGCCAAATGGTGTAATGCACCCGTCTGATTTCCTAGCCCGGACACCAAAGCCATGACCGCCAGCGCCCCTGTCACGCAGGACGTGATCACCGTTCCCCGCAAGCTGCCCGAGGGTGGCAGGATCAACCTTGTCGGCCTGACCCGGGACAAGCTGCGCGCGGTGCTTGTTGAAAACGGTACGCCGGAAAAGCAGGCCAAGATGCGGGTCAATCAGATCTGGCAATGGGTGTACCAATGGGGCGTGCGTGATTTTCATGCCATGACCAACCTGTCCAAGGCCTATCGGGCGCAGCTGGACGAAAAGTTCTGCATCGAAATTCCCGAGATGGTCAGCCGCCAGATCAGCGCGGACGGTACGCGCAAATATCTGGTGCGGATCGCGGGCGGACATGAGGTTGAGGTTGTGTATATCCCGGAAACCGATCGGGGCACGCTGTGCGTGTCTTCGCAGGTCGGGTGTACGCTGACCTGTTCCTTTTGCCACACGGGTACGCAAAAGCTGGTGCGCAATCTGACCGCCGCAGAGATTGTGGGGCAGATCATGATGGCGCGCGACGATCTGGATGAATGGCCCCAGCCGGGTGTCGGCACGGGCGACGCGGGGCCAAGGCTGGTATCCAACATCGTTCTGATGGGCATGGGCGAGCCGTTGTACAACTTTGAAAACGTGCGGGATGCGATGAAGATCGCCATGGACGGCGAAGGCATTTCCCTGTCGCGGCGCCGCATCACGCTGTCCACGTCCGGCGTTGTGCCCGAAATCGGGCGGACCGCCGAAGAGATCGGATGCATGTTGGCCGTGTCATTCCATGCCACCACAGACGAGGTGCGGGATACGCTGGTACCGATCAACAAGCGCTGGAACATCGACGCGCTGCTGGCCGCGTTGCGCGCCTATCCCAGCCTGTCCAACTCCGAGCGGATCACGTTTGAATACGTGATGCTCAAGGGTGTAAACGACAGCGATGCGGATGCACGCCGGCTGGTCAAGCTGATCAGCGGTATTCCGGCCAAGATCAACCTGATCCCGTTCAACGAATGGCCGGGATCACCCTATCATCGCTCGGATTGGGACCGTATCGAAGCATTTGCCGACATCATCTACAAGGCAGGCTATGCCTCGCCCATCCGCACCCCGCGCGGCGAAGACATCATGGCAGCCTGTGGTCAGTTGAAATCCGCGACCGAGCGCGCCCGCAAATCGCGCAAACAGATCGAGGCCGAAGCCGGATTGAAAGAAACCTGACGTTCCGGCTTAACGAAACGTGAAAAACCTGTAGGCTTTGCGCGAGTATTCAAAAGGAAGGACGCGCATGCCCCGGTTTATCATTTCGACAGGCGCTCATCTGATTGCCAATGCCATTGGCCTGCTACTGGCCACAATTTTGCTGGACGGATTTTCCATCGGGCCGCTGGCCCTGATTATCGTGACGGTAATTTTTACCGTGATTCTGATGATCCTGACCCCGATCATCCGCAAGATCTCGGAAAAGAACATGCCGTCGCTGCTGGGCGGGCTGTCCCTTGTGACAATCTTCTTTGGCCTGCTGATTACACAGCCCTTTGTACAGGGCTTTAGCATCGGTGGCACGGCCAACCTTTTGGCGGCGACCCTGCTGGTCTGGCTTGGGGCACTGATTGCCGGTATCCTGCTGCCCAAGTACGTATTTACCTCATTGAATCAGTCAAAATCGTAAACAATCTTTTTCCACGCCCAGAACTTTCCACATTTGAGCGCCAATTTGGCCCCGATCAACAGTCAGTTTCCAATGTGTCAACAAACTCAGAAGGGACTGACAGATGGCACATGCAGATATTGGCGGCGCAATCATTGATACGCCTGTACTGGACATCCTCAAGCGCGAACGCTCCAAGGCGCTGAGCGTGCGGGAATGGAAATTCCGCCTTGCCGGCTATGGCTATGCGATCAAGGACGTAGCGGGCGCCCAGATCGTAACCAAGCTGCCGCAGGGCACCGAGCTGGGCGTTCTGCCAAGCCACATTCACTGAGGGATCAAGGCGATTGCAAAGCGCCTTGAAAGCGATTTCAGAATCGCGTCCTGCACCCGGATTATCGGATCAGCGCCCGGGGATTTCGCCCCGGCGCCCGCAATCCCCCCAAGTGTCGATCACCTCGATCGCCTCTTGCGCGGTTTCGACGAACCGGAACAGTTCCAGATCCTTGGCAGATATTGTGCCGGCCTCGGCCAGCGCCTCCCAGTTGATGATCTTCTCCCAGAATTCGCGGCCGAACAGAAGAAATGGAACACATTCCATGCGTCCGGTCTGGATCAGCGTCAGGGATTCAAACATCTCGTCCATCGTGCCAAACCCGCCGGGGAACACACAGATCGCGCGGGCACGCATCAGGAAATGCATCTTGCGGATAGCGAAATAGTGAAAGTTGAAGCACAACTCCGGCGTCACATACTCGTTTGGCGCTTGCTCGTGAGGCAAGACGATATTCAGCCCGATTGATTTGCCGCCCGCATCCACGGCACCACGATTGGCGGCCTCCATCACGCCCGGCCCCCCGCCGGAAACAATCACGTTTTCACGCCCGTTGCTGCGCTCTGTCATCAGGCGTGCAAAATTGCGGGCCTCTTCGTAATATCGCGACAGACCAGCCAGGGTTTCGGTTCGCGCCGTTGTCTTCTTGGCAGGTTCGGGAATCCGCGCACCGCCAAACAGAACGATCGTGCTTTCGATACCGTGCTCATCCAGGATCAACTGTGGTTTGAGCAATTCCAGCTGCAATCGAACCGGTCGAAGCTCCTCCCGGCACAGGAAATCATCATCCGCAAAGGCCAGGCGATATGCCGACGAGCGCGTTTGCGGCGTATCCGGCACCTGGCTGGCCGCGTCGCGATCACTATGGGCGTCAGACAGGGGATGCAGGCGGTCGTCTTTCATGAGGCATGTCCTTTGATGCGCGTTTTCACACAGACGTACTGTGTTTGGGCGGCAGGTGCCAGTCACGCGATTGCGAGGGTGACGCGGGGGCGCGATGTCGCTATGAAAGCCCGAATCCTCTTTGATCGGAGCAAAAAGACATGTCGAACGCCCAATTGGAAAATGCCATCGAAGCCGCGTGGGAGGCCCGCGATACGATTACGCCTTCGACCGGCGGCGAAACCCGCGAAGCCATCGAAGACACGCTGAACGCGCTGGATTCGGGCGCGCTCCGCGTGGCGGAGAAAATGGAAAACGGCGATTGGCATGTGAACCAATGGGCCAAGAAGGCCGTGCTGCTTGGCTTTCGCCTGAAGGACATGGAACAGCAGGACGGCGGCCCGCAGGGCGGCCATTGGTGGGACAAGGTGGACAGCAAGTTCAAGGGCTGGGGCGATAGCGAATGGACCGGGGCCGGTTTCCGCGCCGTACCCAATTGCATCGTGCGCAAGTCGGCCTATATCGCGCCCGGCGTGGTGCTGATGCCGTCCTTCGTGAATCTGGGCGCCTATGTGGATGAAGGCACGATGGTGGATACCTGGGCCACGGTGGGCAGCTGTGCACAGATCGGCAAGAATGTGCATTTGTCGGGTGGTGTGGGCATCGGCGGTGTGCTGGAGCCAATGCAGGCCGGGCCGACGATCATCGAGGACAACTGCTTTATCGGGGCCCGTTCGGAAGTGGTCGAGGGTTGTATTGTCCGCGAAGGGTCGGTCTTGGGAATGGGCGTGTTCATCGGCCAGTCCACCAAGATTGTTGATCGTGAGACAGGTGAGGTGATGTATGGCGAAGTCCCGTCCGGGTCGGTTGTGGTTGCAGGCTCTATGCCCTCCAAAAACGGGGTAAACCTTTACTGTGCGGTCATCGTCAAACGCGTTGACGCACGGACCCGCTCCAAGACATCGATCAACGAGCTTTTGCGCGATTGATTCAGCACATCGCTTTCGTGCAGAAGGCGCGGTCGGTTGGCCGCGCCTTTTCCTTTCACTGGTCAGGCACCAGCCTGAACCGCACTGACTTTCTTCTTTTCCGTCAGACCTTTGACAGCATCAAACATGCCAGCCTGTCACGCCGCCCGAAACAACGCCTCTGCCTCGTATTTGCGTAAGGATACCCGGGCGGCAGGGCCATAACCATAGCCCATCATCGCATCAAGACTGGGCATCAGGCGCAGGATTTCTTCTCGCGTTTCTGGGTCGAAACTGTCAATGGTTTCCCGGCCCGGATGATAGCTTTCGCTGTCCATACCATTGCCCCGCACGATTTCATGTCGATCAAACAGCAGGTGAACATATGTCACCGGTTCGCGCGTTTCGCGCACAGTGATCGTGGTGCCGTTCACAAGATCCTTGGCCTTTACCAACACTTCGGATTCACCGAACAAAAGGGCCGCCTTGGGCGAATGGAACAGGACACGGTGGTTGGGCGAGAACTCGACAGCGCCGTGATTGCCCAGCGCCCCGGCCTCAAACCGGATAGGCGCGTCTGCGCCGCGTGCGATGCGCGTCGTCTTGCCGATCCAGCGCAAAGGCTGAAATCCGTTATCCCGCGTCAGGATCATATGACCAGGGGTCAAATCCTCCACCCTGACCATACCGGTCTGCGTTACGATTTCGGTTCCGGCGACAAAACAAGGCGCCGTCGCTTCGGTTGTCTCCAACGTGACAAAGCCGACATCGGTGTTCCCTTCGTCATCTTCGACGGTGTAGGTGAAGACATTGCTGCCCACATCGGCATCGGTTTGCGCCGTGATCGTGCCATCGGCATTCAGCGTGATCACTTCGCCGGTAGGCAACGCAACGCTGTCCCCGGCGGAAACAAGCTGACCGTTGATATGGGTGATCGTCAATGTGCCGCCGGAATTGGCATCGTCATTGGCAAGGATGTCGAACGTGTCGGAATCCTCCGCCCCAACGGCGATCTCGTCATCGCCGGCAACAAGAGCACTTTGTACTGAATCCCCGGCGATCAGCAGGTTGGAATCATAATACCGGTCGCCCCCATCCGCGATGGCAATCTTGATCGTGTTGACTTCGCCGGGGGTGACGGGCGCCTTGAGCGTCAGCGTGACGGTGAAGCCATCCATCTCGGTATTGGCGATCTCGGCATTGGCGGGATTGTCGATATAGAGGTTGGAATTCGATGAATCGTTGATGTTGTTGATGGTGATATCGCCATCGCCCACAGTCAGTTCGGCCTGTTCGCCATTGACCCAGATGCCCACGGCATCGTTAAAGCCCGATCCCACATATTCCAGATACTCCTCGGACGAAAACACCACCTGCATCGTCAGCGTGCTGCCATCCGGCACAAACTGCGCTTCGAACACGGCGGCGTCATAGGTGCGCACCCCGGCGATCTCGTCCAGATCGTCATCCCCGGCAGTTCGCATGTTGCCCGACGTGCTGGAACTGTCATTCGCGTCACCGGAACTGTTGGTGATCGAACTGGCGCGCCCGGTCGACAGGATAACGCCGGTATCGGACGGCGTGACACCAGGCGCAACGCTGTCACCACTGGAGAACACTCCCGAGGCAGCGTTGGCACCCGTGTATGTGGCCGACGTAATCTCGATGCCCGAACCAAACATCGCGTTTGCCATGTCCATGGCACTGGCAGATGTGTCAATTGGCAGCTCTGATGCCGTTGGCATATCGATCCCCTTTTCCTTACTAGTCACTCAAAAACACTTATGATCAGGCACCCACTCAATCTTGGGATTCCCGGCCAGAATTTTAGGAGAAAATGCCAATTGCATTCCCCTTTGGGATAGCCGTGACTATCTTGATTCACGAAACCCGGCATCAGGCGCCCGCCCTTCGTGCGTCATCCAAGAGGTAAGCCGAACATATTTGAATTCAGTTTCCGCCAAGGCTCATTCTGCATCGCAATCGAAACAAATTCGCGGGATCAGGAACCGCCCAGGTTGACGGCCCAATACCAAGCGGGATAAGGCCAGCGGCATGGACAAGCCCCCCAAGAAATCCCGCCAGCAAGTTTTCACGCTGCTTGTGCAGGTCGGCCGCAAGGACGGCGATGGTCTGCCTGACGGCGCGACCGGTGGCGCCCTGATGATCTATGCCAGCGGTGTGGACGAGGCCGAGGCCGTGCGCGAAACCGTGGCTATCCTCAAGCAGGCTGAACTGAACCCACTGGATGTCACCGGATACGGAACCATCCAGGAGCGCGAAGCCCAGGGGCACGACATCGACACAGAAGAGCGCGCGCTCATGCAAAGAGCCTTGGATGAAAACTCGGTGGTTGTTGCCCAGTTGACGCCGTTCTTTCATGGCGAGGAAAGCGACACCACAGAACCCCGGCAATAGACCTGGTGTCAGGCTGCCGCTCGGGTCGCGGCCAGAGTAAGCGCCTCGAATTCGCCAAGCACAGGGAAGGCGGTACGCGAGTGTTCCGGTAACATCGCGCGCGGGATGTCGCACAGCAGGCTTTGACGCAGTTCCTCGGGCCGCCGACGCACCCGGCCGATATTCAGCGTTTCCACGAATGTCCCGGCGCACAATACCGCCTCGTGATCGGGCAGCAGTACCTGGCAATAGGTGATCAGCGTATCGCCTGCTTTCGATTGCGCCGCACTACCATGCAGCAGATGGCCGGTAGGCACAAGAACGTGCTCGGCGCCAAACATATACTCGACACGTGATCCACCGATCACAAGGTGTTGCGACGGCGCTGTGGTGATGCTTCGGGTCAACCCGAAATACGGGGTACGCAACCGAATAGGCGCGAACAAACCGGCAGCCGGCACTGTGCGGCGCAAATTGGCCAGAACAGGCACCAGCGATCCATCAAGGGTTTGCACGACATCGCCCCGGCGCAGGTTGCCGACAGGGCGGTACCCGGCGGATGTCATGACCGGCGTCGAGACTGTCAAACTGGGCATTGGCCCAACAGGTTCGATCCGGTTGGACGCAGCAATAAAGGTCACGTCAGGCGCCAGAATCCGTGTCTCCTCCCTGGTGGTCAGGTCGCGGATATCGGCAGGGCTCAGGGGCATCGGATCCGGCATCGAACGGGTTGCAATCCGGCGGCGGCCCGGCTGTTCAACAGTCAAGCGCCCTCGCCGGGCGCGCAAGTCCCAGCAGTAAGTGATACGCAAAGTGTCCGTGCGCCCACCGGAATCAAGGTTCACCGCTGCATGAAAGATTTCGCCACCACGGGTCATCACCAGAACAAGCCCGCCGCCTGGCAACGCCTGAAGCGTCAGGCCCGTAGCGCCGCGTCGCTCAGAGTCAAACCCGATCAACAACTGTGGGCGGTCGTAGGGGGAAACCTGGGTCTCCAGAACAAGGCTTCCGGAAGGCATCGGATATTGCAGGTTTTCATCCTCAACGGTCCGGCCTTGACCAGAACGCGCCAGACCGTCCGCGCAAAACAAGCTGCGCCTCCAGTCGGTCAGGGCGATCCAGCTCATCTTGAGTGACCTTTCTCCCGCATGTCGCCCCTCTTATGCCGCCATGGTCAGGGCCGTCAGGGCCGACGCCTCGAACTGCCGAAGGCCGCGCCGCGCCATTGGCCCATAGCCATGCCCCGTGGCCGGATCCAGTTCTGGAAACAGTGACAGGATTTCGGCAAGGATCTCGGGTTCGAAGACTTCCGAAATCTGCGGCCCGGGCAAAAAGCTTTCTGTCGTCAATTTTTCGGAGAACACAATCTGATGCGTATCGAACAGGATATGGAAATAGGTAACATGCCCTCCTGGCTGACGCGTGACTGAAAGATCATTCACAAGATCACGCGCCGCGATCAGAACTTCATCTTCCCCAAACAGCAATTGCGCCCAGGCATTGTTGATCAGAACCCGATGCAGCGGTGACAGCAACAGCTCGCGGTGATCGCCAAACGTGCCGGGCGCAATCCGAATGGGCGCCAGGCCCCCTTGCGCCTCGACACGGCGGTTCCCGATCCACCGCACCGGCTGTGGGCCATTGTCCAGTGTTTCGACAAGATCCCCAGGCTGCAAATGTTCGACAGGCACTTCACCCTGCGGCGTTCTGATCAAAGTGCCTTGAACAAAGCAGGGCGCCTGTGTCAGCGTCACAAAGCCTACATCCGTGTTCCCGGAACCGTCGGCCACCGTGTAGGTGAAATTCACGGTCTCTTCGTCACCGTCGGATTCGATCGTTACCGAGCCATCCGCATTCAGCGTGATGACCTGACCGTTGGTCAGCGTGATGGGCACCCCAACCCCCGCCGCCTGCCCGTTGATTTGGGTAATGGTCAGGGTACCGGTCCCGATATCGTTGCTCAACAGATCGACCGTGCGCGCGCTGTCCAACCCCATCGTCACCGTATCGGTATTGGCGATCAAGGCAGTCTGCACAGACCCGCCGGCAATCAACAAGGCCGAGTCATAACTGCTGTCGGACACGTCGGCGATGGCAATGCGGATAGTGTTGGCGACACCCGAATTCACCGGGATCGTCAGCGTCATGGTAAGCGTGAAACCGTCCATTTCGGTGTTATAGATGCCGCCGGTATTGTTCACGAACAGGCTTTCGTTTTCTCCACCATTGATATTGCCGGGATCCACATCCCCGTCACCGATCTCCATCGGCACATTCGTGCCGTTGATCGTGACCGCTACAAAATCCTGGAAAACCGAACTGACATATTCCGGGTATTCCTCGGAAGCAAAGACGAACTGCATCGTCATCGTGTCGCCGGTTGGAACAAATTCGACCGTCAGATAGGACGCGTCATAGGTGTTTGCTCCGGCCAGCGCGTTGAACTCGGGGTTGTTGTCTTCACCATTTGTGTTGGTGGACTGGCCAGAACTCTGGTTGTAGCTTCCGTTGCGATTGGTGAAATTCTGCGCGCGCCCCGTCGAGAGAATGACACCGGAATCGCTGGGCGTGGCATCGGGCGAGATGGTGTCGCCGTTGCTGTAGATACCCGAAGATCGGTTGTCGCCCGTATAGGTCGCATCAGTGACAGTCACGCCATCGCCAAAGATTTCGTTCGCCATGTCCATGGCATCAGCATTGGTGTTCACCGGCAATCTTGGCATACTGCTATACCCCTAGGGCGGGGCAGATCGCATCGCAGCACCGGTTTTCCGGTCTGCACGCACACCGATCACGCGACGCATCTCGCGCCGTCGTTCCGGATTTTGGCCATTTCCCCTGGCTCAACTGCTATGTGACCTGCCTCGGTCTTATTGTTTGACCACACTAAACACGAAAAAAGGGCGCCTGTTAAGACACTTGTGGGCGTACCCCTATGATCCGGCCCCATTTGTGACTTTCAGACATCTTTGGCCTGTGCGAGAAACACATCAACCCTCTTTCAGATCGCTGGAATACAGACATGCCCGCAACAGATCCCGCCCAATTGACCGCCAACCTGATCCGCTGCCCTTCGGTCACACCCACCGAAGGCGGTGCACTGGTGCTTCTGGAAAACCTTCTGTCGCAGGCCGGGTTTGAGTGCGCGCGCGTGGATCGCGGCGGGATTTCGAACCTGTTTGCCCGCTGGGGCACCAGGGCACATCCCAAAAGCTTTGGGTTCAATGGCCATACGGATGTTGTCCCGGTTGGCGACGAGGCCGCCTGGACGGTTGATCCCTTCGGCGCTGAAATCCGCGATGGGATCATGTATGGGCGCGGCGCTACCGACATGAAATCCGGGGTTGCCGCCTTTGTCGCCGCGGCCGTGGATTTTGTGCACGAGACCCCGCCAGACGGTGCCGTCGTGCTGACCATCACCGGGGATGAGGAAGGCGACGCTGTGAATGGCACGCTCGCATTGCTGGATCACATGAGCGAACAGGGCGAGCAAATGTCGGTCTGCCTGGTCGGCGAGCCGACGTGCCCGGAAGAGATGGGCGACATGATGAAGATCGGTCGGCGCGGTTCCCTGACCGCCTGGTTCACCTTCACCGGGGTACAGGGCCATTCGGCCTATCCTCACCGCGCAAACAACCCGCTTCCGGCCATGGCCCGGCTGATGGACCAGTTGTCCAGCCATGTGCTGGACAACGGTACGGATCATTTTGATGCGTCCACGCTCGCCGTTGTGACCATGGATACCGGCAACCCCGCCACCAACGTGATCCCGGCCGAATGCCGTGCCACCGTCAATATCCGTTTCAATGATGCCCATTCCGGTGAAACGCTGACCAGCTGGTTGCAATCCATGGCCGACACGGTCGCCACGCAAACAGGTGTTGGCATCGCCATGAAGGTTTCGGTGTCCGGCGAAAGCTTCATCACGCCACCGGGCCCCTTGTCCGATCTTGTTTCGGCGGCGGTCGCCGCGGAAACCAACCGCACTCCGGTGCTCAGCACGTCAGGCGGCACGTCAGATGCACGTTTCATACAGCACCACTGCCCCGTGGTCGAATTCGGTCTTGTCGGAAAAACCATGCACAAGGTCGACGAGAACGTCCCGGTCGCCCAGATACACCAGCTCAAGGCCATTTATGCGCGGATTCTGCGTGACTATTTCGCCTGATCCCCACTATCGCCACCGCCTGGTGGTGATGGTCAAGGAACCACGCCCCGGTCGCGTCAAAACCCGCCTGGGCCACGAGATTGGCATGATCGACGCCGCCACATGGTTCCGGCATCAATCGTGCGACCTGCTGCGCCGCCTGCGCGATCCCCGCTGGGAGTTGCTGCTTGCGGTGACACCGGACAAGGACGGGCTTGAGTCACGCGTCTGGCCCGTTGACCTCCCGCGAGTTGCGCAAGGTCATGGAAATCTAGGCACCCGAATGGCGCGTCAGTTTCGCACCCTTCCGCGCGGTCCGATCTGCATCATCGGCGCCGATATCCCCGGTATCCGGCGTCATCATATCGCACGGGCCTTTGACCGGCTGGGCAATTTCGATGCTGTCTTCGGGCCTGCAACGGATGGCGGCTATTGGCTGATTGGATTGAAACGCACCAAACCGGCGCCGCCTTCCCTGTTCCGGAACGTGCGCTGGTCCACGCAGCACGCGCTGGCCGACACAATCGCCACATTACCCTCTCACCGGATTGCCATGGTCGCCACGCTGGACGATGTGGATACCGCCGCCGATCTTGCGCGACACGCGCCTTCTTTTGGCTGAAAATATCCTGGGGGAGGCGCGAGCTTGCTCGCGACGGGGGCAAAGCCCCCAAACCCCGTGACCCCGCGCGCGGCGCGTGCTAGGGGGGGGCCATGCGCATACCCACAAAAGAGGAAATCCTGGAATGGATTTCCGACAACCCGACCCTCACCTCGAAACGCGACATTGCCAAGGCTTTTGGCATCAAGGGCGCGGCACGCATCGATCTCAAGCGCCTGCTCAAGGAGCTTGAGGCCGACGGACATCTCCGGAAGCGGAACAAGTCTTATCGCGACCCGGACAAGCTCCCTCCGGTTTGCGTGTTGCAGATCACAGGCCCGGACACGGATGGCGATCTGTTTGCCCGCCCGCTTGAATGGCACGGGGACGGACCCGCCCCACGCGTTCTCGTGATCCCGCGCCCAAGCGACCCCGCGCTTGGCGAAGGCGACCGTATCCTTGGCCGGCTCGCCGAAACCACCGGGGAGACACATCAATACGAGGCGCGCCTGATCCGCCGGATCGGAACCAATCCACGCCGCGTTCTGGGCGTTTACCGTCTAACCGCCGAGGGCGGGCGCATTCTTCCCATCGACAAGGGCGACGGCAAGGAATGGCAGGTGCTTTCCGAACATACGGGCGGCGCGAAAGATGGCGAACTTGTCGAGGCAGAGCAAAGTGGACCACGCGGGCGACTGGGCCTGCCGCGCGCCAAGGTGGTCCAGCGGCTGGGCGATCCAAGCGCCCCAAGGGCGGTTTCGCTGATTGCAATCCACCAGCACGGCATCCCCGATACATTCCCGGACGACGTGATCGCCCAGGCCGACCAGGCCAGGCCCGCCCCCCTCGGCAAACGCGACGATTTGCGCGACCTGCCCTTCGTCACCATCGATCCGGCAGACGCGCGCGACCACGACGATGCCTGCTGGGCCCATGCCGACGATGATCCGAAAAACGACGGCGGGCATGTGATCTGGGTCGCGATTGCGGACGTGGCGCAATATGTGCGGCCCGGCACGCCGCTGGATCGCGAAGCGCGCAAGCGGGGCAATTCCAGTTACTTTCCCGACCGGGTTGTGCCTATGCTTCCAGACCGTCTGTCAGGCGATCTGTGCTCTTTGCACGAAGGTGTCCCGCGCCCCACGCTGGCAGTGCGCATTCAGATCGACGCCAAGGGCAAGAAGATCGCGCACCGCTTTACCCGTGCGATGATCCGGTCCGTTGCGTCCCTGAACTATGCCGAGGTTCAGACCGCCCGCGACGGCCAACCGAACCAGGCATGTGCACCCTTGATGCAAAACGTGATCACCCCGCTTTATGCGGCCTATGAGGCCCTGACCAAGGCGCGTGCCGAACGTCAGCCGCTTGACCTGGACTTGCCGGAACGCCGCATTGAACTGAGCGACGCGGGTCAGGTCACTTCCGTGAACTTCCGGGATCGCCTGGATGCGCATCGGTTGATCGAGGAATTCATGATCCTGGCCAATGTCTGCGCCGCCGAAACCCTGATCGCGGCCAGGTCACCGCTGCTGTTTCGCGTTCATGAAGAGCCCAGCCAGGAAAAGCTGGACGCGCTGCGCGAAACCGCCTCTGCCGCCGGGTACTCTCTGGCCAAGGGACAGGTGCTGCAAACCCGCCACCTGAACGCGCTGCTCAACGCAGCGGCCGGTTCGGACGACGCGGAACTGATCAACCTTTCCACGTTGCGCTCGATGACCCAGGCCTATTACAGCCCGGCGAATTTCGGCCATTTCGGACTTGCGCTGCAATCCTATGCGCATTTCACCTCTCCGATCCGCCGCTATGCCGATCTTGTGGTGCATCGCGCCCTGATCTCGGCCCATGGATGGGGCGATGACGGACTTTCGCCCGAAGGCATCGAGATGCTGGAAAATACGGCTACGCATATTTCCGACACCGAACGCCGGTCGATGCTGGCCGAACGCGATACAACCGATCGGTACCTTGCCGCCTACCTGTCCGAACGGATCGGTAACGAATTCACCGGTCGGATCAGCGGCATCGCACGGTTTGGAGTGTTCGTGAAGCTCGACGAAACGGGGGCCGACGGGCTTGTCCCTATGCGCGAACTTGGGCGGGAATACTTTCATTATGATCGCGAAAACAACACCCTGACCGGTAGCGACACCGGTATGGTGATAGGTCTTGGCCAACCTGTGACCGTACGTCTTGCGGAGGCCGCGCCGGTGACGGGTGGGATCGCACTACAACTGCTGTCGCTGGATGGCGCGCCCCTGAAGCGCGCCCCGGGTGGCCGTGGCAAAGGCGGCCCGGTCCGGCGCAAGGCGACCAAGGCCAAGCGCAAGTCCGACAAGATCAAACGCAAGGTTTCGCGGCGCCGTTAAGGCTCTTGGAAAGACTATCTGCTGCACAAGGTTGGAACGCACCGCGAATCGTGACCCTGTGGCAAGCGAACGGCCAGCACATTTGCGGCCTTGTATGGGGCGATTGCATCAGGCGTTTACTGGGTTGTCCCGAGGGTCGTGGTTCCTTGCGCCGGGCAAGCCCCGCGAGTGGTCCCGTCCTTATCTGGTGTCGTTGTGCGCCATTCTGGTGGATCATCTTCGTGTTTCGGCCCTGTTGCACGTCCGGCCAGGGGAACTGCGTGCGCCCATCTCCCCCGAGCCACTTTTCCAGCCCCGGTATTCGCGCTACGATCGCGCAAACATACAAAAGGCACATCATGCGGCTTTTCGGTTCGGCGGTGGCCGGGGTCATTTTGACCATTTTGTGGACTGGGCAACCCGCAATGGCGAATGCACCTGATTCCTCTCCGCGCCCGGCACTACGGCCCCCGGAATCCACACCCCGGGAACCCGGAAACATGGCGTTCCACGCCTGGGTGGCAGAGTACCGGACACGCGCGATTGCAGCCGGCATTCGGCCCGATGTCATTGACCGGGCAATGGCCGGACTACGCTACAATACCGATGTGATTCAAAAGGATCGTACCCAGTCGGAATTCACCAAGACGATTTGGGACTATCTTGATACCGCAGTCTCTGACCTGCGCATTCGAAACGGTCAGGTGGCGCTGAACCGTCATCGTGCCCCGCTGGATCAGATTGAGGCCAAATACGGCGTCGACAAGCAAATCATTGTCGCAATCTGGGGTCTGGAAAGTGCCTATGGTACGTTTCGGGGCACAATCCCCGTCATCGAAGCCATGGCAACACTCGCCCATGACGGACGGCGCGCCGCGTTCTTCGAAAGCCAACTGACAGCGGCGCTTGGCATTCTTCAAAATGGCGATGTCGAATTGGATCAGATGAAAGGCAGCTGGGCTGGCGCGATGGGCCATACCCAGTTCATGCCCACGTCATTCCTTGCACATGCTGTTGATTTTACCGGCGACGGCAAACGCGATATCTGGTCGGACGATGCCCGCGATGCGCTGGCGTCAACTGCGGCCTATCTTGCCGCCAATGGCTGGGCTCCAGGGCAGCCCTGGGGAGTTGAAATACGGATTCCCGACAGATTCGATTATGCGCAGGCACGACGTGAAATCACGAAAATGCCGTCCGAATGGGCGCGTATCGGCGTTCTGGATATGGCGGGCAACCCTGTGCCCAATCATGGCCCCGCATCGGTGCTGCTTCCTGCGGGGGCAAAAGGCGCGGCTTTCCTGATCTTTGCCAATTTCGAGGTTCTGGAAAGCTACAACACCGCCGACGCCTATGTGATTGGCGTAGGTCACCTTGCGGATCGCATCGCCGGTGGACCACCCATTCAGGGAAATTGGCCAAGGGACGATCGCGCCCTTACCTTTGGAGAGCGGATCGAACTGCAAGAACGTCTGACCGGCAAAGGATTTGACACAAGGAAGATTGATGGAAAAATCGGCCCTCTGACGATCGAGGCCGTGCGCCAATACCAGGCATCTGTCGGGCTTGTCGCCGATGGCTATGCTTCGCTTAGCCTGCTTGAAAGACTACGATCATAGGAAGTTTTCCAGGGTCAGACAGTTCTGGCCACGGACCCTGGCCTTTGACGCGGCAAGGAAGCAGCCCCGGTTTCCTTTCAGGGCCGTGTCGATTTCGACTGGTACTTTGCCAGGAAACAGCATGCAGACACCGGCATCGGCCGCTGATACCGCGCGCATTTCCATGACCCCGACTACTAGGGTCAGGACCCATTAATCCTGCGCCACTGGTTTAACAGATTTGCTGTCTGACTACGTACAATGCCGCAGGAATAGTGGTTCTATTTCAAGGCATTGAAAGGACGTCAGGCGGCAAATCCGTCAAATCCGCAGGACGCCAAATCCACTTCATCTCAGCGGCTTGGCACGCTTGGAAATAGAGCCACTATGTCCGGCGCGCGCCAAACCCCCGATATTTCGTGGATTTGGCGCCAGTGGTGCAGGATTAATGGGTCCTGACCCTAGCTTGGCGACATACCGCGCAGCCTTTCGGAGCGGCGGCGCAACAATTCGACAGTTGTCAGCAAACCAATCGAGATCGCCACGAGAATTGTTGCCACGGCAAGGATCGTCGGGCTGATTTGCTCCCTCAGGCCAGTGAACATCTGCCATGGCAGTGTTTTCTGGCTGGCCGAACCGACGAACAGAACCACGACGACTTCGTCAAATGAGGTGATAAAGGCAAACAGCCCGCCAGAGATCACACCCGGCAGGATCAGGGGCATCTGCACCCGGAAGAATGTCGTCACCGGATTTGCCCCCATATTGGCCGCAGCGCGGGTCAGGGACCGGTCGAATCCCACCAATGTGGCCGTGACGGTGATGATCACGAACGGAATGCCCAGCACGGCATGAGCCAGCACAACCTTGATATAGCCAACGAAGGTCTTGTTGAATCCCAATGTGCCTTCCAGCCAGTTGCCGATCTGGCTGTAGAAAAAGAACATGCCCGTGGCCGAGATAATCAAAGGTACGATCATCGGGGAAATCATGATCGCCATGATGGCGCGCCGCCCTGGCACATGGCTCTGGCTCAGGCCAATCGCCGCCAGCGTGCCAAGGCTTACCGAGATGACCGTGGCAATCGGCGCGATGATCAGCGAGTTCTTGAAACTGCGCTGCCATTCATTGTTGGTAAAGAAGTCACGATAATGCTTCAGCGAATACCCTTCGGGATCAAAGCGCAGCATTTCCGGCGTGAAGGTAAAAAAGTCCTGCGCGTTGAACGATAGCGGCATCACCACAAGAATTGGCGTGATCAGGAACACAAAGATCGAACCACAGATCACCCGGAACGCATAATGCCAAAGCACCTGACCCGGAGTCAGATAGGGCAACAGACGCGCGCGATACCGCCCTTCGTAGATCCAGTATATGAACCAGTGAAAGAACCAGCCGAATACGGCGCCCAGAATAACCCCGGGGATGCCCCCAAAAACGATTCCCAACGCCGCGACAAAGGCGATGGAGACCCACCTGGAAACCGGCTCGTTCTTGAGCACGCCTATGAAAAACATCGCCATGACCGTTACCAGCGCCCCACCAAGGACGATACCAAGCCAGCCCGAGCCGTTGGCGGTGCCCACGAACAGGCCCAGAAGGCCGCCCGCGGCGGCGACTGTTGGCAAAACCAGCGAGAGGGGTTTGCGGGAGATGGGTGTGAGTGCAGCCATTTTTCCTTACCCCAGTTTCACGTTGTCGATGCCCACGATCTTGTCATAGGCCCAATAAAGGATCAGCACGACCGCCAGCAGAATGCTGCCCAGCGCGGCGGCAAGGCCCCAGTTGAGCGAGCTGGAGATGTGATAGGCGATCCGGTTCGAGATGAAGACACCCTTGGTCCCACCCACGATTTCCGGGGTGATGTAGTATCCGATGGACAGAATGAACACCAGGATCGACCCGGCGCCGATGCCGGGCACCGACAGCGGGAAGTACACCCGCCAGAACGCTGTCCAATTGGTTGCCCCCATGGACTTTGCCGCGCGCAGGTAACTCGGGTTGATGGTTTGCATGACTGAATACATTGGCAGGATCATGAACGGCAGCAAAATATGGGTCATGGCGACGATGGTGCCGAACTGGTTGTTGATCATGACCAGGCGCGCGTCATCGGCGACAAGCCCGATCCAGACAAGAACATCATTGATCACGCCCTGTTGCTGCAACATCACTTTCCAGGCCGATGTGCGTACCAATAGGGAAGTCCAGAAGGGCAACAGCACCAGAATCATCAGAATATTCGCCGTTCGCGCCTGCAAATTCGCCAGAAGCCACGCCACCGGGTAACCCAAAAGGATACATGACCCGGTAATGATCAAAGACATGATCAGCGTGCGTTGAAACAGCCGGATCAGGATACGTTTGTCTTCCGGCTGCGCCAGGGCACCTTCCGGGGTGCGTTGCATGTCCACGGCATTCAGAAAGTATCCGTTGGTGATCTTGACAGAGTGGGTTTTGATCACGGCCCAAGTCTCTACATCACCAAATTTCTTGTCTATATCGATCACTTTGTCCTTGAACGGCGCATCGGTTGCCGGGTCGAGGTTCTTGATCTTTCGGCCCGATTTCCGAAAAAGTGACGACATACCCGTTTTTTCATAGTTCAGCCGGGTACCAAGGCGGGTATGTTCCTTGTTGGCAATGGCGACGACCATGTCGGCGACGAAAGCCGCGTAAACCGCCTCGTCCGGCAGTTCATTGGATTCCGCATCCCAGTTTTTCAGCTCTGCAACGGTCAACGGAAGTGTCTCCGCGACCATGCCGTTTTCCACCGACCGGAACAGCATCGACCCGATAGGAATGATGAAAGACACCAGCACAAATATGAGAAGTGGGGCGATCAGGGCGAGCGCCCGCATTTTCTGCAAGCGCAGCGCGCGGGCCAGGCTTTTCTTCAGCGGTGTGCCATCCGCGGCAAGCATCGGCCCGCCCGTAGTGGATGCATCGGTCATGTCGTCCCCGTTGGTCTTTGCACTTTGGGTCCATGGCCCAAAACTTTTGGGGAGAGGGCCGTTCCCCGGCCCTCTCCAATTGTATCAAAGCGACTTATTTCGCCAACCACGCCTGGAACTTGGCGTTGATGTCGTCGCGGTAGTCAGCCCAGAACTCGTAGTTGTACAGGAACGTGTTCTTGGCGTTGTTCGGATCGGTCGGCATATGCGGCGCCATGTCGATACCCAGATCCGCATGTTTGCCAACCAGCGGCGCCGAAGAGGCGCGGGCCGGGCCGTACGAGATGTACTTGGCCTGATCAGCAAGACGCTGTGTGTCTGTTGCAAAGTAAATATAGTCCAGCGCACGCTGCTTGCGCTCTTCGCTCAGACCGGCCGGAATGATCCATCCGTCAAGGTCAAACACCTGTGCGTCCCAAAGCATTGCGACGGGCTGTTTCTGTTCTTCGATCACCGAGAACAGACGGCCATTGTAGGTCGACCCCATGATGACTTCGCCATCCGCCAGAAGCTGCGGCGTATCGGCACCAGCAGACCACCAGATCACGTCATCCTTGATCGTATCCAGCTTGGCCAAGGCCTGGTCCTGCCCTTCGGGTGTGGCCAGAACGTCATAAACGTCTTCCTTGGCAACGCCATCGCACAGAAGTGCCCATTCCATGTTGTTGATCGGACGCTTTTCCAGCGACCGCTTGCCGGGATAGGCCGTGGTGTCGAACACATCGCAGATGTCATCCGGCGGTGTGTCGCCCACCAGGTCGGTGCGATAGCCAAATGTGGTCGAGTACACGATTTGCGGGATGAAGCATTCGCTCACCAGCATATCGCCAAAATCTTCCGAAGCCGAAGTGCCGTCAGGCGCCGGGGCCAGTTGGGTATCGGCGTCGATTTCCATGGCCAGGCCTTCGTCGCACAGGCGAATTGCGTCCGAGGCAACCACGTCTACCACGTCCCAGGTGATGTTGCCCGCCTCGTTCATGGCGCGCAACTTGGCCACCGCTTCGTTGGAACTGTCATCATTGATGATGGTGACGCCGGTCTTTTCGGAGTAGGGCTCGTGATAGGCCTTGAGCTGCGATTTGGAATAGGCGCCGCCCCATGACACGATGGTCATTTCCTGCGCCATGGCCGCGGGGGCCATCAGCGCGCCAGCCACGGCAAGAGCTGTGAGTTTGATTTTCATATTCGGTTCTCCTTGTTGAACTTTGCTTGTTGTTAGGCCGGGGCAAACCCCCGGCGCGTCACGCAGACGGTGTTCAGGCGTCAAGCGCGCGGCAATCCTCGGGCAGCCAGCCGATTTCAATCTGCTGCCCGGGCTTCAGACGGTCCACATCCGGCGCGTTTCGGGTTTTGATGATAAACTCGTCATTGCCCGCAACGCTAAGTCGCGTGCGGAAGATGTCGCCCATATAGATGAACTCCTTAACTTCCGCCTTTAGCGTGTGAACGCCTTCTTTCAGTCGATCCTTGTTATACTCAACCCGCTCCGGACGGATCGATACACGGGTGCGCGCGCCGGGTTTGACCGACTCGTGCACGGGTTGGCAATCGATCAGTTCGCCATCATCAAGCTGTACCAGGGCCAGCCCGTTGTTGATCTCCTTGACCATTCCTTCCAGCGTATTGTTCTCACCGATGAACTGCGCGACAAAGCTGTTCTTGGGCTCTTCGTAAAGCGTGTCAGGTGGATCAAGCTGCTGGATACGCCCGTCATCAAACACGGCGACACGATCAGACATCGTCAACGCCTCTGTCTGGTCATGCGTCACATAGACGGTGGTGATGCCCAACTCATGCGCCAGATTTGTGATTTCGAACTGCATCTTTTCGCGAAGCTGTTTGTCCAGCGCGCCAAGCGGCTCGTCCATCAGGACAAGCTCGGGTTCGAACACCAACGCACGAGCCAGGGCGATTCGCTGTTGCTGCCCCCCCGACAATTGCGCCGGGCGTCGCCCGCCAAAGGCGCCCATCTCGACCATATCAAGCGCGCGCTTCACCTTCGCTTCGCGGTCGGACCTGCCGATCCTGCGCACTTCCAACGGAAAACTCAGGTTTTCCGCGATGGTCATGTGCGGGAACAGCGCATAGTTCTGAAACACCATTCCAATACCGCGCTTGTGCGGCGGAATGTTGTTGATCGACGTGCCGCCAAGGCGAATATCGCCATGAGTTGCGGTTTCGAAACCGGCCAACATCATCAGGCAGGTCGTCTTGCCCGACCCGGACGGGCCAAGCATTGTCAGAAACTCGCCCCTTGGCATCGTCAGATTAAGATCTTTGACGACGAGCGTCTCGCCATCATAGCTTTTTTGGACGCGTTCGAACTCTACGAACGCGTCGCTTGCAGTCGCATCGGCCAAAACCGGCTCCCTGTTTTGTAACGGCGGCTGATCCCGCGCTTATGCCTGAATGTAAACACACACACCTATGCGAGTGCAACACATTGGCTCAAAAAGGCAGGTTAACTGGCAATTGAGGGCTTCATGGTCAAATTGCGACACTTCAACGCCGATTGCGCCGGAAGTGGGGATGCTTTCGGGCAGAAAATGCAAGGCACGCCCCCGTTTCCGCCGGGGGCGTGCTGAAATAATAGTCAGGCGTAAAGCCCATCCGCCCTGATCTTGTCCAGGGTCAGATCAAGCGCGCGGGTGGCCCGGGCGATCATCACATCGATTTCGTCGGTCGTCATAACCAGCGGCGGCGCAATAATCATTCGGTCACCGACATGGCGCATGACCAGGTTGTTGGCAAAACAGAATTCGCGACAGATCAGCCCCACAGTACCGGCATCCGCGGCAAATGGGGCACGTGCCGCCTTGTTTGGCGTCAACGCGATCGATCCCATCATGCCCACTATCCTTGCCTCCCCGACCAGCGGGTGATCGGCCAAAGCCTCCCATTTTCGCTTGAGATAAGGGGCCGCCACATCGCGCACATGGCCGATGATGTTTTCTTCTTCCAGGATCCGCAGGTTCTCCAGCGCAACCGCCGCCGCAACAGGATGCCCCGAATAAGTGTAGCCATGATTGAACTCGGTGGCGCCAACCACCTCCGCCACTTCATCGCACACGATCGACCCGCCAATCGGCGCATAGCCCGAGCTCAGCCCCTTTGCGATGGTCATGATATGTGGGCGCCACCCCACCGTTTGCGACCCAAACCAGTTCCCCGTGCGCCCAAAGCCACAGATCACCTCATCCGCGATCAGCAGGATTTCATACTTGTCACAGATGCGTTGGATCTCGGGATAATAGCTGTCCGGTGGTACGATCACGCCACCGGCACCCTGCACCGGCTCGGCGATGAAGGCGGCAACGCGCTCTTCTCCCAGTTCCAGAATGGCCTTTTCCAGTTCCTGAGCGCGCGCCAGGCCGAATTCCTCGGGCGACATGTCGCCACCTTCGGCCCACCAGTTCGGCTGTGAAATATGATGCACGTCCGGGATGGGCAACCCGCCCTGCTGATGCATCGGGATCATACCGCCCAGGCTGGCACCGCCCAGCGTTGACCCGTGATAGGCATTCTGACGCGAGATAATGATACTCTTGCCCGGCTTGCCCTTGGCCGACCAATAATGCCGTACCATTCGGATATTGGTGTCGTTCGCCTCAGATCCAGACCCGGCAAAAAAGACGTGGTTCAGATCGCCCGGCGCCAATTCGGCCAGCCTGGCCGACAATGCGATCGCCGGCACATGAGTGGTCATGAAGAACGTGTTGTAATAGGGAAGCTCGCGCATCTGGCGCGCCGCGACTTCGGCCAGCTCGTCGCGGCCATAGCCGATATTCACGCACCAAAGACCGGCCATGGCATCCAGGATGTCGTTGCCGTCACTGTCGGTCAGCGTCACGCCCTTGGCCCGGGTGATGACCCGCGCACCGCGCCCGGCCAGCTCGGCCTGGTTCGAAAACGGGTGCATGTGATGGGCTGCATCCAATGCCTGAAGCTCGGCAGTTGGCATGTGGTTGGTGATCATGTTCATGGTGATCCTCATCTGACCAGACTCAAAGCCGACCCAAATGGGGCCGCGCATTCACCGGCAGAATATGATCAAATTTTCACGTGTCAATCGGTTCGCCCACAAGTCCGGCATTTTCCATGGCCACTCGCACCTGTTCCATGCCCTGCAAAACATCCTCGCGGATCGCGTTGGCCGTTGCGGTCCCATCGCCCGCACGCAATCCGTCCAGGGCCATCTTGTGATTGTCAGGCAGATTCTGCGTACCCATCCGCCCGCAAACCACGCGCATCGATGGCCCGAACCGAAGCCACAGGCCTTCGGCGACTTCGGTCAGGATCGGTGCCTTGGCAATAGAATAAAGCTTTGCGTGAAACGCATGATTGCAGCGAAGATAAGCGCCGACATCGCCCTGGGCGATCGCATCGTCCAGACCGTCATCCAGGGCTTCCAACTCATCAATGTCCGATTGCGTGGCGCGTTCGGCCGCCAGCGAGGCCAGCTTCGGTTCCAGCATTTCACGCAAAAAGATCAGTTCGTCTATCACATCCACCGTCAACATCGGCACCAACACGCGCCGATTGCCCCGAAACTCCAGCGCGCCTTCACTGGTCAGTCGGCGAATCGCCTCGCGAATGGGGGTCATGCCGGCACCTGTACGTTCGATCAGACCCTGAATCGTCACCGCTTCGCCAGGTGTCAATTCGCCAAACAGAACAGCCTCGCGCAGCTGAAGATACACCTGCTGATGAACCGGAACCCGTTTAAGGGTTTCACCGGTGTATGGGGGCTTTTGCGCGGCCGAAAAACTGCCTTCCATTTGTGCGATCACCCTTCTCCATTTTGCTTCCTGGGCATCATATCCGGTGGCCGCTCTTAATACCATATTGCCATATCGCAAAAACTTGATCAAATTAATCCCACACAAGACCGTCGGCTTCAGGCTGGCACACCAACGGGAGATCCAAATGAAAAAGACCCTTTTCACACTCACGGCGGGCATCGCCCTGAGCGCCTTGGCGGCACAGGCCGAGGAAGTTCGAGTCTACAACTGGTCCGACTATATCGACGAAGAGTTGCTGGCCAAGTTCGAGGATGAGACAGGCATCAAGCTGATCTATGATGTTTTCGACAGCAACGATGTTCTGGAGACCAAGATGCTGGCAGGTAAATCCGGCTATGACGTTGTCGTCCCATCCGGAACCTTCCTTCAGCGCCAGATCGCAGCCGGCGCATTCCAGAAGCTGGACAAGTCCAAGCTCTCCAACATGGGCAACATGTGGGATGTGATCATGAAGCGAACCGCAAAATATGATCCGGGCAACGAATATTCGATCAACTACATGTGGGGCACCACGGGTATCGGCGTGAACATCGAGAAAGTAACGGAAATTCTTGGAGAGGACGCCCCCATCGGCTCGCTTTCCCTGGTGTTCGATCCGGCCAACATGGAAAAGCTGGCCGCATGCGGCGTGCAGTTCCTCGATGCCCCGGACGAGATCATCCCGGCCGCGCTGGCCTATATTGGCGAGGATCCGGATAGTCACGATCAGGACGTGATTGCCAAGGCCGAGCCTGTATTGACCGCTGTGCGCCCCTACATTCAGAAATTCCACAGCTCGGAATACATCAACGCGCTGGCCAATGGCGATATCTGCGTGGCCGTGGGTTGGTCCGGCGATATTCTCCAGGCGCGTGATCGCGCGTGGGAGGCAGAAAACGGTGTCGAGATCGCCTATAATGCGCCCGCCGAGGGGGCCTTGATGTGGTTCGACCAGATGGCGATTCCCGTCGATGCGCCAAACCCGGACGCTGCGCACAAATTCCTGAACTTCATCATGGATGCCGAGAACATGGCGGCGGCATCCAACTATGTCTACTATGCGAATGGAAATATGGCGTCCCAGCCATTTCTGGAAGAGGATGTGATAGGCGATCCTGCCATTTACCCCGACGAGGCGACGCTTGAAAATCTCTACACAACCACACCCTTTCCGCCCAAGACTCAGCGCGTCGTGACGCGGATGTGGACCAAGATCAAGTCGGGCACCTGAACGCGCCTGTGTCGTAACGACCATTCGTTTCCCCGCAAGGTTCCGCTTTGCGGGGAAATTCACGCGGCTCGACTGCTCTCCAGCGCCGCCCGCTCTTCGCGCAAGGCCTCGACATAATCGGGCTGGCCGTTTTCGGTTTGCCATTGGCAATAGGCCGCCATCCGCCAATGATACGCGGGCGCGAGCGCGACATAGCGCGCCCTGATGGTTGCACAATCATACCCTTCGAAAAATCGCTCGATTTCTGCGGCGCTCAGCGGGGCGCCGCGATACACCTTTTGCATGGCCGGCGATAGAAAGACCGCAATGTCCTCGCACGGGTCGCCGATACCCGGGCATTGCCAATCGATCAGACACAAAGCGCTTTCGCTGACAATCAGGTTCCCGGGCACAACATCGCCATGCAAGAAGGCGGTTTTGCCCGAGGGCGACACGTCAAGACTTGGTCGAAGTCGCGCCAGGTCACCGTGCTGCCTGCACCTCGAAAGAATTCGTTTCGCATGATCCAACAGGGCGGCACTTCCGTCCGGGCAACGACGCAGCCCGCCCGGTGGCGCTATTCCGTGCAGGCGTCTGAGAAGGCGGCCTACTTTTCGCGTATCGTGGCGCCACATGTCACCAGGCAAGTACCTGTAGGCAACACAACGACCAATTCCTGACCGGAAGGCGAAAACGGACCGCGGCGCAAAGCCAAGCGGGGCGAGTGCTTCCAGCACTTTCACCTCCGCGTCAGGCTCATTCGGAAACAGCGGGTTGCGCCGCGTTCCGCTGTAGAGTTTCACCACAACATCGCCATTCACGCCCTGACCACGCCAGGTGGCATTCGTGCGCCCGCCTGCCAACCGCCGCCATTCCTTCAATTCGCCTGGCCATTGCTCACAAAGCGCGGCGATAATCTCCGGAGGCGGTGTGGATGTTGGATCGGGGGTCATGACGCTCACGGCAAGTTGGCGCCGCGACGCTAGTGCGTCCCGAAGACCCTTTCAAGGATCAGCTCGGCTCCCGCAAGGAAATAACTTGTGACGACAGGAACTCTACTCCGCCCGCCGCAATCAGCATCATCCCGTTGGAACCGCCGCGCGCTTCGGTAATGCGGGTGTAAACATCGGCCGGATATGTGGCCAGAACCTTGCCATTGGACCAGCTTTCAACTTCAAAACTGTAGTTTCCATCGGGCAAGGGTTGCCCATCGTCTCCCGCCCCTGTCCAGCGCAAAGCCTGGTCCGAGGGATCAATGGCGAACCGTTGTACCTCGTTGCCCGTTTCGTCCAGGACGCGGACAAAGGCCGCATCGGCAAGCGATTCCACACGCGGCACAACATCAATGGGTTCGCCCGAGAAAGCGGCGGGCGCTGTCACGCGGGCCTCCATGCCAACCCAACTTGCCAGCCCACTCATTCCCAAAGACCCCATCTGCGCCGATATCAATGTAAGCAGATCATTGGTGAACACTTGCTGCTCGACGGAAGAGAATGTCGCCAATTGTACAGCGTATTCGCTGGAATCGACCGGGTTAAGCGGATCCTGATTGCGCATCTGCACGGAAAGCATTTGCAGAAACGTTTCAAAATCCGAGCTTATCGCAGTCGCGCCCTGCGTATTCGTTGCCGATGGTTGCCCCGAAGTCGCCGACGGAGTGGTGCCAATTGCTGATATCGTCATCTTCTCTCCTAAACCCGGATATCCACACCCGATACGGCCAGGGTTTCCCGGCTCTGCAACATGATTTCATCATTGGCATCGGGCGCCGCTTCAATGCTGGCCAACTCGAACGCCGGTGGATTGTCCTTGCAATTGTCCTGTCGCCCCTGATCGAAGGCAAAGGAAACGCCGGTGTATCCTAACGCCAAAAGGTCTTGTCGAAGCATCTCCTGATGTCGGCGAATCAAGCTTTGAGTTGTGGATTGATCGGAATCGATCACCACATTCAAAATGCCATTCTGCTCTGACATGGACATTCGAACACGCCCCAGTTCCGGTGGGTCCAAGGTCAGCTCAATACTCTGATCCTTGGCTGCCGCCATTGCATCTGCCACCTGACGGATGACGATTGTCGGGTTTGTCAAAGCCTGCGAGCCGGTGCGCGCGACGCTCGCCGCCTCCAATGGCACCGCAACAGCACTTGTAGCAGGGAAACCCGATTCGTCAGTGGCGATCATGCGTTGATCAAACCCGCCCGGAACAAATTCGATCGCACGCCCGCTCACCGTTGGTGAAACTACCCGGACCGAATGCGCGCTCAGAGCCTGCAATCCGGCAACAAAAGCGCGCGGCTCGCGTGACGCGAGCGCCGGTTGATCACCGGACGCCCCGAAAGGGGCGGTTTCCCTGATCGGCAGGCTTTGATCCGAAAGTTTGGGTGGCACCGCATCTGCTGACCATAGTGAGCCTTGCGACGTTATCCCGGGTCGCGCCATTGCGACCCGAGTCTTGGCGTCGCGCTCCGACGCACCGCCTGCCTCCGGGAGCGTGATATCGTCCGGTGTCGGTCTCGGTGTGGACTGACCGTATTCCGGGACCCCCGCGCGCGCCGGCTTTTCCGAAAAACCTGCCGATCGCGCCCAATTGTTGCGCGCACTTTCATCCTTGGCAGTCTGTTGAGGAGACGGCTGGGCAGGATCGAAAGAGGGTATTCCTTTGATACCCTCCTGTTTGCCTTGCGCGCCCTCAACCAACGCCGCTTCCTTGCCAACTCCTGGGATATCGTCAGGAGCAGCTTTCAACACAAGAGTCTGCAAATCCGCCCCTATCGGCGCCGTAATTGGCGCATCGCCCCGGCCTGGTTGGTTTGTGGTCACGGCGCCTGCCAGAATCTGTGCCGGAATGCCACTCTCGAAACGCCCGCTTGGCTCGGCATCCCGTGTCATACCGCCGCCGTCAGATATCTGAACGGTTGGATCGGGCAACGACCCAAACCGGCTCAACGAAAAGCTGCCAGTGCTGTCAGGAATTGACGCTTGAATTGTCTCTCCCGGCAATCGGGTTTCTGTGTCACCAGACGAGAGGGTGTTCACACTCTGCCCGATAACGGGTCTCGATTCCGATCCGGGCAGCGCCTCGTTCCCTTGTTCTTGAGCTTGGGAATTACCATCGGATACAGAGGTTTCGGCGTCCTGCCCGTTCGCGACTTCCACATCTTCACGCGCTTGAGACGATTCGATTTCGGCATCGCCAGCCTCTTCGTAGACATATCCAAACGCCTGAGTCCCCGTTGCATCCGGTACGGACCCACCCACCGGAACAGACGCCGCTGTTCGGCCATCAGCCGCAACCTGGTAGTGGGGGAATTTGGGGAGGGTTTGCATCGGATCTCCGGGAATTCTTCCTCTGAAGCCACGATCATGCACCTGTCATCCTTACCACTTCTTTACCCGTTTCAAAGCAGACTGGAAAAAATCCTTCAAATTGGAGATTGCCATGATCCTCCCAGTCAACGCGGCTGTGCCGCCAACCCGATCACCCGGACCTTCCGATCAGGTTTTACGCAAAACCGCGCAGGAGCTGGAGACAAACTTTCTGGCTGAAATGCTCAAGTCCGCCGGTCTGGGGAAACCGCGGGATGGATTTGGAGGCGGTGCGGGCGAAGAGCAATTCGCCTCCTTTCTCAGGCTGGAACAGGCGCGCGCCATGGTGCAGTCCGGCGGCTTGGGATTGACCGAAGCCTTTTTCAACGCACTCAAGGAGAAAACCGATGACATTTGACAAGGCCACGCAATTGTTTCGCGACCTGGACACGCTGCTGGATGACGAAAAGGCGGCCTTGATGGATGGGGCTCTGGATAATCTACCGGCTCTTCTGGCCAGGAAACAGGCTCTGCTGGAAAAGGTTACCCAACTTGGGCCTGACGCCGGCGACAATCTTGCTGGCTTGCAACAAAAAACACTGAGGAACCAAACGCTCCTGGATGCCGCGCTCGACGGTATCCGCTCGGTTTCGGAGCGGGTGGCCGCGCTGCGCCGCGTGCGCGACTCCCTGGATACATACGACAGCGAAGGGCAGGTTCTTCGGGTCTCGGCAAAGAGCGCCACCCATCTGGAACGGCGCGCCTAAGAGCGGATTTGTGTCAAATACTCGGTATTTGTCAGGGCAAGTTTAGCACTCCTTTAGCAACTGAAGGACCATGGTGATCCCGCATCCGCAAGGGTGGCGCCACACCGGGCCGATAGCCGGATGGCACATGTCAGAAAGACAGTCTTGAGCGCCTCTCGGCGCGCATTCTGAAACCGGCGCAAAGCGCCGAACCTATCAAGGGAAATGCCATGTCCAGCATTCTGACAAACAACAGCGCAATGGTTGCGCTGCAAACTCTGAAATCCGTGAACGCCAATCTGGCGGACACCCAGAATCAGATTTCAACCGGCAAGCGCGTGTCGGCGGCCAAGGATAATTCGGCTGTCTGGGCGATTTCGAAAGTGATGGAATCCGATGTCAGCGGGTTCAAGTCCATCTCGGAAAGCCTGTCGTTGGGAGAATCGACCGTTGCGGTCGCACGTCAGGCCGCTGAAACGGTCACCGACCTGTTGACCGAAATGAAGACCAAGATTGTCGCGGCCCAGGAAGACAATGTTGATCGCGCAAAACTGAACGCAGATGTCACCGCTCTCAAGGATCAGATCAACTCTGTTGTGGGGGCAGCGCAGTTCAACGGCCTCAACCTGGTAGACGGCTCAACCGCCAGCGCCAGCGTTCTTGCATCTCTCGATCGCGATTCTTCGGGCAATGTCTCGGCATCGTCGATCACTGTCAGCGCCCAGGATCTCTCGACCGGCGGCTATACGGCCAACGACATTTTCGGCTCGTCCGGCGGCACCCCGTCTTCTGACGGCGATACCGTGGTGCTCTCGCTCGATCAGGGGGGGGGTAACGACAATATTGTTATCGACGATTCGGCCGGTTCGGCCTTTGCGGAAGGCGACCGTGTGGAAATCCGCATCGGTGATCAGGTGGCCAGTTACACGGTTACCGCGGATGATGCCGCCGCGACAACGCCCTCAGATCTCGTTGCGGTCGGGCTCAAGAACGCCATCGATTCCCTTGGGATCGCTGATCTTGTGGTCGACTATGACAGCGGCAGCGCAGGAACCCTCGACTTTACCAACAACGGTACCGTCGACCTGGCCGTCAGTGGACAGTTCGTGAATGCCGGTTCCGGTGGATTGGGCGCACTGGCCGCAATCGACGTTTCAAACAGTGTTGGCGCCGCGTCGGCTCTGGCCTCCATCGAAACTCTGATCGACTCGTCCATCGATGCCGCCGCAGCGTTCGGTTCGGTCGAAAACCGCATCACCACACAGTCCGAATTTGTCAGCAAGCTGACCGATTCCCTCAAAACCGGAATCGGTTCGATGGTCGACGCAGATATGGAAGAAACTTCCGCGCGGCTTCAGGCACTTCAGGTGCAGCAACAGTTGGCAACGCAGTCTCTGTCGATCGCCAATCAGGCGCCACAGTCAATCCTGTCGCTCTTCCGGTAACAGAACTACGGGCGCGCGTTCGCGCGCGCCCGAACACCCGTTGAGTTCCAATACCCACAGGAAGGACATTCCGTGACACCCAATACCCTCGCGCAGCGGGCCTATGCCCGCGCCTCTGCCCCGACACGTACGCCGCGCAAGCTCGAATACGATGTGATCGCCCGGGTCACACACCGATTGAAATCTTCGGCCAAGAAGGGCACTTCTGGTTTTTCCGATCTTGTGCATGCGCTGCATGAAAACCGTCAACTATGGACCATTCTGGCGGCTGATGTTGCCGATGTGGCGAACGAACTTCCCACGCCGCTGCGCGCTCAGCTGTTCTATCTGGCAGAGTTCACTCATCACCACAGTCAAAAGGTTCTGGCGGGAAAGGCCTCGGTGCGGCCCCTTCTGGAAGTGAACACAGCCGTGCTGCGGGGACTGCGCGACAACGGAGTCCAAGCAGCATGAGCGGGCTTGTTCTGAAACTCAGCCCCAAGGAGCGCGTTCTGGTCAACGGCGCCGTGATCGAAAATGGCGACCGGCGCAGCCGACTGTCCATCATGACACCAAACGCAAATATTCTGCGGCTGCGCGACGCAATCCACCCCTACGAAGCCAATACGCCCGTCAAACGCGCCTGCTACGCATTGCAGCTTGTTCTTTCAGGGGATTCCAATCCTGACGATGTCGAATTGACTTTGCTCCGGCGGATAGAAGAGTTGAGTCAGGTGTTAACCGACATCGACAGCCGTACGCAGCTGGCGCTGGCCACTCAATCAATCGTCGACGGGCGGCATTACCAGGGCCTAAAGGCGTTGCGCACGCTATTGCCGCGGGAAGAGCGGTTTTTGGCGGTCCGACCGGCATGAGCTTTCAACCCATCATCGCCGGGAACGGGCTGACGGGATGGGCGTTCCTGAAGCGCACCCTCCCAGCACAGTCCGCCGCCTTTGAACAATCACCCGCGCTGCAACGCGACACCGACTACTTTTCCAAAAAGATAGGTGAAATCGACACGGCCGAGCAACTAGTCTCGGATCGCCGCCTCTTGCGCGTCGCCCTTGGCGCATTCGGGTTGGGCGCCGACATCGACAACAGTTTTTTCATACGTAAAATTCTGGAAGAAGGCACGCTTTCCGCCGACGCGCTTGCCAACAAACTGGCGGATACACGATACGCCAAATTCTCGAAAGCGTTCGGATTTGGCGATTTTGCCACACCCTCTACCAAGCTTTCGGATTTTCCGGATCGCATCGTCTCCGCATATCAGGCGCGGCAATTCGAAATTTCCGTGGGTGATCAGGAAGAATCGTTCCGCCTTGCTCTAAATGCCGCGCGTGAACTGGAAGAGATTGCGTCTTCCAGCAGCAGTGACGCGGCCAAGTGGTACACGATCATGGGGTCACCGCCGCTTCGGTCGGTTTTTGAAACTGCTCTGGGCCTGCCGCCGGCCTTTGGTCAGCTTGATCTGGATCGACAGATGCAGGATTTCCGCGATCGCCTGTCCGGCTTTTCCGGAAGCAGCGAGATCACGCAGTTTGACAGCGAAGCTTCCCGCGATGTTCTCATCCAGAGATTTCTTCTCATGTCGCAGATTGACACCAACATCGGCATGAATTCAGGGCAAATCGCCCTCACACTTCTCCAGAGCTGATCATCCGAGAGGCCCCTTGGCTGCCGGCGCGCCGCAGGATCAGACCAAGCCGCGAGAATGCTGTTTCCACCGACACGTGGCCGGCTTCCCCCAGAAATTCGTCCAACTCAGGCCAGGCACGGATCGCCAGATCCAAAGCAGGATCCGAGCCTTCCGAATACAGCCCGGCACGAACCATCGTCGCGGACTGTTCGTAGCTGCCTATCAGCCGTCGCGCTTGACTGATCAGGGCATTTTCCCTGTCTGTTGCGGCAGCAGGAAGGCTCCTGGACACCGACCGCAAAAGATCGACCGCGGGAAACCGGCCTCTCTCGGCGATTTGGCGGTCGAGAACCACATGCCCATCCAATACGCCACGCAAGATGTCGGCAATCGGTTCATCCATATCCGACCCTGCCACCAGAACGCTGAAAATGGCGGTAATATCGCCGTGACCTTCGCGGCCCGGACCGGCGCGCTCGCAAAGCGCCATGATCATGTGAGACGTCGAAGGCGGGTATCCGCGCAGCGCGGGCATCTCGCCAGCGGCAACCGCAACCTCTCGGTGGGCTTCGGCAAACCTGGTGATGGAATCGGCGAGAAACAAAACATGTTTGCCCTGGTCACGAAAATGCTCCGCCACCGCCATCGCAGCCCAGGCACATCGCCGCCGCACCAGGGGAGATTGGTCCGATGTCGCCGCAATCACCACGGATCGGGCCAGCCCCTCCTTGCCCAGGACATTCTCCACAAATTCCCGCAATTCACGGCCACGCTCTCCGATCAGCGCGATCACCGCCACATCAGCCTGCACCTGACGGGCGAAACGCCCCATCAAGCTTGATTTTCCAACCCCGGACCCGGCAAACAGCCCAAGTCGCTGACCGCGTACTACGGGCAGCATGGTGTTGAATGTCGTCATTCCCGTTTCAATACGATCCCCCAGTCCCCGCCGCTGCGCGGGTGGGGGTGGGCTGGCCTTCAATTCCCGTGATTCGGAGCCCGGCAAAAGCGGAGCGCCGTCAAGCGGTTGCCCAAATGGATCGACAATCCGTCCGATCCAGCCATCCGTCGGGGCAATCCCCGTTCGGCTGCGCAGCGCGACCCGATCACCTATGGAAACACCGTCCGGAGGCATATCCGGCAACATCGTTACTTCCTCGCCATGCAATTGGATGATTTCGCCTGTCAAAACAGGACCTTCACGCCGCCAAACCCGAACGAGATCTCCTATTCGGCAGACGGCCCCCAAGCCCAATACGCGAACAAGGTTGCCCTCAACAGAGCTGACGCGCCCAATATCTCGCACCCGTTGGGCATAAGACAATCCCGCACCGATCGAGGCTATGTCAATTGCAGCCATCGTTCTCTCCCTTTGGTTTCTGAAAACAATTTCTAAAGGAATCAGGGTTAAGCCTTGATTTATGTTGCTCGAGGGAGAAGCCCCGATGTTCAAATCGCTGGAAATATTCCAGGTTTCATATGCCATGGCGACCCACGCCGCCCGCCGCCAATCATTGGTTGCGCAGAACATGGCAAACGCCGACACGCCGGGATACGTGCCGCGTGATCTGCCAAAGTTTCAGGATGTGGTGTCCACAAGTTCCGCGGCGAACAGCATGCGCCGTTCACGCGCCGGTCATTTTGAGGCCACCGCCCCGGCGGACAATTTTCGCACCCTTTCGGAACCCAATCAGACATCTCCCAACGGCAACGCGGTGTCGCTGGAGGAAGAAATGATGAAAGCGGTCAACATCAAGCTCCAGAACGACCGCGCGCTGGCGATCTACAAATCATCGCTCAATGTTCTGCGCGCGTCCCTGGGGCGCGTTTAGTCGACCTCCATCAATCGGTGACTCATGACAGATTTCTCTTCAGCACTCTCTCTCAGCGCCAGCGCCCTTCGCGCACAGGCCGCACGGTTGCGCCATGTTTCTGAGAACATCGCGAATGCCGATACCCCGGGATACCGGCGCAAGACAGTGACATTCGAAAGCAACCCGAGCTCTGCTGACGTATCCGTGTCTGTTGGGCCGGTACAGCTGGATCAAAGAGAGCTCAAAAGCGTTTTCGACCCGGGTCACCCCCTGGCCGATGAAAACGGCAACTACCAGGGCTCCAATGTGGACCTGATAATTGAAATCGCTGACGCCCGTGAAGCGCAGCGCAGCTACGAAGCCAATCTGAAAATGTTCGATCAGACCCGACAGATGTCGGATTCCCTGTTGGAACTGTTGCGCAAATAAGGAGACCCAGAATGGACATCCGATCAGTCACAGCCGCGCAGAACTACGCGGCGGCGAAACCGGTAACAGAGCCTCTGCCCGGTGCTGGCCGTGAAAATTCTACACTTGTTGATCTGGCAAGCGACTTTGCCAGTACTTTGTATGAGGGCGAGAAAATCGCCATGCAATCGATGACCGGTGACGCCAATCCTCATGCATTGGTCCAGGCGCTGGCGCAGACCGAACTGGCCGTCGAAGCCGCCGTAACCGTGCGAAACAAGGTGGTCGAGGCATACCAGGAAATACTGCGAATGCCTGTCTGATGATGAACGAGGCCATCTTCTTTGACACGTTGCGGCAGGGTTTGTGGATCGCAGTCATCATTTCCGTGCCGATTCTCGCCGTTGCCTTGATAGCCGGAATCACGGTGGGCCTGTTCCAGGCGCTGACTTCGATCCAGGAACTGTCCCTGACCTTCGTTCCCAAACTCCTGGCAATTGTCGTCGTGTTCTGGGCGTCCATGGGTTTCATGAGTCAGTCCCTTGTCTCATTTTTTCAGGATCAGATCGTTCCACTGATCATCGGAGGATAACGATGGAAAACGCGATCTACACAACGCTTGCCCGCCAGTCAGGACTGACCCGCGAGATGAACGTTCTTGCCAACAATATCGCGAACGCGAACACCACGGGTTTTCGGCAGGCAGGCGTCACCTTCACCGAATTTGTAAAAGCCTCATCGGGTACGGCGAGCCTGTCCATGGCAGTCGCCAACGTGCCAAGCATTTCAACGGCGCAGGGCACGCTTACTCAGACCGGAGGAGCGTTCGACTTCGCAATCGAAGGCGACGGGTATTTCATGATCGAAACTCCTGCCGGAAATCGCCTGACGCGCGCGGGCAGCTTTGCGCCAAACGGAGCAGGCAACCTGGTAACGGCCCAGGGATACCTTGTCATGGACAGCGGAGGCGCCGCCATATTCATTCCTCCTGACGCTGGCACGTTGGGGGTATCCGCAGACGGAACGATCAGCGCCGAAGGTCGGCCAATAGCGCAAATCGGCCTGTTTCAGCCTACCGACCCCGCGGCCATGGCGCGTGTCGGTTCCGTCATGTTTGATCCCCAAGGGGATACCGAGCCAAGCGAGGCCGGACGCCTCGTTCAGGGGTTTCTTGAAGACTCGAACGTCGATGCCATTTCGCAGCTTTCCCGAATGATCGAAGTACAACGGGCCTACGAAATGGGGCAAGGGTTTCTCGACGCCGAAAACGAGCGGGTGCGCAACGCGCTGAAAACATTCATTCGCTGACAAAAAGGAGGCCGCCATGCGTGCCCTGAAAATTGCCGCAACCGGTATGAGCGCCCAGCAATTGCGGGTTGAAACCATCTCGAACAACCTCGCAAACATGTCGACGACCGGTTACAACGCCCGGCGGGCCGAATTCGCGGACCTTCATTATCAGCAAGTCTCGCGGGCGGGCGCGATCAGCGCGGCAGACGGCTCCGTTCTGCCGACCGGTGTGCAGGTCGGTCTGGGCGTACGCCCGTCCTCTATCACTGTGCAGTTGGCTCAAGGCTCTCTATCACAAACAGGCGGAGATCTGGATATCGCTATCGAGGGCCGGGGTTATCTCGAAATCGAGCTTCCCTCCGGCCAGTCTGCCTACACCCGCGACGGTGCCCTAAAACGCAGCGCGGACGGATTGATCGTAACATCCGAGGGCTTTGCCGTTGCGCCGGAAATTACCATACCAACGGACGCCCGGCGCATTTCCATCAATGCCGACGGAGAAGTTTACGCCTATTTTGCGGAAACCGCCGAGGCGCAGTTGCTTGGACAGTTCGCGCTTGCCGGGTTTACCAACGCCAAGGGGCTCGAAGCGATTGGCTCCAACCTGTTTCTGGAGACCGAAGCCTCGGGTGCACCGGTTGTTGCCAGTCCAGGCGAGGACGGGCTTGGCACGCTGCGACAGGGGTATCTCGAGGACAGTTCGGTGGACGCCGTGCGCGAGGTAACGGAGTTGATCGAAGCGCAGCGGGGCTATGAATTGAACGCCAAGGTGATCTCAGCAGCCGATCAGATGTTGGCCGCCACCACCCAGGTACGCTGATGCGCAGTCTTGTTCTGCTTCTGGCCTTCGTGGCCGCCCGGCCCGCAGCGTCGGAAATTGTCGTCGCCACTCAGGTCATCCGGGCGAACACGGTGATCTCGGGCGCCATGATTTCGGTAAAACAGGGCGACCTACCCGGCGTGTTTTCCGACCCGAACGACGTGATCGGGCTTGAAGCACGCAGTTCGATCTACCCCGGCCGCCCCATACAAACCGGGAGTATTGGCGCACCCGCGCTGATCGAGCGAAATCAGATCGTTCCGCTCGTCTACACCACCAATGGCCTGACCATAAGCACCGAAGGGCGCGCCCTGTCACGCGCGGGTGCGGGCGAACGTGCGCGCGTGATGAACCTGTCTTCGCGCGCCACGGTGTACGGAACGGTATTGCCCGACGGCTCCATCAGAGTTTCCAATTGAAAGGACGGCGCATGAAAAGACTTGGAATTGTTGCCTTGGCAAGCACCCTTGCGCTAACGGCCTGCTCCAGGCTGGACCATGTCGGCAAGGCTCCGGATTTCTCGCCGGCCGTAAATAATCAAGAGCATTACGCAATGATGAATCCTCCGCTTCCGCCTTCTATTCTGGGTCGGCGAACAACCGAGGAAGCCTCGCTATGGAGCCGCAACCGTCAATCGCTGTTGGGGGACCGGCGCGCCATGCGCCGAGGAGACATCATGACGGTCGTGATCGAAATCGACGAAGAAGCCAAGATCAAGAACGAAACATCCCGCAGCCGGAGCGGGTCTGAAAACTTGAGCGTTCCTGATCTTCTGGGGCTTCCGCAGCGTATCAATCAAAACCTTCCGGCAGGCGCTTCGACCGACCCGGCTGTGGCGTTGAACTCGACCAGCAGTAGCGCGGGGGATGGTTCCGTGCGACGCAGCGAAGAGCTTACGCTTCGGGTGGCCGCGACGGTCGTTGACGTATTGCCCAATGGGGTACTTGCGATAGAGGGTAGCCAGGAGTTGCGCGTGAATTTCGAATTGCGCGAGTTGCTTGTGTCCGGCTTTGTGCGCCCCGAAGATGTCTCGCGTCAGAACGAGATCACCTATGACAAGATTGCGTCGGCGCGGGTCTCCTATGGGGGGCGCGGACAGATCACTGATGTTCAACAGCCGCGCTATGGTCAGCAAATTCTGGACGTGATTCTGCCATTTTAGACGGAGATTCAGATGAAGCTTCTTTTCCCAATCATACTGGCAGCCATTGGCGTCGGCGGTGGCGTCGGTGCCGGTCTTGTACTACGCCCGCCCCTGATTGACGCAGAGCCGGAAGCCCCATGTGCGATCAGTCAGACATCACCGGACGACAGCACCCTGAACAAAACCGTGATCTTGCAAGAAACAGACCGAGAATATGTCAAGTTGACCAATCAGTTTGTCGTTCCTGTCGTGCGTGGTGAAATGGTAACTTCTCTGGTTCTGATGTCGCTCAGCCTTGAGGTTGGAGAAGGAGATCGCGAGACTATTTTCGCGCGTGAGCCGAAGTTGCGCGATGCCCTCCTTCAGGTCATGTTTGATCACGCCAACGCTGGCGGCTTTCAGGGTGCCTTTACCAATTCCAGCAAACTTGACGCATTGCGCAAGACGTTGAGTGACGTTGCCCGGACAATCTCCGGCAATCTGGTCAGCAATGTCCTTATCACGGATATCGCGCGCCAAGATGTCTAGCGGTAAGTACTTATGAACGCAGAAGGTGAAGCTCCAAAATTTGCGCCATGGCTCTCTTTTGCGAGTTCCGTACCGATTTCAGGCGGGCATCTCGGACAAGTGTCTGCAATATATCGACCCGGCCAAAGGTTGCCTGAGCCTCTCTGAAAACAGCTTCCTTGCGGGCCAGAACAGACGCAAGCTGCATGTTTAGCAACCGCCTGTTTCGCCCAACCCAACGCAACCATGCTTCGTCCCCTCGAACGGAACGAATGGCCATGTCATGTTCCAGAGTCAATTGTCCGACTTCTTCGTCTTTTGCAAGATCGCCCAAAAGCTTTCGCAATCTTCGCTCCTCGTCAATGACGGGCTGTAGCTTGGCTTGCGCCGCGTCATGACGGGCACGTGCGATTTCCAGCAGTGATTCCAGATCGTTTGGAGTCACACCAGCCCCTTTGCCTTTTGACGCATCATCTCGGCAAATCGAATGGCTGCGGCTACCGAGCGGTAAAGATCAACCGGGATTTCCGAGCCGATCTCGACAGAGGCGTTCAAGGCTCGTGCCGTGGGTGGATCATGCCTGATCGGCACACCGAACTCCTGCGCGCGCTCGCGAATTCGGGCAGCGATCTCATCTACACCCTTGGCCACGCAAATCGGCGCCTCGCCTGGCAGACGGCTCCATTTCAGCGCCACCGCAAAATGCGTTGGATTTACGATCACGACATCCGCCTGTGGAACGTCTGCCAGCATCTGTGCCGAAGCAATTTGCTGACCCTTTTGTCGTCTTTGCTGCTTTACATGAGGATCACCTTCCGCTTCTTTCGTTTCATCCTCCATTTCTTTTCGTGTCATCATGTTGCGGCGCAAGTAATCCTGGCGTTGCCAGAGAAAATCAACGGCGCCGATGCTTCCGGAAACCAAAGTAACGATCAACAACAACTCCAGCAAAAGGCGCGCCAGAGTAGCGGCCGCCATCGCCGGTTCTGCAAGAAGAGCGCCGACCATGACGTTCATACGCAGCTTCAGGAAAACACCCAGGCAGATGGAATAAAGCAGAAGTTTGACAAAGCTCTTGGCAAATTCGAACAACCCCGACCTGCCGAATTTGTTCTTGGCGTTCTGGATAACGCTGACCCGGCTTGCTTTCACTTCAAGCTTCGAAGGGGTGAACACAAACGCGCGTTGAGCAAGAATGCTGGCAACAACGGCAATCGCCGGGGCGATCAGCCAGGGCGAAAGCCCCCGCACCAAGGTGATCGTCATGCCGCCAATCGGCGCGGATGGGTCACCTTCAAATATCAGTGGCGCAATTTCATGAGCCTGCTCCAAAAGCACCGAGAATAGAGTGCCAACCTGCGATACCGACGCGCCGCCGGAAACTGTCAAGATCACAAAAAGGCCCAGATAACTGGCCGTGACCGACAGATCCATCGACTTGGCGACTTCCCCCTTGCGCCGGGCCTGCTCAAGCTTGCGCGGCGTCGGCTCGAAAATCTTTTCGCTTTCGTCCTGGGCGCCATTCATTTGGTGCCCACCGGGACGGAAAGAAATGTATTGAGCGCGTCCACCCATACGGTAAGCGCGACCGGCGACACCAGCGCCAAAAGCACCAGGCCACCCAATGTGATCACCGGGGCCCCGACAAACGCAACCATCAACTGCGGCATGGCGCGGTTGATGACACCCAATGTCAGATTGTACAGAGCCGAAACGATCACAAACGGCGCCGCCAGTTGAAAAGCCATCCCGAAGGTTCTTGCGACCTGCGCAACGCCCCATTGCGACACCCAATCCACGCCCGGCCAACGCCCGAACGCAAGGGTTGAGTAGGACATGACAAGATATTCCGCGACGCGCAGGTGCAATCCGGTTGTCACAGCCAGGGCAAGACCGGCGATCACGAGGATATGGCCGATAGCTGGCAAAGGTTCGGCCGCGCTATTGCCCAAAAGCTGCGAAAGCGATGTGGACTGTGCGGCAATTGCGCCTGCGGTCTGCATCGCCAACACGAACATTCGAACCGCAATACCCAAAACCAGGCCATTGGCCGTTTCCGCGAATACAAACCGGACCATCAATCCAAGTTGAAAGTCGGAAGGCCCGGCGGTATCCACTGCGGGCGCGACAATCATCGTAAACGCGAATGCCAAACCAAGCTTGACCCGTAACGGTACAGTTTGCTCGCCAAATGCCGGCAACAAGGAAACCGCGGCGCCGACACGAAGAAAAACTAGAAATGAATGCCAGAGCGCCTGCTGGGACAGCCCGAGAAGCTCTTGCGCCACGGCAATCACGCGGCCACCAGGCCAACAAGCGAAGGGCGCGCCTCCAGGCCGATTTCTTCGAAAGAGAACACCGGATTGGTGATTCCCTTCGCGCTCATGACCGTTCGCAGGAACCGGCGCCGGCGCGTCGACGAAACCAGAGCTGGGTATATCCCGCGATCCGCTGCTTCACGCATCCGATCGCCAATGGATTGAGTCAGCGTATTGAACACATCTGGCGGCAAGGCCACGTCAAATGCGCCGTTTTCACCATCGATCTGGTACGTGGTGAACGTTTCTTCCCATTCAGGGGCCAGTTGCACGAGCGGGATTGTTCCATCGTCGCGTTTCAGGTCAGCAACCAGTTGGAAACCCAACCGCTGCCGAACTTGTTCGCAAATCGCCTCTGGCAAGACATGCACTTGCCGTGCTTCCGCCGTGGCTTCGAGAATCAGTGACATGTTGCGGATTGAAACCTGCTCGTTCAGCAGCAACCGTAAAACCCTGTGCAATAAATCCATTGGCACCTTTTCGGGAATCAGTTGGTCAAGCATCTTGCGGTTTGCCTCTGCCCGGACTGGATCGCTGAGATTTGTCATCTCATCCAGAATGCGGCGCAACGCTTTCAAAGTCAGAAGCCGACCGAAATTGGCCTTGATGGTTTCCAGAAGATGAGTTGCCAGTACCTCGCCTGGCGCAACGATTGTCGCGCCGGCAAGAGCAGCGGCTTCCTGGTCTCGTTGATCAATCCATCGTGCCGGGGCGCCGTAGACCGGTTCGTTCACATCCGCGCCATCGGGCAGCGCATTGTTCAGCTCAGGCTTCAGAACCAGCATCTTTTCCGGATGCAATGTTGCGCGCGCCTGCATGACACCCTGAATGCGGATCACATAGCTTCCCGATGGCAAGGACGGGTCATCCGTCAATCGTATCTCCGGCATGACCAAACCATAGGCGCTTGCAATATGCGTGCGCATGTTTGCGATCCGCGCATCCAGCCCGGTGCCGCCGTCCAGCACGAGCGACACCAGATCCTGGGAAAACTCGACATGGATGTCGTCCAGATCCAGAACGTCTGCTATCGGCTTCTCGTGTGGAACCGTGGCATTGGCGTGATCATCCTGTGGCTCACTTTTTGCCGAATCGCGGGCCCGGTGCATGAACAACGCAGAGGCGCCAAGGATCGCGCCGCCCGCAATGAAGGGAACAAATGGCAGACCCGGCACAAGGGCAAACAAAACCATGAGCACCGATACTGTCGCCAGTGCCGCCGGGTAGCTGCCCAATTGCCGGATCAAGGTCAGATCGGTCGAACCTGTCGCCCCGCCGCGCGCCAATAGCAAGGCGGATGCGATCGAAATGATGACGGCGGGGATCTGCGTTACCAGACCATCGCCCACAGTAAGAATTGCATATGTTTCAAATGCCTGCCCCATCGGCATCCCATGCACGACGACGCCCATGATCAATCCCATCACCAGATTCATCAGCGTTATCAGCAGACCGGCAATTGCGTCCCCCTTGACAAATTTTGATGCCCCGTCCAGCGAGCCAAAGAATGTTGTTTCCTGTTGTTCACGTTCTCGACGCGCCTTGGCCTCGGCGTGATCAATCGCTCCGGCCGACATATCACTGTCGATGGCAAGCTGCTTTCCCGGCATTCCGTCGAGCGCGAAACGCGCACCGACTTCCGCCATGCGCGCTGCCCCTTTTGTTATCACCATGAAGTTGACAATCAGAAGGACGCCAAACACGACCAGACCAAGAAAGACGCTGCCCCCCATGACGAAATCGGCGAATCCTTCGATGACATTGCCCGCGGCGGCGGTTCCGGTGTGACCCTGCCCGATGATCAGCTTTGTGGACGACACGTTCAGCGACAGCCGGAGCATCAGTGCCGCGAGGAGAACCGTGGGAAATGCCGAGAAATCCAATGGCCTCTCGATGAACAATGTGACCGTGAAAATTAGGATGGCGAGCGCAAAGGATCCCGCCAAACCTATGTCTAGGACCCAGGCGGGAACCGGCAAAATCATCATGACGATTATCGCCATGAGGGCGAGCGCCAGAAGGACCGTCGGACTGAACAGGACTCGGATTGTCGAAACCGGCATGTCAACCCTCCGATCTGAACATTGGCCGTGCCTTCCGGTTGGCCAAGGGCACCAGCGATCCGAACCCGGCAGGTTTCCGGCCGGTCAGAAGAAACGGAAACCGATTGTCGCCCGCTTCGATCGCAGCAGTCGGCGTTGCATTGCCCGGCGACGCGCTTGCAGGAACCAGGCCGTCCGGCAACCGCGCCAAAATCCTGTTGAAACGCGCCAGATAGCGATCCGCATATTTCGGCGTGCGGGAGTGATACGATGCGGCCGCCTTCGACCAATCTCCTGTTTCTGAAAATAGCCGCGAAAGGAAGTCAGCGGCATATCTGGCATTTTCAATCGGTTCAAACATTTGGCCGATATCGGCAAAATTTTGCCCGTGCCATCGATAGTTGAGTTGAAAACAGCCAACGTCAAAATTGCGCGCGCCCGCATCAAAGCGATCTTGAGCAAAGTTCAGCGCATCCGCCTTTTGCGGAAACCACGCCCCCTTGCCCTCCATATTCACCGTCCACGGCCACGGGACGAGCCGCCCGTTTTCCGCACGTCCCGTTTCAGCGCGGGTGATCGCCAAAAGAACATTGACCGGAACGCCCGTTTCGGCGGCCGCTATGCGCGCAGCACGATCGCATGCCGGCGCTACTTCGCCCACGGCTGTACCCTGCCATGCCAACCCAAAGACCAAAGCCGTTAACACCTGCAAACCGGCGTGCAAAAAAGCCTTGCGTGAACATGTAACGCCCTTCTGGCGTCCGCGAGTTCGCTTCATGAGACTGCCTTTCGCTATCCGATCTCGACTTTAGCCGTCAGCTATTGAGATTTGGTAAGCGTCAGTTACTCTCCAAACCGGGGCCTCTGTGCAGTTGCAGCAATTCGGTCAGGGTCGTTCTTGTGTCTGCGCTGACATCCAGCAGCCCGCGATTTCGCGCCAGAACACCCGACGACAAAGGTTCCGCCAATCCGGGTGCCACAGACACCCCTGGCGTGTTGGTCAATCGGGACACATCACGATAGATGACTGTCTCTGAATTCGCCAAGGCTGGCCAATCTGATTGCAGCCAGGCTTGCCTGTCTGCTTCTGCCGTATCCCCTAATTGCCTGTAGATTTCCATTGCTTCAGAATGGTCGCCTGCCCGGCGTCGCGCTTCGGCTCTCAGACGATTTGCAACATCGCCTTCCAGTCCCAACAAGGCCGCCTCGGCCCGTCGGGGAAAACCGTCTTCGATTGCAATTTTCGCCAGCAGAATTCGCCGATCCGGCAAACCAACCAGCTCTTGCGTGGATTGCAGCATTTGGCGCGCCTCTTGCAAAAACCCTAGATCGAAAAACCGTGTTGCAAGCTCAAGGGAAACCTGTGCCGAAAAGCTTTCAGGCCTTGTCAGTTCATTGCGCACCAAGAGCGCGACAAATTCGAAATCACTTGCCCGCTCTGCCAATCGAAGGCCGAATATGTCGCGCAATGTTTTTGCCTGTTCGGCCCCGTCCTTGGCCTGAACTTCGTCCAAAACGTTCAGTGCTTGCGCGAATTGAGCCCCTTCCAGACGGGCCAGGAAATGCGCGCGTCGCAACTCTATGCCGATCGGCGCAGCGCCATGCTCAACCGCGAACGCGCCCACAAGCGAGATTACATCCTTGTCGGGCGGCAACTGACGCTCGACATGAAGATCAATCAGGTCAACCAGAGCTTGAGGAGTGATGTCCGAATTTCCGCTGGTCAACTCTGACAGTGATTGAAATGCCGTGTCGGGATCGTTTTGGATACGTGCGACATTTGCCTTTGCCAATTGCACACTCGGCTCGGGGTCGGGAGTTACCCGTTCGACCGCATTCAGCACCAACTCTGCGGCCTCGACATGTCCCAATTCCGCCAGTTTTACAGACAGTCGCGGCGCGAAAACTTCCCGCAAATGGCGTGGAAACTCATTGAATGTTCTGACAACGTCCTGCACGTTTTCGTCGCTAAGTGCATCCGCATTTGCCAGAACTGCCCAGAAGGTACCTGTTCCGGGACACCCGGCCTGTTCAGCCAGGACAGACGAGTCAAAAGGGCCACCGTCCACAACATTTGACAGATCGCGCAAGGTTGCCTCGTCTTCGAAACTCCCTAGAGAGAGAACCTGCCGGGCCTCGGCACCAAATGTGTAGTGAAGGTAAAGCCGCGCCAGCTGCCGGGCGACCGCCCCGTCGATCTGGTCGAACTCTCCGTAAAGGCGCGATCGCAGGGGCGCTATTTGCTGCGACACCGGGGTATCATCTGCCCAGGACGCAATGTCCAACTCTTCAGGCGGCACACAGTCTCTTTCAAGTCCGCTCAAGGCATTGACCCGGAGGGAATTATCAAAATTTGTAGTCGAATACGTTGTCATGTTTGACGGAGCCTTTTCCTGCGCAACGCTCGCCGGCTCCAATGTCGGCACTGCCCTTTTTGTTGAGTCACTATTCGCCGGTGGTCGGCGGATCTGTTCGTTTTTCAAAACCGGCTGCAAGAATTCCTGGGAAACCGCCCGGCCGAGCTCTTGCAAAAGCTCTTGTTGACTTGTTTTGAGTGACATCACCCGCTTGAGATATCGCGTGGGCGACAGTGTTTCATCTATCAATTCTGCCGTCGGTTTGCCCAAACGAGAAACCACTTCGTCGCGCTTGGGCGAAAAGCGAAAACGCATGTCTCTGGACGGTACGACAGGCTTTAATCCGAACGAATATTGCCTCGTTTGGAATTCTTTAGGCCCTTCCGGCGCATCGACAATATCCAGGATAAGGTAACGCTCGCCAAACGGCTGAGTGCGAACGCGGCATTCGCAGTTCAAATCAAGGACCAGTCTATTTCGGCGTTTCGTTTGGACAAGAGCGGCAAGGCGCGATCTGGAAATCCGGTTGAATACTGCTTTTGTGACATAATCTATATCTTCGCCATCCACGGCGATTTCATAGCGCCGTCCTTGACCTGATACCGTCCAGGGCGTGGTTTTTTCGGGCAGCTCGAACACCAGCCGGGTAAAGCCGTCATGCTCGCCTGACTGAATCTTTACCGGCACGGCAACGGCCGGCGTTGCCGGCAAGAGCGTCAGTATCAGCAACAAAACGCGCGTCATGCCGCATCCTTCTTTACCTGCTTGATTGCCTCTTCAAGTTCCGAATAATCAGGTCGACAATGCGCTGGAGTGTTCTGCCGCCCAACTTCGATACAGTTATTGGCCGAGTGATTGTGCAGGTTCGCAACCAGCACCTCCCGGATGAGTTGATAAAAGTGGCTGTCCTCTTCAATCACGGCTTTCACCTTGGCCGCAAACGGCCCGACCAAACCATAGGCGAGGAAAACGCCCAGAAAGGTTCCAACCAGCGCGCCTCCAATCATTTTCCCCAAAATTTCAGGAGGTTGGTCGATTGACCCCATGGTTTTGATCACACCAAGGACGGCCGCGACGATCCCCAGGGCTGGCAGCCCGTCCGCGACGGTTTGCAAGGCGTGGCTGGAGTGCATTGCATGGTGCAAATTGGCCTCCATCCGTTTTTCCAGAACTTCTTCTACCTGGTGCGGATCGTCATAATTCATGGACGCTGATCGCATTGTATCGGCGATCAGCTCCACCGATTCCCGATCGGCTTGAATGCGCGGGTATCTGGAGAAAATCGAAGATTCCAGCGGTGACTCTACATGCGTTTCGATCGCGATCGGGTCTTGGCGGGCAAGCCTGATCAACTCGTACAGGAGGCACAGCAAATCCCTGTAATCCTCGGATTTCCATCTCGGGCCTTTGAACACTTTTCCAATGTCGCGCACCGTATGCTTTACCGCCGCCAGATCATTGCTCAGCAAGAACGCGCCCACGGCCGCTCCGCCGATCATGGCCAGTTGTCGCAATTGCTTTGCCGTTTCATCAAAAAGTTCTTACAGGATTCCAGTAGGATGAAGCGTAATCCGGCCTGGTAT
>NZ_JAECRZ010000011.1 GCF_016019955.1 Thiosulfatihalobacter marinus
CGTTTCGCCATCTCGTATCCCTCCAAAAAGTTCGGGATACACCTTAGCTAACTGTCCGGATTTCCGGGACCACTTCACGATCAGTGCTTGCTGACTTCGTGACGAGACGCCTTCCTGAACACGATAGGTGATGGATGCCGCTTGCTGGACAAATTTCTTCACCTTTCCCTCGCGCTCGATAACAAGCTCCCCGTCAACGACATCCGTTTTCAGCCCGCCGGTGGTGAATGTGCCGGCAAAAATCAATCGTTCGGCATTTTGAGCGATGTCTATGAAGCCCCCGGCCCCGGGGTTCGCCGCGCCGAATTTCGACACGTTTACAACACCCTCGGCATCAAACTCGGCAAAGCTCAAAGCCGTGAATTTGCACAATCCGCCGTCAATCGCGTCGAACTGCGTGACTCCGTCCAACAGGGCGTCGGGGTTGATATTGGCCGAAAACTGCCAGCCGGGCATTACAATGCCGCCATAGGCACCATGCTCTGTAGTGCCGGGATAGTCGTAAATACCTCCATTGGCAAAGGCACCATTCTCGGCCATCACGAGGGGCACATCCGTCGCGGCGCCGAACCCGAAGATCGACAACTCGTGCTTTCGCACCTCCGGCGCGATGCGATTGGCGATAATCCGGTCTGCCGAAAATCGCGGGGCGGACAGGGTGGAAATGTCCTTTTGCTGACCGCCGAAATAGGCCGCGTCATAGGGCACATTCGTGGTCATCATCATGTCGGGATCGACCACAACCTGATCGACAAAGACACCAGGCAGCCTGTTCTGGCTTGCTGGACGGCTACCCACAGGCACCACCCGTCGGACCTGGGCAATCACCGTGCCACCACTGGCCTTGGCCGCAAGCGCCAGCGCGATGTTTGACGTGGTCAGCGGTTCGTCTTCCCAGCTGAGGTTGCCATGTTCGTCTGCAGTCGCGGCCCGCAGGATCGCCACGTCGACGGGCCAGCTGGGGTAGAACAACAACTCTTCCCCGTCCAGTTCAATCACGCGGATCAGGTCTTCGGTTGCCTTTTCGGTGAATTTGCCCCCACCGTGACGCGGATCAGCATAAGTGCCGAGTCCGACACGGGTCATGTATCCTGGAGAGTTGCGCGCCACCTCGCGCAGCCAGTGCATCGTCGCACCAATCGGCCAGCTATAGGCCTCGATCTTGTTCTCACGGATCAGCCGCATCAACTCGGGACGTTTGCCGGTTTGTGGATCGACCGGATTGATGTAGCTGCCCGAAACGATGCGTTTCATCAACCCTTCGCGGGCCACATGATCCATTCCCTTGATGCCCATCGCGTCGCCGGTTCCGCATGGAAAATAGAAGGTCAGGTCGCGTGGTGCGGCAGTTTCGGCAAACCGGTCGCCAAGCGCTTTTAGAACCATGTCTGGCGTCACCCATCCAATCACCCCCGCACTTGCAACAGTGGCGTTTGACGGAATGGACGCGACGGCATTTTTGGCGGTGGTGATCTTGCTCATGACTTTTCCCCGAATTTTGCCAGGACAGCCTTGGCGGCGTCACTTTCGCAATCGGTCCCAAAGAGCCTGTTTGCCTCGGCATCCTGCCGCTCGGCGTCTGCGGTGCAGGTGGTCTCGAAGAAACGTTTGGTCGAGGCCACAGCGTTGCCCGGCAATGCCGCCAGTCGCGCGGCCATTTCACATGCCAGTTCAAGGGCTTCGCCGTCCGGGGCGACCATGTCAGCGATGCCAAGACGCAGTGCTTCGGCACCATCGATCTCGGTAACACCCCAGGTGATCAGGCGGGCGTTGGCCGGGCTGGTGCGGGCCAGCAGGGTTTGCAGCCCCCAGGGCGGGATCCAACCATTGCGCACTTCCGGCAGATTCCACCTTGTGCTGGCAGCGCTGATCACGACATCGCAGGAGGTCGCAAGAATAAACCCACCTCCCAAGGCATACCCCTCGACCGCCGCCACTACCGGTGTAGACAACAGGCCGATGCCCCGCGCCACCCGAGCCGTTTCGGCTTCATGATGACACATTCCGCGAATGCTCAAGCCACCCAGCTCTTTCAGATCGCTGCCGGCACAAAACGCAGGTGCGGCACCAGTCAGAACGATAGCGCGGCACGAGGGATCGCGGTCGAGATCCCCCAGCGCGACCTCAAGCGCGGCAATGCTTTCGGTGCCAAGCGCATTGCGACGTGCGGGCTTGTTGTTTGTGACAATGGCAAAGCCATCCCGGCGGTCCACCAGAATTTGGTCACTCATGATCTTTCTCAATCCAATTGGGCGTTTTCTTTGTTCAGGATCGCGCGAATGTCGGCACCATTGATGTCGCGGGGCTGTAGATTGTCCCGGGCCGCGATCACCGATGCGTGGCCAACGGCATGACCGTAGCCAAAGCATTGCGCAGTCACGCGCGCCGACGCGACGGCCTCGTGTTCGGCCGACAAGCAACGCCCGGCCACCATCAGGTTCTGTCCCGCCTGCGGTACGAAACACCCAAACGGAATCTCGTAGACATCGTTCAGCAACCATTCGACCTTGGGTTTCGTTCCGGCATGCAGTTCGATTGGCCAGGGCGAGCGCGCGATACCATCGGCGAATTTTGCACCTCTCACGACATCCGAATTCAGCAGCTTGTGCACACCCTCGACCTGTCGCGTCTGTCGCACCCCGACCTGCACGGCCATGTCGTTGACAAAGGCGTTTTCGCATCCCGTCAACTTGTCCTTGAAAAACCGCGCATACTCACGTGCCTGCCGCCGCCCCTGAATTTCTGCCTCCGAAAAATCGCGCCAGAACAGCGGATTCAACTCTCGGCCATCTTCGCCGATGATCCGGGTGCAGTTGCACAGCAGTTCATCCGGGCGGGTTGTCGGGAACAGCCAGATCTTGGCCCGTGGTAGAAGATACTCGCCGGACTCGTTGGCCTCGATGATCATCTCCGAGACGTCCGGCGGCATGATCGTATCTGTTCCGTAGGCGGCTTTGAACGCAGCCACATCGACGCCCAGCAGCCGGAAGATCATCGTCGGGTTCTGCACCCGCCCATTGTCGCCCACGAAATTCGGCAACCCGGCCATCGCCACCAGGTCGGCATCCCCCGAGGCGTCGACCGTGATCTTTGCACGAATGTCCAGCGGACCCTGCTTGGTCCAGACCTCGACACCTTCAATCGAGTCGCCATCCACTAGGACGCGCGTCGCAACCGCATGGTAGATCGTCGTGACGCCGGATTCTATCAGCAAATCGTCGGACACCTCGCGCCAGACGATCGGGTCATGCACCCGGGTAAAGGTCTTGCCGTATTGCACGGGCGCGGCAAGTCCGCCCCGAGCCTCGAGCCGCGAGATGAACTCGCCCGCAAAGCCATGCACGGCCAGTACTGGCGCGGTGGTGCGATTGTCTGTTGCCTCGTATAGACCGCAAATCGTGCCCGAGTGACCGGCCACCGCGCCGCCACCGGCAAAGCCGTGCCGCTCGACCAGCACAACGTGCAGCCCGTTGCGCGCCGCCACCGTTGCCGCCGTTACACCTGCAGCGCCGCCGCCAACCACAAACAGGTCGCAATCCAGCCGCTCTCTAGGTCTCACATCCTGTGCGGTCATAGTCGCCCCTTCTGATCACCATCTGATATATCATATGTTGATTTGACTAATATCCAATTGATATGCATCTTGTCAACAATCTCGATAGAAGCATGAAACCGGAGGCCGCCGAATGTCGCCAGACAAGGGAAGAAAGGACGCGAAAAAGATTTCGACCGACAGATCCCTAACGGATATCGCGTATGACGCCATCCAGAGAATGATTGTGACAGGCGCCCTTGGGCCCCATCAGCTGATTTCCGAAAGCGAATTGGGGCGTGAACTGGATTGTGGCCGGACACCCATCCGTGAAGCGCTCCAACGTCTTAAATTTGAAGGGTTTGTCGAGGTTCTTCCGCGTCGCGGCATTCTGGTAACAGCGGCAGATGTCAACGGACAGCTTGAGTTGCTGGAGATGCGCCGCCCTCTGGAACGGCTGGTTGTGAAACTGGCAGCGAAACGCGCCAAGCCCGACCAGCGTCAAGCAATGCGACATCTGGCAGACGAACTGGAACAGGCCATCCAGAAGAATGATATCGACCGTTACCTTGATATCAACAAGTTGATTCACCAAATCCAGGCCGAGGCAACCGGCAACCGATTCTTGAAGAGCCAGATCACCATTGTGCACAACCAGTCACGACGGTTCTGGTACTCATCCATCTCCGACACAGAGAGCTTTTCGATCGCCGCAAAGCACCATGCGGAAACACTGCGCGCCATTGCTGACGGCGATGAGGAAGACGCGATCTTGCACAATCAAGACCTGCTGGATTGCCTCGAAAAAGTGACACGGGACGCAATTACCGGGATGAGTTGACCTCGCCAAAGAGGCGTCGCGGAACCGCCGATCACGCAAAAGGGTGCTGTCAGACAGATTCGAACTAGTCTCAGCTTGGACATTGATACTGTCTTTTAATCCGCACGAAGTTGGCGCCACTCAGCAAGAGCAGCGGCACGGTTCAGCTTGAAATTTGGTCTGGAATGGAGCCTGCGTTCCGAATTGAAGAGGTTGAGAACCGAGGCGTGGACGGAGACGAATTTCTGCAAACTTCGCAATCTCCGGAAGCGCTGCATCGCCCTCTCCCTTCGTCGGAACGGGAGCTGGGAATTCTCGGCGCGATTGTTCCGCCAACGCCCGGTTTCCTGCAAATCTGCGTTTCCGATTTCCTTAAGGGCGGCCCCGTAAGAGCGTAGTTTGTCTGTCACAATCGTTTTCGGGCGGCCATACTTACGCATTGATTTCTTGAGGAATTTCAATGCAGCCTTCTTATCACGGGTCTTCGTGACAAAGCTTTCCAGCACTTCTCCTTCGTGGTCAACGGCCCGCCACAGTTAGTGCCGGTCGCCGTTGATCTTCACAAACATCTCATCCAGGTGCCACTTCCAATTCGAGTGGTCCCTCATTGATAGAGCCCGCCTCTTGCGAATATCGGACGCGAATTGAGGTCCAAACCTCTGCCACCAAAAGCGGACGGACTCATAGCTGACGTCGATCCCTCGCTCATGCAACAGGTCTTCGACGTTCTTGAGCGAAAGAGGAAACCGGACATACATCATCACCGCCAAGCGGATAATCTCGGGTGAGGTTCGAAAGTAGCGGAACGGCGATTTCTTTGTCATGGGGCGACGTTACGAAACCACCTTAGCCTCCTCAAGCGCCATCCCTCTAACAAGCCCCTCACCGGCAAAAATGGGTCTCTGAGACTTCTGAGATTGTCCCGGGAGTTACCGAGGTACGGTGCGTCTCAATGAAAAACACACAGCCGTAACCGACGGGAAACACGCCACTATTCAAAGCCAATTCTGCAGGGAAAACCGAGACAGGGATCGGTGGCGGAGGAGGAGGGATTCGAACCCCCGGAGGGCGTTAACCCTCAACGGTTTTCAAGACCGCCGCATTCGACCGCTCTGCCACTCCTCCGGCATCGGTATCACTAATCGGGCGCTTGTATCGGCGCAAGGCTTTGCGGGGTGATTTTTTGCCGATTCCCAAGGCTGGACTTTCAATGCCTTCGCCATGAAGGTAAACTCTGCGCAGCAATTGGGGAGACCTGTCGCCATGATCCTTGGCGGGCGGGCTTGCGGCAACGACCGCGGACAGGCAAAGGGCGTAGAATGAGCATTGATTTTCAACCGTTTCGCAAGCGCGGCCACGGTGTTTTGCCGCTGGCGGCTCTGGTGGCTCTGCTCGCCATTGCGGGCTGCACGGAAGGCGAAGACTTTGCCCTGTTCAAGAAGCCGGTGGATACGGGAACGGCGTCAAGCGCCGGGCAAACAACAAAGCTGGTCGAGCGCGACGTTGAAGCTCCGGACGTTTTTTCCGCAACCGAAGCGGGCCTTTGGGACGGTCGCCCTTCGCTTGGTGGTGTTTGGGCGGCGCATCCTGACGTATCGGATCCCGAGCGGGTCATCATCCGCAATCAGGCCAACGGCAAATTCGTGATCGGGGCCCTGTTCCGGCGCGAGCGGGAGATCCCCGGGCCGCGTATTCAGGTATCCTCGGACGCCGCCGAGGCGTTGGGAATGCTGGCCGGACAACCCGTGGAGCTGAACATCACGGCGCTGCGGCGCGAAGAGGTGCCGCAGGAAGCGCCGCCAAATCCCGAGGAAGCCGGATCCGCGGCAACCGAGGCGGTTGAAGAATCGCCATTGGCACCGATCGCCGCGGCCACTGCCGCGATTGCCGCGGCCGAGGCGAAGGAAGCCAAGCCTGCGTCGGCGGCCGCGCAATCCGAGGTGGCGCCCACGCCACAGTCCAGCTCTCTTGATAAGCCCTATGTTCAGATCGGAATTTTTTCTGTCCAGGCCAATGCCAGCAACGCCGCGGAACAGATGCGGACCGCTGGATTGACGCCACTGATCAAGAAAACCACTTCTGGATCAAAGACGTTCTGGCGGGTGCTGGTTGGGCCAGCTTCGGGCAGGTCGGAATTGAACACAATGATCAAGAAAGTGCATGGCACAGGCTTTACCGATGCCTATGCCGTGACCAACTGACGGAGAAAACGCATGTTCCGGTCCGCCGTCCACAGATCACGTCTTGTGGTACTCGCGCTGTTGTTACTGTTGCCTGTCACCGCCGCTGTCGCGTTCGAAACGCGCGCCGGCGCGGCCTTTGTCATTGATCAGCAGACCGGCACAGTCCTGATGGCCAAGAATGCCGATGAGCCTCTTCCACCCGCGTCGATGTCCAAGCTCATGACTTTGTACATGGCATTCGAGGCTATCCGCGACGGCCGGCTGTCTACCGAAGAGCGGCTGCCTGTCTCGCAGAAGGCGATGAGCTATGGCGGCTCTACCATGTTTTTGGACACGACAGACCGTGTGCGAGTGATAGACCTGTTGCGCGGGATCATCGTGCTTTCGGGGAATGATGCCTGTGCGGTCATTGCCGAAGCGCTAAGCCCGGACGGCACGGAGGCGGGGTTTGCGCGGCTCATGACACGGCGCGCCCGGCAACTGGGGATGACGAACTCCACCTTCGTCAATTCCAACGGATGGCCGGCGCCCGGCCAGCGTATGTCAATGCGTGATCTGGCCCTGCTGGCCAACCGGCTGATCGTCGATTTCCCGGAATTTTATCCAATGTTCGCGGAAACGACCTTTGAGTTTGATGGTCGCGCGCCGCAGAACACCCAGAACCGCAACCCGCTGTTGAGGCTGAACATCGGCGCTGATGGCCTCAAGACCGGACATACGCAGGAGGCGGGGTATGGGCTGGTCGGTTCTGCCGTGCAGGACGGGCGCCGTGTGATTTTCGCGATTTCCGGGATGGAAACGGCCAAGGACCGGGCCGAGATCAGCGAGCAGATCGTCAATTGGGCGTTCCGCCAGTTTTCCGAAAGCACGCTGGCGCGACAGGGCGAACGCGTGGCCGATGCCGAAGTGTGGATGGGCAAGCAGCCGCGCGTGGGTCTGGTGCCTGCCGAGGATGTAACGGTTTTGCTGCCGGTGCTGGCGCAAAACAAGGTCAAGGCGGAAGTGGTTTACAATGGACCGGTGCAGGCACCCGTTGAAAAGGGGCAGGAACTGGCCCAGTTGATTCTGATGCCGGAGGAATTGCCCGAAATCCGCATACCGCTTGTTGCTGAGAACGCGGTGCCCGAAGGTGGCTTTGCGGTCAGGATGCGCACGGCGACATCTGTCTTGATGAAGCAATTCGGCCGAACGCCAGTGGGCGCGTTGTAGCCTGTATGTCTGCTTTCATCACCTTCGAGGGAATTGACGGATCTGGAAAATCCACACAGGCCGGATTGCTGGCCGACACTTTGCGCGACACGGGGCGGGACGTGGTTCTGACGCGCGAGCCTGGTGGCAGTCCGGGTGCCGAGGAGATACGGTCTCTGGTGTTGGAGGGCGATCCCGACAGGTGGTCGGCCGAAACGGAAATTCTGCTGTTTACCGCTGCCAGGCGCGATCATCTGGAACGCACTATCCTTCCGGCCCTTGCGCAGGGCAAGGTGGTGATTTGCGATCGGTTCGCGGATTCCACGCGCATGTATCAGGGGCTGTCGCGCGGCGACCTTCGAGGGATCGTTGATCAGCTTCATCACCTCATGATCGGGCGCGAACCCGACCTGACCCTGCTGATCGACATGGACCCGGCCATTGGATTATCCCGCGCCAAGGCGCGCCAGACTTCCGAGGAAAGGTTCGAGGATTTCGGGCAGGCGCTTCAGGACCAGATGCGCCGGGGCTTTCTGGAACTGGCGAACGAGTTCCCGTCGCGTATTCGGGTGGTCGACGGCGCGCGGAACACCCAGGATGTGGCACGTGATGTCAGCCGCATTGCATTGGAGTATCTGGCGTGAGCGACACGGCCGCCCCGGAACCGGATTGCGTGCAAGGGGCGCCGCATCCGCGTCAAACCAGACTCCTCTACGGGCAGCAGGACGCCGAGAAAGAATTCCTTGATGCTTTTGTGACCGGGCGGTTGCATCACGGCTGGATATTGACTGGCCCGATCGGGGTGGGCAAGGCGACGTTGGCCTGGCGCATCGCACGCTTTTTGCGCGCCACCCAGGAACCGGAATCTGGCGGCGGCCTGTTCGCTCCGCCGCCCCCGCCCACATCGCTTGATATTCCCGAGGACCATCCCGTGGTGGCGCGCACCCGTGCGCTTACGGAGACCGGGCTTTACCTTGTGCGTCGGGGGGGCAAGGGCGATCGTGAAGAAAAGCGCAGGGAAAACTTTCTACTCGGCGAATTTTCGGAGGTTATTCGCATCGAAGAGGTGCGGGGGCTTGCCAACTTTCTACACATGTCCAACACCGAAGGCGGTCGGCGGGTGGTTATTGTGGATTGTGCCGACGATATGAATGCCCAGGCTGCCAACGGCCTGTTGAAGATGCTCGAAGAGCCTCCGGCGCGCACGACATTGTTGTTGATCTCGCATCAGCCGTCGCGGCTGTTGTCGACCATCCGGTCTCGGTGTCGCGCGTTGCGCCTGAAGCCGCTTTCAGTTGAAAACATGCACTCTGCCTTGCAGCAAACCGGGCTGGATGTGGTTGAAACCCCGGCGCTTGCGGAATTGTCGGCGGGATCGGTGGGCGAAGCGATACGGCTGGTTCGCCTGGGCGGGTTGGAAATGTACGAGCGGCTTGTTGCAATGTTCGCAACGCTTCCTGTGCTGGATCGGCAGCGCGCGCTGAAACTGGCGGAGTTGGCGGCGCAACGGGGCGGCGGAGAACGGTTCGAGCTTTTACTGACGCTGATCGACGTTTTCGTGACCCGGGCGGCCCGCACCGGAGCCACCGGTCGCCCCCCCACAGTTGAAGCGGCGCCCGGTGAAATTGACTTGCTGGCCCGATTGGCCCCTGATGCCCGCGCCGCCCGCACCTGGGCGGTGGCCGCACAGGAAATCACCGATCGCAGCCGCCACGGCAAGGCGGTGAACCTTGACCCTGCCGCGCTGGTGCTGGATACGGTTTTCAAGATCAAGAAAACCGCCACCGTGTGAGCACATGACCGACTTGCCAGAAATCACCGATAGTCATTGCCATCTGGACTTTCCGGATTTCCAGGGTGCAATCGACGACATCGTTGCACGTGCGGCGCAATCGGGCGTGACGCGGATGGTGACGATTTGCACGCGTCTTCGGCTGGAACCGTCGGTGCGCGCCATTGCAGAGGCACATGCGCCGGTATTTTATGCCGCCGGAACCCATCCGATGAGCGCCGCCGAGGAACCTTTGGCCAGTGTGGACGAGTTGGTTGCCATGGCGCAACACCCCAAGTTTGTGGGTATTGGCGAATCCGGGCTGGATTACCATTACACGGCCCAAAGCAAAGACATCCAGCAGACTTCCCTGCGCGTACACGTTTCTGCGGCGCGGGAAACCGGTTTGCCGCTGATCATACACAGCCGGGACGCGGATGAGGACATGGCCCGAATCCTGACCGAAGAATACGGCAAGGGGGCTTATACCTGCGTCATGCATTGTTACAGTTCGGGGGCGGAACTGGCCCGTCGGATGCTGGATCTTGGGTTTTACCTGTCGATGTCGGGTATCGCCGCGTTTCCGCGATCGCAAGAGGTGCGCGATATCTTCGCCGCCGCGCCCGTGGATCGCATCCTGGTGGAAACCGATGCGCCGTATCTTGCGCCGCCACCCTATCGCGGCAAACGGAATGAACCGGCCTATGTGGAAAAAACGGCGCGGGTCGGCGCCGAACTGTTTGGCATGGACTACGCGGATTTCGCGGCACACACGCAGGCGAATTTCGACCGGCTGTTTGGCAAGGCGCGGCGATGGGCCGAGGCGGCATGAGCGGGCAACTGACATTCACGATCCTGGGCTGTGGCAGTTCTGGCGGAGTGCCGCGTTTGGGTGGGCATTGGGGTGATTGTGATCCCGGGAACCCGAGGAATCGCCGCCGCCGATGCTCGATGCTGATCGAGCGCATAACGGGTGCCGGCACGACGACCGTGTTGATCGACACATCTCCAGACATGCGTGCACAACTGCTGGATGCCGGTGTGGGCCGTCTGGATGCCGTCGTGTACACCCATTCCCACGCCGACCATGTACATGGCATAGACGATCTGCGCATGATCGTGTTCAATATGCGCCAGCGCCTGCCGGTCTGGGCCGATGGCCCGACACAGGAGGCGCTGTATTCGCGGTTTGGCTATGCCTTTGTTCAGCCCGAGGGATCTCCGTATCCGCCGATTCTGGACATGCATACGATCAAGGGGGACGTGACGATTTCCGGTGCAGGTGGTGACATTATCCTGAAACCCATCAAGGTGAATCACGGCAGCATTGATGCGCTGGCGTTTCGTGTGGGCGGGCTGGTCTATATGCCGGATGTGGCCGACATCTACGACGATGCGTGGCGCGAGCTTCGCGATATGGACTGCTTTGTGGTCGATACCCTACGCCGGACGCCGCATCCGACCCACAGCCATTTCGAGAATACGCTTGAGTGGATCGAACGTGCAGCGCCGCGACGCGCGGTGCTTACCAACATGCATATCGATCTGGATTACGCCATTGTCGATGCCCAAACCCCTTCTCACGTCAGCCCGGCCTATGATGGGATGCAGATCGTTTACGACATCTAGGCCGGTCCGGTGCAAACGCTGATCTCTGTCATTCTGCCGGTCTTTGTCCTGATCGGGTTCGGATATGTTGCCGTTTGGCGTGGGTACTTCACGGCAAGCAATGTCGACGGGCTGATGCGCTATGCCACCAGCTTTGCGGTGCCGGTCCTGCTTTTTCGGGCGATCTCGGGGCTGGACCTGGCGGTGGAATACGATCTGCCGATGATGGCCAGTTTCTACGCCGGCGCGACAGCAAGCTTTCTTGCGGGGATGTTCGGTGCAAGGTGGCTGTTCGGCCGGGATTGGGAAGATTCTGTCGCGATCGGGTTCACCGGGCTGTTTTCCAACTCGCTTCTGTTGGGGCTGGCGATTACCGAAAGAGCCTTTGGCGCCGAGGCGCTTGCCGGCAATTTTGCGATCGTGTCGATCCATGCGCCGTTTTGTTATGGGCTCGGGATCACTGTGATGGAGGTGGTACGCGCGCGGGGCAAGAGCCGGTTGGCCATCGTGCCGACCGTGTTGCGCGCGGTGTTTTCCAATGCGCTGATCCTGGGAATCGGTTTGGGGTTCGCGGTCAATCTGACGCAGCTAACCTTGCCGGCGCCGGTGTCCGTTGCGGTTGATCTGATGGCCGAGTCCGCGTTGCCCGCCGCATTGTTCGCGATGGGGGGGGTGTTGTTCCGGTATCGCCCCGAGGGCGACATACGGGTGATCCTTTATTGTTGCGCGGTGTCGCTTGCCTTGCACCCGGCGATCACATGGTCCCTGGCGCGCCTTTGGCAGGTGGACACGGACGGGTTCCGTTCGGCGGTGCTGACGGCCACGATGGCGCCCGGGGTCAATGCTTATCTGTTCGCGAGTATGTATGGCCGCGCGCAGCGTGTGGCGGCGTCCACTGTTCTGATCGCAACAGGTGCTTCGGTGATTACCGTTTGGCTGTGGCTTTTCGCGATTCCGTGAATTGCGGGCACCGGGCCCATGCGCCATGATTCAGCCACCTGACCGGAGTAGTCCCATGCCCATTGAACCGATCCGCGTTGACATTGTCTCGGATGTCGTTTGCCCGTGGTGTATCATCGGGTACCGTCAGCTTGTCATGGCAAGCAAGGAAACCGGCGTGCCGATTGTTACTTTCTGGCACCCGTTCGAATTGAATCCCGACATGCCCCGGAAAGGTGAACTCCTTTCGGAACATATTGCCCGAAAATACGGCAGTACGCCTGAGCAATCGGCCGCGGCCCGAGCCCGGCTGGTGGAATTGGGTGCCGAGTTGGGGATTGCATTCGCATTTTCGCCGGAGAGCCGGATTTACAATACGTTTCAGGCGCACCAATTGTTGCATTGGGCGGCGCAGGCAGGCCGCGCGCAGGATCTGAAGCTGGCGCTGTTCGAAAGCTATTTCGCGCGCGCCCAGGACATCTCCGATCCCGAAATCCTGATCGCGACGGCGGCACTTGTGGGGTTGAATGGCCAAGACGCGCGGGCGGTTCTGGCCGAGAGCCGCTTTGGCGAAACGGTTCGCGAAAAAGAGGCTTTCTGGACATCGCGAGGTGTCAGCGGGGTGCCGACCATGCTGTTTGATGCCCGGATTGCAACGTCTGGCGCGCAGGGGGTCGACACATTTTCCACTCTCCTTCTTCGCCTGGCGCGCGAGCCGCGCGAGGTTGCCGTCTGACGCAGCGGGCGGCGTTGCGACATCGCAACTGACGGGTGCAAGTTTGCACTGGCTGCGTGGCTGGGCGTGTGCCTTGCAAACTTTCGGGCCGGGGCAGGCTGAACCCGTCGGTTCCTGCGCGAAAGTATTGCCCAATTCGACAGCATCAAGACCAGCTCGCCAGAGCTTGCGGCGCCGCAATGCGGCCGGTTTCCGCTTTTTTTCTGTAATGTCGGGACAAAGCAGATAGGCTGGATGCGAAATGGCAGGTTGATCGGCACCATGGATACAGCAGGACCATTTGACGAAATGTGGGGTACGGACGGGCAATTGTGCCCGCCCTATCGGGGGTTTTACGATTGGTTTGATGGTGAAGACCTGACCCGCCTTCGAAAAAAGCAGCGTGACGCCGACGATTTGTTCCGATTGACCGGAATTACGTTCAACGTTTACGGAAAAGCCGAGGCCGAAGAACGTCTGATTCCGTTCGACATCATCCCGAGAATCATCTCCGGTGGTGAATGGCATCGGCTATCGCGTGGCATCGAGCAGCGTGTGCGCGCGATCAATGCCTTTTTGCATGATATCTATCACAATCAGGAAATCATTCGCGCCGGGCGTATCCCCGAAGAGATGATCAGCCGCAATGCCGCGTTTCTGCCGCATATGATTGGAGTCAAGCCGCCGGGCGGCGTTTATACGCATATTGTGGGCATCGACCTGGTGCGCACGGGCCCGGGAGAGTTTTTTGTTCTGGAGGACAACGCGCGTACCCCATCGGGGGTGAGTTATATGCTGGAAAATCGGGAAACCATGTTGCAGATGTTTCCCGAGTTGTTCTCTCGAAACCGGGTGCAGCCGGTGCAGAACTATCCGACAGACCTGCGCCGGTCGCTGGCGGCCAGCGCGCCGCCGGCATGTACCGGCACACCCGTCGTCGCGGTTCTGACACCCGGCATATACAACTCCGCCTATTTCGAGCACGCGTTCCTGGCCGACAAGATGGGTGTGGAACTGGTCGAAGGAAATGACCTGCGTGTTGTGGATGGGCGGATTGCGATGCGGACAACGCGGGGCTACACACCGATTGACGTGCTGTACAGACGTGTCGATGACGATTTCCTGGACCCGCTTAATTTCAACCCCGAGAGCAGCCTGGGTGTGCCTGGCATTATGGATGTCTATCGGGCTGGCGGCATCACGATCGCCAACGCGCCCGGCACCGGAATTGCCGATGACAAGGCAATCTACAGCTATATGCCGGAGATTGTCGAATTCTATACAGGCGAACGCCCGTTGCTGCCCAATGTGGAAACCTGGCGCTGTTCCGAGCCGGAATCTCTGGCTTATGTTCTGGACAATCTTCATGAACTGGTGGTGAAAGAGGTCCACGGATCAGGCGGCTACGGCATGTTGATCGGCCCGACAGCCACCAAAAAGGATATCGCAGCGTTCCGACGCAAGCTGATTGCCCGCCCGTCCAACTATATCGCGCAGCCCACACTCAGCCTTTCGACCGTCCCGGTCTTTTCCCGCGCCGGGCTGAGCCCACGTCACGTGGATTTGCGGCCCTTTGTCCTGGTCGGCCCGGATAAGATCCATGTCACGCCAGGCGGTTTGACGCGGGTGGCCCTGAAAAAGGGATCTTTGGTGGTGAATTCGTCCCAGGGCGGCGGGACCAAGGACACCTGGGTATTGGAGGACTGACGCCATGCTTGGGAAAACTGCCAATGGTCTGTTCTGGATGTCGCGCTATCTGGAGCGTGCGGAAAACACTGCCCGCCTGATCGAAACCGGCCAAAGGATCGCGCTGACGCGGCTTGGCAGCGGCGATGAGGAGTGGACCTCGATCATGAAGACGGCCGGGGTGCTTTCCGGATTCATGGAGATATATGACGAGGTGACTCAGGACGCCGCGGTAGATTGGATGATGCGCGATCATGGCAACCCTTCCTCCATTCAGTCTTGTATTCTGGGCGCACGACAAAATGCGCGCATGGTACGGGCGGCGATCACCGGTGAAACCTGGGAAGCGATCAACGCGACCTATATGTCGACAAAGAGCATTCTGGGGCGCAGGGTCAGTGAACGGGATTTGCCGACCGTGTTGAGTGCCATTCGCCAGCATACCGCGCTGGTGCGTGGAATGGTGCATGGCACGATGTTGCGAAATGACATCTACGATTTCTTGCGCGTTGGCACGTTTCTGGAGCGTGCGGACAATACAGCGCGTATTCTGGATGTGAAATACTATGTCCTGCTGCCATCGGTCAGCGCCGTTGGCAGCTCTATCGACAACGTGCAATGGGAAATCATCCTTCGTTCGGTTTCCGCGCGTGGCGGGTTTCGCATGGAATACGGAGCCGAGGGAGGACCGCAGGAAATCGCCGATTTCCTGATCCTGAACCGGCGGATGCCGCGCAGCCTTGCATTTTGTGTCGGCAAGATGCGGTCCAATCTGGCGTATCTCAATGCTGATCTGGAAGCACCGTCTGACTCGCAGAAGTTGGTCGCGGAATTGAACGATCTGTATCTTTCGCAGGATATCTCGGCGGTGTTCGAATTCGGCCTGCACGAATTCATCCAGAAAATGCTGTCACTTATCGCCGGTATTGCCGGTCAGGTCGAAAAGGATTTTCGGTTTTATGAGTAACCCATGCGCCTGAGCGTTCATCACACAACGCGCTATTTCTTCGATCAGCCTGTTAGATATGGCGTGCAGCAATTGAGAAAGACGCCGAAAAACGCGCGACATCAACATGTCGTGGAGTGGCGCACCTCGATCGTGGGGGGGCGCAAGGAGGCCACGTTCGAAGACCATCATCACAACCTGACCGAACTGATCAGTATCGACCCCGATATCCAGACCCTGGAATTGGTTTCGCAAGGAACCGTGGAAATGAAGGAAACCCACGGGATCGTGGGGCCGCATCGTGGGCCGGCTCCGCTGTGGCTTTATGCGCAGGCCACGCGCCGCACAGAGGCGGGCAGTGGCGTTCGGGATTTTTTGTCTGAAATCGACGGGAATATTTCGCTGGATAATCTTCACCGGCTTTCCGCCAGGATCGGATCGGAGATCCGATACGAGTTGGGTGGATCCTATCCGGACTGGACAGCGGAAGACGCGATCAAGGCCGGTCGCGGTGTGTGCCAGGACCATTCCCATGTCTTTATTGCCTGCGCCCGAAAGCTGGGTCTACCGGCGCGATATGTCTCTGGATACCTGATGCTGGATGACCGAACGACGCAGAATGCAATGCACGCCTGGGCCGAGGCCCATATCGATGGGCTGGGCTGGGTTGGATTCGATGTCTCCAACGGAATATCCCCGGATTCCAGGTATGTGCGTGTCGCAACTGGACTGGACTATTCCGATGCCGCGCCTGTATCTGGCACACGGGTCGGAGGCGCAGGCGAATCGCTTGAGGTCCAGATAGAAGTGGCCCAGCAATGAGGCGTTGATGACATATTGCGTTGGAATGATGCTGGAAGCCGGGTTGATCTTTATGTCGGACACCCGCACGAATGCCGGACTCGACAATATTTCGACCTTCAAGAAGATGAGCGTCTGGGAGACACCCGGAGAGCGCGTTATCACGCTCTTGTCCTCGGGCAATCTTGCGACGACGCAGGCCGTTGTCAGCTTGCTGGATGAGCGCCTGAAGTCGCCAGAGGACAGAGACCCGACGTTGTTGGGCGCACCGTCGATGTTCCAGGCCGCCAACCTGGTGGCCGATACGCTAAGAGAGGTGATTGGCCGCCATGCCCAATCGGGCCAGCGGGCGGACAGTGCCTTTGAAGCCACGCTGATTCTGGGCGGGCAGATAAAGGGCGGGCCGCCGCGTTTGTTTTTGATCTACCCAGAGGGCAATTTCATAGAGGCCAGTTCGGACACGCCGTTTTTTCAAGTCGGCGAAACGAAATATGGCCGTCCGATTCTTGTGCGGGCCTATGATTCCGCGATGTCATTCGAGGCGGCGATGAAACTGCTTCTCGTCAGTTTTGACTCGACCGTGAAGGCCAATCTGTCGGTTGGTGCACCGTTCGATTTTCATTTCTTTCGGACGGATTCTCTGAAGGTTGGCCATGTCGGACGTATCGAACAGGATGACGCCTATCTTCAGGCCATTGCCCAGGATTGGGGAGATGCGCTCAGAAATGCATTGGAGGGTATGCCGGATTTCACGCTGCCCGCGACCTGACCACAACCGTTAATCCGGGCACCCACCATGGGTGTGTTCCCGGAGGTCGCAGTGAAGGGCAGACAGCTGTGGTGATTTGGACAGAGCCACGCACCCGTGCCCCAGCCACGATCCGGGCCCTTTGTAGGGTCGTCCGATTGAGCGGCTCAGCCTGTGCCCGCCTCGGCGGTGATGGCTGTTTCCACAATCGTCAGGGCTGTTTCCAGATCCCGTGAAGAGATGGTCATTGGTGGTGAAAGCGTCAGAACGTTGCCCGCGCTGATCTTGAAGCTGAGCCCGTCGTTCAGGCATCGATAATATATCCGTTCGGCGGTGGCGAAATCGGGCTCTTTCGTGATCCCGTCTTGCACGATCTCGATGCCGAACATCAGGCCGCGCCCGCGAATATCTCCGATCAGGGGGCAGGTTTGCGCGAAGGCGCGCAGCCGATCCATCGACCGCGCCCCAAGCTGCGCCGCGCGTTCAATCAGGCCTTCCGTTTCGATAACGTCCAGTGTCGCCAACGCGGCGGCGGCTGTCACCGGGTTCTTTTCATGGGTGTAGTGGCCAATGGCGAAATCACCGCAAATATCCAGATCCGCCCGTGCGATCACCGCCGCGATTGGCAGGATACCACCGCCCAGTGCTTTGCCCAGGGTAACGATATCCGGGACGATCCCGTCATGTTCGAACGCAAACATCCTGCCGGTTTTCCCAAGACCGGTTGGAATTTCGTCAAGGATCAACAGTGTTCCATGCTTGTCACAGGCCGCCCGGACCGCCTTCCAGAACCCCGGTGGCGGTACGTAAGGCACCGCGCGCATCGGCTCGGCGATAACGGCGGCCACGTCGCCTTCGCGCCCCAGAACGTAATCCACCATGTTCGCGCAGGCCAGCGCGCAGCTTTCCGGACCGGCGTGACCATAGGGACAGCGATAGCAGGTGAATGGGGCGACATGTTCGGTTCCCGGCAGAAGGGGGCCGGCGATGTGACTGCGGAATGTCGCTTCGCCGCCAACCGAGGCCGCGCCGAACCCGGCGCCGTGAAAGGACTCCCAGAATGACAGCGTCTTGAACCGTCCCGTCGCCGCGCGGGCGATCTTGAGAGCGACCTCGTTGGCGTCCGATCCGCCGGTTGTGAACAGAACCTTGGACAGGTTGTCCGGCGCAATGGCCGCCAGTTTTTCGGCCAGTTGCACGGCGGGTTCGTTGGTAAACCGGCGTGGCGCAAAAGGCAGGGCATCCAGCTGCGCCTTGATCGCGGTGATCACACGGGGGTGGCCATAGCCGATATGGTGGACCGAGTTGCCATGGAAATCCATGTAGCGCCGCCCGTCCAGATCCTCGATCCAGATCCCTTCGGCCCGTACAATCGTGGATAGGCAGGGGCTGGAGAGGCTTTGATGCAGGAATGCGTTTGCGTCCCGTTCCAGCAAAGGCGCAGAGACCGGACCGATCCGATCCCGCGCCCATTTTTGCCGCTCTGGCGAGGTATTGGATTCACCCTCGGTATGCGCGATATCCCGCGTCATTCCGGCCAGGGCAGCGAATAGGTTTTGACGTTCGTGAAAAATTTCATCGCTTCGATCACACCTTCCTTGACGCCATTGCCGCTGTCCTTGATGCCGCCGAACGGGGACATTTCGATCCGGTAGCCGGGTTGCTCCCAGATATTGCAGGTGCCGACATTCAGCCCGTTGATAAAGGCGATGGCCCGGTTGAGATCGTTTGTGCACACCCCCGAGGACAGGCCGAATTCCGTCGCGTTCGAGATTGCCATGACCCGCGCGTCATCGTCGGGAACCCGCACGATCGGGATGATCGGGCCAAAGGTTTCTTCCATCACCAACGCGCTGTCATACGGAACCTTGTCGACAACGATCGGGGGCAGCAAGGCGCCCTGGCGCCCCGGGTGATACAGGATTTCGGCCCCCTGTTGCGCCGCTTGCAGAACGCGGTCTTCAAACAGCGCGGCGGCCTGTTCGTGGATCACACAGCCCAGTTCGGTGTCGGGGTCCAACGGATCGCCGAAGCGGATCCTGCGCGCCTTTTCCAGAACCAGCGGCACAAATCTTTCGGCCACGCTTTCCTGCACCAGAATACGCTTGATCGCCGTACAACGCTGGCCGGAATTGCCTGTCGCCCCGGCCACGGCGATGGCGGCGGCCTTGTCCAGATCGTCATCGCCCAGATCGTTCAGCACGATCAGCGGGTCATTGCCGCCCAGTTCCAGCGCGGTTCGCTTGTAGCCTGCCTTGGCCGCAATCATCTTTCCGACAGGCACACCGCCGGTGAAAGTGATGATGTCGATATTGTCGTTGACGATCATCTCGTCGCCGATATCCCCGGGCCAGCCGGTGACCACCTGGAACATTTCCGGCGGCAATCCGGCCTCGTACAGGATGTCGGCCAGCGCCAGGGCGGTCAGCGGGGTCAGTTCGGTAGGTTTGCAGACCATGCAGTTGTTGGTGGCGATGGCGGGAGCGATCTTGTGGCTGACCATGTTCAGCGGATGATTGAACGGGGTGATCGCGCTGATGGCGCGGACCGGTTCGCGCTTGGTGAAGATCTTGCGCGCCTTGCCGTTATGCGTCAGATCGCAGGAAAAAATCTCGCCATCGTCCTTCAGTGCCTGGGCGGCCGCGAACTGATACACATCCTGGGCACGCTTGGTCTCGTATATCGCGTGCTGGTGGCAAATACCCAGTTCCAACACCAGCCACCTGGCCAGATAATCACGTTTTTCCCCGATCAGCTCTCCGGTGCGTTGCAGGATCTGGCTGCGCTCGTACCGTGTAAGGCGGGGGTGATAATTCGCGGCGATTTCAAAGGCTTTTCGCGCGTGTTCGGCTGTGCCGGCGGGAACGGTGCCAACCAGTTCGCCGGTATAGGGATAGTGAACCGGCACGGTGTTTTCGGCAAACACGACCTTGCCACCGATACGCATACCTTCGTTTCGAATTTGGAGTTGCGCCATTGCCTTGTCCCGCATCCTAAAGTGCCGCCGCCATTGTGGCGTAGAAAAACGCATCGAAATTGCGCAGCACCGGAGCGTCGGGCAGGTCAAGTGCCTTGTTGACGATGAAGGGCACTTCCTGTTCTGTCAGCCCCCCATGGCTGCGCAGGGGTTCCTTGAGCGCGGCGAGATCGTGGCGATGCTCGGACGTGCCGATACAGATATTTTCGCCCGAGACCATCACGATATCCCCGATCCGGTCGCCCGGCAGTTCGAAGCGACGGATCGCGTCTTCCCTGGGGATGACCAGCATCATGCCCTCCAATGCGCGCAGCCGGGTGATGATGTCGTCGCGGTCTGCCCCTTCGGGCAGATAGGCCGTCGCGAAAGACCCCAGCGCGCCGTGGTGCACCACGTAAGGATCGGTAATCGGCAGGATCACCCGGCCCGCATCCTTGCCCAGCCACGTATCCAGAAGATCCTGCGCGTAGATCACATTGGGCGTGCCATCGGCGTGATGTTTCGGCTTCATGCCATGGTCCGCAGTGACCACAATGGCCGCGCCAAGCGCATCAAGCTGCGCCAGATAGCGATCGAACATGGCATAAAAATCCAGCGCGCCCTGTTCGTGGGGGGCGAATTTGTGCTGAATGTAGTCGGTTGTCGACAGGTACATCACGTCGGGCTTGAATTCGTTCAGCAGCTTGACGCCGGCTGCGAACACGAACTCGCTCAGCTCTGCCGAATACACTTCGGGCACGTCCATGCCCAACCATGCGCTGGCATTGTCGATGCCGTGCTTATCCCTTGTTGTCTCGCCCGCGCGTTCCGAGGAAAACGCCACCGCGCGATCTTCGTCGAATTTCAGGCCCGCCCCCAGCAAGGCTCTCAGCTTGTCCTTGGCCGTCACCACCGCCACGCGGGCACCGGCCTGATAAAACTGCGAAAACAAGGTTGGCGCGCGCAGAAAGCGCACGTCATTCATCATCACCTCTTCGCCGCTGTCCGGATCGATCAGATAGTTGCCGCAAATGCCGTGAACGCTTGGCGGGCGCCCGGTTGCGATCGACAGGTTGTTGGGGTTGGTAAAGCTGGGGATGACGGAATGGGCCAGCCGGTCTGTTCCGGTTTCGCGCATGTGCTTGAGCGTGGGCATCAGCCCCTTGGCGATGGCCACATCCAGATATTCCGGCTCGCAACCGTCCAGACAGATCGCGACCGCAGGCACTTTGGGAAACGGATATGCGCGGTCGTTGGCCGTGACCGGGGCTTGGATGTTCATAGGGGATTTCCTTTGTCAGTCATTTCAGGCGGCCAGCTTGCCGCGTTCTTTCAGGGCTTCGGGCGAGGGCGCCGCCGATTCAACCCCCATATCGTCCAGTGCGCGACGGGCCGCCCGGACCACCTGCCGCATGACATGTTCGTCCATTTGCCCGATACAGCCAATCCGAAAGCTGTCGGCGACGGTCAACTTGCCGGGATAGATGATAAAGCCCTGCTGTTTCATCAGCGCGTAGAAGCGATCAAAGCCGAATTGGGGATCGGCCGGGCAGAAAAACGTCACGATGATCGGGCTGAGCCAACGGTCTTTCAGAAGCGTTTCAAAGCCAAGCCCGCGCATCCCGTCCACCAGCACATCGCGATTGCGCGCATAGCGGGCACCGCGCGCGGCCACGCCGCCTTCGGCCTCGTGCGCCTTCAGGGCGGCGGCGAATGCCGCAACCACATGCGTCGGCGGGGTAAACCGCCATTGGCCGGTGCGCTGCATATGCGCCCACTGATCATGCACATCCAGGCAAAGCGAGTGGCTGTTGCCCTCTGCCCGGATCAGCGCCTCTTTTCGCGCAAGCACAAACCCGAAGCCCGGCACGCCCTCGATGCATTTGTTGGCCGATGACACCATTGCCTCGCATTGAACGCTGTCCGGGTTCAGCGCAACGGCGCCGAATGCCGACATCGAATCGATCAGAAGCGTCCTGCCTTCGCCCTGTACGGCCCGTGAAATTTCCTCGATCGGGTTGAGAATGCCCGAGCTTGTTTCGCAATGCACGGCGAACACATGGGTGATGGCCGGATCGTCGCGCAGAATCCGGGTCACTTCATCGGCACGCGGGGGAAAGTAATCGCCCTTGTTCAGAACCACGTGATCCCGCCGCAGATATTGCAGTGTCCTGGCTGCGCGAAGCCCATAGGCGCCATTGGCCAATACAAGAACCTTACCGGTGTCCGGGACAAAAGAGCCAAGCATCGCCTCAACCGCAAACGATCCCGACCCCTGTATCGGAACGCAGTCGTACGCCTCGTTCCCGCGCCCCAGCATCGCGACGAGGCGGCTGCGGATGTCCTGGGTCATCTGCCGGAAATCGCCGTCCCAGCTGCCCCAGTCGCGCAACATGGCCTGCTTGGTTTCAAATGAGGTAGTCAGGGGGCCTGGCGTGAGCAAATAGGGCTCGCCCAGATGAGGGGGCGGTAGTGCCTGCATCGAAAATCTCCTGATCGACAGGACTGTTGTCGCAGAAAATCAATGGATATATGAAATTGAAAAAAGTGTCGGTAGTATAGGCCAGATTTATATAAGGGCGGAATGCCATGAACCACACGCAAATACGTGCGTTTCACGCCGTTGCGATGCTGGGCAGTTTCTCGAAAGCCGCGGAGAAGCTGCTGCTGACCCAGCCAGCCATTTCCGAACAGGTCAGGCGGCTTGAACAGGAAAACGACATGTTGCTGTTTCAAAGAAGCCGCAAGGGCGCGCAGCTAACGCCGGATGGCGCAAGCCTGTTTCACCTGACCAAACGGTATTTCGCCATCGAGGATGAAATCGACGACTGCCTGAAGGAATGGAATGCGCGTTTGGCTGGTCATCTTCGGCTTGTGGCCGATTCCGCGCAGCATGTTACCGATCTGGTCTGTCGCTTTCGGGCGCGGTATCCTTCGGTCAGGATCACGATCCGGTCGGGAAATACACAGACCGTTTTCAATGAGTTGCGCGCCTACAACGCAGAGATCGGCGTGGTTGGCAGCCCACCCCAGGCCAGAGAAATGGTCGCTCTGAACATCGGAGCTTCGCCCATCATTGCCTTTGCACATCGTGATTTCCTTTCCGAGGCAAGAAGCGGCATGACCCTGGCGGAACTTGCGCAATACCCGCTTGTCCTGCGAGAGGACGGTTCCAAGACCCGCCAGCATATCCTGGACGGAGCACGGCAATCAGGGGTCAGGATCGCACCGGCCTTCGAGGTGGAGGGGCGCGAAGCGGTCCGGTCGATAGTACTTTCGGGCGGGGGCATCGGGTTTGTGTCCGAGGCGGAATTTGGCCCCGACGAACGTCTGGCGCCCATTCAAATCCTGGATTTGAAAGCCCGAATGCCCGAATCAATCGTTCATCTGTCCCAGCGCGGCGACGTGCGCCTGATCCGAACCTTCATGGACTTTGCCGTTGCCTCCACAAGGCAGGAGGGCACAGGCTGAACCGGCATTGGGAATGCGTGTCCCCCCAAAAGTAACGTATGTTCAAAGTGTTGCCGCCAAACGGGTGCCCTGATCGATGGCACGCTTGGCGTCCAGTTCGGCGGCCACGTCGGCGCCACCGATCACATGGCACGTGATACCGTTCGCCTCCAATGCGTCCGCCAGGGACCGGTCCGGAATCTGACCGGCGCAGATCACGACATTGTCGACCTCGATGACCTGCGGGTTCTCGCGCGCCTCTCCAAACGAGATATGCAGCCCCGCGTCGTCGATCTTTTCATAGTTCACCCCACCCAGCATCTGCACGTCCTTCATCCTGAGCGCCGCCCGGTGGATCCAGCCTGTCGTCTTGCCAAGCCCCTTGCCAAGCGCCTTGGCCTTGCGCTGTAACAGCGTGACCTGACGCGCCGGGGGATGCGGTTGCGGGCCTTGCGGCGCAAGACCGCCGGGGGTTTGTTCGGGGTCTCCGACGCCCCATTCCTTCATCCATTCGGGCAGGTTCTCGGTCAGGCTCTGGCCTTCGTGCACAAGAAATTCGGCAACATCAAAGCCAATGCCCCCCGCGCCGATCACGGCGACGCGATTGCCCACGGGCCTCTTCTCACGCAGGACATCCAGATAAGACAGAACCTCGGGGCGATCATCGCCGGGGATGCCGGGGTCGCGCGGCAGGATGCCGGTGGACACGATCACCTCATCAAACCCGGTAAGATCCTCGGCGCCGACCCCGGTGTTCAGTTTCACGGTGACGCCTTCGGCGGCGACCATGGCTTCGTACCACTCCACGAGGCCCCGGAATTCTTCCTTGCCGGGGATCTGCTTGGCCACGTTCAACTGACCGCCCAGCTTGTCGGCGCGGTCGAACAGGGTCACGTCATGACCGCGCCGGGCGGCGGTAATGGCCGCCGCAAGCCCGGCAGGCCCGGCCCCGACGACAGCGATTTTCTTTGTCGTTTCAGCCGGTTCGAGAACCAATTCAGTCTCATGACAGGCGCGTGGATTCACAAGACATGACGTCAGCTTGCCCGAGAAAGTATGATCCAGACAAGCTTGGTTGCAGCCGATGCACGGCGCGATGAGGGCGGCCTGGCCGGCGGCCGCCTTGGCCACGAAATCGGCATCCGCAAGAAACGGACGCGCCATGGACACCATGTCGGCACAGCCCTCGGCCAGCACATTTTCAGCCACATCCGGCATATTGATCCGGTTCGACGTGATCACCGGGATCCCCACCTTGCCCATCAGCTTTTTCGTGACCCAGGCGAAGGCGCGGCGCGGTACACTTGTCGCGATTGTCGGGATGCGCGCCTCGTGCCAGCCGATTCCGGTATTCAGAATGGTGGCCCCCGCCTTTTCAACGGCTTGCGCCAACATGACCACCTCTTCATGGGTCGAGCCATTGGGGATCAGGTCGATCATAGACAGGCGATAGATGATGATGAAATCCTCACCCACCGCCTCTCGGCAGCGGCGCACCACCTCGACGGGCAATCGCATCCGGTTCTCATACGACCCGCCCCAGCGATCGGTGCGCTTGTTGGTGTGGGTGACCAGGAACTGGTTCAGGAAATAGCCTTCCGATCCCATGATCTCGACACCGTCATACCCGGCCTCACGGGCCCGGACCGTGGCCGTGACAAAATCCCGTATCTGCTTTTCGATGCCGTCTTCGTCCAACGCCTTGGGCGGAAAGGGAGAGATCGGAGATTTGACAGGCGAGGCCGAGACACATTCCGGCCCATAAGCGTATCGCCCCGCATGAAGGATCTGCATGGCGATCTTGCCACCTGCATCATGCACGCGGTCGGTGACGATCCGGTGGTTGGCGATGTCCTGATCATTGAAAAGCCCCGCCGCACCGGGAAACACACCGCCCTCTTTCGAAGGTGCCATACCGCCGGTAACGATCAACGCTACCCCGCCCCGGGCCCGTTCGCCATAGAATTCCGCAACCCGGTTCCAGTCCCGGGTCTCTTCCAGGCCGGTATGCATCGAGCCCATCAACACGCGGTTCTTCAGGGTGGTAAAACCCAGGTCCAGCGGCGCCAGAAGGTGGGGATATTGGGTCATCAGAGCCTCCTCGAATTTGCCTCACCAAAACGTAAACCCCCGCGCCTGTCACGCGGGACGCCGCGTCATGGCCGCACCCACCGCGCGGTGCCGTTGCGTCGGATCCGGCGACTCACGGTTAATGGCCTTGCCCTGCTGCAAATCCGGCATCGGTATCGCGTCGGTTTCGCGGCGGTATCGATCCGCCAGATCGCACGGTGAACACACCGCCCGATGCGTCAACGCTCCGTCACGGACCCAGAACCGCGCCCGGCCTTCTTTTGGCCGGAAATATCCCGGGGGAGTCGCCCCTTGGGCGACGGGGGCAGCGCCCCCCCAGGCTCAGCTCGGCTGAGCCGCCGAAAGCCGCCCAGCCTGGCGCCGGCCCAACAGGCGCCGCCCGGGCGCTACATGGTTTCCACGCAATGGCGGCGGAAGGCGCGCTTGAGCATGTCCAGCTCGGCGCGCAAAAGATCGATCTCTGCGCGGATATCATCGGCCAGCGCCTCGCCGGCGATGAAGGTGATCGTGTCCAGCCGCTCGCCCGAGGCGCGGTCGCTGATGACAAGCGTCTGCACCCCGTCATTCAGGCTTTCGGACGGGATCGGGATGCGCAGCGCCCAGCCATCGCTGTCGTCATGCGGCGCGACCGCGACATCGGGCACCGGTTTCTGCCGATAGGTGACATCGACCACCGGTTCCGGCCCGCTGCCGCCCTCGTAGCGCAGCACGCCCTCCCAGGCGCCTTCGAACAGCCGGGTCTTGGTCAGGGTCAGTTGGCTCATGGTCCGTATCCTTGGGGTTGGCTTGCGGCAGGGTCAGAATTCCGCGCGCGGGCGGCGCGAAAAGGTCAGGTCCCGCAAGATGACCTGGTTCATCTCGGGGCCTTCGAAAATCAGATCGAGCCACATCTGCTCGACACGTTTTTCATTGAGGTTGGAATAGGCGAGATCGAATTCGACACGGATATCTTCTTCGTGCAAGGGCAGTTCGCGCACGATCTGTTCGGTATTGGGGCCGTGGCGGATATTGAGCCGGGCAAAGATTTCCAGCGGTTTTTCCATTTCCACGATGGTATCGACGCGCACCACGTGGTTGCGACGCAGCCCCTCGACCGAACTGGGCGGCAGGTCCACCACCAGCGACAGGAACGATCCGTCAAAGCGAAACACGTCCATGCGCAGGCCAAAAGGGGCCAGATCGCGATCGCGGGTGTTGCGCAGCTGGCGCAGCGTCAGTTCCGAAATCCGGCAATCGTGAAACAGGGTGACCTCGTTGCCCAGCATCTGCTTGTTCTGCACGGCCGCGCGTCCCTTGAGCGCCAGCGGCTCGCGCCACAGCGCGGGGCGCCACGCCCAATCGGTGCCGTGGGGTTTGGGAAAGGCGTTGGAACCGATCACCGGCAGGGCCAGCCGGCTTTCGGCCACCGAGATCAGCGTATCGAGGTGCTGGCGCAAGACGCGCGCGCCCCGGCGCTGGGTGCGCAGGGTCGCCAGATCCGCATCCGCCGCCCTGCGTGCATTGCGCGCCCAATAGCGGGCGAGCCCGTTCTGGTAGATTCGCTGGAGAAAGTTTCTGCCCTGCGCCATCATGCCCCCGTTTGCCCCGAATTGTTTCCGATGACGCAACAATGCGCGCCCGGCTTTTTCATTATTTACCCAATTGGTTGCCATGAAACAAACGCACATTTTCGGATTATTCAGGGAAGACGCCAGAAACCGGTGGTTTCCCTGTCGCGTGGGATAAGCTAGGGCGATGTCATGAGCGCATATGATCCCCATGACACCCTGATAGCCCCGGCCCGCCCCAGCGCGGCGCTGGGGCGGCTGATTTTTGGTATTGCCGTTCTGGTGATGACGTTTGTCGTGCTGAACATCCTGTGGTTCGGCATGGTGCGCCGTCTGCCCGAGGCCGCAGAGATTTTCCGCGAGATCCAGCAGGGCGACACGGTGCGCGGCATGGTGTTCTTGCTGGGCAGTTTCATCTCGTTGCTGGGGGCGTTGGGTGTGGCGCTGCGCGTGGCGCATGGGCGCGGCATGAGAAGCCTTCTTGGGCCGTTGCGGCACCTCCTGGGGCAGGGCGCCCGGGTGTTTCGCGCCAGCGCCCTGGTGTTCCTGGTGGTGTTTTTTTTGCCGATGCCCGCCGACCTGGCGCCGGAGCGGGCGATGGGCCTGGGGCGCTGGCTGACGCTGGTGCCGCTTAGCCTGGGGTTGTTGCTGTTGCAAAGCGGGACCGAGGAGCTGCTGTTTCGTGGCTATCTGCAAAGCCAGCTGGCGGCCCGGTTCCGCCACCCGGCGATCTGGATCGGGGTGCCCAGCCTGGTGTTTGGCCTGCTGCATTATGATCCGGCCACTTATGGCGATGCCGCTGTCTGGCCAGTGGTCTGGGCGTTTTTCTTTGGGGTGGTCGCGGGCGATCTGACGGCGCGGTCTGGATCTCTGGGGCCGGCGCTGGCGCTGCACGTGGCCAATAATTTCGCGGCTGTCAGCCTGACCGCGATGGATGGTTATTGGGACGGCCTTGCGCTTTATACCCTGCCGGTCGGGCCGGGAGACAGCGCGGCGCTGATGCGGCTGATGCCGATCGAGGGGGCCGTGCTGCTTTGTGTCTGGCTGGCGGCGCGGATTGCCTTGCGACGTTGATTGCATTTCGCGTCCGGTCGGCCTATTTCAGCTGTGTTGCGAAGGCAAAAGGCGAAAGAGCGCATGAACTGGATCACCAACTATGTCCGCCCGCGGATCAACTCGATCTTTTCCCGCCGGGAAGTGCCGGACAATCTGTGGAGCAAGTGCGACGAGTGCGGCACGATGCTGTTCCACCGTGAATTGACGGCGAATCTGAACGTGTGCACGCAATGCGGCCACCATATGGCGATCGGCCCGCGCGAGCGGTTCGAGGCGCTGTTTGACGGTGGTGTGTTCGTCGAGGTGGATGTGCCCGAGCCGCTGGCCGATCCGCTGCATTTCCGCGACCAGAAGAAATATCCCGACCGCATGAAGGCGGCGCAGAAGAAGACCGGAGAAAAAGAGGCCATGCTGGTGGCCGAGGGAGAGATCGGGCGCACCCCGATCGTGGCCGCGGCGCAGGATTTCGATTTCATGGGCGGGTCCATGGGCATGTATGTGGGCAATGCGATCATCGCCGCCGCCGAGCGCGCGGTAAAGCGCAAGCGCCCGCTGATCCTGTTTGCCGCCGCCGGGGGCGCGCGGATGCAGGAAGGTATCCTGAGCCTGATGCAGATGCCGCGCACGACGGTGGCGGTACAGATGCTGAAGGAGGCCGGGCTGCCCTATATCGTTGTGCTGACGCATCCCACCACCGGGGGTGTGACCGCGTCTTATGCGATGCTGGGGGATGTGCAGATTTCCGAACCCAATGCGCTGATCTGTTTTGCCGGGCCGCGCGTGATCGAGCAGACCATCCGCGAAAAGCTGCCCGACGGGTTCCAGCGGGCGGAATACCTGCTGGATCACGGGATGCTGGACCGGGTGACGCCGCGCACGGAGTTGCGTGCCGAGTTGATCACCATCACCCGGATGTTGCTGGGCCTGCCGCCGGCGGTTGCGGGCGATCTGCCCGCGCCCGAAACCGTGTCCGCGCCACAAGTGACCAAGGCGGATGTTGCGGTTGACAAGAAAGCGCCCGGCGGGAAATGACGCAGCCGTCATCTGACATCATCCTGGAGCGGATGATGGCTCTGCATCCCAAGATCATCGACCTGACGCTGGACCGGATGTGGCGGTTGCTGGCGGCGCTGGACCATCCTGAACGCAACCTGCCGCCGGTGATCCATCTGGCCGGAACCAATGGCAAGGGATCGACCCAGGCGATGATCCGGGCCGGGCTGGAGGCGATGGGCAAGGTGGTGCACGCCTATACCAGCCCGCATCTGGCGCGGTTTCACGAGCGGATCCGGCTGGCCGGAGAGCTGATTTCCGAAGACCATCTGAGTGCGGTGCTGGACACGTGCTATGGCGCCAACAAGGGCGCGGACATCACCTATTTCGAGATCACGACCTGCGCGGCGCTTCTGGCCTTTGCCCGCTGCCCGGCGGATTACACCTTGCTGGAGGTCGGGCTGGGCGGGCGGCTGGACGCGACCAATGTGATCGACCGCCCTGCGCTGACGGTGATCACGCCGGTGTCGATAGATCACGAGCAGTATCTGGGCGATACGCTGGGCAAGATTGCCTTTGAGAAGGCCGGGATCCTGAAGCGCGGCGTGCCATGCGTGGTAGGGCCGCAGCCGGACGAGGCGCTTGACGTGATCGAGCGGCAGGCGGCGCGGCTGGGCGTACCGGTGATGGCCCATGGGCAGCATTGGCATGTGCATGAGGAACGCGGGCGGCTGGTGTTTCAGGACGAGAGCGGGCTTCTGGATTTGCCGATGGCGGGCTTGCCGGGGGCGCACCAGATGCAGAATGCCGGCGCGGCGCTGGCGGCGCTGCGCCACCTTGGGGCCACAGAAGACGCCTGTCGCGCCGCCATGGAAAACGTTTTCTGGCCCGCCCGGATGCAGCGGCTGCGTAGCGGGCCGCTGACAGAGGCCGCGCCCGGCGTGGAGCTTTGGCTGGATGGCGGGCACAATGCTGCCGCGGGCCTGGCGCTGGGCGCGCATCTGGCGCGGTTGCCCGAACGCCCGACCCATCTGATTTGCGGGATGCTGAACACCAAGGATGTCGCCGGTTACATGGCGCCGCTGGCGCAGCACGCGCAAAGCCTGCGGGCGGTGTCCATTCCCGGCGAGAGGGCCACCTTGTCCGCCGCGGAAACGGCGGCGGCGGCGCGGTCGGTGGGATTGCGGGCGCATGAGGCCGGATCGGTGGCCGCGGCGCTGGACGGGATCGCGGCAGAAGACGCGACGGCGCGGGTGCTGATCTGTGGTTCGCTTTACCTGGCCGGCGCGGTGCTGCGCGAAAACGGCTGACACGGGTACAAGCCCATTTGACGAGGCGATTCGAACGGGCGATTCGCGGAAAACGAATCGTTTTGCGAATCACCCCATTGACGGGGTCGAATCACTGCGCCTATAGTCGAACAGCCACGGTTTTCCGCCAATGCTCATAGCGAAACGGGAAAGCCACGGGACTATCGGGACAGGCAGGCAGGCAATCGGGGGGCATTGTGCCCCCCAAATAATTTGTGCCTCAAAAATATTTACCTGGGCCGTGCTCCGGTGGTTGGCAGGGCGGCCGGGTTGGCGATAATGGGCCTGAGAGCGTGAGATTGCACGCGGCGCCGGAGGATTGCATGGACGCGGATTTTGCCATTGTCGGAGGCGGGATTGTCGGCCTGTCGGTGGCATGGGGTCTGTTGCGGGCCGGTCAGAGTGTTGTGGTGGTGGACGGGGCGGATGACGCGCTGCGCGCCAGCCGGGGCAATTTCGGGCTGATCTGGGTGCAGGGCAAGGGGCTGAACGCGCCGCATTATGCGCGCTGGAGCCGGCGCTCGGCGGCGCTGTGGGGCGATTTTGCGCAAGAGCTTGAGGATAACACGGGGCTGGATCTGGCGCTGCGCCAGGAGGGAGGGCTGGACCTGCATTTCAGCGATGGCAGCCTGGCCGATTGCGCCACCCGCTACGCCGCGTTGCGCGCTGAACTGGGCGGGGATTATCCGTTCGAGGTACTGACCGGCGCGGCGCTGATGCGCGAAGAGCCCGGGATCGGGCCGAAAGTGGCTGGGGCGGTGCTGCATCCCGAAGATGGCCACGCCAATCCGCTGATGTTGCTGCGCGCCCTGAGCGAGGATGTGCGCCGCCTTGGCGGGCGGCTGGAAACCGGGCGGATGGTATCGCAACTGCTGCCGCCGGGGGAGGGGTTTGCCCTGGGCTGTGCGGATGGCACGGTGTTTCATGCCGGACGGGTGGTGTTGGCGGCAGGACTGGGCGCGGCGGCGCTGGGCCCGCAGCTGGGGTTTGCCGCGCCGGTCACGCCCGAACGGGGGCAGGTTCTGATCACGGAAAAGCTGCCGCCGCTGATCCGGCGGCCGTCGCTGATTGCCCGGCAGGTGGGCGAAGGCGCGGTGCAGATCGGAGCGACGAACGAGCGCGCCGGGCTGGATGATCGCAGCACCCGAAAGGGCATGGCGCAGCTGGCGGCCGAGGCCGTGGCCGCCTATCCGGCGCTGGCCCAGGCGCAATTGGTGCGCAGTTGGGGCGCGTTGCGGGTGATGTCGCCCGACGGATTGCCGATCTATCAGGAAAGTGAGGCGGTGCCGGGGGCGTTTCTGATAACCTGCCACAGTGGCATCACGCTGGCCGCCGCGCATGCGCGGCTGATGCCGAATTGGATTCTGGGGCGCGACGGTGCGCCCGATCTGGAGGTGTTTGGTGAAGCCAGATTTGCGGTTTGAGTTGCTGGACAAGGACGCGCCGCGCGTGACGGTGCGTTTTGCCGGGCAGGCCTATGACGTGCCAGAGGGCGCGAACCTGGCGGCGGCATTGCTGGCGGCCGGGGTCGATGCCTTTCGCCAGACTGCCCATCGCGGGGTGGGGCGGGCGCCGTTTTGCATGATGGGGGCGTGTTTTGACTGTCTTGTCGAGGTGGATGGCGTGTCGCGGCAGGCCTGTCTGATGCAGGTGGCACCGGGGCTGGACATCCGGCCGGCGCGGCAGTTGCGGGAGGGGCCGTATGCCGCGCGCTGACCTGACGATCATCGGCGCCGGCCCGGCGGGCATGGCTGCGGCGGCCGAGGCGGCGGGGGCCGGGCTGAACGTGTTGCTGCTGGACGAACAGCCCACGCCCGGCGGGCAGGTGTACCGCAATGTCGACGAGGCGGCGGCGCGGCGCGGCAAGATTTTGGGCCGGGATTTCACGCGCGGGCGGGCGCTGACGGGTGCCTTGAACCATCCCCGGATCACGCATGTCGCACAGGCCAGCGTCTGGTCTGTGGAGGGGACGAACGTGGCCTATACGGCACCGGATGGCGCGCGCGAGGTGGTCTCGGACCATGTGCTGATCGCGACCGGCGCGCTGGAACGGGCGATGCCGATGCCCGGCTGGACTTTGCCGGGCGTGATGACGGCGGGCGCGGCACAGATCATGCTGAAACAGTCCGGGATTGCGGTGCGCGAGGCTGTGCTGGTCGGGTCCGGGCCGCTTTTGTATCTGGTTGCGGTCCAGTTGTTGCGGGCCGGGTGCCCGCCGCGCGCGTTGGTCGAGACCCAGACGCGCGGCGACATGCGCCACGCGCTGACCCATTGGCGGGCGGCGCTGCGGGGCTGGCGCTATCTGCAACGCGGCGCGGCGATGCTGAACGAGCTGCGCAATGCCGGGGTTCGCCGGCATGTGGGCGCGCGCGATCTGGCGTTGTTGGGGTCGCGTCGGGTGGAGGCGGTGCATTTTTCCTGTGGCGGAGACCTGCATGAGCTGCCGGCGGAGACAGTTCTGTTGCATCACGGGGTTGTGCCCAATGTGCAGGCGACGCGTGCGCTGGGACTGGCGCATCGCTGGGCGCCGCGTCAGCACGCCTTTGTGCCGGTGCTGGACCGTTGGGGGCTTGGCGCGCAGCCCGGGATTTGGGGCGCCGGGGACGGGGCCGGGATTGGCGGTGCGCGGGTTGCGGAACTGTCCGGGCGGATTGCCGGGCTGGGCATCGCGCACGAGATGGGGGCGCTGAGCGAGGCGGAGCGGGACAGGCGCGCGGCGCCGCTGTTGTCGGCAAGGGCGGTGGAGATGAGCATTCGCCCGTTTCTGGATCGCGCCTTTCCGCCCTATGCGGCGGCGCTGGTGCCGGCGGACGCGGTGACGGTGTGCCGCTGTGAGGAAGTGAGCGCCGGTGAAATCCGGCGCGCGGCAGAGCAGGGATGTGCCGGGCCCAATCAGGCCAAGGCCTTTACGCGGGCAGGAATGGGGCGCTGTCAGGGGCGGTTCTGTGGGTTGAGCGTGACCGGTATTCTGGCCGAGATGCAGGGGCGAGACCCCGGTGAGATCGGATATTTCCGCGCCCGTCCGCCGTTGCGCCCGGTGACTTTGGGCGAGGTGGCGGCCCTGCACGACCCGGATGATCCGTTGGTGCAGGCGGGGCCGCATGGCTGAGATCCTGACGGATCCGCTGGCGCATATGCTGCTGCTGCTGACGGTGCTGGCGACGGCGGTGATGGCGGCATCGGCGGCGTTGCAGGGGGTGCGCCACGAGCTGGATCTGTTCGGGGCCACGGTGATCGCGGTGGCGGCGGCCGTGGGCGGGGGCACGGTGCGCGACCTGTTGCTGGGGCGGATGCCGGTGTTCTGGATCACGGATCTGACCTATCTTCTGACGGCGATCCCGGTGGGGGCGCTGGCCTTTCTGGTTGGGCGGACGTTGCCGTCCGGGAATGGGCGGCGGTTGCGGCTGTTGATGATGTTTGACGCGGCGGGGCTGGCGCTGTTCACGCTGGTGGGGATCGAGGTGGCGCTGGGGGCGCAGGTTCATCCGTTCGTCGCGGTGGTCATTGGCTGCATCAACGGAACCGTGGGCGGGATGATCCGAGATATCCTGTGCAACGTGACGCCTTCGGTGCTGCGCGAGGATCTGTATGCCACGATCTCGCTGGCGGGCGGCGCGGTGTTCGTGCTGATTCAGCCGCTGATGGATGTGCGGGCCGCGATGGGGGTGAGCTTTGGCCTGATGCTGGTGGCGCGGCTGGTGGTGATCCAGCGCGGCGCGCGGGGGTAGGGGCGGATCGCGCGGCGCGCCCGGCGCGGTTATCTTTCGGTTGGTTGATCCCTGATCCGTTCCCAGGCGGCAAGGGCCATGTCGGGGAGCAGGGTCAGGCCGAAGCGGGTGGTCAGGACCGTTTCGAAAATGTCCGCCCTGTCGATCAGCGTTATCTTGCGGTCTTCGCGATAGGCGCGGTTGAACAGGCTGATCCGTCCGTCGGGGCGGTGCAGGGACAGCATCAGGTTGTCGCGAAACGGGGCGCCGTGCCAGCGGGCGCTCAGGAAATTGGCGGCCTCGAAATCCACCGGGGCGACCTCGACCCGGTCAAAGCTGTAAAGCGCGTACCAGCCTTGCGGGGTTCGTTTTTCCACCACGGTTTCGTTGGTGGTGTCGTCATGGCGCACCCGGTAGGTGCCGCTGGCGGTGGCCTGTTGCGCGTTGGTGTCCAGTTGCAGCGGTGCGGGGCTGACGGGACCGCCAAACCCGACATCGGCCAGGTATTCATGCCGGTCGATGGCCACGATCCAGGCCTGGTGCGTGCGCGCGCCGCCATGGGGCGCGCCGTTGCGCACACGGGCCAGGAGCGGCTCGGCGGCAAAACCCCATTCGCGCAACGCAAGGCCGAACAACGCGTTCAGCTCGAAGCAATAGCCGCCCCGACCGGCGCCAAGCAGCTTGTCCTGAAGCGCGTGCGGATCAAGATCGGGGACCGTGCCCAGCAGGGGATCGAGGTTTTCGAAGGGGATCGCGCGAAGTTGGGCGGCCTGAAGCCTGTGCAGCCCGTCCAGCGTGTGGGGGGCGGGGGCCGGGAGGCCCAGGCGGGCAAGGTAGGCGTTGGTATGCAGCATGGCGCTAGTATAGGGAAAAATATTCGGCCTGCTCCCATTCGGAGAGGGCCGAGACATAGCGGGACCATTCGGCGCGCTTGATCGTGGTGAACCAATCCACGAAACCCGCGCCAAGCGCGTCCCGGTACAGCGCGCTGTTTTCGAAATGCATGATGGCGTCGGCCAGGCTGGCGGGCAGGGCGGGTGCGGTGCCGTCATAGGGTTGTTCGCAGGGCGGCGGGGCGATCATGTCGCGATCCAGCCCCGACAGGCCCGAGATGATCTGGCTGGCAAAGACGAAATAGGGGTTGGCGGCGCTTTCGGGCACGCGGTTTTCGATGCGGCTGGCCGGGTCGCCGGGGGCGAGCAGCGCGCGCAGCATGGCGCCGCGATTGTCCTGGCCCCATTGGATACGGTCGGGCGCGAGTTGAAACGGCTGATAGCGTTTGTAGCCGTTCACGGTGGGCGTGGTCAGCAGGCAGCTTTCGTTGGCGTGCACCAGAAGGCCGGCGATCCATGCGGTGGCGTAGGGTGTCAGCGCGCCGTTGGAGCCGGGGGTGAACAGGTTGTCGCCGTTGGCGTTGCACAAAGATTGGTGCAGGTGCCAGCCGGAGGCGGCGGCGTTTTCCAGCCGGGGGCGGCACATGAAGGTGGCATGCAGCCCGCGCCGGGCGCAGAGCTCTTTCGCCATGGTGCGGAACATCACCATCGTGTCGGCATGGGTCATCGGGTCGGCGGGATCGAAGGTGAATTCGAACTGTGACGGGCCCATTTCGACCTCGGTCGAGCGCACCGGCATCCGCATGGCCTGCGCGGTGCGGCGCAGATCGTCCATCACCGGCTCTAGCTGATCGTAAAGCGCATCGGTGAGGAACTGGTAGCCGGTGGCCAGCGGGCGGGTGCGCGGCGGATGTGGCGGCATGGTGGTATCGCGGTGGCGCGGATGCGGGTCGCGTTTTTCGAAGACGTGGAATTCCAGTTCAAGCCCCACGGTCAGCGACAGGTCGCGCGCGCCAAGCCGGTCCAGCGCGGTGCGCAGCACGCTGCGCGGGGCAAATGGGATCGGGGCACCGGATTTGAAATGCGCGTCACACAGAAGCCACGCGGAATGGGGCGACCATGGCAGGGGGTGGAAGGTGGCCGGATCGGGAACCAGCAGGATATCGCCCGCGCCGCGCATCGGATCGGCATCGGTGGCGGCCGCACCGGACCAGACCGGAAAGACGGTGCGGTGCGATGTGTCCTTGAGCAGCAGGGTGGACGGCGCGGCCATGCCGCCCGCCAGGATCGCGGGCAGGGCGGCGGCGGTGACGGTCTTGCCGCGCAGGACGCCATGCTGATCGGGGAACAGCACGCGGATGGTTTCAAGATCCGAGGCGGCCACGGTATCGGCCAGCGTGGCGGCGGCGTGGATCCGCGCATCCGGCATCAGGCCAAGGCGCGCCAGGGCGCCGTTTGCGATCATGTCCTTGTGGCGGGTCACGGCGGCTCCTGTTGTGATGGCTTTGTTCCGGGGATCAAACACCAGTGGCGTGTGCGCGGCAAGGTTTGCGCGCGCGCTCTTTGGCCCTGGGCGGGCCGCTTCGCTAGGGTCAGGACCCATTAATCCTGCGCCACTAGTTTAACAGATTTGCTGTCTGACTACGTACAATGCCGCAGGAATAGTGGTTCTATTTCAAGGCATTGAAAGGACGTCAGGCGGCAAATCCGTCAAATCCGTAGGACGCCAAATCCACTTCATCCCAGCGGCTTGGCACGCTTGGAAATAGAGCCACTATGTCCGGCGCGCGCCAAACCCCCGATATTTCGTGGATTTGGCGCCAGTGGTGCAGGATTAACGGGTCCTGACCCTAGATCGTGGCGTCCCAGTCGGCGCAGGCGGCGCGGCGGGCGGCGTCGCCTTTTTCGAAGGACAAGCGCCAGTTGCCGTCGGCGGTGAGCGTGTCGTTGGAGATCGGGCCGCGAATGGTCGCCGGGTCCACCCCGTTGCGCATCGGCAGGGCGGTTTCGTCGCCGTCCTGAAGCGCCTGGATCGCGGCGCGCAGCTTGCGGCGGTTGGCGATGATCGCCACGTCTGTCTTGCCCAGGTGTTCGCGGGTGCGATCCTGGATCGCGCCCATGCTTTCGACCGCCCATTGATCGTGTACGTTGATATCCAGCCCCATGCCGGTATAGGTCTCGCGCGCCTGTTCGTCCGGGTCATAGCCGTAATTGTTGCGCCTGTTCTTTTTCGGCGCATAGGTCGGCAGGACGTGTTCGGCAAGGCGCTGGGCGCGCATCCTGTCCTTGTCCACTGGTTTGTCGAAGCTGGTGAACATCGAATACCAGTAGCAGGTTTCATCGTCGATCGGGACGTGCCACTGGGTGATGATCATCTCGCGCGACATGGGGATCGAGATCGCCTCGGGGAAGATCTGGTTGGTGACGCGCACATGGGTGCGCCCGTCATCCAGATGGCGCAGGGCGATGATGCGCAGGCCGTACTCGGTATCTTCGACGGTGATGTCGGGACGGGGGTATTCGCGCAGAAGGCGGGTCATGGGGATTTCGGTATCGGCGGCGGTGTCGCGAAATTGCTTGCCATAGCTTTCGGCGGGGTCTTCATCCTGAAGAAAGCGGTGCAGGAACGAGGCATGGGCCGGGTCTATGCCGACTTCGAGCGCCTGGAGCCAGTTGCATTCCCACAGTCCCTTGAAGGCAAAGACATGGGTATCGGGCGCGCGGAAGCAATCGAGATCGGGGAAGGCGGGCGGTTCGCCGGGGCCCATATAGGCAAAGACGATGCCGTTCCTTTCGACCACCGGATAGGCGGTGGCGCGGATACGTTCATGCATCCGGCTGCCGTCCGGCTCGCCGGGTTGTTCGACGCATTGGCCCGCGCGGTTGAAGTGCCAGCCGTGAAAGGGGCAACGCAGGCCGTTGTCTTCGAGCCGGCCAAAGCACATGTCGGCGCCGCGATGCGGGCAGGCGCGCTGGATCAGGCCCAGCTTGCCCTCGCTGTCGCGAAACAGCACGAGATCTTCGCCCAGCAGGCGCACCGGCACCACCGGACGGTTCCCGGCAAGTTCGTCCGACAGCGCGGCGGGCTGCCAGTAGCGGCGCAAGACCTGGCCCGCCGGGGTGCCGGGGGTGATGCGGGTAATAAGGTCATTCTGTTCCTGGCTGATCATGTGAAGGCCTCCGCTTTCGTTGTGGGGATGGTTGCGCAGGTCGGCGCCTATCGCAAGGGGTCAGTGGATGCACAAAGGTGATCGCAGGTTACGGCGCAATCGCAGCCATGTCACAAGGGTTTCACGCAATGCCCTTAGCGGTTCCCCGCGACGTATGATCCGTCACACCAGAACAAGGAGATTCGCATGACCCGTATCGACGCCACCGAGCTTACCTTTGACGAACTGGATGAACTGAATTTTCCCCGCCCCGACGAGAACGATTTTGACCGCGTGGTCGAGCGCGCGATTTCGCGGCGCGGGTTCCTGGGCGGCGTGCTGGCCTTTGGGTCGGGCGCGGCGGTGATGGGCACCGGCCTGCTGGGCGGCGCCTCGGCCCGGGCGATGGGCGCGTCGCGCTTTGCCTTTACGCCGATCCCGATCCAGACTGATTTCGAGGTGCATGTGCCCGATGGCTATGGCACCCAGGTTCTGGCCCGCTGGGGGGATCCGCTGTTTTCGGATGCCGATGGCTATGACGTGGCAGAGGGCGGCCCGGTCGCGGGGTCGGACCGGGTATTCGGCGAGAATACCGATGGCATGGAGACCTTTACCCACAAGGGGCGCCAGCTGATCGCCGTCAACCACGAGTACACCAATCGCAAGATCAACCTGCCCGCCGCGCAGGAAGGCACGCCAGCCAACGCGGGCGACGTGGTGAAGTTGCAGAACCTGCAAGGCGTCACGGTGATGGAAATTCGTGAGGGCGACAGCGGCTGGGAGGTGGTCAGGGACAGCCCCTATAACCGCCGGATCACGCATAACACGCCGATGAAGATCGTTGGCCCCGCCGCCGGGCACGCGCTGATGCAGACCGGGGCCGATCCGACCGGCACGATGTCGCTGGGCACGATGAACAACTGTGGATCGGGCACGACGCCCTGGGGCACCTATCTGACCTGCGAGGAAAACTTCAACGGGTATTTCGGGGCGACGGGCGCGCTGCCCGGCGGGGCCGCTCTGGAGGCTGGCTACTCCCGTTATGGGATCGGTGCCGACGGTTGGGGGTATGACTATCACAAGCACGATCCTCGGTTTGATGTCTCGGAAAATCCCAACGAGCCGCATCGCGCGGGCTGGGTGGTCGAGATTGACCCGACCGACCCCGAGAGCACGCCAGTCAAGCACACCGGTCTGGGCCGGTTCAAGCATGAGAACGCCGAGGTCGTGCTGGCCCGCGACGGGCGTGTGGTGGTTTACATGGGCGACGACGAGCGTGGCGAGTTCCTTTACAAGTTCGTGTCGAACGGCACCTATAGGCCGGGCGGATCGACCGAGGGGCTGTTGGATGACGGCACGCTGTACGTGGCCCGGTTCGAGGAGGACGGCACCGGCCGCTGGATCGCGCTGACCCCCGAAAGCACGGGCATGGAGCCGGCCGAGATCCTGATCTTTGCCCGGATGGCCGGGTCCACGGTGGGCGCGACAACGATGGATCGCCCGGAATGGATCGCGGCCAACCCCCATGCGGTCGAGGCCTATTGCTGTCTGACCAACAACAAGAACCGCGGGGTCAAGCCCAATGCGGGGGGCGACGAAACCCCGGTCAACGGCCCCAACCCGCGCGAGACCAACCGCTATGGCCAGATCGTGCGCTGGTTCCCGAAGGACGATGACCACGCCGCCGAGGCGTTTGACTGGGATCTTTATGTGATGGCGGGCAATCCGGGCGTCTATAACAACGTCTATGGCGGGTCGGAAAACATCAACGAAGGCAACCTGTTCAACGCGCCGGATGGCATGGCGTTCGATTCGACCGGGTTGGTGTGGATCCAGACCGATGGCGACGACGGCAACGCCGGGGATTTCGCCGGCATGGGCAACAATCAGATGCTGGCGGGCGATCCGGCGACCGGCGAGATCGTGCGGTTCCTGACCGGGCCGCAGGGCAGCGAAGTGACCGGGCTGGCCTGGTCGGCGGACCGGCGCACGATGTTTGTCGGCATCCAGCACCCCGGCGGCAGCTGGCCCACCGGCAGCGGCCTGCCCCGGTCGGCGGTGATCGCGGTCAAGCGCGACGACAACGGGCTGGTCGGCTGAGCCCGACCTGAAGAACACTTGCCGCGCGGGCGACCGCGCGGCAGGGTGAGGTGAGCCTATCGGCCTTGGGAGGTGCCTCATGCAGATTGTCGAAGACTTCCCGTTCGAGGTGGAGGAAACGCCGCATGTGGCCATTCCCATGCCCGACGGTGTGAATCTGTCGGCGCGGATATGGCGGCCCGTAGGTGCCGGTCCGGTGCCAGCGATCCTGGAATACCTGCCCTATCGCAAGCGCGACGGCACGGCGGTGCGCGATGCGCTGACCCATCCCTATTTGGCCGGGCATGGATACGCCTGCGTACGGGTTGACATGCGCGGTTGCGGTGACAGCGAGGGATTGTTTGACGACGAGTATTCCGAACAGGAACTGGCCGATGGTGTGTCGGTGATCCACTGGCTGGCCGCGCAGGGCTGGTGCAGCGGCAGCGTGGGCATGATGGGAATCAGCTGGGGCGGGTTCAACGGATTGCAGATCGCCGCGCTGGCGCCGGAGCCGTTGAAGGCGGTGGTCAGCATCTGTTCCACCACGGACCGTTATGCGGACGACATCCATTACAAGGGCGGCCTGATGCTGGGCGAAAATCCCGGCTGGGCGGCAACCGTGCTGGGCTGGTTTGCCCTGCCGCCGGACCCCGAGATCGTGGGGGAGGGCTGGCGCGAGATGTGGCTGGAGCGGCTGGAGAACACGCCGTTTCTGGCGGCGAAATGGGTGGAGCATCAGCTGCGGGACGATTACTGGAAGCACGGTTCGGTTTGCGAGGATTACGGTGCGATCAAGGCGGCGGTGCTGAGCGTGGGCGGCTGGCATGACGGGTATCGCAACACGATGGCGCATCTGGTGGAGAATCTGGACGCGCCGGTCAAGGGACTGGTGGGGCCGTGGAACCACAAATACCCGCATTTCGCGGTGCCGGGGCCGCGGATCGATTTTCTGGGTGAAATGCTGCGCTGGTGGGACCGCTGGCTGAAGGGCGTGGACAACGGGGCCGAGGACTGGCCCGAGATGCGCGTCTGGGTGATGGACAGCGTGGCCCCGAGAGTGAGCTATGAAGAGCGGCCCGGGCGCTGGGTGGCGATTCGCGACTGGCATGGCGAAAGATCACCGGAGACCTGGCATCTGAACGGGGCAATGCTGGCCGGCGGTCCGGGCGACGTGGCGCGCAAGGTGGTTCCGTCGCTGGCCTGCGGGCAGGGGACGGGTGAGTATTTCCCGTTTGGCTTTGGCCCCGGAGAATTGCCCGACGATCAGCGGCGGGACGATGCGCTGAGCTGTTGTTTTGACAGCGCGGAAACCCCTGGTGCGCGCGATATCATTGGCGCGCCGGAGGTGACGCTGCGGTTGTGTTCGGACAAGGCACGGGCCCAGGTGGCGGTTCGGTTGTGCGATCTGCGCCCGGACGGCACCAGCGCCCTGATCGCCCATGGGTTCCTGAACCTGCGCCAGCGTCAAGGGCGCAGCGCCATGCAGGATCTGCCGGTGGGAGAGGTGGTCGAGGCGCGCGTGGTGCTGGACCAATGCGCCTATCACCTGCCGGCCGGGCATCGGTTGCGGCTGGCGGTATCGTCCAGCTATTGGCCTTTTGTCTGGCCGGAGGCGGAGCAGGCGGTGCTGGAGATCGTCGGAGGGCATATGTCGCTGCCGCTGCGTCCGGTGGCGCAGGGCGACGAATGGGTGTTTGACCCGCCGAAAGCGGCGCCGCCGCTGGCCCGGGAGCGGCTGGAAAAAGCGCGGGAATCCAAGCGGTTGATTCTTGATGCCGGGAGCAATACCCTGAGTTTGGAGATCACCGGAGATGACGGCAAGCTGCGCGATCTGCCCACCGGGCTGGATCACGCGACCCGCGTCGAGGAACGGTTTGTCATTCGCGAGGGTGATCCGCTTTCGGCCGAGGCCAGCTTTCGCTGGGACCGGTCCCTGGGGCGCGGGGCTTGGGGCGCGCGGGTGATTTCCGGGGTGACGATGCGGGCGGATAAAGCCGGTTTCATCGTCGAGGCCGACATGGAGGTGCGCGAGGGAGACGCGACCGTTTTTGACCGCAAATGGCGGGCGCAGGTGCCGCGCGCCTGAGCCGTTTCGCGAAAAAGTTTGAATGAGTGTTTAAGTTTTTCCTTGATTTGTGATCCGGCTGGACCGCAGCATGGGAAAAAAGCAAGTGACCAACGGGAGATCAACAATGAATGACGAACTGAAATATCTGAGCAGCCGGGCTGCGATGGGGCGTTTGACACGCCGGAATTTCCTGGGCCGGGCCAGCGCGCTGGGTCTGAGCGCGGTTGCCGCCAATACCATGCTGGCCGGTGCCGTGAAGGCCGCCGGACCGAAAAAAGGCGGGACGATCAAGGTTGGCGTGGAGGGCGGCAGCTCGTCCGACAGCCTTGATCCGGCGCTGTCGACCAACACCACCATGGGGACGGTGACACGGCTTTGGGGTGAACCGCTGGTGGAACTGGCGGCGGGCGGCGGGCTTGATGGCCGCGTTGCCGAGAGCTGGGAAGGATCCGCCGACGCCAGCGTGTGGACGTTCCGGATTCGTCAGGGCATCACGTTCTCCAACGGCAAGGAAGTGACTGCCGAGGACGTTGTCGCCACGATGGATCGTCATTCGGGCGAGGATACGAAATCTGGTGCACTGGGTGTGATGCGCGGCATCAAGGCGATGCGCGCGGAAGGCCGTGACTTTATCGTCGAACTGCATGAAGCGAATGCGGACCTGCCGTTCCTGATGACCGATTACCACCTGATGATTCAGCCCAATGGCGGCAAGGATGATCCCAGCGCCATGATCGGCACCGGCCCCTATATCATCAAGAGCGCCGATCCGGGTGTGCGCTATGTGGCCGAGAAGAACCCCAATCACTGGGATGACAGCCAGGGCCATGCCGACACGATCGAACTGTTGGTGATCAACGATGACACGGCGCGCGTTGCGGCGTTGCAGTCGGGTCAGGTTCACATGATCAGCCGGGTGCCGCCGCGCACCGCCGGGCTGATCGCGCGGGCGCCAACCATCAACGTGCACACCAAGAGCGGACCGGGCCATTACGTGTTCATCGCGCATGTCGATACCGCGCCGTTCAACAACCCGCACGTGATGATGGCGCTGAAATACGGCATCAACCGTCAGGAAATGGTCGACAAGATCCTGTTTGGTTATGGGTCTATCGGCAACGACATTCCGATCAACGCGTCTTATCCGCTTTTCACCCCGCTGCCGCAGCGCGAGTATGATCCGGAAAAGGCCGCGTTTCACATGAAGAAATCGGAATATGACGGCCCGATTCTGCTGCGGACCTCGGACAACTCCTTCCCTGGAGCGCCGGATGCGGCGGCGTTGTTCCAGCAATCCTGTGCCGCGGCGGGGATCAAGATGGACATCAAGCGCGAGCCCAATGACGGTTACTGGTCGGAAGTCTGGAACAAGCAACCCTTCTCTACGAGCTACTGGAGCGGTCGCCCGGTTCAGGACCAGATGTATTCGACGGCGTATCTGTCAACGGCGGACTGGAACGATACCCGGTTCAAGAACCCGCAGTTCGACCAGTTGCTTGTTGCCGCACGGGCCGAGCTTGACAGCGCCAAGCGCAAGCAGATGTATGCCGACATGGCCCTGATCCTGCACAATGAAGGCGGGCTGATCGCGCCAATGTTCAACGATTTCATCGATGGCGTGAGCGACAAGATCGGTGGCTGGGATGAAACCGCCGGGTTCGGCCTGATGAACCTCTACGCGCCGGTGAAAACCTGGGTCACTGCCTGATATGCACGTGGCGTTAAAACTGGTGTCCCAGCGTCTTGCGCTGGGGCTTCTATTGCTGTTCATGGTTTCGGCGCTGATTTTCGCCGGCACGAATATACTGCCCGGTGACGTCGCCCAGAGTATTCTGGGCCAATCGGCAACTCCTGAAGCGTTGGCGAACCTGCGTGAAGAGCTCGGGCTGAACGAACCGGCGCTGAACCGCTATTTCAGCTGGCTGGGCGGGGTTTTGCAGGGCGACCTGGGCACGGCATTGACCAGTGGCCAGGACATTGCCGAAAGCATGGGCAAGCGCCTGTCGAACACGCTTTTCCTTGCCATGTGGGCGGCGATCATTTCGGTTCCGCTGGCCGTTTTCCTTGGGCTGGTTGCGGTGCGGTTTCGCGATCGTTGGCCGGACAAGCTGATTTCCGGCGTTACGCTGGCGTCGATTTCGATCCCCGAATTCCTGATCGGATATGTGCTGATGTATTTCATTGGCGTCAAGCTGGGCTGGGCGCCGACGGTGGCAACGATCTATGACGGCATGAGCCTTGGCGAAAAGCTGCAAACCATCGCGCTGCCGGTGGCCGTTCTGACGCTGGTGGTTCTTGCGCATATGATGCGTATGACCCGCGCGGCGATATTGAACGTGATGCAGTCGGCCTATATCGAAACGGCCGAACTCAAGGGGCTGACGATGTTCCTGATCATCTGGAAACATGCGTTCCCCAATTCTATCGCGCCGATCGTGAACGTGGTGATGCTTAACCTGGCCTATCTGGTGGTGGGTGTGGTGGTGATCGAGGTGGTGTTCACCTATCCCGGCATGGGGCAATACCTTGTGGATCACGTGTCCAAACGCGACCTGCCGGTGGTGCAGGCCAGCGGGCTTGTGTTTGCGGCCGTCTATATCGGGCTGAACATGGTTGCCGATATTGTCGCCATCCTGTCCAACCCGCGATTGAGGCATCCGAAATGATCAAGAATATGCCAGTCTCGGCGATGGTCGGGCTGTTTTTCATGGCCCTCTATTTCCTGATGGCGATCTTTGCGCCGTTGCTGGCGCCCTATGGCATGGCCGAATCGGTGGGTGACGTATGGGAGCCAGCCAGCGCGGAGCATTGGCTGGGCACCGACAATATCGGGCGCGATCTGTTGACGCGGATGATCTATGGCGGCCGGACGACGATATTCATCGCGACGGTGGCGACGATCCTGAGTTTTGTCACCGGGTCGGTTCTGGGGTTTCTGGCCGCTGTTGTCGGGGGCTGGGTGGATCAGGCGCTGAGCCGTTTTGTTGATCTGCTGATGTCGATCCCGTCGCTGATCTTTGCGCTGGTGATCCTGTCCGTGATGCCGGTGACGGTGCCGGTTCTGATTGTGGTGATGGGATTGCTGGATTCGACGCGCGTGTATCGTCTGGCCCGCGCGGTGGCGGTGGATATCAACGTGATGGACTACGTTGAGGCCGCCAAGCTGCGTGGCGAGGGGCGGCGCTGGATCATTTTCCGCGAGATCCTGCCGAATGCGCTTAGCCCGCTGGTGGCGGAAATGGGGCTGCGGTTCATCTTCATGGTGCTGTTTGTCTCGACATTGTCGTTCCTGGGGCTGGGCGTGCAGCCGCCGCAGGCCGATTGGGGCGGGATCGTGAAGGAAAACAAGGACGGGATCGTCTACGGCATCGGTGCCGCGCTTTATCCGGCGGTCGCGATTGCGACGCTGGCGATCAGCGTGAACCTGGTGGCCGACTGGGTGCTGAACCGCACGACCTCGCTGAAAGGGGGCCGGGGATGAGTGAGTCCTTGCTGAAAGTCCGCGACCTGAAGATCGGCGCGACGGTGTATCCGCCGGGCGAGAAGCCGCATGATATCGAGATTGTGCATGGTGTGTCCTTCGATCTGGAGAAGGGCAAGGTGCTGGGCCTGATCGGAGAGTCGGGCGCCGGGAAATCGACCATCGGGCTGGCGTCGATGGCCTATGGCCGGGGCGGTGTGGAGATCACCGGCGGCGAAGTATGGGTCAACGGGCGCGATATTCTGAAGACGCCGTTGCAGGATGTGCGCAGTTTGCGCGGTGGCGAAGTGACCTATGTCAGCCAGTCGGCGGCGGCGTCGTTCAACCCGGCCAAGAAGATCATGGACCAGGTGATCGAGGCCTCGGTGCGTCACGGCAAGTTTTCCAGGAAAGACGCCGAGGCGCGGGCTATCGAGCTGTTTGCCAGGCTGGGCCTGCCGGATCCGGAGACCATCGGCAACCGCTATCCGCACCAGGTGTCGGGCGGGCAGTTGCAGCGCTGCATGACGGCGCTGGCGCTGTGCCCGGAACCGGATCTGGTGGTGTTTGACGAGCCGACGACGGCGCTCGACGTGACCACGCAGATCGAAGTGCTTATGGCGATCAAGGAGGCCATTCGCGACACCGGGGTTGCCGCGCTTTATATCACCCATGATCTGGCCGTGGTGGCGCAGGTGAGCGACGATATACTGGTGCTGAAGATGGGCGACATGGTGGAATACGGATCCGTCGACCAGATCATCAACGCGCCACGGGAAGAATATACCCGGGCGCTGGTGTCCGTGCGCTCGATCGACCACAAGGAAAAGGAGCCAACGTCCGAACCGGTGCTGAAGGTTGAAAACATCACGGCGCGTTATCGGGGTACGAATTTCGACGTGTTGCATGATGTAAACGTGGAATTGCATCCGGGCCAGACGCTGGCGGTGGTGGGTGAGAGCGGATCGGGCAAGTCGACGCTGGCGCGGGTGATCACCGGGCTGTTGCCGCCCAAGGAGGGCAGTATCCATTTCGCGGGACGTGATCTCTCGGCCGCCCTTGGCGGGCGTTCTCGAGAGGATCTGCGCGAGTTGCAGATGATCTACCAGATGGCGGATGTGGCGATGAATCCGCGCCAGACGGTGGGCACGATCATCGGGCGGCCGCTGGAGTTCTATTTCGGGCTGCGCGGCGCGCAGAAGCGCAAGCGGATCGTGGAATTGCTGGACGAGATCGAGATGGGGATCGAGTTTATCGACCGCTATCCGGCCGAGCTTTCGGGGGGGCAGAAGCAGCGAGTGTGCATCGCGCGCGCGCTGGCGGCCAAGCCGAAGATGATCATCTGCGACGAAGTGACCAGCGCGCTGGACCCTTTGGTGGCGGATGGCATTCTCAAGCTTTTGCTGAACCTGCAAAAGATCGAGGATGTGGCCTATCTGTTCATCACCCATGATCTGGCAACGGTGAAGGCGATCGCGGATTCGATTGCGGTGATGTATCAGGGCGAAGTGGTGCGGTATGGCGGCAAGACGGAGGTGTTGAGCCCGCCCTTTGACGATTATACCGACCTGCTGTTGAGTTCGGTGCCGGAAATGAAGCTGGGCTGGCTGGAAGAGGTGATCGCGAACCGCAAGATGGAGAGCGCGGGCAACTGAGCTTCGCTGCCCCCCTTTCGGGCGGCGGGCAGGAGAATTTCTGGCAAAATGAAGCGGCTCCGGGATCGGGGCCGTTTTTTTTGTGCGTGGTGCGACGGATCTACGGGTGGGCGCGTATCAGGGTCAAGTGAACAAGAAAGGACTTCGTTGCGATGACCGTTAAGCAGTATCTATTCATCGCCGTGTTGGGCTTTGCCTCGTTGGCCGGGTTCTACCTGAGCGAAACGGCGGCGCAGGAGCGGCACGCGACAGCGCCGCGATTTGCGGCCATTGGCGCCGATCTGGGGGTGCGCGCGGATCAGGTTGCGGCCTGTTTTCCCGGGTCGGACCTGAGTGGTGGCGGTCAGCCTGCGCGCCGGGACATGCGCGCGGTGGCGGCCTGTCTGAAAAGCGCGGATGCGGGGCTGAGTGACGCGCAGATCGCGCAGGCGTTGGCGGGCAACGCGCCTGTGCGCGGCGGACGGGGGCAAGACGGCTGATCCGGGGATCTGAACGTCCTGGAAATGGGGGGTGACGTGGCTGGACAAGGGCCGCGGCGAATTGCGGGAAGGTCCGTGTTGTGCCTAGGGTAGTGGCAATGCAAATCACGCGATGCGAGGGCGAAGATGGACAAAAAGCTACTGCTGATCATTCTGGACGGGGTGCCGTGGCGCAACTGGGAGCGGTTGTTCGGCAATCTTGAGGGATGGGTCGAAAGTGGCGAGGCCAGGAAATGGCGGATGTCGGCGGTGCTGCCGTCGATCTCGGCCAGTTGCTATGCGTCGATCCATACCGGCGTGACGCCGCAGGAGCATGGGTGCACCGGAAACGGCAATGTGTTCCGCATAAGCCAGCCGGATATATTCAGCGAAGTGCGCAAGGCGGGCGGCGTGACCGGGGCGGTGGCGCATTCCTTCTGGTCAGAGTTTTTCAATCGGCATCCGTTCGATTTCGTGCGTGACATTGAGTATGACGAACCCGACAGCGAGACCATCAACCACGGGCGGTTTCACACGATGACGGGGTATGGCGCGGCCAACCAGATGACGCCGTCGGATGTGGACCTGTTTGGCACGCTGACCAATCTGTGCCTGCGGTTCGGGCTGAATTACGGGATGTTGCACACCTGTACGCTGGACAGCATGGGGCACCGGTTTCAGCATGAAAGCCACGAGATGGATCATGCCTGTTTCGTCATGGACGAGATGTTGGCACCGTTTATCCCGAAGTGGCGCGCGGCGGGTTATGAGGTGATCGTGACGGCGGATCACGGACAGGACGAACGTGGGCATCATGGCGGGCGCGGGACGTTGCAGCAGGAATTCGCGCTGTATTATTTTGGGCCGGGCGAGGGGCCTTCGGCGGATACCGTGCTGCACCAGTTGCAGCTGGCGCCGACGGTTTTGAGCCGCCTGGGTGTGCCGGTGCCGGAAACCATGAAGGCGCGGCCATTTCTGAGTTGAGCTATTCGGCGGCGGCTTGGCCCAGCGTGGCGTTCAGCAGCGCGGCAAGTTCGGGGCGGCAGGAGCCGCAGTTGGAGCCGGCCTGAAGGGCGGTGCCGATCTCGTCCACGCTGAGCAGGTTCTGTTGGGTGATGGCGGCGATGATGGTGTTCACCCCGACATTGAAACAGGCGCAGACCGTGGCGCCGGGATCGGGCTGGTCCTGACCCGGGCGGCCCGCGAGGGCGGCGGCGCCGGGGGTGCCCAGCAGGGCCGATATATGGGCGCGCGCCACGGCGACGGGTTCGGGCGCGGTATAAAGCGCGCCGATCAGGGCGCCGTTGTCGTGCAGGGCGATGCGGGTTGTGGATTTCGCAGGATCGATGACGCTGGAGACCTGCGCGCCGGGTGCGTCAAAGAGGGCGCGGGCAAAATCCTCCCAGTTGTCGGGCGTTTGCAAACCGGCCAGTTCGCTGCGCCAGCCGGAACTGTGGCGGGCGTTGGCCCAGTAATCGGTTTTTGGCGCGAGCGGTGTGGAGGAGACCGCGAACCCATACCATTCGGGTGCGTATGGCGCGATCGAGACCATGGCCGATTTACTGTCGGGCTGGCCCGAGACCGGATCGGTGCGGGGGGGGACCAGTGTGCCTATGCGTCCTGCCGAGGCGGTTTCGGATGTCCAGTGGATCGGGGCAAAGACGGTGCCGGGGCGCAGTCGGTCGGTGATCAGAACACGCAGGACGGCATGGCCGTGCTGGTTCGAAACCCGGGCAAGTTCGGCGGGTTTCAGGCCAAGGGCGAGCGCGTCTTCGGGGTGGATTTCCAGAAAGGGCTCGCCATAGTGCTGGTTGAGCCGGGGCGCGCGGGCGGTGCGGGTCATGGTGTGCCACTGATCGCGGATACGGCCGGTGTTGAGGCGAAAGCGGTGGGGTGGGGTGCGGACGGAAGGGGCCTGTTCCACAGCCAGCATGTTGGCGCGTCCCGACGCGGTAAAGAAGCGCCCGTCGCCGAACAGGCGGTCGGCGGGTTTGTTGCGGGCGCTGACGGGCCAGCGTATGGGGCGCAGGGCATCGTATTCCGTATTGGACAGGTCCGCGAGGCCGGAGATGTCAAAATCCTTGCCCTGCGCGGCGGCCAGGCCGGAAAGGGCGGCGTATTCGCGGAAGATCTCGGCGGGGCAGGAATAATCGAACGCGGCCTGCCAGCCCATGCGGCGACCGATTTCGGTGATGATGTCCCAATCGTGGCGCGCCTGGCCTGGGGCGGGCAGGACGCTGCGCTGGCGCGAGATCGTGCGGTCTGAATTGGTGACGGTTCCGTCCTTTTCGCCCCAGCCGGTGGCGGGCAGCACCACGTCGGCAAGGCGCGCGGTGTCGGTGGTGCCGGTGAGGTCGGAGACCACGGCAAAGTCACAGCCCGCGATGGCATCACGCACGGCATCGGCATCCGGCATGGACACGGCAGGATTGGTGCACATGATCCAAAGCGCCTTGATCCGGCCATCGGCCACGGCGCGGAACATGTCCACCGCCTTCAGCCCGGGCCGTTCGGGCATGGCGGGGGCGGACCAAAAGCCACCGACAAGGGCGCGGTGATCGGGGTTTTCGATATCCAGGTGGCAGGCGAGCATATTGGCCAGCCCGCCCACCTCGCGCCCGCCCATGGCGTTGGGTTGGCCAGTGACAGAGAACGGTCCCATGCCGGGCTGGCCGATGCGGCCCGTGGCAAGGTGGCAGTTCAGGATCGCGTTCACCTTGTCCGAGCCCTGAGCGGATTGGTTCACACCCTGGGAAAAGACAGTGACAACCTTTTCCGTGCGCACCCAGAGGTTCAGGAAATGCATCAACTGGTCGTCGGGAAGGCCGGTTTCGGCGGTGTCTGTGGAACTGGCGGTATCAAGGGCTTCGCGCAGGCCGGACACGTGGTTGGAAACGAAATCCGCGTCCACGGCGCCTTGTTGGTGGATCTCCGCGAGCAGGCGGTTGAACAGGGCCACGTCGGTGCCGGGGGCGATTGCAAGGTGCAGATCGGCGATGTCGGTGGTGGCGGTGCGGCGCGGGTCGATGACCACGATGCGCATGTTGGGACGGGTCTTTTTGGCGGCCGCGATGCGTTGATAAAGAACCGGGTGGCACCAGGCCAGGTTGGACCCGACCAGCACGACCAGATCGGCCAGTTCCAGATCTTCGTAGGTGCCGGGCACCGTGTCGGTGCCGAAGGCGCGTTTGTGGCCAGCGACGGTGGAAGCCATGCAGAGGCGCGAGTTGGTGTCGATGTTGGCCGATCCGATGAAGCCCTTCATCAGCTTGTTGGCGACGTAGTAATCCTCGGTCAGAAGCTGGCCCGAAACATAGAAGGCCACCGAGTCCGGCCCATGCATGGCGATGGTGTCGGAGAACCGGGTGGCGACCAGATCGAGCGCCTCGTCCCAGCTTGCGGAACGGTTGGCGATCTGCGGCGTGAGAAGACGACCGTCGGTATCGACGGTCTCGCCGAGCGCCGACCCCTTGGAGCAGAGCCGGCCGAGATTGGCCGGATGGGCCGGATCGCCCTTGATCGCCAGCCCGCCCGCGCCGTCCGGGGCGGCCAGAACGCCGCAACCGGTGCCGCAATAGGGGCAGGTGGTGCAGGTCGCGTTGGCGGGGGTCAGATCAAGGTCTTTCATCAGGCGGCGGCCTCGGTCGCGAGGTGGGTTCCGTCCAGCATGACCCGCCCATCAAGGATGCGGGTGGGGTAGGTGGCGATCTGGCCGTCATCGGCGCCCTGGGCCTCGCCGGTCTCAAGGCTGAAAACCCAGTTGTGCAGCGGACAAGTTACCTTGCGCCCGTGCACGATGCCTTCGGAGAGGGGGCCGCCCTTGTGCGGGCAGCGGTCCGAAGTGGCGAACACTTCGTTGTCGTCGGTGCGGAACACGGCGACACAGCCCAGTTCGGTTTTCACGATACGCGCGCCGCGCAGGGGGATGTCGGTGATGGCGCCAATGTCGATCCAGCTCATTCTGCGGCCTCCAGTGTCAGGTTGGCGATAGGGTGATAGGTGGCCGCCTTTTCGCGGGCGTGTTCGGCCCATGGGTCGGTGCGATAGACGGATTGGGAGATCTCGAACCGGTCGGCCAGCGCCTTGCGGTTTTTCAGATCGTCGACGATCTGTTCCCTGACCCAGTCGAGACCCACCTTGGCGACCCATTTGAAAACGCGGTCAAGGTATTTGGCATTTTCGCGGTAGATCTGGGTCATGGCCGAGATCACTTCGATGGCGTCTTCCTCGGTGGCGACCTTGCACAGCAATTCGGTTTCCTTGACCTCCATGCCAGCCGCGCCGGCGATGGAAATCTCGTAGCCCGAGTCGACACAGATCACGCCGATATCCTTGCAGGTGGCCTCGGCGCAGTTGCGCGGACAGCCCGAGACCCCGAGCTTGAGTTTGTGCGGTGTCCACGACCCCCAGAGGTGTTTTTCCAGCTTGATGCCAAGCCCGGTGCTGTCTTGTGTCCCAAAACGGCAATGGTCCGCGCCAACACAGGTTTTTACCGTGCGCAGGCCCTTGGAATAGGCGTGGCCCGAGACCAGCCCGGCCTGGTTGAGATCGTACCAGATGGCGGGCAGGTCTTCTTTCCTGACGCCAAGAAGGTCGATGCGCTGACCGCCTGTGACCTTGACGGTGGGCACGGCGTATTTGTCGGCGGCATCGGCAATGGCGCGCAGTTCTTCGGGGGTGGTGATGCCGCCCCACATGCGCGGCACGACGGAATAGGTGCCGTCTTTCTGGATATTGGCGTGGTTGCGTTCGTTGACAAAACGCGATTGCGGATCGTCGGCATAGTCCAGCGGCCAGTCGGCCAGCAGGTAGTAATTGATCGCCGGGCGGCAGACATGGCAACCGTTGGGCGTGCTCCAGCCGAGTTCCTGCCAGACGGCGGGCTGGGATTTCAGTGCGCGGGATTTGATCAGGCGGCGCACGTCCTCGTGGCTCAGGTCGGTGCAGCCACAGACCGAGGCGGCGGCGGGCATGACGAAATCGTCCCCCAGCGTGGTGGCGAGCACCTGTTCCACAAGCCCGGTGCAGGTGCCGCAGGAGGCGGATGCCTTTGTGGTGGCACGGATCGCGCCAAGGTCTGTGGCGCCGTTGTTGATGGCGTCGACGATCTGACCTTTGCAAACGCCGTTGCAGCCGCAGATTTCTGCGTCAGCCGGTAAGGCTGCAACGGCCGCCATAGGGTCCAGGGCGGCCCCCCCTTGGTAGGCGGGTCCAAAGATCAGGGTGTCGCGCATTTCGGATATGTCGGTGCCGTCTTTGATCAGGCCAAAGAACCAGTTGCCGTCTGCGGTGTCGCCATACATCACGGCGCCGATGAGGCGATTTTCCGCGATCACCAGGCGCTTGTAGACGCCGCGCGCCGGGTCGCGGAAGACGATGTCCTCGCGCCCCTCGGCTTCGGCAAAATCCCCGGCAGAGAACAGGTCACAGCCCGTGACCTTGAGCTTGGTCGAGACTTCCTTGTTCCTGAACGCCGCCTCTTCGCCGAGCAGGGTCTTGGCGAGCACCCTGGCCTGATCATAGAGAGGGGCGACGAGGCCGAAGATATTGCCGTCATGTTCGACACATTCGCCAAGGGCGAGGATGTTGGCATCGGAAGTGACCATCTGATCGTCGACATGGATGCCGCGACCGGTGGCGAGGCCCGCGTCAGCGGCCAGCGCGATGGCGGGGCGGATGCCGACGGCCATGACCAGCAGGTCACAGGGCAGTTCGGTGCCGTCATCCAGCAGCAGGGCCTTGACCTTGCCATTCTCGCCCAGAATTTCCCTGGAGTTGGCCGAGCATTTCACCGTGATGCCCTTGTCGACCAGTGCCTTGCGCAAGAGATACCCGGCGGCCTCGTCAAGCTGGCGCTCCATCAGGTGGCCCATGATATGCACAACGGTCACGTCGACGCCGCGCGCCTTGAGGCCCGCCGCCGCTTCGAGACCCAGAAGGCCGCCGCCGATGACAACCGCCCTGGCGCCGGGCCGGTCGCCAAGGGCGATCATGGCGTTGGTGTCTTCGAGGTCGCGGTAAGCGATCACGCCGTCAAGATCGTGGCCGGGAAGCGGGATGATAAAGGGGGCGGAGCCGGTTGCGATGATCAGCTTGTCATATTCCAGCACATCGCCGTTTTCCGCCGTGACCGTCCTGGCGGATTTGTCGATGGCGGTGATCTTTTCGCCAAAGCGGCAGGTGACGCCGTTTTCCTCGTACCATTCGGCGGTGTGGGTGACGATCTCGTCGAATGTCTTGTCGCCGGAGAGCACGGGGGACAGCATGATGCGGTTATAGGTGCCGCGCGGTTCGGCGTTGAACAGGGTGATGTTGTAAGCGTTGGGGGCGTGTTCCAGCAGGTGTTCGAGCGCGCGGCCCGAAGCCATGCCAGCCCCGACGATGATCAGTTTCTGTTTCATGGGGTTCACTCGGCTGCAATCGGCGCGGGGGCCGGGGTTTTGGGTGTGGGCTTGGCGCCGTGTTCATATTCCTCGAGAAAATCGAGAACTTCCTGGCGGAACTTGTAGTAGTCGGGATGTTCCAGCAGCGCCTTGCGGGTGCGCGGGCGGGGCAGATCGACATCGACGATCTTGCCGATGGTGGCCTGGGGGCCGTTGGTCATCATCACCACGCGATCGGCCAGCAGGATGGCTTCGTCCACGTCATGGGTGACGCAGACCGCCGTGACCTTGGTGCGGTCCCAGACTTCCATCAGCACCTCTTGCAGCTCCCAGCGGGTGAGGCTGTCGAGCATTCCGAAGGGTTCGTCCAGCAAGAGCAGTTTGGGCGAGAGGGCAAAGGCGCGGGCGATGCCGACGCGCTGTTTCATGCCGTTGGACATGGAATGCGCGGGGCGGTCCATCGCATCGCCCAGACCGACCCGTTCGAGGTAGTATTCGACCACGTCCTGGCGTTCGGCCTGGGAGGCGCGGGGATAGACCTTGTCCACGCCTATGGCGACGTTCTCCCTGGCTGAGAGCCATGGGAACAGGTTGGGCGACTGGAACACCACGGCGCGTTCGGGATCGGCGCCGACCACGCCGCGCCCGTCAAGATTGATGACGCCTTTGGAGATGTCGTTGAGGCCGGCTGCCATGGTGAGCACGGTGGATTTGCCGCAGCCCGAATGGCCGATCAGCGAGATGAACTCGCCCTTGTCCAGCTTGAGGTCGAAATCCTCGACCACGGTGAGCGGGCCTTTGGGGGTCGGGTAGATCTTGTGGAGTTGCGAAAACTCGAGATAGCGGTCGGTACGCTGGGATTGCGTGGCTTGCACGTCTGCCTGGGCCTTGGGCAGGTTGTGGATTGCGGTGACGTTGGGAAGCTCGCGCGCGGTATCCACCTTGGCCTTGATCCCGACATCCATCAGGTAGGTGGTGATTTCGGCGCGCAGCTTCTTGAAGCCGTCATGGTGGTTCATTTCCATCCGGTCGCGGGGGCGCGGGATGGTGACAGTGAACGCGTCGCCCAGGGTGCCGTCCGGGTTCAGCGCGATGATGCGGTCGGCGAGGATGATCGCCTCGTCCACGTCATTGGTGATCAGGACGCAGGTTTTCTTGTCGGCGTCCCAGATCGCCTCGATCTCGTCGGCGAGATTGGCGCGGGTGAGCGCGTCCAGCGCGGAGAGCGGCTCGTCGAGCAGGAGCATTTCGGGGTTCATGGCCAGCGCACGGGCGACATTGACCCGCTGGCGCATCCCGCCCGAAAGTTCGGCCGGGCGGCGCGTGGTGGCATGGGAGAGGCCGACCATGTCAACGTAATGGGCGACCTTCGCGGCCTTTTCGGCCCTGGGCATGTTCGGAAAGACCGAATCGAGCGCCAGCATGACGTTGCCGTTCACCGTGAGCCAGGGCATCAGCGAGTAGTTCTGGAAGATCACGCCGCGTTCCGGCCCCGGACCGGTGATCGGTGCGCCCTTGAAGGTGACGCTGCCTTTGGTTGGCTGTTCCAGACCCGCCATCAGGTTGATCAGCGTGGTCTTGCCCGAGCCGGAAAAGCCGAGCAGGACAAGGAATTCGCCTTCCTGCACATCGAGCGTGATGTCTTTCAGAACATGGGTGCGGGCGGTGCCCTCGCCGAAATCCTTGGATACGTTTTCGAACTTGAGAATGCTCATGTCGGATCACCGGTTCGAGGAGAAGGTAAAGAGCGACTGGATGGCATACATCAGGCGGTCCAGCAGGAAGCCGATGATGCCGATGGTGAGAACCGCCACCATGATCTTGGCCAGCGAGCTGGACGAGCCGTTCTGGAATTCATCCCAGACGAATTTGCCAAGACCGGGGTTCTGGGCCAGCATTTCGGCGGCGATCAGTACCATCCAGCCCACACCGAGGCTCAGGCGCAGGCCGGTGAAAATCAGCGGCAGGGCCGAGGGCAGAACCAGCTTTGTGATCTTGGTATAGGTGTTCATTTTCAAAACCTTGGAGACATTCACCAGATCCTTGTCGATGGAGGCGACCCCAAGCGAGGTGTTGATCAGCGTCGGCCAGAGCGAGCACAGCGTGACGGTGATGGCCGAGTTGAGGAAGGATTTGGAGAACAGCCCGTCATCGACCGTGTATGTGGCGGACACGATCATGGTGACAATCGGCAGCCACGCCAGCGGCGAGACCGGTTTGAAAATCTGGATCAGCGGGTTGATGGCGGCGCTGGCATAGGGCGACAGGCCGGCGAGGATGCCCAGCGGAATGGCGACAGCCGAGCCGATCAGGAAGCCGAAGAACACGGTTTTGATGGAGGTCCAGATCTGATCGTAATAGCTGGGCGCGCCGGTATAGGTGATCTGTTTCACCTTTTCGGGCTGACCGTTGTCGATGAATTTCTGGTTGCGCGCGTCGACCCGGTCATAGAATTTCTGCTCTTTCGTGGCCTTGGCCTGAGCGTCCTCGTGCAGGTTGACGGCTTCGGTCCAGACCTGGGAGGGGCCGGGTACGGCGCCCAGCGAGGTTTGCACCGTCGGGGCGAGGCTGGCCCACACAAACAGGAACAGGAGGATTGCCAGAACCGGCACACCGAGCAGGCGCCAGATTTCCCTGGCCTGCGCTTTGGGGTTGTCGCCGGCGGCGGCCTTGAGGATCGGGGTGATGAAGCTGAGGCCCAGAACCTGGAACCAGGTGTCGGCCTTGTTGATGCGGGTGAAGAGGCGCGCGCGGCGGGCTTCGCGTGCGTCATCGGCAAGGGCTTGGGGGTCTGTCGCGGTCATGGGTCAGGTCCTTGGGGGGCTGGCCGCTCCTCATGCCCTTGCGGGCTTTCCTCGCGAGGACGCCCGGTGGGGCGGAGGAGCGGCGCGTTGTGCGTTGCTTAGCCTTGGATCTCGGTGCCGATCACCTTCTGGTTGCCCTTCAGGCCGATGGGCAGGCTTTCGAGATAGGCGTTCGGGGCCTTGCCGTCATAGGCGATGCCGTCGATGATATCCGCCGCCGGGGTCGGGGCCTTGTAGCCATCGCTGTCCCAGGGGAAATCAGCCTCGTTGGCAAGACCTTCTTCGACCAGAAGCCGGGCGGCTTGCAGGTAGATTTCGGGCTTGTAGACCGACCTGGCGACTTCGTCATACCAGGTGTTCGGCTTGGCCTCGGCGATCTGGCCCCAGCGGCGCATCTGGGTCAGGTACCAGACGGCGTCCGAATAAAAGGGGTAGGTCGCGTTGTAGCGGAAGAACACGTTGAAATCGGGCACCTCGCGCACGTCGCCTTTTTCATACTCGAACGTGCCTGTCATCGAGGCGGCGATCACATCGGCATCGGCGCCCACATATTCCGGCTGGCTGAGCATTTCGACCGCCGCCATGCGATTGGCGTTGTCGTTTTCATCCAGCCACATCGCCGCGCGGATCAGCGCCTTGACCACGGCCAGCGTGGTGTTGGGGTTTTCCCGGGCAAATTCGTCGGTAATGCCGAACACTTTTTCGGGGTTGTTCTTCCAGAGTTCATAATCGGTGATCACCGGCACGCCGATGCCCTTGGCCACGGCCTGTTGGTTCCAGGGTTCGCCTACGCTGTAGCCATAGATTGTGCCGGCCTCCATCGTGGCGGGCATCTGCGGCGGCGGGGTGACGGAGAGCAGAACGTCGGCGCCGATCTGGCCGGTGATGTTTTCAGGGCTGTAATAGCCCGGTTCCAGCCCGCCGGCCGCCAGCCAGTAGCGCAGTTCGTAATTGTGGGTCGAAACCGGGAAGACCATGCCCATGTTGAAGGGTTTGCCTTCGGTCTTGTAGCTTTCGACCACCGGCGCGAGCGCGGCGGCGCTGATCGGGTGGATCGGCTTGCCCTCCGCGTCGAGCGGCACGTTGGGTTTCATCTGTTCCCAGATCTGGTTGGACACGGTGATGCCGTTGCCGTTCAGATCCATCGAGAAAGGGGTGACGATATGCGCCTTGGTGCCGAAGCCGATCGTGGCGGCCAGCGGCTGACCGGCGAGCATGTGGGCGCCGTCCAGCTGGCCGTCGATCACCCCGTCCAGAAGCACTTTCCAGTTGGCCTGGGCTTCGAGCGTGACAAAGAGACCTTCGTCATCGAAAAAGCCCTGTTCATAGGCCACAGCCAGCGGCGCCATGTCGGTCAGTTTGATGAAGCCGAAGGTCAGCTCGTCCTTTTCCAGGTCCAGGAGTTCGGCCATGGCCGGTGTCACCAGCATGGTGGTGGCCGCGAGGAGAGAGGCGATGCGTTTCATGGTGCATTATCCTTTTGATGTGCCCCGCCGAAGAGGAAAGGGGCGAAAAAAACAAGAAAGCCGCTGACCGGACCTGTGGATTTCACAGGCGGTCGAGCGGCTTTGCCCGGATGTCCCCGGCAGCGGGGAAGAGGAGATTTGCGAGGCGCCATTGCCCCGGCTTGAACTTATTTGGGCGCGGGGCGGGGCGGGGTGCAAGGATTCGCCGCGTGTTTTCCGGAAAAATTGCTGCACCGCCGCAATTCGCGCTGCGACTGCACAATTTTTGATCAGCCGGGCGATTGAGGGTCAAAAACCCGGCCATCGAAAAACGCATCCGGGCCCAGACTAAGCGTGCCGTTGTCCGACGCCACCGGGGTGGGGACGGCCAGTGCGCCTTCGAGTTTTTCGGAGGCGCCCGGCATATCGACCCCAAGCGGCGCGAGGTGCTGGCGATACAGGTCGGTGCGAAAGACGGCGGCGGCCTTGTCGGCGGCCCAGGCCGGATCAAGGCCGAGACGCCGCGCCATCCGGGAGCCGATCCAGGCGCCCTGGGATTTCCACGGGAAGGTGGCGGCCCCATCAAAGAAGGCGACCATGCGGGGAACATGACGCGCGGGGGCGTGGCGGGACAGGATCATGCGGCCGGTCAGGGCGCGTTCCAGGATTTCGGCGGGCAAGCCGAGATATTCCGGCCAGGCGAGAATGTCGGCGGCGGTCGAGCGTTTTGACGTATCGCCAAGCCAGCGGGCGGCCTTCCACACGGCGCGCATCAGGCGTCCGGTCAGATCCGGGTTGGCGGCGGTCCACCCGGCGCGGGCGGCAAGCACCTTTTCCGGGGCAAAGTTCCAGATTGCGGCGCCGGGCAGGAGCAGTTCGCCACCGCCGTTTTCCACCGTGATCGAGCCCCAGGGTTCGCCGACGCAGAAGGCGTCGATCTCGCCCGCCGCGATGGCGTCTGCCATGAGGGGCGGCGGGATGGTGCGGATGTCGAGAGACCGCGGATCGGTGTCGCCGTGCCCGCCCAGCCAGTAGTGCAGCAATTCGGTGTGCATGGAAAACGGGAACGGCACGCCGATCCGTAGCGGGCCGTCGATCGCGGCCAGGGCATTTCTGGCTGCTGTGGCGTTTGTGAAATCGGGTGTAAAGCCGGTGTCGTACAGGCGGGCGGCGACGGGGTTGGACAGCCCGATTACATTGCCGTTCACCGAAAGCACGGAAAGGGCATCGAGCGGCGTGGAAATGCCGCCAAGCCCCAGCGCCATGGCGACGGGAACCGGGGCAAGCATGTGGGCGGCCTCGATCTGGCCCAGTACAAGCCGGTCGCGCAGGGTGGACCAGGAGGGGCCGGATTGCAGGGTGAGACCGAGCCCTTCCTCCTCGGCAAAGCCCAACTCGCGGGCGACGATCAGCGGGGCGGCATCGACAAGCGGCATGAAGCCGACGGTGAGGGGCTGTATTCTCATGACAGCAGGTCCGCCGCCGTGACCAGGGCCTGGGCGACATCGGCGATTTTCCGGCCCTGGCTCATCGCGGTCTTGCGGATCAGGGCATAGGCCTCGTCCTCGGAGAGGTTGCGCGCGCGCATCAGGATGCCTTTGGCGCGGTCGATGATCTTGCGTTCTTCGAGCGCGCGCCGGGTGGCTGCCAGTTCGCTGCGCATCCGCGAGAACATGTGAAACCGGGCAATGGCGGCATCCATCACCGGCTGGATCCGGTCGGCGCGCAGCCCGTCCACCACATAGGCCGAGACCCCGGCCTCGATCGCGGCCTTGGTGATGCTGTCATCCGACCGGTCGACAAACATCGCCACCGGGCGTTCGAGCGGCGAGGAGGCGAGGGTGAGTTCCTCGATCACGTCGCGGGACGGGTTGGCGATGTCGACCAGCACGATATCGGGATTCATCTCTGCGACGGAACGGGCCAGCCCGGTATGCCCGGCAAGCACCTTGATATGGTGATCCCCGGTGGCGACGAGGCTATCGATGATCGCCTCGGCGCGGGTCTTGTCGGGTTCGACGATCAAAATGGTGAGTTGGCTGGGCACGGGCGTGGCGCGGTCCTGAATTGGGTGTTGGGACCGTGGTAGGCGCTGTGTTGGGACGCAGCCAGAGGGGAGGGCAATGCCGGGGGCGGCATCGCCTGCTTTTTGGGCAAATGATGGCGGATTGGTGAATTGTTGGGCGTGTCAGATACAGCGCCCGCCATCGACCTCCATCAGGGTGCCGGTGATCATGCTGGCCTCGTCCGAGCAGAGGAAGGCGGCGGCGTTGCCCATGTCCTCGGGTTGGGAAAAGCGGCCCAGGGGAATGGTGGCGAGGAATTTGGCGCGCATCTCGGGGGTGTCTTCGCCCATGAAGGATTTCAGCAGCGGAGTTTCTCCGGCGACCGGGTTGAGCGCGTTGACACGGATGCCGAAGGGGGCAAGTTCCACCGCCATGGTTCTTGTGGCGGTGTTCACCCAGCCCTTGGAGGCATTGTACCAGTTGAGATTGGGGCGCGGGGAGAGGCCGGCGGTGGAGGAGACATTGAGGATCGCGCCCGATGCGCGGGCCTTCATATGCGGGACGAGGGCGCGGGCCAGAAGGTAGATGGATTTGCAGTTCACCGAAAAGACCCGGTCGAAATCGTCTTCGGTGACGGTTTCCATCGGCGCGGGCAGGTGGGTGACGCCCGCGTTGTTCACGAGAATGTCGATATGGCCCCATTGGGCAAGGGCGCCGTCAATCATCGCCTGAACGCTGTCACTGTTGGCCACGTCCACGGTGCAGGGGGCGGCGTGTTCGTGTTCGGCGGCCTTGCGTTGCGCCGCGTCGGTGTTGATGTCGGCCACGATGACCCTGGCGCCTTCGGCGAGGAACTTGTCAACGATGCCGGCGCCGAAGCCCTGGGCGCCTCCGGTGACGATGGCCGTTTTGTTTGCAAGACGCATGGGCGTGGTCCTTTTTGGCTGGTGCGCCGGGGCGGGCTGTTGGATGCCTCCGGCGGGAGTATTTTCGGGAACAATGAAAGAGCGGGTGGCGCGGGTTATCCGTGCAGCGCGGCGACGGTTTTGAGCTGTGAGAAATGGAAGAGGGCCTCGAAGCCTTTTTCGCGGCCGTGGCCGGATTTGCCGGTGCCGCCAAAGGGCAGTTCCACCCCGCCGCCCGCGCCATAGTTGTTGAGGAAGACCTGACCGGAGCGGAGTGCCCTGGCGAGGCGCATCTGGCGGGCGCCGTTTTGCGACCAGACGCTGGCGACGAGGCCGTAATCGGTGCCGTTGGCGATTTCGAGCGCCTCTTCTTCGGTGTCAAACGGGATCAGCACCTGCACGGGGCCAAAGATTTCCTGTTGGGCCAGGGCATGGTCGGGGGCGACATCGGCAAACAGGGTGGGGGCGATATAGGCGCCGTTGGCCGGGGCGTTGGAGACGATCTGGCCGGTGGCGGCGGTGTCGAGATCGGCGCCCTTATCGAGGAAGGACTGTACGATCTGTTGCTGGCGGGTGGAAATCAGCGGGCCGAGTTCGAGATTGTCGGTGGCGGGCGCGGCGCGCAAGTTTTTGTAGGCGGTGCTCATGCGGGCGCGGACCTCGTCATAGACGGGGCGCTGCACGAGGATGCGCGAGGAGGCGGAACAGGTTTGCCCGGCGTTCTGGATGCCTGCGTTCACGAGGAAGGGCAGGGCGGCGTCAAGATCGGCGTCCGCGAACACCAGTTGTGGGGATTTGCCACCGAGTTCGAGCGTGACCGGGACCACGTTCTTGGCGGCGGCGGCCTGAATCAGGCTGCCTGTGGCGACCGAGCCGGTGAATGAGATGTGTTGAATGCCGGGGTGTTCGGCGAGCGCGGCGCCCGCTTCGGCGCCGAGGCCGGGCACGACGTTGAGCGCGCCGGGGGGCAAGCCGGCCTGTTGGGCGAGATCAGCAAAGGCGAGCGCGGTGAGGCAGGCTTCTTCTGCCGGCTTGAGAACGCAGGCATTGCCCATCGCCAGCGCCGCGCCGACCGAGCGGCCGATGATCTGCATCGGGTAGTTCCATGGTACGATATGGCCGGTCACGCCATAGGGTTCGCGCAGTGTGTAGACGGTGTAGCCGTCGAGATAGGGGATGGTTTCGCCATGCACCTTGTCCGCCGCGCCGCCGTAGAATTCGCAGTAGCGCGCCAGCGCGATCACGTCGTTTCGGGCCTGGGTGAGGGGTTTGCCCACGTCGAGCGCTTCGAGCAGGGCGAGCGTTTCGGTGTGCTGGAGCACCAGTTGGCCAAGACGGATAAGGATGCGGCCGCGTTCCACGGCCGTGGCGGCACCCCAGTCGCCTTGTCGCGCGCTGTGGGCGGCGGCGACGGCGGCGTTGATGTCGGGCGCGGCGCCACGCGCGATGGCGGCAAGCGGGGTGCCGTCGGACGGGTTGATCAGGTCGAGCGTGTCGCCGGAGGCGGGCGGCACCCAGGCGCCGTTGATCAGGCAGAGGGACGGATCGAACCAGAGGTCAGGCAGGGACATGTGAATTCTCTTTGAGGTGGGAGAGATCGGGCAGCACGGGGGCGGCGGCGATCAGGGTTTGGGTATAGGGGTGTTGCGGATTGGAAAAGACCTGTTCGGTGACACCCTGTTCGACGATTTCGCCGGATTTCATCACCAGCACGCGGTCGGTGACGGTGCGCACGACGGACAGGTCGTGCGAGATGAAGAGGTAGGAGAGAGTGTGAGACCGGGAGAGATCGGCGATCAGGTCGAGGATCTGGGCGCGGATGGAAACATCGAGGGCGGAAACCGCCTCGTCGAAGATGATGAGCTTGGGGCGGATGATCAGGGCGCGGGCAATGGCGATGCGCTGGCGCTGACCGCCGGAAAACTCGTGGATATATTTGGTGGCGTCGGACGGAGAAAGGCCAACGGCGGTGAGCGCCGTGGCGATTGCGGTGTCGCGGTCTGCGCCGCCGGGCGGATCGGGCAGGAGGTGGAACGGTTCGGTGATGATGCGGGACACCCGGTGGCGGGGGTTGAAGCTGCCATAGGGGTCCTGGAACACCACTTGCAGGCCGGCGCGCAGGGCCGGGTTCATTGCCGGGCCGACAGGGTGGCCGAAGGCGGTGATGTCACCCGATTGCAGCGGTTCAAGGCCAAGGATGGCGCGGGTCAGGGTGGATTTGCCGCACCCGGATTCACCCACGAGGCCGACGCGTTCGCCATTGTGGATGGTGAAGGAGATATCGTTGACCGCGCGGTGGTGTTCGCGGGGCGCAAACAGCCGGGTGCGTGGCAGGGGGTAGTCGCGCACGGCGTTCCGGACTGCAAGGATCGGGTCGGGGCCGTCAGGTGCGTCGGGCAGATCGACGCGGTGGCCCGATGCCTCGAACAGGGCGCGGGTGTAGGGGTGTTTCATTTCGCCAAACAGCGCGCGGGTTTCGCCCTGTTCGACGATCTCGCCCTGGCGCATGACGATGATGCGGTCGGCCATGTCCGAGACGACGGCAAGGTCATGGGTGATCATCATCAAACCCATGCCGAATTCGGCGACGAGTTCCTTGAGCAGATCAAGGATCTGGGCCTGGGTGGTCACGTCGAGCGCGGTGGTGGGTTCATCCGCGATCAGCAAGCGGGGACGCAGGGCAATGGCCATGGCGATGACAACACGCTGACGCTGGCCGCCCGACAGTTCATGCGGATAGCGGGAGAGCGGGAAGCGGTCAGGGGGCAGGCCGACGCGGGAGAGCATGTCGCGGGCCTGCTCTTTCGCCCGGTCGGGCGTCATCGCTGTGTGGATCAGGATGGTTTCCATGACCTGTGCACCGATGGTTTTCACCGGGTTGAGCGCGGTCATGGGTTCCTGGAAGACCATGCCGATATCGTTGCCGCGAAGTGCGCACAACTGTGGTTCGCTGAGCGACAGCAGGTCCTGATCGTTCAGGCGGATATGTCCGGTGGTATGCGCGGCTTCGGGCAGGAGTTGCATCACCGAAAAGGCGGTCATCGACTTGCCCGAGCCGCTTTCGCCGGTGACGGCCACGATCTCGCCGGGTGCGATGGTGAAGGAAACGTCGCGCAGGATCGGAGTATCTCCGATGTTCAGCGAGAGGTTTTCCACAGAAAGCAGTGTCATGTGCGGGCCACGCGGATCTTGGGGTCAAGCAGGTCGCGCAGGCCGTCGCCAAGGAGATTGAGGCCCAGAACGGCGGTGACGATGGCAAGGCCGGGGACGAGGGCAAGGTGGGGGGCGAAGCTGACCATGGTTTGCGCATCGGCCAGCATCCTGCCCCAGGACGGCGTGGGCGGCTGTGCGCCAAGGCCGACATAGGAGAGACCTGCCTCGGCAAGGATGCCCAGGGAGAACTGGATGGTGCCCTGCACGATCAGCAGGTTGGCGACATTGGGCAGGATGTGTTCGGCGCTGATGCGGGGTTTGGATTTGCCGGCGACGCGCGCGGCGAGGATGAATTCACGCTCCCAGAGCGACAGGGCGCCCGAGCGGGTGAGGCGGGCAAAGACCGGGATGTTGAAGATGCCGATGGCGATGATCGCGTTCAGCGCCGACGCGCCCATGATGGCGGTGATCAGGATGGCGATGACGAGGGACGGGAAGGCAAAGATCAGGTCATTGCCGCGCATGATGATTTCGTCGACCCAGCCGCCCTTGTTGGCCGCCGCCCAAAGGCCGAGCGGCACGCCCAGCCCCATGCCGATACCCACGGCAACGATGGCCACGGCCAGCGAGGTGCGTGCGCCGATCATGATCATCGAGAAGATGTCGCGTCCGAAATGGTCGGTGCCGAACCAGTGGGCGGCGCTGGGCTTTTGCAGCTTGTTGGGGATGTCCATCTGGCTGATGTCGTAGGGCGTCCAGACAAAGCTGAGCAGGGCGGCGGTAACGACAATCAGGCACAGGGTGCCGCCGATCAGGAGGTTGCGCGAGCGGATCATGTGCGGCTCCGAAGGCGGGGATCGACGGCGGCATAGGCCAGATCGACGAGGAAGTTCACGAGAATTACTGAAAAGACCAGCAGCATGACCACGCTTTCCACCACGATCAGGTCACGGGCGGAAATGGATTGGAAGATCAGGCGGCCGAGGCCGGGCAGAAAGAAGACCTGTTCGATGATGATGCCGCCGGCGAGCAGAAAGGAGAATTGCAGGCCGATGATGGTCAGGACCGGGATCAGGGCGTTGCGTAGCCCATGGCGCCAGAGGGCCTGACGGCGAGACAGGCCCTTGGCCCGGGCGGTGCGCATGAAATCTTCGGACAGGATGTCGAGCAGCGAGGATCGCATGACCCGCGCCAGGATGGCCGATTGTGGCAGCGCCAGAGCGATGGCGGGCAGGGTGAGGGATTTCAGCGCGAGGAAAAAGCCTATGTCCCAGCCGGGGAAGCCGCCGGCGGAGAACCAGCGCAGGTTGATGGCGAAGATCAGCACCAGCATCATGGCAAACCAGAAGTTCGGTACGGCCACGCCAAGCTGGGTGGCGCCCATGACGGCGATGTCACCGGGTTTGCCGCGTCGTGCGGCAGCGTAGATCCCCGCCGGAAAGGCGATAAGCGTGGACAGGGCGAGCGCGTAAAGTGCCAGCGGCAGCGAGACCCACATGCGATCGGCAATCATCTGCCCCACCGGGGTGCGATAGGTGTAGGAGGTGCCGAAATCGCCCCTCGCCATGCCCCCGACCCAGGCGAGGTAACGTTGCATCTTGGGCACATCCAGCCCCAGTTCGGCGCGCAGTGCGGCCACGGTTTCCGGCTGGGCATTGATGCCCAGCATGTAGGAGGCCGGATCGCCGGGCGCGACCTCGATCACCAGGAAAATCACCAGCGAGGCGATGGCAAGGCTGATGAGCAGCGACAGGGCGCGTTTCAGGGCATAGCGGAGCATGTGGGGTCAAATCAGTCCGGTGGGTTCCGGTCCGCACGGGGGCGGGCCGGAAAATTTCAAATTTTCCGGGGCATTTTCCGCGACGGAAAATGTGCCCCCCCGGAAACGGTCAGTTGGCCCAGCTCATCGCCGGAAGATCGACGGCGGCGGTGGGGGCGTTTTTCCACAGACCCTGTACGCCGGCCTTGGCGATTGTCGGGGTTGCCAGCTGGAACAGGTAGCCGTTGACGTAGTCCAGAGAGATCATTGTCTGAAGCTCTGCCAGCATTTCCGAGCGTTTGGCGGCATCGGTGGTCTTGTTCAGCTCGGCATAGAGTTCCTGGAATGCCGGGTTGTCATACTGAAAGTAGTAATCGGGCCGCGCATAGATGCCGATGTCGAAGGGTTCGGTATGGCTGACGATGGTCAGGCCGTAATCCTTGCCCCGGAACACTTGTTCCAGCCATTGCGCCCATTCAAGATTGGAGGTCTCGGTCTTTATGCCAACGGCGCGCAGCTGGGCGGCGATGATCTCGCCACCGCGCCGCGCATAAGAGGGCGGCGGCAGTTTCAGGGTGGTGGTGAACCCGTCGGGAAATCCGGCCTCGGCCAGCAGTTTTTTCGACAACTCCGGATCATAGCCGGAATTGCCGGTCAGGTCGACATAGTCGGGATGATGCGGTGCGAAATGGGTGCCGATCGGGGTGCCCATGCCGAACATGGCCCCATCGATGATGGCCTGACGGTCGATCGCGTGGGCGATGGCCTTGCGCACCTTGACGTTGTCGAGCGGGGGCATCTTGTTATTGGTCGACAGGATGGTTTCGCCTTCGGTTGCGACGTTCAGCACCTGAAATCGCGGGTCGGCCTCGAACTGGGGTACGTTTTCGGGGGCCGGGTAGCCGGTGAACACGTCGACATCCTCGGCCATGACCGCGCCGAAGGCGGCTGTGGGATCGGAGATGAATTTGAAGGTGGCCGATTTGATCGCCGGGGCGCTGCCCCAATAGCTGTCATTGGCCATCAGCTCGATCTTGTCGCCCTGCACCCAGTTGGCAAATTTGTAGGGGCCGGTGCCGACCGGGTTGGTCTTGATGTCGTCAATCGATTCGGGTGCGACGATCACGGCGTCGCCCCAGGCGAGGTTGAACAGCATGTTGCCATTGGGTTCGGACAGCGTAAGACGTACTGTCATGGGGTCCACGACTGTCACGTCGGCTATGGCGGCAAACAGTGCCTTCTGGGCGTTGGTGCTGTCTTCGGCGCGGGCGCGATCCAGCGAGAATTTGACATCTTCGGCATCGAATGTGGTGCCGTCATGGAAGGTGACGCCCTGGTTCAGATTGAAAGTGTAGGTCAGCCCGTCATCAGAGATGTCCCAGCTTTTGGCCAGTGCCGGCACGATCGAGCCGTCATCCATGAAGCGGGTGAGGCCCTCGAAGATGTTGATATAGACGACCGAGTCGATGGCTTGTGCGGCGGCCGATGTCGGATCGAGATGGGGTGGCTCCAGCTGCATCGCGACGGTGATGTCGTCCTGCGCGGCCTGCGCGGCGCCAAGCCCGGCGGCGAGGGCGACGAGACTGGCCATGGCCAGCCGTCCGGTAAGAAATCGCATTGTCAAAACTCCCTGGTTGGTTCTTGTCTTTTTACGCGGTGCCTTTGGGCAGGAGCAGCTGCGCGAGGCTGTGCGCCATGACTTTGGCGCTGTCGATCATATCCTCGATCCCGATATATTCGTCGGGCTTGTGCGCCAGCTCCAGAATGCCCGGCCCATAGGCAATACAGTTCTTCAGCTTGCCGATCCGATCAATATGTTTCTGATCATAGGTGCCCGGAGAGGCGACATATTCCGGCGCCTTTCCCAGGATTGCCGTGATCGAGCGGTCCACGGTCGCGACAACGGGGGCGGCCCGATCGGTCATCGAGGGGGCGACATGGTTCATTTCGCGCAGCGAGAACCGGAAGTTTTCGCGGCTTTGTTCGAGTTGCTTGAGGATGTCTTCCACCTCTCGCGAAACCCCGGCATGGGATTCCTCGGCCAAATAGCGCCGGTCGATCACGATGCGGCAGCTGTCGGGTACGCAATGGGCGGGCAGGCCGGTGTAATCGGCGGGTTGTTCGGGCTGGCCGCCATGGATCGAGTTGATGTTCATGGTCGAGGACCGAGCGCCGTCGGGGACCACCGGCATATCGGTATGGCGCGCGGCCATGGCCGGGAAGAGATCCGTTTCGAACTTGTCCAGAACGGCGCCCATGTGGCGCACGGCGCAATCCCCGAGAAACGGCATGGAGCCGTGGGCAATCTCGCCGTAGGTTTCGATTTCGGCCCACCAGCCGCCGCGATGGCCCAGACAGATGCGATCCTTGTTCAGCGGCTCGGGGATGATCACGTGCTGGACGCGTTGTGGGAAAAAAAAGCCTTGTTCCGCGAGGTAGGCAACGCCGCCATAGCCGCCGGATTCTTCGTCGGCCGTGCCGGAGATCTCGATGGCGCCGGCGAAGTCGGGAAACTCCTGAAGGAAGGCTTCGGCGGCGATGATGGAGGCGGCAAGCCCGCCTTTCATGTCGCAGGCGCCGCGCCCGTAGATCCTGCCGTCTGACACATCGCCGCCGAAGGGATCGAAAGTCCAGCCATGGCCGACCTCGACCACGTCGATATGCGAGTTGAAATGCACGCATTCGCCGGGATGGCGGCCTTCCTTGCGCGCGACGATGTTCCAGCGGGGATATTTGTCGCTGTCGCCCGGTGCGCCGATTGCGCGCACGAGCTGGGTATCAAAGCCGTGCCGGGTGAGGCGGGTGTCGAGATAGTCGCAGATGTCGCGGTAGCAGTCGCCGGGCGGATTCAACGTGGGAATGCGGATCAGGTCCCGGGTGAGCGCGATCAGGTCGTCGCGCATTGACTCGATCCGGGCCAGAAGGGGGGAGAGATGGGGCAGGGGCGTTTGGGTCATTGCGGTCCTTGGGAAACCGGGGCGAGCGCGGTGGGCGCGGGAGCCTCCGGCGGGGATATTTCGGGCCAAAAGAAGGCAGGGCGTTGCGCGAACAGGATGGCTCGGACCATACTACGGTATCAATACCGTAGGATTACGGTGGGGGGTGACATGGATCTTGAGAAACTGGCCTTTGACGAGGCACCGGTGGGGATCGTGCTGACCGAGGAACGGGTGATCCGGGCCTGTAACCGCGGTTTTGCCCAGATGCTGGGCTATGCGCGGGCGGACTTGTTGGGACAGTCGTTCCGGATGCTGTACGCGTCGGACGAGGAGTTTGACAGGGTTCGCGACATCGGGTTGGCGCCGTTGCAGGCAACCAGCGCCTATACGGATGAACGCATGATGTTGCGCCGGGATGGCGGGCAGTTGTGGTGCCGGTTTCGCGCCCATGCGCTGGTGCCCGAAGCGCCGCTGGCGCGGCTGGTAATGACATTTGCGGTGATCGCCGACAGTCCGGCAGCGCCGCTGAGCCCGCGCGAGCGGCAGGTGGTTGGTGGGCTGGGCCGGGGGATGACCAGCAAGGAAATCGCGCGCGAGCTGGGATTGAGCCCGCGCACGATCGAGGATGTGCGGGCGCGGCTTTTGCGGCGCTTTGCCGTACGGAATGCGACGGAACTTCTGGCCCGTTTGACCTATCTTGCGCCCTGATCGTTGGCGGGTGGGGTGAGTTTGTCGCGCAGCAGGGCACCGCGTCGGATTTGTTCGCGCACGACCTGGAGTTTGGCGCGAATCCGTTTTTGGCGGTCTTCCTTTTGGGTCTCCTCGAGCGCCCGGAGCAGTTCGGCCTCCTTGCTGTGCAGTTTGGCCAGGATGCTGGCCACGTCCGTCGGCTTGACGCGGGGCGCGTCGGGCTGGCCGATGCGGGCGAAATAGTCGTCAAGTTTGCGTGTTGTCTTGCGTAGGACCATTATGGGTCTCCTTTTCGGAGGCGATTTGATCCTGACCGAAGGCTTCGGCCTCGTCCTCTTCGATGGTCAGAAGCTGTTCGACCTGGGCCAGCGCCGGATCGGTTTCGGCATAGCAGACACGGGCCGCTTCGAGAAGGTTGTCCATCAGGTGATGCGCCGTACGGGCGTCGTTGAGGAACGAGGTTGCGGCGGTGGTCGAGATGCGTTCGTCGCGGATAGCCTGTTCCACGTCCTCGGTCAGTTGCGCGCGGTGGCGGCGAATCTCCACGCGTTCGTCATCCAGCCAGAGGCTGGAGCGGGATTCGGGATCGGCCTCGGCCATGTCGTCGAGCTCGATCAGGATGCGGGCGATCTGGGTACGCAGGTCGTCATAAAGCCTTGTGGCCTTGCCGCTGGAGTGAGTGGCGTAGAATTCGGTGTTGCGATGCAGATGCTGGGCGTCCTTGGCCGCGCGGGAAAGGCGACCGGCGGCTTCGCGCAGTTCAAAGAGCCGCTCGGAAATGGCCGGGGGCATTTCGCCGGCATTGAGGCGGGCGGCGAATTCGAGGATGGCGCCGTAGAGCGGCTTGATCCGGGTTTCATAGGATATGCCGGGGGTCTGGGTGAAGGGCATTGCGGACACCGCTGCGGCGATGTCCGGGCTGCCGCGCAATCGCGCGATGTCGATGCCGATATTGCGCGCGGCGAGCCGTGTCGTGTTGGTCAGCAGGTGCCGGATTTCGTTGCGCAGGGCGGCCTCGGCGGTTTCGGGAAAGCGCAGCACGTCTTCGCTGAGAAAATGCGGCACCGAGATATCAACCTTGGGTGCGGGAATGCGGTGTTCCAGGAAGGTGACCAACTGGCGTGCGAAGGGCAGCATGAGAGACACGCCAAGGACGTTGAACAAGGTGTGGAACATGGCCAGGCGCAGAGTGAAATCGTCTGTGGCAATGCCGACGGCGTCGCTGAGGATCTGGACCGCGCCTGCCAGCAGCTTGATGAAGACGAGCGCGACGGTAGCGGTGATCCCGTTGAACAGGAGGTGCGCCAGCGCCAGCCGCCGCCCTTGGTAATTGGCCGAAATCGCGCCGATCAGGGCGGTGACGGTGGTGCCGACATTCGAGCCGATGGCCAGCGCCAGCGCATTTTCATAGGTAATCTGCCCGGCGGCCAGCGCGGTGATGGTCAGGACCAGCGTGGCATGGCTGGACTGCATCACCACGGTCATCATCGCACCGACGACGGCATAGACTATCAGGCCAAGCGCGCCGGTCATGGCAAGGCGGGCGAGGTCGATATTGCCGCTGATCCCGTCAAAGCCCTCTTTCATGAAATAGATGCCCAGGAAGAGAAAGCCGATGCCGCCAAGAATGCGGCCGCTGCCGGCAAGGTATTTGCCGGGCGCGAATCCCAGAACGCCGGAGATCGCGATCATCGGCAGGGCGTAGGCGGCAATGTCGATCTTGAGCCCGATCCCGGCGATCAGCCAGGCGCCGGTGGTGGTGCCGATATTGGCGCCGAAGATGATGCCGATCCCGCCCAGAAGCGTGATCATGCCCGCACTGAGAAAGGAAATCGTGATCACCGTTATCAGCGAGCTGGATTGCATCAGCGCGGTTGCCACAATGCCCAACCCCAACGCCTTGGGCATCGAGGCGGTGGCACGTTCCAGGATGCGCTCCAGCGCGCCGCCGGAAAAGTTCTGAAAGCCCTGTTCCAGAAGGGACATTCCCAGCAGGAACATGGCCAGCCCGGCGGCGATTTCCTGAATGTCCGGATAGGCCCAGAACCCGATCAGCAGGAAGGCCACCGCGAGAAGGACGGGAATGGATCGGTTCAATTCAAAGCCTTGCACTTGCCGGATGGGGCAAGTGTGGGCGCGCATGCGCGCCGGTGCAAGCAGGAACTGACCCCGCAGATGGATCAGACCGATACCGCCTGAAGCAATTCTTCGCGTCCGAGCGCGCCGGCGGCGCCGGATTTGACCACCTCGCCGCGCCGCAGGATGACGAAGCTGTCGGCGTGCTCGTAGGCAAAATCGAAGAACTGTTCGACAAGGATGATCGCCATGTCTCCGCGGTCGCGCAAATAATCGATGACCTTGCCGATCTGCTTGATGATATTGGGCTGGATGCCTTCGGTGGGTTCATCCAGCAGGAGCAGTTTGGGTTTGGTGATCAGGGCGCGGGCAATGGCAAGTTGTTGTTGCTGGCCGCCCGAAAGATCGCCGCCGCGCCGGTGCAGAAATTCCTTGAGAATCGGGAACAGTTCGAAAATTTCGCCGGGGATGAAATGTTCGGAACGGGGCAGGCAGGCGTAACCGGTTTCCAGATTTTCGCGCACCGTCAACAGGGGAAACACGTCACGGCCCTGTGGGACATAACCAACGCCCAGTTGCGCCATGGCCTGTGCGGGCAGCTTGCCGAGCTTTTCGGCGTTGAAGGTTATGTCGCCCGAGCTGCGCATGTGGGTGCCCGAGATGGCCTTGAGCAGCGATGTCTTGCCCACCCCGTTGGTGCCCATGATGCAGGTGGTCTTGCCCAGTTCGGCCTGCATCGAGATGCCATGCAGGATTTGCGAACTGCCATAGTGCAGCGAGAGGTTTTCTATCTTCAGCATATTCCTAGCGTCCCAGATACACGTCGATGACGTGCTTGTTGCTGGTTACGTGGTCCAGCGAGCCTTCGGCCAGAACCGCGCCTTCATGCAGGACCGTGACGCGGCAGTTGAGCCGGCGGACAAATTCCATGTCATGTTCCACGACGACAACCGCGCGGGTGCGGGCCGCTTCGACGAGGATTGCGGTGGTGTGTTCGCGTTCCTCGGGCGTCATGCCCGCAGCCGGTTCGTCGACCAGCAGAAGCCGGGGCTCCTGGGCCAGCAACATGCCGATTTCGAGCCATTGTTTCTGGCCGTGGCTAAGCTCTCCCGATTTGCGTTCAAGCTGGTCGGAAAGGCCGATCTGTGCGGCGAGGTCATGGACCTTTTCGGTGTCGGGGGCATTGCGTTTGTAGAGCAGGACAGCGAACGGGTTGCGGTCTTTCCTGAGGGCCAGAAGGAGATTGTCGAAGACGGATTGATCCTCGAACACGGTGGGGCGCTGAAATTTTCGCCCCACGCCCGCGCGGGCGATCCGGGCCTCGGACATTTTCAGCAGGCTGACCGATTTTTCGCCCCAGATGACGCGGCCTTCGTCCGGTTTGGTCTTGCCGGTGATGATGTCCATGAAGGTGGTCTTGCCCGCGCCATTGGGGCCGATGATGGCGCGCATCTCGGCCGATCCGATCTGGAAAGACAGGTTGTTGATTGCCTTGAACCCGTCAAAGGAGACCGAGACACCGGAAACTTCGAGAAGGGTGCTCATGCTTCGGCCTCCTGTTCCTTGAGCGAGCCGCTGCCGGGACCGAGATCCTTGCCGTGACGGTTGGGCGGTTTGCGCCCGGTGAAATAGTCGAACAGGCCGCCGATGCCCTTGGGCGCGAACAGGGTGACGAGTACGAAAGACAGGCCCAGTACCACCTGCCACCAGTCGACCCAGTCGATGGTGTAGAACCCGAGCGGGATCGAAGGCACCTGGCCGCCGGTGAACCATGTCGACACGAGCGACACGAAGGCGGCACCGATCACCGCGCCGTACAGCCGGCCGCGCCCGCCGATGGCGACCCAGACCGCGAGGTAGATTGACGCGATCGGGGCGATCTCGGCCGGGTTGATGATACCGGCCTGGGGGTAGTAGAGCGCGCCGGCGATGCCCGAGATCACTGCGGTGACGGTGAAGATGAAGAGCTTGTAGCCTTCGACAGAGTATCCAAGGAAGCGCACGCGCGCCTCGTCGTCGCGGATGCCGCGCAGCACCGAGCCGAACTTGCCCGACACCACCCAGGCCGCGAAGAGATAACCCAGGCCAAGGGCGAGGGCGGAGGCCCAGAAGAACCACAGCGACACGACCGATTGCGGCACGTCGTCCAGACCGGGCAGGTTTTGCAGGCCCGAGAGGCCATTGTTGCCGCGCAGGCCGCTGTCGTTCTGGAACAGGTAGAGCGCAAGGGCGAGTGTCATTGCCTGGGTGAGGATTGACAGGTAGACGCCGGTCACGCGGCTGCGGAAGGCGAGCCAGCCGAAGACCAGCGCCAGCAGCCCGGGCACGGCGACCACGAGGATCAGTTGCAGGGCGAGGCTGTGCGAGAAGGCCCAGATCAGCGGAAAGTCCGATCCGCCGACCACGCCGAATATCTGGTTGCCGATGGCGTCGGTGATTTCCTGTGGTGTCGGGGGAATATCGGCATTGGCCATCGAGGTGACGACGATGTCGCGGGTGCGTTCATACATCAGCCACATGCCGATCATGTAACCACCCAGCCCGAAAAAGGCGAAGTGGCCGAGCGACAGGATGCCTGTGTAGCCCCAGACAAGATCCATCGCCAGGGCGATCAGGCTGAGGCTGAGGGTTTTCCCGAGCGTCTTGACAAAGCTGGTGGAGATCATGCCGGTGCCCAGTGCCTCGGAAAGCGCGGTGACACCGAGGGTGAACAGGCCAAGGCAGGCCAGAAAGACAAGCACCGAAGGGTTGCGGGCGAAGAGGGAGCGGGTCATGCGGTGGCGCCTCCTGATGAAGGGGGGCAGGGGGCGCTGCCCCCGTCGCCGCTGGCGACTCCCCCGGAGTATTTCCGGCAAAATGAAGAACGGGGCATGCGATCAGTCTCCTGCGGCCCGACCCTTGAGCGCGATGATGCCGCGCGGTCGGAACTGGATGAAGATGATGATGAAGATGATCATGTAGGTCTGGGCGGCCAGCGTGTTGGACGGGTTCATCCATTCGATGCCTTTCTGCAGGAAACCGATCATGGCGGCGCCGGCCAGCGTGCCCCAGATATTGCCGACGCCGCCGACGACCACGGTCATGAAGCTTTGCACGATGTAGTCGGAGCCGAGTTCGGAGGTGACCTTGGCGAAGAGGCCGATGGCGACGCCGGCGATGCCGGCGATGCCCGAGCCGAGGCCGAAGGTGAGCATGTTGACGCGATCCGGGTTGATACCCATCGAGGCCGCCATGCGCGGGTTTTGCGTGACGGCGCGGGTTTCCAGGCCAAGGCGGGTGCGTTTCATGATGAAGAGGAAGACGCATAGAAAGATCAGCGCCAGGGCGAAAATGGCGATGCGGATATAAGAGATCGAGACCACGTCGTTGAGTATCCAGGCGCCGTCGAGCCAGGCCGGGGCGGTGAGGGGGCGGGCCTGGGTGCCGAAGATGTTCTTGGCGATCTGTTGCAGGGCGATGGAGATGCCGAACGTGGCCAGAAGGGTTTCCAGAGGGCGGTTGTAGAGGTGGCGGATCACCAGGCGTTCCATGGCGACACCGGCGGCAAATGTCACCAGGAAGGCCAGCGGCAGGGCGATCAGGATGGACACGGTGTAGTTGGGAACAAACTGCTGCACCACATAGCCGGTATAGGCGCCCATCATGATGAATTCGCCATGGGCCATGTTGATCACGCCCATCACGCCGAAAGTGATGGCCAGGCCGATGGCGGCGAGGAAGAAGATCGAGGCCAGCGAGATACCGTCAAGCGCCAGATCGAGCGCCTGGTTCAGGGCGACGCGGGTTTCAATGGATTTGAGCGCATCCCGGGCGGCGTCGGTCACTTCCTTGGAAGGCTCGGCAAAGACCTGAAAAAAGGGCTGGTCGGCAACGACCGTAGCTTTGGTCATGTTCGGCGACCAGTCGGGATTGAGCGCGGCATAGGCGCGGTCACGCGCGGGTTGCGAGTTGAGCCGGGCCAGTGGAATGCCGCCCACCTTGCCGCCTGCGATGTTTTCGGACAGCACGGCGCGGCGTTGGTCGGGCGTGGGCAGGGGCGCGGCGACGCCGGCGGCGACCATCAGGTCAAACGCGGCCTCTACGGACAGTCCCGGATCGCCGGGGGTGATACGGGCGCCGGTATTGGCGCTGTCGGGCGGATTGAACACGATCTTGCTGGTCAGCAGCGAATTGAGCGCGGCGCGGGTATCGAGGGAAATGTCCGTGGCGATGCTTTGGATGGCGGCGACGCGGGTGGGCGTATCGGTGGCAAAACGGATGGTCAGCAGGGTGAGAAGCTGTTGCTTGCGGGCTTTGATCGCCGGATCGGATTCGCCGGCGATAGACGCGCGCAGCGGGGCAAGGTGGCTGGGCTCGGCATCGCGCTGGATCGCGGTGAGGGCCGCCAGGCGGCGCGCCGGATCGGGATCGGAGAGCTGGAATTGCACCAGGGCGGCGCCGATCATGGCGCGAACGCCGCTGTTGGGTTTGAGCTGTTTCAGGGCCGCCTTGTCAAAATCTCCAACCGGCGCGGCGGTGTCGAAATCATACAGGCGGAAGGTTTTCCCGGTGATCTCTTCGGCCCAGAAGAACAGGCCGTCCTCCTTGCGCAGCCACATGTCCTTGTTCTGCCATTTTTGCAGCACGGTCTGGGCGCTGGGCAGGCCGCTGGCGGCAAGCGCGTCGATGGCTGGCTGGATCGTCTTGCGCGAGGCCTTGTTGATCAGCGCCGCATGCTCTTGCAGAAGATCCTGCGTGGGCCCGGCCTGGGCAGGCAGGGTCAGGGCGAGCAGCGTCGCCGCGCACAAGAGGGAAAGGAAGTGCCGCATTCCGGAAGTACCTGGGATTTGGGAAGAGGATCGGCCGAAGCGGGCAGGCGCGTTGGCGCCTGCCCCGATGGCGGGTGGGTGCGATCAGTAGTTCGACTTGATCTGCACGCAGCTGTTGGTTTCGGTGTTGTACATACCGCAGCCCAGTTCTTGCCAGTCCGACTTGAGGATCGCCGATTCCGGCAGGAAGTCTGTCCAGGCATCGCCGGGCACTTCTTCGGTCTGGCTGATGATGTCGAACTGGCCGTCGGCCTGGATCTCACCGATCAGCACCGGCTTGGCCAGGTGATGGTTGGGCAGCATCACGGCGGTACCGCCGGTCAGGTTGGGCACTTCGATGCCGTACATCGCTTCGCGCACCGCATCGACATCGGTGGTGCCGGCTTTTTCAACCGCCTTGATGTACATGTTGAAGCCGATCACATGGGCCTCCATCGGGTCATTGGTGACGCGATCTTCGCCGGCAAAGGCCTTCCACTTGGCGATGAACTCGTCGTTCAGGTCGCTTTCGGCGGACTGGAAGTAGTTCCATGCGGCGAGATGGCCGACGAGGTTGGTGGTGTCGAGGCCCGACAGCTCCTCTTCACCCACCGAGAAGGCCACGACGGGAATGTCGTCGGCGGACACGCCTGCGGCGGCGAGTTCCTTGTAAAAGCCGATATTAGCGTCACCGTTGATGGTGGAGATCACGCCAACCTTCTTGCCGTCGGCACCCAGGGCCACAACGTCGGCCACGATTTTCGACCAGTCGGAATGGCCGAACGGGGTGTAGTTGACGAAGATGTCCTCTGCGGCGATGCCCTTGTCCTTGAGATAGCTTTCAAGGATGTTGTTGGTGGTGCGGGGATAGACATAATCGGTCCCCAGAAGGGCGAATTTCTCGACTCCCAGTTCTTCGAGGAAGTAATCCGTTGCCGGGATCGCCTGCTGGTTCGGTGCGGCGCCGGTGTAAAAGACGTTTTTCGAGCTTTCTTCGCCTTCATACTGAACCGGGTAGAACATCAGGCCGTTCAGTTCTTCGAGAACCGGCAGGGCCGATTTGCGGCTGACCGAGGTCCAGCTGCCAAAGATCACGTCGACGTTTTCGACAGTCAGCAGTTCGCGGGCCTTTTCGGCGAACAGCGGCCAGTCGGAGGCCGGGTCAACCACGACCGCTTCGAGCTGTTTGCCCAGCACGCCGCCCTTCTTGTTCTGCTCGTCAATGAGCATCAGCATGGTGTCCTTGAGCGTGGTCTCCGAGATGGCCATGGTGCCCGAGAGCGAGTGCAGAACACCGATCTTGATGGTGTCTTCGGCGGCAAAGGCCGTACCCGTCAGGCCGGCCAGCATGGTGGCGCCGGCGAGGGTGGATTTCAGGAAGTTCATGTGCGTCCTCCAGCAGGGTTTGGGCGGCATCCTCTTGCGCGGGGGCGCAATTGATCCTACCTCGAACCCTGCAACTTGATGTTGCGATCCGTGTGGCGGCCCTGATCGAGGTCCAATTCGTAGGGTCGTCACACACCCGAATGTGTTGAGCAGACTGTCCGCGCGTCGGGTGCCCTTACCATTCTGCGATGGGCCCGAAGGCGCAAATCGGGGCGCTGGAAATTTAGGCGATTGGGCGTATCTGCGCATATATTGGGCGTATGTCGGCGCGGTTGCCTGCAATTTGGGCGTCCCGGGGGCGCCGGTTATGCAAGACGTGGCCGTTTTCGATCTGGTTGGGGGTGTTTCGGTGTCTTGCGCTGCCCGAATATGGCGCCGATTCCCCGCTGGAGTGGCAACCGTCGCCTGGCTTGGGCCGTGCGGGCGCGCCTGGCGGATCTGCGTTGCGCGGTTTGACGGCCACGGCACGGTGTCCGTTTCAAAAAGCCGCGCGCACGGGTAACAAAATGGCGCTATTTCCTTGCAAATCGGGTGTAGGGATGGCACCCGTCTGGGCCAGACCCTGCCCAGGCCCTGCACTGGGGAAATGCTGACCGGAGGAGTTCCCGATGCCCGATCTTCGTTCCAAGACATCCACCTTTGGCCGCCGCATGGCCGCCGCCCGCGCGTTGTGGCGTGCGACCGGTATGAAAACCGGTGATTTCGGCAAGCCGATCGTGGCGGTGGTGAACTCGTTCACCGAGTTCGTGCCGGGGCATGTCCATCTCAAGGACATGGGGCAGTTGGTGGCGCGCGAGATCGAGAATGCCGGCGGTGTGGCCAAGGAGATGAACACCATTGCCGTGGATGACGGCATTGCCATGGGCCATGACGGGATGCTTTATTCGCTGCCTTCCCGCGAGGTGATCGCGGATAGTGTGGAGTATATGGCCAATGCCCATTGCGCCGATGCGCTGGTGTGCATTTCCAACTGTGACAAGATCACGCCAGGCATGTTGATGGCCGCCATGCGGCTGAACATCCCTGCCGTGTTTGTCTCGGGCGGGCCGATGGAGGCGGGCAAGGTCATTCTGAAGGATGGCGAGCACAAGGCCGATCTGGTGACGGCCATCGTGGGCGCCACGGATGAAGACCGCAGCCAGGAAGAGGTGGACAAGCTGGAGCGGTCGGCCTGTCCGACCTGCGGGTCGTGTTCGGGCATGTTCACGGCAAACTCGATGAACTGTCTGGCCGAGGCGCTGGGGCTGGCATTGCCGGGGAACGGTTCGTTGCTGGCGACCCATTCCAAGCGCGAGGCGCTGTTCAAGGAAGCCGGGCGCAAGGTGGTGGAACTGTGTGACCGCTGGTACAAACAGGACGACGAAACCGCGCTGCCGCGCGGCATCGCGACCTTCAAGGCGTTCGAGAATGCCATGGCGCTGGACATTGCCATGGGTGGGTCGACCAACACGGTGCTGCATCTGCTGGCGATTGCGCATGAGGGCAAGGTGGATTTCACCATGGCCGACATGGACCGGCTGAGCCGCCAGATCCCGCATCTGTGCAAGGTGGCGCCGTCGACGCCCGAATATCATATGGAAGACGTGCACCGCGCCGGGGGGATCGCGCGAATTCTGGGCGAGCTGGACCGCGAAGGCAAAATCCACCGCGATTGCGCAACGGTGCATGAACGCACGGTGGGTGATTTCATCGACAAGTGGGACGTACGCCGCGAGACCGCGGGCAACGAGGCGCACGATATGTTCATCGCGGCGCCGGGCGGTGTGCGCACCACCCAGGCCTTTAGCCAGTCGCGCATGTATACCGAACTGGATCTGGATGTCGAAGACGGCTGTGTGCGCGATTTCGAACATGCCTATTCCGAAGAGGGCGGATTGTGTGTGCTGTTTGGCAACCTGGCGCAGCAGGGTTGTATCCTGAAGACCGCCGGTGTCATCAAGGATATGTACGAGTTTACCGGCAAGGCCGTTGTGTTTGAAAGCCAGGATGACGCGGTGGAGGGTATTCTGGGTGGCAAGGTGCAGCCCGGATCGTTTGTGGTGATCCGCTATGAGGGGCCAAGGGGCGGGCCGGGGATGCAGGAGATGCTGTACCCCACTGCCTATCTGAAATCCATGAAGCTGGACAAATCCTGTGCGCTGATCACCGATGGGCGTTTTTCGGGCGGGACGGCGGGGCTGTCGATCGGGCATGTGTCGCCGGAGGCGGCGGAGAAAGGGATCATCGGTCTGGTTCAGGATGGTGACACGATCCGCGTGTCGGTGCCCGAACGCCTGATCCATCTGGATGTGTCGGACGAGGAACTGGAGCGCCGCCGTGTCGCGCATCCGCAGGCGGATCGCAGGACATGGAAGGCCGAGGGGCGTCCGCGCGCGGTATCGACCGCGTTGAAAGCCTATGCGGCGCATGTGGCCAATGCCTCTTTGGGGGCGGTGCGGATCGTTGACGAAGACGAGTGACTTTGCCGGATCGGGGAAGTAGCGGGGCCGCGTTCGCGGCCCCGTTTCTCATTGCAGGGGCCAGCCCCTCTTGAGCCTGACGGCTCAATTCACCCCGGGATATTTTCAGCCAAAAGAAGACAGGGCGATCGGCGCGAAGGCGGCGGTGAGACCCTGACCGCCGCCGATCCCGATCATCGCCATGGCCAGGGCGTTGCCGGGGGCTGGCTGGCGGATCAGTTGCGAGAACAGGCGGGTGACGAGGATCGCGCCGGACGCACCGAACGGGTGGCCCAGTGCGATGGCGCCGCCTTGTGGGTTGGGCAGCGTGTCGGGCAGGCCAAGTTGATCGAGACAGGCCAGAACCTGAGCGGCGAAGGCCTCGTTGAATTCCAGGTGGGTGAGGCTGTCAAGCGACAGATCCGGGCGGTTGCCCAGCAGTTTGCGGGTCGCGGCAACTGGTCCGATGCCCAGCAGGTTGGGATCGACACCGGCTGTGGCGGCATCGATAAAGGCCAGAGCGCGGGTGTGGCCCAGAGCGCGCGCGCGTGACGCGGAGGTGACGACCAGCGCCGCGGCGCCGTCGTTCAGCGGGCAGGCATTGCCAACCGTCACGGTGCCGCCGGGGCGGAAGGCCGGGCGCAGGCGTGCGAGGCGGGCGGCGGTCATGTCCGCGCGGATGCATTCGTCGATTGTCTGTGCGTTGATGGGAACGATTTCGCCGGCAAAGGCCGCTGCCGCCTGAGCGGCGGCGGCGCGGGATTGGGATTGCAGGGCGAAGCTGTCCTGGCGTGCGCGCGATATGGCGTAGTGCGCGGCGACGTTTTCGGCGGCCAGGCCCATGTCGGGATCGCCGATGGCGTTCGGAGCAAAGCGGGCGCGGGCATAGCTGTGGTCTGGCAGGTGTTTCGTGGCGGGCAGGCGCCGCAGGGGCGCGCGGCTTTGGCTTTCGACGCCGCCGGCTAAGTAGGTCTGCCCCGCCCCGGCGGCGATCATGTGGCAGGCCTGAATGACCGCCTGAAGGCCGGAGCCGCACTGGCGGTCTACGGTCAGGCCGGGGACAGTGTCCGGCCAGCCCGCCTGCAAAAGCGACAGCCGGGCGACATTGCCGCCCGGCCCGGCGGCATTGCCCAGGATCACGTCGTCGATCCGATCGGGCGCGATCCCGGCGTCCCGGAGAACGGCGCTCAGAACTGGGGCGGCGATGTCTTCGATATCAAGACCGGCAAACATGCCGCCGGCGCGTCCGATGGCGCTGCGGCGGGCGGCGATGATGACGGGTTGGCGTTCAGGCGGCAAGTGAAACAAGGCGGTCGTCCCCCAGATCAAGCCAGCTCTGAAGCGCGGCGCGGTCGGGTTTGCCCGAGCTGGTCAGGGGCCAGTGAGCGACGCGGTAGAACCGGCGGGGCAGTTTGTAGCGCGGCAGGTGCAGAGCCAGCCGGGCGCGGATTTCATCAAGTGGCGTGGTGCCCTGGACAAGCGCGACAACCTCCTGCCCGCGGGTGGGATGGGCATGGCCCAGCACCACGGCACCCGACAGGCCCGGCACCTGCGCCAGCGCGGTTTCGATTTCCTGCGGATAGACATTGTGGCCCGAGGTGATGACCATGCCGCCCTCGCGCCCCAGAAGCGAGAGGCTTCCATCGGTGTTCAGGCGCCCCACGTCGCCCACCGTGGCCCATGGACCTTCGCGGCGGAATCCGCTGTTGTGACCGCCCCAGAGATAGCCGTCGATCGCCAGATCCCCGCGCACGAAGATCGTGCCGGGGTGGCCCTGGGGGACTTCGCGGCCATTCTGCCGGATCGACAGGGAAACATGCGGAAACGGGTGGCCAACGCTATGGGCGGGGGCCGAGGAGCTGTGCGGGCCATGGGTGTTGACCGACACGAACCCCAGTTCGGAGGCACCGTAATATTCGTGAACACGGGCACGGGGAAAGTAATGGCGGGCCTTGTCCAGCAGGGCGGTATCCAGCTTGGCCCCGGCGGTGGTGATTTCCGCGATGTGATCCAGCGGATCGCCATGGGCCAGCGCGCCCAGCAGGGTGGGCACCGCCACGATGCGGCGTGTTTCGCGCAAGGCGCGCTGTGCACTGGCGAGATCGAAGCGGGTGACGGCATGGAACGCGGCGCCAAGGTCAAGCGTTTCGGCCATGGCATAAAGCGAGATACCGTGGGCCAGAGGGCCGGGGGCGAAGGTGTGGCTGTGTTCGGTCAGGGCAAAGGCCGCGCGCGAGGCATCGAGCGAAGCGCGCCATGACTGGCGCGCGCGGGCAAAGGCCTTGGGCCGGGAGGTGGTGCCGGAGGTGAAGCCAACAAGGAACGTATCGGCGGGCTGGGTCCACGGGATGGGCGTGGGGGCCGCTAAAAACGCGTCGAACGCGCCGGTATCCACGGGAATGGCGGGAATATTCAGGCGGGTGGCCGCGTCAATCAGAGCGGACTGTGAAGACAGGCAGAACAGGATATCTGCCGACAGGCGCGCAAGCATTGCTTGTTGCAGGGCGTCGGGCCAGTGCGGATCAAGCAGCGCGACGGAATGTGGGGTGGCAAGGGCTGTTGTGAGCAGGGGTGCCGCGGCCGGGTGATTGCCGACGCAAACGGCAAAAAGCCGCGCGTCAGCGGGCAGCGAGACCTGTGGGCGGTCACGTGTCGGCAGGGCCGCAAGCGCGCCGTGCAGCCGGGTGATGCGATCCCGAAGGGCGCCGTAGGTCAGGCGCGTGCCGGAAATGTCGAACGCCAGCGCATCGGGGCGCTGGCGGGCATGCATGTCTATCGCGTTGCGTAGGGGCAAGCGGTGTCCTCAGAGATTGGGAAAGGCCCGGCGCAGGCCCCGGGCAATCATAGTTGCCAATACCACTTTGACAAGATCACCCGGAATATAGGCAACCATGATGGCCATGGCCTTGGTCAGGCCCAGCTTGCCGACAAGGGCCATCCAGGGGATGCCGATCGCATACATCACGACAATCCCACCCAAAGCGATGTACAGCGCCATGGTGACAAAGCTGGCGCCACGGTCGCGGCCCAACAGCCAGCCGATGAACGCGGCGCTGAGCGGCCAGGCCAGAAGGAAACCGCCCGAAGCGCCGAAGAACACGCCGATGCCGCCGCGCCCCCCGGCCAGAAGCGGCAGACCGACAGCCGCAAGCGCGATGAACAGCAAAAGCGCAAACCCGCCCCGCCGCGCCCCGGCAACGGCACCGGCCAGCATCACGCCCAGAGATTGCGCGGTGATCGGCGGCAGGCCCAGCCCGGCAAAGGCAATCGGGGGCATCAGCCCCAGGGCGGCGGTAAGGGCGGCAAAGAGCGCGATGTAGACGATGCTTTTGGTGTCCATGATGTTCCCCGGTTGGAAGTCAGTTGGCGGGTCTCGTAGAAACATGAGCGCAACCGGGCAAGTGAAATCGCTGAAAAACGGTGAGATTCAGGGACGATATCCCCGGGATTCGATAGCATCCGAAATATCGTCCGCCATCTTGAGCGTGCGGATGGCCACCGGCATGGCCACGGCGATGACGGATCGTTCCAGGCCACGGGCCTTTTGCGCTTCGCGCACGTCGGCGGTGATCTGGGCCAGCACCGGGATGAAACGCAGCGCCAGCGAGATCGCAAGGCCAATCTTTGCCGGGTTGGCGCCAATGGGTTTGAGGATGCGCAGGGCGCGGGTCAGCGTGTCTATCATGTCGCTGGAACGGGTGGTGAGGGTGACAAGGCTGGCCAGAAGGATCAGCGCGGCAAGGCGCAGGACGACATAGGCGGCCAGTTCCAACCCCGAGAACACCCATTGCAGAACAAAGAATATCGCGAAGATCCACACCAGCGGGCGCAGTTGGGCAAGGGCCTGTTTCAGGCTCAGCTGCGCCAGCAGATAGAGCGCCAGAACAGCCATGGCCGCCGCCGCCGTGAGAAGGAGGTTTTCGTTCAAAAACATGACAGTGGCACCAATCATCAGGGCCAGAAGCTTGGGCGCGGGGGGCAGGCGGTGCAGGACGGAGGTGCCGGGGGAATAAAGATCCAGCATCAGGACATCAGCCTTTGATAGGCGGGGATCGCCTGTGCGGGTGTGTCATCGATTGCGACGCGGCCGTCGTCGATGACGATGGCGCGGTCATAGCCCGCAATCACGTCAAGATCGTGGGTGACGTGAATGACGGTCTGTTCCAGCGCGTCCAGCGCACGGGCGATGCGGCGCCGGTTGCGCAGATCAAGCAGGGTGGTGGGTTCGTCCAGCACCACGATCGCCGGTTCCATCACCAGAACGCCCGAGATCGCCAGAAGCTGCTTCTGCCCGCCCGACAGCAGGTGCGCGGGGTGTTCGCGCAGCTCCAGCATATCATAGCGCGTCAGGATTTCGTTGACCCGCTCGGCAATCTTGTCCTTTGAAAAACCAAGGTTTTTCATACCGAACGCCAGGTCTTCCTCGACCACGGGAAAGACGATCTGGTTGTCCGGGTTCTGAAAGACGAAGCCGACCTTGCGGCGTATGTCCTTGCCGTTGTCACGGGTGTTCAGCCCATCGACGATCACGTTGCCGGAAGTGGGCAGGACCAGACCGTTCAGCAGGCGCGCAAAGCTGGATTTGCCCGATCCGTTGGCGCCGATCACGGCAATGCGCCGCTCTGTCAGGGACAGGGAAATGTCGCGCAGCACCGGACGGTCGCCATAGGCAAGGCTGACATTCTGGATCTGGATCATGTGCCGGTCCCGTGGCTTGTTTGGCCGCTCATAGCGCAAATCACGCAAGGGGTGAAGGCGGCACGGCACGGGTGTCCCGACGCCCTGAAAAAGGGCGTCGGTATCACGTCGGTATCACGTCGGCATTGCGACAGTGCCGATCAGGCCAGGCTGGGCAGCCAGAGCACGATGCCCGGGAAGGCCACCAGCAAGGCGATGGTCACGGCGTCGGCGATAAAAAACGGGGTGACGCCCTTGAACACGTCCTGCACCGTGAGATCATCGCGCACGCCGGCGACAACGAAACAGTTGAGGCCGATGGGCGGAGTGATCAGACAGAACTCGGCCATTTTCACCACGAGGATGCCGAACCAGATCGCGGCCATCGGCCCGCTCATGCCGAAAGTGCTTTCGGCGGCGGTCACGGCTTCACCGCCGTTGAGCGCCATGACGGCGGGGTAGACCACGGGCAGCGTCAGCAGAAGCATCCCGATGGCATCCATGAACATGCCCAGCACGGCATAGGCGAGCAGGATGAAGATCAGGATCAGCCATGGCGACATGGTGAGCGAGGTGATCCAGTCGGAGAACGCGCCCGGCAGATCGGCAAAGCCCAGAAAGCGCACATAGATCAGCACACCCCAGATGATGGTAAAGATCATCACCGTCAACTTGGCGGTTTCCAGCAGGGCCGATTTCAGCTCGGTCCAGCGCATCCCGCGATAGAGCGCCATGAGGAAGACGATGAACGCGCCCACGGCGCCGCCTTCGGTCGGGGTGCCCCAGGCGTCGCCAAAGGGGTTGTAGACAAAGAAGATGATGATCACCACGACGGCAACGATGGGCAGGGCGGGCGGCAGCGAAACAAGCCGTTCGCGCCACGTGAACCCGGTGACGGGCGGGCCCACGGTTTTGAACACCATGGCGATGCCCACGATCATGCCGCCATAGATGATGGCGGAAAACGCGCCCGGAATGAACCCTGCCAGCAACAGCTTGCCCACGTCCTGTTCGACGATGATGGCATAGATCACGAGAATGGCCGAGGGCGGGATCAGCGAGGCGAGCGTGCCGCCCGCGGCAACCACCCCGGCGGCGAATTGCTTGTTGTAGCCAACCTTCAGCATTTCCGGGATCGCGATCCGCGCGAACACGGCGGCGGTGGCAACCGAGGCACCGGATACGGCGGCAAAGCCCGCGGTGGCAAACACGGTGGAGACCGCCAGCCCGCCGGGCACCCAGGCGATCCAGCGTTTGGCGGCCTCGAACAGGGCGGTGGTGAGTTTGGCGTAATAGGCCAGATAGCCGATCAGGATGAATGTCGGGATCAGGCTGAGCGCCTGGGAAGAGACCTTGGAATGAGGCACCGATCCGGCAATGGCGATGGATTTGCCCAGCGCGCCGTCCCAGATTTCGCGGCGTTCGTTCCAGTAGAGGAACTTGTCTGGGGCGTAGCCGAACTTGGCCCAGAATATCCAGACCAGCCCGATGAACCCGGCCAGCGCGGCGGCAAAGGCCACCCGCATCCCCAGCACGACCAGCACCAGCATACCGCCCGTGACCCAGAGCCCGATTGTGATGTTATCCATTGTCGCTGCCTCCCATCTGCTCGGCCTCGGCCAGAGCCTGTTGTTCGATGCTTTGCACCAGCGGCACGGCCACCGGTGACGGCAGGTTCAGCACAAGCGCACGCCCATAGCCGATAATCTGGATGACCAGGCGCAGGCAGAGCACGGAAAAGGCGACGGGGACAAGCAGCTTGGAAGGCCAGATCGGCAGGCCTATGTCGATCGAGCTGTCACGTGAGCAAAGCGGGCGCGCGCAATCAAAGGAGCGATCGAAATGGGCCCAGCTGCCCATCACAAGCGCGATCATCAGCAGCAGGACGAGAACCACCGACAACAGTTCCGCGCCCCAGAGCGCACGGCCCTTGAGCCGGCCGATGATCATGTCCATGCGGATATGGCTGCCGTCGCGCTGGACATAGGCGATGCCCATAAAGGCGATCAGCGGCATCAGCGACTCGATCCAGTCGACATAGCCGGAAAGCGGAGAGGCAAAGAATTTGCGCCCGCCGACCGAGTAGGCGGCCAGAAACATCAGGCTGAACACGGCAAGGCCGCTGAACAAGGCAAAAACCCGTTCCAGTTTGAGCAGATGTCGGTCCAGACGGCTGAGCAGGCTGGAATCTTCGAGTACGGCAGAGGCCCCGGCCATGTCGGTCTCCCTTGTTCATGCAAAACGGCCCCGGGTCATGCCGGGGCCGCTGCGTGTTTCCGTCAGGTCAGTTGCTGGCGCGAACGTCGGCGAGCGTTTTGACGACGAGGTCATACAGCTCTTGTCCGGGCAGGCCCTGGGCCTCCATGTCGGCAATCCAGGCCTCCCGGATCGGATCCGCCGCCTTGGCGCGGAACTCGGCGATCACGGCGGGGTCAAGCTCGACCTTTTCAACGCCTTTCTCGACCAGCACGTCATCCCATTTCTTGAGCAGTTCGCCGTAGTTGGCAAGATAGTAATCCAGCGCCTCGGGAACGGAACTGTCAAGTGCGGCGCGATATTCATCGGGCAGCGCGTCATACGCATCGATATTCACCACCACAGGGCAGTTCACGGTGCCGGGGTTCAGGTTGGCTGTCCACCAGTCGGCCTGGTTGATCGTGCCAAAGGACAGATGCGCGTGCTGGGCAAAGGCCACGGTGTCGACCACGCCGCTTTCCATCGCCTGGTAGGCTTCGGTTGCGGTCACGGAGGTGGGCACGGCGCCCACGGCCTCGAACGCCTGGCCGATCCCGCCGGTGGCGCGTACGCGCATACCTTCGAAATCCGCCAGTGTCGTGCGGGGTTCACCGGTGCCGACGAGGTTGTATTGCGGCATGGGCGAGGTCATCAGCAGCTTGGCGTTCCACTGTTCCATTTCCTCGGTCGCAGCCGGGTGGGCATAGACCGCGGATGAGACGGCGACCTCTTCCTGAAGGTTGGAAACACCCAGGAAGGGCAGTTCCAGAACGGTGATCACCCGGTTCTTGTCGCGGTGGTAGCCGGCGCAGAACTGGGCCATTTCAAAGGCGCCGATCGAGATGCCGTCAAGGTTTTCGCGGTTCTTGGACAGGCCGCCATAGCTGATGTTCAGGGTAAATTCGCCGCCGGTCTTTTCGCTGACCAGTTCGGCCAGTTTTTCGATATGTTCGGTAAAGGCGCGGCGTTTGCCCCAGACGGACACGTTCCATTCAACCGCCATGGCCTCGGTCGCAAACCCAAGCGCAAGCGCCGCCACGGCGGCGCGTCCCAGAATAGTCTTCATGTTTTCCTCCCGTTGCGCGGCTTTTGTGCCGCGTCCGGGGATCAGCCTAGCCCACCAACGGGCACCTGTGTAGTCCGTATTTGTTGGTATGCGAACCGGTTGACGCGATTGCCCATGGTTCAGGCCGTTTTTGCTGTCAGTTGGGGCAGGCCGCCGATCTCGCCGATCAGGGGCAATAGCGCCCCGACCCCGTCGCCGTGGCGCAGGGATGTGAACACAAAGGGGCGCCCGGCGCGCATTCGGGTGGCGTCGCGCTGCATCACATCAAGCGAGGCGCCGACATGCGGGGCCAGATCGGTCTTGTTGATCACCAGAATGTCGGAGCGGGTGATGGCGGGGCCGCCCTTGCGGGGGATTTCTTCGCCCGCGGCCACGTCGATGACGTAGATTGTCAGATCGGCGAGTTCGGGGCTGAACGTCGCCGACAGGTTGTCGCCGCCGCTTTCGATCAGCACCACGTCGAGATCGGGGAAGGTTTGCGTCAGTTCGGCAATGGCGGCGAGATTGATGCTGGCATCCTCGCGGATGGCGGTATGCGGGCAGCCGCCGGTTTCCACACCCTTGATGCGGTCCAGCGGCAGAACCTGGCGGCGCATCAGTTCCTCGGCATCTTCGCGGGTGTAGATGTCGTTGGTGACGACGGCGATGGACAGCCGGTCGCGCAGTGCCAGACACAGCGCGGCGGTGAGGGTGGTTTTCCCGGCGCCGACGGGGCCGCCGATGCCGATGCGAAGTGGTCCGTTGGGAGATGTCATGAGCGGAACAGCCTTGAATACTGGGTTTCGTGGGTCATCGAGGCGATGTCGGCGGCGAAGGTGGCGCTGCCGATGGACTCGGGCGGTTGCGTGATCGCCTGGTCGGCGATGGTCTGGCAGAGCGGGGTCACGATGTGCAGGATGGATTGCCCGGCGGTCTGGCCCAGCGGCACCAGCCGGATCGCCGCCGATGTGAGGCTGGCGGCAAAGGCGTGCAGGAAGAAGCGGGCGGTTTCGGGCAGCGGCAGATCCATCAGGCCGGCCGCCCGGCCCACCGCGACAGGATAGGTAAGCGCCCCGGTTTCGGTGCCGAACACGTGCGAAGTGGTTTGGGCAAAGGCCATGCCCTGCTGTTCGGTTTCCAGCAGACGTTCGGCGCTGGGGGCCAGGGCGCGGGCCAACTCATCCAGCCCTTGCAGGCTGTCTTCGTCCGGCGCGTGATAGGCCGCGGCGAGCAGAATCACGTCATTGCGCCCCGCGCCATGTTCGAGAATGTCGCAGAGCCATGCCCGGAAGCTGCCGGTGTCGTGCACGGTACCTGTGTGAACCGCCCATTCCAGCCCGTGGCTGTAGCTGAACGCGCCCACCGGATAGGCGGGCGACAGCCATTGTGCCAGCGTCAGGACGGGATCAGTGGGCATGGGAATGGGAATGATCGTGGCCGTGGGTGCGCCCGTGGCCATAGGCGCCGCCTTCGGGGGTGAACGGCTCGGTCACGTCGGTCACGCCGGCGCCCAGAAGGATCAGCATCTCGCGGATCACGTGATCGGGCTGGATCAGCAGGCGGCCCGGTTCGATCTGGCAGGGGGTGTGGCGGTTGCCCACATGCCACGCGATGCGGGTGAGATCGGGCGCGGTAATCTGCAAGAGCGGTTCCGGCGCCGCCTGAACCTCGATCTGGCGGCCGTCGCTGAGATGGAGCACGCCGCCATGATCCAGTGACGTTGTCTTGGGCAGATCGACCAGAAACCGGGTGCCATCGGTCATCGCCAGTGTCTTGCGACGCAGGAAGCGGTTTTCATAGGTCAGGGAAACCTGACCCGAGACCGGGCCATGGGCATGGCCGTGATAGGCATGTGCGGTGGGCAGGGGGGCGGTCATGCGCGTGCCCCCCCGGCCAGTGCCGGAAATACCTGTGCCAGAGATACCCGTGTCAGAGATACATGTAGTCGCGGAACACGTGGTGCACGATCTGGTCGCGGGTGATGCCCCGTTCCGCCAGTTCGGCATCCGACATGTTTTGCAGTTTCTCGACCAGTTGCGCGCGGCTGCTGGCTTCGCTCAGTTTCACCACGGCGTTGCCAAACGCCACGAAAGGCGCGGCGAGAAGTTTGCCCAGCGACAGGCTGGAAGCGGAGTTGGTTGCGATATGTGCCATTTGGACCCTCGTATTGGAGTAAAACGTTGGTCCTCCCTTGGGGATGAATATGGGCCATTTTGATTAACATATGTAGGGCCATTTTGGTATGTCCGGTTTGTGTTGCGTGCAAGGCTTTGGCTCAGAACATGAAATAGCGCTGCGCCATGGGCAGCACCTTGGCGGGTTGACAGGTCAGCAGTTCGCCATTGGCGCGCACCTCGTAGGTTTCGGGGTTTACCTCGATCTCTGGCGTGGCATCGTTGAGTTTGAGGGCGGATTTGCCGATGGTGCGGGTGTTCCTGACCGGGACGGTTTTCTTGGCCAGGCCAAGCGCGGCGGCGATGCCGTCGTCCTGTGCGGCCTGGGATACGAAGGTGACGGCAGAGTTTTCCACCGACCGGCCATAGGCCCCGAACATGGGGCGGGAATAGACCGGCTGGGGCGTGGGAATGGAGGCGTTGGGATCGCCCATCTGGGCACAGGCGATAGTGCCGCCCAGAAGAACCATTTCGGGTTTGACCCCGAAGAATGCCGGGCTCCACAGTACCAGATCGGCGCGTTTGCCTTCCTCGATGCTGCCGATCTCGTGGCTCAGACCGTGGGCAATGGCGGGGTTGATCGTGTATTTCGCGATATAGCGGCGCACGCGGAAATTGTCGTTGGCGCCGGTTTCCTCGGGCAGGCGTCCGCGTTGTTTCTTCATCTTGTCGGCGGTTTGCCAGGTGCGGATCAGCACCTCGCCGACGCGGCCCATGGCCTGGCTGTCCGACGCGATGATGCTGAACGCGCCCATGTCGTGCAGGATGTCTTCGGCGGCGATGGTTTCGCGGCGGATGCGGCTTTCGGCAAAGGCGACATCCTCGGGGATCGACTTGTCAAGGTGGTGACAGACCATGAGCATGTCCAGGTGTTCGTCGACGGTGTTCACGGTGAAGGGGCGCGTGGGGTTGGTGGAGGACGGCAGCACGTGTTCCGCGCCACATATCCTGATGATGTCGGGCGCGTGGCCGCCGCCCGCGCCTTCGGTATGAAAGGCATGGATGGTGCGGCCTTTCATGGCGGCAACGGTGTGTTCGACAAAGCCGGATTCGTTGAGCGTGTCGGTGTGGATCATCACCTGCACGTCCATCGCGTCGGCCACCGAAAGGCAGCAATCGATGGCGGCGGGGGTGGTGCCCCAGTCTTCATGCAGCTTCAGCGAACAGGCGCCGCCCCGGACCTGTTCCTCCAGCGCGGCGGGCAGCGAGGCGTTGCCCTTGCCCGCGAAGGCGAGGTTCATCGCAAAGGCATCGGCGGTCTGCAACATGCGGCCCATGTGCCAGGGGCCGGGCGTGCAGGTGGTGGCCAGCGTGCCATGCGCCGGGCCGGTGCCGCCGCCCAGCATTGTGGTAAGGCCGGAATGCAGCGCGTCTTCGATCTGTTGCGGGCAGATGAAATGGATATGGCTGTCAAAACCGCCCGCGGTGAGGATCTTGCCTTCGCCCGCGATGACCTCGGTGCCGGGGCCGACGATGATGTCGACATTGGGTTGGGTGTCGGGGTTGCCGGCCTTGCCGATCCGGGCGATGCGCCCGTCCCGAAGCCCCACATCGGCCTTGTAGATGCCGGAATGGTCCAGGATCAGCGCATTGGTGATGACCGTGTCCACGGCGCCGTCGGCGCGGGTGGTCTGGGCCTGCCCCATGCCGTCGCGGATCACCTTGCCACCGCCGAACTTTACCTCTTCGCCGTTTGGCCCGGTCAGGTCGCGTTCAACCTCGATGATCAGATCGGTATCGGCCAGCCGCAGCCTGTCGCCGGTGGTGGGGCCGAACATGGCGGCATAGTCGGAGCGGGAGATGGTGGCGGGCATGTCTGGGTTTATCCTGTGGAAGCGATTGCGGCGGCCCGGGCCGGTTCCGAGGGACCGGAAACATAAACCACCGAGAATCGTTTGAGATGTTTGGAGAAGGCGGCTGTGTTGAGCACAAGCGGGAACACATGACCCGCATCAGTCTGAGCTTGAGGGATTCCGTTGGCGCCGATTGCGCTGTTGCATTCATGGCGAACCACGCCGGATTGGTGCGACCACGGCGCCACGCGGCGACCCGGTTCGCCCCTGACCCGCCCGGCCGGGCGGGGGTGAAAACACCGCCAGCCTCGGGCCGGGAGCGCGTTATTGTATGTGGGCGTGGCGGTCAAAGTTCGCCCATGACCTGTTGATTGAAACCGTATACCCGGCGCGCGCCCGAAAACGGGATCAGCGCCACTTCGCGGCGCTGGCCCGGTTCGAAGCGCACGGCGGTGCCGGCGGCGATGTCGAGGCGCATTCCGCGGGCGGCGGTGCGGTCGAAATCCAGCGCCGGGTTGGTTTCGGCAAAGTGGTAATGGCTGCCCACCTGTACCGGGCGGTCGCCGGTATTGGCGACCATCAGCATCGTTACGCTGGCCCCGGCGTTGAGTTCCAGCGTGCCTTGGGCCGGGAACAGCTCTCCAGGGATCATCGCCGACCCCAGAAATAGCCGACAAGACCGGCCACCGCGGCCGTCCCCACGATCAGGAACAACCAGAGGGTCTCGGACCCGTGGGGGTGCAGATGCGGACCGACATCGGCAAATGCCGGGGACGCGAGAATGGCAAGGGCGGGGGCAAGCAAACGGGTCATGTGGGTCTCCTTCAAGATGCTCGGGCAGAAGCCCGGGTCGGGGTTTAGCGGATCGGGTCGTGGACGGTGACAAGTTTGGTCCCGTCGGGAAAGGTGGCTTCGACCTGTACTTCGTGGATCATCTCGGCGATGCCATCCATGCATTGATCGCGGGTGATCACCTGTGCGCCTGCCTGCATCAGGTCCGCGACAGAGCGACCATCGCGCGCGCCTTCGACAACGGCATCGGTTATGAGCGCAATCGCCTCGGGGTGGTTCAGCCGCACACCGCGCGCGAGGCGCTTGCGGGCCACCTGGGCGGCCATGGCGATCAGGAGCTTGTCCTTTTCTCGGGGGGTCAGTTGCATGTCAGAGCATCCATGTACGGGGAAGATCGGCGCCGCGCAGGGCACGCAGGGCGGGGAGAAGTATCTGGCGCAGCGCGTGGCCGTCCTCGCCCAGCAGCCGGGCAAAGAGCAGGCCGTCGCGGATCAGGCTGGCGCCGCAGGTATCGGGCAGAAGCGCGCGCAGGGGGGCAAGTTTTGTGTCGGCGTCGGGGCCTGCATATACCAGCGCCGCCATGGCGCGCGCGCCGCCCGCCAGTCCGGGGCGGTTCAGCTGGGCCTGGATGTTGCCGGTCAGGCGGATGCGATCCTCCAACAGGAGGCGGCCGTCGCGGCGGATCGAAATCCGGTCCGTCAATCGGGCGCTGGTGACGGTTTCGCCCATGGCGGTGCGGCCAAAGATCATCGGTTCGACCAGCAGAAGCCGGGATGTGCCCTGCATGTCGATCCGCAAGGCGCGATCCAGCGCGGCCCCCTGATAGAGGATGGTTTCCTGCGGCAGCCAGTCAAGCCGCGCGCCGTCCTGGAGGCTCAGCCGGGTACGGATGCGGCCGGGAAGCGCGTCGTTGCTGCGATAGGCGCGCTCGGCGGCCTGTGTGGTGAGCGTGAGCGCGGTGTCGGGCCCGGCAATGGCGGCAACGTCAAAACGGTCGCCCCCGGTGACACCACCGGACGTATTGAGAAGAACGGCCTCGCAGCCCGGCGCATCCCGGCGGGGAAACAGTACGCGGCAGGAGCCGGAGAGGCGAAAATCGTCGAGCACGGTACGCGCGCCGCGCCGCTTGGTGCGGATCAGCGCGGTGCCGATGGCGCGGGGTTGTGCCGGGGCGTCCTGGGGCACCACTGGTATTTCAGCAAGAGCGGGAATGCGAAGTCTCCTTGGGTTGCGCAGAGACTGGCAGTCCCGTGGACAGCGCCGAAGGGTGGGTGCCGCATTTTTGGGCTGATTCTGGAGGGCGGGTTCATAATTTGGGCATCATTGCCGGGAGTGGTGAAAAAATGGGCAAACCGAGAAGCGCGGACCGTTCGGCAATTCCGATTGCACTTTGCCCGGGGCGCGCGCATTTTCCGGCCAAGCCGAATCGCGCCGTGGCGCGGGCGGTTCCATGATCACGCGACCCCGTTTTCCGAGGCGGAAAACGGACCGGAATTCAAAGGAATTCCGACGCCCCGCCGAAAGGAGACTGCCATGTCCTTTGATCGCTCCGTCAAGATCGCCCCGTCGATCCTGTCCGCCGATTTTGCAAATTTCGGCGCCGAGATTCGCGCCATCGAGGATCAGGGCGCGGACTGGGTGCATGTGGATGTCATGGACGGCCATTTTGTACCGAATCTGACATTCGGTCCGCCTGCGGTGAAGGCATTTCGCCCGCATGTGAAAACCTTCATGGATGTGCATCTGATGATTGCTCCGGTGGACCCGTATATCGAGGCCTATGCCGAGGCCGGCGCCGACATGATCACCGCCCATGTCGAGGCGGGGCCGCATATCCACCGCACCTTGCAGGCGATCAGGGCGCAGGGCGTCAAGGCGGGTGTGTCGCTGAACCCGGGCACGCCGCTGGAGAGCATTGAACATGTACTGGACCTGGTGGACATGGTGCTGATCATGACGGTGAACCCCGGTTTTGGCGGGCAGAAATTCATTCATTCCGGCGTGGACAAGACCCGCCGCCTGCGCCGGATGATCGGAGACCGTGAGATTCACATTCAGATTGACGGCGGTGTGACGACCGAGACCGCGCCGCTGGTGGCCGAGGCCGGGGCGGATGTGCTGGTTGCGGGATCGGCGGTGTTCAAGGGCGGCAGCGTGGGCAAGCCCGAGGTGTACGGGCAGAACATTCGCGCCATCCGTGCGGCAGCGCAGAGCGCGCAGTGACCGGGGAGGCGGGTTGACCCAAGCCTGCTCCGGGCTGGGTCAGTCGCGGATTTCTTCCGGGTCGACGCCCCAGATATCGGCCTTTTGCGCCCATCCCTTGTAACCGGCGGCGTTGAGGCGGCACCAATCCGGGCCGCATTCGCCCAGGCGCGCAATGACCCCCAGTTCAAGCTGTGCCACGGTTGGGGTATTGGTGTCGGGGCGCATGTTGAGCGGCATCATGTCCTTGCCGACGATGACCGTGCGCGCGCCTGACAGCAGTGAATAATGCACCCAGCCGCCAAAGCCGTCGATATCCCTAACCCGCCGCCAGTTGCTGAATTCGGCGGTGATTTCCAAGGGCATCCCCTTGCGGGTGAACACCCAGTCGATGCGGTGGGTCAGCGATGGGCCGCGGCGCACGTTGGCCTTGCTGGCCTTGAGTGAAACGTAGCGCGGTACAGGCAGGTTTGTCACCGACCCGCGTTCTTTTGATGACGACTCCTGCTCTGGATCCGCGAAAGCGGGTGTCGCAATCACCAGCATCAGCGCAATGGCCTTGCCCAGAAGCGATTTTCTCCTCATAGCGAACATCTTGCCTGATTTTCTGCCCAATCGTCCCGCGGGGTTCTTGTGCCCCGTCAGTGTCTCGGGCACTGTGGCATCAACGCGCCGAATTGCAAAGCACTGGGAGGCCCTGAATGCCAAAGCAACGTCTGAGTGTTGTCGTTTCGCGACGCTTGCCCGAAGCCGTGGAAACCCGGCTGTCGGAACTCTTTGACGTGACGTTGCGGGACGACGACACACCGATGTCGCGCGAAGAGCTGGTGGCGGCGGTCAAGGAGGCCGATGTTCTGGTGCCAACCCTTTCGGACAAGATCGACCGGTCGCTGATCGCGCAGGCCGGGGAGCGGCTGAAGCTGATCGCCAATTACGGCGCGGGGGTGGATCATATCGATGTCGCCACGGCACGCGAACGCGGTGTTCTGGTTTCGAATACGCCGGGTGTGTCGGCCGATGACACGGCAGACATGGCTTTGGCGCTGATCCTGGGGGTGACGCGGCGAATCCCGGAGGGGCTGCAACGGATGCAGAGTGGCAAATGGGACGGCTGGGCGCCGACGGCATTTCTGGGCCACCGGGTAAGTGGCAAGCGGCTGGGCATTCTGGGCATGGGCCGGATCGGAACGGCCGTGGCCCGGCGCGCGCGTGCCTTTGGAATGCAGATCCATTACCACAACCGCCGCCGCCTGCGCCCCGAGATCGAAGAGCAATACGAGGCAACCTATTGGGAAAGCCTGGACCAGATGCTGGCACGGATGGACGTGATTTCGGTCAATTGCCCGCACACGCCTTCCACCTTTCATCTGTTGAACGCGCGGCGGTTGAAGCTGCTCAAACCCGGTGCGGTGATCGTGAACACGTCGCGCGGCGAAGTGATCGACGAAAACGCCATGGTGCGGATGCTGAAAGCCGGGGATATCGCCGGGGCGGGGCTGGACGTGTATGAGCACGGGGCGGAGATACATCCCGATCTGCGCGGTTTGGCGAACGTGGTGCTGTTGCCGCATATCAGCTCGGCCACTCTGGAGGGCCGTACCGAGATGGGCGAGAAGGTGATCATCAACATCAAGACATTTGACGACGGCCACCGCCCGCCCGATCTGGTGGTTCCGGCGATGTTGTAGGTACCGCGCGGGGCGGGGGAATGCGTGCTTTCGTGGCCGTATCGCTGCCCGCGCCGCTGGTGGAGGCGATCGCGGCGTTGCAGGCGCGGATGCCCGCGGGGCGGCCGGTGCCGGAAAACAACCTGCACCTGACGTTGGCCTTCCTGGGGGATCAGCCGCAATCCGTCCTGGAGGATTTTCACGAAGCCCTGGCGAGCATGACCGCCGCGTCGTTTCCGTTGCATTTGAAGGGGTTGGACGTGATGGGCGGCGCCGTGCCCAAGGTGTTGTGCCTGCGTGCCGATCCCGATCCGGCGCTGATGGCCCTGCACGACAGGGTGCGCAATGCGGCGCGGGTGGCCGGGATATCATTGGAGCGGCGGCGGTTTCGCCCGCATGTCACCATCGCGCGGTTTCGCGCCGGTCAGGGGGCGGGTGACGGGGCGCGGCTGCGAAAGCTGTTGGGATTGGGGGCGGATGTGGCGATGGGGCCGTACAAGGCCCACAGCTTCGGGCTGTATGAATCGGTGCTGATGCCGGATCGTGCCGTGCATCATCTTCTGGCCGATTACCCGTTGCCGGATTTTGGAAATCCGGCGGGCTGACCTAAGCTTGGCGCGTAGTTCACGGGCCGGGAGGGATTCGCATGACACGCTGGATAGTGGCCGGGGCACTGGCGCTTGGGCTGGTCCACGGGGCGGTGGCGCAAGAGGCCGCGGATGGGGTGGCGCCGGAGGCGGCGACACGGCTGGGAACCATCGTGCCCGACACGCTGCGGCCGGCCCTGCGGGCCAAGGCGGACGGCAGGCCGGTGGAAGCGCCCGAGTGGATGATCGCGGCGGCGCATCCGCTGGCGGTGGAGGCCGGGGCCGAGGTGCTGCGCCGGGGCGGGACGGCGGCGGATGCCATGGTGTCGGTGCAGGCGGTGCTGGGGTTGGTCGAGCCGCAAAGCTCGGGCCTGGGTGGCGGCGCGTTCCTTGTTTATTTCGACGCCGGTACCGGGCGGCTGACCACGCTGGACGGGCGGGAAACCGCGCCGCTGGCCGCTGGCCCGCGCCTGTTTCAGGACGCGGACGGCCAGCCGCTGAAATTCTTTGACGCCGTGATCGGCGGGCGCAGCGTGGGCGTGCCGGGGACGCCGATGCTGATGCAGGAGGCGCATCGGCGCTGGGGGCGCAGCGTTTGGTCAGGCCTGTTTGACAAGGCCATTGCGCTGGCCCAGGGCGGATTTGCCGTATCGCCCCGGATGGCGGCATCTGTTGCGGGCGATGCCGAGCGGCTGGCGTTGAACCCACGCACGGCGGCGTATTTCCTGCCGGGGGGCGTGCCGTTGCAGGCCGGGCAAATGCTGGTCAATCGACCTTATGCGCGGTCCCTGCGCATCCTGGCGGCGCAGGGGGCGGCGCCCTTTTATACCGGAGACATTGCGGTGGATATTGTCGGGGCGGTGCGCAATGCGCGCAATCCGGGGCTGTTGCGGGGCATCGATCTGGCGCTTTACCGGGTCAGGGAGCGCCCGGCGGTCTGTGCCGATTATCGCGAATACGATGTGTGCGGCATGGGACCGCCGTCTTCCGGCGGGCTGACGGTGGGGCAGATCCTGGGGCTGGTGGCGCCGTTCGATCTGGCGGCCCTGGGGCCGGACAATGCCGAAAGCTGGCGGCTGATCGGCGAGGCGTCGCGGCTCGCCTTTGCGGATCGGGGCCGCTACATGGCCGACAGCGATTTTGTGCCGGTCCCGACCAAGGGTTTGCTGGCCACGGAATATCTGGCAAAGCGGTCAGACCTGATGCGCGGCGAGCGCGCGCTGGAAGATGTGACGCCGGGCGCGCCCGAGTTCGATCATGCGCTGAACTGGGCCGATGACGACGCGATCGAGCGCCCGTCAACCTCGCATATTTCGATCGTGGATCGGTATGGCAACGCGCTGAGCATGACAACCACCATTGAAAACGGTTTCGGCAGCCGGGTGATGGTGCGCGGCTTTTTGTTGAATAACGAGTTGACGGATTTTTCGTTCCGGTCGCATCGGGACGGGGTGCCGGTGGCCAACCGGGTGGAACCGGGCAAGCGGCCGCGCTCTTCGATGGCGCCCACCATCGTGATGAAGGACGGGCGGCCCGTGCTGGTGGTGGGCTCGCCGGGCGGCAGCCGGATCATCGGCTATGTGGCCAAGACCATCATTGCCTATCTGGATTGGGGCATGGATGTGCAGCAGGCGGTGGCGCTGCCGCATCTGGTCAACCGGTTCGGGCCGTTCGACGCCGAGGAGGATCGTCTGACCGGGGCGCTGGAGGCGATGGGGTTTGTTGTCAATCAACGCGAGCTGAATTCCGGGTTGCACGCGATTTCGGTGGGCCGGATGTTGCGCGGCGGGGCCGATCCGCGCCGCGAGGGCATTGCCTTTGGCGAATAAGCGGTGTTCAACGGAGGACGCCATTCAAGGGGAGAACGAGCATGGGCCAGGCGACCGATCTGCCGCGCAACGAGGCGGGAATTGCCGCCGCGCTGGGCATTCTGAAGCAGCGTTTCGGGGAAAAGTTCCAGACCGGGCAGTCGGTACGCGAACAGCACGGGCATACGACCACATGGATCAGGACACAGGCGCCGGATGCAGTGGTGTTTGCCCGTTCCACCGCGCAAGTGGCCGAGATCGTCAAGGTTTGCGCCGACCACAAGGTGCCGGTGATCGCCTATGGCACGGGCACGTCGCTGGAGGGGCATGTGAATGCGCCGGCGGGCGGGGTGTGCATCGATCTGAGCGAGATGAACGAGATCCTGGCCGTGAATGGCGAAGACCTGGATTGTGTGGTGCAGCCGGGGGTCACGCGCGAGCAGCTGAACACCTATCTGCGCGACAGGGGGCTGTTTTTTCCGATCGATCCCGGGGCGAATGCGTCGCTGGGCGGGATGGCCTCGACCCGGGCCAGCGGCACGAATGCGGTGCGCTATGGCACGATGAAGGACAATGTGCTGGCGCTGGAGGTGGTTCTGCCCTCGGGCGAGGTGATCACCACCGCCAGCCGGGCCAGGAAATCCAGCGCCGGGTATGATCTGACGCGGCTGATGATCGGGTCCGAAGGCACGCTGGGCATCATTACCCAGATCACGCTGCGGCTTCAGGGTATTCCCGAGGCGATGTCTTCGGCGCGGTGTTCGTTCGAAACGGTGGATGCGGCCTGTCAGGCGGTGATGGCCACGATCCAGTACGGCATTCCGGTGGCGCGGATCGAATTGCTGGATGCCAAAAGCGTGGGCGCGGCCAATGCTTATTCCGGGCTGGACCTGCCGGAAACGCCGCTGTTGTTGCTGGAGTTTCACGGATCGCAAAGCGCCGTGGCCGAGCAGGCCGAGATGTTCGGCGACATTGCCGAGGAGTTTGGTGGCAGCGGGTTCGAATGGACGACGCGGGCCGAGGAGCGCACCAGGCTGTGGCAGGCGCGACACGATATGTATTGGGCGTCGATGGCGCTGCGGCCCGGCGCCAAGGGGATTTCCACCGATGTCTGTGTGCCGATATCACGGCTGGCCGAATGCGTGACGGCCGCGCAGGACAAGGCGGCCGAGCTGGGCCTGTTGTCGCCTCTGGTGGGCCATGTGGGGGACGGGAATTTCCACATGCTGCCGCTGATCGACATGGCGGATGAAGACGAGGTGGCACGGGCGGAATCCTTTGTTTCGTGGCTGAACGATCTGGCGATTTCCATGGAGGGCACCTGCACCGGCGAACACGGGATCGGGCAGGGCAAGAAGCCCTATCTGGTGCGTGAACTGGGCGCGGCGGTGGATGTGATGGCGGCCATCAAGCGCGCGATCGACCCGGACAATATCATGAACCCGGGCAAGATCATCTGACGGGCAATGGATGGCGGCGGTTTGTAAGGGATTCGGTGTCCGTTGCATTGCGAATGCGCGTGCGCGCCCCCATCTGGAAAGCTATGCGCATGACACAGGAAAAAAGGGTGCCCGATGGACGGTAAGGAAATCAAGGTGGATACGGCGCAGCCGGTTCTGGTGACGGGGGCGACCGGCTATGTCGCCGGGTGGGTTGTCAAACGGCTGCTTGAGGCCGGTGCAACGGTGCACGCGCCGGTGCGGGACCCGGACAATACCGCAAAGATCGCGCATCTTGTTGACATCGCCGAGCAATGCCCGGGCACGATCCGGTTCTTCCGGGCGGATCTGCTGGAGCCGGGATCGTATGGCGAGGCCATGGCGGGCTGTGGCGTGGTGTTCCACACCGCCTCGCCCTTTACGGTGAATGTCGACGATCCGCAAAAGGAACTGATCGACCCGGCGGTGAACGGCACGCGCAATATCCTGGACGAGGCCAACCGGCAGGACAGCGTGACCCGCGTGGTGCTGACCAGCTCCTGTGCCGCGATCTACACGGATGCCCGGGACACGGTGGACGCGCCGGGCCAGAAGATCACCGAAGATGTGTGGAACACGACCGCGACCATGGCGTATCAGCCCTATTCGCTGTCCAAGACGCTGGCCGAAAAGGCCGCCTGGGAGATGGCGGGCGCACAGGATCGCTGGAAGCTGGTGGTGGTGAATCCGTCGCTGGTGGTGGGGCCGTCCTTGCAGGACAAGCCGACCTCGGAGAGCTTTTCGCTGTTGCGGATGCTGGGCGACGGATCGATGAAGATGGGGGCGCCCCGTATGAGTTTTGGCGCGGTGGACGTGCGCGATCTGGCGCAGGCACATCTGGCCGCCGCCTATCTGCCGGATGCCGAGGGGCGGCATATCGTGTCGGGCAGCGAAACCGACTTTCTGGAGATGGGGCTGTTGCTGCGGCCCAAATTCGGGGAGGACTATCCCCTGCCCAAACGGGCATTGCCAAAATGGCTGGTCTGGCTGGTGGGGCCGTCGCAGGGGATAGACCGCAAATATGTGAGCCGGAATGTGAATGTGCCGTGGCGGGCGGACAATTCCAAAAGCCGCACGGCGCTGGGGATGAGCTATCGTCCTTTGCAGGACAGTCTGGAAGAGATGTTTGCCAAGATGATCGGCGACGGGTGGTTTGCAAAGTGACCCAAGGCGCGCCCGCATTCGAACACCCGGGCGTGGCCGCGGCCTTTGACGCTTTCCCGCCGGGCGCGCGGGACCGGTTGATGCAGGTGCGGCGGCTGATCTTTGAGGTGGCGGCGCAAACCGACCGAGTGGGGCGGATCGCGGAAACGCTGAAATGGGGGCAGCCCGCCTATCTGACGCCGGACACGAAAAGCGGTTCGACATTGCGCCTTGGGGTGCCCAAAGGCGGCGGGGCCGCGATTTTTGCCCATTGCCAGACCAGCATCATATCGGATTTCGATGCCTTGTTTCCCGGTGCTTTCAGGCTGGACGGAAACCGGGCGGTGCTGTTACCCGAAGAAGGCGCCCTGCCGGTGGCGCCATTGCGGATGCTGATCCGAAGCGGGCTGACCTATCATCTGTGAGGGGCGCGGACTGCCCGGTTCCTTTCAGCGATACACTTCGTCCTCGCCGGGAAAGCTGCGGTCTTTGACCTCTTGCGCATATTGGCTGACGGCGCGATCGATGGCGGGGCCCAGATCGCCATAGACCTTGACGAATTTCGGGGTCCATGCGTTCAGGCCCAGCATGTCTTCGAGTACCAGGATCTGACCGTCGCATTCGGCAGAGGCCCCGATCCCGATGGTGGGGATGGCGACCTGTTTGGTGATAAGCGCGGCAAGCGGTTCAACCATGCCTTCCAGCACGATGGCAAAGGCACCTGCCTGGGTGACGGCCTTGGCATCGGCCTCGTGCAGGGGCCAGTCGTCTTCGTCGCGCCCCTGGGTCTTGAAGCCGCCCATCACGTTGCTGGATTGCGGCGTGAGGCCGATATGGGCCATGACCGGGATGCCGCGTTCGGTCAGGAAGCGGATGGTGTCCGCCATGCGCGCGCCGCCTTCGAGCTTGACCGCGCCACAGCCGGTTTCCTTCATGATACGCGCGGCATTGCGGAAGGCGATGGCGGGGCTTTCCTCGTAGCTGCCGAAGGGCATGTCGACCACCACCAAGGCGCGCTGTGTGCCGCGCATCACCGCCTTGCCATGCATGATCATCAGATCCAGCGACACGCCCAGCGTGCTGTCCATACCGTGCATCACCATGCCGAGGCTGTCCCCGACAAGGATGAAATCGGCGTATTTGTCGACGATGGCGGCGGTGTGCGCGTGATAGGAGGTCAGTGACACGATCGGGTCGCCGCCCTTGCGTGCGGCGATCTGGGGGACGGTGGTGCGGCGGATGGGGGTTTGCGTGCTCATGGTGTGACAACCCTTTGGTCTATCAACAGAATGTCTCCGAATGCGACGGAGAGCATGATGGCGGTGGGGCCGTCAAGCGGCCCGGTGATCGGGTGCAGTGTTTCGGCGGCGACAATATCCAGACCCTGAAGCGTGGCGCGCGGCTCGGCAGCGATCATGGCGGTGATCAGATCGCGCAGCGCCGGAACCGAAATACCGGCGCGGGTGGCGTCAGCGGCGGCGTCGAGCGCACGCGACAGGACCGGCGCGGCGCGGCGATCCGCGGGCGCAAGGCGCACGTTGCGCGACGACATGGCCAGCCCGTCAGGCTCGCGCACGGTGGGGCCGCCGAAGATCCGAACAGGCATGTGCAGGTCGGCCACCATGCGTTTGATCACCTGCAATTGCTGGTAATCCTTTTCCCCGAAACAGGCGATATCGGGCTGCACGATATTGAACAGGCGGGCGACCACGGTGGTGACGCCCCGGAAATGGCCCGGACGCACCTGACCGTGCAGGATATTGGCCAGACGGGTGGTTTCGACGATGGTTTCATCGCCCGGCGGGTACATCGTGGCCGTTTCGGGCAGGAACACATGATCCACCCCGGCGGCAGAGAGCATCCCGAGGTCGCGCGCCTCGTCACGGGGGTAGGCATCAAGATCGGCGGCCTCGCCAAACTGGGCGGGATTGACAAAGATCGACACCACCACCCGGTCAGCGTGGGATTTTGCCAGCGCGACCAAAGACATGTGCCCGTCATGCAGAAAGCCCATGGTGGGCACCATGGCCACGGTTTCGCCCGCCTTGCGGAATGTCGCAACTGCGCCACGGCAGTCGGCAATGGTGCGGCTTGTGTTCATGCGCGCGGGTCTCCTCCCAGAGTGGGGACGGGGTTTAACGACGTTGCTGCGATGCAGCAAGGGCTTTTGCCGCGACGTGGTGTGACGCGCGTCGGTTTCGCGCGATTTTGCGTCGGCTGGACCGTGAGAAATGCATGTAATCGGGTAAGGTTGCGCGCAAGGAAGTTTGTTGCTCGAGGGAGTCGTGCGCACCATGAAAACGAATGTCAAAGCACTGGTTGTCGGCGGTGGCGCCGTTGGCACGTCGATCGCCTATCACCTGGCCAAGGCGGGCTGGGACGATGTGATGCTGATCGAGCGGGACGAGTTGACGTCCGGATCCACCTGGCACGCGGCCGGGCTGTTGCCGCTGTTCAACATGTCCTATGCGACCACTCATATTCACCAGTATTCGGTGGATTTTTACAAGACTCTGGAAGAGGAAACCGGGTTGAATGCCGGGTTCGCCGTGGTCGGCAACCTTCGCATGGCGCAGACGCAGGACCGCATGGACGAATACATGCTGTATGCCGCGACCGCCGAGACCTGTGGCGTGAAATACGAATGGCTGACCCCGGATCAGATCAGGGAACGCTGGCCGCTGATCCGCACCGACGATCTGAAGGGCGCGATCTATCACACCGAGGACGGCTATATCAATCCGGCGGATGTGACCCAGGCGATGGCCAAGGGTGCGCGTCAGCGGGGTGTGACGATCGAGCGCAAATGGCAGGCGGATGGCTTTCACTGGACCGGGACGCATTGGGAAGTGACCTGCACCAGGATGGTCGAGAAGGGCGGCAACCTTGTTGAAAGCGACGAGCAGGTCGTGATCACCGCCGAGCATGTTGTCACCGCTTCGGGCAACCATGCACAGCGCACCGCCAAGATGCTGGGCATCAAGATGCCCGCGATCCCGGTGGAACATACGTTCATCGTGATGGACAAGGATCCCGAACTGGTCAAATGGCGTGACGCCGGCAATGCCGAGCATCCGGTGGTGCGCGATGCCGACGCGCAATCCTATGCCCGCGAAGAGCGGGGCGGCTGGATTCTGGGCATCTACGAGAATGGCGCGCCTGCGCGGTTCGAGCATGGCGTGCCCGACAGTTTCCGCGCCGATCTGTTCCCGCTTGATCTGGACCGGATCGCCGAACAATACATGGCCATGACGGAGCGCGTGCCGTCCTGCGCGGATTCGGGGCTGAAGGACGATTTCAACGGCCCGATCTGCTATACGCCGGATGGCAATCCGCTGGTTGGCCCGGCGCCGGGGCTGCGCAACATGTGGCTGGCCGAGGGATTCTCGTTCGGCATCACGGCCGCGGGCGGCACCGGCTATTACCTTGCGCAGATGATGGTGGATGGCGAAGCCGAGATCGACATGGCCTCGCTTGACCCCAAGCGCTACAGCCAGAACTGGATGACCACCGAGTTCGCCGCGCGCAAGAACGAGGAATGCTATAACCACGTCTATGTGCTGCATCACCCGGATGAAGAGCGCGAAGCCTGCCGACCGTTGCGCACCGCACCGGCCTATGATCGGCAAAAGGCGCTGGGTGCGCAGTTTGGCTGGGTGAATGGCTGGGAGCGCCCGAACTATTATGGGCCGCTGGATGCGCCGGAAAGCTTTGACCGTGAGGCGCGGTCGTTCCGGCGCGGCGCGTGGTGGCAATATGCCAGGGCCGAGGCCGAAGCCGTCCGCAGCGGTGTGGGCCTGATCGACGCCACCGCCTTTACCAAACATGTTGTGAAGGGGCCGGGGGCGACGGCGTTCCTTGACTGGTTCACCTGTAACAAGCTGCCCAGGGTGGGGCGGATAAATCTGACCTACGCGCTGACCGCGCATGGCACGACGCGCACGGAATACACCATCGTGCGCAATGGCGAGGACAGCTATTATCTTGTCTCGGCCGGGGCGTGGACGGAATACGATGCCGATTATCTGCGCAAGGCCGCCGAGGACAAGATGGAGGCGTTCGGCTATATCGAGATTCAGGATGTCACCACACAATGGGGTGTGTTCGCGATTGCCGGGCCGAAATCGCGCGATGTGCTGAAGGCGGTGATCAAGGACGGCGATCCCGACACGGCGCTGTCCAACAAGCGGTTCCCCTGGCTGAGCGCGCGCCGGATCGAGCTGGGCATGTGCCCGGTCAATGCGATCCGCGTGGCCTATACCGGCGAATTGGGCTGGGAATTGCATCATCCGATCGAGATGCAGAATTACCTTTGGGATCTGCTTCTGGCGGCGGGTGAACCGCATGGGATGAAGCTTGTCGGCGCAAGGGCGCAGAACTGGCTGCGGCAAGAGAAATCCTATCGCGCCTTTGGCAATGAACTGGGCCGGGACGCTACCCCGGCGGAGGCCGATCTGCCGCGCTTTATCGATCTGTCAAAAGAGTTTCACGGCAAGGACGAGATGCAGGCCAGGGGCGTGCGCTCAAAATGCTGTACCCTTCTGATCGACGGGCCCGAAGATGCCGATCCCTGGGGCCGCGAGGCGCTTTATGCCGAGGACGGCACCCGCGTGGGGCGGCTGACCTCGGGCGGGTATTCGGTGCATTTCGGCAAGTCCATCGGCATGGGCTATGTTTCGCCGGATCTGGCGGTGGAAGGCACAAGGCTGAAGGTAAAGATGCAGGACAAGCTGTGGGATGCTACTGTCACCTGTGACAGCCCCTATGATCCGGGGAACGAGACCATTCGCAAGGACGGCTGATGCGCCGCGCACCATTGACTGTGATTCTGGTTTTGGCCGTGGCGGCATTGGTCGCCATGGCCTTTTTCGATCGCAACCCGGTGGTACGGGCCGCGCGGGCCTATGCCGAAGAGGTCGCGGCGGCAAGCGCGGTTCTGTATGTCTCGCTGCGCGGGGTGAACGCGGTGTTGTCGACGGCGCAAGAGGTCGAGGTGGGCGGATCGCTGGTGGTTTCGGGATCGGTGCAGCCGCTCAAGGCGCTGGAGCCGATTGACGACACGATCGAGCGCATTTCGGACCTGGTGTTTTCGGTGATGGTTGTCACCGGGATTCTCGCGGTGGCGATGGGGCCGGTCAGCGCCACGGGCAGCGCGCTGATTGCGCTGGCGGCGCTGGCCTGGGTGGCCGGGCGGCGGCTGGGTGGCGGGCCTGTGGCGGCGGCGCTGACCCGGCGGCTGGGCTGGTATGGCGCGTTTCTGGCGCTGGCGGTGCCGCTGGCATTCGTTGCGGCGTCGCTGGTGGCGGATCGGATGACAGCGGGCGTCTGGGCCAAACATGATGCCATTGTGCGCGAGATCACCGCCAGCGTTGCCGATCAGGCCGAGGTGAGCACCGGGCAGGAGGGGTGGTTTGCCGCCATGGCCGGGCTGGCGGGGGACGCAGAGCGGTATCAGACGCTGATGGGCGAAGTGTTTGCGCGCGCGGATGATCTGATCGGCAGCTATATCGCGATCCTGTCGGTCTTTGTTTTTCGGATCGTGATCCTGCCGCTGTTGGTGCTGGGCGCGTTTTTTGTGCTGGCGCGGGGGCTGGCGCAGCGCCCTTCGGGCTGAGCGCGCCCGCTCAGCGCCCGGCGGACCGGGCGTTGTCGGGACCGGGTGTCTGGCCCATTCCGTTGTCAGTAGTCGCCCGGTGCCAGAATGCCGTCGCCATTTTTGTCCAGCGCGGTGAACCACTTGCGCAGCCCGGTTTCGAATTCGTCGCGTGTCACCTTGCCGTCCAGGTTCGTATCGAACCGGTCACGGGCAAATCCGTTGACCGCGCGCCGCGCCAGGGGTGCGCCGGTTTGCGTGGCCGTTTCAGCGCGCGCCTTGTCAAATTCGGTATATTCGGCGCTGTCCAGCGCGCCATCGCCGTTCTTGTCAAAGGTTTCGAAAATACGAATGCGCAGCTGTTCCAGTTCGGCCCATGTGACGCCGCCATTGTCGTCGAGATCCCAGTTTCCGGGAAAATCGCTTGCGGCGGATGCGGACTGTGCCGCCAGTAGGACAATCGCCGCGAGAGGCGTGGTGAAACGGTGCATGTGATCTCCGGTCATGACGTATGAAGGCGCTTGCGTGGACCATAGGGGCAATGGCGCGCGCTGTCAGCCCGCAGAAAGCTCGGCAAAGCAATCCAGTGCCTTGGCGGCATACATCTTGGAGGGTCCGCCGCCCATCTGGATGGTCATGGCCAGCACGTCGCCCACCTCTGCGCGGGTGGCGCCGACCCTGACAAGCGCCTCGCAATGCAGCGCGATACAGGCGTCGCACCGCATGGCCACCGCAATGCCCAGCGCGATGAACTCCTTGGTCTTGAAGTCCAGCGGGCCGGTTTCCTTGACGGTCTGGCACAGGGCGCCAAAGGCGCGGTTGGTTTCGGGAATGGTGGTGTTCAGTGCCTGCAACTGGGTCCGTGTCTCGGCAAGTTTGTCAGTCCAGCTCATGGGGGTCTCCGGGGGCAATTTCCTTGCGCCCGGCAGACCATGAAGCCCGGGGGTGATCCTTGATTTTGATCAGGTCAGTTGCGATTACGCGGCAGGTTGCGGGCCATGCCCCTGGCTAGGTTTGTGCCAGCAAATCAGCAGGTTGTTGGCGGGCATTTCGATCATACCGGCAAATTCCAGCCGCGCCGCGGCCCCCCAATCCACCACATCGAAATCGCTTTTGTACCCGATTTCGGGGTCTTGCGCCTGAAGGCTGGCGTGAAAGGTGGCGTCGCCGTCGCTGGTAAGGGCATCGTCGCGCATGAAGGGGCCATAGATCGCCAGAAGCCCGCCCGGGGCCAGCGCCAGCGCGGCCTCGCGCACAACGCAGCGGGCCTCGGTTTCGCTGACCAGATGCAGGAGGTTGGACAGAAAGATCAGATCCTGACCGGGATGCTGACCGCCCCAGCCCGGGGCAGTGGCATCCAGCGCGACGGCGGGGGCGATGTTGGACAGCGCCGCGTCGGCCGCATGGGCATCGATGCTGGTGCGCCGGGCCGCGTCTATTTCGGTGGGTTGCCAGGACAGGGCGGGCATGGCGCGGGCCAGGCTGACCACGTGCTGCCCGGTCCCGCTGGCCAGTTCCAGCGCGCGGCCCGACGGCGGCGCGATCTGGCAGAGCGCATCGCAGATGGCCTGGCTGTTGCGCGCGGCGGAAGGGGCGAAAAGCCTGCCATTGTCACCGGGTTGGGCAACCGAGGCGCTGTCAGGCAGGTTGAGACGACGGGGCATCAGGCAAATCTTTCCGGGGTCAGGGCGGCGCATGTGGCCGCGTCAAGTTCGGGTGGGTGGCCCGCGATCAGGTCTGCGGCCAGCTGTGAGGCGGCTGGTGCTGTCTGAAACCCGTACCCGCCCTGTCCGGCGAACCAGAAGAACGCCTTGTCGTCGCTGGCCGGGCCGATCACCAGATTGCGGTCAGGCGAGAAGGTACGCAGCCCGGCCCAGCTGGCTTTGAGCCGCGTGACGTCTTCGGTGACGTTTTCCTGATAGCGCGCCAGCCCTTCGGCCAGCACCATATCATCGGGCCAGGCATCGAAGGGGGGCATCGGTTCTTCTTCGGCGGGAGAGATCAGCAGGCTGCCTGCATCGGGCTTGCAATACCAGGTTTCATGGATGTCGAGCACCATCGGCCAGCCGCTGACATCGTGTCCGCCGGGGGCCGGGATGCGGGCCATGGAGCGGCGCAGCGGGGTAAAGCCCAGCGGCGCGATGCCGGCAAGGGTGGCAACCTGATCCACCCAGGCGCCGGCCGCGTTGACCAGCATGGGCGCGCTGTGGGTCTGATCGCGGGTCGCAACCTCCCAGCCATGGGCGGTGCGGGTGATCGCGGTCACGTCCTGACCGGTCAGGACCGAGCCGCCGTTTTCGCGCACGCTGCGGGCAAATGTCTGGATCTGGCGGTCCGTGTCTATGTCATAGGCGGCCTCGTGAAAAGCGGCCAGACCCACGGTGTCCGGGTTGAGGATGGGAAACTTGGCGCGGGCTTCATCCATGGAGATGGGCGTGACATGGAAATCGTCACAGGCGCGGGCAAAGGCCGCCGCGTCACCTGGCGCGGCAACAAACATCAGCCCGCGCGGGCTGAGAAATCCGCCATGGGCGGTGGCGTGGAAATCGGCGCTGGCCTTGCTGAGCGCGACGGTGCTTTGCAACCCGTAATGCGATTCAAACAGTGCGGCGGATCGGCCAGAAGCGTGATAGCCAAGCGCGGTTTCGCGTTCCAGCAATGTGACCGTGCCAAGTGCGGACAGGCGCGCGGCGACCGAGGTGCCCGCGATACCACCACCGATGACGATGAAATCTGCCATGTCTGTTCCTTGTGGCCGGGTGTCGAGGTCTTGAACCGGGTTGGATTCGGCGTGACGTTGGCACGGATTCAAGGCGGGGAAAAGGGGGCTCAGACCTGCGCCAGCAGCCAGGAAATCACGGTGTCGCGGGCCATGTGCGGGGTGTCGGGAAAGAGCAGGTAATAGCCGTGGCCGCGCTTTGGTGCGCGCCAGAGCGCGATCAGGGTGCCGTCTTTCAGCGCGTCCCGAACCAGCAGGCGCGGGGTCAGCGCGACGCCCTGCCCGGCAAGGGCGGCGTCGATGGCCAGCGCGGTCTGGTTGAACCCCAGCGCGGACCGGGGCGCGGGCAGGCCATGATCGGTGAACAGCCGGGTCCAGTGGCGGTGGCCGTCTTCGATCAGGGGGAACCGCGCCAGTTGGGCCAGGTCCGTGGCCGGAGCGCCCAGGCCAGGGATGGCGACGGCGCACAGATCCAGCGGCGCAAGCGCGCGCGTTTGCAGATCGCCCGAGCGGGGCGGCTTGCCCTGACGGATCACCAGGTCGACGGAATCGCGGCGGAAATCCGAAAGGTGCTCACTGGCCTGTAATTCCAACAGAATTTCGGGGTGCGCGCGCGCAAGATCCGCCAGCCGGGGCACCAGCCATTTTGATGCGAGCGAGGGCGGCACCGACAGGGTGACGGTGGCTGGCGCCGGGCGCAACGCCAGTGTGGCCTGGTCGATCCGGCCCAGGGCGGCAGTGATCTCGCGGTGATAGCGCGCGCCCTGCGCGGTGAGCATCAGCCCGCGGGCCTGCCGGGTGAACAGCGCCACGCCCAGATCCGCTTCGAGCTTGCGCACATGTTGGGCCACGGCGCCCTGGGTGAGGTGCAGTTCGCGGGCGGCATGGGTGAAATTCAGATGCCGGGCGGCGGCATCGAACATGCGAAGGCTGTTGAGAAGGGGTTTGCGCATCGGTGAGCCAATAGATTTCCTGCACTCTGGATGGAGAGAGCATGATTGGTCAAGCGGCAAAGCCGGGGCTAGGGTGAACCCGTAAAACAAGGAGATGGGCATGACCAAGGTAGCGATGATCACGGCTGGCGGAAGCGGTATGGGAGCGGATGCGGCGCGGCGGTTGCACGCGGACGGGTTCAAGGTGGCGATCCTGTCCAGCTCCGGCAAGGGCGAGGCGCTGGCCCGCGATCTGGGCGGGGTGGGCGTGACCGGATCGAACCTGGCGCAAGCCGATCTGCAAAGCCTTGTGGACAAGGCGATGGCGGCATGGGGCCGTGTTGATGTGCTGGTCAATTCGGCCGGGCACGGACCCAAGGGCGACATTCTGGAGATCAGCGACGATGACTGGCATCAGGGGATGGAAGTCTATCTGATGAACGTGATCCGCCCGGCCCGCATGCTGGCGCCGGTCATGGCCGCCCAGGGTGGCGGGGCCATCATCAACATCTCGACATTCGCCGCCTTCGAACCCGATCCGTTGTTCCCGACATCGGGGGTTTTCCGCGCCGGTCTGGCCAGCTTTGCCAAGCTGTTCGCCGACAAGATGGCGGGCAAAAATGTGCGTATGAACAATATCTTGCCCGGTTTCATCGACAGCCTGCCCGAGACCGAGGACCGCAGGGCGCGCATCCCGATGGGGCGTTATGGACACGCGGCGGAAGTGTCGTCGCTGGTAAGCTATCTTGCGGGCGAAGGTAGTTACGTGACCGGGCAGAACTGGCGCGTGGATGGCGGGCTGACACAGCACGTCTGACCCGCCGGGCGCCGGTTCAGTAGGGGTGTTTCGCGCTGCGGTCATCGCTGAGCGACGCCTGACGTTCCAGCACCAGTTCCTCGATCGCGTCGGCCAGATGCGGCTCGGCGATGTTGTAATCCCCCGCCGCAACCCGCTTGCGGTGGGCGCGGATCATCACGTCGGCATGGGTGCAGCCGGCGGGCGGTTCGAACTTGTAGCTGGCCAGTTCGATCAGCAGGCCCAGCGGGTCTTTGAAATAGACCGAATCCATGAAGCCGCGATCCTTGATCCCGGTGTGGCCGATCCCCCTGTCATCCAGTCTTTTCAAGGACATGAGCAGGCTTGCGCGGCTGACATTGAAGGCGATGTGATGCACGCATCCCGGCTCGGTGGGCGTGCGGCGCGGATCGGGTTTGCGGTCTTCATTGGTGAAGATGGTGATCAGCCGCCCGTCGCCGGGATCGAAGTACAGATGGCCCTCGCGCGGGTTGTCGAGATTGGGTTGATCAAAGATGAAGGGCATCCCCAGCACGCCCTCCCAGAAATCGATGGATGTCTGCCTGTCGGCGCCGGTGAGGGTGATGTGATGGACACCCTGGGCCTGGATTTTGCGCATGTCGGTTCCTCCTGTCTGCAAGAGTTTAGGCGCTCTTTTGTCAGGTTCAAACCGGCACGGTTGCACGAGACATGTGCAGGGGGGCACGAATCACGGTTAATGCGTTGAAAAGGCGCAATAACCGCCAGTCGGCAGCACGTCGGTATTACGTCGGTATCACGTCGGGTTGAGACCGGCGGATCGGAACGTTTAACAAGACGCGCGTTGCACGTTGGTCGTCGGCCGTGGATACGCGGCGCTGACAAATGGCCGCAGACCGTCACGCGACTGACGTTCGATGGGCGGATCGTTGGCCCGGCAGGGTGCATGAAAAAGGCCCGCCAGAGCAGCGGGCCTTTCGTAGTTCGTTTCGAACCGGATCAGTTCGGGATTTCCGCTTCGATGCCTTCGACGTAGAAGTTCATCCCCGCCAGCGTGCCGTCATCGGCGGTTTCGCCTTCGGCCAGCCAGGGCGAGCCGTCCTGTTTGTTCAGCGGGCCGGTGAAGGCGTGGTATTCACCCGAGGCCAGCGAGTCCTTGAGCGCCAGTGCTTCGGCTTTCACATCGGCGGGCACCGCGTCGGAGATTTCACCGATGCCAACCATGCCGGCGCCGATGCCATCCCATGTCGATGTCGATTCCCAGGTGCCGTCCATCACGGCCTTGGTGCGCGCGATATAGTAGGGGGCCCAGTTGTCGATGATCGAGGAGACGCGCGGCAGCGGAGCGTATTCGCTCATGTCGGAGGCCTGGCCGAAGGTGATCACGTTGCCGGCGGCCTGGGCGGCGGCCTGCGGCGCGGTCGAATCGGTGTGTTGCAGGATCACGTCAGCGCCCTGTTCGATCAGCGCCTTGGCGGCGTCGGCCTCTTTTGCCGGGTCAAACCAGGTGTAGGCCCAGATGATCTTGAACTGGATGTCCGGGTTCACCTTCTTGGCATGGATATAGGCCGAGTTGATGCCGCGGATCACTTCGGGGATCGGGAAGGAGGCGATGTAGCCGATGACGTTGGATTTGGTCATCCTGCCGGCGATGTGTCCCTGAACCGCGCGGCCTTCGTAAAAGCGGGCCGAATAGACGGACACGTTGTCGGCCGTCTTGTAGCCGGTGGCGTGTTCGAATTTCACATCCGGGAATTTCTTGGCCACGTTGATCGTGGGGTCCATGTAGCCAAACGAGGTGGTAAAGATCAGATCGGCGCCTTGCAGGGCCATCTGGGTGATCACACGCTCGGCATCGGCGCCTTCGGGCACGCTTTCGACATAGGTGGTTTCCACCTCGTCGCCGAATTCGGCAACGACGGCCTTGCGCCCCTGATCGTGTTCATAGGTCCAGCCACCGTCGCCGACGGGGCCGACATAGACAAAGCCCACCTTGGTTTTTTCCGAAGCCATGGCGGTGGTCGCCAGGCCCAGGGCCACGGCGGCGGTTGTCAGAAGTTTGGTCAGTTTCATAACGGGTCTTTCCCCCTGTTGGTTGGCAGTTTTTTGCTTTTGTGCCTCATTGCGAGGCGTGGAAGGTGCGGCCCAGCGAGGCCGGGGCCCGGCTTTTGTCGGCGGACATGATGACCAGCACCAGGATGGTGATGAGATACGGAGACATTGCCAAGTATTCCACCGGAATGGCAATACCCGCCGCTTGCAGATTGAGCTGAAGTACGTTGATGCCGCCAAAAAGATAGGCACCCAGCAGCACGCGCCAGGGTTTCCAGCTGGCAAACACCACCAGCGCCAGGGCGATCCAGCCGATGCCGGCGGTCATGCCTTCGGTCCATTGCGGCACGCGGATCAGCGAGATATAGGCGCCGCCCAGCCCGGCGCAGGCGCCGCCGAACATGATGGCCAGGACGCGCACGCGGATCACGTTATAGCCCAGCGCGTGGGCGGCATCGTGGCTTTCGCCCACGGCGCGCAGGATCAGGCCGGCGCGCGAATATTTCAGCAGCGCCCAGACACCGGCGGTCAGCGCGATGCCGATATAGAGCACGGGATCGTGGCTGAAGAGGATGGGACCGATCACCGGGAGGTCGGAGAGGACCGGAATATCCAGCCGGGCCATGGCGGGCGGCTTGATGCCGACATAGGACTGGCCCATGAGTGCCGAGAGGCCAAGGCCGAACAGCGTGAGGGCCAGGCCGCTGGCGACCTGGTTGGCCAGCGCGACCTGGGTCAGGAAGGCAAACAGCAGCGACAGCACCGCGCCGCCGATCATGGCGGCAACGAGGCCGACAAGCGGCGAGCCGGTTTCCACCGAGATGGCAAAGCCCGAGATCGCACCGACGATCATCATGCCCTCGACACCAAGGTTCAGCACCCCGGCCTTTTCAACGACAAGTTCCCCGACGGCGGCCAGCAGAAGCGGCGTGGCCGCGACCATGAGCGAGGCGACCAGAAGGACTGGATTGATGGCTGACAGATCCATTAGGCGGTCCCCCGTGCGGCAAAGCGGATGCGGAAATTGGTGAGCAGGTCCAGCGCGAGCAGGAAGAACAGGAGCATACCCTGGAAGACCTGGATTGCGGCCGAGGGCAGGCCGAGATTGCCCTGGGCGATCTCTCCGCCGATATAGGTGAGCGCCATGAGCAGCCCCGCCAGCAGGATGCCCACCGGGTGCAGGCGCCCCAGGAAGGCGACGATTATGGCGGTAAAGCCGTATCCGATGTTGAAATCGATGCTGACCTGGCCGCTGGGCCCGGACACTTCGAACAGCCCGGCCAGGCCCGCCAGCGCGCCGGATGTGCCCAGGCAGAACAGGATCAGCCGGGTCGGGTTCACGCCCGAAAAGCGCGCGGCGCGCGGCGCTTCGCCGGTCAGGCGGATGTTGAAGCCAAGGATGTGACGGTTCAGCAGGACATAGGCAAAGATCACGGCGATGAAGGCAAAGGCCATGCCCCAGTGCAGCCCCGCCGCCTCGTTGATCCAGCTGTTGGCGGAGGGGTAATCGTTGAGGTTGCGCGACCCGGGAAAGCCCATGCCCTCGGGGTTTTTCAGGAGACCCAGCGACATCGAGGCGAGCAGTTGTTCGGCGACATAGACCAGCATCAGCGAAACCAGGATCTCGTTGGTGCCGAACTTGACCTTCAGCAGGGCCGGGATCATCGCCCAGGCCCAGCCGCCCAGCGCGCCGGCAAGGATCATCGCCGGAAAGATCAGGATGCTTTCGGTTGGATAGAAGGCAAGCCCGACCCCGGCGCCGCAGAGTGCGCCGATGATGTACTGGCCCTCGGCGCCGATATTCCAGATGCCTGCCTTGAAGCCCAGCGACAGGCCGATGGCGATCAGCACCAGCGGCGCGGCCTTCACCAGCAGCTGCGGGCGGTAATAAAAGGCGTATTCGCCCAGAAGCGGATCCCAGAAGATGGTGCGGATTGCCTCGAACGGGTTCTTGCCCAGCACGACAAACAACAGCCCGCCCGCGATCATGGTGATGATCACGGCGATGATCGGCGTGGCCATGGACAGGGTGCGCGACGGCATCGGGCGTTTTTCAAGGCTGATCATGCGTCTTCTCCCACATGGGCCACTTCCATGCCGTGGGCACCGCCCATCATCAGGCCGATTTCGTCGATCGTCAGCCCGGCGGCGGGGCGGATATCAGAGAGGCGGCCTTCGTTCAGCGCGCCGAAACGGTCGGAGATTTCCATGAGTTCGTCCAGATCCTGTGAGATGACAACGATGGCCGCGCCCTGAGCCGCCAGATCGAGCAGCGCCTGCCGGATCGCGGCGGCGGCGGCGGCGTCCACGCCCCATGTGGGCTGGTTGACGATCAGCACCTCGGGGCGTTGCAGCACCTCGCGCCCGATGACGAATTTTTGCAGGTTGCCGCCCGACAGCGCGCGCGCGGCCACATGCGGGCCGGGGGTGCGCACGTCAAACGCCTTGATGACCTTTTCGGCAAAGGTGGTGGTGGCGGACCAGTTCACGAACCCCTTTGCGGTGAGTTTTTCGCGGATCGCCCCGGTGAGCAGCGCGTTTTCCGTCAGGCTCATATCGGGCGCGGCGGCATGGCCCAGCCGTTCCTCGGGGGCGGCAAGGATGCCCATCCTGCGCCGGGCGTTGGGCCCAAGATTGGCGACCTCCTTGCCGTTGACCTTGATCGCGTCCTTCCAGGTCAGCGTTTCGCCTGACAGCGCGGCCAGCAATTCGTCCTGCCCGTTGCCCGCGACCCCGCCCAGGCCAAGGATTTCCCCGGCGCGCACGGTGAAATGGATGTTCTTGAGCCGGGTGCCGAAAGGGTTGGACGGCTCCAGCGACAGGCCCGAGACATCAAGCACGACCTCGCCGGTCTTGTCGGTGGTGCGGGTGGGGGTTTGCAGCGTGTCGCCCACCATCAGTTCGGCCATCTCGCGGGCCGAGGTTTCGGCCGGGACGCATTCGCCCACGTTCTTGCCCAGCCGCAGAATGGTGGCATGGTCACAGAGGGTGCGAATCTCTTCGAGCTTGTGGGAGATATAGAGGATCGAGGTGCCTTCGGCCTTGAGCTTGTTCAGGGTCTTGAACAGGATTTCAACCTCTTGCGGGGTCAGCACCGAGGTGGGTTCGTCCATGATCAGCAGCTTGGGATCCTGCAACAGGCAGCGAATGATTTCGACGCGCTGGCGTTCGCCCGCCGACAGATCGCCCACGACGCGGTTGGGATCCAGCGGCAGGCCGTAGGTTTCGCTGACCCTGCGGATACGGCGGGCGAGATCGCCCATGGGGGGGGGATTTTCCATGCCCAGCGCGACGTTCTCGGACACTTTGAGCGCATCAAACAGCGAGAAATGCTGGAACACCATGGCCACGCCGGCTGCGCGGGCGGCCTTGGGCTCGGCGGGGGTGAAGGGCTGGCCCTTCCACGTCATGGTGCCGCTGTCGGGCTTGACGAGGCCATAGATCATCTTGACCAGCGTGGATTTGCCGGCGCCGTTTTCCCCCAACAGCGCGTGCACCTCGCTTTCGCCGATGTCAAAGGACACGTTGTCGTTGGCCACAACTCCCGGATAGGCCTTGGTAAGCCCTGAGATGCTGAGCAGTTTCGCTGTCATGATCGCGTTCCCCTTGGCCCTGTCGCGGCCAGCCGATGCGGCGTTTTGGTGTTATTTGGCGGCCCAACCCTAGGGAGCGGGGGGCGGTTTCCGCAAGAGAAACTTGGGTTTAGAAGGGGCGGCAAACGGCCCTGGACGGGCGAGGGCGGGGCTGTGTTTTCAGGAATTTCCTGAAATATTAAGGGGTAAAGCCCGATGTTTTTCAATGATTTGTTGAAAGTGTTGCGCGGGGGGGAAGATTATCTTTTGGGCAGTTTTTCGGGCGCGCGCGCCGGGCGGGGCTATCCGGCGCCGATCAGCGCCCCGGCGGCAAACACCAGCGCCCCGCCCAGCACCACCTGGAACGTGGCGCGCAGGAATGGCGTGTCCATGAATTTGTTCTGGATCCAGACAATCGCCCAAAGCTCGATGAAGACCACGATCAGCGCGGTGATTGTGGCGGTCCAGAAGTCCGGGATCAGGTAGGGCAAGGCATGGCCCAGCCCGCCCAGCGTTGTCATGATGCCCGAGGCAAAGCCACGCTTGACCGGGCTGCCGCGCCCCGACAATTCGCCGTCATCCGAGGCGGCCTCGGTAAAGCCCATGGAAATGCCCGCCCCCACCGAAGCGGCGAGGCCGACAAGGAAGGTGGTCCAGGTGTCCTGGGTGGCGAAGGCGGTGGCAAAGATCGGTGCCAGTGTCGAAACGGAGCCGTCCATGAGACCGGCAAGGCCCGGCTGAACCCATGTGAGGACAAATTGCCGCCGGGCGGTGGCGGCCTCGTCCGACAGCGTGTCATCGTCAAGGTTCTCGTGGGTCAGCCGCTGTGCCGTATGCTGGTGTCCGGCCTCGGCGGCGGCCAGATCGCCCAGCAGTTTGCGGGTGCCGGCATCGGATGTGCGTTGCGCGGCGACCAGGTAGAAATGTTCGGCGTCGCGCTCCATCGCCTCGGCTTCGGTGCGGATCCGGTCGATCCCGAGATTCGAGACCAGCCAGACCGGGCGGCGCGCGTAATAGCCGGCCACGTGTTCGCGCCGGATCAGGGGGATGGTATCGCCAAAGCGGCGCTGGTGCAGATCGATCAGGCGCTGGCGGTGCTGGTCCTCTTCGGCGGCCATGCCTTCGAACTTGGCGGCGGTGCCGGGAAATTCGGCGCGCAGCATTTCGGCGTAGCTGCGATAGATGCGGGCATCGTCCTCTTCCGAGGAAATGGCGAGCGCGATGATCTCTTGTTCGGTCAGGTCGCGAAAATGCTTGCGTTGGGTCAGAAAGCGCATGGGACAACCCCGAAAATGAACAGGCCTGCCGCCAAGCTATGTGCGCGCGGGGGGGAAGACAACCGGATTGCGGCGCTTGCGGAAACTGAACCGGGCAGTTTATATTCGATTTTGGCAGAGGTGCGAGGATTGCATGAATTCACCGGCGGCGGTCATACGGAAGGGTCGCAAGTTCGATCAGGTTCTGGCCAGCGCGCGCGCGTTGTTCATGCAGCACGGATTCGAGGGAATCGGGGTGGACGAGATCGCCCGCAGGGCGGGGGTGTCCAAGGCGACGCTGTATGCCTATTTCCCGGACAAGCGGCATCTTTTCATCGAGGTGGCGCGCGCCGAGTGCATGATCCAGGCGGCGCAGCTGGAGGCCGGGATCGATCTCGAAAAGCCCGTGCCCGAGGTGCTTGGGATTGTCGGGCGCGGCTTCATGGAGATCGTGCTGTCGGAATTCGGGCGCAACATGTTCCGGGTCTGCATCAGCGAAGGCGAGCGGTTTCCCGAACTGGGGCGGCAGTTTTATGAAAGCGGTCCCGGTGTGATGCGGGAACGGATGATGCATTTCCTGGAACTGGGGGTCGCGCGGGGGGAACTTGAGATCGACGATTTCGGGCTGGCCGCTGATCAGTTTCCCGAGCTTTGCAAGGCCGGGGTGTTCTTGCGGCTGGTGACGGGCATTCAGACCGAATTCACCCAGGGCGAGATCGATCATGTGGTGGACGGCGCGGTGGAAACCTTTATGGCGCGGTTCGGCGCGCACGGGTAGCCCCGGTCAGGCTACGGGCTGATTGGCGCGGCGGAGGAAGTCGCAAAGTTCGCCATGCAGCACCTTGCGTTCGTCTTCTGACAGGAAGCTGCCGATTTCCACGGTGCGGCCATTGCCCGTCAGTGTGACGTAATGCGGCACCGGGCCACCCGAGAGGTGCATGTCGGCGCGCACCCAATGAACGTTGCAGGACCAGCTTTGCGCCGGCCCGCGCGCCGGGCGGTGCAGGAGGGTGAGCGTGTTGTCGCACAGGCGCAGTTCTTCAAGGATGTCGCCATCACGGTACGATCGTTCCAAGCCCCACCAGAGCGCGGCCACCGCCCCGAGGATGAAGGGCAGAACGCTCCAAAGGACAACGGTGCCCAGGAGGCCGTAAAGCGGGATGGTGCCCAGAGTGAAGGCCATCATGATCATGGCGGCAAAGCCCCGGCGCGGCAGTGAGCGGAACGGCCAGAGCGTGAGCACGGTTTGGGTGGTGGGGTCGTGTTGTGTCCAGTGATGGGGCATGGCGCGTGTCTGAACGTTGGCAGGGGCCTTGCCCCTCTGGGCGCGGGGCGCCCATTCACCCCAGGATATTTGGGGCCAAAAGAAGATGCGGAAGGAAAAGAGGCCCCGGTGCGGTTTGCTCCGGGGCCTCCTGGTTCATGTGTCAGAGGCGGTGCGCTTAGTGCGCGTTGCTCTTGTCCCAGTCTTCCTGCTTGGGCAGGATTTCAAAGGTATGCTCGGGCGGCGGGCTGGGCAGGGTCCATTCCAGCGTGTCCGCATATTCGTTCCAGTAGTTGTTTTCGGTCACACGCGCGCCACGTGTCAGCGTGTAGAACATGATGCCGAAGAACAGAACGAAAGAGGCAAAGGAGAGGAACGCGCCGTAAGAGCTGATCTTGTTCCAGTAGGCGAATGCCTCGGGATAGTCGATGTAGCGGCGCGGCATCCCCTGACGGCCCAGGAAGTGCTGGGGGAAGAAGGTCAGGTTCACGCCGATGAAGAACATCCAGAAATGGATCTTTGCGGCCAGTTCGGGATACTGACGGCCTGACATCTTGCCTATGTAGAAGTAGATCCCGGCAAAGATGGTAAAGGCCGCCCCCATCGACATGGTGTAGTGGAAATGCGCCACCACATAGTAGGTGTCGTGATAGGCGCGGTCCACGCCGGCCTGGCTGAGGACAATGCCGGTGACGCCACCGATGGTGAACAGGATCAGGAAGCCGAAGGCAAACAGCATGGGCGCCTTGAACTCCACCGAGCCGCCCCACATGGTTGCGATCCAGCTGAAGATCTTGACCCCGGTGGGTACCGCGATCACCATCGTGGCCAGCATGAAGTAGGACTGCTGGGTCAGCGACATCCCGACGGTGTACATGTGGTGTGCCCACACGACGAAGCCCAGCGCGCCGATCGCGATGATCGCCCAGACCATCGGCAGATAGCCAAAGATGGGTTTGCGCGAAAAGGTCGAGATCACATGCGAGATCAGGCCGAAACCGGGCAGGATCACGATATACACCTCGGGGTGGCCGAAGAACCACAGGATGTGCTGGTAGAGGACCGGGTCGCCGCCCCCGGCCGGATCAAAGAACGTGGTGCCGAAGTTACGATCGGTCAGCAGCATGGTGATGGCGCCGGCCAGAACCGGCAGGGCCAGAAGGATCAGCCAGGCGGTGACAAAGATCGACCACGAGAACAGCGGCACCTTGAACAGGGTCATGCCCGGTGCGCGCATGTTCAGGAAGGTGGTGATCATGTTGATCGCGCCAAGGATCGAGGACGCGCCGGAAACATGCACGGCAAAGATCGCCAGATCCATCGACATGCCGCCTTCGTTGGTGGAGAGCGGCGGGTAGAGCACCCAGCCCACGCCCGATCCAAGCTGGTCATTGCCGCCCGGCGACAGCAGCGACGCGACGCCCAGCGATGTGCCGGCCACATAGAGCCAGAAAGACAGGTTGTTCATGCGCGGGAAGGCCATATCCGGCGCGCCGATCTGCAAGGGCATGAAATAGTTGCCGAAGCCGCCGAACAGCGCCGGAATCACCACGAAGAACATCATCAGCACGCCGTGATAGGTGATCAGCACGTTCCAGAGGTGGCCGTTGGGGGTGCAGGGATCGCTCCCGGCGAACAGGCGCGCGCCTTCGAGGCACATGTACTGGACGCCCGGCTCCATCAGTTCGAGCCGCATGTAGACGGTGAAGAGAACCGCGATCAGGCCCACAAAGGCCGACACGAAAAGGTAGAGAATCCCGATATCTTTGTGATTCGTGGACATGAACCAGCGGGTGAAGAACCCGCGGTCGTCATGGTGGTCGTGGCCCTGAATGGCTGCGTCTGCCATGCTTTGCCTCCTGCTGGTGGTTTGAAAGGCGCACGAGTCCCCTCGTACGCCTCAAGATTACATCCGTTTTAATGGGGAGATGGGGCGGCGGCAATGTCCGTCTTTGACGCAGATCAAGAAAAAGTGCCGCAGAGCTCGGAAAGGGCCCGGAAAGGGCCCGGAATCAAAACCCCGGCGAAATGTCGCCGGGGCCGGTTTTTCGTGCAATGCAGGCGAATCAGCCTTATTCGGCCGCCGGGGAAACCGACGCCAGGAAGGCCGCGATGTCTTCGCCGCCCTTTTTCAGCTTGAAGGTCATCTTGGTCTTGGGGTCAAAGCCATTGTCGCTGAGCCATGCCTTGGGATCCGTGATAAAGGCGGTCAGGGCCTCTTCTGTCCACACGAAACCAGCTTCGGCAGCCGCCTGAAGGCCCGAGGCGTATTTGAAATCTTCGGACCCGGCAACCCGACCGATCACGCCATAAAGATTCGGTCCGGTCTTGCCGCCCTTGACGATTTTCTCGCCGTCAGGTGATTCGACGGTGTGGCAGGCCTTGCATTTCTTGAATCCGTTTTCGCCGGCCTCAACGTCGCCTTCGGCGAAGGCCGGGGCTGCCAGAGCCAGAACGGCAGCGGTGGTTGCGATGATCAGTTTCATGTAGTGCCTCTTGTGTATTGCGTTAACAGCGTCCGTGCGCAGCTTTGCTCAAAGCACTAATTTGTGCAATGTGCAAATTGGCACGGGGGGCTGGTCGGCGGATTCATGAAGATCAGGGGCTGACGGTTGGGCCGAAACGCGATTCGAACGTGTGGCGCAGGGCGACATCGAGATCATCCATTGTGACCGGCAGGCCCAGATCGACCAGCGAGGTGACACCATGTTCGGTGATACCGCAGGGCACGATTCCCGAGAAATGTTCCAGATCCGGCTCGACATTGATCGAGATGCCGTGAAAGCTCACCCATTTGCGCAGGCGGATGCCGATGGCCGCAATCTTGTCCTCGGGTTTGGCGCCGGTGGCCGTGAGCGGCTTGTCGTCGCGCGCGATCCATACGCCGACGCGGCCTTCGCGCACCTCGCCGCGCAGGTTGAATTCGGCCAGGGTGGCGATCACCCATGCCTCGAGCTGTTGCACGAAGGCGCGGATATCGCGACCGCGCCGGTTGAGATCGAGCATCACGTAGGCCACCCGCTGGCCGGGGCCGTGATAGGTGTATTGGCCGCCGCGCCTGGAGGTGTGGACGGGAAAGCGATCGGGATCGGTAAGGTCGGCTGGCCTGGCGGACGTTCCGGCGGTATAAAGCGGCGGGTGTTCGACCAGCCACACCGCCTCGTCCGCCGTGCCCGCCGCGATGGCGGCGGCGCGCGCTTCCATGACCGACACGGCATCGTCGTAATCGGTGAGCCCGTCGGAAACGATCCATTCAACCATGTCATCCTCCGAGACTGAGTTTACGCGCGCTTTGGGGTAGCCGATAGCGCGCCGGAACACCAGTCTGTGCGTGCCCGGCAGAATCTGTTGGAACCGGGGATATTGCCTCTTCACATCGCCGGGCCGCTCGTCTATATGCCCCACACCCACCAGGGCATGTGCGGTCGTGGCGGAATTGGTAGACGCGCAGCGTTGAGGTCGCTGTTCCTTAACCGGAGTGGAAGTTCGAGTCTTCTCGACCGCACCATAACAGACTCTCTGGTCTGTGATCTTCTCTAAAGCTTTGAATGGTAAGGCTATTTGTGGGGTTCTAGGTCCTTCAAATCGGTCATATTGGATGCGGTCTGCGAAGGCCAGTTTGAGCACCGTGCGGCGCAGGGCTGAATGGCCTGTTTCCCATATTTTCCAAGGGCTTGCGAGGAACGTGAGCACGGGTTCTAGTTTTTCCTCATAGGTTCCTTTTGGTTCGGCCTGATGGGTTAGTTGTTCACCCAGAATGATCTTCTGTTTTTCCAGCGCGCCGATCTTGGTTTCATAGGTGCCGATGACGGTGACATTTGTTGATTCCATGATACGCGACAGCAGAGTTTCGATCTGCTTGTCGAGTTCCTTGAGTTGGTGCTGACCGGTTTTGATAGCCTCTTGCGCCTGTGCACGGCGTTGGTCCCATGCATGACGGAACATTGCTTTTGCCAGCGCCACAAGCTGTTTGGACGGTTGAAGGGTTTTGATCATCGTGCCGACATCGCCCTCGATCTTTTCACGAGCGATGGATTTGCCATAGCTGGCACAGCCCTTGGTCTGGCAGAGATAATAGGCGTAGGACTTGCTACGACCGGTGCTGTAGGACGACCGAAAGGGCGTACCGCAATCGGCACAGCAGACAAAGCCACGCAAGGCGAAATCGTTTCCGATATTCTTGCGCACGGGGGCCTTGGCGATGCCGCGCAGGCGCTCCTGCACTTTCTCGAAGGTCTCAACGGAGATCAGCGCGTCGTGATGTCCTTTGAGCCAATCGATGCCGTAGTTTTCTGAGCAGATGTATCCGGTGTAAAGCGGATTGGTGAGAATATCTTTCACGCGCTGGCGGGTGATTTCACCCTTTTTGTTGCGTGGGAAGTCCGGGAATGTTTCGAAGAACCGCTGGATTTCCGCCTGTGTTTCGAACCGGCCCATGGCATAGCCCTCAAAGGCATCGCGCACGATGGACGCCAGGGGTTCATCCGGGAAGATCATCTTTCCGCGCCCCTTTACGGTCTGGTATTTGTATCCGACGGGCGCATTGTGAATCCAAAAGCCCGACTGCATGCGGGCCTTCATCTTTTGTGACACTTGCCGCCCATTCTGTTCGCGCTCCAACTGACCCTTGTGAAGTGGTCCCGGTTTTTCGGACAGCTCAGCGGCTGATCTAAGGTGTATCCGGGTTGGTTTTCATGCCGCCAATTT
>NZ_JAECRZ010000012.1:0-76179 GCF_016019955.1 Thiosulfatihalobacter marinus
GCAGCGCTCAGGCGCATAGCTTGTACGCCTTTTGTCCCATCAAACGATCAAATATGCACGCTCGGGCCTGTTACGCCGTTTGGCGACGGGGTGATGCACCGCGAGAAGTAAGCTAAAGGTGGGGGGCAGGGCCGATGGGTCCTGTGCCCCCAGCACAGTCCAAGAATTGTCGTAAACCTGTCACCGAGACCAAAAAATCTCGCTCCAGACTGCGTTAACATGCTGAAATAAATCACGCTACTGGCAGTCAGGGCGCACAAATCGTCGGTCTACTTGGGGAATGCGGGTTCAACTTTGAAGCCGCTGTTCCTACGCTGCGCAGCATTGAGTAAAGCGGGCTCCTACTTGCCTTTTGCTGCACACTACCCCAATGACCGCTATCCGGAAACAGCCCGCACTTTGCAAACATCGCTCCCTGCGCATTGCTGACTTTGGTGCTTGGTGCAGCATGGGGAGCGTTGAACCTGAGCCGTGAACGACCGCTTTCACATCTTTGACAAAATCCCCTTGCAGGTGCAGCGAATTCACACTTTCCGCCCATTGTGTTGAAAAACCCGAAAATCTGGCGGTTGTATTTTGCTGCCAGAATTCGGTGCTCCTGCCAAATTGAAGCCGAGTGCCCTGTGGAGCATCTGGGAGCGTCGGACATTGCCAACGCTGATCTTAGACCGACCCCCTCGACGAATTTTCGGAGAGGCCTTCTATGGACAAATTTTTCACCCATTTTCGCGAAAACCGGAGTTTTTCAACACAATCCGCCCACAACGACAAGGAGGGAATACCCTGTCGCCAATAGATGCATGAGGCTTCGTTTGCAAATCCTGAAACGATTATCTCTTTGTAATCGCGTGACTTTCTCGGCGTGCAGATGAATCGTTGCACCGCAAATGAAACGATAAGCAAAACGGCGGACTTCACCCTCTGCATCGGCAGCTGGTTACCCGTAATCGACTTGTGGAGCTTCGCCTACAACCCCCGCATCCGCCAACTGCTCCCGATCCGGAAGATCGCGAAGGCTCTGCAACCCGAAGGCGACAAGGAACTGCTCGGTCGTCACGAAGGTGTAAGGCGCCCCGCGCCGGGGTGACCTCGGCCCGGTCCCGATCAGCCCGCGCGCATGCAGCCGCCCGATCAGGTCGCGGCTGATCTCTTTGCCGAAGATATCCTTCAGCCCGTCGCGGGTGATCGGCTGGTGATAAGCGATGGCGGCCAGCACAGCGACGTCGAATTCGCTCAGATCGAGCAGTTGGTCCCCGACATCCGCCGCAGCGCGGATCGCGGGCGCATAGGCCGCCCGGGTCCGGAACATCCACCCGCCGGCCACCTTGGCGATCTCGAACACCCGCCCCTCCAGATCGGCGGCAAGATCCTCGACCAACAGGTCGACCGAAGCCCCCTGCCCCACGACCCTCGCCAGGTCTTCGCGCGGCACAGGGGATGCAGAGGCAAAGAGCACCGCCTCAATCCGGCGCATCCATTCCCGCCATCGCAGCTCCGGCGGTAAGTCAACCAACTCGCGGTCAAGCTCAAGGTCAGGTCGATCCTTCGCCATCCCTACACCCCGTAAAGCCGGAAGGTGTCGCGCCCGGTCAGCTCGCGCACCGCGCCGAGGTCGACCAGCCGGTCACAGAGCCGCCGCGCGGCGCGATCCGGCAAAGGCAACGCCGCAGGCGAGACCGCATCGCGGGTCAAAAATATCCCGACGGCCTCCCCGGCCCCCTTTGCCCGCAGCTTCGGTGCGACCGACTTCAAATGCGCCGCCCGACGCGCAAGGTCGGCGGCCTGCCGCACGGCGTCGACCGCCGACAAGACGAGCGCGCGATGAAAGGCCAGCCGCAAATCGTCCCCGCGCTTGCGCAGGTCCGCACGTTTCAGGCCCGCGGCGAATAGCGGCACGACATGATCCCAACCAAGCGCCTGGGCGAGGGCGGCGTCCGCGAGGATCAACGCCGGGACTTCGGCACGGGGTGCCTCCGTCAGGACAGCATCCAGCACCAGTGCTGCTCGTTTGATCGGCGCCCCCTCCCCCGCATCGAGCCACGTCGCGATCTGGCCCGGCTCGAAGGTCGGCAAGGCTCGGCCCAGAGCCTTGACCGACACCGGCCGCTCCACCGCGCGACGCCAGGCAAGGCAGGTTTCGCCCGCCGGTCCGGGCAGATCGCAGGGGCGCAGAAGGTGCACCGCATCACGCAGCTCCCGTGCCCGCTCTGGTCGGCCAGAGAACGCGACACAAGCCTCCGCTGCGCGAAGCGCCAGCCGGTCCCGTAACAACGCTTGGGGCACCTCCTCGTGTCCCAACACAAGATGCAGGTGGTTCAGCGCAGCACCCGACAAAAACGCAACATCTTCAAGGGTTTCAGCGCATGCAGAGGTGACCCAGGCGGGCATCCGGGGTAACGTGTCGAGGTCGATGATGTGATCCGGCCGGGCAAATGTCATACCTGAAGCCTACATCAGCGCGGCGCTTTCTTCCAGAAAATAGCGATCTAACCGCCCCACCCCACCGGTCTCCACCGTGTCCAATAAGTTTGCATTATCGGACATCAAGAGATATGCTAGGACGCAGTTTAATTTCACCACCGGATTCACTGGAAAATGCCCTCAGAGGACGAGAAGTCGACATCATCAAACTCTGGTGCGTTTTGTATCGCTCAGAACGGCGACAGCGATCAAGAAAAAAGCGACGACATCTCCCTACCCGCCCACGTCGCGGGATCCGGCAGCCTTGATCGCCTGGTCGACGCCGCCCGAGATTATGCGCGCGCCGCAGCTTCTGACAATACGCTGAAAGCCTATGCCAAGGATTGGGCGCATTTCGCGCGGTGGTGTCGGATGAAGGGCGCGGAGCCTCTGCCCCCGTCGCCTGAAATGATCGGGCTTTATCTCGCAGACCTGGCGTCCGGAGCGGGCCCCTCCCCTGCCCTATCGGTCAGTACCATCGAACGTCGCCTCTCCGGCCTTGCCTGGAACTATGCGCAACGCGGCTTTGTCCTCGATCGTAAGAACCGCCACATCGCAACAGTGCTGGCCGGGATCAAACGCAAACACGCCCGTCCGCCGGTGCAGAAGGAAGCGATCCTGGCCGAGGACATCCTCGCGATGGTCGCCACCCTGCCCTACGACCTGCGCGGGCTCAGGGACCGCGCCATCCTGCTCCTCGGGTACGCCGGCGGGCTCCGCCGCTCCGAGATCGTCAGCCTGGATGTCGGAAAGGACGACACGCCCGATTCAGGCGGCTGGATCGAGATCCTCGACGACGGCGCCGTGCTGACGCTCAACGCCAAGACCGGCTGGCGCGAGGTCGAGATCGGTCTGGGATCGTCTAACTCCAGCTGCCCTGTGCATGCGCTCGAGCAGTGGTTGCACTTCGCCAGGATCGACTTCGGGCCGGTCTTTGTCGGCACCACTCGGGGTGGAAAGAAGGCCCTGGAGACAAGGCTGAACGACAAGCATGTCGCGCGGCTGATCAAGCGAACGGTCCTGGACGCCGGCATCCGATCCGAACTGCCCGAAAAGGAACGCCTGGCACTGTTCTCTGGCCATTCTCTGCGCGCAGGTCTCGCCAGTTCGGCCGAGGTGGACGAGCGGTATGTGCAGAAGCACCTTGGCCACGCTTCGGCACAGATGACCCGCCGCTACCAACGCCGCCGCGACCGCTTCCGCGTGAACCTGACGAAAGCCGCTGGATTGTAATCTTGCGAACTGTCATCCTGTCATTAATCCTTGGCCGGTCTGAGCTGATGAAGTCAAGAAGATCTGCATCTTCAGCCTGCTCGGTGTCGGGAACGGGCTCAGGCAAGGGCTTCAACGCACCATCGTCCTCGTCGTCGCGTGCGTTCGCGCCAAGCGCTTGACCAGCAGAAGTGATTTCCGTACCGTGGCCGATACCATCCGCGTAACTCCCCGTTGAAAGCTCAGCGCCCTGCTGTCGGTTCACAGCTGAAGACATCAGCGTATTCCCGAGGCTCATCCTCGGGCCGGACAAAGCCGCGATTAACGACAAGCTCGCCATGCGATAAAGCGTCACAAAAGCCCCTGCCCGCGCGATCTCTTCATCGTCGAAGATCAACGGCCGAGTCTCGAGCTTCTCCATCGCAATTTCCAACTCGCCAAGTCGCGCGTCGACTTCCTCGGGGAATTCATCCTGGCCCTCGTATTCCTCTTCGAGCGCCCGGTATTCGGCAAGAAGCTTGGCATGGGCCGCGCCTTCGTCATCCGTCATCGGTGCCGGGTCTCCGCTCAGCCGCCGCAAACCGTGGCTGTAGCCATAGGGCAGGTCGAGCGAGACCTCGATCCATTTCCAACCTTCGGTCGCAATGGCTTCGGCTTCAGCCTGAAGCTTCTCGCTGACCAGACGATCGAACAGGGCGGGGTCTTCCAGCCAGCCGCCGTCATCGCCCTGGAAGAGGTCGTGCAACATGGTGCCGCCAGCAGACTCATAGGCATCGATGCCGACAAAGACAGCACGACGATCGGATGCCCGCACCGAGGTTTCCGTCAGCATCCGCCGGATCTGATAGGGCTCCTTGTTCCAGGACGAGCGGATCGCCTCCCAGACCTGAACCTGGCGCTCATGATCCGGGTTAACCGTCAAGGCCATCAGCTGCTCCAGCGTCATTTCATCCTCGGCATAAAGCTCGAGCAGGGCAGGGGCCACGACGGCGAGTTTCAAGCGCTGTTTGATCACCTGCGGCCTGACGAAGAAGGCGGTTGCGATCTCTTCGTCGCCCTGACCCTTCTCCTGCAGCGCCACGAAGGCGCGGAACTGATCGAGTGGATGCAGGACAGCGCGCTTCATGTTCTCGGCGAGCGAGTCGTCTTCGGCGAGGATCGTGGACTTCGCATCCCGCACGAAGCAGGGAATGGGCGTCGTCTTGGCCAGGCGCTTCTGCTTCACCAAGAGTGACAGGGCCTGGAAGCGCCTACCGCCAGCGGGTATTTTGAACTTGCCTGTCTCGGACCCATCATCCGCCAGAACGGGCCGGACGCACAGGCTTTGCAGCAACCCGCGGCGGGCGATGTCTTCGGCCAGTTCCTCGACCGAGATGCCGGCCTTGATGCGCCGGACGTTGGACTGGCTCAGCACGAGCTTGTCGAAGGGAATGTCCCGGAACGGGGACTGGGTGACTTTCTGGGCAGGTTTCGCCATCAGATCTCCTCCACGACGGGCGCCGGAAGCCACTCTTCCGATCTCACTTCCCGTCACCCTCAAACCAACAACCCTTTCCCTCTCATATTCTGACGCTCGCGAGGCAGGACTTTAACAGCTGTTAAGTCGACAGTCCCGAGGTGGCGGAAAAGTACGCAGTCTCTCAACCTTAACAGCTGTTAAGCTGCAGATCGTCGCCCAATCAATGCCATGACCATCGGCCCACAGGAGAACTCGCCGGCCGCAGCTTTGGCAGTCAGAGCTCGCAAGTATCCACCAGGCGATCTTATGTCGGCGAAGCGTTCCAGCATCGCAGCAACGACGATCGACGCTTGCTCCGGACCCATGAACCGCTGTGCTTCTTCCCATGCAGACGCACTGATCCCCATGGCTGGCCGCACATGGCCCGCCGCATCGAAAAGCTGATGCCAATGCCGGATCTCACCTTGGTAGAAGGTCTTCAGCGAGGGACATGCCGCTATCACTAGGTGAAGCGGGATCTTTGGCAGATGTCTTGTGTCCTGTTCATCAACGTCAGCCACCGGCTCATTCGTATCCACATCTGGCACACCCGCCGCCGCTCCGCTTTTTTCTAAAGCCGGCTCAAAATCTATAGATTCTTTATTTGAATTATGATGGTGACGCTCAGATTGGGCATCATTGGTGTTCATTTCTTCTGTTTCAGGGCCATCAATGATGTTGCGTGCCTGGTCAAGGAGAGCTTCAAGATCGGCTCGATAGGCCGCGAGGTCCTCAATTGAAAGCTTGCGGCGAAGCGCGCGGGCTGTGAGGGCAGCCTTGTCGCGAAGCTGATCCCAGAAGCCTAGGCCTGGCTGCATCTCGTCTCCGAACTCGGCGAGGGCCGCGAGATCGCGTCGCATGAGGCTTACGACCTCTCTCAGGCGCCTGACGCGCTCCTCAGCCTCACGTACGGCCTCTGCGGCCCGTGCTATCTCCTCGGACTGGCAGTAGAGCGGGGAAAGATCGAAGCCAAAGGCGACGCGGTCTTCGCCGTGCTTGCGGACGTAGCGCTTCCCATTGGGGCTATCGCGCCGCTGGAGCAAGCCAGCCTCGACGAGACGCGCGAGGTGACGACGCATCGTTGAGCACGGCATGCCATTCAGGCGCTCGCAGATCGCCTTGTTCGAGGGGAAGACGACCATCTCGGCGTTCCCGCCAAGCGCATCGTCCGGAAAGAAGCTGAGGAGCCCCTGCAAAACAGTCAGATCACGTTCCGAGACCCCAAAGGCCGCTTGCGCCTTGGAGAGCTCGCGCAGGAGTTCCCACTTGTTAACGGGTCTGGCCGGAACAGATGCCTCGGGTCGCTCGATGACGCGCAAATGAGCGTGCGAAATCGGCCGCATAAACGGCGAAATTGGTGTGTACTCCATGAAAATGTTCACGAAGACAAAAATTCTAGGGCCCGCGAATCGCTTTGCGCTTGCGGGGTAGGGGCCAGAACGCTACATTCAGAAGTGCGAAAACTGAGATTTTGTAGCGGGCTGATCCCGGTGCGAAACCTTACAAAGGTCTCGTGAAGCTAGCTTCTCGGGGCCTTTTTCTTTTTGCCTGTATCGTGCCTCCTTCTTGTTGGTTGCTCTTCCTCAGTCTTCTGAACGCTTCCAGCGCTCATGAAGCTCGGTAATCAGCTTTGGGGCATTGCCCTCCAACCAGCTGATAAAATCAGGTTCATCCGTAGTCAGATCGAGTTTAAGCTGCTTGCCTTGGCGGCTGGTCTTGACCGTCGCAGCTCCGACACCGGGGATCGCCAAAGCAGGCACGCCTTTTCTAGACGGGCTTGCTTTCTTCTCTGCGCTCTTCGCGGCTGCCAGAACTGCGAGAAACGCACGCTCAGAAACCTCATCGACCGAGCCGGAACTTTCGGACTTGGCTGCATGAGCTACGGCTTGCAGTTGGTCTCGATCACCGTCGTAGGCACCCAAAGCCTTTTTGAGCTCTTCCCATCTCGGGCGACCAATCCCGGGAGCCGCACCAATTGCCTGGATGAGTTCCTCGCCGACCGTCCGAACGACACTCAAGAGTTGTGAAACCCCGGCTTCGTGGAGGTTAAGGACTTCGGCGACACCTCGATTGGTGCGCTCAGCCCCTTCCAAATGATCACCGTCCAGAAGTGCCGTCGCAACGAGCGCACGCTCAATAAAGCTCAGATCACGACGCTCTTGGTTCTCGAGAAGCTGATCTCGAAGCGCTTGATCACTCTCAACCTCTGTGACGATGGCTCGAACTTTGATACCGAGTTCGCGACATGCTTCCAAGCGTCTGCGGCCATAGATCAGGTTGTAGCGATCGCCTTCCAGTGGGCGCACCAAGACGGGCACACGCTGACCGTTCTTGGAAATAGAGTTCTTCAGGCCCTCAACTTCAATCTGAAGCCTGTCATCCAACCGTCCTTCGGTAAGGATCTGCGCCGGATCGATCTCAAATACACCGCCACGCAGTCGGCGCCCTTCAAGAGCGTCAGGAGCGTTGCGAAGGGTCTGCAGCGGCAGGCCAAGTTTAGGCTTTCTTGCCATTCCGACCCCATGTGTTCTGGATGATTTCAGCGATCTCATCGTTCACTGCGTTCATGGATTCGATCGCACGATCAAACGTCTGACGCGTGAAGTCCTTTTTGTCAGCTTCGTAGAGCGTTTGCTTGGTCAAGCCGGCATCAGATATTGCGGTCGATTCAACCATGTGATTGGTCAGGACCGACCTCCCAAACAGCCCGCGAATGAAGGCGATGACTTCGGTTTGTGGCGCGTCGCCGACTTTGTATCGCGTTGGCAAGAAGCGCAGCCAATCGAAGCGCAGATTTGCGCCTGCATCCCTGATCACTCCCAGGAGATCCGCAGTCATTCGCAGGAATTGAGACATCGACATGAGGTCAAGCATCTGCGGGTGAACCGTCACGAGGACACCCGAGGACGCAGAAAGTGCTGACATCGTCAAGAAACCAAGCTGCGGCGGGCAGTCGATCACAACAACGTCGTAGTTTGCTTCAACACTATCGAGTGCGTCATGAACTCTCGCGAAGAACGCCTTCGCTCCGCCTCGCTGGATAGCAGCAGGCGTCTCGTGCTCGAACTCCATGAGTTCAAGGTTGCCCGGGATAAGATCAAGGCCGCGGATGTAAGTCTTGCGGATCACTTCGGCGATCGGAACCGGATCGTCGTAGCGAACGGCATCATAGAGGGTTCCGCCCTCCATAAGGTCGAGTTCTGGCTGGATTCCATGAAGAGCCGAAAGAGATGCTTGGGGGTCGAGATCGATCGCAAGAACCCTGTACCCCTTTAGCGCCAAGCGCTGAGCGAGGTGAGCAGACGTCGTCGTTTTGCCGGAGCCGCCCTTGAAGTTCACCACTGATATGACTTGAAGCTCGTCACCGTCGCGACGCCCAGGCACGTAAGTTCCAGACTTTTTTGCATTTCCTTCAAGCGTCTGCCGGATTTCCCAGATATCGTCGAGCGTATAGCGGCGATGACTTCCCGCCGTCGTCTCGACGTCAACGATCTTTCCTTCTCGATGAAGCTTCCGAAGATAGGTATGGTCGACGCCAAGGAGCTCAGCAGCTTCGCCGCTGGTCAAAGTGCGCATCACCTTCTTTGCATCTGGTGGGAAGTGCGCAGCGCGCTGAGCATGCAGGTTCGACGCGAGAAGTTCCGCGTAGTGCCCGATGGCGATATCAAGATCCTGTTCTGCTTCGCTCATGTCTGCCCCGATCCGTGGGCGCGTTTTTTATGTGACCGCGCGTTATTTTTCGAGACTATTGCCCGACCAGCCAGATTCGTGCAAGCACTTTCTAGATATTGCGTCGTGCACCAAGTCCACCACAAGGGTAGCGTTCCATTACTCCGAGGCTGTGGTCGTGCGGGATCTCCTGCGCGGTGCGTGAACCGGGGCCTAAGCCCCGATCCTCTTGATGCGGATGCCGAGTTTGCGGGCCTTGTCGACGATATTCTCGGTGATGCCCGAACCGGGCGTGGCGATCAGACCCTGGGGCATGGTCTCGAGCATCTTGTCGTTGCGCTTGAAGGGGGCAGCCTTGCCATGGCTCTTCCAGTCGGGTTTGAACGCCACCTGCGTGACACCACGGGTATCTGCCCAGCGGGCAGCGATCATCTCGGCACCTTTTGGTGTGCCGCCGTGTAAAAGAATCATGTCTGGGTATTTCGCATGGGTGGCATCGAGGACGGACCAGATCAGGTCGTAGGCGTGATAGTCCCCGCCCGAGAAGGCGATCCGCGTGCCTTCGGGGCAGTGAACCTCGGTCTCCTTGCGCCGCTTGGCCGAGAGATAGGCCCGGCTGTCCACCACGGCGGAGGTGAGACCGCGATGCGAGACCTTGGATCCGGTGCGGGGCAGCCAGGGTGAACCGGTGGCGGCCGAGAAGTGGTCCACGGCCAGATCGCGCATCTGCTCGAAAGCGTCGCGATGGTCCCAGAGCTTCAGCCCGATCATCTGGAGGCGCTCGAGTTCGACCGAGGCGACCTCGGAGCCGTCCTGGATGGCCAGACTTTCCCGGACCTCGAATTCGTTGTCATCGAGGAGCTTCTGGATATGGGTGAGCCGGCGATGGAAGATCGAGGTCAGGGACCAGAGCATCTCTTCGAGATTGTCTTCCAACTGGCTTCCGGTGAGGAGGCCGATGGTGGTGTCAAAGAGCGTCGCCATGGCGAGTTCGACCTCGTCGGGCTGGGGCAGGGGGCGATGATCGGTCTCGCCGGGCCCGGGCGTTGCGACGTGAAGTGCGAGGTGGTCGAGGATGGCGGAGGTCACGCCGGTTTCCTCTTGGATGTCTGTCTGATGGGGCATTGTCTGGTTCCTCTGTTTGATCTGACCCGATTTGGATGGGGCGATAACAGGACCGGCGGCGACCGGGCCGCATCCGTCAGGATCGGAGCGCAGCGGAGAATGTGACCCGGACCGGAAAATTGTTCCCGCGAGGAATGGCCCGCCACGGTCATGTGGTGGGGCAGGGGAATTTTCCGGGTAGCGGGCGCATTGCTGCCCGGGCGAGGAGCACTCTGCTCCGACCCGCCGGTCCATCGCTCCCCTTGTCCAAACGGGATCAGATAGAACCGGCGAAACCTTTGCCCGGTCAGGCATCCCCGGGGAGGTTGGCGGTCACCCGTCCTCGATCTCCAGACCTTGTGCTTTCATGGCCTTTAGCAGAGAACGGCGCAGCGCATCTTTGCCAAATGCCCGCAGATCGTCGTTGAAATCGCCCATGTTTGGTACGAGATCACCACAGGTAATTCCAAGCGATTCCAGTTGGTTAAGCAATCTTATTGATGCGTCGCGTCCAGCTTCGTCATTGTCCCGCGCGATCCAGATACGCTTGATCCTCGGCGGCGGGATGAAGAGGCCGAGATGGGTGGCAGTGAGACAGGAGGCGAGATCGAACTCGGGGAGAGCCGTGCCGACCGAGAGGGTGTTCTCGAGACCTTCACCGACGATGAGATCGCTGCGCGCCTTGCCGGACCAGAAGCGGATGGCATGGCCGTGCAGCTGTCCGAGGATCCGCTTCGGGCTCTCGATCTCGGCCAAACCGCCGGTGGACGGGTCGAGAAAAACCCTTGCGCATCCGGTGATCTGGCCGCGATTGTCGGTGATCTTTGCCAGTAGGGCAGGGGCCCGTTCCAGCAGATCGGGGTCGTCCTCGCCCTGCCGCAGGAAGACACGCGCGTGATAGCGCAGGGCCGGGCCGAGCCGTGTGATCCCGCGCCCCTGCAGATAGGTGGCGGCCAAGGTGCCAAACACCGGCTTGCCAGCAGCGAAAAGTTTGCGCGCCCGCGCGATGCGTTTGCTGGAGGCTGCATCCGGGCGCTCAGCCCTTTGGGTGTCTCGAGGTACGGCAGGGCAGGGGGCTTCGCCGAGGAAGGATCGAGCCTCCCTCAGGGTCTCCTTGAGCGTGACAGACCCAAGCCGTTCATGCAGCAGGTCGATCAGGTCGCCATATTCACCCGTCGCGAAATCTTGCCAGGACCCGGCTTTACGACCAACCTGCGCCTGCAGACGGATGGCGAGGCTCTGGCCCTTTGCACCGGACGTGTCGCCGACCTGCCAATAATTACCCAGCTTGCGCCCCTCGGGGAAATACTGGCGGCAGAAACTCTCGGCATGGTCTGCCAGATCGGCCGAGAGGTCCGCGATACTGTGGCGCGCGCTCATGCGGCGGCCTCCGATGTGCCGGCGCCAACTGGATGCTCGGCAAGGACCCGTGTCAGCACCTCGATGCCGTCGACCGGAATGAACACCCGCGTCTTCCACTGGATCACTTCCGTGAAACAGCCCATTGCCTTCAGTCCGGGCAGGGCCGCGCCTGAAGCACCTATCAGCTCAAGCCTCGGCTGCCCCATGACCAGCGACCGGCGCAGCTGATAGCCGCCGAGGAGGTTCAGCGTCGTCCTGGCTTCCATCACGGCGGCGAGCACTTCCCGCGGCGTCATCTCGATCTGGCAATCGAGACCAAGGCGTGCAAAGACATTGAGAAGCTGCTCCTGGCTGACCAGTCGACCGATGGCGCGCTCCCCATCCTCGGTCTGAAGGCGGTAGATGCGCATGTTGTCAGCGGGAAGCCGATCCCAGATCGGCAGGAGAAGCCCGCAGATGAGCGTAATCTTTGAGGTGGTGAACTCCGGCACTGCCTCGACCTCGGCCTGCCAGAGCTGTTCGAATATCGCATCATCGATCTCTTCCCAGTGCGACTTCGAGAACTCGGTCAGCGCGAGGATTTCTGTGGCCATCGGACGCAGAAGCTTCACCCGCAGGATCGGCACGCCGTCCTCGTCCATGAAGGCCGGCGCATTCACCATCAGCGCCGCGCGTTTGGAGGAGGTGTTCCAGCACAGCGTCGCGCCGTCCGTATTTGCGCAGATCGATTTGATCCGGGGCAGGGTGAGCGGATCGTTGCGATCGGTACGCTCCACGGTCAGCGCAGTTGCCGTTGCGCCCGTAGCCCCGTGCTCGAAGATGACCTTGCGGTCGACGATTTCGAATTTCTCGGCCTTGAGCGTTTCGAGGCCGACATCGAGCGTGCCTGCCTGGCGCGCATCTTCGATGATGGCCGAGAGGAACCCGCCGAAGGCCTCGAAGATCGCGTCCTGCATGTCGATGCGGAGCGCGAGGCAACGATTCAGGAACTGCTGGATCGGCGGCAGGGTCTCTTTCATCGTGCCATCCGCTTCATCGAGCGTCAGCCCAGTCATCTCCTGGAATTTCGCATAGGAGCAGGCCTCGATCTTACCCGCACGCAGCTTGTAGAAGAACTGGCGCAGCGCAGCGCGTGCGTAGGGGCTCTCAAGGTTGTCCTCGGCACGGAACATGTTCTGACCGCCGGTCTCGCGCTGTCCCTTGGTGATGGCACCCAGCGTGTCGAGGCGGCGGGCGATGGTGGAGAGAAAGCGCTTCTCGCCCTTCACGTCTGTGGCGACGGGGCGAAAGAGTGGCGGCTGCGCCTGGTTCGTGCGGTTGGTCCTCCCGAGACCCTGAATCGCATTGTCGGCCTTCCACCCGGGCTCCAGGAGGTAATGCACCCGAAGGCGCTGGTTCTTGGCCCCGAGATCGGCGTGGTAGCTGCGCCCGGTGCCACCCGCATCGGAGAAGATCAGGATGCGTTTTGCATCGTCCATGAAGGCCTGGGTTTCGCCGAGGTTGGAGGAGGCGGGGCGGTTCTCGACCTTGAGCCGCCCCTCACGCGTCTTGACGATGCGCCGCTTGCGCCCCGTGACCTCAGCCACTGCATCGCCTCCGAAATGCCAGAGGATCTGGTCGAGCGCGCCCTGCACCGGGGCGAGGGCCCCAAGATGCTCGACAAGATCATCCCGCCGCCGCTCCGCCTCGCGGCAGATGATCGGGTTGCCATCGCAATCGAGGGCGGGGCGCGAGCGCAGATCGCCATTCTCGTCGGTGTAAGGCTCAAAAAGCTGCGTCGGGAAGCTGTGCATCAGGTAGTCCATGATGTTCTCCCTCGGCGTGAAATCGACCTGCAGATCGTCCCAGTCCGAGGAAGGGATCTCTTCAAGGCGGCGTTCCATCACCGCTTCGCTGGTCGAGACCACCTGAATCACGGCCGAGTGCCCTGCTGCAAGGTCCGCCTCGATGGCGCGGATCAGCGAGGGACATTTCATGGCGGTGATGAGATGGTTGAAGAAGCGCTGCTTGTTGCTCTCGAAGGCCGAACGCGCGGCGGATTTCGCTTGGGCGTTCAGCGTGCCGGTCTCAGAAGAAATACCCGAGGCCTGAAGCGCTGCCTCAAGGTTGTTGTGGATGATCTGGTAGGCATCGGCGTAGCTGTCGTATATGGCGACTTGAGCGGGGCTCAGCTCATGGACCAGCATCTCGTATTCGACCCCGGCATAGGAGAGGGACCGCGCCAGATAGAGCCCAAGCGCCTTCAGGTCGCGCGAGATCATCTCCATGGCCGCAATGCCCCCGGCCTCCATCGCGGCGACGAACTCGGCCCGCGTCACGAAGGGGAAATCGCCGGTGCCCCAGAGACCGAGGCGCGAAGCATAGGCAAGATTGCCGACGACTGTGGCACCGGTCGCCGAGACATAGAGAACCCGTGCATCGGGCGCGGCGTTCTGCAGCGCGAGGCCAGCGAGGCCCTGCTGGGACGCCTTCTTGTCGCCGCGGTCGGACTTTTCTCCGGCAGCATTCGCCATGGCATGGCTTTCATCAAAAGCAATGACCCCGTCGAACCCATCGCTGAGCCAGGACGTGACCTGATCGAGGCGGGAGGCTTTGCCCTCACGTTCAGCCGAGCGCAGCGTGGCGTAGGTGACGAAGAGGATGCCCTCGGGCAGGCGGATGTCGCTGCCCTGGCGGAACTTCGAGAGCGGCACGATATCGCTTTCGCGTCCCCCGAGCGCTATCCAGTCGCGACGCGCATCTTCGATGAGCTTGTCGCTCTTCGAGACCCAGACCGCCCGTCGGCGCCCTTTGAGCCAATTATCGAGGATGATACCGGCAACCTGTCGCCCTTTACCGCATCCCGTGCCATCACCCAGAAACCAGCCCTTGCGCAGGCGAAACGCGCCTTCGTCGCCCTCGGCCGCCGCCATCAACTGGCCTTCGATCTCGCCGCGCTTGAACCAGCCCTTGAGATGCGTCTCATGCGCGTTGCCCGCATAGATGACACTTTCCAGCTGCGGCGCAGAAAGAAGGCCGTCCTGAACGAGGTTCTTCGGCAGGATGGGACGATAGGTCGGCACGGGCGGCGGCACCGAGGCCATGGCGGTGGATTGCACCAGCGCGGTCGGATGTTCCGCCGCGCCATCGATCCTGATCGCCTGAAGGTCATAGGCCTCGTAGACCGTGTCCTGCAGCGTGCCGTCGGGTTGGCTCCAAGCCTTCGGCAGGTAGTCGATCGGGGCCGTCGTGATATCGTCAAACGGGTGCCTTGCGCGTTCTTCGGCGAGGGCACGGGTTTCCTTGCGCGCGGCATTGCGCAGGGCCTGCAGGTTGGTGCGGGTCGAAGCGGTCGGAGCCGACAGGGCCGTACTGGTGGGGCAGGGCGAGGGGCTGTGGCGCTGCGGGCAGTGGGTGAGCACTGCGTTGAGAAGGTCGGCGGTGGTCGCGCAGATCGGATGGTAGACGGCCTCGCTTTCGACCGATGCGATCTCATCAGCGCCAGTCGCACGCTTGTCGATCACCGTCAGCCGTGTGTCGATCGTGGTGCCATGCCGCGCAAAGACCTTGCCGTCGATAGCGGCGGAAAATACCACATCGGCGCTTTGTGCGATCCGCTGAAACGTCGACTGAAAGGATTTCGTCGAGGGGCGGAAGCTCTCGCCGGTGATGACGACAAGCCGCCCACCCGGCGCGAGACGCGCTAGGGCGGACAGGACATGTTGGCTGGTGGCCTGCCGGAACCGGCCGTCGACATGGTTGGCCGCAGAAAACGGTGGGTTCATCACGATGACCGAGGGCGTGATCGACCGATCCAGCCGGTCATCGATCGAGGCGGCATCGTGATCCGAGACGACTGCACCGGGGAACAGATGTCCCAGCAGGGCGCGGCGGGTCTCGGCAAGCTCATTCAGCGCCAGGCGAGCGCCTGCAATCTTTGCGAAAATCGCCAGCAGGCCGGTACCGGCCGAAGGCTCGAGCACCAGGTCGTCGTCCCGAAAGCCCGCCGCCTGCGCAACGATGGCCGCGAGGGGCAGAGGGGTCGAGAATTGTTGCAGGCGGACACTGTCTTCAGAGCGCCGCGTGTGGGAGGGGGCCAGACCGGCGAGACGCTCGATCATGGTGAGAAATGCCCGCGGCGCGGATACCTGGCGCTGCATCAGCGCACCGTAGCGCGAAAGCATCAGGATCTGGGCGACCTCTGCGGCTTCGTAAGCATCCTTCCAGATCCAGGAGCCGCTGGTGTCGCTGGCACCGAAGGCTTGCTCCATCGCAGTGCGAAGGGCGGCGGCGTCGATGGACCTGCCCGCCTCGAACAGGGGGACGAGGGCTTTCGCAACCTGCATCAGGTGTTGGGCGAAGCCCGGAGCCTCTGGCAGGGCAGGGGCGTCGGGCTCGGTTGCAAGTTGGACGGAATGGGGGTGAGCGTTCATCGGCAATCTCCGGGGTTTAGGGTTGGCCCCAAGCCCCGCGCGCACTCTCTCACCCGGGAGGGGTCACCCCTCCTGCCCTGCCTCTCGCTCTTTCATGGCAAAGCCCCGGTGCGAATTCGCCCGTTATCAGGACGACCGCAGATGCCTCGGCACGTCCATGGACTGATGCAAGACTCGGATCACGAAGATCCTGTCCGGGTCCACCTCGTAGAACACGAGGTGCCGGCCCGTGATCAGTTTACGCGCACCCTGCAAGAGATCGGAACAGTCAGACCCCATTTGCGGGTTGGCGATGAGACCCTTCAGGGCGCGATCGATATCATCGAGATAGCGGTCCGCCTGCGCCTCGCCCCACTGTCGGTCTGTCTCGACCCAGATATCGACGAGGTCGGATTTTGCCGCCTGAGAGTGATGAATGTCACGCATCAGAAGCGCCAGAGCGGCTCCGCGCGTCGCGCTTGATCTCATCCATGTCAAGCGGACCGGCGTCACCGGATTGTTTGCCCTCCATCAGCGCAACGCGAAGCCGCGCCCGCTGACCTTCCTGCTCCTCCATCAGGCGCAGAGAGGCGCGGATCAACTCGCTGGTTGACCCGTAACGCCCCTCTTTAAGCATCAGGGCGATGAATTCGTCCCAATGGGGGCCAAGTGTGACGCTTGTGCTTGCCATGCTCACCTCCGTAATACGCATGAATAAGATATATGAGTATTGCGGGCGTTTCAACTCGGGGGTGGGCTTGCGCCCTGTTCCGCAGCGGCGGGTCTTTGTACCTCTCGCAAAATCAGAGGATCTACAACCGCCCGCGCCTCGGACAGGCAGTCCAGATCATAGTGCTCGAAGAACCCCCAACAGGCGTCGATCTCTTCACCGTCACGCTCGACGACATAGCCATAAACCCGTCCGCCGAGGTAGGCATCGAAGGTGACGATCTCAGCGCGCAGAATGTCCTTGGCCTTTTCGCGCATCGCCTTGGTGACGCGCTTCGCGCCGAACTCCTTTCGAACCGTTTCGAGCGTTACGTATACAAAGCCAACTTGGCCGGAATCCCACGGACAATGGAACTCGATGGTGTTCATCGCGAGGCCGGAATGGTCGTAGAGGTACACGGGCAAGATGATTGCCTTGCGCTCGGCGCGCTCGCGGAGGCGATCCAGTGAAAGATCGCTCTGATCCGAGACGCCCGCAAGATCGCGCAGGAACGCCTCGGGGCAGTCGAACCGGTGGCTGTCCCCCAGCCGGTATCGGCGGTGCCAACAGATCAGCGCTCCGAGGTTGGACCACTCCCTTGGGTTCTCAGAATCGGGGTCGTGATAGATCTTGATGACGTGGCCTTGGTAGGCCTCCTCGTAGACAGGGTCTTGCATGTCGATATCCTTTCTTGAAACGCAATCGACCCGCCAAGCCGGTTGTGGCGCAGGCGGGTCGAAGTGGATGGGATCCGGTGGTTGGTGAGTTTTCTGGCCGGCGGATCAGGCAGCGGCGCGGTTTTGGCGATGCTGGATGTGCTCGACAGAGACCTTCAGCAGCCAGTCCTCAAAACCGAGAATGGTCTGGTGATTGGAGACCGCCTCGATCCAGACCGCACGCGGATCGCCAACAATCTGCGTAGGATCGTTGTCGATCCGGCCATTGGCCATCCACGGTTCCGGCTGAATGCGGACAAGCCAGTCCGCCAGCGACGGGATCCGTCCCTGGCAGTCCTCGCGCACATGCTGCTCACCGATCCAGCGGATCGGGACGACCCGGCCCGCGCTGTTGGTCAGGCTGCGGCCGAAGTGACGTTCGGCATCATAGATCCCGACTGTATGATGTTTTTGGGCTCTGTGAACAAAGAGACCTAGGTGCTCTTTGGATGAGTCAAACCAGTCATGCACGAACTGATAGTCATCTGGAACACCGCCGAATTTTCGGGCGGAGCTTTCGGCGTGGTGGAGGGGATGTGCCATGTCAGAGCCCCTCGTGTTCGGTGGTGTTGGTTTCGATATAGCGGTTCGAGTGGCTAACATCGATCTTGTCCGTCTCGAGCGCCCAGGTCAGCTCGCCATAACCGCCCTCGTTGTTCTCGAATCCGGGGCTCAGCGCATAGGCGAAATCCCAACCAAAATCTTCAACCCGGCGTCGCAACTCTTCTGTCAGCGTGATCGTGTCGGGTGTCACGACGACATCCTCGACATTGCCGGAATCGCCGTAGCCTTCATATTGCACCTCGATGCTGGTCACGCCGAAGGCACGCAGCTCGGAGAGAAGGGCAGCGCGAGTCTCGCCCCGCTCTTCGGATGCGCGTCTCTGGGATTCGAGCATCTGTGCGTAGAAATCAGTCGCTTGTGTCATGTCTTTTTGTCCTTTGGAATTGGGAGAGGGGAGGGCGACCGTTACGCGAGGCCGCCCCGGAGTTTCCTTTGGGGGGCTTCAGGCCGCAGCGTCGCCGCGGTTTTCAGCCGTCCGGTCAACCAGGTTGAAATACAGATTCTCGGTCGCGCGCTTGAACCCCGGCGGTTTGCGCGGGGCGAGGCAACGCACCGAAGCACTGCAACTCTCACCATGCTCCATTGCGAACTGCGTCACCTTGTCGATCAAATCGTCCATGCCCGCGGCCTGGACGCGCTTTTCGGGGTAGGTCGCCATCATATGGAACTGGGTAACAACGAAGGCGCCGTCACGATGCGCGGGATAGAGGGTGATCTGGTAATCGAGTGTCTTGGCCATCTCTGGTCTCCTGCAGCAGGCCGGACGCGATCATCGCGCCCCTTGAAACCCGCCAGCCCGAAAGGACCGCCCTTTATGCAAGGACGGCCCGGGGCGGCGATTGGGGGTGGAGGGCGTCAGTATTCCGACGGGAGAAGCAAGGTCAGCACGCGACGCGTCTGTTTCGGGTCGGAAGGCTCAGGCGAGCCGTACTGATAATCGACGTCGTACAAGTCGATCTTGAACCAAACCTTCGTGCCATTGAATTCGATGACCCCCATCTCGTGCAATCCCTGCGGGTCACTGTCGGCATTGAAGGCGTCGAACGCGGCAACGCGGCGTGTGAGTTCCAGTTGTGCGTCGGGTCCAAGCGCGGCGACGCCACATGTCATCACAAACTGTCCCTGCGGGGCATCGGCAACGGAAGGATTGCCGAGGATGGAATTGCGAAACGCGTCATTCTGCGCGGCGATGCGTGCGGCTTCCTGAACAGGATCGAGGTCGAGTCTGGTGGTCATAGGATGTCTCCGGGACGGGCCAGCCGATCCGATATCGGCTGTCGGCAACCCGTCAGCCGGAAAGAGCCGCCCTCGATGTGAGGGCGGCCCAAAGCTCATGTCGTGATCAGGTCGGTGTTCGCTTCGTCAGGCCGCATCTCCGCTAAGGAAGGCGGGCAAGGACGATGGTTCATTGCTCTCCGCCTCGGCCAGAGCGTCTGCGGCAGGCACGTCGCCTTCCTCCGCCTCGGGCGCATCGCCAATCATTTTGGCGTCGGCCTCCGCCGCACCGGCAAACACCATCCCGTCTGGCAGCCAGCGCGTTGTCTTTGCTGCCGTCGCCGCGTCGAAACCTTCCGTCTCGCCGGCCGTTTCCGCGAAAGCGCGCTCCATCGCGGCTGCGAGATCGCCCTTGCGTTCGCGATTGCGATCCTCGGCGTAATCATCGCCGATGAGCTTGCGCGCCGTGGCCACCGCATGCCCCTTGTTGACGCGACCCCAGTAGTTCTGGGCACTCGGGCGCCAGCAGGCCGCCACATCGACGTCGAGCCGCGCACCAATCTCCTCAATGATGTGGGAGGGGCGATTGTCAGAGGAGAGCTGCGGCTTGACCGCGAGACCCGTCGCCCAGGCGAAAAGCGCCTGCTTGTCCGCAATGGGCAGGGCCGACATCGCCCGGAAGTCATCGGGTTTCTCCAGCTTCATCCAGTCGGTGGCGAGGTCCTGCTCCAACGCCTCAAGCATCTTCTGAGCGACGGTGTCCGCATGCAGCACCTCGCGGTTTTGCGCCTGGAAGGGCCGGATGGAGATATCGAGCGCCTCGTTGTTGTAGGACCGCCCCAAAGCCTGCTCGCAGAGCGCGTAGAGCATCGCATCGAAAGCCACCTCGAAATCCGCCGCCAGATGCGCCCGCAGGATGTGCTGACGCGTGGCGCGCAGATCGTCGGCCAGGCTCGCCGAAATCCCGTCCGCCTTGCGCAACGTCGCGGCCGGGTCGGAGCTCGGCACCGGCGTGGAGGAGGTCGGCGGCGTCACCTGTGGGCGGGCAGGGGAGGGAGCGCCATCCGGATCTGCGGTGGTATCGTCCGGTTCGGGCGCAACAGGAATGTCCTCGGGCCGCACCAGGCCTTTCTCGACGCGCAACACCCCGTCATGGCCGATGGTCAGGACTACACCGGCGATAGCGCGATCTGCCTCGGCATAGGGTTGCCGTTCGCGCTGCATGGCTTCAATTTCGCGCAAACGCGGCTCGATGGCGTAGTATTCTTCGGTCTCCGCGTCGGTCCAGTCCTCCCCGTCGTTCTGCGCCGCCAATTCTTCCTCACGCGCGATGAGACGTTCCTCCTCGGCCAGCATGTCCGCATCCGGTTCGATGTCCTGCGGATAGACCCGCCCGAAACTGCGAAACGCGCCATAATCCACCGAAAGATGCACTTCGACCCATTTCCATATCCCTTCGAAGGGTTTGGCCGCAGCCTGCAGTTTCTCAATGGCGAGACGCTCCAAGAGGTCGGGGTTTTCCATATGAGCGGTTGCCCGGTCGTCGAAGAGATCCCGCAGCAGAACCCCGCCCGCCGCCTCATACGCCTCGATGCCGACAAATCGACCAATTGCCGAGTTCGCCGAATGTGCGGCCCCGGTCAGCTGACGTTTGATGCTCTGCGGATGGATGTGATAGCCGCCCTTCACGGCGTTCCAGACCGCGAGCTGGCGGTCATGGTCGTCGGTCAGCGTGAAAGCCATCACGCATTCGAGGGTCAGATCACCGGCACGAAACTGCTCGATGATTTCGGGTGCGACACGGGCGAGTTTGAGGCGACGGCGCACCAGGTCGACGGAGACGCCGAATTTGAGCGCAATCTCGTCTTCGCTGCGACCCTCGCCGATCATCTTGTCGAAGGCCTCGAACTGGTCTGCCGGATGCATCGCCGCGCGCTGGAGGTTTTCTGTGGCCGAGGTAAGGATGGCGTTGCGCTCGTCCTCGACAAGGCAGGGCACTGGATGATCAGCGGGGATCACACCGTCCTCGGCGAGTTGTTTCAGCGCCTTGAGGCGACGACCGCCTGCGTCGACGGCAAAACGTGTCTCGGAAAGTGCGTGAACCACCAGGTTCTGCTTGATTCCCGTCTCGCGGATGCTCGCAAGAATCTCGGCATCGTCGCTGGCGCTTGCGGCCACCTTGCGGACGTTGAGTGGGCTCGGCTCCAGCTTGTCGAGCGGGATCATCCGGATGTCGGCACCGCCGTCAGGCGCGGCCGATCCAACGGCTTCGGTCTTTTTTGAGGTGGTGGGATTCGGGCGGGTCGTGGTCTTGGCCATGGTCAGGGTCCTTGTCTCGCCGGACCCGGATGAGCCTCTCTCTATCCTTTCAAGCCCGGCACCCGGGCTTCCCTTTCTCTGGCTTTCACTGTGCGTTGACGTGTGAAGTGGTCCCATCTTTTCGGACAGGTTTGCAGCGTTTCTAAGGTGTATCGGGTTTAGGTTTCATGCTGCGTGTCGCTCTTCCAAGCCTGCCCAATATGCGTCGTCCGGCGTCTGCCGATCAAGCGCGGAATGGGGTCGGCTGGTGTTATAGAATGCCATCCAGCCCTTGATGACACGACGGGCCCGGAAGCCTTCATTGATTTCTTCGAGATAGATGGCCTCCTGCTTCAGGGATCGCCAGAGGCGTTCGATGAAGATGTTGTCGAGGTAACGCCCGCGCCCGTCCATCGAGATGCGCACGCCCGCCTCGGTCAGCGTCGTGATCCAGGCCGATCCGGTGAACTGCGATCCCTGATCTGTGTTCATGATCTCAGGCGGGCCGTACCTGGCGATGGCCTCGCTCAGTGCTTCGACGCAGAAGTCGGCGTGCATCGTGTTCGACAACCGCCAGCTCAGCACCTTGCGCGTCGCCCAGTCCATGATTGCCACCAGATAGAGGAAGCCATTTCTGACTGGCACAAAGGTGATATCGGCGCACCAGACCTGGTTCGGTCGGTCAATCACCATCTTCCTCAGCAGATACGGGAAGACCGGGTGCTGAGGATGCGGCTGGCTGGTTCGTGGGCGCTTGTAGACCGCTTCAAGACCCATCTTCGCCATCAATCGCCTGACGCGATGGCGGCCAACAACAATGCCTTCCCGGCGCAGATAGGCCGCGATCTGGCGCGACCCGAAGAATGGGTATTTGGTGAACACCCGGTCGATCTCTTTCATCATCGACAGCGTGTCGGCGTCGATCCCGGCGGGCGTGTAGTAGAACGCCGACCGGCTCAGGCTCACCAGCTTGCACTGCTGGCTGATGCTCAGCTTGGGGTGATCCCGGTTGATCATCGCGCGTTTCTTTCCAGGGCTCATCGCTTCAGCCCTTCCGACAAAAAATCGTTCTCGACCGCCAGCCTCCCGATCTTGGCGTGAAGTTCCTTTACTTCCGCCTCGGTCGGGCCGCTCTGCTTGCCACCCGAGAACACATCGGCCATGCCCTCGATGGCCTGCCGCTTCCATGTGCTGACCTGATTTGGGTGCAACTGATGCTTCGCCGCGATCTCCTGCACGGTCTTGTCGCCACGCAGCGCTTCCAACGCCACCTTGGCCTTAAACTGATCTGTAAAGTTCCGGCGCTTTGCCATGTTCGTATCCCTTCAAAGGTTCGGGAAACACCTTAGCTGACTGTCCGGTTTCCTGGGACCACTTCAGACCTCATCCGCTGACCTTCGTCTCTGGCCGCGGCTTTTCAAAATGCCATTCTTGAAGGCCAGATAGAAATTTGCACTCGGTCACACGCAAACGGGGCGAAAAACCTCTTTGATTACAGGCGGCAACCTCAAAGGTTGCTAGCTCACTGTTTGATTTTCCGAACCCACTTCCGCGAGCAAAATCTGCCGAATTGAGCTTTCAATTTTGACTTTTCCAAATGTTGAAGCATCTCGGAAAACTGACTTCGTTTCGCATTCGAAGCAAATCAAGTCATGCTGACGGCCGACAACTTTTAGACCAACTGAACTTTCCCCGACATGGACCACATAGACCTCGCATGCTAGGTTCGCGCCTGCTTTCACCGGCGCATGGAATTGTAGGTCCATAGAGACAAAAGGCATGGCCGTGTTTCTTTCCGTGAGTAGAAAAAGCCAGCCCCGGCCTGAAAGCAAATCGTCCCAGAAAGTCTCGATCGCTTCCAGCGCGAAATTCGTGATCCGGCCAGTAAAGGCGATTCCCAGCTGGTCACAGTCGCCAAAGAAAATCCTGCGTTCGAAGGCAAATCGTGGTTTAAATTCTGTTTCTGGTACATTCATTGCAGCGTTACGGGCTCAACATTTCTTTGTCTCTGGTGCGTGACAGCGATAGGAAGGAATAGTTTTCCGGTAATTATGCCATGCGCCGGAATTCGGCGGGGGTCGCGCCTGTCATTTTTCGAAAAGTTCGACTAAAATGACTCTGATCTGCAAAACCGCAGTCAAGCGCGACCACTTTCAGGGGGGCATTACCCTTTCTCAGCATCTCCTGGGCCTTCGATATTCGCTTGCGCAAAACATATGCATACGGTGCCAACCCAAACTCCGCCTTGAACTGACGCGAAAAGTGAAACTGGCTGAAACCGATAGATGCGGCCATGTCTTCCAGACTGAGGTTTTCACCTAAGCAGCTTTCAACGAGATCGATGATTCTCTGCCTTTGAGCAGGGCTGAAGTTCGAGTTTGCGTCGCTGGTCAAAGAGACCTTGGCGTACTGACGCAGAAGGTGAACGGCGATCTGGATGCGCAGGGCGTCGATGATCAATCTCTGGCCGATTCCACCGTTCTTTAGCTCATTCTCTAGCAATTGGATGCAGTTCAGGATACAGGGGTCCTTCGCAGACAGACAATCATTGATCTCAATGGACTTCGGGTCACGATCAAAGACCGAAAGGGCCGTGTTTTCGAGTTCACTGTGACTGAGATAGACGTGTCTAACCGTGATAGGCTCGGACCAACTCCAAGTGGATTCCTCTGCACGCGTGAGCAAGGAAATCCTACCTTTCTCTACGCGCGCGCTTTGCCATGGGCCGCCACTCGTGCGGCGCATAGTGGTTGGCGCGCCATCATATGCAACAATCATATAGTCGCGCATGGGGGGAATTGCCGCGTCTTGTCGCTCATAACGATAGCCCTTCAGGGTAATGCCGTTCCAGTTGCACCCGGAACTGTCCAACGTAGTCGTGCCGGGAATCCATTCGGGTATCCGGTCCGGTGATATGAGCAGTCTTTCCATCTTGGCCTCCCTGAACTTTTTCACGATCGTCCGCTTGAGCTGAAATTTCGGCTTAGGTCGTCTCGCGCATCCGCGGTTCTTCTCGAACGATATTCGCTTGAGTCAATCTATCGATTTCAGCTTCTGTCAGTCCAGCCTCGCTAAGCAACTCCCTACTATGCTGCCCGAAGCGAGGCGGTGCCGCGCGAACCGCTCCGGGGGTACGCGACAAGCGTGCTGGCACGCCGGTGCCGCGGTAGGTGCCAACTGATACCACCATGCCGCGATGTCGGGTGTGTGGATGCTCCAACGCTTCATTCACATTCCGAACGACTCCGGCGGGAATCCCAGCTTTCAAAAGCACCGGCTCAAGTTTGAAGGCGTCATGTTGCACCAGGCACTCTGACAAGACCTCTGTCATCTCTGACCGATGCGCAAGACGCGCGGCATTGTCGGCAAATCGTGGATCGCAGGGCACCTCAGGTAGGCCAAGCACGTCACAGAGTTTTGCGAACTGACCATTGTTACCGATAGCCAGATAGAGTTTGCCATTACTTGTTTCGAACATGTCGTATGGTACGATATTTGGATGCCCATTGCCGGTCGCCATTGGTATCTGTCCGGACATGAGGGAATTAGCCGCTTGGGGATGCATCATGCTGATCGCGCAATCATATAGCGGCACTTCGATGGCTTGGCCCAATCCGGACCGGCCCCGTTCCAAAAGTGCGGCGAGAATAGCGTTACAGGCGATCAGACCGGTGCCGATGTCCACGATGGGCGTACCCATGCGTGTCGGGCCTTCGGAGGGATTGCCGTTGATGCTCATGAGGCCCGTCATAGCTTGTACCACGGCGTCATAGCCGGGAAAACCGCCAAGTGGGCCATCGGAACCAAATCCAGTCACATGGCAGAGTACCAGTCTAGGAAAACGTGCCCTGAGAACATCAGCATAACCAAGCCCCCATTTTTCAAGAGTACCAGACTTAAAATTGTGAACTAAAACATCCGCATCCTGAAGAAACCGCAAAATCAGGTCGCGCCCTTCCGGTTGCTGCAGATCGATAGCGATGGACCGCTTGTTGCGGTTGGCGCCAGAGAAATAAGCGCTGAGTTCATCATTGAAAGGCGGGCCCCAACTGCGGGTCTCGTCGCCCAGAGGCGGCTCCACCTTGATGACCTCAGCGCCATGATCCGCAAGCATTTGGGTGCAGTAAGGCCCGCCCAGCACGCGGCTGAGGTCGACCACCTTGATCCCGTCCAATGAGCCAGCCATCAAAGCGCCTCCTGATAGAGGCGCGACACATCTTCGGCTGTCATGTCGCGCGGGTTGGTCTCCAGCAATCGCGTGATACCGGTCACGACCTCATTAGCCATTCCGGGAATGGCTGCCTCGGTCACTCCGACACCAGAAAGTCGAGACTCAAGTCCGCTTTCGACTAGCATCCGTTCCATCTCGTCGATCAGGCCATGGGCCGCAGCCGCATCAGAGTTGAAAGGCCGCGAGGGCAGTAGTAACCGCGATAGACGAGCATATTCAGCTTCTGCAACGGGCATGTTGAACCTCATCACTGGTCCTGCGACCAGAGCGTTTGCGTGCCCGTGAGGAACCTTGAAACCTGTTCCAAGTGGGTATGACAAGGCATGAATCGCCCCCACGCTGGCATTAATGAAGGCCATCCCAGCCAGTGTCGCCCCCAACAGCATGGCCTCTCGCGCTGACAGGTCCGAAGGCGTTTCCATGACGATTGGTAAGTTCTGACCGAGAAGCACCAGCGCTTTGTCCGCCATTCCATCGGAAATGGGATTCTTTCTGGTGCGACTGGTTACTGCCTCAATGGCGTGAACCATTGCGTCTAACGCCGTGGCCGCTGTGATGTGACGAGGCATTCCCAATGTTAGCTTTGCATCTAGCAAGGCAACGTCAGGCAGAAGCTGCGGTGCATATACCGCTTTTTTTTCGTGGCTTTCCGAAGTCAGCACGGACACCCATGTTACCTCTGATCCGGTCCCTGCCGTGGTTGGCACCTGGATCAGTGGCAAGCGTTTATCGGTGACCTGATTAATCCCGATCATGTCCGTAATCGGTTGATCGTTGGCTACCGCCGCTGCGATGACCTTGGCAGTGTCCAGTGAACTGCCGCCGCCAAGTCCGATGATTCCGTCAGCACCAAAGGCCCGCGCGACCTCTACCGCGGCCTCGACGACAGCGATCGGGGGGTCCGCTTCGACTTTATGAAAAATCTCAACCTCGATGCCAGCAGCCCTAAGTGAGGCGGCTGCCTCGTCCGCAAAACCACAGGCCAATATGCCCGGGTCCGTCACGACCAGCGCACGGGTGCAAGACAAATCTTGCATCAGGCTGCCGATCCGGCCAAGCCCACCGCTCTCGCAGACGATCCTCGGGGTGGAAAGGAAATTGAAGTCCATAGTTTGTCTTCGCTCCTGTTAAGCTGCTGCAGTGCGGATCATATTCCGCGCGATCAGTATTTGCTGAATCTGGGTTGTCCCCTCGTAGATGCGGAAGAGACGCACATCGCGATAGAAGCGCTCGACCGCATATTCGGCCATGTATCCTGCACCGCCGTGGATTTGCACTGCGCGATCGGCCACTCGACCTACCATCTCACTGGCAAACATCTTGCAGCAGGCAGCATCAGTCGACACGTTCTGACCAGCGTCCTTGCGGCGTGCTGTTTCTTCGATCATGCAACGCGCTGCGAAGGCCTCGGCGCGACTGTCAGCCAGCATGGCTTGGATCAGTTGCTTTTCAGCGATGGGTTCACCGAATTGTTTGCGTTCCATCGCATAGGATAGGCTGTCACGGATCAGCCGTTCGGCGGCGCCCACACAGACGGCAGAAATATGCAGTCGGCCCCGGTCAAGGACTTTCATTGCTGTCTTAAAGCCCTTGTTCAGACGGTCCGGCCCGCCGATAATGTTCGCGGCAGGCACGCGGACATTGTCAAGGATGACGTCGCATGTGTGCGAGCCCTTCTGCCCCATCTTCCTGTCAGGCTGGCCAAGCGTTATGCCTGGCGTCCCTGCCTCGACGAGAAAGGCGCTTACGCCGGCAGAACCTTCCGCCTCTGGATTGGTCCGGGCAAAAACCGTGAATAGATCGGCACGCGGTGCATTGGTAATGTAGCGTTTCGTGCCGTTCAGAAGGAAATCGTTACCGTCACGCCGCGCCGTAGTGCGCAGACTGCCAGCATCCGACCCAGCATCTGGCTCGGTTAGGGCGAAGGATGCGATCATATCTCCGGACGCGAGAGCTGGTAGATACTGCGCCTTCTGCTCGTCGGTTCCATCGATGATGATTCCCTGAGAGCCGATCCCGTTGTTGGTGCCAACTAGCGACCGGAACGCAGGCGAAGCCTGGCCAAGAACGAAAGCGGCTTGCACTTCCTCTATCATCGACAAGCCGAGCCCGCCGAAATCTTCCGGGATCGACATGCCGAAAAGGCCCATCATGCGGATTTCATCGACCAGCATCGGCGGAATCACATCCTCGTCGGCGACGCGATCCTCGTAAGGGATTAGTCGCTCTTTCACGAAGCGGTCGAGCGCGTCGAGAAACTGGGAAAGGGTATCTTTATCAAGGGCCATGATGCTCTCTATTGTTCAGGGTGCGACCGCCGCAACGCGGCGGACAAGATCGACAAGGCGGTGCGCGACGTCGCTTTCGATCCAGTCGCGCGTAAGGGTTTGCGAAGGGCCACCGCAGTTGAAGGCAATAATGGGTGAGCCGTCCTTCGGCACGAAGGGCACCGCTACAGCGTTCACATCACGTTTCCACTCCGTGAAGGACGTGCAGTAACCGTGCTGTTGGTAGTCTGCGATAGCTGCTTCGATTCCGGGCTGCACATTCGGCCAGTTGTCGCCTTCATGTTCCTCCACAAGGGCCAGAATTCTGGCCCGCTCATCCGGGTCGTGCGCCGCTATGCAGGCGCGACCAACCGCGGTCGTGGCCAGTTTAATATGGGCACCAACCTCGATCGCCAGCGTGACGGCATTAGTGCCCTTGCACCGCTCCAGATAGACCATCGATAGCCGGTCACGACTGGCCATGGCCACCGGCATGCCTGTGTAATCAGCCAGCTCCTGCATAAAGGGCTTCGCCAGTTGCCGCAGCGGAATCCCTGCAAGGCAGGAGAAACCCAACGAAAGCACTGGAGGGGCCAGTCGATAACGTGCTGTATCCGGGTCGTAGCTGAGGTATTCCAGCTTGTTCAGTGTATAGGCCAGCCGGGAGACCGTCGATCTGCTCAGGCCAGTGCGCTCGGCCAACTCACCGTTCCCCAGAGCCTCCCCTTCCCGCCGAAAGGCCCGCAACAGCTCCAAGCCGCGCGCCAACGCCGTGACAAAATCGCGATCCTGTTTCTCGGCATCCTTGGTGCGGTCTTTCCTTGGTCTCACGATATCCCTCCTCGGAAAGAATTATGCGTCTTGAAACACACCTAAACGATCGATAACGTCCGAGTCAATACTGCGGTAAACTTTCCCGCTATGCGGAAAATTAAGGTCGTCCACCTAGTCCCATTCGTGCCGGATCCTGCGGATGACACAACTAAGCGAGGGCATAATGCCATGAAAGAAATGAATTATCCGACCATCCAGCACCTCATCGGACGAGACTGGATCGCTTCTCCCACGCCAGAGGATCGTGCAGTCATAAACCCTGCAAACGGGCAAACTATCGGACAGATTCCGCAGGCTAGCGCCGCAGATCTAGACCATGCGGTTCACTCGGCCGAATCAGCTTTTCGCCGATGGAAAAACAGCTCTCCCATGGAACGAAGTGCGATTTTGCGGCGGTTTGCCGACCTGCTGCGCCAAAATGACAGACTGATCGCTGGCTGGATCACTCTCGATGAAGGCAAGCCGCTGGCTGAGGCTTTGGCTGAGGTCCGCGCCTCGGCTGACCACGTTGACTGGCACGCCGAGGAATGTCGGCGCATTTATGGGCGCATCATTCCATCACGCAGCCCGCGGGTACAGCAGCTTGTCGTGCGCGAACCGATAGGCGTCTGCCTTGCCATCACGCCTTGGAATTTTCCGCTGAGCCAAGCGGTACGCAAGGTCGCGGCGGCGCTTGCGTCAGGTTGCACGATGATCTTAAAAGCCCCGGCAGAGGCTCCGGCGGGTTGCATGGCAATTGCTCGCTATCTGCTGGATGCAGGATTGCCCGAAGGCTGTCTGAACCTTGTCTGGGGTAATGCGGCCTTCATTTCGGAAACTCTAATTGCGCGCCCCGAGGTGCGCAAAATCACCTTCACCGGTTCGGTCGAGGTGGGCAAGCATCTGGCAGAATTGGCTGGCCGCCATATGAAGCGGGCGACGATGGAGCTCGGCGGTCACGCGCCCGTATTGGTGTTCGACGACACCGATGCCACGGCCGCGGCGCGCGCCTTGGCGGTCAACAAGCTGCGCAATGCAGGCCAGGTGTGCATCGCCCCAACCCGGTTTTACGTACAACAAGGCATCTACGATCGATTTCTGTCCGAACTAGTTTCAGCATTTGAGAGCGTAAAGGTGGGCGCTGGTTTAGCCGAAGGCACGCAGATGGGACCATTGTGTCATCGCGGACGCGTGAATGCGATGGAAAAGCTCGTCGAGGATGCCCGCGAAAACGGCGCACGGGTGTTGACGGGAGGCAAAAGGCTTGGAAATCATGGTAACTTCTATGCCCCGACAATCGTCGATACGCCCAACGACGACATTGACTTGATGCGCGAAGAACCCTTCGGCCCGATTGCTGTCGTCTCGTCTTTTCGTGACATAGAGGACGGACTGTCGCGGGCCAACGGGCTACCCTTCGGGCTGGCGTCCTATGTCTTTACCAATTCGTTAGAGCGTGCAGATAAAGCAGCTGCGGGTTTGCAGGCAGGTATGGTAAGCATCAACCAGTTCGGCCTCGCTCTGCCCGAGACTCCGTTTGGAGGCGTGAGAGACAGCGGCTATGGGACTGAAGGCGGGACGGAAACCTTCGAAGGCTATCTCATTACCAAATTTATCTCGCGCAATCGCGCGCCAGTGCTGTGAGGATGCCCATGCCTGTTGAATTAAGCTTCTCAAATGACGCAGCAATTCTGACCATAGACAATTCGCCGCTTAACCTAATCAACGCGGAGGTTCGGGCTGGAATACAACACTGTATCTTCAAAGTCCTCGAAACTGGGGCTACCAGGCTGATTATCACCGGCACAGGAACGACCTTCGTCGCGGGCGCGGATGCGAAGGAATTCGGTAAGTTGCCTGTTGATCCACAACTAAATGATGTGCTGATGCAACTTGCACACCTCCCGATTCCTACTATCGCAGCAATCAACGGGGCTGCGCTTGGTGGGGGACTAGAGATTGCTCTGGCTTGCTGCTATCGCATCGCCTCAACTTCTGCCAAACTGGGCTTGCCAGAGGTAAACTTGGGGATCGTGCCTGGCGCAGGGGGAACCCAAAGACTGCCGCGACTTATCGGTATTGAAGCTGCGCTTGACATGATTGTCACCGGGAAGGCTGTTTCCGCCGAGCAGGCACTGAAAATGGGACTGATCCAGCTGCTAGCCGATGACCCGCTTGGCGCGGCCATAGCTCTCGATGACGATGTACTTGAGGCGGCACAGGCACCCGACAATCTTCCTTCACCAAAGCCAAACCACGTCGCAGCGGAAGTCGCCCGAGCGCATGTAGCGCGGCGTATGCCTGGCCAGAATGCCCCGCAGGTTGCGGTGAACCTAGTCGCGACCAGTGCGACGACGCCGCTGCACGACGCACTAGCCAGCGAGCGCTCTGCGTTTTTGGACCTTCGTACCTCGGATCAGGCGCGGGCCCTTAGGCACGTTTTCTTCACCGAGCGTACCGCAACCAACAAGGGGCGCGCCTACCCCCGACCTTCCCGAGATGCTGAAACCGCCATCGTGGTCGGTGGTGGCAATATGGGCGCAGCTATTGCGTACACGCTGGCGACCGCAGGGATCTCGGTGACTGTCGTCGAACGTAGTGCCTCGTCCGCCGAGTGGGCCAGTAAAAACCTGCAAAAGCTGATTGATCAGGGTATCAGTCGCGGTATTCTGTCCGTCGATGCGGCAAAGACGGTTGAAGACCGGCTGGTTACGGTCTCAGGCTATGACGCTCTGCCACCAACCGATCTAGCAATCGAGGCGGCCTTCGAGGATTTTGCGGTTAAGACCGCGATCCTGACCGAACTCGAAGGCGCACTGCCACCCGAGACCATCATTGCCACAAACACATCCTATCTCGATGTAAATCGGCTCTCTGATGGGTTGAAACACCCGGCACGCTTTGTAGGGATGCATTTCTTCAGTCCTGCGCATATTATGAAACTTCTGGAAGTCGTCAGGAGCGACCGAACGTCAGACGGAACATTAGGTGCAGCACTTGTGCTGGCGCACAGGCTTGGTAAAATCCCGGTACTGTCTGGTGTTTGCGATGGCTTCATCGGAAACCGAATTTTGTCGAGCTACCGTCGCGCCGCTAATCGCCTTCTGGTGGAGGGGGCTAATGTCGACGAGATCGACGCGGCTATGCGCGGATTCGGTATGGCGATGGGTCCATATGCTGCACAGGACATGTCGGGGCTGGACATCGCCTACGCGAATATCCGTCGCAAGGCAGTTGCCGAAGGGAACTGCTGTGGTCACGTGCCCTTGGTCGAGCGGCTGGTCGAAAAGCACAAACGCCTAGGACGCAAATCGGGCGCCGGATGGTACGACTATGGGCCAGACGGCAAACCCTCACATTCGGAGCTGGTCGCTAGCGAAATACTCCGTGTCTCAGAAGAAATGAACTTCACTCGCCGCGAGTTCTCAGCTGACGAAATCGTAGAAAGGCTCTTGCTCACAATGGTGGCGGAAGCCTGCGATATCCTTGACGAAGGCGTAGCAGAAAAACCGCAAGACATCGACCTAGTAATGATTCACGGCTACGGATTTCCCCGCTGGCGGGGAGGCCTGATGCACCACGCCAAAAATATCGGCAAGGATCGGTTGACCGCGCTCTTCAGCGCGCATGTCAAAGAGGATCCTTGCGGCTGGAGGGTGCCTCGTTATTTAGAAAGAGTTTTCGCGACCGGGGAGGAACATGTCAGCATGTTTCCCACGATCACCGGCAGATAAGTTGTCTTTCTGTGGTAGAGGGAGTCTGTTTTGCAAATGGGGTGATGGCCGTGGTTGCCCTTTCCCCGGATAAACTTATCCCACAGCTTCCGTAACGGGTATGCCGAGTGCAGTGTATCCGTTCAGGACGGCGATGCGGACTGGGAGTGCCGCGACCTGACGGTCAAAGTCCCGCGCTATAAGGCGATGCCCCAGCGACATGACACAGTTCATTTTCGTCTCGACACTGCTTCGGCGGTGGTATCCGCTCCATCGTCGCCAGAGCGCGCGAGCCAGGCACTTCGCCGCGCGCAGGGCCTCGTTTCGCGCCACGGCTCCGGCGGTGATGGTCTTCCATGGCTTTGCGTTCTTGCGTGGCGGGATAACGGCGTGGGCACCACGGTCAGCAATTGCGTCGTGGCATTTCCGTGTGTCGTAGGCACCGTCAGCCATGACACTGCCGATCTACTGGTCCGCCGGGATCTGGTTGAGGAGGTCGGGTAAAACCCATGCATCGCCGATGTGGCTCCCTGTGACCTCGTCACTGCGCGAACCTCCAGTGTTTCCTCGTCAACCCCGAGATGGATCTCGGTCCAGACGCGCCGTTTGGGTCCACCATGCTTGCGGGCGTGCCACTCGCCTTCGCCCGCGACTTTGATACGCGTGCTGACAGCAGGTGCAGCGGCCCCTTGGAGCCGCGATTCGAGATGTTCACGGCCAGGGTCTTCTGACGCCGGGACAGGGTGCTGAAGTCGGGCACAGTCCGGACGAGACCAACCAGCTGCAGCAGGCTCTAGACGAACCCAGTCGTCTACCGGAGCGCCATGCCGAATAACACCTTCATGGAAAGGCAGGTCTGGCTGGAGGCATCGCTGTAGGTCTGCTGCCGGCCACGACTGCCTATCGGCGCGGCCTCCCAGCTCATTTCGGGGTCGAACCAGATTGCCAGAGCGCCCCGGCGCTTGAGCGCTTCATTGTAGGCTCGCAAGTTCCTGGTGTTGTAGGTCGGGGGTGCAGTCTGCTCATGCACCCCGGCTACCAAGCCGGGTTCATAAGATGGATCCCGCACGGAATTTGTTCAACAGAGCCTAGTAGCAGGCATATCTGCCTCACGACAGGCTGAGCAAGATCATACAATTTCCAAAGCAGGTATGTTCAATACACGGTGCATTCTTCGCCCTTACTCTGAGATCATTGGCGTACGCCTCAGACCGTTTGACGCCTCCGAGATTGGCGACGTCAGGTGGTGGCTTTGCCAAATGTTACTCTTGGGAGGATAAATATGGAAATCAGTAGAGAAGCGGATACGCTGCGGGCGCTTTATCAGAATTGGACCGATCAGATGGTCGAGAACCCAGACCTGACGATCGCGAACTTGCGCAGCATGTTCGATGAATGGGGGCAGCCTGCTCTAGAGCCGGAAAACGTTAGCTACAAAAGCGATCATATCGGAGGAGTCGAGGCTATCTGGGCACTGCCTGTCGGGGCCGATACCTCGCGTGTAATTGTTTACACTCATGGTGGCGGCTTTGCCGTCGGCTCAGCCGATAGTCATCGGAAAATGGCAGGGCACCTCGCTAAGGTGCTTGGGGTTACGTCGGTGATCCTGCACTATCGACGCGCACCCGAGCACCCATTTCCGGCGCAGATCGAAGATGCGGTAGCCGCGTACACAGCATTGCTGGATAAGGGCTTCAAGGCAAGAAATATTCTGACCGCTGGCGACAGTGCTGGCGGCAATCTTGCCATCGCCAGCGTGCTGAAATTTCGCGAACTTGGGCTGCCACTGCCCGGAGCGGTCATCGCATATTCGCCCTGGCTAGACATGGCGATGCGCGGGGAAACACTGGAAACCAACGCGGAAACCGATGCGCTAGTCGGGAAACCGATTCTCGAAGCGATGGCGGGAATGTTCCTCGGTGAAGGCACTGATCAGCTAAATCCGTTGGCCAACCCTCTGGAGAACGATTTCACCGGTTACCCGCCGCTTTATATCAATGCCGGAGGGGCTGAGACGCTTAGGAGCGATGCCGAGCGGTTGCACGAAAAGGCCAAGGCACAGGGCGTAAATGTGACCCTGTCTATCGTCGAAGGCATGCAGCATGTCTTTCCCGCGCTTTCGGGACGCGCGCCCGAGGCGAACGAGGAACTTGGTCGCATCGCCGCATGGTATCAGGCCCTCTGACACCTGTACTCGCACTGCATTGCGGTGCGGTGCGGTGCGGTGCGAGAGAAACCCCTACGACACATTCATCTGCCATCTCACCCGCAAACTGCGGGGCGGAGCAGTCTTACTCTGGGAGGAGTGACATGAACATTCAGACTGAGATTACTAAAACATCCGGAGCGGATTACGACGCAGTCGTCATTGGCGCGGGCTTCGGCGGGCTTTACGCCGTCCACAAACTTCGCAACGAGCAGGGACTGAACGTCCGGGGCTATGACAGCGCCAGTGACGTTGGCGGCACCTGGTGGTGGAACCGATATCCCGGTGCGCTGTCGGACACGGAAAGCTATGTCTACCGCTATTCTTTTGACAAAGAGTTGCTTCAAAAAGGCCGCTGGAAAACGCGGTATCTGACCCAGCCCGAGATCCTCGAATACATGAACGAGGTGGCGGATCATCTCGATCTCCGACGCAGCTACAAGTTCGACACCAAGGTGGACGGCGCGCACTATAATGAAAAAACCGGTCTCTGGAACGTGATCACTGATAGTGGTGAGACAGTTACCGCCAAATACCTTGTCACTGGCCTCGGTCTCTTGTCCGCAACGAATGTTCCAAAATTCAAGGGCATCGATGATTTCAAAGGCCGTATCTTACACACAGGTGCCTGGCCCGACGGCGTGGACTTGAGCAACAAACGCGTGGGCATTATTGGCACTGGCTCGACCGGTGTGCAGGTTATTACAGCAACGGCACCAGTTGCAAAACACCTGACTGTTTTTCAGCGCTCTGCACAATATGTCGTGCCGATTGGGAACACCCCGCAAGACGATGCTACCATCGCAGAGCAAAAGGCAAACTACGATAGTATCTGGAATCAAGTGAAGAATTCTGTTGTGGCCTTCGGCTTCGAAGAAAGCGTCAAGCCCGCCGAAACCGCCTCCCCCGAAGAACGGGAGCGGGTCTTCGAAGCCGCCTGGCAGCGCGGCGGTGGTTTCTATTTCATGTTTGGCACCTTTTGCGATATTGCGACCAGCCAAGTGGCCAATGATGCGGCCGCTGACTTCATCAAGGGCAAAATCAAGAAAATCGTGAAGGACCCCAAGGTCGCAGAGAAACTGACGCCGAAGGACCTTTACGCCAAGCGCCCGCTTTGCGGAAACAACTATTACGAGGTCTACAACCGAGACAACGTGACCCTCGCCGACGTTAAGGCCGATCCGATCGCAGAGTTCACTCCGAACGGCATACGTCTCGAAAGCGGCGAGGAGCATGAGCTTGACATCGTAATCTTTGCCACTGGCTTCGATGCGGTCGACGGCAATTACGTCAAAATGGACCTCCGCGGACGCGGAGGCGTGACCATGCGCGACACTTGGAAGGAAGGCCCGCTCGGTTACCTCGGCATGATGGAGGTCGACTTCCCGAACTTCTTCATGATCCTTGGCCCTAATGGCCCCTTCACCAACCTGCCCCCCAGCATTGAGACGCAAGTCGAATGGATCGCTGACACGATTTGCACGGTGGAAGAAGAGGGGGTTCGAAATGTGGAGCCAACCGTGGAAGCGCGCGATGCTTGGGTTCGCACCTGTCGTGAAATCGCCGACATGACACTCTTCCCCAAAGCTGAAAGCTGGATCTTCGGCGCAAATATCCCCGGAAAGAAGAATGCAGTAATGTTCTACATGGCCGGGATTGGCAATTACCGAAATGCCATTAATGCAGTGAAGGAGGAAGGTTATACATCCCTGATCCGCAACCGCACTGCCGAGAAGGTGTAAAGAATTCCGCCGGGCATCAAGAATCCCCGGCGGAACCAATTAAATTTGTTCATGAAAACTAGGGAGAGAGATTTGGGAAGGGTATTCGGAAAAGTCGCACTGGTAACAGGTGGAGCGATGGGCATGGGAAAAGCCCATTGTGAAACGCTGGCACGTGAAGGTGCGCATGTATTTGTAACCGACCGTGACACGGAAGCGGCTGAAAGCGTAGTGAAAGGTATCATTGAAGCCGGAGGGAAGGCGGAATTCATTCAACATGACGTGACGCTTGAAGAAGATTGGAAGAATGTCATCTCTACGGTGCAATCAAGTGCTGGTCGGCTTGATGTGCTAGTGAACAACGCTGGCATTCTCATTCTTAAGCCGCTCCACGAAACCTCGCCTGACGAATTTGACATGACGTTCAACGTCAATGTACGCGGTATTTATCTCGGCATCCGAGCCGCGGTTCCATTGATGAAAGAGGCCGAAAAGGCATCTATTATCAATATTTCTTCAATCTATGGGATTGTTGGAGCCGCTTCGGCGGGAGCCTACATTGGATCCAAAGGCGCCGTACGGATGTTGACGAAATCCTGCGCAGTCGACCTGGCTGAAAGTGGCATACGCGTGAATTCGATCCATCCCGGTGTCATCGATACTCCCATGACAAAAGATCTGCTACACGCCGACGAAGTTACCCGGCAGGCAATTCTGGGGGCGACGCTGCTCAAGCGACCAAGCAAACCTGAAGAGGTTTCGAATGCGGTCCTGTTCCTCGCATCGGATGAGTCATCGTTCGTTCACGGAGCAGAGATTGTAGTAGATGGCGGTTATACTGCGAATTGACAGGGACCCATCCCGAGTAACGGCTCGGAATCCGGGCCGTTACCACCATTGCAAATTTTGAAAACGATAAAAGCCAATGAAAATAATTGCTCCTATAAAACGCCTAATTGACCACAACGTGAAGGTTCGCGTTAAGGCGGACGGGAGCGGAGTTGATCTCGCGAATGTGAAGATGTCGATGAACCCGTTCGACGAGATTGCGGTCGAAGAGGCGATCCGGCTGAAGGAAGCGGGCAAGGCGGACGAGGTTGTCGTCGTCTCGATCGGCGTGAAGCAGGCGCAGGAAACGCTGCGCACGGCGCTGGCGATGGGCGCGGACCGGGCGATCCTGGTTGTGGCCGCCGATGACGTGCACCAGGACATCGAGCCGCTGGCGGTGGCCAAGATCCTGAAGGCCGTGATCGACGCCGAGGCGCCGGGCCTGGTGATCGCGGGCAAGCAGGCGATCGACAATGACATGAACGCCACCGGCCAGATGCTGGCGGCGCTGCTGGGCTGGGGCCAGGCGACCTATGCCTCCGAGGTCGGGATCGAAGGCGATCATGCCGTCGTGACCCGCGAAGTGGATGGCGGGTTGCAGACGATCAAGGTCAAGCTGCCGGCGATCGTCACCGCCGATTTGCGCCTGAACGAGCCGCGCTATGCCTCGCTGCCCAACATCATGAAGGCCAAGAAGAAGCCGCTGGATGAGAAGACCGCCGCCGATTACGGCGTCGATGTCACCCCGCGCCTGGAGATTGTGAAAACCGCCGAGCCCGCCGCACGGTCGGCAGGCGAGATGGTCGGCTCGGTCGACGAGCTGGTGTCGAAACTGAAAGAAAAGGGGATCGTGTAATGGCTGTTCTTCTCCTTGCAGAAATCGCCGGTGGCGCGCTGGCGCTGGACGCCACCGCCAAGGCGGTGACCGCTGCCAAATCGCTGGGCGATGTGACCGTTCTGGTTGCGGGCCCTGCTGCTGCGGGTCAGGCCGCGTCGCAGATCGACGGCGTGGCGAAGGTTGTGGTCGCGGATGACGCGGCCTACGCCAACGGCCTGGCCGAGCCGGTCGCCGATCTGGTGGTCAGCCTGGCAGGCAATTATGAACATATCGTTGCTCCCTCCACGGCAAGCGCGAAAAACATCCTGCCGCGCGTTGCGGCGCTGCTGGATGTGATGGTTCTGTCGGACGTGACGGCCATCCTGGACGGGTCCACGTTCGAGCGCCCGATCTACGCGGGCAACGCGATGCAGACGGTAAAGTCCAACGATTCCAAGAAGTTACTGACCGTCCGCACCACCGCCTTCGACGCGGCTGGCCAGGGTGGCTCGGCCGCCGTCGAGGCCATCGCAGCAGCCGGCAACGCGGGCCTGAGCGCCTGGGTCGAGGACAAGGTCGCGGCGTCGGATCGTCCGGAACTGACCTCGGCCAAGGTCGTGGTCTCGGGCGGGCGCGGCGTCGGTTCCGAGGAAAATTTCGCGATTATTGAAGCACTTGCGGACAAACTGGGTGCTGCCGTCGGCGCCTCGCGCGCGGCTGTGGACTCTGGGTTCGCACCGAACGACTGGCAGGTCGGCCAGACCGGCAAGGTCGTGGCGCCCGAGCTGTATATCGCGGTCGGGATTTCCGGGGCAATTCAACACCTTGCGGGGATGAAGGACAGTAAGGTCATCGTCGCCATCAACAAGGACGAAGAGGCCCCCATCTTCCAAATCGCCGATTACGGCCTCGTCGCAGACCTCTTCGACGCAGTCCCGGACCTGACAAAGGCACTCAAAGAATGACAAACGTCTATATCTGCGATTACATCCGCACACCAATCGGTCGCTATGGCGGCGCGCTTTCTTCTGTGCGAGCCGACGATCTTGGCGCAATCCCACTCAGGGCCTTGGCCAGCCGAAACCCGGGGCTAGATCTAGCGACCATTGACGAAGTGATTTTTGGCTGCGCCAACCAAGCGGGAGAGGACAACCGTAATGTTGCTCGCATGTCGCTTCTACTAGCTGGATTTCCGGATTGTGTACCGGGGACAACAATGAATCGGTTGTGCGGGTCGGGCATGGATGCGATAATCACGGCCGCCCGCGCTATCAAATCAGGAGAGGCCGATCTCATTGTCGCAGGTGGTGTGGAAAGCATGTCGCGTGCTCCGTTTGTGATGCCAAAAGCTACAACAGTATTCTCGCGCGAGAATAGTGTGGAAGACACCACCATCGGCTGGCGCTTCGTCAATAGACTGATGAAGAGCCAATACGGCGTCGACAGTATGCCTGAAACGGCCGAAAACGTGGCTGAAGTCTTCGGCATCAACCGCGCCGACCAAGATGCTTTCGCCCTACATTCCCAGCAAAAGGCGAGCGTTGCTATGGCGAACGGTCGTTTGGCCCGTGAAATTGTCCCGGTAGAGATTCCTCAGCGAAAGGGGGAGCCAAAGATCGTCGTACAGGATGAACACCCTCGCGCGAGTACGACTTTGGAAGCGCTCGCCCAACTGAAAACTTTCGTAAAAGCGGATGGCACGGTAACCGCAGGGAATTCTTCAGGCGTGAACGATGGTGCCGCAGCATTGATCCTTGCCACCAGCGACGTCGCAAAAAAATTTGGCCTCACGCCGGTCGCAAGGGTCTTGGGCGGCGCAACCGCCGGCGTTGCACCGCGCATCATGGGTTTCGGGCCGGCACCGGCGTCGAAAAAGCTGATGGCGCGACTTGGACTGAAACAAGAAGACTTCTCGGTGATCGAACTTAACGAAGCCTTTGCTTCGCAGGGTCTGGCCACACTACGGCACCTGGGGATCGCGGATGATGATGCCCGCGTGAACCCAAACGGCGGCGCTATTGCTCTCGGCCATCCGCTTGGCATGTCGGGTGCCCGCATCACCGGCTCAGCGATGCTGGACCTCAAACCTGGAGAAAAGTCGTTGTCGACCATGTGTATTGGCGTGGGACAGGGAATTGCAATCGCACTCGAAGCTGTCTGAGGTGCCGTGACAGCCTAAAAATTACCATAATCATGTTTACGCGATTATTGGTCGACCCCAAATTTTCCGTGTAGAATTCGCCCTCTACCACCTCCCTGTGGGCGATACCCTGGCGGTACCGGAACCTCTCTCCGGTGCCGCCCTTTCCTGAAAGAACGATTGAACGGCCCATAATGTTTGCGAGACGGATCATCACGTGACCTGCGTTTCGGCAGGCATTCCATTCCGGCGATCTCGCGCCATCCCAAGATTTCTTCTCTGCACTTCCGAATGTAACATATATCGCGTGGCGATATTTCGCGCATCGTGTCCGTTTCAACGGCATGAACTTGCGGGACCGTGTAGCACTAAACATCCAGGAATTGAGACGCGCCCGCAGCCTCAGCCAGGAGGAGCTTGCTCATCGGGCCGATGTGAGTCGCGGCCATATGGGCAAGCTCGAGAACGCCAAGTTCGCGGCCTCCCTCGACCTTCTCGAACGTATCGCCAAAGCACTGAACGTAGATCCAGCAGAGCTCTTCACAAAACGCTAGCCAGTTTTTGCCAGCCCCTGATGCGTCCTGGAGCGGAACGTCTCAAGAGGTAGTCAAATGGAGTGCAGAGAGTTCGATGGGTAAGAAGAAGACAGGCTGGCCCTTCCAGAACGGGTTTCTGAACGACGGTGCGCAGGAGATTCACCTGTTCACCGATTACCGTTGGAATGATGGCTCGGTGAGCCGCCGCTGGCATGTCGATCCAGAACGCTTTGATGCTTGTCTGGTCGAGCTTCGCCCAGTTTCCCTGAAGGCATCAGACCGTTCGGATCAGTAGGAGAACCACTCCGAGTGGCCCATGTTGCCCTCGTAGTCGCCGTATTCAACCATGATACTGCGCAAATAGAAGTACGAGGAACCTCCGCCGGTCGGATAGGCGATCTCCTGACCGCCTTCCGATACGAATGCCTCGGGCCAGGGCGTGTGGGATCGGTAGACCCGCTGGATGTACCGGCAGGTGCGGTTCTCTCGGTCGCAGGAACGGAGAGACCAGTCCCAATACTGTTCACCTCCCCTTTCTCTATAGGCTTGACCGGTGAACCAGATCACATGGGTGCGGTTCAGCCATTCGTATTCGGGCAGAGTGGTGTCGAGCTCGCCCTCCCCGCCGGGCCCGCCCAGCTCGACCGGCACATGTGCGAAGGTGCAGACCCCGAAGGGCGGCAGGCTCGGCCAGGGCGTGATGCGGCGGATCATAGTGCGATAGGCCCGTGCACAGACTGCGCTCGGGGGGAAGCCGCCAGCCATGCAGAGCATGATGGCGCAGTCGATGTCATAGGCCTGCGCCTTCCCCGGGGCTCCGAACACCGCCATCACCCCCATCGCCGCTGCCATCGCCTGTCGCTTCATGTCGCTCTCCCGCAAAAGTTGCGCAGACTATCGCGCAATATGTATTTATCTGCAATATGTCGTATTGACTCCATATGACTTTATGGATTTAAGCGCAGGAAGTAGAAGGGCTCTCGTGGGGAGAGTCCGAACATGCCGATAGCGCGCAACCAGATCCTGATCACCATCGATGGTGTCAAAGACCTGTCCGAACAGGGCATCGCGTTCCGCTGCCGGTATGAACTCGTGGGGTTCACGGACGATGGCAAGCCGCGCTACCAGTGCATCTACCTGCGCGAGGGTGAGCCGGAAGCCATTCTGGTCTCGACCCGGATCACCCCGCACGGGCCTGAGCCGCGGTATTTCAACATATGGCCAGGGCTCTTCAAACATCATCTCGAGTTCGGTGACGGGCGCGATCTGCGCTTTGGTCCTGACTACAGCATCACCCTCGAGGAGCGCGGCTGACGTTATCGCCTTCGGCCGCGACGGCACAGCCCGGACTTCGGGCTGGACCTTTCACGGTGAGCGCCCTGCCTGGGCTGGTTTGGAACATAGCGCTGAAGCCGAGGTCGTTCTGGCCTCGTTGGACGCCACGCCGCCTTCCAGTCGCGACGACACCCTCTCCCTGATCCGCACGACTGCCGTCCGCCACCAGGGGAACCGTGCCCTGCGGCAGGTCAGCCTTGATGCGGACGACTGGCAAATTCTGTTCCGCGCCCTGGTCGAGGCTGAAAGCAGCTACAACCCGACCGCCGTCAGCCCGAAGGATGCCTATGGTCTTGGCCAGCTGATGCCGGATACTGCCCGTGCGCTCGGCGTCGATCCGCGCGATCCCTCCCAGAACCTCGACGGCGCGGCGCGGTATCTGCTCGCACAACTCGGAACGTTCAAGGACATCGACTTGGCGCTCGCGGCCTACAATGCCGGACCGCACCGGGTGGTCGAGTATTCCGGCATCCCGCCTTTCATCGAGACCCGCGACTACATCGCGCGCATCCACCGGATCCGGTCCCGACTTGCGGGTACACCTGTTTCCGCGCCGGACATCCGCGTCGCAGACCGGGTTCCAGCCCGCGCGCCGGTCCTCATCGATCTTCAGTAAAACAAGGGAACTTCGCATGCTTCGACATCGCCTCAGCCGCCTCTTGCCTGCCACCACAACCTTGGCGGCTCTCGCAAGCCCTGCCTTCGCGCAGGACTTGTCGCCGATCCAGACCATGCTGGAAACCGTCGAGGCCGCGCTGACCGGTCCGATTGGGATCGCGGTTGCCACACTCGCCGTCATCGGCACTGGTTTCATGTGCATGATGGGGCGGCTGAACTGGGGCTGGTTCGCCTCGGTCATCATCGGGATCGTGCTGATCTTCTCGGCCGGCACCATCGTCGACGGCTTCTCCTGAGGTTGGAGAATAGAGTTGGCAGAACGATCCCCCCTTTTTCTGGGCCTCGCCCGACCGCCCAAGTATCTGGGCCTCCCTGTCGGATACCTCGTGGTGCTGGCGACCGGGGTCGTTCTGCCGTTCATCTGGACCAAGTCCATGGTCTTCTTCCTGATCGGCCTCGTCGCCTATCCGATCCTCTGGTTCGTCGCCGACCGCGAGCCGCATTTCTTCGAGGTCCTGCGCGTTTCCTACGGCTCGGTGCGCCCGACGAAGAACCGCGCCCTGCATGGAGGCGACAGCTTTGGCGCTTGATGCGGGCACACTTTCCACTCACGGAACCGCTCTGCTTCAGGCTGGCGGCGGGGAGTTCGCGCGGGAGAGCTATCTCGCTGATCACCTGCCGTATTTCGCGCTTGCCGATGACGATGTGATGGTGCTGCGCGAGGGCGATCTGATGGCGACCCTGCGCCTTGATGGTCTGAACCCGATGACCAGCGAAGACGCACGGCTCGATGCGCTCAAGCGCGCGGTTGCCGCCATCGTCGCCCAGACCGGCAATGCCTTCGGCTTTTACATCCACCGCATCTCCGTGCCACAGGATCTGGGGATGCGCCCCATCGAGGGCGACAGCTTCGCCGCCGCGATAGATGCCCGCTGGCAGGCCCATGTGAAAGACCTGCGCCCGGCCAAGCGCCAACTCTATCTCAGCGTGATCCGGCGCCCCGATATCTCCGCGCGCATTCCATTCCTTCGGACGCTGGCCCGCAAAGCCTGGGTCAAGGACCGCGCGACGCGCCTGCAGGAGCTGAACGAGGTCATGGGCTTTTTCGAGGTGGCTCTGTCTTCGGCCAACCCTGTGCGCCTGACCCGCACGGGTGGTGAATGGCTGGGCTATCTAAACACGCTGAACGCGGGCAGCTTCTCCCCCATAGCCTTCGGACAAAGCGCTCTGCCTCTTTCACATATTTTGAGCAATTGCCGCGCGACCTTCGACGGCGACGTCGTCACCCTGACCGACGCCGTGACTGGGCGGGTCAAATACGGCGCGCTCTTTTCGATGAAGACCTACCCGGCATTGACCGATGTGACGCTGCTCGACGCGCTCGACCTGCCGCTCGACATCGTGCTCACGAACTCCTTCAGCCCGATCCCGAACAACATCATGGCCGAACGCATCCAGCGCATCATCCGCCAGATGCAGGCCTCCGACGATGCGGCCGTCTCCCTGCGCGAACAATTGGGCCAGGCTGCCGACGACCAGGAGGCAGGACGCATCGCCTTCGGGGACCATCACCTCTCCATCGCGGTCTACGCGCCGGACCGCGACACGCTCGAACGGGCCGCCGCCCAGATCAAACGCGTGGGTCAGGAGATCATGTCCGTCATCGTGCGCGAGAACATGGCGCTGAAAGCCACCTACTTCGCACAATCCCCCGGCAATTTCGGCTACCGCGCTCGCAAGACGCCGATTTCCTCCATCAATTTCGCCGACTTCGCAGCTCTGCATGGTAGCGTCGAAGGACGCGGTCCTGATCAGTCGCCCTGGGGTCAGACCATTTCGGTCCTGCCCACGGTCGGCACCTCTGGTTATCGCTTCAATTTCCACGAGGCGGGAGCCCCAGGCAAGGAACCGACCGTTGGCCATACGCTGGTTCTGGGGCGCACCGGGACCGGCAAGACGCTCACCACTGCCTTTCTCGCAGCGCAGGCGCAGCGGGTCGGCGCACGGCTTTTCTTCTTCGACAAGGATCGCGGCCTGGAGATGGCCGTGCGCGCCCTCGGCGGGCGCTATAACGAAATCCGGGCTGGCGTGCCGACAGGTCTGAACCCGCTCGCCACCGAAACCGACGAGCGCGGCCGCGCCTGGCTCTCGGACTGGCTTGCGACACTTCTCACACGGAATGGCACGCTCTCGGGCGAGCAATCCCGCCATATCCAAAGCGCGGTCGGCCAGAACGCCGATGCGGGGGCGGCGCTGCAGCGTTTCGCCAGTTTCGAGACCCTGTTCCAGTCACTCGATGATGATGGCGAGCTGCAATCCCGCGTTGCCGAATGGGCCCCCGGCGGGCGCTATGGCTGGGTGTTCGACGAGCCCGAGCGCGGCGCGGGCCTCAAGCTCACGGGCGACATCGTCGGGTTTGATATGACCGAGATCCTCGACATGACGACCGAGCGCATGGCGGTACTCTCCTACATCTTCCGCCAGATCGAACGCGTGGTCGAAGACCGCCGTCCCACCATCATCGTGCTCGACGAAGCGTGGAAGCTCTTGGACGATCCGTATTTCGGGGCGCGGCTGGAAAACTGGCTGGTGACGCTTCGCAAGATGAACTGCGTCGTCATCATGATGACGCAGTATCCGAGCCAGTTGCGCGACAGCCGCGTCGGCAAAACCATCGTCGAGACGGTGCCGACGCAGATCCTCTTCCCGAACGATCGCGCCACCGTCTCCGATTACGATTTTCTCCGCGTCAACGCCAAGGAGGCTGCCCTTCTCGTGCAGCCGACCATCGGCCAGCGCATCGCGCTTATCCGCTCGGCGGGCGACAGCGTCTTCGTCGATGCCGATCTCTCCGCACTTGGCGACCTCCTTCCCATCCTTGGCGGCGGCGCCACTGGCGAGGCCCGCGTGCCTGCCGATTGGCGCGCCAATCCCGATTTCTGGAGACATGTGATATGAGTTCGAAACCCCTCCTCGCGCTTTGCGCCGCCGCGAGCCTTCTTTCCGCTTGCGAGAAATACACCGAGAAAACCTCGCCCTGTTTCGGACGCAATGGCGAGCCGCAAGTGACGCGGTCCGCCCTGTCCTTCTCGACCATGGGCGCACCGGTGCAGGAGACGGCCAAGCCTGACTGCACCTTCGAGCCCCTGCCCCGTTCGGAATGAGCCGCGCCGCGATCATATCCGCCGGGCTCTGCCTCGGCCTCAGCGCCCTGCCTGCGCATGCCCAGGGCGTGCCGACACAGGACAATTCCGCGATCGGTCGCGCCATCGCCCGGGTGAGGGCATTGGCCGAGGATCTAAGCGTCCAGCAGGACAAGGATCGGACCGAGTCCACGCTGGCGGATGTGCAGGCCGACCAGCTGCGCGTCCTCGAGGAAATGACCGCTGCCATTACCGGGCCTGGCTTCGACATCCGTGCGCTCGAGGGCAATGCGGATTTCGGGGTGGCGGCGGTCTATCCCAATACCGATCCAAGCCCGATGAACAGCCGCCTCTTCGGCGAGGGCCGCGAGACGGTCGAGATGATGATCGTCGAGGTCGCCGGCGAGTTCGCAGGCGCGCCCGGTGTGGCCCGCGCCGGTCTCTCGGCCACCCAGTGGCGCTGCCTCTTCCAGGCTCTGATTAAACAGGAGAGTCGCTTCAACGTCGCCGCTGAAAGCCCGGTCGGGGCTTATGGCCTGACCCAGCTCATGCCTGGCACCGCCTCCGATCTCGGCGTCGACCGCTATGACGTGAAAGACAACCTCCGCGGCGGCGCGCGCTATATCACCACCCAGCTCAACCGCTTCGGCAACATACCCCATGCGCTCGCGGCCTATAACGCGGGGCCGGGTCGGGTCATCGAATACGGGGGCGTGCCGCCCTTTGCCGAGACCCAAGGCTATGTGCGCAACATCTCGAAATTCTACAACGAATACCTCGCTGTGGTGGGCGGTGCCGACGCGCTTGGCACGCTCTCGCCCTCGGATTTTGCGCTCGCCGAATATGCCAGCATCTCCGAGGCGGGCGTCTATTACGCCGCCGACAGTTCGGCAACGACCGAGCAAGTGATCAACCGCCTCCGCGCGATCATCCTGCAGATCGATGCGCAACCCAATGCCAAGGCGGCCTGGGAACTCAACACCTACGCCAAGGCCGAGATTGGCCGCATCCTCAACCTTCGCGTCCGGCTGATGGCCGCCAACCAGCAGCGCGAGGCGGTCTATGCGCAGCACCTCGTCGCAGACCGGTTGGCGGAGCGCGACTTCATGCAGATGGGAGTTCCCGAATGAGACAGCTTCTCCTGACCGTGGCCGCGGTCGCCACACTCGGGTTTACCTCGCCCGCAACGGCCCAGGGCGTCCCAACCTTTGATGGCTCGCAGCTTGGTCAACTCGTGGCGCAGCTCGAACACATGGCCGAGGACCTGAATGTCCAGATGCAGCAGCTCGCCACAATGCGGCTGGAACTGGAAACCCAGCTCTCGCAGCTCACGAACCTCGAGGCGCAACTGACCTCGCTCATTGAAGGCAGCGGGCTCGGAGAACTCTTCGCCACGGTCGAAGAATTCCGAGCGCTGCGCGGCAAGCTGGTGGCGCCCCTCAATACCGCACAATCGCTGGCAAGCGGCGATTTTCTCAGCGGCTTCAATCCGGGTGCAGAACTCTCGGCCTCGGTCGAACGGGTGCTTTCGGGCAGCGGGTTTACTTCGGAACGCCTGAGCACGCTTTCTGGCTCGGATGAGCCCGCCGATAACCGCATCGCCGCTTCCGCCGGGGCCAGCGCCATGCTCTCCGTCGCGGCACAGGAAAGCCACGAAGAAGCGGGCCAAAGCCTTGAGCGGCTCGAGACCATGGTCGGGCTCATCGACGATCAGGACGGGCTGAAGGCTGCCGTCGATCTCAACACCCGCGTCACCGCCGAGCTTGGCATCATCCTGACCCAGATTTGGCGGCTGGAAGCGGCGCAAGGCGTGAGTGCCGGCCAGCTTGGCGTTGTCGATGCCGCGACCCTCGCGGATGAGCGCAAGTTCCGCTCGATGGCGGTGGATCCATGAGGCAAACCATGACCCGCAGCTTGGCTCCAGGCCGGGCGCTCGGTCTCGCCGCCCTTGTCTTGAGCATCCTGCACAATGCTGCGTCGGCCCAGACCCCGAGCACGAACCCTTCCGGCGACACGCCCTTCAACTCGATGGCCATCGCGCGGGATCAAACGGATGAATGTCGTGTTCCGAAACCCCCTACCGATCTGGCCGAAACCGCCTATCTGCGCAATGGCTACCGCGCGATCTTGCGCATCCTGATTGCCGAAGAGGCGCTCGCTTCGGAAACCTGCACCTGCCTGCTGGATCAGTTCGCCTGGGATCAGGCGCTTGCCGCCCTGCCCCGGTTCCAGACCTCGGACAACCCGCGCCTGCCCTTCAACGTGCTCGAGCTCTACGCCAAGGCGGACGCGCTCGAGGCGCAAGTTGTGGAGGCCTGTGCGGAGTAAATGGGGGTCATTCGCGACATCCTTGGCCAAGTCGACGCCGCGGTGAACACCGTGGCGCAGGACGGCTTTATCTCCTCGGCGGCCTCGGTCGGTAATGTCATCTCGGCGGGCGCGACGCTCCTTGTCGTGCTCCTCGGGATCAACGCGGTCATGCAGCTCCGCCCCCTGCCCTTCGGAACCGGGTTTGCCTTCGGGATGAAAGTGGCCCTGGTCGGGATCTTCGCGCAGAGTTGGGATAATTTCAGCGTCATCTATGACATCGTCACGCGCGTGCCCGACTCCGTGGGCGCCTCGATCCTGGCGCTTACCGGCTCGGGCGACGAGGCAGGGGTCTATGAGAGCCTCGACAATATGGTCGCCCGCATCACCGCCTATGGCGATACGATCGGCGACCGCGCGGGCTGGGTCTTCGGCGCGGTTCTGGGTGCCATCTTCTTCGTCCTCTCCGCCGTCTTCGCCGCCGTCACCGCAGGGATCATCGCCTTCGCCCGCATCGTCTTCGCGCTGATGATCGTCATCGCCCCCTTCATGATCGTGACCTCGCTGTTCAAACCGACCCAGTCCCTCTTCGAGGCCTGGACCCGCGCCACCATTGGCTACGCGCTCATGCCGGTCGCCGCAGCAGGCGCCGCGGGCATCATCGTCGCCATCGCCGAAGCGATCGGGGACGCCTCCGCCGATCCGGGCGATGTCGAAACCGTCAGCCTGATCCTGCCCTTCCTCGTCATTCTGATCCTCAGCGCCGGGATCATGGCCTCGGTGCCCTACATCGCCTCCAATCTCACCGGTGTCGTCGGCATCGCGTCCAATGCCGTCGGTCTCACGGGCCTTGCGCGCCAGGGGTTCGTGAACACACGGGAGTATGGCGCGGGCGCAACCTCGCGCCTCGTCACCGGCAAGTCCCCGCATGAGCTGAACCAGATGGCCAATGCGGGTGTGGTGAAGACCGGCGAGCTGATCCGGCAAAGCCCCGGCGCGCTTCTCTCCGCCGCCAAGGCCTTCCGCAAACCCTGATGTGAAAGACGACGACTTTGAAGAAGCTTGTGACCAGTTCCTCCGCGCCTGACCGCGACGCTTTCGAGGCGGATTTCATCTACGGGCCAAGACGGCGTGAGCGTTTCGCCTGGTTCGTTGCGGCGGCAGGCGTGCTGGTTGGTGTTGCCGGCATGGTCGCGGGCGCGAGCCTCTTTCCACTCAAATCGACCGAGACCTTCGTCGTCGTGGTCGACAAGGAAACCGGAGAGATGGACCGGGTCGCCGCCGTACAGGCGCTGACGCTTTCCGAGAGCGACGCCATCATCCAGGCCAATCTCGTGGCCTATGTCGATGATCGGGAAACCTATGACCTGACCGATGGCGAGCAGCGTATCAACTCGGTGCTCAACCGTTCCGATGGCGATGCCGCCCGCACGCTGCGCGATCTCTGGTCCTCGACCAACGAAGACTACCCGATCACCGTCTATGGCCGCGACGCCAAGATCGAGGTGGTGATCAAGTCCGTGAACCAGATCGAGCGCGGCGTGGCCCAGGTCCGCTTCACCCGCACGCTGCGCCGTCCCCGCGACACCCGCACCGTCACCCGGTCCTATGTCGCTACCGTTGGTTATGACTTCCAACCTGAAACCCGCCAGCGCCTTCAGGACGTCTGGGCCAACCCCTTGGGCTTCGTGGTGACCTCCTACCGCGTCGACGCCGAGACTCTGGAGAACTGACCAAGATGAAATCTCTGCCCGCGCTTTTCCTGGCGCTTGCCCTTCCTGTTGCCGCAAACGCCGAGGCCACGCCGCAAGGCGGCCCGCTCGACATCCGCATCCGCACCGCCGTCTATAGTGAAAACCAGGTCTATCGGATCGAAACCGATCTGAGGCATTCGACCACGATCCATTTCGGGGCGGGCGAGCGCTTCGAGGCCGTGATCGTCGGCGACACCGAAAGCTTCCAGGTCGATCCGATCCCAGAGCTTGGCAATGTGCTGACCATCAAACCGCATGTGGCCAATGCCTCCACCAACATGACGGTGATCACCAACCGACGCACCTATTCCTTCCACCTGCGCGAAGGCTCGATCCCGAACCGCACCGGCATGTTCTTCGAAGTCCGCTTCCGCTACCCCGATGAGGAACGTCGAGCGACGGCGGCTACCCAGCCCAAAGGCTTTGAGGCGCCCCGCAACTACAACTACCGCGTCTCGGGCGAAGGTGATTTCCGCCCCAGCCATATCTATGACGACGGGCGCTATACCTACTTCGTCATCCCGGAAAACGGTCGCCAGCCCGCCCTCTTCAAGGCCGATGACCAGGGCCGTGAGCGCACGGTCAACTGGACCCAGCAAGGCAACACGGTCCGGGTGCTTGGGGTGAACACCTACTGGTCGCTGCGTATCGGCGATGAGGCGATCTGCGCCTGGCGCGACGAGAGCGCCATCTACGTGAGCAACTGACCATGGCCGAACAAACCCCTCCCGACCTTCAGGACCGTCTCGACCAGTTCAGCCAGCGCGGCAAGTCCAAGCCCCGCGGAAACAGCCTCGGGGTCGGCGCGCTCGCGGCCGCCCTCGCCCTTGGCGGGGCCGGGGTCGCGTATTTTCTGGCCACCGGTCTGCAGGAAGGTGACAGTGCGCTTGAGACCTCCGATGTCGAGACCTTTCAGGACCGCCGCCCCGGCTCCGGCGGGCGGCTGAAGTTTCCGCCCGACGAGACCGAGCAACGGGTCAATGACGCACTGATCGCCGTCGAGGAAGCGCTCGACGTGCCCGCCGCCCCTGCCCCGGAACCGAGCGCCGAGGTGCTGGCCGAAATCGCCAAGCTCCGCGAAGCCCTCGCCGCCAGCCAGGCTGCCCGCAACTCGGAAATCCAATCCGCTGTCGCGGACCTGCGCGAGGCCTTCGACGAGCAAAAGGCCGCGCTCGAAGCAACGCTCGCCGCAAAGGAAACCGAGCTGGCAAACCTCCAACGCCAGACCGAGACTCGCATCGAGGGGCTGCAGGCCATGCTCGATGCCGAACGGGCGCAGCGCGAGGGGCTTGAGGCCGAGCTCGATCGCGAAGGGGTGATCGCCGATCAGCGCCTTCTCGAACAACGCCGGCGTCAGGAAGAGGAGCAGCGTCTGCGCGAGGCCGAACGCATCGCCGAGGAGCTTCTGACTGCCCAGATCAAATCCCCCGCCGTGGTCTATGCGGACGGTCCACGTGGTGGTGCGAGTGGCGCGGCGGTGGCCGATCCTGCCGCCGCTGGCGCAAGTGGACCGGCCCTCTCGGGCAACGAGCAGTTCTTGCAGAGTGCGCGACCGCTCGAGGTGCAGGAGGCCGCCCGCCTCATCCATCCCGAACGCACGCTGACCCAAGGATCCGTCATCCAGGCGGCGCTGCAAACCGCTATTAACAGCGATCTGCCCGGCTCCGTTGTCGCGGTGGTCTCCGAGCCGGTGCTGGCGTTTTCCGGAGACCGGATCCTGATCCCCCGGGGCTCCCGCCTTTTTGGCCAATACCGCTCCGGGATCGAAATGCACCAGAAGCGCATCCTGATCCTTTGGACCCGCGTCCTGACCCCGGACGGCACCTCGATGGAAATCGCCGCTGTGGGCGGCGACCAGCTTGGCCGCTCGGGCCTCACTGGTCTCGTCGACACCAAGTTTGCCGAGCGCTTCGGCGGGGCGGCGCTGATTTCCGTGATCGGGGCGGCGCCTGCCGTGGCGGCGGAGAGTGCCAACAACGAGACGACAAGCATTGTCCTGGGCGATGTCAGCAGCGACCTGCAGGACGCTGTCGGGTCGGTCATCGCCGATCAGGTCTCGATCGCGCCGACGATCTATGTCGATCAGGGCGCCTCGGTCACCGTGCTCGTGGACCGGGATGTGGTGATCTACGGGGGTTCCGGTTCACAATGAAAAAGAAGCATCAGGTTTCGCGTTCGAGCCGCAGGCGAGAGGCAGCGAAACCAGGTTCAATATTACCGGAATCACCGAATTGATGGATCAGGCCTCGCCAGCCTCATACCTCGAGCGTTATCTCGACCCGTTCCGCGATCTCCTGCGGCGTGACGACGTGGTCGAGATCGCGATCAACCCCGACGGCAAGGTCTGGCTCGAGGTCGCGGGGGATGCCAGCATGCGCCACGAAGGTCAGACCGTGGATCGGACCACAGCCCTCAACATGGCCCAGACCATCGTCGGCGATGCCAAGGCCCGCGTCTCTGAAAAGAACCCCCTCGTCTCCGGCAAGGTGGAATATGCGGGCCGCCCGCTTCGGGTCCAGGTCGCCGTGCCGCCCGCCATCGATCGCGGTGCCTCGATCACCATTCGCCTCTTCGCCTCTGGCAGCATTAGGGACTACGCCCCGGCTTATCTCTTCGGCAAGGCCGTCTCGCTCGACGCCCTCCGCGCGGAGAAGATGAAAAACATCGCCAGTCTAGCGGAGGAGAACCTTGAGGCCGCGCTGCAGACTCTGGTCGAGGCGCGGCTCAACGTCCTGATCAGCGGCGGCACCTCGACCGGGAAGACCACGTTCGCCCGCCACCTCCTGACCCATGTGAGCGAGCACGAGCGGCTGATCACCATCGAAGACGCTTTTGAGCTCTTCCCCGGCCAGCCCAACACCGTCGCCCTCCTTGCCGACCGCGGTGCCGGTTCGCAACGCAGCGCCAACGCTCTCCTTCAAGCCTCCCTCCGTATGCGACCTGACCGGATCATCGTCGGCGAGCTGCGCGGTGCCGAGGCCCTGACCTACCTCGAGGCCATCAACACCGGCCATGGCGGGTCGGTTTCCACCATCCACGCGGAAACCGCAGAACTCGCAATCGATCGACTGGCGATCATGGTGCTGCAGGCCGGCACACCACTGACCTTTGCCGAGGTTCGGGAATACATCCGGAAATCCATCGATGTGATCGTCCAGCTCGGGCGGGCCGAGGGGAAGCGGGGGATTACGGAGTTCTATCTGCCGGGGTCGAGAAAACTACCGACATAGACGGCGCGATGCAGCCGTTTGCAACGCTGAACTGAACTTCCGCAAGGCGAAGTGTAGCGTTCACGCCAAAAGGAGACAGCTGACGTATTATCAACGGGCAGCGGTGACACTCCGGACCTTGGGGCGTTGAAGGAGTATCGCACAATTTCTTTGACCGCAGCGCGAAGAAAAACCTAACTATTTGAATTACGTATGATACTCTCTATGCGAGCAGCAGCGGGGTCGGCACAACCACCCTAAAACGAAAGGAGGCGACCACTGACTCAAGTACTTCCAGAAGATTTGGTTAATATAGTTTCGGGCGATCCAGAAGAGTTGGGTGTTCATCTCCAGCTTGTTAAACGGGACGTGCTCTTGAAAGATTGCGTGGCCCGTCTCCACTGTCATTGCCTGACTGTGGATGGGAACGGACGCGTCAAGCCGGAGCGTCTTGCGGAATTTATGCGCAACTCAATTATCGATTATGCCGTCCCGAAATCGCGGTTGGATGATGCGCGGGCGCGGGACGCCAGATTCAAGTCCGGAAGCGCGGTTGCAGCCCTGCACCACGAGGCAATCGGCACTTTTACGGACCTTGCCAATACTGGCGAAGGCGGCGAGATGCTGCTCTTCCTACTCGCAGAGCGCTTTCTCAAGGTTCCTCAGGTGCTCTGTAAGATGGACCTTAAGACCGACTCTCACATGCACTATCATGGTGCGGACGGCGTCTATGCTTCCGTAAACGAAAACGGCCTTCTCAAACTTTTCTGGGGCGAGTCAAAGGTGTATGGCGACCCTACAGCGGCCATAAGAGATTGCCTTTCATCACTTGCCCCTTTCCTCGTGGAGACGGACCACGAAGGCGCTGATCGCGAGCGGGATCTCGTGCTCCTCAGCGACAAAGCCGATCTCAGTGATCCGGAACTTACGGCCGCATTCCGGAAATATTTCGACCGAACCTCACCGCTATCGAACAGGGTCGAATATTGCGGGATCGCGCTTATCGCCTTCGATGCGGATTTCTATCCGAAAGATGATGCAAAAGGCATCGGGGAGGACATCCTGAAGGCGGCGAATGACGAAATGGAAAAATGGGTGAAGAATGTAAAGAACAGACTATCGGTGGAGAAACTCGACAAATTCGACATTCAGTTTTTCTGTGTGCCAGTGCCTTCGGCGGATGGGTTTCGCGCATCGTTCCTTAAGGCGCTGGGTATTAAGAAATGAAAGATACCGAACTCTTTGATTGGCTGTCGGGTGAGGCGCTTCGTGATGATATTATCAGGTTGACTCAGATCACAGTGGCGACTGAGATAACAAATCTGGACGCAATCCATGAATCCGCTGACCCAAAGAAGAGCTTTGACTGGCAGCAGCTTCTTTTGGCCGGAAGCCTTTTGGCCAGATCAACCGAACGAACGCATCAGGAGGCGGCGCTGCGGATCGCAACCGCTGCCGTCACACTCGAAACTTCGCCGGAAGTGCGGGATGCGGGGGCTGTCCTCCTCGAAAAGCTGTCCAATCGCAGGTCCGTCGAGCTGGCAATACTGCGAAACCGGATCGCTCCCGATCTTGAGGGCAGACTGGGCGTGTCGATGCGCCTTGAAGCCAACAGAAGACGTTTCGAGGACTCGATACTCCTTGAATCGAGCGGAAAATGGATAGGCGTCAACGATTTTCAGAAAGAACTATGGGCGGGCGCCTCTTCCGGCGCCGGCTGGCTTTCAGCGTCCGCGCCAACCGCGTCCGGAAAAACTTACCTCGTTTTGCAGTGGCTGCTCGATCACGTTCGCACGAGCAAGACAAAGATCGCCGTTTACCTTGCCCCAACCCGGGCTTTGGTGAGTGAGATTGAACTCAGTCTGAAGGAGCTATGTCAGTCGGACACCGGCATCGAGATCACGTCGCTACCGCTGACGGAAGTTTATTTCTCATCTACGACGGGAGACAAGAAAGCCGTCTTCGTATTCACGCAGGAGCGTTTGCACCTGCTTGTCAATCTTCTCGGGGAGGACTTCAGTGTAGACCTTCTCATTGTTGATGAAGCGCACAAGATCGGAGACAATCAGCGTGGTGTAATACTGCAGGATGCAATCGAGCGGGTGTCTCGGCAGAACCCGATGATGAAGGTCGTGTTTGTAAGTCCTTCGACACAAAATCCCGGAGAACTGCTTGAGGATGCGCCGAACGATATGCCGAAAACGTCGGTCAATACCGATATGCCAACCGTTCTGCAGAACGTGATCCTAGCCGAGCAAGTGCCTCGGAAGCCCAAGGAGTGGTCGCTGGACCTTGTCTGGGGCGATTCACCCATACCACTGGGCACGCTTAAACTGTCAAACAAGCCTGCGGGCCTGAAAAAAAGGCTGGCGTTTATCGCAGCGGCGGCAGGCGGTCGCGGCGGCACACTGGTTTACTGCAACGGCGCGGCTGAAGCGGAGGACGTCGCGCTCCTTATCAGCCAGTTGGAAGGCTCGGAGAAGACAGATGATCAGGAATTGCTGGACCTGGCTGATCTGGCCCGCAAAGGGGTCCACCGTAATTATCAGCTCGCGCCGCTGGTCGAACGTGGTGTCGCTTTTCACTATGGAAACATGCCCTCTCTCATCCGCACCGAGGTTGAGAGGCTGTTCCGCGACGGCAAGATAAGATTTCTTGCCTGCACCTCGACGCTGATTGAAGGAGTAAATCTCTCTTGCAGGACCATCGTTGTGCGCGGTCCCCGGAAGGGCCGTGGGAACCCGATGGAGCCGCACGACTTCTGGAACCTCGCGGGACGGGCCGGTCGCTGGGGAAACGAATTCCAAGGCAATATTATCTGTATCGATCCAAAGGATGAAAAAGCATGGCCCGTCGGCGTGCCGAAGCGCTCACGCTACCCGATCAAGAGAGAAACTGACGTCGTTATATCTTCCACCGATGAACTGGCTGCGTATCTTGAGAACAGAAACATCGACTCTTTGGCCGATCTTGCGCAAGGCGAAGAATTCGAGCAGGTCGGGGCTTACCTCCTCAATACATATATTCGTCTTGGTACGCTTTCCGATGCCGCATTTGCGAAACGGCATTCTCCAGATGCGCTCCGGAAACTCGATAGAAGCCTCGAAGGTATTTCGGCGCTGATCAATATTACGCAGGATGTTCTAGTAAGACATCCAGGCGTCAGCGCGGTGGGCCTGCAGCGTTTGCTGGAAGCTTTTCGAAAGTACGAAGGCAATATCGAAAATCTGCTGCTCGCGCCTTCGGAAAGCGTCGATGCGTACGACAGGTACGTCACCGTCATGCGACGGATTAACGCAAATTTGTATCCTGTCTTCCTGCCAGACAGTCTCATTCCCCTGCACGCGCTCGTGGTTGTCGAGTGGCTGAAAGGATTGTCTTTGGCTGCAATTATCAGGAAGCGTATAGAGTATCAGCAACGAAACAACAGATCGTTCAAGCTTCCAGTGCTCATTCGCGAAACGATGAGCATGGTGGAAGAGACAGCAAGATTCAAGGCACCGAAGTATATTTCCGCCTATATGGATGTCCTCCGCCTGTTCTTGACTGAAGCCGAGCGCGAGGACCTGATTGATGAAGACTTTGACATCGGGATAGCGCTTGAGTTTGGCGTCTCCAGCATCACGCTTCTCTCATTAATGGAACTAGGGCTTTCCCGCATGTCTGCGGTGGCCTTGTATGAGAAGATTGCGCGCGACGATCTGGACAAGGAAGGTTGCCTGGCCTGGATTAATCAGCATGGCCCGAATTTCGCCGGGATGGACCTGCCTAACCTTATCGTCAGGGAAACGCTGCAGGTATCGGGCCTTGATGATCCGGAAGCGGGCCACGAATTCAGCGAATAGAGTAGAGAGGAAGCGATTATGCCCGCAAAGCCAGTAGAGATCGGATCGCTCTCATTCGCGAGGAAAGGAGACGCAAACGACTTTTTTAGGGATATGCTGTACAAATATGAACTGGGTGACAAGGTAACCAATGAAGACGCCGAAATACTAACGTGTTGATTTCCACCGAGAACTGACCCGGGTTTTCCATCGAGAACTGACCCACCTCTGATTATGAATTTTGGGTCAGTCTTCGGTCAAGACATGACTTGCCTCCTTCTTTTTTCTGGCCGCTGTGGCGGAGCTGGCTTTGAAGCGGAAGCTGTCGTTTCCGGTCTCCAGGATGTGGCAGCGATGCGTGAGACGATCGAGCAGTGCAGTTGTCATCTTTGCATCCCCGAACACGCTGGCCCATTCGCTGAAGCTGAGGTTGGTTGTGATGATGACACTGGTGCGCTCGTAAAGCTTGCTCAGCAGATGGAAGAGTAGCGCCCCGCCAGATGCGCTGAACGGCAGGTAGCCCAGTTCATCGAGGATCACGAGATCGAGGCGCGTCAGGCTCTCGGCAAGCTGTCCAGCCTTTCCCTTTGCCTTCTCCTGTTCGAGCGTGTTGACGAGTTCGATGGTCGAGAAGAAGCGGACCTTACGCCGGTGGTGCTCGATGGCCTGGATGCCGATTGCGGTAGCGACATGGGTTTTGCCCGTTCCCGGCCCGCCGATCAGCACGATGTTCTGTGCCCCGTCCATAAACTCACAGCGATGCAACTGGCGGACTGTGGCCTCATTGATCTCGCTGGCGGCGAAGTCGAAGCCGGAGAGATCCTTGTAGGCAGGGAAGCGCGCAGCCTTCATGTGATAGGCAATGGAGCGCACCTCGCGTTCCGCCAATTCAGCCTTCAGCAACTGGGACAGGATTGGCACAGCAGCCTCGAAGGCGGGCGCGCCCTGCTCGATCAGATCGGTGATGGCTTGTGCCATCCCATACATCTTCAGGCTGCGCAGCATGATGACGATGGCGCCACTGGCAGGATCATGACGCATGGCGGCCTCCGGTGTTCCGGGCTCTCAGGCCATCATAGCGTTCGACATTGGCCTTGGGTTCGCGGTGCAGGATCAGAGACTGGGGCGTGTCGATGTCCGGCCCTTCAGTGGTCTTGCCGTCAATCAGCCGGTGCAGGATGTTTAGCACGTGCGTCTTGGTCGGCACGCCCTCAGCCAGAGCCTGCTCCACGGCCTTCAACACGGCCTGTTCATCGTGATGCAAGACAAGCGCCAGGATCTCGACCATCTCCCGATCTCCACCCGGGCGGCGCAGCATCTTCTCCTGCAGTTGCCTGAAGCCGGGTGGCAACTCTGCAAAGGGTGCCCCATTCCGTAGCGCACCGGGCTTGCGCTGGATGACGGCCAGATAATGCCGCCAATCGTAGATCGTGCGCGGTGGGAGGTGGTGGCTACGCTCGATCACACGGGTATGTTCGCACAGGATGTTGCCCTCGGCCGCCACGACCAGCCGGTCAGGATAGATCCGCAAGCTGACGGGCCGGTTGGCAAATGAAGCAGGCACGCTGTAGCGATTGCGCTCGAAGCTGATCAGGCACGTCGGCGAGACGCGCTTGCTCTGTTCGACAAACCCGTCAAAAGCGGGCGGCAAGGCCATCAGCGCAGCCTGTTCCGCCGCCCAGACATCAGCGATCGAGCCAGAAAGCGTGCCGTGAGGGATCTCGCGCCAGAGTTCCAGACAGCGCTGTTCCAGCCAGGCGTTCAGCGCTGCGAGATCGGGGAAGTCCGGTATCGGTTGCCACAGGCGCGGCCGGGCATCCTGAACGTTCTTCTCAACCTGGCCTTTCTCCCAGCCCGCAGCCGGATTGCAGAACTCAGGTTCATAGACGTAGTGGTTCGCCATGGCGAGGAAGCGCATGTTGACCTGGCGCTCCTTGCCGCGACCAACCCGATCTACGGCTGTCTTCATGTTGTCATAGATGCCGCGCTCCGGCACGCCGCCAAGGACGCGGAACCCATGCCAATGGGCATCGAACAGCATCTCATGTGTCTGCAGCAGATAGGCCCGAACAAGAAACGCCCTGCTATGTGACAGCTTGATATGTGCCACCTGAAGCTTCGTGCGCTCGCCGCCCAGAATGGCATAATCCTCGCTCCAGTCGAATTGGAAGGCCTCACCCGGGCGGAACAGGAGCGGGACGAATGTGCCGCGACCTGTCGTCTGCTGCTCTCGCTGGCGATCTGCGCGCCACTCCCGGGCGAAGGCCGCCACGCGATTGTAGGATCCGGTGAAGCCGAGCGCGACCAGATCAGCATGCATCCGCTTCAGGGACCGCCGTTGCTTACGCGACTTCCCCGCCTCGGTCTTCAACCAGCCTGCCAGCTTGTCGGCAAAAGGATCGAGCTTGCTGGGCCGCTCCGGCGTCGAAAAGGAAGGCTCGATCGCCCCCGCGTTCAGATACTTCTTGATCGTATTGCGCGACAGACCAGTCCGTCGGGCAATCTCCCGGATCGGGAGGCCATGCCGCAAACGCAGCTTCCGTATAATGTTCAAAAGTCCCATGTGGATCACTCCGTTGCCCCCCTGCGCTCGTCGCGTGGGGGAAGGGTCACATGGGTCAATTCTCAATGGAAATTAGGACGCTAACCGGGTCAGTTCTCGGTGGAAATCAACATGTATCCCAGCTTCAAGGACCAGTCCCACGGATTTACGGCTCTGCGTTGCATCTTTGATTTTCCTTTGTTGATTTCGATAAGAAAGCCCTATTGCCAATAAGTGCCAAATTTTGTCACCATATGTGCTAGAGTGGCAAAATGAATATCAGACAGAGACATGACGCCATCGTGCGCAGCCTTCGGCGCAACGGCACATCAACCGTCGCGGAGCTCGCCGAAGAGGTCGGCACCTCCAGACGCACGCTCCTGCGCGACATCGCCGCCTTGCGTGACGAAGGCTTTGTCATCCATTCCGAAAGCGGGCGCGGCGGTGGCGTGCAGCTTGACCCCCAGTCCATGCAAACAACCGCCCGCCTCTCTGTGGCCGAAGTCTTCGCGCTGCTGATCAGCGTGGCCGCCGTGCGCGCCGCCCAGAACCTGCCCTTCTCCGATCTCGCAGATGCAGGCCTCGCCAAGATCGAGCGCGCCCTGCCGTCTGACAAAGTGCGCGATCTGCGCCGCTTCCTCGCCTGCCTGCACATCGGCCAACTCTCGCCCAAACAGGACCTGTCTGACCTGGGCACAATCGACCCCGCCCTGCTGCCCGCTTTTGAAAAAGCCTTTCTGGCGCGCCAGCACCTCCGCTTTGAGTATCGGGATGCCAAAGGCGCGCGCAGCCTGCGCAATGTCGAGCCGCAGGCCATGCTCATCTTGCAACCGCTCTGGTATCTTGTCGCATGGGATCCGGCGCGCGAAGATTTCCGGCACTTCCGCATGGATCGCATCACAGGCCCTGAGCTTGTCAGCGGCCCGCCCTTCCGGCGCAGGCATGTGCCCTTTGAAAAAGATGTTTGTCCCTACAACGACCTGCCGCGCTGACCCCCAAAACCGCGCCACCCTCAGGCGCGCACACATCACGCTCAACATCAGAGGCTTTCGCAATGAAGGAGCGGCCGCCCCACAAGCATGCCCGGCACTCAAGACTGCGTTCCGCGCAAAGGGCAAACCGCAGAAACCACGAATTCGCTGCGTCCGCACCAAAGGCCCGCGGTGCGGTACTTTGTGAGCTTTCGCTGCGTTTGTGCCAATGGTTGCTTTAGCAGGCGTCGTCGACTCAGGGACCTACGCTGAGCGGCTTATGTCCAGTGCGTCCAGAATAGCCCTGCCAAGCTCTTCGACTGACACGTCTTCCGGCAAGACCGTATCTTCTTGGCCGCGAATACCCTCCCAATGGCCATGTCCGCGATAGCGCGTTGGCTTGATTGCGATCTTGCCGTCCCGCAATGTTAACGAAACATGGCCCGCACCGTTAAACAGCGCTTTCAAAGTCTTGACACCAGCGCGCGCCTTGTCTGCTTCCTCCCACGCCTTGAATTCTTCCTTTGTCGGAATCCGGATGACGTCGTCCCACTCTGGATGTTTTGGCGTGATGAACCGGCTGGCCAAAAGGGCGGCCCGCGCGTGGCCAGCGATTTCGAGCGCAGTTAGGTCTGGCGGTAGATACTCATGATATCCCTTGGGGTCCAAATGCGCGCTACCATACACCGCTTGTGAGGCGATTTCCGTGAATTTGCGATAGCTCGTAACAAAGGCACTTTTGCGTTCTTTGGGAGGCTTGGAGCGCTTTTTTCGCTCCGCCGCTTCAGCACGCCGTTTCGCAATCCATTCTTCTGTGGTCAGGACTTTTTTCATCGGATACGGCTCACTTCTACGTCGATCCCCAAACTCTCAGCGTAGTCTATCGCACGTTGAATTTGAGTAAACTGTTCCGGGGTGGTTCCGTCGGGCACGGCAAGTTCCAGGCGTTTGATGTCGATTTCGTCCGCGCTGATTTCAATGCCCTTCTTGTTGTCGTACTCGAAGTGGTCAATTTGGTCGATGTAACGCTTCAAAGCACCAAAAATACGACTGGGCCGGTCCACATATCCCGGCGCGCGGGTTTCGAGCGTCTTTGCGCTTGTGGCAAGGCCTCGATCTTCGTCGAAGAAATCGAACGTCTTGAAGTTGTCGGGCGTGCGCTCTCCCAAACCGCCCAATCGTTCCAGGTGATCCTACCACGGTCCACCCTGCTCCCTGATCGGCCCGCCCCAGGTGAGGCCGGAGTTTTCGATGACGTCCCAGTCAGGATCAGAGGGCAAGCGGCGCGCCTCTGCCGCCTCATGCAGAAGCGCGTCGCGCATGTCGTCCGCGTCCTGCGCGTCACAGCTCGGCCCGCGCCGCCGCAACGCACCAAAGCAACGAAGAGGCCGTCAACAAGAACGGAGTCTCGCCGGTCTGAAAGCCGCTCAGCAAAGGTTCACCCGAAGAAGCTCTTGGTTGAACGAGATTTGTAAAGATCAGCTCGCGTGACAGGCGCCACCCGGAAAATGTGTAGACAGGCCGACCCAAGTTTTTCCCGGATGGGAAAGGGTAAGAGTTCTGGCTTGTCGTTCCCCTGACTAGGCGGCCCCGTTTATGTCTGCGGCCAGTTCCTCCAGACTCTTTTTTGTGATCTGGATGATTTCTCGCACGTCATTCGCGCCCACTATCAATGGCGGACAAAATGCCATCGCGTCTGTCATATTACGTGAGATGAGGCCGTTGCGCAGCATGATTGCGTTCATTTGGGCGCCGAGTTTTCCAGGGGCAAAATCGCCTGATTTACCCTCTGGGGCGATCAATTCAAGTGCGCCTATGAGGCCAATGCCACGTGCCTCTCCAACGAGAGGGTGGGACGTCAGGTCGGTCAATCCAGCTTGCAATTCTGCACCGCGTTCGGCGGCATTGGCCACAAGATCGCGCTCTTCGATAATCTTGATGTTTTCCAGCGCTACGGCTGCGCCGACGGGGTGGCCACCGCCCGTATAGCCATGCCCCAGAACACCGATGCGCCCGCTTTCGTCGGCGATTGGCTGATAGACCCGATCGTTGATCATGAAAGCCGAAAAGGGGAAATAGCTGGAGGTGATCTGCTTGGACATGGTGAGAATGTCGGGCTTTATGTCAAAGGTTGTAGAGCCAAACATGTTGCCCGTGCGGCCAAAACCGCAAATCACTTCATCTGCGATAAGAAGGATATCGTATTTCGCCAGAACCGCTTGGATTTTCTCCCAGTAGGTCGCCGGAGGAACAACAACACCGCCCGCGCCCATGACAGGCTCGGCGATGAATGCGGCTACAGTTTCGGGGCCCTCTGATTGGATCATATCATCAAGATCTTGGGCACAGCGTGACGCAAAAGCTTCTTCGCTTTCGCCGTCCTGACCTTCGCGCCAGTAGTGCGGGCAAGTGGTGTGCAAGATGCCCTCCATCGGCAGATCGAAGGACTTGTGGTTATAGGGCAGACCCGTCATCGACGCGGCTGCGACTGTCACGCCGTGATAGCCGCGCAGGCGCGAGATGATCTTCTTTTTCTCGGGCTTGCCGAGCGCGTTCGAGCGATACCAGACCATCTTGACGATCGTATCGTTCGCCTCGGAGCCCGAGTTGGTATAGAAAACCTTGCTCATTGGCACGGGGGCTATTTCGATCAGCTTTTCAGCAAGATCAATCGCCGGACCATGCGAGCGGTGCGAGAAGTTGTGGTAGTAAGGCAGCTTTTGCATTTGCCGGCTGGCGACATCCACAAGGCGTTGTTCGTTGAACCCGACTGCCACGCTCCAAAGGCCGGACATGCCCTCGATATAGCGGTTGCCGTTTGAGTCGGTGACGTGGATTCCCTCGCCTGATTCAATGATCAGCGGACCAATTTTTTCATGCGCTTCGGCATTGGTATAGCTGTGAAAATGATAAGCGATATCACGGGCTTCGTCTGAATTTGGTCGCACATCCATGGCAGGCATCACTTCTTGTAAGTTGGCGTTTTTCACGCGGCAGGGGGCCGCGATTTGCCCTCAGTGCTATCGCCGCTTTCTTGCTTTTAGCAAGCAGTTTTGTTCCGAGCATCCTGTCTGCGGGCCAGCGAGGCCGCCCATTTGAAGCAGAAACGCCCGCCGGGATTTCGGTCGTGGTTTGAGGACACTTCCATCCTGTGATTCTGTTTGGATGCTTCGTTTTTTTGAAGCGCAGCGGCCGTGAATCTTGGGGAAAATGCGGCCCAATCCCGCTCAGGTTGTTGCCTTCGCAGCTTTCCGTTTCACAAAACCAAGACCCGATTTGGCGGTGTTCTCGCGCTGCAAATGGTTGGTAAAAATATGTTTTAGTTAGATATTTAGGATTTTCCAGGGCCTTTCTGGGCCCGATGAAAGAATCGCAAGTGCGCGAATTGACACGTGACACAAGAGTTTGTGCGTTTTTTGCCAAAGTGGTTGGCCGGAACGGTGCTACGATCATTTTAACACATGAGACAGTTGTGTTTTCGCCATTTGTGTTTTGGGGACGTTAGATGAATCAGAAGGACAAAACTGCAAACAAGCTCATGACTGCCACCCAGTGGCAGGCGGCTGTCTCAGATACGTTCTTTCCCCTAGAGACCACGATGGCGGATGACCAGTCCTTTTCAGGTGATCTCAATACTTGGAACCTCGGTATCGTCGGTCTGTCGCAGATGCGTTGCGATGGCATTCTCTACAAAAGGCACAAGCGGCACTTTCTGGACGAAGTTGAAAGCAGTCTGCTGATTACCATTCCAAGATTGGGGACGGTCGGCTTTGACCAGAATGCCCGCCAGGCGAAATGTTCACCGGGCGAGTTTCTGGTAGAACGGGGCGATTTGCCCTACGAGTTCTGGCATGAACAGACGAACGAGCTGTTGGTGCTGAAGGTGTCTTCCGAAAGCGTGCGGGCCCGCATCGGCCCAACAGACCGTTTGGGCGCGCTGAGTTTTGATGGCACAGCCGGCGTGGCCAGTTATTTTCTGGATACCGTCAAGACAACGGCGCTGCACGTCGATTTGCTTGATGAGCAGGCGCGCGCGGCCGCTGGCAAGCACATCCTTGATCTGCTGTGCCTCTCAATCCGCAAAGATGACCGTGTGCTGGACAGCGAAACCTCGACAATCCGCGCAGCACATCTGCACCGCGCAGAACAGTTTATCCGCAACAACCTCTTCAATGAGAATCTCTCCTCAAGTCTTGTGGCAGAGGCCTGCAATGTGTCGCAGCGCTATCTGCAACAACTGTTCTCGGAGTCGGGCAGGTCGGTTTCCGGGTTCATCCGCGAAAAGCGTCTGGTGCGCGCGCGCGAGGACCTGAGCGTCGTAGGGCCCATCACAATTGCCGAGATAGCCCATCGGTGGGGGTTTTCGGATCAATCCCAGTTTAACAAAGCCTATCGTGCGCAGTTCGGCTGCACACCGACCGAAACGCGCAAAGCCGCGCAGCAAGGCCAGAAGACGGCCCCTCCGTAACCCTTAGCTAAAACCGAAAACCCCCAAGTAGGGTCGGCTTTCGCCGGCGCCTTCCTGATGCCCTGTTGTCTTTTGAAGGATGTAGACATGAAGAACACAAGAGTTGCCGTAGATGTGGGTGGGACGTTTACCGACGTCGTCATTATGGACGAAACAACGGGTGCGATCCGCATCGAAAAGACGTCATCGACACCGGATGACCCGATGGTTGCCATTCTCAACGGGATTGATCAGGGCGGCATCGACCTCAGCGAGGTGTCGATGTTTTCGCACGGGACAACCGTGGCAACAAACGCGCTGATCACACGTAATTTGGCGCGCTCTGCGATGATCTGCACCGAAGGGTTCCGCGACGTGGTCGAAATCCGCCGGGCCAACAAGGAGGATCTGTGGGACACCTACAAAGATGTGGCCAAGCCCTACATCCCGCGTCGGGACCGTCTGACCGTCCGTGAATGCGTCGACGCGAACGGCACGGTTCTGGAAAAGCTGGACGAAAAAGAAGCGCTGCGCATCGCGCATGTTTTGAAGAAGCGCAAAGTCGCCTCTGTTGCTGTCTGCTTTATGAACTCTTACACCAATGGGGCCAATGAAGAGCGGATGCGAGACATTCTGCTGAGTGTGATGCCGGATGTGCCGGTGTCGATCTCTTCACAGGTCCTGCCGGAGATTTTTGAGCACGAGCGTTTCTCGACAACGATGGCAAACGCGGTCGTGTCGCCTTCGGTCGTTGATTATGTAGCGCGCCTTGAGGGTAAGCTGGCTGACGGCGGCTACGAACGCGATCTGCTGTTGCTGCACACGGGCGGCGGCGTGATGACCCCGGCCAGCGTTAAAGACTTTGCCGCGCGTCTGGCAGGGTCGGGCATTGCCGCGGGCGCGATTGCCAGCCGCTTTATTGGCAACCTTTGCGGGTTTGACAATTCTATCGGTTTTGACATGGGCGGGACCAGCACGGACGTATCCTTGGTGTATGAAGGCAAGTCGCGTGTCACCAAAGACTGGTATATCGAATATGGCTATCCGATCCGGTTCCCGTCGATCGAAGTGCTGACCATTGGTGCGGGCGGCGGATCTCTGGCGTGGAAAGACGAAGGCGGGTCACTGCGCAACGGACCGCAATCTGCGGGCGCCTTCCCTGGGCCTGCCTGCTACAAGAACGGCAATGAAGTGGCCACAAACACGGACGCCAATGTTGTGCTGGGCCGCCTTGGCACATCGCTCGCGGGGGGCAAGATTACCCTTGATCCCGCCCTGGCCGAAGCGTCGGTCAGAGAGACTGTGGCCGAGCCTTTCGGAATGGAGCTGCACGAAGCCGCCGAAGCCGTGGTTGCGGTTGCAAACGCAAATATGGCCAATGCGGTGCGTTTGCTGTCGATTAGCCGAGGTTATGACCCACGGGACTTCGCGCTTGTGGCGTTTGGCGGAGCCGGGGCGTTGCATGGTGCGGCAATTGCCAAGGAGTTGTCGATCCCGACTGTCATTATCCCGCCCAATCCGGGTGTGACATCGGCTCTGGGTTGCCTGCTGGTCGATATCCAGCACGACTTCTCAGACAGCTTCATGGCTGCTGCGGCTGATACCAAGCCGGAGGATTTGGAGGCCGCCTTCGAGCGGCTGGAGGCCATGGCCGCTGATCGTTTGAAGCACGAAGGCGTAGCGCCCAAGGACATTGTCATGCAGCGCACGGTCGAGATGATGTATCAGGGCCAATGGCGTGCCTTGGCAGTATCTGCGCCGTCCAAGGTCACCGATATTGAGGCCTTGATCGACGGGTTCCACAGCGAACACCAGCGCGAATTCAACTTCCGCCGGGATGACGCACCGGTGTCGATCTTCCGTGTGGGGCTGACGGCGACGGGTATGGTTCCCAAGGCCGAGCTGCAAAAGCACGAGGTGAGGAAGAACAAGCCCAAGACCGACAAGACACGCGATGTCTGGTTTGACGGCAAGGCCCACACGGCGATGATTTTCGAGCGTGAAAACCTGACCGCCGGTGCGACCTTTGATGGCCCCGCCATTGTCGAGCAGTTCGATTCAACCACCGTAATTCCGCCGAACACGACTGCTGAAGTCGATCAATACATGAACATTCTCATCCGAGTGCAGGAGTAATACTATGAGTGATTCAAAAGCCCTAGATCCCGTCACGTTTGAAGTTCTCAAGAACTCCTTCATCACATCCGTTGACCAGATGGCCGAGCAGATGCTGCGCACCTGTTACTCCTTTGTGATCTACAACCGCGACTTTTCAAACGCGCTGCATGATGCCGAAGGCAATTCGGTTGCGCAGGGCAACGATGACATCGCGGTGCACGTCGGCACGCTGCACTTTACCTGCAAAGACGTTATTCGCGTCTTCAAGGGCGACATGATGCCCGGCGATGTCTACGCAATCAACGATCCTTACGCAGGCGGCACGCACTTCAGCGATGTCCGTCTGGTGCGGCCGATCTTTGATGAAGACGAGCTGATCGGGTTTTCGCAGTCAAACGGGCACTGGTCTGATCTGGGTGGCTCTGTGCCCGGTTCTTTTGATGTGACGGCGAAAGACATGTTCCGCGAGGCGGTTCGGATCACACCTGTCCGGCTATTCCGTGCCGGCGAATTTTGTTCCGACGTTGCCAACCTGATCGCAAACAACACACGCGACCCCGCGTCGATTATCGGTGACATCCACAGCCAGGCACAGGCCACGCAGGTGGCCGAACGTGAAATCCTGCGGCTGGTGCGCAAATACGGGCGCGAGCAGGTCAAGCAGGGCATGAACGAGGTGCAGGACTACGTTGAACGCGCCGTGCGCCAGCGTATTGCGGCGCTGCCCGACGGCACATGGAAATCCGTCGACTACATCGACCGGGACCCGTCAGGTGGCGAGGGGATGATCCCGATCCACATCAAGATGACAATCAAGGGTGATCAGATTCACTACGATTTCGAAGGCAGCCACCCGACGATTGGTTCGATGTACAATTCCGCGCCGGGAGCCACATTCTCGGCTGTCGTCGCGGGGATGAAGACCTTCTTTCCTGACCTGCCGTTGAACTCCGGCTTCTATCGGATGCTTTCTGTCGCTGCGCCGGAAAATTCGGTGGTCAGTGCCCAGTGGCCCACGGCGGTCACCGGCTTCCTGATGCCGTTTGAAAAGATCATGAACTCGGTTTTCGAGATGTGGTCGGAGATCATGCCGGAGCGCGCCATCGCCTGTGCATTCAATCTTGAATACCTGTTGGCGGGGGGCACGGACAAGCGGCGCGAGGAGGACTCTACATTCATGTTCTACGAATGGCTCCCCGGCGGTTGGGGCGGACGGCGCGGTAAGGATGGCAGCGACGTCACCACAGCCTGCTTCGGAACCGGGCTCATGTCTCAGCCCAACGAAGGCAACGAGCGGGTCAACCCGACCCGGACGCTTGAATTTCAGATCAAAAAAGACAGCGCAGGCCCGGGCAAATGGCGCGGTGGGACAGGGGTGCAGAAAACCTCCCTGCTTCTGGAAAGTGAAAAATCCGTCATGTCCTATGTATGCGACCGCGAACGCGCCGTTGTCTGGGGTGTTGATGGTGGTTTGCCCTCCATGCCGCATGGTCTGACCATCAAACGCGCCGGCTCGGACACGCACGAATGGCTTGGGTCGGTCTTCTCCGGCTTCCCGATGTATTCGGGAGATGAGTTTGCGCGCCCGACCGCGGGGGGCGGCGGCTTTGGCGACCCACTTGAACGCAAGACAGAGGCTGTTCTGACGGATGTGGTGGATGACTATGTCTCTATCAAACGAGCCGCGTTGGACTACGGCGTGGTGATCAAAGAGATTGATGCGGACTTGTGTGAATATGAGGTCGATGAGGCCGAGACCGAGAAACTGCGGGCGCATATTCGTGAAAACCGCGTGGCTTGGGCGCGCATTGATCCTGAAAAGGTTGCCGAGATGTATCGCAACGGCGAGATCGACGCGATGGACGCCGTGCGACGCTATGCGGTGATCCTGGATTGGGAAACCGGCGAGCCGCTGCCCAAGACGATCGAACAGTTCCGCGAGAGTTTCGAGCGGCGCAGCGTGGCACACTGGACCTAGTGAGCATCACCAGGACCCACAGCCGCCATCGGTTGGCGGCTGTGGAGCACAACGGTCGGAACAGGAACGCGAAGGATAAGATTTTGTCATTGGAACTGGAATCAATCAGCGTTGCGTTTGGTGGCTTCAAGGCTCTGGATGACGTGACGATTTCGCTAAAGAAGGCGGAAATTGTCGGGTTGATCGGCCCCAACGGAGCAGGCAAAACCACCTGCGTCAACATCATCACAGGCTTTCAGGACCCCACGTCAGGCACGGTCATGCTGGATGGGCAGGACATCAACGCCAAAGCGCCCTATGACATTCGCCGCCGGGGTCTTGCGCGCACGTTCCAGGCCGGGCGCTTGTTTTCCGGGCTGGATGTACTGGACAATCTTGCAGTGACCGGGGTGGGCCTTGGCCATTCGCGGCGCGCCTCCGAAGACGAAGCGCTGCGCGTGTTGTCCTGGATGGGGGCCGGGCATCTTGCCGAACTGCCCGCAGCCGGGCTGCCCTATACGGACGAGCGCAGGGTCGGCATTGCGCGTGCGCTGATGTTTGCCCCCGATTACCTGCTGCTGGACGAACCCGCCGCAGGCATGTCCGAAACCGAAGCGGATGATCTGGCACAAATCATCAGGCGGATCGCGGATGAGCTGAACTGCGGTGTCCTGTTGATCGAGCATAACGTCGGGCTTGTCCTGTCATTGTCAAACCACGTCTATGTTCTGGACGCGGGCAAGATCATCGAAGAGGGCGACAAGACCGAGATCCTGGCCAGCCAGGCGGTACGCGAAGCCTATCTGGGCGCAGAGCATGCGCCAGAAAACATGGAGCACGCGTGATGTCAAAGCTGGGTGTTTTCGATGTCGCGGTTCGGTATGGCAAAGTGCCTGCACTGTCGGATGTTTCCTTTACTGTTCAAGAGGGTGAGAGGCTGTTCATCTCCGGGCCGAATGGGGCGGGCAAGTCCTCTCTGCTCAAGGCGATTTGCGGAGCCGTTGCCACGACCCATGGCCGCATTGAGGTGGACGGCGATGTGCTGAATGGCCGCTCGCCCGAAGCGATAGCGCGTTTGGGTCTGACTATGGTTCCGGAAGGCCGCGAGGTTTTCGGAACGCTGACAGTCGAGGAAAACCTGCGTGTGGGCACGGGCATCCGGAAGGACAAGGCGGCGATTGAAACGGATATCGACGGGATCTACCAGAGCTTTCCTATCCTGGGTGAGCGGCGGCATGCCAATGCCGGAGCACTGTCCGGCGGACAGCAACAGATGTTGGCGATCGGGCGCGGTTTGATGACCAATCCCAAACTGATGATGGTGGATGAACCTTCGCTTGGGTTGGCTCCGAATATTGTCGATCAGGTCTATGAAACGCTCGTCAATCTGCAGGCCGAACGCGGCTTGACCCTGATCATCGTTGAACAGAGCTCGGCCCGCGCGGCCCGGGTTGGCGGGCGCATGGTGTTGCTGCGCGGGGGTCATGTTGCCGGCGATGGCGATGCGGCAGGCTTTGCGGAAAGCGATCTGCTTAAGGAAGCCTACTTTGGGCAAAACCAGTCGGAGGATGCGACATGAACGCCGTTCCACAGCTGCTCTTTGATGCGCTGAGCCTTGGGGGCATCTATGCCATGGCCGCACTTGGGATTGCTCTGATCTTCGGGGTGATGAAACTGGTGAATTTCGCCCACGGCGAATACATCGCCTTTTGCGTTTTTGCATTGATTGTGCCCTCGACGGACGCAGTTGCCGTCATGTTCTTGGGCAAAGCGCCGGCGATTTTGCTGATCCCGCTGCTGCTGCTGATCGGCGCTGCAATCGCCGTCGCCTCCGAGTTCTTTGTCTTCAGGCACATGCGCAATGCCACGCCTGTGGCGATGATGATTTCATCTTTTGCCTTGGGGTTCGTGATCCAGAATACACTGCTGTTGGTCTACAGCAGCCGTCCCAAGGCAGTAAGCCTCTGGCCAGAGTTGAACCAGCCCGTCAGCATCGCAGGGGCCTCGATCCCTTTGCTACAGATCATCGTCATTTGCACCACTTTGCTCGTTGTTGTGACGCTTGCCTTGCTTTTGAAACGCACGCGGATCGGGCTGGAAATGCGCGCGGCGGCTGAGAATTTCACCATGGCGCGGCTTTTGGGTGTGCGGGCCAATGTGGTTATCACCGGCGCCTTTGCCCTGTCTGGCGCGCTGGCTGCCGCTGTGGCGCTGATCATGGTCACACAAACCGGTGTGGCAGACATTCGCATGGGCGGGCAGATCATGTTGGTTGCCTTCATTGCCACAGTGATCGGCGGTTTGGGCAGTTTGCCCGGTGCTGTAGCGGCGGGATTTTTGATTGGCGCTGCTTCGGTCATTTTGCAGGGGTTCCTCCCGCTCGAAGCACGGCCTTTCCGTGATGCGTTTCTTTATACGCTGGTCATTGTCAGCTTGCTGCTGCGCCCCGACGGATTGTTCGCTCCGAGATCTACGAAGCCGAGGGTTTAGCACATGGCACAAACACATAAACAAAAGCGCCTGAGTGCTTGGTCCACGCCAATCTTGCTGATCGCCATTCTGGTGGTGTTCACATTGCTGGTCACGCTTCTGGGTGACAAATCATTGGCGCGTATGGCGGCGCAAACCCTGATCCGCGTGACCTTTGTTGTCGGGCTTTGGATATTCGTTGGCAACTCCGGCCTCGTCAGTTTCGGACATGCCGGTTACATGGCGATCGGGGCCTATTGCTCTGCATGGCTGACCCTGAGGCCCCAGATGAAGGGGATGTTCCTACCTGATCTCTGGCCGTATCTGGCGACTGCTGAATGGCATGGTTTTCCGGCTGCTGTTGCTTCGGGCCTTCTGGCGGCTGTCATTGCACTGATTTCAGGTGCTGCGATCTTGCGGCTCTCCGGCATCGCCGCCTCTATCGCGACATTCGCATTTCTGGCAATTGTCTACACCGTTTATTCCAGCTGGGAAGGCGTCACGGGGGCCACGTCTTCTGTTGTCGGCCTGACACGATATGCCGATCAATGGGTTACTCTGGGGTGGGCCTCTGTCACAGTTCTGGCCGCTGCGTGGTATGCCAACTCCGCATCCGGACTGGCCTTGCGTGCCAGCCGCGAAGACGAAGTGGCCGCAGACGCCAGCGGTATCAACATGTATGGCCATCGGCTCATTTCTCTTGTGGTCTCTGCCTTCTTTGCGGGTGTCGCGGGTGCGCTCTTTGGCCATTCGCTTGGTGTTCTGAACCCCAACAGCTTCTACCTCGGCATTACCTTCATTACCCTTGCAATGCTTGTCGTGGGCGGCATTGGCAGCCTGACCGGCGCTGTCATGGGGGTCCTTGTTCTGTCCATCATCATCGAGGGGCTCGTGCGGATGGAGCGGGGCATGGAGATTGGCGAGACGACATTGGCTCTGCCAACGGGTGCTCAGGAAATCATCATCGGGATCATCATGATCCTGGTTCTCATTCTACGCCCTGCCGGTCTGACTGGCGGGCGTGAACTCCGGCTGCGGATCGGTGGCCGCTAACCGGAAAATCAAACACATCGAAACCTAAAGGGAGACGACTAATGAAACACTTCTTCACTGCAACAGCCCTCACGTTAGCGCTTGGCGCGCCCGCCATGGCCGATGACATAACAATCGGTTTTGCCATTGCAAAATCCGGTTGGCTCGAAGCCTATGACGCCCCTGCCGTCGCCGCGGCGCGCATCCGGATTGATGAGATCAATGCGGCCGGCGGTCTGCTTGGCAAGCAGATCAAATGGATCGAAGCCGATACCAAGAGCGATCAGGCACAGTCCGCAAGTGCCGGTCTGCAACTGGTCGATGAAGGCGCGGAAATGCTGATCGTGACCTGTGACTACGACTTTGGCGCACCTGCAGCCTTGGCGGCTGAGGCGGCGGGCCTGAACTCCTTCTTCCTCTGCGCAGAAGACATCAAGGCAGGTATCCAAGGGGTTGGCCCGAACAGTTTCTCCGCCTCTGTTCTGGCGGCTGTTCAAGGGGCGACGATGGCGGAATGGTCCGTTAAGGAGCGTTCAGCAAAAACCGGCTATGTGCTGCTTGATACGACAATCGAATACAACAAAGGTATCTGCACCGGATTCGACTGGATGTTCCCCAAAGCGGGTGGCGAGATTGTCGGTCGTGATACCTTCCTCAATGGCGATGCCTCCATCGCCAGCCAGATCACCCGGATCAAAGGCCTTGAGAGCGAACCAGACGTGATCATGCTGTGCTCCTACATTCCGGGGGCTGCGTCTGCTGTGCGCCAAATTCGGGCAGCGGGCATCAACTCGACCATCCTGAACGGCTCTGCGGTTGATGGCTCCTACTGGCTGGACGCCGCACCTGATTTGTCCAACTTCATTGTGCCGGTTCAAGGGTCTATCTACGGCGATGATACGCGTCCTGCCGTAAACGAACTCCGTGATGCGTTTGAGGCGGCTACAGGCGCTGGTCCGTCCAGCACATACGCGTATCCGGGTTATCTGCTGATTGATCTATGGGCCAAAGCGGTCGAACGGGCCGGAACTGTCGAAGCATCAGCCGTAACAGCCGAACTTGAGAAGATGGATGGCGAACCAACAGTCTTTGGTCCGCGCAGCTTCTCTGATCAGATCCACCACCAGAACTCTGCTGAAATGCAGATTGTCGAGATTACAGATGGCAAACCAGGTGTCATCGGCAGCTTTACAATCAGCGAACCTGTGCCGCTGGACGTGCTGCTGAAGTAAGCCGGCTCTGGATGCAAAACAATGCGGGTGTTCCATGTTTGGAGCACCCTTTTTCATATGCTTCTGGTGGCCAGAATGATTTGCACCCTAGGCTCGACATCGCAAATCAACGAAGAGAGACAACAGAGACGAGACAGTTATGCAGTGGAGGTGCTGCACCAAGGTGTCGCAACGTTCTCCCAATGCCAGATTTGGGCTGCCGTTTTTGAGGCAATTCCGCCTTCCCCAGACTGCAGACTTTAGCTCTACTTGTTGATTTCCACCGAGAACTGACCCGGGTTTTCCATCGAGAACTGACCCACCTCTGATTATGAATTTTGGGTCAGTCTTCGGTCAAGACATGACTTGCCTCCTTCTTTTTTCTGGCCGCTGTGGCGGAGCTGGCTTTGAAGCGGAAGCTGTCGTTTCCGGTCTCCAGGATGTGGCAGCGATGCGTGAGACGATCGAGCAGTGCAGTTGTCATCTTTGCATCCCCGAACACGCTGGCCCATTCGCTGAAGCTGAGGTTGGTTGTGATGATGACACTGGTGCGCTCGTAAAGCTTGCTCAGCAGATGGAAGAGTAGCGCCCCGCCAGATGCGCTGAACGGCAGGTAGCCCAGTTCATCGAGGATCACGAGATCGAGGCGCGTCAGGCTCTCGGCAAGCTGTCCAGCCTTTCCCTTTGCCTTCTCCTGTTCGAGCGTGTTGACGAGTTCGATGGTCGAGAAGAAGCGGACCTTACGCCGGTGGTGCTCGATGGCCTGGATGCCGATTGCGGTAGCGACATGGGTTTTGCCCGTTCCCGGCCCGCCGATCAGCACGATGTTCTGTGCCCCGTCCATAAACTCACAGCGATGCAACTGGCGGACTGTGGCCTCATTGATCTCGCTGGCGGCGAAGTCGAAGCCGGAGAGATCCTTGTAGGCAGGGAAGCGCGCAGCCTTCATGTGATAGGCAATGGAGCGCACCTCGCGTTCCGCCAATTCAGCCTTCAGCAACTGGGACAGGATTGGCACAGCAGCCTCGAAGGCGGGCGCGCCCTGCTCGATCAGATCGGTGATGGCTTGTGCCATCCCATACATCTTCAGGCTGCGCAGCATGATGACGATGGCGCCACTGGCAGGATCATGACGCATGGCGGCCTCCGGTGTTCCGGGCTCTCAGGCCATCATAGCGTTCGACATTGGCCTTGGGTTCGCGGTGCAGGATCAGAGACTGGGGCGTGTCGATGTCCGGCCCTTCAGTGGTCTTGCCGTCAATCAGCCGGTGCAGGATGTTTAGCACGTGCGTCTTGGTCGGCACGCCCTCAGCCAGAGCCTGCTCCACGGCCTTCAACACGGCCTGTTCATCGTGATGCAAGACAAGCGCCAGGATCTCGACCATCTCCCGATCTCCACCCGGGCGGCGCAGCATCTTCTCCTGCAGTTGCCTGAAGCCGGGTGGCAACTCTGCAAAGGGTGCCCCATTCCGTAGCGCACCGGGCTTGCGCTGGATGACGGCCAGATAATGCCGCCAATCGTAGATCGTGCGCGGTGGGAGGTGGTGGCTACGCTCGATCACACGGGTATGTTCGCACAGGATGTTGCCCTCGGCCGCCACGACCAGCCGGTCAGGATAGATCCGCAAGCTGACGGGCCGGTTGGCAAATGAAGCAGGCACGCTGTAGCGATTGCGCTCGAAGCTGATCAGGCACGTCGGCGAGACGCGCTTGCTCTGTTCGACAAACCCGTCAAAAGCGGGCGGCAAGGCCATCAGCGCAGCCTGTTCCGCCGCCCAGACATCAGCGATCGAGCCAGAAAGCGTGCCGTGAGGGATCTCGCGCCAGAGTTCCAGACAGCGCTGTTCCAGCCAGGCGTTCAGCGCTGCGAGATCGGGGAAGTCCGGTATCGGTTGCCACAGGCGCGGCCGGGCATCCTGAACGTTCTTCTCAACCTGGCCTTTCTCCCAGCCCGCAGCCGGATTGCAGAACTCAGGTTCATAGACGTAGTGGTTCGCCATGGCGAGGAAGCGCATGTTGACCTGGCGCTCCTTGCCGCGACCAACCCGATCTACGGCTGTCTTCATGTTGTCATAGATGCCGCGCTCCGGCACGCCGCCAAGGACGCGGAACCCATGCCAATGGGCATCGAACAGCATCTCATGTGTCTGCAGCAGATAGGCCCGAACAAGAAACGCCCTGCTATGTGACAGCTTGATATGTGCCACCTGAAGCTTCGTGCGCTCGCCGCCCAGAATGGCATAATCCTCGCTCCAGTCGAATTGGAAGGCCTCACCCGGGCGGAACAGGAGCGGGACGAATGTGCCGCGACCTGTCGTCTGCTGCTCTCGCTGGCGATCTGCGCGCCACTCCCGGGCGAAGGCCGCCACGCGATTGTAGGATCCGGTGAAGCCGAGCGCGACCAGATCAGCATGCATCCGCTTCAGGGACCGCCGTTGCTTACGCGACTTCCCCGCCTCGGTCTTCAACCAGCCTGCCAGCTTGTCGGCAAAAGGATCGAGCTTGCTGGGCCGCTCCGGCGTCGAAAAGGAAGGCTCGATCGCCCCCGCGTTCAGATACTTCTTGATCGTATTGCGCGACAGACCAGTCCGTCGGGCAATCTCCCGGATCGGGAGGCCATGCCGCAAACGCAGCTTCCGTATAATGTTCAAAAGTCCCATGTGGATCACTCCGTTGCCCCCCTGCGCTCGTCGCGTGGGGGAAGGGTCACATGGGTCAATTCTCAATGGAAATTAGGACGCTAACCGGGTCAGTTCTCGGTGGAAATCAACA
>NZ_JAECRZ010000012.1:76279-102815 GCF_016019955.1 Thiosulfatihalobacter marinus
TGGGGGAAGGGTCACATGGGTCAATTCTCAATGGAAATTAGGACGCTAACCGGGTCAGTTCTCGGTGGAAATCAACAACTAACGCATCTCATGCATATGCATCCCGAAGCCGCCGAAAAGATCGGCCCGGGAATTGAAAGCTTCAGTGTAAGAACGGCGGATTACGGAACGCGCTGCTTCTGGGTCAACCGCGTCGATGGAACGACAGAAAAATTCTCCTTTCGAGCGTGTTACTGATCATCAACACAGAGCTGCCATCGGCTATCGCTCATTAATTGGCTCGTATTCGAGTTTATGCTCTTCCTGGTGTGCGGTGACCTGCCACTGGGCTCTGATCCAGCCATGACTGGTGCCCGGTTGGTCTTAAGCTGCCTACGGATTCTGGACCGCCGAAAGGTGGAGGATCCGGTTGCCGAAAACAAACGCGAAATACATGCTATGCGAAATCTTCTTCTCTAAAATTCAATCTTAGTTCTGCGCCACGGCTGCCCTATACCCTCGCTGCTTTTTGCTAGCATGGAGCTTCATGAGCGCCGTGACAGCCTTGCCCTCGTCATCATGAAATTCGATCATCATCTGCCCTCGAAACCCGATACGGCCCCATTCCCGCACGAGGCATGCGCCGCCAAACAGGTCTGGTTGAACACTCATTCTATAGAAGCGCCGCATGTTGATAGACAGGTCGACCCGCTTGAGATCGACTGTCGTCGGGAACACTTCCATTTGCTGCATCGTATCCAACATATTGGGCAATCCCTTCTCATGTGTCACAATATCAGGTAGACATATGTGTTTCCACTATGTTCTAATTTTTCCCGACTCGGGCGAAACATTTCCGCTGCACTCTCTCCTAGCTTGGCAGAACTGCTGCAGGTTTAGGATTTTGACTGTACTTCGTGTTCTTGAATAGGGCGACAAATGGTAAAGAACATCTGCATATTCTCGGACGGAACCGGCCAGATGGGTGGCGCCAGGCCAGACCAACGGCTGTCGAATGTTTACAAGATGTATCGAGCCATGCGTCCCGGCCCAGATTCACCAATTAGCCCTAAGGACCAAGTGGCTTTTTACGACCCGGGCTTGGGAACAGGAGAACGCGGTGGGTTTTTCGGTCGGATCAAGCCCATCCTGGAAAGCGCCGTCGGAACTGGCATCGACCACAACATAATCGATTGCTACGAGCAGATCATCGCCCATTACGAGCCCGGCGACCGTGTGTTGCTGTTTGGGTTCTCGCGCGGGGCCTACACAGTAAGAGCACTTGCAAACGTTATGAACCTCTGCGGTGTCCCGACGCAGATGCCAGATGGTTCGCCGGTCCCGCGTTACGGCCCCGGATTGCGCAAGATCGCCAAGGACGCTGTAAAATTCGTGTATAATCACGGTGCTGGAAAACCGCGCGGACAAGATCCTTACTTCAAGAACCGTGAAGAACTCGGCAAGCGATTTCGCAAGAAGTATTCGAGCTTTCCGCTCGTAGGCGAAGAAAATCAGGGAAACGTTCAGCCAACATTCATCGGGGTCTTCGACACGGTGGCATCACTGCGAACGGCAGTTGTCCGCACCTTGGTCTGGGGCGTCACGTTCGGGGTCGGGGCGGCTTTGGCCGCAGGCGTTGCACTCGGATGGTCTTGGCTTTTGGTTGTTCCGCTTGGCGTACTTCTAGTCGCGCTTCTTTGGCAGCTAGGTTCCCTGTTGCTCGACAACTTCAAGTATTTCTCGGACGATCCCGAGCGCAAACTGAAGCTCTGGCGCCCAACCGATTGGCCGCAGATTCTCAAGACGGGTCATTTCGCGGCTTGGAACAAGCGCAACTACGACAAGTGGCTGGATCCCGATGTCCAACACGCCCGTCACGCCATGGCGATCGACGAAGACCGTGCTGACTTTCCAAGGGTTGGATGGGCATCGAAGGCGGCCGCGATTGAGACCAAAGATCGAGAGCCGAAGTGGTTGAAGCAGGTCTGGTTCCCGGGCTGTCATAGCGACATCGGTGGAAGCTATCCTGAGGCAGAGTCCCGCCTGAGCGATATCGCCCTCGATTGGATGGTCGACGAATTGAAAGACTGCGTGCCGTCGATCCAGATCAACGAGAACGTCTTGAACCGCGCCCCTGACCCTCTGGGTTTGCAGCACCGCGAAGACGCGATGGTAGCATTTGGCCCCCTCCGCATCCGCTGGAAGAAGGGAATTCGCGCAGTTGGCGACGACTTCCCGCTCCATCCTTCAGTCGAAGAGCGCATGCGAGCCAAGGCCGTCGCCCAGTGTGGCGAGGTCAAACCCTACCGACCTGCCCAATTGAAAGAGCGACGCGACTTGAAATTCTACTACGACGAATAGGGGACTAGTCGACGGCGCTCACCCTCCCAACAATTCCTCGATGAAGTCCTCCTGCCGGTCGAGCGCCGCCTTCCAATCCTTCGGCACGGCGGCTTCCCTTTCGAGCGTCTCGGGCTCGGGCTGCCCGCGTCCGGCCTCAATCGGCATCACGCTCATCGCGCGCGCTTCGCGCCGCTGCGATCGATCCCGGACAGGCGCACGTTCGGCTAGTTTCGCCTGGTCGTCTGCGCCGACCTCAAAGTCACCGCCCCAGGGCCCCACGCCCTGCACACTCGGCGGATAGGGGAACGGCTTGCCGTCCTGGCGGGCCAGCATGTCCTTGAAGAACGGATCGTCGTAATACTTGATCCGGCTAGCCTTGATAGGGTGCTGGGGCGAAGCGAGGATTATGACCTCGTCGGGATCCATGAGGCGCGCTTCCGTCTCGGAAAGTAGCGGCCGCTCTTCCAGACGCGCCGAGGTCGAGGTCGCGCCAAGGAAGCCCTTGTTGCGACCGTACATCCGGGTCACCGCCTCGCGGGTGGTGCTGCCGACCGCGGCGGAGACCTCTTTCACCGTGCGCTGGTCCCGCGGGGTGATGTAGAGCTTCAGCCCTGCCCCGTTCTCGAGACTTTCACGGCCCTCGGGCCCGTAAATCCGATCAAGCGAAGCCAGCGACTGCGCGATCATCGCGACGCGGCCGCCATAGCTTGCCAGCGAATGGATCGCCCGCTCGAGATAGGGCATCGCCCCCATCTGCTGGAATTCGTCGATCATCATCATGACCGGCCAGGGCTCGTCCGGGCCGGGCTCGTTCAGCCGGATCGAGGCGATGAGATCGGCGAACATCAGGCGCAAGAGCGGCGCCAGCGTCGCGATGTGATCCTCGGACACCGCGATGTAAAGCGACTGAGGGGTCTTCCGGAAGGTCGAGAAATCGAAGTCGCTCGCCTCGGTGGCCGAGCGCACCGCCGGGTTGTCCCATTGCTTGAGACCGGCCGTCATCAGCGCCTGAATGTTCGAGGTCAGCAGCCGCGACGAGGCTGAGGCCGCATTGGTCCAGAGCTCGCGCAGGATGTCTTCCTCGGCCTCGTCGGCATAGGTCTTGTACTGGGCGTTCTTGTATTCGCCCCCGGCGACGATCTTGTTCACCTCGCCGAGGTTCGGCGTGCCGCGTTGGATCGCCAGCAGACAGGCCGCAACGAAGATCGACTTGCCGGCCTCGGAAAAGGTGTCGAGCGTCTTGTTGTCCTTGTCGAGGAAGAGGTCTGCCAGGATCGAGACCTCGGTGAAGCGCTGCGCGAATGTCGGGGCCTTGGCAATCCGCGCAAGCGGGTTGTACCGATGCGTGGCATTGGCCCAATCAAACGGGCTGAACCGATAGACCTCGTCGCCGTTGAGCGCCCGGAGCCGCGCGGTCTTCTCGAAGTTCTCGCCCTTCACGTCCAGCACCACAACCGAGCCCGCAAAGCTCAGAAGATTCGGGATCACGAAGCCAACCCCCTTACCGGCCCGGGTCGGCGCGACCATCATCACATGCGGGATGGTGGTCGAGGAGATGAACTCAGCTTTGGACGTCGGGGCTCCGAGCTTGCCACAGACAAAGCCCTTGCCAGGCGCTTGAAGCATGTCGTTCTTCTTCAGCTCCGCCTTGGTCTGCCAGTGGGCCGAGCCATAGTCGTCCCGCTCCTTCTTCCAGGTCCAGGCAAGCGCCAGGGCGCCGAGGCCAATCGCCCCGAAGCCTACGGCGCCAAACCCCACCTTGAACGCTTCGGGATGCGCCGCTCGGGTGCCCGCGCTGGCTTTCCAGAGCGCCAGCATGTCAAAACTACCAAACCCGGTTTTCAGGGCCAGGGTCAGGTAGAAGGCGGCGACGATGGTGCCGATGACGGCGCCGCAGATCACCCCGAAGAGGAGCGCGGCCCAAAGGGGGAGTGTCTTGGTCATGGTTGTCATCTCCCCCTTAGAATTCCATCTCGTCATCGAGACCACGATCTAGTGTTTTGTTTCGGGCAAGTTCACGCCCCATTTCCTGCGCCTCTTGCTGGCCGCGCATCCGCGCCACCTCCGTCGCCTTGTCCTGCTGCAACCCGGCGGCGCGGTCGGTGAAGACTTGGTCGCCGGTCTCCTCAAACGTCATCTCGAGGAATTCCTGCGTGACGGTGATCTGGTCGAGCTTGCTCGGAAGGGCCGCGTCCAGCACCTCGTAGTTGCCGCGGCGAAGTGCAGCCAAACCCTCCTCACCCAACTCCTTGAAGAGCTCGGATTGCAGGGTCCGCTCAACCACCTCTTCCTGTTCCTCGGTGAGCTTGCCGTCCCGAAGCATGTCGGCCAGGTCCTGCAGGTAGGGATTGGGCGTCCGGTCGTCTTCGTCGATGAGGGGCAGTGTCGCCTCCTCTTCGTCCGCGAGGGTTCGGCCGATCTCGACGCCCAGTTCCTTCGCCCGCTCCATCAGTGCGTCCATCACGCCGTCGACCTTTTCGAGCGCGGCATCGAGCTGGTCGTCACTCGCGGTCTCCACGCTGAGACCGTCCTTGGCCAGCACCGCGTTCATGTCGCGCTCGACCCAGTCTTGCGCCATGCCGTAGTTGCGCGTGCCGCCGGCAGTGATCCGGGCTACCAGCTCCTCGCTGTCCATGCCCACCTCCTCGGCGCGCTCGAGCACGTAGCGCAGCCCCTCGTCATTGCCGGATTGCAGCGCCGCAATCAGCACTTCGCTGCCCGCCCCCGGCGGATAGGGTTCTTCGAGCTGCTTTCCAAACCGTGCGCGCAGCTCCGGGTCAGGCACCATCTGCGAGAGGTCCGCGATGATCGGCGCGGCCTTGGCCTCGAAGGCGGCGCGCTCGGCCGGGTCCAATTCCTCGGCCTTGAGCCTCAGCGCCTCGATCGTGCGCTCGGAATAGTCGATCGCATCACCGACGGTCTTGATGTCCTTCATGTCTATCTCTCCTTCGGTGAAGTTCCAGGGCGTGCCGGAGCCGAGACCGTCTGCCATGCCGCGCACGGCGCGCGCCATGTGACGCTGGTCCATCCGGTCCAGCAGGTCGGCGAGGTACTTGTAGTCCTTGGCGAAGCCCACCACCTGCGCCTGCGCCATGGCGGATTCCTGGGCCGTCATGACGATCTCGCGCGGAAGGCGGGCCTCTTCCTTGGCGCGGTAGATCTCCTCAATCCCGGCGGGCTTCTCGAAAATGCCGCGCTCGAGCCGGGTGGTGGCGTCGAGCGTCACGCCGTAGCCTTCAGCGATCTCGGCCTGCTTCTCGCGCATCAGCTGCGGCGACATCACGCCCTCGGCCCAGCAAGAGAACCAGGTGCCGTTTTCGACGCCGCGATTGTTCAGGATGATATGGGCATGCTTGTGCGCCCGGTCGTCATGGACCGCGAGGACATAGTCCCACTGATCGCCATATTCCCCGCTCTCGAAGAAATGCTCCGTCCAGTCCATGGCGATGTCGCACACCTGATCGACCGTCACGTCGGTCGGGAACGAGAGCAGCATGTGCGAGGTGAACCCGAGCTTGGTCGAGCCGCGCCAGGTCCCGGCCCAATCCTCGATGATGTCTTCTTTCTGCTCCTCAGAAAGCACCGCCGCATCGGTCAGCGCGTTGGTCATCGTCGAATAGGTGTATACCGCCTTGTCGTTGATGTAGGAAATCTGCGCCCCGAGGCTACACCTCGTCTTGCAGCCTCCTGCCCGGATCCGTTTGAACACCGCAGCCCGGCTCTGCCCTGAAGCCACTTTCAGCGCGTTGCGCGCCGACATGGATCCGACGCGCGAGAAACTTCGCCCCTGCCGACGCCCCGCCAGCCGCGCGTCGATCCGCGCCGCGGCCTGACCCCGGATACGCTCATCCTCCCAGAGCCGGCCCATGACCGAGGCATAGAGGGCGAGCGGATCAGCCATTCCTGACGAGCCTCAAACCTGTCACGGTCTCGCGCGGGGTGCCCTCCAGAACCGCGCCATCCGCCCCCTGCCCTTCTTCCCTTTGCGGCCACTCCTGATGACGCAGCGCTTGCGCCGCATCCTTCATCCGGCCCATCTCACGGCTCATCGACTGCGCAAGATCGAGCAGTTCGATCAGCACTGCGCGATCCGCCGCCGAGACCTCCAGCCGACCGCGATGGACCGCCTTGGCGAGCACCATGCCAGCGTCGCTCACATCCTTCGCCTGTCGCCATGCGGCGCAAAATTCGGCGACCAGATCACGGGGCACATCGAGGAAACCGCACCGTCCGCGCAGCACCGCATTGAGCGCCTGTGACCGGTTGGAAAAACCCCGTTCGCGCCACTCGGCATCGAACGCTGCAAGCTCAGACTGACTAGCCCGGAAAGCCACTGTCTCGCTCGGATCGCGCGCTGCGATCCCCTCGCCCGCCTCCTCTTTCGCGAGCCGGTTCACGTGGCGCGGAGAGATACCGAACGCCGCCGCCAGCTCCTTCGCGCTCTCGCCCGCCGTGAAGCGCCGCGCCACTTCGATGCGCTCTTCAAGCTTCAGGTTTTTCGCTGGCCTCGGCACTAGGGCGTTCTCCCGCTGCCAGAAAAAGATTGCATGCGCAGACGCGCGCGAGGCAGCGATTGCTCGCAATCGCTTTCGCGTGCGGCGGAGCATTCAGCTTTGCGGGAAACGCCCATGACAGACCCCTCGGACAAAATGTGCAAACATTGGCCATATCCTGCCAACGTCTTCCTTCTCTCCTTTGCTTATACTTCAATACATCACATTGCGCAATATAACGTTTTGCATGCTGTGTCTTTTTGCTGGCAATAGGGTGCAGTCAAGACTGCTCCGCAGCGCGACATGGAACGCCGCCGTCCTCATCGATGCGCGGCAATCTGGTCGAATTAATCTGCCTAAACTTGCGCTGGAGCAGCACGCGATGTCAGGCAAACCGAGCGCCCGAGCCGGTAACGGATCGGGCGCGAAGAACACGAAAACGGCCCGCGCGAGATAGCGCGGGTCCCACCATTCGAGGGCGTCACGAAGCTTCTGAGAGACGGTGTCAAACCCCTGCGGATCAGTAGACCCGCAGGGGTGTCTGGGTCAGTGACCCAGTCCCTGAGAGCGCAGGTCGTCGTAGCGGCTGCGGGCGATCAGCGCCTCGGTCTCGAGGCTGTCGAGTGTCTCGGGATGGGCGTCTTCATCAAACGCGGCGAGGTAGGCATCAAAGGCCATGTCGGCTTGCAGTTCGGCGAGGTCGATGGATTGTTCGAGTGTCATGGTGTGATCCTTTCCGTTGATCGTCGTTGGACGGATCGTGGAAAAGACCGGGGGCATGAGAGCGGGCTGCACCCGGCACGGGGCGGAATGAAATGGAGCACGCCGGGGGCAGGTTTGTTGTGAGCGGTGCACCGCAGCGCTCAAGGCGCAGCCGTCCAGAAACCTGCCCCCAGCGTTGCCGGCCGCTCGACCCCGGGCTAGCGATCTGAGAGGCCAACAGGTCGACGGAAAGGCGCGCGACGGTGGCCCTGACGTGAGACGTCGCCCCCCGGACGCATGACGTTGATCTGCGGTTTACACCCTCGCGGCAAAGGGTGAGTTCGGCACCCTGGAAGCCTCGCCAACACGACCCAAGCGCGGGTTGCTCGACTGAGAGAAGGGGTGCGCTTACCTCGCACAGTGGGCTCCCATTTTTCCCCTGCTGACTTTCGGCTCACCCTCGGGTTCGCGCGATCCACTCTGTCCCTCAACAGAACGATCAAAGCTGCTTCTGCGATCGATCCAGTCAGACTATCCGCCTCGGTGTCAGCGTCCGAAATATGCCGCATCCTTCTGACACGGGTTTCGGACCCGAACCGCTGCCATTCCTCATAACGAGAAATAGCCAGACCGCCGGAGCGGTCTGGCCCTTGGCTTAGGCGGCGTCTTTCGGGCCCCAGGGGATGACGGCCTGCAGGGACAGATCGTCCTGGTTCGCGGCCTTGCCGAGGTTGGCGTTGAAGCCGTGGTCGCGGATGGTCAGCGTGTAGTAGTCGGCACCGGTCTCCTTGTTCTGCTTCTTCCAGATGCCGCCGCACTCGACCAGCTTGCCGCGCGGGGAGCGGCCGAGGACGCGGTGCGTGGGGGCCATCGGGTTCGTGCTCGCGACGGGCTCGACCGTGATGTCGAGGTCGAAGGTCAGGGTCGAGATGGAGCCTGTGCCCTTGGCGGTCTCGATGTCGGCGCTGGTGAATTTGATGCAGTTCGTGGTCATTGCTCTTCTCCTTGTTTGCGTTGCAATGATGGTCACCTTGCAGCTGGCCAAGGCCCGGGCACACCGAAGGCGAAGCGTAGCGGAGAGGGGCAGGTGCCGGTCTTTTTGCTCCGCGAGGAATGACCCGCAGGGTCAGGGGAAAAAGATCGGCGGCAACCTTTGTGGACGGGACGACAGCTGCGACCAGCATGTCATGCAACTCAGACAAAGGGAGAAGTGCGTTGGCCGCTAAGGAAGGATGGTGAACAGCCGTCAAAGATGCCAGAGGGCGCATGTTGATGCATGGATCATAGCTGGAGCAGGCATTTTCGGATCCATGTCACTTGCCAGATTCCCGACGCACCCACCTTGCGACGACAGCGAAAACTTGCTGTGACAAAGAAGTGCTACCGGGGGTATCGTAAGAGCGAAATTTTGGACCAAATCGTTTTCGGGCACAGACAAACTAAGCCGAAGTACAAGAAGTGAGGCAAAATAGCTTTGGAACTAGAAGAACTCGCAAAGCAGTGCCAAAACTGTGCACAGCATAGCCCAGTGATAGTCTTGGGCAGCGGGGCCTCGATACCGCATGGCATTCGTGGCATGGGGGATTTGGCCGTTTGGCTCCGCGATAATGTACAGGCCGACGATGGACCGGAAGTCGATGCCTGGACACTTGTTAGAACAGCCTTGGCCGCTGGAGATCATTTAGAAGCAGCACTAGAAAACAAGCCTCTACCCGACTCCTTGGTTGTCAAGATTGTCCGAAGTACCTGGGACTTCATCGCTCAGGGCGATTATAGCCTGCTCAAATCAGCTATAAAGACCGAGACCATTTTTCCGCTCCGCACCCTATTCACAGGTTTATTCCGAAGTACAAACCGCAATATCCATGTCGTAACAACAAACTACGACCGCGTTGCAGAGTATGCAGCCGATTCAGGCGGCTACATCCACAACACGGGTTTCCTTCCGGGCTATCTGCGACGGGCCGATGGGGCGGAGAATCTGATTTTCAAACAAGGGGCCAATTTGGCGCGGACGGTCACAGTCTGGAAAGTCCACGGGTCTCTTGATTGGTTTTCAGACCCGCATGGGGGTGTGATGTCGCTACCGATGACGAGCGAGTTGCCCGATGGTTTGGTTCCGTTGATCGTCACGCCAGGTGTAAGCAAATATCAGCGGACGCACGACGAGCCCTTTCGGAGCGCGATACAGGGCGCCGATCGTGTGTTGAGTGCCGCGACCGCATTCATTTGCATAGGATACGGGTTCCGCGACGGCCATATCCATCCGAAGCTGATGACGCGTTGTCGTGTGCATGACGTTCCCATCCTTGTCGCAGCGCGCACCTTAACGCCCGAAGCCAAGGATTTTCTCAAGAACAACGCCGGGCGTCACTACCTCGCGCTCGAGAACCACGATGAGGGGACGATGGTTTACAACCGTGACAGCCCAGACGGTATTGTTGTTACCGGGGGCAAATATTGGGAGTTGCCTGCATTGAACGAATTGATTGGGTTTTAGGAGGAAGAGTTGGGCATACTTGATTTCAACGATAATGAAAGTCTCGGCAAAATTATCGCCGTCGATACTGCCACTGTGACGGTGCGAGTCGATGAACTTGAACGCCTCAAACGGATTCAGGTCAATCGGTTGACCGCGATCAGAAGCTCGAAAGCCGGGCAGCACTTAATCGGGATAGTTTCGCGCATCACACGCAAGGCAGGTGACGAAACTGCAATAGATGGGGCTGAGGAGGATCCGGAAGCCACGCTCCCCGAAAACAACCTTGTTCGGGTCGCTCTGATTGGAACACTCGTAAACAAAGAGGGGCTGAAAGAGAACGTCTTTAAGCGCACCCTAGAGACTGTGCCCGAAATCGATGCGGATTGCTTTTCCTTGGAAGGTCAGCGCCTGACAGACTTCATGCAGGTCATTTCGCAGGTTTCCGGCGACGGCCCGCAGCTTGATCTTGGTCGCTATGCATTGGACGAGGACGCGCGGGCCTTCTTGAACGGCAACCGTCTGTTCCAACGTCATGCCATCGTGGTCGGTAGCACTGGCAGCGGCAAATCATACACAACTGCGCGGCTCCTAGACCAGATTGCCGGTCTTCCACAAGCCAACGTAATCTTGTTCGATATCCATGGTGAGTACCAGACCCTCGATAGCGACGAGTTTCGGCATCTACGCATCGCTGGGCCGGGGGACATTGGACACGATCGCCGACTGGCCGACGGTGTTCTGCATCTACCGTTCTGGCTTCTCGGCTATGAGGCATTGGTCGCTTTGTTTGTAGATCGGTCCGATCAGAACGCTCCGAACCAAGCCATGCTCATGACGCGCTGTATCACCGATGCGAAGCGCGCAATGCTTGATCCGGGAAAACACGCCGACATTCTTGCAAATTTCACTATCGATAGCCCCGTGCCTTTCGATATCGACGGTGTCCACAAGCAACTATCTGACTTGAACGAACAGATGGTTCCGGGTGCTAGCAACAAGGAAAAGCAAGGGCCATACTTCGACAAGCTGAGCCGCCTGATCGCACGATTTGAAGCCAAACGAAATGATCGCAGGCTTGGGTTCATATTTCAGCCGCCAGCAGCCTGTATGGATATGGCCTGGCTGTCGGAGGTAACGCATTTCCTGATAGGCGGGCGCGGATCGCAAGCTGATGGCAAGGGTGGGATCAAGATCATCAATTTCTCGGAAGTGCCGTCCGACATCCTGCCGCTCATGGTCAGCTTGATTGCTCGGCTGATATTCACAGTCAGCCAGTGGACGCCACCAGACAACCGTCATCCCATCGCATTGTTCTGCGATGAGGCACATCTGTATATCCCGGAGCGTGCATCGTCAGAGTCAGCCGATGAGATCTCTGTCGGGATTTTCGAGAGGATCGCCAAAGAAGGCAGGAAATACGGTGTTGGACTAGTGGTTATCAGCCAAAGACCATCCGAAGTGAACCGCACCGTTCTGAGCCAGTGCAACAATGTCATTGCGATGCGGCTGACCAACGGCGACGATCAATCCGTGATCAAACGGTTGCTGCCTGACAGCCTCGGCGGGTTTGGTGATCTTCTACCGGTCCTCGACATCGGTGAGGCATTGGTGGTCGGCGATGCGAGCTTGCTTCCGACGCGAGTTGTGGTGTCCGAGCCGCGCTTCAAGCCCAATAGCGCGACAGTCAATTTCTGGGATCGTTGGAGTGACGCGGCACCAGTTGCGGGAACGGAAGATGCCGTCCTTTCTTGGCGGAGACAAAGCAATCACTAGCCCTAGGAGCGATGAAAACAGTCAACGAGTATTGCCGCACATATTATGCTGGGACGATTCTACCGACCATCGCGGTAAGAGTATCGGGCGCAAGCTTGGAAGAAATTGCATCCAACTCCAAGAGGGGCTGCGACAGGTAAGGATGAAACTTCTCCGACATTAAATTCCCAGCTCCAGCGAACAGATCGACAGGTTCGCCAGATCGAATGTGCGCTAGTACCGTTTGAAGATCGGGGGTTTCGTCCCCGGCCTCCACCATCAGAAACCCGTCATGCAGTTCGACCGAAAACCCCTCACTTCTCAGTGCTAGCGCGAGGGTTGATGTCTTCACAGTACCGACCCGCGTCGCAATGACTGATGTATGCTCGCCAATGGTGTGTAGGTTATTGGCCCTAAACCCCAGCTGTTCATAGTGAGCACGCGCTTCCTCGAGCATCATCAAAGAGACTGTATCCATGTAAGCTGGGCTGGAATCCCCCTCGAGCACGGCGAACATTCGGTCGATCACTTTGTCATGAATGTCCCCCGCATCGCCGCCGAAGACGGGCGGCACACCAGCCTTCGCGGGTTTGACGACGATGACCTTTTCACGATCATGGATTTCTTGAACAACCCAACGTCGCCCAGAGAATATTAATAGCATCCCAGGGGCAAGAACATTATCGATCGGCAGGGTTCCAAGGTCCCGCCCCTCTGCGACCAACCGGAATTCCTCAGGCGTCTGAAACACCGCATAGAAGCTGTAATGCTCAACCAGTTTTTCGCCCGCGGGTCCCAAAAGCAACAGCCCGCTGCCGACCTGTTCGATCAAGCCGGTTGAAGGATGACCGATCGCACGCAAAACATCTGTGAATATTTCGGTTGTGACCTTCCGAAAGGGGCCTTCGCGGCAGAGCACATTGTAGACCACGCTTGCAGACGCACCGCCGCGCTGCGCTATGACTGACAGTATCTGGTGGACGAGCGTCGAGAGATGAAGCGCCTGAGGTTTTGGAGGTTCGCACCAGCCTTCCAGCAGCAAGTCTATCATCGCGATGGACCTGATCAGGCCGAGGCGAAGACGATCCACGAAACTGCTCTCCGGCGTCAACTTGGCTTCGACAGCATACTGCCTGAGAATGGCCGGCTGTCCTTCACGCCGGCCTGATCGGCCAAGCCGTTGTCGCAACGCCGCGACGCTGAATGGCGCGCCGATTTGAGCCACGCAGGTCACGTCACCGATGTCGATTCCAAGCTCGAGCGTCGATGTGCAAACGGCTGTCGTCGGTTTCGCAGGGTCCTTCAAGCGCCGCTCAACGAAGTCACGGTGTTCTCGGGAGAGGCTCGCGTGGTGGGGATAGAATTCCTGTGGCAGGTGCTCCCGTTCGCAAAGCTCCCGCAACCGATCTGCGTAAATCTCGACCCGTTGGCGCGCTCCGGCAAAGACCAGGTTGTCGCTGCCTCGAAGATGCTTGAACAGATGGGCTGCTATCGCGTCCGTTGCGGATGGGCTATTTTCATCTTCATCGCCGGAAAGGTAACCGCGAAGCTGAAGCTTCAATTCAGCCTCGCCGCCATCTGCTTCGATCAGCTGGACAGCGTTTGCGGCGTCAGGGCGAAGATAGGCCTTAGCGAGGTCCATGTCGCCTAGCGTAGCTGACAGACCTATCCGACGGATTGGGCGCTTTATCGCGAGCTCGAGCCGTGTGAGCAGTGAACGAAGCTGGACACCGCGTTCGCTATCCAGAACCGTGTGCAGTTCGTCGATCACGACCGCACGTGTCGCCCCAAACAGGCGGGCAATTTCCAAACCGCGACGAATGAAAAGCGCCTCAAGAGACTCTGGGGTTATCAGCAGGATCCCTTTTGGAGATTTCAACGCACGCGTCTTGATCGATTGCGAGACATCCCCGTGCCAGGGAACAACCGGAAGCTCTGCTTCCTGGCAGATGCCCTCCAGCCGCATTGCCTGGTCTGTGATCAAGGCTTTCAGCGGGCCGATGTAGAGTAGGTCGAAGCCGGTGCCGCCCGACGGCGCGTCAAGCGCCTGTGAAATCAACGGCAGGAACGCCGCCTCGGTCTTTCCGCCCGCCGTGGACGCCGCAACGATCAAATCGGCGTTGGTCTCGTAGATCGTCCGGATGGATCGCGCCTGGATGTCGCGAAGTTCGCGCCATCCTTTCTGGCGTATCCATTTCTGCACAGGCCTCGCCAGTTTGTCGAACGCACTGCTCATCGGCGTCAGAGCTTGAAGCTGATCAGATCATCGTCACCGGGGTCTTGGGCACCAATCGACTCGTCTACCTCGGTCATGTCTTCGCCGAGGTCTTCGGAGACTTTGATCTTTTCGATCAGATCGCTCCACTCGACACCGGGGTTTTGCTCGAGCACGGAAAGCAGGTTCACGAAGGCCGTCACCGTATTGCGCGGGGTGCGAAAGTAAGCTTCACCGATCCGGTCCGAGCAATGCGCCATGAAGGCCTCGAGCGCGTCGTCCGGCAGAGCACCAGCGTCGCCCTGCATGATCCGCCTGACATTGGCCAAGAGAACGAAGAGGTCTTCTGGGGTCAGGCTGGCGAGCCGGACAACGGGTCCTGAAAGGTCGACCAATCCGTCGCGCGCGAAGGTGTTTTCGGCCAAACGCGATTGGAGGGCTTCGTAGCTATAGAGCCCTCGACGGGTGTTCATCAGAAACTCCGGGGTCCCACCCATAAGGAAACCGAGGTTCTCGGCACTGCCCTGCAGCACATCGTTCAGGATCCGGAGGATCTGCTCGTAGTTTGCATTGCGAGCCTGCGACGAAGTGAGCTTGTAGAGGTTCACCATCTCGTCGAGGCCGACCAGCAATCCTTTATATCCCGCCTCGCACACAAATGCCGACATCAGCTTCAGATGGTCATAGACACTGGCGTCGTCGATGATCGTTCGCACACCGAGTGCTTTGCGCGCGTCGGTGCGTGTCGCGAACTCGCCGCGCAGCCATCTCAGGGCCGCGGATTTCAGCTCGTCGTCGCCTGCTTCATGGCCTTCCCAATATCGACGGATGACTTCCGCGAACTCAAACCCCCCGGTGAGTTCTTCGAAGTGGCCTAGGCGTTCACGGATGACAGACCCTGTTGGCAAATCCCGTTCTTCAGCGTCTCGGTGAGCTTGGCTGACAAAACGCTCCACCACGCTGGCCAATGCCCCACCATCGGGCTTGGTCCGCGTCGAGAGGTTTCGGGCCATCTCGGCATACAGCCCCCGAGCTTGTCCGCCGGTCGCGTGAATGCGGCGATCCGGCGCCAGATCCGCGAACATCACGACCAGACCTTTCTCCAAGGCGACGAGGCGGATCAGGTTCATGAAGAACGTCTTGCCCGATCCGTATTCCCCGATGATGAACCTGATTGCCGATCCGCCATCGGATATCCGGTCCATGTCTTTGACGAGTTCTTCAATCTCTCGGACGCGGCCAACCTGGATGTGACGCAGGCCGAGCTTGGGCACGACCCCGGCCCGAAGCGCCTGTACGATTGCATCGCGTTCACGTGGTTTCAACTTAGACATCCCTGCCCTCCGCACTCATCTTTTCTCTTACCGCCTCCGCAATCGCCGGAGACACGTCATATCCATCATACTCGTCGAGAAGCGCTTCATCGTAGGTCTCAAAAGCCCATTCATTCACGGCTTCCAAAGCCCCGGACGCCATTAAGCCATGCGAGGCGCAGATCGTCTCGAACTCGGTCTCAGACCAATGTTCCCGAGTAACCAGTTCGAGAACAAGGGCACCGTGTTTCGGGTCAAGCCCTGCCAGCTGGCTTTGGCTGGCAGGCCCAGAGGCACCACTTTCTTCCTCTTCAACATCGAAAATCTGACCGAGGACGGACGACACGCGCTCGGTGTCCGAACGGATTGCCGCGATCCGCGAAGCGTCGAGCTTCGGTCCGCTGGCTTTTTCAAGCGCGGGTATAGCTTCGCCCGGGCGACCCGGTTGCGAGGCACGAACGGTGCGTGGACCATCCGCAACTTCGCCAGCATGCAGGTCCGAGTAGGCCAGCGCAGGATCAAGGCCCAAGGCCTTGTAGATCTTCTCGATGCTTGCGACTTCGTCGGAGTGAATAATGCCATCGGCATGTGCTGCACCTACCAGCGATGCCCGCATAGCGGCTTGGCTGTCTTGGCCCACCTCCTTCAATTTGCGCCGCAGAAGCGTCATGTCCGGTGGCACGGCCAGGAACCATTCAAGGTTTGCACGCAGCCTGCGGCGTTCCTGATCGCTGAGGGCCGCGGCAGCAACTTGCTCTTCCAACGCCCTGCGTTCAGGCTCCGCGATGCGACCATCCGCATGAGCAACGAACGACCCAAGTGCCAATTCGATCAAGGCGCTTCGATAGCTGTCGGAAACGTCCTCCAGTCGCTCGATAGGCTCGCCCAGACGAAACAGCACAACAGGCTCTTCCGCCTTGGGCGACCGGAGCGCAAACCGAGGGTCGGGCGCCAGACCAAAACCGAGGCGCGCGAGCGCGTCGGCCGCTCCCGTCATTTGCCGTTTCCCGATCTTCTCGTTCGTTTCTCCCTCCAGACGTCCGATCACCTCTTCAAGCGGCACCAATCCCCCCCGATCGACGATATCGGCAGCCCAAGATTTCAAGCGGTTCATTTCCTCCGATGGGAAGGAATCCCACAGTTCAGAGGGCAATAAGGCATGCGCTTCCACGCTTCCGCGGCCATCAGGATTTCGGCCCAGGAAACGGCTTAGTTTGTCGAGGTCGTTCATCACCTCGTCAGCCAATTCCTGGGCAATCTCAACCGGTTTGCGCAGGCCTGAGATATCCGGGACCGGCTTGCCGTCGACTGTTGGGTTGGCGGACCCCTGAAACTCGCTGGAGGCGGCCCGATAGGATGCCGTGAGTGATTTCCGGGGTTTGGTCACTTTGAGCCCATCAGGAAAACGCCGATCAAACCGCATACGGAAAAGAGCGACGAACTCGTCACGACACCGCGTTGCGGGAGTTCTCAGATTTGTTTCCGGATGGCAGATGAACCAACTCAGCAACCAGTCAGCTGTCAGGTTCTCGCCTTTGTCGATCCGAGCTCCGATTGCGTATTTGAGTGAGAACGGAAGTTCCCAGCCCTGCTTCTCGAAAATCGGCTCGATAGCGTCGAGGTCGGTTACAGCGATCAATGCTACGTCAAGAAACTCACCAAGATAACGCTGAACGGAGTGATTGTCGTGGTAAAGCGACTTTAAGCGACGAACCTCCTGAACTATTGCCTTTGCGTCTTCCTCTGACTGATCGACGAAAAAGCGGCGTTCCAAGCCGTAGAAATAGAGAAACATATATCCAGCATCGAACCATGCATCCTTTCGACCACCTGCAAGCCAATTGAGATACGTCGCTCTGCATTCCGGGGAGATTTCCGAGTAGCTTGGCCAGTAGGGTAACCCGCTGCCAGCAACATCGGCACCCAACTTTGCCACTTGCAGCGAGGGATCGATATAGGCTCGGCACTTTTCACGATAGCCCTTGGTGTTCAGCAAGGGAGGCGTGCCGACATAGACCATCCCGCCGATGTTGCGGCCGGCCACGCTAGCTGTTTCGCTAGACGGGACCCACCCACTTTTCGATGATCGGGCCGATGCGCTCGATGCCACTCGCGAGGGCTGGTTTCGTTCAGCGGCCGCCGAAAGAGCTGGCGCCGCAGACTTTCCAGCGCGAACGATTTCGGCGTAGTCCTGCTTAGGTGCGGAATAGGCCTGAACGGCAGCCGGTGTTTTGGACGCAATGGCTTCGCGAGTTCGTTCGCGCTCACGCTCGATACGCTTGTCATAGGCACTTGGGCGCGGCACCGGTTCAGGTCGGGCGGGTAGGTTTTTGGAACTTTCCTCGGCTTGCGCCTTTGCAGCGACTTTCCGCGATCTCCGTTTTTCTTGCCACCAGACCAGAATGACGGGAACACCGAATGCAAACAGCATCTGGCCGCCAACCGGCCATCCCTGAAGCATTGTGGTCACCACGACCATGCATAAGAAAAAATACAGGACGAGAAAGAATGCAATTCGGAAAAACTTGAGTATTGAAGACATTATCGGAACCCTCTCCGAACCACACTATTTTGCACAGCCATCTTTGCAACGACTAACGTCATGGTTGAAGCACTTCCCATGCTTTATGCTTGATTGGGCCGATGGCCACATACATCTGTTCGCACCGTTGAGGGCGCACCCCCGCCCCAGCGACCGTAACCGAACGGCCGAGATGAAGCGTTGCCACGACCATGCGACGGCTGGTCGGGCTGGCTCTGGAAGAGACTGCACGGCCAGCGGTACTTCGCAGGGAGAGGCGGCGTTTCAGCTCGGGGAGGGCGGCTGTCTGCAGCCGGCCGAGTAGGGCGCGGTCCTGACCAAAGGGCAGGAGGGGCCAAGATCATTAAAACCTAAACTTTGCACATCACAAAAACCTAAACACCGCTGGAGACACCTGGCAGTCCCCAACAAAGCTGACATCGATTTGAAAGCCGGTTTGACGTGTTTCGTTCTTGCTCACCATGGGTATGCAACGAGGCCAGAAGCTGAACCTTCTGGCAATCACAAAGACGCCGAAAGCAAGCAACGTGCCCCACATCACTCTGGACGCGAATTGGCCTTATCTTGAAGATCCATCAGACGAGCCATTAGGGCATCGAAAGCGATGGCGTCTGACTGAAGCAGTCCCGCTTCCTGCATTTTCCGGTAATCTTGGGCCAGCGCCTCCAGGGCCGCCCCCTCTGGAATCAGGCAAAGCGCCCCTGAGACGGCGTCGGCATAGTTTATCGTCGCACCCGCGCGGTCGGTTTCGCGGAAAAAGTGCTGTTTGTGCTTCGCAACATCTTGAGCAAGCGTCTTATCCTCCAGCGCCTGTGCAGCGATACCCACAGCCTGCAGACGATCAAGATCGTACCAGTGACGCGCATAGCGGTCGCCGCCTCGAAACGTGCCCCGCAAGCAGTAGGCATGGATGGCCGTCGCCTTCTCCCAAAACGTCCGTTCGGCCATCATCACACGAGGCATGGCAACGGGCGTAAACAATTCAGGTAGCGCCCCAGAGAGGTCGCAAACCACTTCGTGAAGCTGCGCCGGTTCACCTGTGGACCTGGCGCCAAATTCCAACAAGACCGAGGATCGAACATATCCGCTGCCGCTGCGCACCGCGTCGTAGTCCAGATAGATCTTGTCACCTTCTACACGGTTTTCCGCCAGGAGCGCCGCTGCCTTGACCTTGTCCGACAACATGGGGGCCACTTTTGACCCCACCCACTCGCCTAAGCGACCCCGAACAGCTTCGGTCCATTTCTGAGCTTGCGAGCGGCTTGGCGGATATGGATCCTCTCCATCTTTGATCAGATCGGGAATGATTTGCCTGATGTCATATGTCAGGTCGACATCCTCTGAAAACCGGTCGATCGCCTTGTAGACCTTGGAAAGCGACGTTCCGCCCTTGAAAACCAGGTGTTCGCCGAGATCACTGTCGAACAAGGCGTTAAGAACCCAAACGACCCAGACGTCCTTTTCCAACAGGTCTGCAGGCCGCCCCAGTTTCGAGGCGGCCACTTCGAGCGCGTCAATCTTGTCTTCGCGCGCCAGGGAAAAGTAAGTTTGGCTCTCTGTCATTGCGATGGCGCGAGCGCGCTAAGTTCCTTGGCCATCCAGGTTGGCGCAGAGGCTCGAAGGCTCAGAAGCTCGCGCTGCTCCTCTTCGTTCAACATCGCCTTGATACGCCTCAAAGCCTGAGCAGCTTCGGTTTTGCCGAAATAGGCGAGCGCCCGAAAGGCGTGCCCAGCACGACTGTTGGGTGCACGAAGCTGCCAGCTCGGCACATGTTTAAGCTCGACGCTTTGCGCTCCGAGCTTCAGATGACGGCTCGGCCCGGAAGTCCAATAGACTTGGCGGGATGGATTCTGTGTCGAAATACCGAGCAGGTTCGCTGCCGACGCACCGCTTTGCGACACGCGTTCACCGGTTGATTTCGCAATATGCTCAACCACGGCTTCAACCGAGGGCGCCCGGTTACCGAAGCGGGTTTTCACAGGCAAGGCAAACAATCCGCGTCTCACACGCAGAAGCTCCCCACGCCGAACCAAACGCGACAGCGCCTGGTCGACCGCGGCACGCTCTCCGAGGTGCAACAACTCCCGCGCCGACAGGGTCGCACCCTCCGGCAGCGCTTCAGCATAGGCCTTGATCGCTTGAGATGTGGTTTGCATGTTCGTCTCCTAGTGTCAGATATATAGCTTGGTTTCTGACGGTTTTCAAGCTGAAGCTTCCGTGGGTCAGTCTAGCTTAGGACCAGATCGCACTATTGGGACACCTTCCCCGAGCCTCTGAGGCACAAGGAGGAGATTCATGACGACGGCAAATCATGACCAATTGGGTTCGCGTTGTAAGGCCCACATCGACCAAGCGACAAGAACGGCCCATTGCTGCCGTTGACCAGCCAATCTGATGCTGCGGTGCGGCTCGTCAGACCGGACTTTCGCTGCGACTGCTAAATCATCGAACATGCGAATTCACAGTTCGCGGGACGAAACGGCCATTTGGGTTTTGAAACCAAATGGCCGCTGTGACTGGCTTTACGCCATTGCCATTGCTTCAATTTCGAACAGCAAGCCGGGGATCGCGAGGCGGGTAACGCCCAGTAGGGTCATCGGCGGTGCGACCCGATGGGGTCCGAACCGCATGCCCATCAGGTCAAAGTTCTTCAGCGCCTCGTCGACATCAGTTGCATAGACACCGAGCTTGACCACATTGCCAAGATTCATGCCCGCCCCTTTGAGAACGGCTTCAAGGTTGTCCAAGGCTAGACTGATCTGTGCGCGCATATCGCCTGGATGCTGGGGGGCGCCGTTTTCGTCCACTGCGGTCTGGCCCGCGCAAATCACTTGCCGCGTCGCGCCGTCGATCACTTCGGCCTGATTGTAGCCCAGTTTGATCGACCAGTCCCAGGGGTTCACTGCCGTCCGTTCCATGTCGCAATCTCCTTGTTTTCAGTTGCTGGAATCGGTGTAGAGCGAAATGGTGCCAAATATTGTCACCATTTGTGATAGGGTCGAGATATGAACGTGAGACTCAGACATGACGCCATCGTGCGCAGCCTTCGCCGCAACGGCACGTCGACTGTTGACGCGCTGGCCGAAGAGGTTGGTGCCTCCCGCCGGACCGTGTTGCGCGATATCGGCGCATTGCGGGACGAAGGCTATGTGATCCATTCCGAGGTCGGCCGCGGCGGTGGCCTCCAGCTTGACCCTCAATCAATGCAGCCACGGGCCAAGTTGTCCGTGCCCGAAGTGTTCGCGCTGCTGATCAGCGTCGCGGCAATGCGAGCCGCCGGGAATTTACCCTTCTCGGAGCTTGCCGACGCGGGGTTGGCCAAGATCGAAAAGGCCTTGCCGTCGGACAAGGTGAAAGACCTACGCGCGTTTTTGGAGTGCCTGCACATCGGCCAGCTGTCACCTTTGCAGGATTTGTCGGATATGGGGAAAATGGACCCCGACCTCCTTGTGGCCTTCGAGACGGCGTTTCTGGGCCGGCACTTCATCCGGTTCGACTATAGCGATGCAAAAGGGCGCAAGACCGAGCGGCAGGTGGAACCGCAAGCCATGCTGATCCTGCCCCCCCTATGGTATCTCGTCGGCTGGGACCCTGCTCGCGACGACTTCCGCCATTTCCGAATGGACAGGATCAGCAACCCGGAAGCGGTTCCGACTACAAGCTTTCGCCGTCGGCATGTGCCGTTCGAAGATGATGTCTGTCCTTACAGCGAATTGCGCCCGGAGCGTCGAAGCAGTCATTCGTGGTAAATGCAGCATCCGACACATTGGGCTCATTCGCCGCCGTTAGATCGGTTGCAGCATGTTCGAGCAACGGATCGCATTGGGCCCGGCAAGGACGGCCCTTACCTGCCGGTCGGCCTCGCCCCATGCTGCCTGGCAGCATTCCCTGAAGCAGACACTGGTCAGTGCTGCAGCATTCTCGCGCCGCAGATGACCGCAATGCGGAGATACTGTTGAAAAAGTCTGTTGCCTGGCGTTCGGGGCTTTGATTCACTCGATCTGGGAGTGGAGGGCATCGCAATGATGGGGCCAAGGCAAGTCGCGCAGGGCGCGCTGTTTTACGAGTTCTCGATCGAAGGGTTTGTGCCTCTGGATCACCCGGTGCGCGGTATCGACCGGTTCCTCGATCTGTCTCATGTGCGGTCGCTGCTGGCGCCTTTCTACAGCTCTGGCGGCCGCCCGTCGATCGATCCCGAACTGATGATCCGCATGTTGCTGCTGGGCTATTGCATGGGCATCCGGTCCGAGCGGCGGCTCTGCGAAGAGGTCCATGTCAATCTGGCGTATAGGTGGTTTTGCAGGCTCGATCTGACCGACGCGCTGCCCGATCATTCGACATTTTCAAAGAACCGCCACGGCCGCTTTCGCGAGAGCGGGCTGTTCCGGCATCTGTTCGAGACCGTCCTGCAACGCTGCATGGATGAAGGTTTGGTCGGCGGTCACAGCTTCGGTGTCGATGCCAGCCTGATCCCGGCGAATGCCAATCAGACACGCGGCATCGACAGCAAGGAAGGCCTGCCGCCAAACCTCACGTCCCGCGCCGTGGACGAATATCTTGAAACACTCGACGATGCGGCCTTCGGCGCAGCAACCGACGCCATTCCCAAATACGTCTCGCCGGTGGACCCGGCCGCGCGCTGGACGGGTGCCGATGGCGGTGCCGCGTATTTTGCGTATTCCACCAATTATCTGGTGGATCTGGACAATGCCGTGATCTTGGATGTCGAACCCACAGCTCCGATCCGACCAGCGGAGGCGCGTGCCGCGCGGGACATGATTGACCGGGTGCAGGCACGCTTCGGCATCAAACCCGGCAAGCTTGTCGGCGATACAGGCTACGGATCGGCCGAGATGCTGGGCTGGCTGGTGGAGGACCGCAAGATCGCACCTCACATCCCGGTCTGGGACAAATCGAAACGCACCGACGGCACCTTCTCGCGGGAGGACTTTGCTTACGATACGACCGCCGACAGGTATACGTGCCCTGCCGGAAATACGCTCGAGACGTCCCGCCGGAAATTCTCGAAGCCGCGCCCCGCGAATGTCAGCAAGGACGGGTTGATCCGCTACCGGGCGCGCAAACAGGATTGCGACATCTGTCCCTTGAAAGCGCAATGCTGCCCGACCCAACCTGCCAGGAAAGTGCTCCGATCCGTTCACGAAGCAGCAAGAGACATCGCCCGCGACATCCGCAAAACCGACGCCTACATGACCTCGTTCATGCAAAGGCGAAAGGTCGAGATGCTTTTTGCCCATCTGAAGCGATACATCGGGCTGCAAATGATGCGACTGCGTGGACCCAAAGGAGCAACCGAGCAATTCCAGCTCGCAGCAACCGCCCAGAACCTCCGCAAACTGGCCAAATTGGTGCCCGTGCCAGCCCCCTCATGAGAGGGACTAGCAACCGGCTCGCTTTGGATGCTGGTCAGAACGCTTCGATCGGCGACTTTTTCAACAGTATCCGGACAAAGCGGACGTTTAAGGAAGAATTCGGCTCTTGTTTTTGTTGAGGGTGAGGTGAATGCGTTTGGAATTTCCACTGCTAGGCTTGATCAGTGAGCGCTCGGTGAGGGGGATGATCTCGGGGATCGTCTTGAAGTAGCGAAAAGGGGAGCGTTTTGTCATCCGGGCAGGCTAGATCGGCGCCCACGTCGCCTTAGGCCAAGTTCTTCCGACAATACCCACCAGCTACTTGCTGACTAAAATTTAGATGCTTCCAGGCGGGCGATGTGTTTTCGAATGGGCTCAACACCCAGCGGGCCGCCATGGCCGAGATAGAACTGAGTACTGTCGTGGGCTAACAAGTTCTTGAGCGCCTCGGCCACTAGAAGAGGCGACTCTTCGAACGGTGGCTGCATCGGTTTTTCCTTGATCATTATTCCACCCAGCAGGATACCCGACGCCGCAAGATCTCCTGCTATGACTCTGCCATCCTTGATCAGCACCGAAATTGAGCCCGGAGTGTGACCAGGCGTGTGAAGTATTCGGGCCGGAATGCCAACCTCTGTCAGGTCAGGCATTTCTGTTGAACAGACAATATCCGGGGAAAAATAGGCAAACGGTCTTTGGATCGCTCCAGTTTTGCGGAACAGCCTTCCAAATAGACTGGTAGGCCGCAGTACCGGCGGTGCGCCCAGGAAAAGGGGCAAGTCAGCTTCGTGCCCGACGAGTGGCGCTCCAGTTAGCTCCTGCAGTTGCAATGCTGAGCCAGCGTGGTCAATATGCGCGTGGGTCAATATGATCATACGGATATTTGACCAGTCCAAACCGTTCTTTTGCAGCGCTTTTTTGACCAGCGGTGCAGAGTTCGGAAGCCCGGTATCGACCAGAATCACATTTTCGCCTCGGATCAGAAGGAAAGCGTTTAGCATTCCGAATGGAAGCATCCGAATGGTCTCAACTTTGGTTTTGCTTGGCATCCGAATCGCCTCTATCTAGTTGCTGTGGAATCGACATTTCATGGTTGGAAGTTTCACTCAATTAGGCACTATTTTGTAACCGGAGGGCGGATATGGACGGTTCTGAACAGCGCCCGATACGCGGGTTTCTATCATCGAGGGGCGAGTGTCCTGTTGCCGAAACGCTTCGGGCGCTAGGCGGAAAGCACAAACCCAATATCCTGCATGCGCTGTCGAATGGAGAACAGCATTTTCTCGAGCTCACTCGCTCCCTTCCAGGGATCAGCCGGAAGGTTCTGACCGAACAACTCCGCGAATTAGAAAAGTTCGACCTTGTCGAACGCGTAGAGAAGAACGACGCAAGGCGGCACGTCGGCTACGCGCTGACGGCAAGGGCCTTAGCGTTGGGCGGAATTGTCTCGCAACTGTCCGCGTGGAACGAGGCGGGATTGGAAAAGTTCGGCGGTCCAGATCGAGGAGACCGTCCGTTGAACCCGACCTAAGGCGTGAAAACGCATTGCTTCTCATCTCGATGGTTGAAACAGGATTTCAGTCACTAACCCATTCATCCTGAATGACCGCAATGGGCTCGAAGCTGCCTTGCAGCGGTGCAGCGCCCAAAATTGCCGCTCTGGGTGGGCTGACGCCGACATGGATGACTGCAGCCAGCCTCAAAGCGGGCCCACAGCCCATTGCTCGAATTTGTGATAGCTGCTTTTCACCGCGCGGTTTGTGAGCCGATTGGATGCGACTGACCGCCATCGAATGACCTGGAGCAGGCGGTCTAATTTTGGAGCGGAGGGTTCGGGCTTATCGGGTTCAGGTTATGCGGCTTGACGTCAATGGATCAACGTCGGCTCTGGATGCTTTGCAGCCTATCCCGATGCGAATCGTCTTCAAGTTGATCCATATATTCCGCAGGTGCCTTGACGTCAGTCAACATACGCACGTCGTTGGTCTGGATTTGGCATGTGTCTCCTGTTGCAACAACGAAAAATAATTCCATAGCCAAGTTGGACACCTGGAATGCTAGCTCACGGGCGTCTGCAAGGCGATCTTGCCGCGCTCAATGTCGATCGCATCCTTGAAGCGCTTACCTCGTTCCAAGCGGAACCGCTTGCCAGTAGTGATCACTGAAGAAATTCGATCCAAGCGCAAGTGCCGAAAATCCTGCGCGGCCTCGCTCCAGATCGTCAGCAGCCAAGCATTCTCGAACAAGGTCAAACCCAAGGGCCGCGCTTCCCTCGTCGAGAGCCGACCTTCAGAGTTCCGGTATCCGATAGTCAGGAATTCCCTGGCCGAGATCGCGGCACGCAACGTCGCATAGGTCGCCGAGTTGCCGTCGCCATACATCGTTCTGGACGGGCCCGCCTCCAGCGCGGGGTCGATCATGCTGTCCTTTTGCCCTTCGCCAAGCACCGAGGATATCTTGGCGGCCGCTCGTACCGCCGCACCGTCTAGGACGGGTGCTGCGCGTTCGTGGACCAGCTTCAGACCAAGGATGATGGCATCCAGCTCGTCCGCCTCGAACCGCAACGAGGGCAGGAAATAGCCCCTCTCCATGACATAGCCCAAACCGCCTTCGCCGCGGATAGGGGCGCCCATCGCCTGCAGATCGGCAATGTCACGATAAATGGAGCGGACCGAGATACCGAGATCAACCGCCAGTGAGGCCGCAGTCACCGGCGTGGAACGCAGGCGCATGACGTCCAACAATCGGAACAGACGAAACAGTCGCAATGGATGGCCCCTGACAGAAACTGTCACAACATACCAGCATGGTCGCCGTACGGAAACCAAAAAGGAAGACCAACATGAAGCTTCAGATCATTGCAGCCGCCGCTCTGCTTGCCGCGACGCTCGCTTCCACAACCCATGCAGAGGACACCATGGACCAAACGAAAATCCTTGAAACCATCTCGGCGATGACCACGGCCTTCGCCGCCGGTGACATCGACGGAATAATGGCAACCTACGAACCCGAAGCGGTCGTCGTCGGCGAGCCAGGCCAGCCCATCGGCGGTGATGCCGCTCTGCGTGCAATGTTCACCGAATTCGTCGCAAGCGGTGTAAGCTTCACCTATGGCGCGCATGAGGTCGTGGTCGCGGGTGATATTGGCCTGCACCTCATGTCCTGGACCGCGCCCGGACCTGACGGGCCGATGACGGCGCTTTCGGCCGCGGTCCTGCGCCGTCAGCAGGATGGAAACTGGAAAATGGTGATCGACCACCCGTTTGGGCCCAACAGGCCCGAGCGTGCATATTTGATCATTTGAAGGAACAATTGGAGAACGTTTTGGCTGTTGACGGTTGTG
>NZ_JAECRZ010000013.1 GCF_016019955.1 Thiosulfatihalobacter marinus
CGCACCTGGGTGCGCACCGAAATCGGCCCCATCGCCTCGCCCGACCTGATCCAATGGGCCCCCGGCCTGCCCAAGACCCGCTCCGGCAAGATCATGCGCCGCATCCTGCGCAAAATCGCCGAAAACGACTACGGCGCCCTCGGCGACACCTCAACCCTCGCTGACCCCTCCGTCGTCGACGACCTCATCGAAAATCGCAGGAACAAATAGGATAATCCCCGGCGCGCGCCCGTATCCGGGCGCCGCGAATCCTTTGGGCCGGTGTCTTCACTGGCCCTTTTTTTCAACCAATATCAATGACCTAGCGTCAAGCGCCCGTTTAACATTTGCCTTAAACCGGCGCGCCACTTAGCGTTTGATCATGGCCCAGGACCGCCCCCTTCTCGGCATCACGCTGATGCTCGCCTTCTGCATCCTCGCCCCCCTGGGCGACGCGGTGGCCAAGATCCTGTCGACGGCCGTGCCCATCGGGCAGACCCTGCTGGTGCGGTTCGCGGTACAGGCGCTGGTCCTGATCCCGATCATAATCATCACCCGCCGCCCCTGGCGCATGCGGCGATCCATCCTCGCCCTGGTCGCTCTGCGCACCGGTCTGCATATCATTGGCATCGGTGCCATGTTCCTGGCCCTGCGCTACCTGCCGCTGGCCGATGCGGTGGCGATCGCGTTCGTGATGCCTTTCCTGATGCTGCTGCTGGGTAAATTCGTGCTGAACGAAGAGGTCGGGCTGCGCCGGATCCTGGCCTGTGCGGTCGGTTTCGCCGGCACGCTGCTGGTCATCCAGCCCAGCTTTGCCGAAGTCGGCGCCCCCGCTCTCCTGCCGCTGGTCGTGGCCGTGGTATTTGCCCTGTTCATGCTGGTCACGCGCCGGATCGCCAAGGAAACCGATCCGATTTCGCTTCAGGCGGTCAGCGGGGTCATGGCCGTGGCCGTCATCGCGCCGCTGCTGGTGCTGGGGGCGGATGCCGACTGGCCCGAGATGCATCTGATCAGCCCCGACCCGAAAACTGTCAGCCTTCTTTTGCTGATCGGGCTGATGGGCACCGCCGCGCATCTGCTGATGACATGGTCGCTGCGCTATGCCCCCTCGACCACGCTGGCGCCCATGCAATACCTTGAAATTCCCTTTGCCACGCTGATCGGCTGGGCGATCTTCTCCGATCTGCCCGATGGCCCGGCCGCGTTGGGCATCGTGATCATCATGGCCGCCGGGCTGTATATCGTCATCCGAGAGCGGGCCATGAGCCGGGTTGCGCCGCAAGTGCCCTGACCACCACCTCCAGCCAGACGCGCGGCAGGATCACCAGCATCTTGGGCGCCGTCATCTCCAGCCGCACCGGTCCCATCGCCTGGTTCGACGTGCCGATCCGCCCGTCCGGCGTGAACACCAGCCCCCCGATGGGCCAGCGCAGCCCCTCGGACACGCCCTCGACCAGCCCCAGAGGAAACAGCGACACCCGCGTGCCAGCCGTCAGCGGCAGCGCCAGGACAGGTGGCGCCAGAAAGGCAATGTCCGTATCGCTCAGCAGGATACAGCGCCGATCCGGGTGACGCACCAGCCCGTTGAAACACGCAAGCTGGTGATCCAGCCGCGCCCCGGTAAATCCCGCGCCCAGCGTGACCGGCGCCCGGATCGCCCGCAGCGCCTTTTCGAAATCGGTGCTGTCCTGTTCGCCAATGGCATGGAACCGGTCGTCCGGAATCGCGGCGCGCAGGTCCGGCGCCAGCGAATCCATGTCCCCGATCACCGCGCGCGGCACCCGCCCCTGCGCCAGGCAATGCGCCGCGCCGCCATCCGCCGCCACCAGCCCCGGCGCCAGCGCCAGACAGCGATCCAGGTCGCCGACGGCGATTTGCCCGGCCCCGACCAGGGTGATTGGTTCTGAACTGTGAACAATACCCGTCATCAGGGGCGATTTCCTCGTGTTTCTGGCAACGGGCCACATTTTGGCCGTGAAATGATACGCTACCTACCACAGAATCGGTCACGTTTCGTCGTTCCTCTCGTGGTAAAGAGAATGTCGAGCAGTGCAAAGGATCCGCAATCCATGGTTACGAATAACAAAGTACTTACGGTTTCCTACGGAACATTCTCCTGTACCCTTGAGGGGTTCGAGGAATCTTTCGATACGATGAAGGCGATCGCGGAATATTTTCGCGATCTGGCCGCCGACGACCGTTATTTCGGGGCCGAGCCCCCCACCCCCGATGCCGAGATGCTGGCCCGCATCGCCGAGCGCGAGATCGAACGCCGCGTGCGGGCGCGTGTCGATCACGGCGCCATCGTGCTGAGTGCCGCCGCTGACGAAACCGAGACACCGGCCGCGCCCACCGACAGCCGCAAAGCCGGCAAGGACTCCGGTGAAGACCGGCATATGGAGAGGGTGGACGAGTCGATTGCGGTTGCGGACGCCGCCAAAGACACTCCCGAAGACATCGCCAAGGACATTGCCGAAGATATCCCGGCCGAAACGCCCGCCGTCGCCGCGCTGGCTCTGGATCCGGCCATCGAAGAGCAGGATTTCGAGATCGCGCCTGACGACGCGGCAGACGACGCGGCAGACATCGCAACGGCCCAGGAGGCGGCGCAGACAGAGGCGTCCGATGCGGTTGCCGAATCCGAGCCCACCCCACCCCCGGTTGCCGAGGCAATGGTCGACACCGCGCCCGAAAACAGCGCCGCCGCCGCCGAAGTCACCGAAGAATTCGCCCCGGAAGAGATCGAAGACGATATCGAAGACATGACGGCGGCACCGGACACCGCGACGCAAGCTCAGCCCCAGGACGAAGACGAAGGCGACGCCGAGTTCGAGCACGCCACCACCTCCGGGGATGACGCCGAAGACATGGCCGAGGACGAGTCCTTTGCCGCGTGGGAAGACGACGAGGACGAAGAAGATCCCGAGTACGCGGAAAACTCGATCGCCGCCAAACTGGAGCGCATCCGCGCCGTGGTATCCCGCGTCGAGACCGACCCGGACGACGATTTCTCGGAAGACGAACATGCCGAGGACATGGGCAGCGAACCGGCACCTGCCGCCGACCCCATGGCGTCGATCAAGGCCGCCATTGCCGACGAAGACACCAAAGCCCCGACAGACACTGACCAGGACGAAATCGTTGGCGAAGACGAAATCTCCATCGCTGACGAAGACACGCCCCAGCCCCTGCGCGCCCGGGTCGTGCGCATGAAAAAGGCCGATTTCGAAGAGGCGGTGGCCTCTGGCCTGCTCGAAGCAGAGCCGGTGGACGATGACGAGGACGACATGGCGGGCGCGTCCGACGGCTCCAGCCTGTCGCCCGAGGAAGAAGCCGAGCTTCTGGCCGAACTGGCCGAGGTCGAGGCCGAACTGGGCCAGCCTGTGGAACTGGACCCGCACAAGGAAGACGCCCTGCTGCTGACCGACGCGGTCGCCCTTCCCGGCGAAGACGACGCGCCCGGGGACGCCTCGCATGACACCGCCACCCATGACACGTCCAGAAACAAGGCGCCCGGCGCCCAGGCCCTGAACCAGGTGGCCGGGACCGACGATGACCTGTCGCGCCTGATGGCCAAGGCCGACAGCGAAATGGATGAACCCGAAGGCAGCCGCCGCCGCCGCGCCATCGCGCATCTGCGCGCCGCTGTCAAAGCCACCAATGCCGAAAAGGAGGCTGGCAGCAACCTGTCTCCGCGCGATCACAGCGACGCCTATCGCGACGATCTGGCTAGTGTTGTGCGCGCCGTGCCCGGCAGCGCCGCCGACACGGACGGGCGCCCGCGCGAAACCCGCAAATCCACGGCGCCGCTCAAGCTCGTCGCGGAACAGCGCGTCGACACGCCCGCCCCCAAAACACCCGCGCCCGCCGCCCCCGAGGCCGCGCAAGAGCCAGCCGAAACCACCGAAACAACCGAAACCACGCAATCCGACACCTCGCCGCGCGCCCCTGTTCGCCCGCGCCGCGTGTCGGCCGACCGGATCGACCGCGACGAAGCCGCGCGGGCGGCTGCCCCGGTCGGGTCTTCCAAAGCCGTCCAGGGCGGCTTTCGCGACTACGCCGAAAGCGTCGGCGCCACCCGCCTGCCCGAAGTGCTCGAAGCCGCCGCGGCCTATATCACCTTTGTCGAAGGTCACGAGCGTTTCTCGCGCCCGATGCTGATGCGCATGGCACGCGATGCCAACGAGGACGATTTCTCGCGCGAGATCGGCCTGCGCAGCTTTGGGCAGTTGTTGCGGGAGAAGAAGATCGAGAAAATCGCCGGCGGTCGCTTTACCGCCATGCCGACGATCAACTTCAAGCCCGATGACAGGGCCGTCGGATAACAACCTGAACCAAAAGGAAAAAGGCGCCTAGAAAGGCGCCTTTTCTCATGTCTCGTTCCCGTCGTCGGGATCAGGCTGGCCGATCCCCTTGAACACCGATTTGAAGGGCAGGATCCACACGATCCCCAGCCCGATATACACGCCCAGTTCCAACAGGATCGAGGGCCGCTCGAACAGCGCCACGACATTGATCGCCAGGATCACATACACCGGCAGCCCCACCACCAGAATCAACAGCGCCACGCGCCTGCGGGTCTTGTAGCTCATCGCCATGCCAGCCTCCTTGCCAAAGCGGTCACGCGATCAATCCGCAAACGGATCGGTCACAAGGATCGTATCATCCCGCTCGGGCGAGGTCGACAACAGCGCGACAGGGCAATCGATCAGCTCTTCCACCCGGCGCACATATTTGATCGCGTTGGCCGGCAATTCGGCCCAGCTGCGCGCGCCCTCCGTGGATTCCGACCAGCCCGGCAATTCCTCATAAATCGGTGTGCACCGGGCCTGGCTCTCGGCTGCGGTGGGCAGATAATCAAGCCGTTCCCCGTCCAGATCATAGCCCACGCACACTTTCAGCACCTCGAACCCGTCCAGCACATCCAGCTTGGTCAACGCAATCCCGTTTACCCCGCTCGTCGCGCAGGTCTGGCGCAACAGCGCCGCGTCAAACCAGCCACAGCGCCGCTTGCGCCCCGTGGTCGTGCCAAACTCGTGCCCCCGCTCGCCCAGCCGCTGCCCGTCATCGTCAAACAGTTCTGTCGGAAACGGCCCCTCGCCCACACGAGTGGTATAGGCCTTGACGATGCCCAGCACAAAATCGATCGAATTTGGCCCGATCCCGACACCGGTGGCGGCCTGCCCGGCTATCACATTGGACGAGGTCACAAACGGGTATGTGCCAAAATCAATGTCCAACAAGGCACCCTGCGCCCCCTCGAACAGGATGCGCTTGCCGGCTTTTCGCTTTTCGTTCAACACCTTCCAGACCGGCGCCGCAAAGGGCAGAATCTGGGGGGCAATTTCCTTGAGCGCGCCAATCAGCGCGTCCCGGTCCACCGGATCAATGCCCAGACCGCGGCGCAGCGGATCGTGATGCTGCAACGCCCGATCCACGCGCGCGATCAGGGTCGCTTCGTCGGCCAGGTCGGCCACACGGATTGCGCGGCGCCCCACCTTGTCCTCATAACACGGACCAATTCCGCGCCCCGTGGTGCCGATCTTGGTGCCCTTGCTGGCCGCCTCTTCGCGCGCCCGGTCCAACTCGCCGTGAATCGGCAGGATCAGCGGCGTGTTCTCGGCAATCATCAGCGTATCCGGCGTGATCTCCACCCCTTGCGCCCTCACGGTTGCGATCTCGTTCATCAGATGCCAGGGGTCCAGCACCACACCATTGCCGATCACGCTCAACTTGCCGCCGCGCACCACACCCGACGGCAACGCGTGCAGCTTGTAGACCTTGCCATCGATGACCAGCGTATGCCCGGCATTATGCCCGCCCTGGAACCGCGCGATCACATCCGCGCGCTCGCTCAGCCAGTCGACGATCTTGCCTTTGCCCTCATCGCCCCACTGAGCGCCCACGACAACCACATTGGCCATAGCCGTATTCCTTTTTCCGGTGTCAGAACCCGCGCCCTTTTAGCCATGTTGCACGCGACACGAAACCGCAAATTCGCCGCAGCACTGGACAGACGGTGCGAATTTGCGCAAACCATGACTAAAAGACAAAAAAGGGAACACGGGATGGGGCTGTTGCTGCGTTGGGTCTTCGCCTTCTTTCTGCTGGCGCTGACATTCAACCCGACCCAGTGGAGCTATATCCACTGGAGCATGAACAATTATGTCGAGGAAACCCCGCTCACCGTGCTTCTGGGGCTGCTCCTGCTGATCGGCTACATCATCTATTTGCGTGCCACGATCCGGTCCATCGGCGGGTTCGGCATGCTGCTTGTGCTGTCCGTGGTCGCCGCGCTGGTCTGGGTTCTGTATGACTGGAACATGCTGAGCCTGGATAATCGTGACCTCAACACCTGGATTGCGATCCTGGCTCTTTCGATCGTTCTGGGCATCGGGCTGGGCTGGTCGATCGTGCGGCGGATGCTGTCGGGACAATACGACATGGACGATGTCGACGGCTGACAGGCCGCATGGGGGCTCTGCCCCCGTCGCGCAAGCGCGACTCCCCCGGAGTATTTTCGGCAAAATGAAGATGCATGAGCGCCGGAACTTCTTTTGGCCTGAAATATCCCGGGGGTGAATTGGGCCGCAGGCTCAAGAGGGGGCTGGCCCCCTACTCCGCCAGGGTCACGGGCGCGCCGTGCGGCGTGGACAGATACGCCGCCTCCCAGGCCGCGCGCATCTCTTTCATCGCTTCGGCTTCGGCCAATCCCTTTTCGCGCAGAAAGGCTTCCAGTGTCTCAAGCCAGGCGTTGAAATAGTCCTCGCCCCCGTCAAGCGATCTGGCCAGCCCGTGCCGTTTCAACGTGGCGCCAAACCGTTCGGTCCAATCGGGCCAGCCGATATGCCCGGCTTCGTTCAGATGTACGGTCAACGCGAAAACCTGCGCGTGCCACGGCGCTTCGAACGCCGGTTCCGGGCGCGTGCTCATGCCGGCTCCAGATAGCTTTGCCACAGATCCACGATCACTTCGTCACCTTCCGCCGCCGCGCCCCACAATTCTCGTGCCTCAAAGGCCACGGCATAAAGCGGCTCCGGTGCCTCGCCAAGTCCGTGCGCATTGGAATCGGGGAACACATGCGTCCCGTGCAGCCGCACCACTGTGCCGGTGGCGCCGGCGGCGTAGCCCGGCAGGCGGGTATGCCCGCCCTCCACCATGGTGTTGCGCGCCGGGCGGCGCGTACGCACGCGGGCTCCGACGACCAAGGCCGGGGCCGGTCCTGCCCGGTCATAGACCGAGCCCGACTTCAGCACTCCCGCCACCGACCCGGCCATCAGCGCCCGTTCGGACAGGCTCGACTGCTCCGCCGCGTGCCCGGCTTGCAATTCGTCTTCGGTTACGATCCCGCGCGCCACCAGCATGTCGGCCAGCGCGGCGAGCCATTTCTCGTAATAGGAAAACCGCGCATAATCCCTTGGCGACAGGCTTTCACGGGCATGGCGCGAGGCATCTATGGTCCAGTGTCCCAACGCCCCCGCCGCCAGTGTCAATGCCAGTGCGCGCCCGTGCCAGGGGGCGGCAAACACCGCGTCCTCGCCGGGCGCGACCGTACCGTCACCAAACCGCCCTCCCATGTCATGCACCCGGCTCATGGCGTCGGCCCCGGTACCAGCCCCGTACCAACCATCGAATCACGTGTCACCAGCGCGGCCAGATCGGGTTCGTCCATGCCGTCGGTGCCTTCGGGACGTTGCGGGACGACCAGATAGCGGATTTCGGCCGTGGAATCCCAGACCCGCACCCGCGTTTCCCCGGGCAGGTCCACTCCGAATTCTGCCAGCACCTTGCGCGGTTCGCGCACCACCCTGGCGCGGTAGGCGTCGGATTTGTACCAGCCCGGCGGAATGCCCAGCAGGGGCCACGGGTAACAGCTGCACAGCGTGCAGACGACCACGTTATGCACATCCCGCGTATTCTCGACGAACACCATATGTTCGCCCTGCCGCCCATACAGCCCCATCTCGCGCAGGCGCGGCATCGGGTCCTTCAACATTTCTTCGCGAAACCCCGGATCGCACCACATGCGCGCCACAACCCGCGCGCCGTTCCTGGGTCCGATCCGATTCTGATAAGTGTCGATGATCTCGTCCAGCGCGGCCGGATCCACCAGCCCCTTTTCGGTCAGGATGGTTTCCAACGCCTTGACCCGCAACGCGGGGTCGGGCGGCAACAGGCTGTGCGGGTGGTCGTGGTCATGAGGCATGGATGCAGATTTGCCGAAATTTGCCCCCCTGTCCAGCCATGCTCAGAACCGCGCCGCCGGCAGGGGCGCGCGCGGCGCTGGCAGATCGTCAAATCCAACGTCTCGCAACAGATGTGGCGCGGTCTCGGCCAGCCTGAACGCCTCACGCGCCCGCTGTCGTGCCAGGCGCCGCCAACGAAGACCGCTGCGAAATTTTCTCATCCAAAGCCGCATCCGCCACCTGACATCCCGACGTTCCGGCACTCCGCGGCACCTGTCGTTATCTATTCCCAGGATCATGAACTATTGACTCCATGCCTTTCTCTCCTGACTAATCTGGAGATCCGCTGGCTTGCGGGCAAACCATGATTGCTGTCCCTTTGGATAAGAAAAACTGATCCATGAAACTGCCACCTCTCAACGCCCTGCGCGCCTTCGAGGCCGCCGCCCGTCACAACGGCTATACTGCCGCAGCCGACGAATTGTGCGTCACCCGTGGCGCCATAAGTCGGCAGGTCAGGCTGCTGGAAGAGCATCTGGGCGTCGCGCTGTTTCATCGCCATGCGCGCGGCGTGACCCTGACCGAAACGGGCAAGGCGCTACTGCCGGTCCTGAGCGACTGTTTCTCGCGGATCAGCCGCGAAACCTCCAGGATTGGCGCCCGGGCGGACGACCTGCGCCTGATCTGTCCGCCGGGTCTGTCGATCCGCTGGCTGTTCCCGCGCCTGGCGGACTTCCGCGGCGCCCATCCAGGCATTCGCGTGCGTCTGACCACGGATTTCTATGGCCAGGGCGGGCTGGATCCCGCCGAACACGATCTTGGCCTCTCGCTGGAACACTGGCCCGGGCGGCGCGCCGGGCTGAAGGTACAGCCCCTTTTTCCCATGCTGCTCGCGCCGGCCTGCGCCCCGTCCCTGCTGGAGGGGCGCCGGCCCGTCACCGGTCCGCATGACCTGACCGGCCTGCCCCTGCTGCACGAAAGCCCCACCCGCGAAGACTGGGCCACCTGGACGCGGTATTTCGATGTCACCGTGCTGGATCCGGCCAACGGCGAGACTTTCCCAAATCTCGATCTGGCCGCCCGCGCCGCCACCATGGGCGGCGGGCTGGTCATGGCCGATCTGTTCCTGTGCCGCGAAGAACTGGAAAGCGGTGCACTCGTGTTGCCATTGCCGCACATGGCCTGTGCCACGCCACATGGCCGGTTCGCGTTGATCGGGGCGCCGGACAGATGGGAACTGCCCAACGTGCGCGCCTTTCGCGACTGGGCCGGCGCCCTGGCGGCTGAGGACATGCACAGCTTCTTTCACGGCGCCAACGGCATCGGCCGCACATTGCCGCCCGAAACCGCCTTGCCCCCCGCGCCAAACTTGCCTACATAGCGCGCTGAACCAACCGAACGCTCGCTCAGCAGGTCCATATGGAAAACGTCATCCTCATCATCCACCTTCTTCTTGCACTGTCCCTTACCGGGGTCGTGCTGATGCAACGTTCGGAAGGCGGTGGCCTGGGCATGGGATCGGGCGGCGGCGGCGGCGGCGTCATGTCGGGCCGCGCGGCGGCGACGGCCCTGGGCAAGGTGACATGGGTTCTGGCGGCCGCTTTCATCGTGACCTCGATCTCGCTGACAATCATCGCGGCGCAGAAATCCTCGTCCAGTTCGGTGTTTGATCGCCTGGGCACACAGGCCCCGGCCGAGGAAAGCACCGCGCCCGTGGCACCCGCCGGCGACAGCCTGCTGCCCCCGGCAGAAGGCGACACCGCACCGCTGGTGCCGCGCGCCGACTGATACCCGGTTGCCAGGCCCCACCCGGGCCACACCACCACAGCTTGAGGCAGAAAAAACCGCCGCAACAGCATCTTGCGGTTCGGTTGCCAAATAGCTGCGAATCCTTTATGACGTAAGTCCCGTGATGCTGTGACGGTTTCGGCCGTTTCGGGCGCTTTGAAACATCGACTATCACGGGGGTCGCCAGGCAGATGGCACGCTATATTTTCATTACCGGCGGTGTGGTTTCTTCTCTGGGCAAGGGGCTGGCCTCTGCGGCTTTGGGCGCGCTGCTCCAGGCGCGCGGCTATACCGTCCGCCTGCGCAAGCTTGATCCCTATCTCAATGTCGATCCGGGCACGATGTCACCTTTTGAGCATGGCGAGGTGTTCGTCACAGACGATGGCGCCGAAACCGATCTCGATCTTGGCCATTACGAACGCTTTACCGGCGTGCCCGCGCGCAACACGGATTCGGTATCCTCCGGGCGCATCTATTCCAACGTGCTGGAAAAGGAACGGCGCGGTGACTACCTGGGCAAGACCATTCAGGTGGTTCCGCATGTCACCAACGAAATCAAGGACTTCATCGGCATCGGTGATGACGAGGTCGATTTCATGCTGTGCGAGATCGGCGGTACGGTGGGCGATATCGAGGGCCTGCCCTTCTTCGAGGCGATCCGCCAGTTCTCCCACGACAAGCCGCGCGGTCAGTGCATCTTCATGCATCTCACGCTGCTGCCCTATCTGGCCGCGTCCGGCGAGCTGAAAACCAAACCCACTCAGCACTCGGTCAAGGAATTGCAATCCATCGGCATCGCGCCCGATATCCTTGTCTGCCGCTCTGAACAGCCGATCCCCGAGAAAGAACGCCAGAAAATCGCCCTGTTCTGCAACGTGCGCACAGAGCACGTCGTGGCCGCCTATGACCTCAAGTCGATCTACGAGGCGCCGCTTGCCTATCATCGCGAAGGGCTGGACCAGGCCGTGCTCGATGCGTTTGGCATTGCCCCCGCCCCGCGCCCCGATCTGCGCGTCTGGGAAGACGTGGTGGACCGCATCCACAACACCGACGGCACTATCAACGTGGCGATTGTCGGCAAATACACCCAGCTGGAAGACGCCTATAAATCCATCAAGGAGGCGCTGACCCATGGCGGCATGGCCAACCGCGTCAAGGTGAACGTGTCCTGGGTGGATGCCGAGGTGTTCGACAAGGAAGACGCCGCGCCCTATCTGGAAGGCTATGACGCGATCCTCGTGCCCGGCGGCTTTGGCGAGCGCGGCACCGAGGGCAAGATCAAGGCCGCGCAATTTGCCCGCGAACGCAAGGTGCCCTATCTCGGGATTTGCCTGGGAATGCAGATGGCCGTGATCGAAGCGGCGCGCAATGTCGCCGGGATCCGGACCGCCGGTTCCGAAGAGTTCGACCACGAAGCGGGCGGCAAACGGTTCGAACCGGTGGTCTATCACCTCAAGGAATGGGTGCAGGGCAACGCCAAGGTCACGCGCAAGCATGACGACGACAAGGGCGGCACCATGCGGCTTGGGTCGTATGACGCGGTGCTGGGCGAAGGCACGAAAGTGGCCGGGGTCTATGGCGCCACCGCGATCGAAGAACGCCACCGTCACCGCTACGAGGTGGACACCACCTATCGCGACAAGCTTGAAGACTGCGGTCTGAAATTCTCGGGCATGTCGCCCGATGGCCGCCTGCCCGAGATTGTCGAATGGGCCGATCATCCGTGGTTCATCGGCGTGCAGTTCCACCCTGAACTGAAATCCAAACCGTTTGATCCCCACCCCCTGTTCCGCGATTTCGTGCGCGCCGCCAAGGATAATTCGCGGCTGGTGTGACCCCCGTCCCAACGCGTCCGGGCCTGGCCCGAACGCCTGCCCTCACTTGGAAAACCGGGCCCGAACCGAGCTCATGTCAAGCTGGTGCTCGGTCAAACCGTCCGGTTCCCATTCACTGCGTTCCGCTTCGAAAAAATCGCCGCCATACACATGAATTGCCGCGGTCAGGCGCGGGATCGGGTTGGTAACGGAATGGATGATGTCCGGCCCCATCGGACAAACATCCCCCGTCGACAACGCCCGCGCGCCCGCCGCCTCGATCAGCCCGTCAGGATGATCCTTGATCCTGCGCCAGAAAATATTGTCCTCGCGCCCACCATAGATGCCGATCACCTCCCACATCTCATGATTATGAGGCGGGATCGTAAATGACGGTCGCCACGCAAGATTCAGGATCGTCAGATCAGGTGATTGGTATAGCGGCGTGATGCCCGGCTCGGTTGGTTCCCCCAAAGCGGCCATCACCGCCGACGGGTTCGCCATTGCCCGCCGCACAATTTCGGCGGCGGCCTTATGTGTCGGGTCATGATCCACCGCGTCGCGGCAATCGGATACAAAACGGTCAATATCAAACATGGTGCGCCTCCCGGCGACCAGTGTAGCACAACCGATCTTCCAGAGCCGTGCCACCGCTTGCGGAGCACGTCATGGTGAACAAGCCTGGCGGTGTTGCATTCCTTGCCAACTCCTTGCGTGCGCTCACTTTACACCCCCCGGATACCGAACTTGCACCGACGTGTTACCGACGCAATACCGACGTGATACCAACGCCCAGATCCCCGCAAAACAGGGGCATTAACCTTTCGAATCGAAAAGACTGGCGAAAAATTCATTTTGCGGCCTTCCACGGCGGCGCTATCCTTGCCCCATGCGCCTCATACCCACCCTTGCCCTTGCCGCCAGCCTTGCCGCGCTGCCCGCGGCGGCCTGCGAAACGCCGGTTTGTCTGGTCGGGGCCGATACGCTGTCGCTGGCGCGCGTCATCACCTTTGACGATCAGCCCAGTTCCTTTGGCGTGGGCCGCCAGATCGACGGCTTGCTGATCCAGCCCGGCGTGTCCTTTGGCGAACGGTTCGCCGGGCAGATCCTGAGCCGCGAAGGCAATTTCGACCGTGTCGGCGGCACCGCGCTGGCACCGCTGGCCCTTCTGCCCGGCGCGCCCGGACAAACCCTGGGCATTTTGCGCCTGATGGCCACTTCGGTGCTGCATGGCCATGGCCCAGAAGGCTTTCCCAAACCCGAAGCCACCGGCGAAGGCGCCATTGCCGTGCTGTTTGAAAACGACCAGTCCGCGCTGGCCTTTGACATTCGCGGCGGCGAGCTGGGCGAGGCCCGCGTCACCTTTCTGCGCCGTGACGGGCGCCCCATTCATACCCTGCGCCTCGGCCCGCTGGCCGAGGCCAGCTATGGCTTTCAACGCCTTGATGACATTGCGGATATTGCCGGACTGGTGATCGAAAACTCCGATCCCGAAGGCATCGCGATGGACAATCTGCGCTTTGAGCGAAACGCCACCCTGTCCCTGCTGACGCGCCGCTGATCCCGGCGCCCCCTTGCCAAGCCGCGCGTTCTGTATCAGCCTTGCCGGGACAGCATTTCAAAAGGGGGACAGGATGATGGCCAAAGGCTATTGGGTTGCGCGTGTCGATGTCGACAATCTGGACGAATACAAGAAATACATTGCCGCCAACGCCGCGCCGCTGGCCGCGTATCAGGGCCGGTTCCTGGTGCGTGGCGGGCAGTTCGAAACACCCGAAGGCAGCAGCCGCAGCCGCAACGTGGTGATTGAATTTCCCTCTTACCAGGCGGCGCTGGACTGTTACCACAGCCCCGGCTATCAGGCCGCCAAGGCGATCCGCGAGGCCCACAGCACCGGAGATGTGGTGATCATCGAAGGCTATGACGGCTGATGTGGGAAGCCCTGTTCCTTCGTCTGCGGGGCGGCGTGCCCGAACCGGCCCTGCCCGAACCGGATGAAAAGCTCGCACTGGGGGCTTTGCTGGTCCGGGTGGCGAAATCGGACCGGCACTATGATGCCGCCGAGATCGGCGAGATCGACCGCATCCTGGCCGGCACGTTTCATCTCAACCCGGTCGAGGCCGCCAAGATGCGCGCCACCTGCGAAAAACTTGACGCCGCCGCCCCCGGCACCCCCGATTTTGCCCTGCTGATCAGGCAGAACGTGGATTATCCCCACCGGCTGGCGATGGTACGCGCCTTGTGGCGGGTGATCATGGCCGATGGCGCCCATGCCCCCGAGGAGGATGCCACCCTGCGGGAGATCGAGACCATGCTGGGGATTGACGCAACCGACTCGCCGCTGGCGGGGCAGTAGAAAAAGAGGGGGCGCTGCCCCCGTCGCCCCTGGCGACTCCCCCGGGATATTTTTGGCCAAAAGAAGAGCCGTTGCAGGGGCGCGATGTTGCGATTACACCATTGCCCATGTTTGCCGATTTCCTGAAACGCCTGACGGCGCCCGCCCCCGAACCGCTGGACGACAGCGGCGCCCGCCTTGCCCTGACCGCGTTGCTGGTGCGCATTGCCCGCACCGATGGCGAATATGCCCGTGAAGAGGCCGAGCAGATCGTTCGGATCGTTTCCAGGCGCTATGGGCTGGATCAGGCCGGGGCCGACGCCCTGCGCCGGGAGGCCGAGGTGCTGGAGGACGAGGCGCCCGACACGGTGCGCTTTACCCGTGCGATCAAGGAGGCGGTGCCGCTGGACGAGCGGACCGGAGTGATCGAGGCGATGTGGCAGGTGGTTCTGGCGGACGGGCAGCGCGATGACGAGGAAGACGCGCTGGTGCGGCTGGCGGCCAATCTTCTGGGCATTTCCGACCGCGACAGCGCGTTGGCCCGCCAGAGGGTGGCCGGGGACGGATGATCGCCAGTCTTGCCATGTATGACCGCCCGGAAACGGCCGCGGCGAATGACCGGTTTTGGCAGGCCATTCGGGCGGCGCTGGGGAACGGGCCGGACGGGCTGAGCCGCGACGCGGATCTGTGGGACATCTGGCAATCCCCCGATCTGTTGCTGGCGCAAACCTGTGGCCTGCCCTACCGGGCACGGCTGCATAGCCATGTCACGCTGGTGGCAACCCCTGATTATGGCCTGCCTGGCTGTCCGCCGGGGCATTACAACTCGGTTCTGGTCGCGCATAGGGCGCGCCTTGGCGCCCCGCTGGCGGCGTTTGACGGCGCCAGCCTGGCCTATAATGAAGCGCTGTCGCAATCGGGCTGGGCCGCCCCATGCGCGCATTTCGCCGCCCATGGGCTGAGCATCGGTGCGCGGCTTGAGACCGGGGCGCATCGCGCCTCGGCCCGGGCGGTGGCAGAGCGGCGGGCGGATCTCGCCGCGCTGGACGCGCTGACCTGGGACCTGATCCGGCGCTTTGATGATTTCGCGGCCGATCTGGTTGAAATCGGGCGCACCGCCCCGAGCCCGGCGCTGCCGTTTATCACTGCCGGGGGGCGCGATCCGGTCGCGCTGCGCGGCGCGCTGCGCGGCGCTGTTGACAGGATGTCGGCGGCGGATCGGGCGCTGCTTGGCCTGCGTGGCATCGTAGATCTGCCACAAAGCGCCTATCTGGCGATGCCCCTGCCGCCCGCACCCTGACCATTCGGCAGCCCGACCGGGCAATTCGGCGCAATTCCCCCCGCGTCATCCCTTTTGAACGTTGCATTCGTGCGTTTTTTCATTCCTATTGAGGCACTGATACGACAATCACACCGATGGGGACCCCTTGGCTGATACCGCGCCCGTTCTGGAAATCCGCAACCTGCACAAAGCCTATGGCGACCTTGAGGTCATCAAGGGGGTCGATATCACCGCCCGGCGGGGCGACGTGGTTTCGCTGATCGGTTCGTCGGGATCGGGCAAATCGACCATCCTGCGCTGCGCCAATCTTCTGGAAGACAGCCAGCAGGGCGAGATCCTGTTCAAGGGCGAGCCTGTCACGTGGCGCGGCAGTGGCCCGCACCGTCATCCGGGCGACGCCAGGCAGGTGTTGCGTATCCGCACCAACCTGTCGATGGTATTCCAACAGTTCAACCTGTGGGCCCATATGACCATCCTGCAAAACGTGATGGAGGCACCGCTGTCGGTGCTGGGGCGGGACCGGTCCGAGGTCGAGTCCTCGGCGCGCAAATATCTGGACAAGGTGGGGATCGGCGACAAGTGCGATGTCTACCCGGCGCAACTTTCGGGCGGCCAGCAACAGCGCGCGGCGATTGCGCGGGCGCTGTGCATGGAACCCGAGGCCCTTTTGTTCGACGAACCCACCTCGGCGCTCGATCCCGAGCTGGAACAGGAAGTGGTGCGCGTGATCAAGGCGCTGGCAGAAGAAGGCCGGACCATGCTGATCGTGACCCATGACATGAAACTGGCCAATGATGTGTCGGATCACGTGGTGTTCCTGCATCAGGGGCTGATCGAGGAACAGGGCGATCCCGAAACGTTGTTCGGATCGCCCAAATCCGAGCGGTTGCAGCAGTTTCTCAGCTCGACCGCGGCCTGAACCAAGAAGAAGAAACCAAACATGGGAGTAACCAAAATGAAAAAGCTTATCCTTGGCACCGCCGTTCTGGCGCTGAGCGCCGGACTCGCCCTGGCCGATGGCGACGGCAAGACCGTGCGCATGGGCACAGAAGGCGCCTATGCCCCCTGGAACTTTGTCAACGATGCCGGCGAGATCGACGGGTTCGAGCGCGAGTTGGGCGACGAACTGTGCATGCGCGCCGAGCTGAAATGCGAATGGGTCAAGAACGACTGGGATTCGATCATTCCGAACCTGGTGTCGGGCAACTACGATACCATTGTCGCCGGCATGTCGATCACCGACGAGCGTGACGAGGTCATCGACTTTACCCAGCCCTACACCCCGCCGGATCCGTCCACCTATGCGGCGCTGGATTCCGGGCTTGATGTCGAGGGTGCCGTGATCGCGGCGCAGGCGGCGACCATCCAGGCGGCCTATATCGCCGAAAAGGGCTGGACCCTGATCGAATTCGCCACGCCCGAGGAAACCGTGGCCGCCGTGCGCAATGGCGAGGCCGACGCGGTACTGGCCGACAAGAGCTTTCTGGAAACCGTTGTGGGCCAGGACGGTCTGGTGATGCTGGAGCGGACCGAATCCATCGGTGGCGGCGTCGGTATGGGGCTGCGTGAGTCCGACGGTGAACTGCGCGCCAAGTTCGACGCGGCGATCCAGTCGATGAAGGACGACGGCTCGCTGAACAAGCTGATCGCCAAATGGGAAGTCTCTTCCCTGTGGTAAACTGATCCGGATGGATCCCGGGATGCGCGGCACCGCCCGCGCATCCGCCCAACAATCGCCCCTGCCCCGGCCATGCGGGCCAACGATACGGCGGCCTGACGGACAAGGACAGACCGACAGATGTTTTCCTATTGCGCGGAACCGGACACGCTTGAAGGGCTCAGGTGGGCATCCTGCTACCTGACCACGGGCAAGCATATGGGGTTGTATTCCTCGGTCTTCACCGTGCTGTTGCTTCTTGCGATCACCGCGCCCACCGCGCTTTTGTTCGGGTTTGGCGGGGCCACCGCCGCGCGCTCGCGCATTCCGCCACTGCGCTGGCTGGGCAAGGGCTATACCGCCATCGTGCGCGGCGTGCCGGACATCGCTTTCTTCCTGTTTTTCGTCATCGCGCTGGATCAGGGGTTCGAATGGGTGCGCCATCAGGTGAAATGCCCGGACTGGCCCGACGCAATCCGCCAGGGCAATGATTTCGTGGTCTGCCAGCAGGCCAAGCTGCCCCTGTCCAGCGCGCCGGAATGGGTGCATCAGACCTATGGCTTTTTCCTGGCCGTGCTGACCTTTTCCATCGTCTTTGGCGCCTTTGCCTCAAATGTCCTGTTCGGGGCCATGCGCGCCGTGCCCCGCGCCCAGCTGGAAACCGCCGAGGCCTATGGCATGACCCGGCGCCAGACTTTCTGGCGCATTCTTGTGCCGCAAATGTGGGTCTATGCGCTGCCCGGTCTCAGCAACCTCTGGATGGTTCTGATCAAGGCCACGCCGCTTCTGTTCCTGCTGGGAATCGAAGACATCGTTTATTGGGCGCGCGAACTGGGCGGCACCAAGAATGCCCGCTTTACCGATTATCCCCATGGCGACTGGCGCATGTGGTATTTCCTTGCGCTTCTGGTGTTTTACCTCTGCTTCACGAAGGTTTCCGAAGTGGTCCTGAACAAGCTGATGACGAAACTTACCCACGGGCAGGCCACCGCTGGCGGCGAAGCTCAGCGGAGGGCCGGAGCATGAGTTGCTGGGACACCATACAGGCCTACGCGCTGCGCTCGATCGGGATCGGCGAACGGCTTTTGCCGCGCGACGATTACGGGCTGTGCCAGCAATTCACCCTGATCGGCTCGGGCATGATCTGGAACATCTACTTCGGTGTTCTGGCCCTGTGTGCCGGATTCTTTCTTGCGGTGGCTGTGGCGATTGGCAAAAGCTCGAAACACCGGCTGATCCGCAAACCGGCCGAATGGTTCATCTTCCTGTTTCGCGGCTCGCCGCTCTTCATCCAGTTCTTTTTTGCCTATTTCCTGTTCCTGACAGTGAAGCAAAGCATGCCTTTCCTGGGCGCCTTCACGGCGGCCTGGCTGGGCGCGCTGGTGGTGCTGTTCCTGAATACCGCCGCCTATTCCGGCGAAATCTTCTACGGTGCGCTCCTGTCGATCCCCAAGGGCGATATCGAGGCCGCCGACGCCTATGGCATGGCCGGCTGGACCCGCTTCCGCCGGATCACCTTCCCAACCATGCTGAGGCTGGCCTGGCCGGCCTATACGAACGAGGCGATCTTTCTCTTCCACGCCACGACGCTTGTGTTTTTCTCGGGATTCCCGATCCTGAAACAGCAGGGCGACGCACTGTATTATGCCAGCTATTTCGCCGACAAGACGTTCAACCCGTTTATCCCGTATCCCATCCTGGCGTTCTATTTCATCCTTCTGACGCTGGTGATTGTCGGGGTGTTTTCGCTGGTGAACAATCACCTCAACCGGCACATGCCGCGCGAGGCCAAACGAAAGATTCGCTTTCGCCCGAACCTAATTCGCTGACCTGTCGGGCCACACGCGGTCGCTTGCAATCCGCTTGCGGCCGCCTTCCCCGCCCGATGTCCCGAACTGGCCGAACCAAACCGCCGCAATACCGACGCAATACCGACGTTTGGCCGACCCGCCATTTTGGGGCTGGACAAGCGTGATCCGCCCGTGAATAATTTGATCAAATTACCCAACAAGGTGTCTCATGGAGCTTGGACAGTACCGAACATTCCGCGTGGGCGCGGCCGATCTGAATGGCCAGATGCGCGGCAAACGCCTCCCAGCAAGCTTCGCCGACAAGCTGGCAACGGGAACCGTGCGGATGCCGCTGTCGGCGCTGAACGTGGATATCTGGGGCCATGACATCGCGGACAGCCCCCTGGTGTTCGAAACCGGCGACGCCGACGGCATCCTGATGCCCACCGAACGCGGACCGGTTCCGATGCCCTGGCTGTCCACCCCGTCGGCGCTGGTGCCGATGACCATGCAAACCGAAGCCGGCGCGCCGTTCCTGGGCGATCCCCGCCAGGCCCTGCGCCACGTGCTGGACCGGTTCTTGGCCCGTGGCTGGCGGGTCTTTGCCGCGACTGAAATGGAATTCACCCTTGTAGATGACAACGACAACACGATCCAGCCTCCAATCAGCCCGCGTTCGGGACGCCGCATTTTTGCGGGTGAAGTGCTCTCTCTGAATGAGCTGGATGCCTTTGATCCGTTCTTTACCGAACTCTATGACGGTGCCGAGGCCATGGGCATCCCGGTGCAAAGCATGATCGGGGAATGCGGGCTGGGCCAGTTCGAGGTTACACTCAACCACCAGGACGCCATGCGCGCCGCCGATGACGCGCTTCTCTTCAAGCTGCTGGTGCGCGGGCTGGCCCGCCGTCACGGCATGGCCGCCACTTTCATGGCCAAGCCTTATGCCGAAGATGCAGGCAACGGCATGCATGTGCATTTTTCGGTTGTGGATGAACAGGGGCGGAACGTCTTTGACAATGGCGGCCCGGAGGGCACCGGGACACTGCAACAGGCCCTCGCGGGCTGTGCCGCCGCGATGCGCGCCAGCACGCTGATCTTTGCACCCCACGGTCCCAGCTATGACCGGTTTGCGATCGGCGCCCACGCGCCCACAAGCGTGTGTTGGGCTTATGAAAACAGGACGGCTGCGTTGCGCGTGCCTGGCGGCGCCCCCGCCGCGCGCCGTATCGAACACCGCACCGCCGGGGGGGATATCAACCCCTATCTGCTGCTTGCCGCCGTTCTGGGCGCCGCAATAGAAGGCATTGAAGAGGAGCTGATCCCGCCCCCGCCGATCACGGGAAATGCCTATGATCTGGACCTGCCGCAGCTGTGCACCGACTGGGGCGAGGCCATCGAGTTGTTCGGCTCTGATCCCTTCATCGCCCGTTGTCTTCCGGCGGAGCTGATCCGTAACATGGTGATGACGAAACGCCAGGAACGTTTGGTGCTGGCGGACATCCCCGAGGCGGAACGCTGGAAAACCTATCTGGAGCGTGTATGACAAAGGCACCCCGAAAGCGGCGAACAGTTGGTGAGACATGAAAATCGGCATTCTTCAAACCGGACACGCGCCGGATACGCTGCGCGACGCCTATGGCGACTATATCCGTATCTTCCAGGATTTTCTGTCCGGGCAGGATTTTGACTTTGAGGGCTGGAGCGTGGTTGACGGCGACCTGCCGGAATCGGTGCATGACGCGGATGGGTGGCTGATCACCGGCTCGCGCCACGGCGTTTACGAAGATCACGCCTGGATTCCGCCGCTGGAGGATTTCATCCGCGATGCCATCACCCGGAAAGTGCCCATGGTGGGCGTATGCTTTGGTCATCAGATCATTGCACAGGCCCTGGGCGGCAAGGTCGAGAAATTCGGTGGCGGCTGGGCCGTGGGCCGACAGGTCTATGATTTCGGCGGCACCGAGATTGCGCTGAACGCCTGGCATCAGGATCAGGTGACAGAGCTTCCGCCGGGGGCGACGGTGGTGGCCAGCAACGATTTCTGCGCCTACGCCGCCATCGCCTATGGCGACCGCGCGCTGACCGTGCAACCCCATCCGGAATTCGACACGAACTTCATGGAGGGTTTGATCAAAACCCGCGGTCGCGGCGTTGTCCCCGACGACCGGCTCGATTCCGCCCTCAACGCCCTCCCCCACCCGACCGCCAACCAGACCCTGGCAGATCAGTTCGCCGATTTCTTTCGGCAAGAGAGGACCAAATGAGCGATTGGCTCGACAAAACTCCCGAAGCGGCACAGGCCTATCTTGAGGGCCATCGACTGGACGAGGTGGAATGCATCATTTCCGACCTGCCAGGCATTGCCCGGGGCAAGGCCGTTCCGGCGTCGAAATTCGCGCGCCAGGAGTATTTTCACCTTCCGGATTCCATCTTCTACCAGACCATCACCGGCGACTGGGGCGAAGCGGCGGGCGAGGACGGCTTTATCGAGCGCGACATGATCCTGCGCCCTGATTGGGCGACCGCCTCTGCGGCGCCATGGACCGGGGACTGGACCTTGCAGGTGATCCATGACGCCTATGACGTGGACGGTGTGCCGATCCCCTTCAGCCCGCGCAACGTGCTCAAACGTGTTGTCCAGCTTTATCGCGATCAGGGGTGGGAGCCGGTGGTGGCGCCCGAGATGGAGTTTTACCTGGTGGCGCGCAACATCGATCCTGCCAAGGCGATTGAGCCGATGATGGGCCGCTCCGGCCGCCCGGCGGCGGCGCGTCAGGCCTATTCGATGACGGCGGTGGACGAGTTTGGACCCGTGATCGACGATATCTACGATTTTGCCGAGGCGCAGGGGTTCGAGATTGACGGGATCACCCAGGAAGGCGGTGCCGGGCAGTTGGAAATCAACATGGTGCATGGCGATCCGGTAAAGCTGGCCGACGAGGTGTTCTTCTTCAAACGCCTGATCCGCGAAGCCGCGCTGCGCCATGATTGTTATGCCACCTTCATGGCCAAACCGATCGAGGGCGAACCGGGATCGGCCATGCATGTGCATCACTCGATCATTGATATCGAGACCGGGCAGAACCTGTTTTCCGGCCCGCAGGGTGGCGATACGGATGCGTTCTTTCACTTTATCGCCGGGTTGCAGAACCACTTGCCTTCGGCCATCGCCATGCTGGCGCCTTATGTGAATTCCTACCGTCGGTATGTGCGCGATCACGCCGCGCCGATCAATCTGGAGTGGGGACGCGACAACCGCACCACCGGCATCCGTATTCCGATATCCTCTGCACAGTCGCGCCGCGTGGAAAACCGGCTGGCAGGTATGGATTGCAACCCCTATCTGGGCATCGCCGCGTCGCTGGCCTGTGGATACCTTGGCCTGATGCAACAGCGCCGCCCCAGTGCACAATTCAAGGGCGACGCCTATGACGGAGAAGAAGCGATCCCGCGCATCCTGGGCGGGGCGCTGGATCTGTTCGACGAAGCAGAGGCACTGCACGAGGTCTTGGGGGCGGATTTCGCGCGGGTCTATTCCATTGTGAAACGCGCCGAATATGAAGAGTTCCTGGAGGTGATCAGCCCCTGGGAGCGCGAGCACCTGCTGCTGAACGTTTGATCTTGACCGGAAATTCGGGCGCGGGCGCGCCCGAAGCCTCCGGCGGGAGTATTTTCTGGCAAAATGAAGACGGGGGACCGCGTGGACCTGCTTTATTCCAACGATCGCAAGGAAGAGTATCCCGCGAGCTGGTACGCGGCGAGCGTTGACCCGTTGTCGCCTTTTCCAGATTTGAAGGGGGCAACCCGCGCCGATGTCTGCGTGGTGGGGGCGGGCTATACCGGGCTTTCGGCGGCGCTGCATCTGGCAGAACGCGGGTATGACGTGGTTCTGGTTGAGGCGCATCGCGTCGGGTTTGGGGCGTCCGGGCGCAATGGCGGGCAGCTGGGTTCGGGTCAGCGCATGGCGCAGGACGGGCTGGAAAGTTTCGTCGGGCCGGAGGATGCGGGCAAGCTGTGGCAACTGGCCGAGGACGCCAAGGGGCTGGTCAGGGATCTGGTGGCGCGCCACGACATCGATTGCCATCTGAAGCCGGGCATTGCCCATGCTTGTTTCTCTGCCGGAGAAGTCCGGCATGAACACACCTATGTCGAACATCTGCGCGCCCGGTACGGGTATGATCAGATCACACCGCTGGACCGGGATCAGATGCAGGCGCTGTGCCCGTCACCCAAATATGTTGGCGGCTCGCTGGACATGGGCGCTGGGCATCTGCATCCGCTGGCTTATGCTCTTGGGCTGGCACGGGCGGCCAAGGCAGCGGGGGTGCGGATTTTCGAGCGGACCCATGTGCATGACATTGTGCGCGGCGAGCGGGTGTCGGTGAGAACTGACCAGGGGCGCGTCGAGGCCGATCACCTGATCCTGGCCTGTAATGGCTATATGGGCGGGCTGGACCGCAAGGTCGCGGCGCGGGTCATGCCGATCAATAATTTCATTGCCGCCACCGAGCCGCTGGGCGACGCCACCGCAAGGGTGTTGACCCGCGATGTGGCCGTGGCGGACAGCAAGTTCGTGATCAACTATTTCCGTCTGTCCCACGACGGGCGGCTGTTGTTTGGCGGCGGCGAAAGCTATGGCTATCGCTTCCCGTCGGACATCGCGGCGCTGGTGCGCAAACCGATGGCGCAGATCTTTCCGGATCTGCGCGATGTGCGCATCGACTATGCCTGGGGCGGGACATTGGCAATCACCATGAAGCGTATGCCGTATCTTCGGCGGCTGGCGCCCAATATCCTGTCGGCTTCGGGCTATTCCGGGCATGGCGTTGGCACGGCCACCCATGCGGGACAGTTGATGGCCATGGCCATTGCCGGCGAGGCCGAGGGTTTTGACACGATGGCGCGCGTGCCCGCGCCGCCATTCCCGGGCGGAACGATGCTGCGCAGCCCGCTGCTGGCGCTGGCGATGACATGGTTTGCGCTGCGCGACAGGCTGGGTGTCTGACCGCCCTTGAAGATTTGCGAGAGCTGCATGATCGGCCGGGCGGTGCCTGTCGGTCACATCGTGCCATTTTCATATGGCCATTCAGGAAAATCCTTGGCAGGGTCACGTCCTTGATTTATGTTTTTGAATATCGAGCATAAGAAAGTTGAAAACAATGACGCTTCCGCCCAACGTTTATGACGCCGAGCCGATCCCCGCATCCGCGCGGGAGGAGATTGACCACCTGCTGCAAACCGGCGATTTGTTCCGGTACACGGCCCCCGAAAACGCCCCGGTTGCGTTGCTGGAGGAAGAGTTTGCCGCGATGATGGGCGCGAAATACGCGCTGGCTGTGTCGTCCTGTTCGGCGGCTCTGTTCCTGTCGCTCAAGGCGCTGGGCCTGCCGCGTGACGCGCGGGTTCTGATCCCCGGCTTCACCTTTGCTGCTGTGCCCTCTTCGGTGGTTCACGCCGATTGCGTGCCCGTCCTGTGCGAGGTGGGCGAGAATTACCGCATCGACGTGGCCGATTTCGAACGGCGGCTGGACGATGATATTGCCGCCGTGATCATCAGCCATATGCGGGGCCATACCAGCGACATGGACGCAATCATGGCGCTGTGTGACGCGCGCGCCATCCCGGTGATCGAAGACGCCGCCCACAGCCTGGGCACCACCTGGAACGGGCGCAAGATCGGCACGATCGGGCGGGTGGGTTGTTTCTCGTTCCAATCCTACAAGCTGGTCAATGCGGGCGAAGGTGGCATCCTTGTCACGGACGATGCGGATCTGGTGGCGCAGGCGGTGATCATGTCCGGCGCCTATGAACACAACTGGCAAAAGCACAAATCGCCCATAGGTGACAACACGGGCGCGCTTGAATCGGCGTTTAACCGCTGGCAAAACAAGCTGCCGCTTTACAACCTGCGCCTCAACAACATGTCGGCGGCCCTGGCCCGCCCACAATTGGCAGAGGTGCCCCGCCGGGTGCGCGACGGGCGACGCAACCATGATTACGTGGCCGCGTTGTTGAACCAGTCACCCTGGCTGAACGTGCCGGACAAGCTGTCTTTGGAAGAGCGCGCGCCGGATTCGATCCAGTTCAACCTTGTCGGTCTGGACAATGCGCAGATCCAGGCCTTTCAGGCCGCCGCCAACCAGCGGGGTGTAAAGGTGCAGGTGTTTGGCCAGTCCACCGACAATGCCCGCGCCTTCTGGAATTGGCAGTTCATCAAGGATTTGCCCGAGTTGCCGCAGACCCGCAAGATGCTGATGAAAGCCTGCGACGTGCGCCTGCCCGCGCGCCTGAAACGGGCCGAACTGGACATTATCGCGGGCGCTCTGACCGGCGCGGCCGACTATGTGATGGGCGATCAGCGGGCCTATGGCACCTGACACCAGACCGTAATTGAGAACACAGTGAAAAGAGGCAGGGCAGCGCGCCCTGCCTTTTGACTATTTCAGCTTGCTCAGCTTCTCCTGCAACTCGGCCAGCTGTTTCTTGATCGCGTCAAGATCCTCGCCCTCTTCCCCGTCAGCGCTTTCGGATGCTTCGGGAGTGGGCGTGCTGCCGGGCCAGCCAATGCCGCCGGTCAACGCCTTCATGAAGGCTTCCTGCTGGGCCTGCATTGCATCAAGCCCGGGCATCTTCATGCCGCCGCCCATGCTTTCCATCATCTTTTCCTGCCCGTCGCGCAGCATGTCGAACGAGGCTTGCAGGAACTGGGGAACAACGCTGGTGGCCTGTGTGGTATAGCTGCGGACAAGATCGTTGAGAACATCGATCGGCAGCACACTTTCACCGCGGCTTTCGTGTTCCGCGATGATCTGCAAGAGATACTGACGGGTCAGGTCGTCGCCGGTTTTCAGGTCGACGATCTGCACCTCGCGCCCGTCGCGAATAAAGCCGGCAATATTTTCCAGCGTGACGTAATCGCTGGTCTCGGTATTGTATAGCCGCCGGCTGGCATAGCGTTTGATTAACAGTGTTTTTTTGTTGTCCGCCACGTCTGTCTCCCCAAAAGATTAGCGCGTCGCAGAAAACACTATGCGAGTGCAGAACAAAAAGAAAGGGCAGGCCAATTGGCCTGCCCCCGCAATCTGCACCATCAGGGAGGGATTGGTGCGGATCGGCTGATCTCTCAGCTTATTTGGCTGCCGCGGCTTTCTTGGCTGCGGTCGTCACGTCGTTGGTGGCTTTCTTGACGGCGGCGGTTGCCTCTTCGGTGGCGTCTTTGCCAGCGGCCATCAGCAGCTCAACGGTTTCGGACTGAACTTTTTTCGCAACTTCAGCAAAGGCGGCCATGTTCTCGGCGGCAACTTCTGCCTGAGCCGATGCGAAATCGGTCATTGCCTTGGCGTAGTCGGCCGGCTCGGCTTTGGCTTTGGACATCTCTGCCAGTTTGGTCAGGGTGTCCTTGGTCCATTTCGACGAGATTTCCGACGACTTTTCGGCGGCTTCCAGCGCAACGCCGGTCAGCTTTTCGTTCAGGGTCGCGGTGTTCTTGAATGCGTCTTCCAGGGCTGCGGTATCAACCGGGAATGCACCCATCATGTCTTTCAGGATGGTGGTCATGTCTTGAGTCTTTGCCATTGTGACAGTTCCTTCTGCGATGTTTCGGGGTGGCCCCGTGTTGTCTTCTGCACACAATATGCTTTCTGCGACGCAGCATTTCAAGATATTTTTGCTGCACCGCAGAATATTTTTTGATTACCCCGTATTTTCAACGAGTTGCCTTGGCTTTCACATAGTCTCCGGGCGCCTCCCCCAAGACGGGATGCTCCGAATCGCCAAAATCCCGGGCCGGAATCTGCTTGCCGGAACGCCCTGACAGCCACTTGTCCCAACGCGGCCACCACGATCCTTCGTGAAATGTCGCCCCCGCCATCCACTCATCGGCGGGCAGTTTGGTGTCGGCGTTGACGTAGTGGCCGTATTTCTTCTTGCTGGGCGGATTCACGATGCCGGCGATATGCCCGGATTCGGACACGATAAAGGTTTTCGACCGGCTCCTGGTTTGCTGGAATCCCTGGTAGCAATCCTTCCACCGCGCGATATGGTCGGTTTCGCACGTGACCGAACACAAGGGGACATCCACGTCGCTCAGGTGCAGCCGCTCCCCACACAGTTCGATCCCGCCATTGGCAAACTCGTTGTTCTGGCACAGCTGGCGCAGATACTGATGCGCCATCTTGCCCGGCAGGCCGGATCCGTCGCCGTTCCAGTACAACAGATCAAAGGCGGGCGGCGTTTCCCCCATCATGTAGCTTTTGATCGCGGGCCCATAGACCAGATCGTTGGAGCGCAGGAAGCTGAAAGTCCGCTGCATGATGAAAGAGCGCAGCAATTTCTCATCTTCGATTTCCTTGTCGATCCCGTCGATGAAATCATCTGACAGGAAGGGCGTGAATTCCCCCTGGTCGCCGAAATCGGTGAGCGTGGTAAAGAACGTGGCCGATTTGATCGATTTGTCGCCGCGCTGTTTCAGCAACGACAGTGTCAGGTGCAACGTGGTGCCCGCGATGCAATAGCCCACCGCGTTGACCTGTTTCTGGCGGGTGATCTTCTTGACCTCGGAAATCGCCGCAAGAAACCCCTCTTCGATATATTCGTCCATGCCCACATCGACATAGGACCGGTCCGGGTTGACCCAGCTGATCACGAAAACAGTATAGCCCTGATCCACGATCCAGCGGATCAGGCTGTTGGATTCCTTGAGATCCAGAATGTAATACTTGTTGATCCAGGGCGGAAAGATCAGAAGCGGAATCTCGTGCACCGTGTCCGTGGTGGGCGAAAACTGCAACAGCTCGAACATACGGTTTCGGAACACCACCTTGCCGGGGGCGGTTGCAATATTGCGCCCGATCTCGAACGCGCTGTCATCCGCCAGCCGCACCACAAGTTCGCCGTTATTCGCCTCAAGATCGGCAATCAGGTTCTCCAGCCCGTCGATAAGCGACTGGCCGTCGGTCTCGACCGCCTTTTCCAGCACATCCGGGTTCATCCCCAGAAAATTGGTCGGCGCCATCATGTCGATGATCTGCCGGGAAAAATATTCGATCCGCTGCTTTTCCTTGGGATCCATGCCTTCCAGATCGGCCACCGCCTTTTCAATGGCCTGCGCGTTCAGCATGTATTGCTGCTTGAGGAAGTTGAAATAGGGATGCGTCTGCCACAAGGGGTTAGAGAATCGCCGGTCGCTGGGCGTTTCGTCCTGCGGCGCAGCAATCTGACCTTTCATGAACACGTTCTGAGCATCCACAAAGTGCTTGACGGACCGGCTCCACAACTCCAACTGGTTTTCCAGGACCTTGCCCGGGTTGTTCATCAACTCCTGCCAATAGGCATTCGCCGCATTCACATACAGCTCCGGGTCAGGCGTATTCAGCTCGGTTCTCAATGGTTTACGCCGTGCCATGACCTCGACAAGGCGACGGGAGAGCTGTTCCACTTTGGCCAGGTTCTCGTTCAGGCGCTCAAGATTTTCGCCTGCGTCATTCTCGTTTGTTGTCATATTCAATAATTCGCCCTATTCTCGCCGCTACGCAGCATCCAATGTATCGCGCCCTGTGAATGACAGTATAGGGTGCGCTCAGGCGGGTGCATAGCCTTGGGAAAGGGACAAACATATGCGGTACATGGCCACGTACGACCTGATGGAAACGGTTCGCAATACGAACCAATGGTTGGGGGCAACCGCCTCGGCGATGGCTTCCTACCCGGTATTCTCGCTGGTTCCGAACCCGGCATTCCAATGGATGGCCGCCTGGGGCGAAGTCACCGAACGCACGTTCCAGCGCATGGTGACAAAACCGGACTGGGGCATTCGCACCTTTACCTGCGAGGATGGCAAGGATCATCTGGTCAATATCGAGACCGTCGTCGAACGTCCCTTTGGCGATCTGATCCATTTCAATGTTGCCGGGCGCGCACCGCAGCCGCGCAAGATCCTGCTGGTCGCGCCGATGTCGGGCCATTATGCCACGCTGCTGCGCTCGACCGTCAAGAGCCTGATCGTGAACTGCGAGGTCTATGTCACAGACTGGCACAATGCCCGCGATATTCCGGTGTCCGAAGGCAAGTTCGACATCGAGGATTACACGCTTTACCTTGTTGACTTCATGAAGGAACTTGGCCCCGACACCCATGTCATGGCCGTCTGCCAGCCCGCGCCGCTGACACTGGCCGCGACCGCCTATCTGGCCGAAGAGGACCCGTCGGCACAACCCCGTTCGCTGACCCTGATCGGCGGCCCGATCGATCCGAACGCCGCCGCCACCGATGTGACCGATTTCGGCCACCGCGTAACGATGGGCCAGTTGGAAGAGATGATGATCCAGCGGGTCGGTTTCAAATATCCCGGCGTGGGGCGGATGGTATATCCGGGCCTGCTGCAACTGGCCTCGTTCATGTCGATGAATTCGGATCGCCATTCCAAGGCGTTCTCCGATCAGATCGCCCGCGTCGCGCGTGGCGAATCGTCGGATCACGACGCCCATAACCGGTTCTACGACGAATACCTCGCCGTGATGGACATGCCGGCGGAATTCTATCTTTCGACGGTCGAACGTGTCTTCAAGAACGGTGAAATCGCCCGGAACGAATTTGTCGTCGCCGGGCGCAAGGTGGATATCGGCAAGATCACCACCGTTGCCGTGAAAACCGTCGAAGGTGGCAAGGACGACATCACAGCGCCGGGCCAATGCGTTGCCGCGCTGGACCTACTGACCGGCCTGCCGGACGAGAAAAAGGCAAGCTATGTCGAGCCGGGCGCCGGCCATTACGGCATCTTCGCTGGCAAAAGCTGGCGTAACAATATCCGCCCGCTGGTGCTGGATTTCATGAATGCCAACGCCGAGGCGCCCAAACCGGCAAAGCGTGCCAAGCCCAAAATCGCCGCCGTCTGATCGGGGCTCCATGGAAAACCGGACGGGGCCGCAAGGCCCCGTTTGCGTTTCAGCCCGCAGACCGGGGATCGCCCAGCCATGCCAGAAGCGCGGCGTTGGTTGCCTCGGGCTGTTCCAGAACCGGCAGGTGGCCTGCCCCTTCAATGACCCGCAATTGCGCATCGGGGATCAGTTCGGCCATGAATCCGTGGCGCTTTACCGGCGTCAGCCCGTCATGCTCTCCGCATAGAACAAGGGCCGGAACATGGCATTGGCGCAGGGTTTTCTGCTGGTCCAGCCGTCGTTGCAGCGCGCGGGCCTGCCGGATAAACACCTCAGCCCCCAGCGCCAGCCCCATCTCGCGCACCCGGCCCAGAATGGCGGCGCGCTGCACGCCCGGGGCCAGAAACTCGGGCCGCATCACCTGCCCCAGCACCTCTTCCAGCCGCCCGGCCCGGGCCCCCACGATCCAGGGCTCATAGGCGGCGGCGCTGGCCGGGGTTTCGGCCAGAGGGTTGGTGTCCAGCAAGGCAATACGCACCACCCTGTCGGGCGCCCGGCGCAAAATCTCCATCGCCACGATCCCGCCCATGCTCAGCCCGGCCAGAGCAAAACGCGCGGGCAACTGGTGCAGCAGACCCGAGGCAATCTCCTCGATCCGCTCGCCCTGCGTGATTGGCGCCACCATGACCGCCCGGTCATTGGCCAACAGGGTGATCTGATGTTCGAACAGGCGCGCATCGCACATCATGCCCGGGATCAGGACAAGCGGTTCGCTCATGCCCCGCCCTCCGCGCCGGCATATCCCCGCCACCGGAACGCGCCCTCGGGTGACAACGGCGAGAACGGGTTGAACGCCACCTCCCAGACATGGCCATCCGGATCGGCGAAATAGCCCACATGCCCGCCCCAGAAGATATCGCTGGCCGGCTTGATTACGCGCCCGCCCGCCGCCTGCGCCCGTTCCAGGATCGGGGCCACCGCGTCGCGGCTGCGTACGTTATGCGCCAGGGTGATGCCCGAAAACCCACCGATTTGCGACGGCTCCAGCCCCATGTCCTCGGCCAGCCTGGCGCGCGGATACAGACCGAGCGTCTGACCGATCAGATCAAACGCCACCACGCCATCGAGGCTTTCCACCCGGCGCCATCCCATGGCCTCGTAAAACGCCGCCGCGATGTCGATATCGTCGACGGCCAGGGTAATCAGGCTGATACGTTGCTCCATGATACCTTGTCCAATACTAGAGGTATGGGCTATAGCCCGTTGATAAATTTCATTATTCCGCCAATGACGCGATCCGTTTCCCCGGGCGACAGGATATCACCGGCGATCACATGCGCGCCCGGATCCATTCCGTCGCGCGGCTCTTGCGCGGCCAGAACTGGCGCGCGCCCCCATCGGGCCATAACCTCGCGCGTTGCGGCGGCGGACACCACGCTGTCGGCATCCGAGAACCACACCAATGTCGGCACCTGCACATCCGCGTAATCCGTGTTGCGTGCCTGTTCGACCAGCGCCGCCATCTGAAAGACGGCGGTGGTGGGATAAGAGGTGGTCCAATACCTGCCATGCGCATCGTTCTGCGGGGTCCAACTGCGTGTGCGCCCGCCAATCACCGGCACCCACAGCCGCGCCGCGGGCAGGGTCAGCAAGGGGGCCATGGGGTTGTTGATCGCGAAATTGGGAGAGATCATCACCAGCCCTTTCAGACCGGCCATGACATCGGGCTGATCCAGCATGGCCGCAACCAGACTGGCCCCTGTCGATGTGGCCACGATCACGACATCATCGCCAATGCGCCGGGCAATTTCCATCGCTTCCGCCAGATCATCCGCCCAGCCCTGTACCGTGGCCGTGTCCAGCGCCGCCCCGTCGCGGCCATGCCCTTGCAGGCGGGTAAAGACCAGATTGGCGCCAAGCGCCTCTGCGACGCGATCGGGCACCGGGCGGATCTCTTCGGAAGTGGCGGAAAACCCGTGGATATAGACAACCGCCAGATCGGCGCGCGCGCCGGGCGCATCGCGCCACAAAACCCGCTTTTCCACACCCGGAGTAATATCGTCAAACCGGGCTTCCTGTGCTGACAGATAGCCGTCGATATCGGCACCGATCGTCGCGGGAACAAACGCGGGCTTTAGCGAAATCTGTTCATACGGCCCCCACACCCACATTGCCGCCGCCAGCACCGCACCAAAAATGATCGTTCGCCCCAGAAATCGCCCGAATATTCGCATTGTTCAATTTTCGACGCTTACAGCACCGCCTCCACGTGCATTTCGATCAGTTTCAGACAATCTTCATCCGAGAATCTGTGGTCCTTTCCCTTGACCATCAACAGTCTCATATCCGGCCCTTCGGCATGATCCAGCAAGCGCAGCGCGGTCTGCGGGGACACCGCAGTATCCTCGGTGCCTTGCAGGAACCGCACCGGGAAATCCAGTACCAGGGGATCGCGCAAAACCAGCCGTTTGCGCCCATCCTCGATCATCCGCCTGGTGATGACATATGGCTCCATGTAGTCGGACGGAAGTTCTACCTGCCCCACCTCTTCCAGCGCCCGTTTCTGCGCCTCCGAAAACCCCGCCCAATAACTGTCTTCGGTAAAATCCGGTGCGGCGGCAATCGTGACCAGCCCCCTGATCCGCCCGGGCATTGCGCGGGCCAGCAACAGCGCCTGCCAGCCGCCCATGGACGACCCGACCACCACCAGCGGCCCCTCTGTCAACGCGTTCACCGCCGCCAGCGTGTCCTCGTGCCAATCGCCGATACAGCCATCCTCGAACCGGCCCGCGCTCTCGCCGTGCCCGGAATAATCGAACCGCAGAAAAGATTGCCCGCGCGCCCTGGCCCAGGCCTCCAGATGCACCGCCTTGGTGCCTTCCATGTCGGATTTCAGGCCGCCAAGAAACACCACAGTGGGCCGGGTGTGCCCGCTCTTGTGATAGGCGATGCGCCGCCCCTGCGGCGTGTCGAAGAATTGCGTAACGCTCATGCGGCCCTCTTTCCTGCTTTTACAGGCACACTAGCGCCCCGGATGCGCCGCGAAAACCCCGCTTGACTTGATTGACGCAAAGGCGCAAAACGCGGGCGAAACTCATACCCGCAACCGGGCGTTCCGTGGGCGCCAAACTGACGAGGAGCTATAGGCACATGGCCGATATTTCTCTTACATTTCCGGATGGTAACGCGCGCTCTTACAGCAAGGGCATCACCCCTGCCGAGGTCGCGGCAAGCATCTCCAGCTCGCTGGGCAAAAAGGCGATCTCGGCCGCTGTGGACGGTGCGCATTGGGATCTGCAATGGCCGATCGAGGCCGACGCCGCCATAGCGATCAACACGATCAAGGACAATGACGCCGAGGCACTGGAACTGATCCGGCACGATTGCGCCCATATCATGGCCCGCGCGGTTCAGGAAATCTGGCCCGACGTTAAAGTGACCATTGGACCGGTCATCGAAAACGGCTGGTATTACGATTTCGATCGCGAAGAGCCGTTTACGCCCGAAGATCTGGGCGCGATCGAAAAGAAGATGAAGGAAATCATCAATCGCCGCGACCCGGTCACCACCGAAGTGTGGGAACGCGCCCGCGCCATTGCCCATTACAAGGCCAACAACGAGCCTTACAAGGTCGAGCTGATCGACGCCATTCCCGGTGACGAACCGCTGCGCATGTATTGGCACGGGCATTGGCAGGATCTGTGCCGTGGCCCGCATTTGCAGCACACCGGGCAGGTGCCCGCCGATGCGTTCAAGCTGATGAGCGTGGCCGGCGCCTATTGGCGCGGCGACAGCGACCGCGCCATGTTGCAGCGCATCTACGGTGTGGCCTTCAAGAACAAGGAAGACCTCAAGGCGCATCTCCATATGCTGGAAGAGGCCGCCAAGCGCGACCACCGCAAGCTGGGGCGCGAGATGGACCTGTTCCACCTGCAACCCGAAGCCCCCGGTCAGATCTTCTGGCATCCGAACGGCTGGACGATCTACACGCAATTGCAGGACTACATGCGCCGACAGCAGACGCGCGGCGGCTATGTGGAGGTGAACACGCCCCAGGTTGTGGACCGCAAATTGTGGGAGGCTTCCGGCCACTGGGACAAGTACCAGGAAAACATGTTCATCGTCGAAGTCGACGAAGAACATGCCCGCGAAAAGGCGGTGAATGCGCTCAAGCCGATGAACTGCCCCTGCCATGTCGAGATTTTCAAACAAGGCCTGAAATCCTATCGCGACCTGCCTTTGCGCATGGCCGAGTTCGGCTCTTGCAACCGCTACGAACCATCGGGCGCGCTGCACGGGATCATGCGGGTGCGCGGGTTCACGCAGGATGACGCGCATATCTTCTGCACCGAGAACCAGATCGAATCCGAAACCAAGCGGTTCCTTGATTTCCTGTCCGGGGTCTATCGCGATCTCGGGTTCGAGAAATTCAAGGTCAAGTTCTCGGATCGTCCGGAGGTGCGCGCCGGATCGGATGCACAATGGGACAAGGCCGACCGCCTGTTGCAGGAAGCCTGTGACGCGGCGGGCTGCGCCTATGATCTGAACCCGGGCGAAGGTGCGTTCTATGGGCCAAAGCTGGAATTTGTGCTGACCGACGCCATTGGCCGGGACTGGCAATGCGGCACGTTGCAAGTGGATTTCATCATCCCCGAACGGCTTGGTGCCACCTATATCGGCGAGGACGGCGAGAAACATACCCCTGTCATGCTGCACCGTGCCACGCTTGGCAGTTTCGAGCGGTTCATCGGCATCCTGATCGAGGAACACGCCGGCAAGCTGCCCTTCTGGCTGGCGCCACGCCAGGTGGTTGTGGCGTCGATCGTGTCGGATGCCGACGCCTATGTGCACGAGATTGTCGCGGCGCTGCGCGCCAAGGGGGTGCGCGCCGAGGCCGACATTCGCAATGAAAAGATCAACTACAAGGTCCGCGAACATTCGGTAGGCAAGGTGCCGGTCATCCTGGCCATCGGCAAGAAAGAGGTTGAAGAACGCACCGTCTCGACTCGCCGCCTTGGAGAAAAGCAAACCAGGGTCCAGCCCCTGAACGAGATCGTGAGCCAGCTGTCACAAGAGGCGTTACCGCCCGATCTGGTCTGACCAGTTTTGCAACAATTATGCAGGCGCGGTGCCTAAATGTGCCGCGCCTTTGCCGTTTTTGAAAGAAAACCAACCTTCCAGCACTGGAATCTTCACGAAACCGTCACGCCGCCTGACGCATCCGTGACACACAGCGCCGTGATTGGTCCAAAGCCCCTGCCACTGCCTACTCTTGTCCCATGCCACGAAGCAGTGGCCGAGTTACCACCAGAACCAAAAGGGAAGAGAAAATGTCCAATACAGTCAAAACCCTCGCCGTCGCCGGCGCTGTAGCTGCCGCGCTGACGGCCACCACGCAGACCACCGCAGTCGCTGCGGAAAAGGAAAAATGCTATGGCATTTCCATGGCCGGCAAAAACGAATGTGCCGCCGGTCCCGGCACCACCTGCGCGGGCACTGCGACGCTCGATTATCAAGGCAACGCCTGGTCGCTTGTCGAAGCGGGCACCTGCGGCGACATCGAATTGCCAGCCATGGCGGACGGCACCATGCGCAAGGGCTCGCTTGAGCCGCTGATGCGCGACCTGCCCAGCTGATACAGCCTGACCCGGCCCCGCGTTCCTGCCGGCGGGGCCGGGATTTCCCTGGGCTGTGCGCAGTTTCCCGATCTCATGCTACACTCGCCCTGCCCAACGGGCTGAGTGATACAACTTTGACACACAGGCAATTGACAAGATTGGAAAACATCATGAATCGCATATCTTCGAAAACCGTCGCGCTGACAGGGGCCGTCGTAGCTGCGCTGGCCGCACAAGTGGCGCCAGCCGACGCGGCCGCCAAGGAAAAATGCTTTGGCGTGGCGCTCGCCGGTCAAAACGGATGCGCTGCCGGGCCCGGCACCACCTGCGCCGGAACCTCCACGGTCGATTACCAGGGCAATAGCTGGCAACTGGTCGACAAGGGCACCTGCCTGACAATCGACCTGCCCGACATGGCCGACGGCACACCTCGCAAGCCGGCGCTGGAAGCTGTCCCGCGCGATCTGCCCTCCTGACACGGACCCAAGATGCCCGACGCCCCAGATATCCCCCTTTCGCTGCCATGCGCTGCCGGAGTCGGCTACAAGCCGCAGCATTATGCCGATTTGATTTCGGACCCCGGCACCGTGGCCTGGCTGGAAATCCATGCCGAGAACTACATGGGCGCGGGGGGCCGCCCGCTGGCACAGTTGCGTCACCTCTCCGAGCGGTTTGCCATGTCTGTGCACGGCGTTGGCCTGTCGATCGGTGGCGAAGCCGCTCTGGACCCCGAACATCTGGCGCGCCTGAAGCATCTGAACAACTGGCTGAAACCGGCAGCCTTTTCCGAACATCTCGCCTGGTCCACCCATGATGGCGCATTCCTCAACGATCTTCTGCCCCTGCCCTATACAAACAGCACGCTGGACCGGGTCTGCCGCCATGTCGATCAGTTACAGGACACGGTTCAGCGCCGGATCCTGCTGGAAAACCCGTCTTCCTACCTGGCCTTTGCCGAAAGCACCTGGTCAGAGCCCGATTTCCTGCGCGAAGTGTCCGCGCGCACAGGCTGTGGCCTGTTGCTCGATGTGAACAATGTCTTCGTGTCCGCGACCAATCTCGATTACGACCCGCGCAGCTATATTTCCGAGTTCCCGCTGGAAAAAGTAGGAGAGATCCATTTGGGCGGGCATGACGAGGATGCCGACGAACACGGCCATCCGCTGTTGATCGACAGCCATGGCAAACCGGTGGTCGATCCGGTCTGGGCGTTGCTGGATCACGTTCTGGCCCTGTCCGGGCCGCGTCCGATCCTGATTGAATGGGATAATGACGTGCCCGACTGGCCCACCCTTCATGCCGAATCCGCCCGCGCGGCGGGCGCCCTGGCGCAGGTGACGGCATGGGCGTGACCCAAGCCGATTTCCGCGCCGCGCTGCTGGATGGTGCGATCGGGCGTCCGTCCGGGTTGGTGGACAGCGCCGGGCGCGCCGCCGGACGGCGGTTTGACGTGTATCGCAATAATGTGGCCGTATCCCTGACCGAGGCGCTGGCCGCCGGGTTTCCGGCCACGGTCAAGCTATTGGGCGAGACGAATTTCAAATCCGTGGCTGGTGTCTTCCTGCGTCAGTCGCCGCCAGCCACTCCGATGATGATGCATTATGGCGCCGGGTTTCCCGAATTTCTCGCCGGGTTTCCGCCGCTGGCGCGTCTTGGGTATCTTGGCGATGTTGCCGCGCTGGAACTGGCGCTGCGCCGGTCCTATCACGCCGCCGACGCGGCACCGATGGCGCCCGACAACTTGGCCGCGATCCCGCCCGACGCGATGCCCGATGTCACCTTTACCTTTGCCCCGGCGGTCGAGCTGATCCGCTCGCCCTGGCCCGTTCATGCAATCTGGGCCTTCAATATGGACGATGGCCCAAAGCCCGAAGCCATTGCACAAGACGTTCTTGTCCTGCGCCCCGCGTTCGATCCCGAGCCCCACCCACTGCCGCCGGGCGCCTACGAGGCACTGTCGGCGCTGATGAACGGGCAACCGCTTGGCACGGCGGCCGATCGGGGCACGGCGGCACACGGCGCTTTCGACCTTGGCGCGCTCCTTGCCCAGCTGCTGGCAGGGAACGCACTGACGGGCAGTCCTGCCAAAGCCTGATTCAGGGGCCGCGCCCAGACGGCCCGCACACCACGACGGAAGGTAACATGATGACGCTCATCTCCACGCACAACACGATCGCCGCACGGCTGGAACGCGGTTGGCTCGTTCCCACTTTGGCGCGTCTGCTGTTCCTTTTGGTGCTGTTCTTCTATTTCTGGAACTCGGCCATGCTCAAGATCGACGGATCCGTCTTTACGCCCACCGCCGGCGCATTCGCCCAGATCTTCCCCAAGTCCGCCGAGGCCGCGATGTATGATCTTGGCAAGCTTGGCGTGTTGCAGCGACTTGTCATTTTTGCCGGAACACTGGCCGAATTCATCCTGCCGGTTCTGATCGTTGTCGGCCTGCTGACCCGCCTTGCCGCGCTGGGCATGATCGGCTTTATCCTGGTGCAAACGCTGGTGGATGTTACCGGCCACGGTATCAATCCAGGCAGCTTCCTTGACAGCGCGCAGGGCCTTGCCGATCAACGCGCCATGTGGATTTTCCTCTGCCTGGTGCTGCTTGTTCAGGGGGCGGGGCCAATTTCGCTGGATCGCGTGTTTCGCCTGAAATAGGGCCCTGGCCCAAAGCCTCAACCCTAGAAATGCGCTTTCTCTTCGTCGGGCTTGCCGGCGGCAATTGCCAGGATGCCGCCCAGCCCGGCAAAGCTGATCGGAAACATGGTAAAGACGTTAAAGCCGAACGCGCCATACATGCCCGCCGCCGAGGCCAGCAAAAGAACGCCGCCCCACAGCGCCCGGGCTCGTGCCATGGCGCCCCCAGCTATCGCCAACAGCGGCGCGATCAGCGCCCCGGCGCGCACCAGTTGCACATTGTCCACCTGTTCGGCCAGCTCTGGCACCTCGCCATAGCGTTGGATGACTTCGGTATAGCCCCAGCCAAAAAAGCCGACAATCATACCTATGATCCCGGCGATGATACCCAGGGTCAGGGCCGCGTTGCGCATGTTGATCTCCTGCTTTGCCGCCTATTCACATAGGCGCACCCGCCCGATTATCCAAGCGCATCCTGCACATCCTTGCCCCAGCCCAGATACAGCCGCCCGTCCTTTTCGATCAAGGGCCGCTTCATCAGGGTCGGGTGCGCGCTCAACAATTCCAGCGGGTCGCGCCCCCGCTCTGCCTCGTCCAGCCCTCGCCACGTGGTTGATCGGGTATTGATCAAAGCGGCGCCAAAACTGGCATCGGCCCGGGCCAGAACTTCGGGCGGAACACCATCTGCGCGGACATCCACAAAATCGGCATCTCGCAATGTTTTCAGCGCCTTGCGGCACGTATCGCATGTTTTCAGACCGTATAGTTTCACCTTGCCCCCTTCATCCGCCCCACTGCGAACAGATGTTCAAACCAAGAAAACGCGCGGGTTTTGCTTGCTTTTTACATCTCAAATGCAATCCTGCCCGCGGACCATTTCATTTCAGCCTCCGCAGGACAAACAAATTCTTCGGGTGTTGAACAGGGTGGGCCCTCGGCGCTTGGCGCCGGAGTGAGATCAAAGGAATAAGAAGGAGAACGGTATGCCACGCGGTACCGTAAAATGGTTCAATACAACCAAGGGATTTGGATTTATCGAGCCGGAAGATGGCGGCAAGGACGTTTTTGTGCATATTTCAGCGGTGGAACGCTCGGGGCTCAAGGGGCTTGCCGACAATCAGAAAGTCGAATTCGAAATGACGCAGGGCCGCGATGGCCGCGATATGGCGGGCGACATCAAGATCCTGTAATCGGTTCGGGGCGCAGATTTCGCGCCCCGCCTTTTCACCCTATTGGCATCCCTTCACGCCAGCCGGGCAATCATATGCCACGCGGCGCGGCGTGCTGACCGGAGTGTTGTAGACTTCGCCGGTGTTCGGGTTGCCGCAACAGATCACGCCGCCAACCGTGATCGGCTGATACCCGGTCGGGCAATAGTTCGCACTGGCTGGATAGGGTTGCAGCAAAATGCCCTCGGGCTGATTGACCGGCCCGATCTTGGGGGCATTGCTGCTCCATGTCTGCGCCATTGCCGGCGCGGCGGCCAGCATCATTGCAGCGGCAAGGGGAAACAATTTCTTCATTGGCAATGGCTCCATCTTCCGGAAAAAACCAGGTAATGGCTCCAGCCTAGAGGCCGATATGGGAAACTGTCAATTTCCCATGCGGAAACAATATGTTTCGTGCCGCGCCAAAAACCGCGCCGCTCAGCCTTGCAACATCTCCTGGAACTCGCGCCACTCGCGCGCGCTCATCCCGCTATTGTCCTGATCCACGGGCTCGCCTTTCAGCATCCGGCGCAAACAGTCCATCATCTGGGAAGACATCGTCACCGCGCCCATCCGGTAATCCTCGAACGCCTTGTAGGCCGCCGGCACCCAATCGGCGACCACGTCACAGATCGCTTCGGCATAGACCCGGATTTCATACTGGGCGTGAGCATCCGCGCGCAGGCGCAGGAAATGCAACAGGTTGTGCAGATCGACCTTCCAGTACCACTGGGTATAGATATTGGCCGGCAGGTTCATGCGCGCCAGTTCCCGTGCCAGGCCTTGCTGGTTTTCCTGGCTGATCATCGCTTCGTAGCTGTCATAGGCCCGCGCACTGTCGGCCTTCAGAATTTCCAGCACCCGCGCCGCCTCTTCGCCCTGCAACGCCTCGCCCCGCCCCTGATTGTTCACCACGGATTGCGCCGCCACGTGTTCGGGCGCGGGAATATAGAATTCGCGGTCCAGGATCGAATACCGCGCCGAATACTCATTCACATTCGCCGTGCGGTGCCGGATCCACTGGCGCGCGACAAAGACCGGCAGTTTCACATGCAGCTTGATCTCGCACATCTCGAACGGGGTCGAATGCCAGTGCCGCATCAGGTACCGGATCAGCCCGGCATCGTTCTGCACGCTTTTGGTGCCTTTGCCATAGCTCACCCGCGCCGCCTGGCAGATCGCCGCATCGTCGCCCATGTAATCCACCACCCGGACAAATCCGTGATCCAGCACCGGGATCGCTTTGTACAGGTGCTTTTCCATACCATCGCTGACCACGCGCAGCGTCTGGTTCGGGCTGGCACGCAATTCTTCGATCTCGGCCTGTTGTTCGGGGGTCAGCGACATCCGGGCGATTCCCTTGCTCTGTGGTTCTTGCTTGGCGCCACTATATATTGAGGCGCGCACCCAAGGAAACACAGGATTGAGGCGACATCGCCGCAACAGCGCCGGTTCAGCGGTTTTGGCAACATTGACTTTCGCGCGCGGCTCATAGACCGTGTTGCCAACGACCCGGAAAACCGGGCGACAGCAGTAACCGAGGCAGTGACATGATCCGCTCATTCTTGATGATGGCCGTTCTGGCCACAGTCGCCGCGTGCGGCAGTGGCGATCCGCTCAATCCCACCACCGGCGATGACGGAGGCGGGACAGATCCGACAGATCCTGTGACAACCGATCCAACGGTTCCCGACGTGCTTGCCGGCAACCTCAAATCGATCAGCTATGACGCCACCAACAAAACCGTCACGGCCCAGGTCTATGCCCTGGATTCCACGCCTGTCGATGTCGTTTATACACGCGATGCCGGGCGCGATCTGAACGGATACGAAGCCTATATCGTCCAGGAGGATTCGCTGGATCGCTTTTTCGTGGCCATGGTGGGTGAAAGCACGGACAGTTCGGTTCAGGCCGGCGTCGTGGGCGATGGCGGACAGTTCAACCGCGTTCTGCAAGGCGCCTATTTCGAACGCGACGGCGATTTTGACGCCCCCGATATTGGCGACGGGCCAAATGCCGGACAGGTCTCTTATGCCGGCAATTATGTGGGAATGACCAATATTTCCCGCGCCATTGACCCCGGCGGCGTGCCCCCGGCCGTGGTGCCGGGCGAACCCGTGATGATCAGCGGCCAGATTTTCCTGAACGCGAATTTCTCGGACATGGCGGTGAACGGCGCGATCTATGATCGCCAGTTGCTACTGACGACACCATCCGATTTGCCGGATCTGGCGCTGATCGTAACCGAAATCGGCACCGATGGCAGCTTCCTTGGCGAAGTCGAGTATCGCGGCCTGATCGGGCAGAGCATCGGCGAATATGGCGGTATTTTCGGCGGCGAGAATGCCGCGGCGGTGGGCGGCGCCCTCAGCCTGTCCGAGTTCGACGGCGAGACGGGGCCTTTGGACAACGAACTGGAACGCGGCTTCTTTGTCCTGTCCCAGTGCGGGCAACCCGGCGCGGCAGCCATCTGTAGCAATGTGGCGAATTAACGGGTTTCGCACCTCACTTGAATCAAAGCGGGCCGCGGCTGCTTCCGGCGCCAGGGGCGCGATCGGGCCATCGCGGGTTCGACAGCGGGCATGCACCGCCCTTCTGACACTGACCCTGACGTTCAGCGCCGCCGCGCTGGCGGCCCAGTCCGCCCTGCCGGTCCTGACAAAGGTGCAGGCGCGCGATCTCATGGCCTATGCCTTGCGCAGCAACCAGACACAGGCGGCCGCGCAGATCGCACAGGCGTTTCTGAGCGAAGACAAATCCGATCCCGCCGCGCATTACACGATGGCCATGGTCTATGCGCGTTCAGGCAACCTGCCCGAGGCACGCAAATCGTCCCGCCTGGCGTTCCGCTATTCCAAAAGCGATGTGCAAAGTTTCATGTCCGCCGATCTCAGCGCGCGGCTGGCCTATCAGGACAAGTCCCTCACATGGGCACAATACTGGCTGCGCCGGGCCCACACCGAAGCCCCCGACGCGGTACAGCAGCGCCGGATCGAACAGGACTTCAAACGCGTCCGCACCCAGAACCCATTCCAGTTCCGCATCGACACGTCGGTCGCTCCGTCCTCCAATGTCAATAACGGGTCCCTGTCGCGCTATATGATCATCGACGGCGTGCCGGTGATCGGTGTCAATGTGGGCGATGCCATGGCGCTGTCCGGGATAGAGGCCATGCTGAACGCGCGGTTGGGCTATCGTCTGCGCGAATCGCAAACCACCGAAACCCGCGCCGTGGCACGCTATTTCATGCGCCGCGTGACCCTGTCGGATGACGCCAGGCAAACCGCGCCGGGCGCACGCGGCTCGGATTATGCGTATTCCCTGCTCGAAGGCGGGTTGCGACATGCGTTTCGCCCCTCGCGGGACGGCCCGGTCTGGAGCGTTGGCGCGCTGGTCGGACGCGCCTGGTACGCCAACGACCCCTCCTATGATCTGGCCCGCCTCGAAGGCGGTGGCACCTGGCAAAAACCGGGCAACCGGACATTCTCGATCCTGGCCAAGCGGGAATGGCGCCGGGAAACCAGCGCGCCGGGCGGCACCGATGTCTTTACCGGCCTCACTTTCGGATATTCGAAAAAGCTGAAATCGGGCGACGCGCTGTCGACCCTGATCAGCCTGAACAAGACCGACGATGCGACCCCGGCATTCTCGTCCCGCGGGGCGGGTGCGCAGATTCGCTACACGTTCGACAAACCGATCGGAACCGTGCAGCTCAGCACCGCGCTCAGCGCCGGGTTCAGCGATTATTCCGATTACCGGGTCGGGTTCATCCAGGTTCCCGGCGGGCGGCAGGATCTTTCACTTTCGGGCGAGGTGGAACTGTCCTTTCTGAACATGCAATATGCCGGCTTTGCCCCCACATTGACGTTTCGCGCCCTGACGACTGATTCCAACGTCAGCCGGTTTGACACCCGGCAATTCTCGGTGAATATCGGCATCCGCTCGGCCTTTTGATCCCGCCTGCCCTCGACAATCGCGGGCCGCACCCGCACAGTGACGGCAAGGTTCAATCACCAGGGAAAGCCGACATGCACGTGAAATACCTGCACACCATGGTCCGCGTGGCCGATCTTGAAAAATCCATGGCCTTCTACGCCCTTCTGGGGCTCAAGGAAATCCGCCGCTACGAAAGCGAGGCGGGCCGCTTCACCCTGGTTTACCTGGCGGCGGACGGGGATCACGATTGCCCGCTGGAACTGACCTGGAACTGGGACGGAGATGACGGCCTGCCCAGCGACAGCCGCCATTTCGGCCATCTCGCCTACGAGGTCGGCAATATCTACGAAATGTGTCAGCACCTGGCCGACAACGGTGTGGCAATCAATCGCCCGCCGCGCGACGGGCGCATGGCCTTTGTCCGCTCGCCCGACAATATCTCGATCGAGCTGTTGCAACAGGGCGAGGCGCTGGCCCCGGCCGAACCCTGGGTCGGCATGGACAGCACGGGACACTGGTGATCCGCTGGGCGGCGGTTCTGGCCGGGGCGCTGGCGGGCACGCAAGCGTCCCCTGCCGCCGACTGCCGCCTTGCGCTTGTTTTGGCCATGGATGTGTCCTCTTCCGTGGATGCCGGCGAAGACGCCCTGCAACGGGCCGGGCTGGCCCGCGCGTTGCTGGCGCCCGAGGTGGCGGCAGCCTTTCTTCACCCGCCACAACCGGTCGCGCTGGCCGTGTTCGAATGGAGCGGGCGCGACAACCAGAAACTGCTTCTGGACTGGACGTTGATCCGGGAGCGCGCGGATCTGGAGCAGGCGTCCCGCGCGCTGGCCGGCTCCACCCGCAGCACCGATCAGTTTCCCACTGCGTTGGGCCATGCGGTGGGCTACGCCGCCATCCTGCTGCAATCCGCGCCGCCCTGTATCGCACAGACGATCGACGTAAGCGGCGACGGGCGCAACAACGAGGGCTTTACCCCCCGTCAGGCCTATGCTCATTTCCCCTTTGACGGCGTCACCGTGAATGGCCTTGCCATTGAAACCGCCGGGAATTCCGGCGCCTCTGAAACATTTGGAGATGCGGTTATGGCCGAATATTACCGCGAGCACCTGTTGCTTGGCCCGAACGCCTTTGTTCAAGAGGCCGGGGGGTTTGCCGATTTCGAACGCGCGATGCGGCGCAAATTGCTGCGCGAACTGGGGGGCGCAGCCCTTTCCCGAATGGAACAGCGCCCATGATCCGCGCCCTGATCACCGGTCTGGCGATGCTGACCGCCGCGCCCGCAGCGGCGCAATGCCGTCAGGCGCTGGCGTTGGGGCTGGACGTGTCGGGATCGGTGGACAGGACCGAATACCGGTTGCAGCTGGACGGGCTGGCCGGGGCGCTGCGCCATCCCGAAGTGGTCGAGGCGCTGCTCTCCCTGCCCGACCACCCGGTGCATGTCGCCATTTACGAATGGAGCGGGCCAGGCGATCAGCGCCTTCTGATCCCGTGGCGCGCGATTACGGATCGGGCCACGCTGGACGGCATTGCCGCCACGCTCATGACAGCACAGCGGATCTACATGGATCCGTCCACCGCGCTTGGCACCGCCAAACGGTTCGGACAAGCCCTGCTCGAACAGAAACCCGCCTGCTGGCGACGCACTCTGGATCTGTCGGGCGACGGCACATCCAACACCGGCCCGTTGCCGCGCGACGTGCGGCTGGGCGGCACCATCACGGTCAATGCGCTTGTGATCGGATCGGACGACGCGCCGGCGGGCGACGCGCGCCAGACCGACATTGCCGCGCTCTCCAGCTATTTTCGGGCCTGGGTGATCGAGGGGCCGAATGCGTTTGTTGAAACCGCGCTGGGGTTTGCCGATTACGAACGCGCCATGGTGCGCAAGCTCAAACGAGAGTTACAGGGCCTGTCGCTTGCGACAAGCCCTGCTCCCCCCACGATCCGTACCGGGGATGCTAAACCTGCGCCATACCCACGGATCGCAGCGCGCAGTCAGTAAATATATCTAATCTGGTCGGTCCAGTAGCGCTCCACCCGGCGCAGGGCGTGGGTAATGGCCTCGATCCCCTCGGGGCCCAGCACGCCCTTGGATTTCAGCCCATCGGCATGCCGCCCGAACAGCGTAGCGACCACATCGCGGATATGCCGCCCCTTTTCCGTCAGCCGCACCCGGACCGAACGCCGGTCAATCTCGCAGCGCTGATGGTGCATATAGCCCATCTCGACCAGCTTCTTCAGGTTGTAGCTGACATTGCTGCCCTGATAGTAGCCGCGCGATTTCAGCTCGCCCGCCGTGACCTCGTTATCTCCGATATTGAACAGCAAGAGCGCCTGAACTGCGTTGATCTCCAGAACCCCCACACGTTCAAATTCATCCTTGATCACATCCAGCAGCAGACGGTGCAACCGTTCCACCAGGGCCAGGGAATCCAGATAGCCCGCCATAAAGCCCTGATCCGGACTTCCTCCCATGGATGTGTGAAAGCTCATCTTCATCTCCGACAACTTGCGCGTTGTCTGGAAACTGACCCATAAAGCCAAACAACCGGTTAAGTGAAACAAAGACCGGTAAAATGCGAACTATTCGGCGCCGCTGATCGCCGTGGAAATATCCCGGATCAGACCATGAAACCGGTCCGGCGCGGGCTGCTGGCCCGTGACCCATTGATACAGATCCTGGTCGTTTTCGTGCAACAGTGCATCATACAGGTCCAGCGCGGCGTCATCCATCGTCGCCAGATTGTCGTCCGCGTAACGCTCCAGGATGATGTCCATTTCCTTGATGCCACGCCGCATCGACCGCATCTTCATGCGCCTGAGCCGGTTTTCTCGCGTCTCATTCATCTTCGATCAGCCTCTTGCGCAATGCCTTCTCGATCCGGCCCAGCCGATCCAGATCGGCCTTCATCCGGCCCCGGATATCGCGGATGTCGCCCAGCAGCGCCACCAGCCCCGGATCATCCGCGCCGCTGTCCTCGCCCGGCGCGTCCACGCCGTCGCCCTCGCCCATCAACAGCCAGCCCACAGATACGTTCAAAAGCCCCGCCATCATCTGCAAGCGGTTGGCGCGGGGCTCCGAAATATCCCCTTCCCAATCGGCGATGGTGATTTTCTTCACCCCCAGCCGACGGGCAAACTCGGCCCGCTTCAGCCCCGCGGCCTCTCGCGCGGCGGCCAGCCGGTCGCCGAACGTGGCGACATCCTCACCATACCATTCGTCCGAACTGTGCTCGGTGTCTTGGTCCTGCGGCATTCCTTGTCCTCTCTGCGATCGCGCTTGAACGGGTACGTCGCGCACCCTAAGACATGGACCCAGTGATTACAAACGAGGCCCGGCCATGTCTTTCCTGTCTGAGACACTTTCACGCGTCAAACCGTCCCCCACCATCGCCGTGACCACCCTGGCCGCAGAGCTGAAAGCGGCCGGCAAGGACGTGATCGGCCTTGGCGCGGGCGAGCCGGATTTCGACACGCCCGACCACATCAAGGCCGCCGGTGTCGCCGCGATCAAGGCGGGCAAGACAAAATACACCGCGCCAGACGGTATCCCAGAACTCAAGGCCGCGATCTGCGCCAAGTTCGAACGGGAAAACGGACTGAGCTATGCCCCACAACAGGTGTCTGTTGGGACCGGCGGCAAACAGATTCTCTATAACGCGCTCATGGCCACGCTCAATCCGGGCGACGAAGTTGTGATCCCGGCCCCCTACTGGGTCAGCTATCCCGATATGGTGCTGCTGGCCGGTGGCACCCCCGTCATCGCCCCCGCGACCCTGGAAAACAGCTTCAAGCTGACACCGGAGCAACTCGAAGCCGCAATCACGCCCAAGACCAAGTGGCTGATCTTCAATTCGCCCTCCAACCCCACCGGGGCGGGCTATTCGCGCGTCGAACTGAAGGCGCTGACCGAGGTGCTGTTGCGCCATCCCCATGTCTGGGTGATGACTGACGACATGTACGAACATCTCGCCTATGACGGGTTCGAATTCTGCACCCCCGCCCAGGTTGAGCCGGCGCTTTACGCCCGCACCCTCACCTGCAACGGCGTGTCCAAGGCCTATGCCATGACCGGCTGGCGCATCGGGTACGCCGCAGGGCCGGTCGAACTGATCGCCGCCATGCGCAAGATCCAGTCGCAATCCACCTCCAACCCCTGCTCGATCAGCCAATGGGCCGCGGTCGAGGCGCTGAACGGCCCCCAGGAATTTCTGGCCGCCAACAACGCCGTGTTCCAACGCCGCCGCGATCTGGTGGTGTCGATGCTGTCCGCGATTGACGGCATCACCTGCCCGGTGCCCGAGGGCGCGTTTTACGTCTATCCCTCCATCGCCGGGCTGATCGGGACAACGACACCCTCCGGCACCGTGATCGACAGCGACGAAACATTTTCGCGCGCACTGCTCGAAGACACGGGCGTGGCTGTGGTGTTCGGCGCCGCCTTCGGGCTTTCCCCGAACTTTCGCGTCAGCTACGCTACATCCGACGACGCGCTGAAAGCCGCCTGTGAACGCATCCAGGCCTTCTGCGCCAAACTGACATAAGCCAGAGGCACAAGGGCAAATCATGAGCGGCGATCTTCCCGATTTCTATTTCCGCGTCCGTGAAAACGGCGCGGCGGTGTTCCGCGTGGATACCGAAAACCGTCAGCGCCGGATCGAGATGGACCAGATCGCCGTGGTCAATATCCGCAATGGCGAGGTCAAGCCCCATGGCGACCGTCCGTTGTCCGACCAGGAGGTGGATACCATCCGCACCTGGATGGCAGATCGCCGCGCCCTGTTGGCCCGGCGCGACATGGACGACATCCACCGCGCCATCGACCACCTGAACCTGACCACCCAATGGGCCCAGGCCAAGGCGACAGAGGCTCAACTGGAAGAAATCACCGACGCGCTGCTGCTGGCCATGCACGATCTGCGCTCGGTGCTGGTGCGCAAAAAGGCCGACCGGCTGCTCAAGGGTGGCACCTAAAGCGTTCGCCCAACAGCCTGACCACTGGATTTTGGCGGCGCGTGCGAAACGCTGATGTCTTGCGCGGCGCCGCGGATCGCGTTTCCCGGCGGCTCACTTTCCGGACAGGATCAATCTTCGCCCTGCGCGTCGGCACGGCTCATCCCGGCCACATCCATCGCCAGCGTTGCCGCCATAAGTCCGTCCAGATCGCCGTCCAGAACGCCCTTGGTGTCGCTGGTCTCGAAACTGGTGCGCAGGTCCTTGACCATCTGGTAGGGCTGCAAAACGTAAGAGCGGATCTGGTTGCCCCAACCCGCATCGCCCTTGTTTTCATGCGCCTCGTTGATGGCTGCGTTGCGGCGGTCCAGCTCCATCTGGTACAGCCGCGATTTCAGCGCCTTCATGGCGATGTCGCGGTTCTGGTGCTGGGACTTTTCCGAACTGGTCACGACGATCCCCGTGGGATTGTGGGTGATCCGCACCGCCGAATCGGTCGTGTTCACGTGCTGCCCGCCCGCGCCGGAACTGCGATAGGTGTCGATACGGATATCCGCCGGGTTCACCTCGATCTCGATATTGTCGTCCACCACCGGATAAACCCAGACCGAACAGAATGACGTGTGCCGCTTGGCGGCGGAATCAAACGGGCTGATCCGCACCAGCCGGTGCACGCCGCTTTCCGATTTCAACCAGCCATAGGCATTGTGCCCGGAAATCTTGTAGGTGGCCGATTTGATGCCCGCCTCGTCGCCTGCGCTTTCGGATTGCAGTTCAACCTTGTAGCCCTTCTTCTCGGCCCAGCGCACATACATGCGCGCCAGCATCGACGCCCAGTCACAGCTTTCCGTGCCCCCGGCCCCGGCATTGATTTCAAGAAACGTGTCGTTGCTATCCGCCTCGCCATCCAGCAACGCCTCAAGTTCCTTTTCCGCAGCCTTCACGGCCAGCGCCTTCAATGCCTCCTCGGCCTCGCGGACAACCTCGTCATCCTCTTCCATCTCGCCCAGTTCGATCAGTTCGACATTGTCGCTCAGATCGGTCTCGATGGATGTCACCACGTCGATCGCATCCACCAGCGTCTGGCGTTCGCGCATCAGCTTTTGCGCGCCCTCGGGATCGTTCCAAAGATCGGGATCCTCGACCCGCGCGTTGAACTCCTCCAGCCGGTAGGCGGCGGTTTCCCAATCCAGCCGCCGACGCAGCAGGGTCAGGGATTTCTCAATCTCCGCAACGGTGTTCTGGGCTTCGGCGCGCATCGGGTCTGCCTTTTGTCTGTTCAGAAACGGGTGATAGCTCAGGCGCCCGGAATGGGCAAGACGCCGGGCGCACGGGCCTTCGGCGCCATTCCGCGCTTGCCATCCGGCATTGTTCTTCAGACCCAGTTTCACAGGGTGTTTTCCCGACAACTCCCCCCTTTGCCACACCGCCCCAGGCACCACCCTGCCCCTTGCCGCCCCGGCCCCCTAATACAACCCACCCGAACTCACAGATCCGAAATTGGCCTTGGGGCCGACCACGGCTTTCTTGCCGGTCGAGGTTGTCACCTCGCGCCCGCCATACCGCTCAACTTCTTCCACAAGCGGCAGGTTTGACCCCATGGCAAAGCCACCGTCATACATGATGCCGAATACCGGTTCTTCGCCATCGCGGAAATACTCGGCCACCACGGTCGGGCCGCTGGCGTCATCATCCAAGCGCGCACCTGTGTACCGGTCGATCTTGATGAAACGGCCACCGGGGGGAACGCGGAACTTGCCGCCGCCATATTCCTCGATCGCCTCCTTCATGAACTCCTGGAACACAGGTCCGCAGGTGTTGCCGCCAAACGTCCCCTCACCCAGCGAGCGCGGCTGATCGTAGCCGATATAGCAGCCCGCCACGAGGCTGGAGGTGAATCCCACGAACCAAACGTCCTTGGCGTCGTTGGTCGTCCCGGTCTTGCCCGCCACCGGCACTGGCAGATCGATCTGCCGCGATGCGGTGCCGCGCGTGACCACGCCCTGCATCATCGAGGTCAGCTGATAGGCGGTGATCGGTTCCATCACCCGTTCCCGGTTGGTGACGATGCGCGGCCCGCGATCCTCGGGAATGCCCGGTTCGCCGCAATCGACACAGTCACGCTGATCGTGGCGATAGATCGTTCGCCCATAGCGGTCCTGCACCCGGTCCACCAGCGTCGGCTCGACCCGCTCACCGCCATTGGCAAACATCGCATAGGCCGCGACCATCTGGTAAAGCGTGGTCTCTTCGGAACCCAGCGCATTGGCCAGGAACTGGCCCATCTCATCATAAACCCCAAAGCGTTCGGCATAGTCCGCCACGGTGTCCATGCCGATTTCCTGCGCCAGACGGATGGTCATCAGGTTCCGGCTCATCTCGATCCCGGTCCGCATCGGTGTGGGCCCGTAAAACTTGTTGCTTGAATTGCGCGGGCGCCAGATACCCTGAGGCGTGTTCACTTCGATCGGCGCGTCAATGACAATGGTGGCCGGGCTGTAGCCGCTGTTCAGCGCCGCGGCATACACAAATGGCTTGAACGACGATCCCGGCTGGCGCTTGGCCTGGGTTGCCCGGTTGAATACCGAATCCTGATACGAGAACCCGCCCTGCATGGCGATCACACGGCCATTGTTCACATCCATCGCCATAAAGCCGCCCTGCACCTCGGGCACCTGCCTCAGGGACCAGCGCACAAAGGCGCCGTCGTCGTCCCGGGTGATGGCGCGTACCAGAACCACGTCGCCCTTCTCCACCAGATCGCCAGCCACCTTTGCCTTGCGCGCCAATTGCCCGCCTTCCAGTTGCTTGCGCGCCCAGGTGACATCACCGGCCGGAATCCAATGCCCTTCGTCACTCTCACCAACGCCTTCGATACCGACACGTGCATCCTTGGCGCCAACCTCCAGCACAACCGCCGGATACCACTGACCGTCCAGGTCCACGTCACGCGGCAGCTCAAAATCCGCCAGCGCATCGCGCCAGACGGTTTCATCGCTCAACGTTTCCGGGTCCAGCTTCAGCCCCGTTCCGCGCCAAACCCCTCGAGACCGGTCGTATTTCTCCAGCGCCCGGCGCAGCGCGCGCGCCGCAACCTGCTGCATGTCCGGGTCCACCGTGGCACGCACCGTCATCCCGCCCGTAAAGAACTCCTGTTCGCCAAAGTCCTGACTGAGCTGGCGGCGGATTTCATCGGAGAAATAATCGCGCGGCGGCAGCGTCGACTTGTAGCTTTCGAAATCGCCGTTCTGAACCGAGCGCAAGGGCTTTTCCCGCTCGCTCTCATAGACCGCCTGCGTGATATACCCGTTCTCGTACATCTCGCGCAGCACGAAATTGCGGCGGTCCAATACCCGTTCCTTGTTGCGCACCGGATGGAATTTGCCCGGGGCCTTGGGCATCGACGCCAGCGTTGCGGCTTCATGCGGTTCAAGCTGGCTCAGGTTCTTGTCAAAATAGGTCTGCGCGGCGGCGGCCACACCATAGGAATTCTGTCCCAGGAAGATCTCGTTCAGATAAAGCTCCAGGATCTGATCCTTGCTCAACGATTCCTCGACCCGCGTGGCCAGGATGATCTCCTTGATCTTGCGTTCGATCTTGCGATCGCCGGACAACAGGAAATTCTTCATCACCTGCTGCGTGATGGTCGACGCACCACGCACGGTCTGCCCGCGTGTGCGCACCGCCTCCACGGCGGCGGCGGCGATACCGCGTGCGTCATAGCCCGCGTGCAGGTAGAAATTCTTGTCCTCGGCCGAAATGAAGGCCTGTTTCACGATCTCCGGGATTTCGTCCGCGGGCACGAACAGGCGGCGTTCCTTGGCGAATTCATCCATGATCCGGCCCTCTGCCGAATAGATCTTGGAAATCGTGGGCGGCTTGTACTGTGCCAGGCTTTCATGGCTGGGCAATTCCTGCCCGTAAATCCAGAATACCGCGCCAATCGAAAGCGCGATCACGGCCACGGCCATGGTCAGAAGCGTAAACAGCGCCCCAAAGAAAGAAAGAATGAATCGCAGCACGCGTCGTGCCCCCTACGCCCGTATCTCAGACCCCCTCTATATATACACCGACAGGCAGGGTCAAAACACGATGCGCCGCCCGTTTGGCGCCTTTTCGCCAAGCATCAGGGCCTTGCGAACCCGATGGAATCACGTCCTGGGTCAGGCCGGCGGATGGGTCGCAAACACGCGCACGCGCGACCCCGGTCCGAAAAGCAGCACGTCAAACCCCTCACCGTCGCTCGGCGGTCCCATACCCGGCGACCCTTCCGGCATTCCCGGCACCGCCAGTCCCAGCGCGGTTGGCCGATCCCGCAAAAGCCGCTGGATATCCGCCACAGGCACATGTCCCTCGATCAGATAGCCCTCAACCCGCGACGTATGGCAGGCCACCAGATGTTCGGGCACGCCGCTGACCGACTTGAACCGCGCCAGCGTGTCCCAATCCACCTCCTGAACCGCCACATCAAACCCGGCCTGCCGCATGATGTCGCCCCACGCCCCGCAGCAGTCACAGCCCGGATCCTTGAACATTTCGATCAGGGTACGCCGCCCTGCCAGCGACGGCACAGCACGCAAGGCCAGGCTTGCCGCCAGCCCTGCCGCCACCCCACGGCGTGTAATCAAACCAGACATGCCACCCTCTCACCGGATACCACTCTCGCAAGGATAGCCGATCATCTTTCGCAGCGGAATGACTTCGCTCAAGCAGACGGCGCCTATTGACGGACAAGCCCCCTGACGGCCTTGTCCGCGATTGTCCAGGCCAGGAGCCCGTCGCGAATGCCGGCCGCCATGGCCGCGCGCCATCCCGGATCCTCCAGGTTGGACAGATCCCGGCTGGAGGACATGAACCCCAGTTCGATCAGGATCGACGGCACGTCCGCGGCCTTGAGCACGGAAAAGGCGGCCTCGCGATGCGGTTTGTTGTTCAGCGCACCGGTTGCCCCGCGCAGCGCGGCCACGATCTCGTCCGCCAGCCGCTCGGTGCGCGGCTGCGTCTCCAGCCGCGCCAGATCCAAAAGCACATCCGTGACCTCGTCATCGGCCCCCGACAGATCGACCCCGGACAGGATATCCGCCCGGTCATGCCGTTCGGCCAGCGTGGCCGAGGCCGCGTCGCTGGCTTCATCCGACAGGGTATAGACCGTGGCGCCATTGGCATTGCCTTCGCTCAGCGCATCGGCATGCAGCGAAATGAACACATCCGCCTGCGCCTGGTGCGCCCTGGCCACACGGCCCTCCAGCGATACGAACTCGTCTGCATCGCGCGTCAGCACCACCTCGAATCCCCCCGCCCGGCGCAACGTGTCGCGCACCTCGCGCGCAAAGCTCAGCATCAGGTCCTTTTCCCGGTACCCGCCCCGTTCGGCGCCCGGATCGATCCCGCCATGGCCCGGATCGATCACCACGATCGTCGGGGCCCAATCGGGCCGTGCCGCGCGCGGCGTGGCCACCGGCGCCGGTTCCGGCAAATCCCAGCGCGGGTCGCGCGGCGCCCCGGCCCGGGCCGCGAACTCCGTCACCCCGACCGGCTTCAAAACCAGCGTCAACACCGCCTTGCCGCTGGCCTCGTCCACGCTCAGCCCGGCCTCGTCGGGCAAAAGCGGCGCGTCCAGGTCAAGCACCATCCGGCTCCAGCCCGGCCGATACTGGCCAAACCGCATTCCGCCGATCCCTTCCGCGCTTCCAAAATCCTCGGCCAATAGATCCGCCCAGTCGATCTCGCGGAAATCCAGCACCAGGCGGCGCGGCGCATCCAGATGAAACATCCGCCACGGCACCCCCTGGCTGAGCGCCAGTTCCAGCACCACCGCGCCGCGCCACCCGGCCGAAAATCCGCTCTTGTCCTTGTCCACACGCGCCAGCGCGGAAAAATCCTGCGCTGCCACCGCCGTGGCCAGCGGCACGGCACAGACCATGGCCACCAGAAATCTGAAAAACCTGCTCATAGCCCCTTCCCGGGTTGCTTTCGGGAATCTTACACCGGACCTTTGGTTCAGGCCAGCGTCAGCACCTGCCTAAAGCGGTAATAGAGCCGCCGCCACCCGCCGCCCTTCCGAGACCAGCACGTTATACGTCCGGCAGGCCTGGGGCGAGGCCATCGGCTCCACTCCGATCCCCGCCTCTTCCAGCGCAGAGCGAAACACCGCCGGAACCGGCGCCATGGCCTGCCCGGTGCCGAACAGGACAACGTCAATCTTGTCCCTCATCGCCAGTACCGTTTCCACCGCGTCCACCCCGGCCCAGCTTTGCGCGCCCTCCGCGTGGATCAGCGCCGCGCCCTCGATCACCTGCCCGCCAATGCGAAAGAATCCCGGCCCATAGCTCTGAATTGGCTGGGCCTGGCTGAACGTCATCTCGGTCAATTGCATGGAAAGTCTCCTTCAGGACAGGAATGGCAGCCCGGAAACGGCCGAAATGGCGATGATCGCATAAGCGACAAACCGGTAGGCCTTCTCGTATTCAGGGCGGAAAATAGCACCTCCGGCCATATTGCCCAGCAAATTCGGCACGATCAGCAGCAGGCCCAGCATCATCGGCGGTGCCACCAGCAATCCCCTGACCCAGAACACACCCAGGATCATCACGTCATAGCCTATCAGGAACAGCATCGTATTGGCCCGGATCACCGCCGCCCCGTGGCGGCTGGCCATGTAAAAAAGGATCACCGGCGGGCCCGGCATTCCCACGACACCGCCCAGGAACCCGGACGCGCCGCCAATCCCATAAACCATCGGCGCCCGCAGATCGCCGCGATACCGCGCGCCCGACAACAGGACCGCCAGCAAGCCAAGCGCCACAAGCGACACGCCATACCGAAACACGGACGGGTCCACGATCAGCAAAACCGCCACCCCCACAGGCATCATCACCGCCGCCCCGGCAAACAGCCGCCCCAGGTCACGATGATGCGCGTCCTTCCAGACCCTCGGCACAATGGGAAGCGGCCCGACCATGTCCATGATGCCCAACGTGACAATGGCCCAGACCGGCGGCAGAAACTGGCCGGCCACCGGCAGATAGATCATCGCCGTGCCAAAGCCCGAAAATCCCCGGACCAGGCCCGCGACAAAGGTGATCGCGACGATCCAGGGCAGGCCAGGCAGGGCCAGCACCTGGCTCAGAAGATCAGGCATCAATGTCGGCGAACTGGTTTCCGGCGGTGTTGGAGGGTTTCGACCAGTCCCGCTTGACGCCCAGTTTCAGCAACACGGCCGACGCGATGAAGACCGACGAATAGGTGCCCACGATCACGCCCCAGATCATTGCAAAGACAAAGCCCCGGATCACGTCGCCGCCCAGCACGAACAGCGAAATCAACGCCAGCAATGTCGTCACCGAGGTCATCACCGTCCGGCTCAGCGTCTCGTTGATCGACAGGTTCATGACCTCTTTCAGGCTCAGCTTCTTGAACTTGCGCAGGTTCTCTCGCACCCGGTCGAACACCACCACCGTATCGTTCAGCGAATAGCCCACGATGGTCAGCAACGCCGCGATGATCGCCAGGTCGAACTTGATCTGAAGCTCGGAAAACACCCCGATCGTCAGCACCACGTCATGCACAAGCGCCGCGACGGCGCCCAATGCAAACTGCCATTCGAACCGTAGCCAGATATAGATCAGCACCGCCGCGATTGCCAAAAGCACGGCAATTACCGCCGTCTGGATCAACTCGCCCGACACTTTCGGGCCCACCGATTCCACTGACACAAAGCTGACATCCGGTGCAATCTCCAGCAGCGCGGCCTCGACATCGCGAATGATGTCGGCCGACACCGATTCGGCGCCTTCCTGCGCCTGGATACGGATCATCGTGACATTCTGATCCGCACCATATGTCGGATCGAACACCTCGGTGATCGTCACATCTCCCAGGTCCAGCGGCTGAATCGCCGCGCGATACGCCGCGACATCGACAGGTTGCGCGCTTTCGGTTCGAATTGTCGTGCCGCCCCGGAAATCGATGCCGAAATTCAGCCCCTGAAGAAAAAAGCTGACCAGCGCCAGCACCATCAGCACGCCGGAAATGCCCAGCCACAGAACGGGGCGGCTGAAGAAATCCCACTTGGTGTCCTTGGGTACAAGTCTCAGACGCATGGCTTAAACCTCGATTGTCTTGGGACGGCGGCGTTCAAACCAGATCACGATCATCAACCGCGTCACGAAGATCGCGGTAAAGACCGAGGTCAGGATGCCCAGCCCCAGCGTGATGGCAAACCCGCGCACCGGGCCAGAGCCCACGGCAAACAGGATCACGGCAGTGATGAAAGTGGTGATATTGGCGTCCAGAATGGCACTCAGCGCCTTTTCATAGCCCAGGTCAATGGCCCGCGCCGGCCCCTTGGCCGATTTCAGCTCTTCGCGGATGCGCTCGAACACCAGCACATTGGCATCCACCGCCATACCGATGGTCAAAACGATACCCGCGATGCCAGGCAGGGTCAGGGTGGCGCCGATCAGGCTCAGCAGGCCAAAGATAAGCCCGACATTAAGAATGAGCGCGATATTGGCGAACACGCCGAACGTGCCATAGCTCAGGAACATGAACACCAGCACGGCGACAAAGGCGACCACACTGGCGATCCGCCCCGCCTCGATGCTGTCCTGTCCCAGTTCCGGCCCAATGGTGCGCTCTTCCAGAAAGGTCAGCCCGGCAGGCAAGGCGCCCGCGCGCAACAACACCGCCAGGTTGGTACTGTCCTCAACCGTGAACCGCCCGGTGATGATACCCGAGCCACCCGCGATATGCGCCTGGATCACCGGCGCGCTGATCACCTCGCCATCCAGAACAATCGCAAACGGAGATCCGATATTTTCCGCCGTGTAGTTGCCGAACTTGCGCGCGCCTGTCGGATTGAACCGGAACGACACTGCCGGCCGTCCGTTCTGATCAAAACTGGGCTGTGCGTCCACCAGTTCCTCGCCCGTCACAACCGGCGCGCTTTCCACCACGTAAAAGACACCGTCCTCGTCAATCGCCGGCAACAGGTCGTTGCCCACTCCGGGATTGGCATCTCCGTCACTGCCCCGGCTCACCACAGGGTGAAAGGTCATCTGCGCCGTGGTGCCGATAATGTCCTTCAGTTCCGCCGCCGACCCGATACCCGGCACCTGGATCAGAATCCGATCCGCCCCTTGACGCTGAATATTGGGCTCGCGGGTGCCAACCTCGTCGATCCGGCGCCGGATGATCTCCAGGGACTGCTGCACAGTGCGTTCGTCGGTGGCCAGTTTTTCGGCCTCCGAAAGTTCCACCACGACAATGTCGCCCTCGGTGGACACCACGATGTCGGACTGCCCCGCCCCGGTCAGCGATGCCACCGGACGCGCCAGCCCGCGCACCAGCGCGGCGGCGCGGGAAATCTGCTCGGGTTTGGAAATCCTGATCCGCAACTGATCGTTTTGCGAAGGTTGCAGGCGGATCGTGCCGATCGTCGCCCGCTCCTCACGCAGCATGTCGCGGATTTCCGGCCACATGGATTTCATGCGGCTCTCATACACATCCGCAACTTGCACCTCGGCCAAAAGATGCGCGCCGCCACGCAGGTCCAGCCCAAGATTGACCAGCCCCGAGGGCAGGAAAGACGGCCACATCGCCGCCTGGGCCTCCAGCCCGTTGCCGGAATTCCCCAGCTCGATCGCGGCCACCGCGTCATTGCGCGCCTCGACCCGTTGATAAAACACGTTCGGCATTGCCAGTAGCAGTCCCAACGCACAGACGGTCCAGATCAGGACACGTTTCCACAGGTCGATTTGCAGCATGATCGCGGCCTTGTCCTGATATTAGCTGTTGGCGGCCGGTTCGGTCTTGCTCAGCACCTGCGCGACAGTGGACTTGACCACGCGCACCTTGACGCCCTCGGCAATCTCGACTTCGATCTCACCGTCGTCCTTGACCTTCACAACCTTGCCGATCACGCCACCTTGCGTAACCACCTGATCGCCCCGTCGCAGCGCCTCGACCATCCCCTGATGTTCCTTCACCTTTTTTTGCTGCGGGCGGATCAGCAGGAAATACATGATCGCAAAGATCAAAATCAGCGGCAGAAACTGGCCAATTGCATCCATTTCGGTTGTCCTTTGTGTTGTCGGGGGCACCCCCCTCGAAAGTTGCGGGGAACCTATGGGGCATTGGCACCAGTTGCAAGGCGGGAAACGCCTGACCAAAACGAAGTCCGGCCACCTCGCCAATCAGGTCTCAACGATGTCTCGCAATGGCCCGGAAACAGCGGCACTTCGGGAAACGCCACTCCCCGCTTACGATCCGGCAAAAAATCCGGCATAAGCTGCGCCATCGGTGAATCACCCAATCAAAAGGACTGACGAGATGCACGATATCAAGGCGATCCGCGAGAACCCGGCCGCTTTTGACGCCGCCCTGACCCGCCGCAGCGGGACCGAGGCCGTGTCGTCGTCAATCCTCGCCCTGGATGAGCAACGCCGCACGCATATTCAGTTGGCCGAAGAATCCCAGGCCGAACAAAACAAAGCTGCCAAGGAAGTAGGTGCCGCAAAGGCGCGTGGCGACGACGCCGAGTTCGAGCGTCTGCGCGCGCTCGTCGCCGACAAAAAGACTATTGTTGCGGCAATGCGTGAGGTCGCAAAGGGATACGACCGGCAACTGACCGATTTGCTCATGAGCATCCCCAACCTGCCCAATCCCGAGGTGCCCGAAGGCGCCAACGAAGACGACAACGTGGAAATCCACCGCTGGGGCACCCCGCGCGAAATGGATTTTGCGGCGCTGGAACATTACCAGCTTCCCGGTGTCCTGCCCGGCATGGATTTTGAAACCGCCGCCAAACTCTCGGGCGCACGGTTCGTCGTGCTGTCTGGCGCCGTGGCCCGTATCCACCGCGCGCTGGCCCAGTTCATGATCAACACCCATGTCGACGAAAATGGCCTGACGGAAACCTGGACACCGGTCCTGGTAAAGCCGGAAATGATGTACGGAACCGGCCAGTTGCCGAAATTCGGCGAGGAGTCCTACGAAACCACCAATGGCTGGTGGCTCGTGCCCACCGCCGAGGTCACACTGACCAATATCGTCAACGGCCTCACCATCGAGGAAAACACTCTGCCGCGTCGCTACGTGGCCCATACGCAATGCTTCCGCTCCGAAGCCGGCAGCGCAGGCCGTGACACAGCCGGAATGCTGCGCCAGCACCAGTTCGAAAAAGTGGAAATGGTCTCGGTAACGCATCCCGATGAAAGCCAGAGTGAACTTGATCGCATGACCGGCTGTGCTCAGGGCATCCTCGAAAAACTGAACCTGCCCTACCGCACCGTTGTACTTTGCACAGGCGACATGGGCTTTGGCGCGCAACGCACCCACGATATCGAAGTGTGGTTGCCCGGCCAGGGCAAATACCGCGAGATCAGCTCGGTCTCGGTCTGCGGCGCCTTCCAGGCCCGGCGCATGAACGCCCGGTTCAAGCCAAACTCAGGCGGCAAGCCGGAATTCGTGCATACATTGAACGGCTCGGGCCTTGCCGTTGGCCGCTGCCTGATCGCCGTCCTGGAGAACGGGCAGCAAGCCGACGGCTCGGTCGCCCTGCCGGGCGTTCTCGCCTCCTACCTGGGCGGCAAGACCACGCTCGCCGCAGATGGCACCCTGATCTGAAACCCGCTGCCCATTGCACGACTCCCAAGGCCGCTCCGTTTGGCGCGGCCTTGCTTTTTGAGTATTTTTGGCAAAATGAAGAGACTCCGCCCTGGCTTCATTTTGCCCGAAATACTCCGGGGGTGAGGCCGAAGGCCGAGGGGGCGGCGCCCCCTCCCCGGGTTTGATCAAATCGCTGGTGTGGCGGTCGCGCGGCCGGCCTGCGTCCTTGGAAACGGCACCAGCCGTTCCTGATCCTCATCCCACAGCTTCAGCGAGAAAGAGCGTAGCGCCTCGGGCCACTTGATCACCGGCAGATCATATTCCCTGCGGATCTCCTGGTGGCACTTGCGCAGCCGATAATGCGGAATGCGGGCGTTGAAATGGTGGATATCGTGATAGGCGATATTGGCGGATCCCAGATCCATCCACCACCCAAGATCCAGCGCGGACGACCCCTGAAGTGCCGCCAGACGTGGATCCAGGTCCGGCTTTCGGTCCCAATATGTGTCTTCGAAATTGTGCTGAAGATACACCATAAACACGCCGATCATGCCACCAAAGAAAGAGCTGAGAAACCAGATCAGTACCCCGGTCCAGCCCGCCAGCCCCCATAGAACAGCCATATAGGCCAGGATCATCAGATTGTGACGCACCACGCCGCCCGCCATCTCATGTGCATTCTTGGGCCAGCGATAGCGGATGAAATAGGTGAACAGGCTGCCTGCCGGGATCAGGATGAACGGATTTCGGTACAGCCGGTACTGAAGGCGTTCCCAGACCCCCGCCGCGTTCCATTCGCGCAGGGTCATAGTGTGTATCTCGCCAGTCTCGCGATGTTCCAGATTGCCCAGATGCGCATGATGCAGGTTGTGATTGTGGCGCATCGCCGCGTAGGGCGCGAAAGTCACCACCGACAGCGCCTCACCCGCCCAGTCGTTGTGCTTGCGTGATCTGAACATCGAGGCATGGCCCGCGTCATGCTGCAACACGTAAAGCCGCACGGCGCAAAACCCGTTCAGGATCATCATCGGGATCAGCACGGCCCAGATGTCGGCATTGGCGATCGCCAGGGTCAATGTCAGGAAATACGCCCCAAATGAGCCAAAAAAGCTGGCCGCAGCGATCCGGTCGTCCTTTTCAGTATATTTTTGCAAACGTTCGCGAATTTCCATCGCCACGCCCCCGGTTCCTTCAATGCGTTCTGCCCGCCCTTGAAGGCCGGCTCATGGTTCAAATACGTCACAGGGACGCGAAAGGATCACGCCCCGTCCGGGAATATAACCACATTTGCGCGCTTTCCAAACCCCAAGGCACATCAGCGCGTTTCAGGGCGCGCCGCGCCCCTTGATATGCTTGCGCAGGCGGCTTGGTGTGGATTTCTTGCGCCCCTTGTAGGGGTTCTTGTCCCCCTGCCCGCGCATATGCAGCCGGATCGGCGTGCCCGGCATGTCGAAATCCTCGCGCAAACCGTTCACCAGGTAGCGCGAATAGCTTTCCGGGATCTTGTCCGGGTGGGAACACATCACCACAAATCCTGGCGGGCGGGTCTTGGCCTGGGTCATGTAGCGCAGCTTGATCCGCTTGCCTTGCGGCGCGGGCGGGGGGTGCTGTTCCAGCATCCCCGAGAGCCAGCGGTTCAACTGGGCGGTACTGACGCGGCGGTTCCACATGTCATAGGCTCGCAGGATCGCTTCATGCAGCCGGTCCAGCCCGCGTCCCGTCTTGGCCGACACCGTGATCAGCGGCGCACCACGCAATTGAGGCAACAGGCGTTCAAACGCCTCCTTCAGATCGCGCAGCTTCTGCTGTTTCTCGTCTTCGATGTCCCATTTGTTGACCGCCACAACCACGGCGCGCCCCTCGCGCTCGGCCAGATCGGCAATCCGCAGATCCTGTTGCTCGAACGGAATCGCCGCATCCAGCAACACAACCACGACCTCGGCAAACTTGACCGCCCGCAATCCGTCGGACACCGACAGCTTTTCCAGCTTATCCTGCACCTTGGCCTTCTTGCGCATCCCGGCCGTGTCGAAAATCCGGACCGGCGTGCCACTCCAATCGCTGCGCAGCGAAATCGCATCGCGCGTGATCCCCGCCTCGGGGCCGGTCAACAGCCGGTCCTCGCCGACGATCTTGTTGATCAGCGTGGACTTGCCCGCATTCGGACGCCCCACCACGGCGATCTGCATCGGGCGCGACGGCGTGATCCGCTGCGAGGGCGCTTCGGTTTCGTGCTCGTCGCCCTCGTCCTCCAGGTCGACATCCACCTCGACCTCGGGCGCGTCGTCCTCGGCGCGGCTGGCAAAGCCATCCGCCAGCGGCATCAGCTGCGCATAAAGATCGTTCAGCCCCTCGCCATGCTCGGCGGACAGCCGGATCGGTTCGCCCAGCCCCAGCGACCAGGCTTCGATCACGCCGGCATCCGCCGCCGAACCCTCGCCCTTGTTGGCGGCCAGGATCACATGCGCCGAACGTTTGCGCAGGATCTCGGCAAACACCATGTCCACCGGAGTCACCCCGGCGCGGGCATCGATCATGAACAGGCAGATATCGGCCATGTCCACCGCCCGTTCCGTCAGGCGGCGCATCCGGCCCTCAAGGCTGTCGTCGGTCGCATCTTCCAGCCCCGCCGTGTCGATCACGGTAAAGCGCAGATCGCCCAGCCGCGCCTCGCCCTCGCGCAGATCGCGCGTCACGCCGGGCTGGTTGTCGACCAGCGCCAGCTTCTTGCCGACAAGACGGTTGAACAGGGTGGATTTGCCCACATTGGGCCGCCCCACAATGGCGAGCGAAAAACTCATGGATCGTAAACTCCGAAACGTCCGAAGGCGCCTCGTTATACCAATTCGGCGTCAACGGAAAGCGTGCAATTGCCCCTTGCGGCTGACGACGTACAGCACACCGTTGGCCACAACCGGATTGGTGGCCGCGCCATCGGGGATCTCCGTGGAATACAGCAACGCGCCCGATTTGGGATCAAACATCCGCAAAAGCCCGTCCGACGAGGCCACTACCAGCCGTCCACCGGCCAGGATCGGCCCGTAATGGGAAAACAGCGTGGATTGCTTGCGCGGCTTGTCCTTGACGAAATAGGGCAGGTCCTGGGCCCAGATCACGGTACCGTCGCGCGCGTCCATCCGGATCAGCTGATTGCGTTCGCTCACCAGAAACAGCGATCCGCCAGCCGGGAAAACCGGGCTCAGCGCGCCTTCGCTCGCCGTCCACAACCGGTCGCCCGTACCCACGTTCATCGCCACAAGCCGGCCCGAATGGTTGGCCACGTAAACCGTGCTGCCCACGATCACCGGATCACCCGAGATATCGGCCACCGTATTGGCCGCGCGTCCCGTGCGCTGCCCCGACACCGCCGCGTTCCAGCGCCCGATTCCGCCGCGCCGGAACGCCGCCTGCACTTCACCGGACCCGTATGGGAACACCACCAGCCGTTCGTTCACCGCCGGGGCGGCTGGGCTTTGCACATTCTGCACATCGGGAAGCGACGCCAGTTGCCATTCCACCTTGCCATTGGCAACATTGATCGCCCAGGCGGTGGCGTCACCGGACACGGCATAGACCAGATCGCCATAAACCGTCGGCGTGCCGCTGCCGACGGCCTGGAATTTCTGTTCCCACAGATCCCTGCCCGTGGCCGCATCAAAGGCGCGCAGGCTGCCGAATCCCGTGGTCACGAAAATCTTGCCCCCGGCATAGGCTATCCCGCCGGTGCTGGCCTCGCCGGGCTTGTCGCGCGCCGTGGCCAGGTCGCGGGTCCACAATGTCGCGCCATTGGCCGCCGTCGCGGTCAGCTGGCTTTCGGCGTCCACCGTGTATATCCGTCCCTGCGCCACAACCGGATCGGCGGTGACCCTGGTCTTGCGGCTTTCGCCCTTGCCGATCGATGCCGACCAGACAAGCACCGGCCTGGGTGACAGGGCCGCATTGGCCACCCGGTATTTGGGCGTCCCGATCCGATGGGTCCAGTCCGCGTTGCGGGTTTGTCCGGGCAGGGAAATCGCCGGCGCGGTGTTTTCCACCTTTTCCGCGGCCGGGCGCAAATCCTCACGCTTGCCGGGCAGGATGCGTTCCTTTTCGGCGCAGGCCGCCACAAGGGCCAAGCCCGCCAACGCCATGATCCAGATCTTGCTTTTCACTGCTCCGGCCCCCAACCAGATTGTTCTTATTGGCCGGACAGGTCACCCGTCATTGCGGATGCAGTACCGCCCAGGGACACAATCAACTGAGAAGCCCGCTGACGCAAGCCTGCTGACGCATTTGCATCGGCCACAACCGCGTTCAGTCGTTCCAGGGCCGCTTCGGTATTGCCTTCCTCGACATCCACCAGCGCCAGCTGCTCCTGGGCCAACAGCGCCAGCGGCATTCCCGGCGCGGCCATCGATTCCAATGCCACACGCCGCTCGGCGGCAGGCATGTCGGAGCCACGGGCCAGAACCGCCTTGAACGCGGCAATCTGGCGATAGATCTCGGGCATCTCGCCGCCTTGGGTGACAATGTCGTTCAGCGCCGCCGCGGCGGCCTCGGCGTCGTTCGCGCTCAGCAGATGACTCGCCAGCAGGAAATCGGCCACCATCCGCGCACCGTCAGACCCAACCTGCACGTCCTTGAGCGCCGCGATGCGCGCTGCGTCTTCATTCGCCTCGACCGCTGCCAGGAGCGCGTCTCCGGTTGCCTCGGCCACGGCGCGCCGCTGCGCCTTGTTCCACTCGTTCCAGGCCGCCCCGCCCACGACCAGAACAATCACGGCCACCGCGATCCAGCCATAACGGCGGATCATCGCAAACAGCCGGTCGCGGCGTACCTCCTCCGTGACCTCTTCGATGAAACTGTCTGTATCGCTCACGCCTGTACTCCCGATGATTTGCCTCCTCTTATCGCGTTGTTCGGGAACTGCCAAGTACTGTGGCAAACCGGTGACAACTTCGCTTGAACCCGGCCGCCGAAAGGCATAATCTGAACAGGTCAGTTCAGAAATATGTCATCTGAACTTGTTTCCACCGCGTAGTGGCCTCATATGTCGCAGCAACTGTGACGCGCGATTTACAAGGACGTGACTGATGCGATTGATTCCGGCGCTCACCGCAATACTGGTGACTGTGTTTCTTTTTCTGATCGTGGTCGAACGTGATCGGTTTATGGGTCTGGCCACGGGAGGGCCCGAAACCACCGTGGCCGCCGAGGCCACCGGGGCCACCGCGCCAGGCTCCGTACCGGACAACCAGGGCACCGCCGATCCCGCCCAGGCCGCTGCCCGGGTGCGGGTCGTGGCCATGCATTCCACCGCCCGCATGATCGACAGCGCAGTTGTGCTGCGCGGACAGACCGAAGCCGACCGCCAGGTTCAGATGCGCGCCGAGACAACGGCACGCGTCATTTCCCAACCGCTGCGGCGCGGCACCAGGATCACAGACGGCGACGAGCTTTGCCGCCTGGAACCGGGCACGCGAGAGGCCGCGCTGGCCGAGGCCAAGGCGCGTCTGGCCGAGGCCACCGCCCGGATTCCCTCTGCCCAGGCGGCCCAGATCGAGGCCAATGCGCGGCTTGAAGAGGCCCTGATCAACGACAACGCCGCGCGCAAACTGTCCGAGCGCGGCTTTGCCACAACAACCCGTGTCGCGTCGGCCGCGGCGGCGGTGAGGGCGGCCGAAGCGGCGGTCCAGTCCGCCAAGTCCGGGCTGGAATCCAGCCTGGCCGGGATCGAATCGGCCGAAGCGCTGGTGGCTGCCGCAGAACGTGAAATCGAGCGTCTCTCGATCAAGGCCCCGTTCGACGGGCTGCTGGAGGACGACACCGCCGAGATCGGTACGCTGATGCAGCCCGGCAGCATCTGCGCCACGGTGATCCGTCTCGACCCGATCAAGGTGGTGGGCTTTGTTCCCGAAACCGAGATCAACCGCGTCAAGCCGGGTGCCATGGCCGGGGCGCGCCTGACCACGGGCCAGCAGGTCACCGGGCAGGTCACGTTCCTGTCGCGCTCCGCGGATCCCCTGACGCGCACCTTCCGAGTTGAGATCGCGGTGCCCAATTCGAACCTGGCGATCCGCGACGGTCAAACGGCGGAAATCGCGATTTCCGCGGATGGCGCCAATGCCCATCTGATTCCGCAATCGGCCCTCACGCTGAATGACGAGGGCACCCTGGGCGTCCGGCTGGTCGACGAAAGCGAAACCGTGATCTTCAACCCGGTCACGCTGGTGCGCGATACCCCCGAAGGCATCTGGGTCGAAGGCCTGCCGGCCAGGGCCGACATCATCGTCATCGGTCAGGAATATGTCCAGGAAGGGGTGCGTGTCCTTCCGGTCTTTGAGGAGCCCGCCTGATGATCGGTATCGTCGACTGGGCCGCCGAGCGGGCCCGAATGGTTCTGGCCTTCATCGTCCTCTCGATCGCCGTGGGGGGCTTTGCCTATTGGAGCCTGCCCAAGGAAGGCGAACCCGACATCCAGATCCCCGGCCTGTTCGTGTCGGTCCCCTTCCCCGGCATTTCGGCCGAAGATTCCGAGACCATGCTGGTCAAACCGATGGAGGCCGAACTGGCCGATATCGACGGGCTCGACAAAATGTCGGCCACCGCGGCAGAAGGCTATGCTGGCATTTTCCTGGAGTTCGAATTCGGCTGGGACAAATCCCGTGTCATGGCGGACGTGCGCGAGGCGATGAACACCGCCGAGGGCAAGTTCCCCGAAGGCTTTGAAAAATACTCGATCAACGAAATCAACTTTTCCGAATTCCCCATCATCATCGTCAACCTGACCGGTCAGGTGCCCGAACGCACCATGTTCCGCATTGCCAAGGATTTGCAGGACAAACTGGAATCCATGGATGCGGTCCTCGAAGCGGGCATCGCCGGCAATCGCGACGAAATGCTCGAAGTGGTGATCGACCCGCTGCGCCTGGAAAGCTACAACGTCACCGCAACCGAATTGATCAGCGTCGTTGTCAACAACAACCAGCTGATTGCCGCCGGCGAAATCGAAAGTGCCCAAGGCACCTTCGCGGTCAAGATTCCCTCGTCCTTCGATCAGCCACGCGATGTCTACAACCTGCCCGTCAAGACCAATGGCGACCGCGTCGTCACGCTGGGCGACCTTGCCGAAATCAACCTCACCTTCGAAGACCGTGCCGGAACCGCGCGGTTCAACGGCGAGAACACCGTCGCGCTGCAAGTGGTCAAGCGCAAGGGGTTCAACCTGATCGACACCGCTGAACAGGTCAAACAGGTGGTGGCCGAAGCCCGGTCCGAATGGCCCGAAGAACTGCGCACCGCCGTCGATCTGGGCACGTCGAATGACCAGAGCCGCGTTGTCGGCTCGATGGTCAGCCAGCTCGAAGGCTCGGTTCTGACGGCGATCGCTCTGGTGATGATCGTGGTGCTGGCCGCGCTTGGCACCCGCGCCGCGCTGCTTGTGGGCTTTGCCATTCCCACCTCGTTCCTGCTCTGTTTTGCGCTGCTGGCGGCGATGGGCGTAACGATCTCCAACATTGTCATGTTCGGCCTGATCCTCGCCGTGGGGATGCTGGTGGACGGCGCTATTGTTGTGGTGGAATATGCCGATAAACGCATCCGCGAAGGCGTCGGCCCGATGCACGCCTATGTCGAGGCGGCCAAGCGCATGTTCTGGCCCATCGTCAGTTCCACCGCGACCACGCTATGCGCCTTCCTGCCCATGCTGTTCTGGCCCGGTGTCCCCGGTGAATTCATGGGGATGCTGCCGGTCACGCTGATCTTCGTGCTATCTGCCTCGCTGGTGGTGGCGCTGGTCTACCTGCCGGTCATGGGTGGCGTCACCGGGCGCCTGTCGCGCCTGTTCCACAACGCCTCCGAGACGCTGCGCGCGCGCCTGTCCTGGCTGGTGCGCGCCATCCTCGTGCCACCGTCGCTTTACCTGATCTTCCTTGGCGCCATGCAGGTGCTCAATCCGGGCTACCTGTTCGGCGGCACCTCGCCCATGAGCGGCGCCGCCAGCCTGCTGCCCGGATTCGCGGTGTTCCTGGCCGGGGCCTTTGCCGCGTCCATCACCCTGGACGCCGCACGCATCCAGCGCCGCCGCAAGACGATCAGGGCCGGGTTCCGGCTTACCCCGTTCGGCTGGCTGATCAAGCTGATCGCGGGCAATCCGATCATGCCGCTGGTCACGATCGGCGCCGTGGTCTTTTTCGTGGTCGCGGTATTCGGGTATTTCGGCGAAAACAACAAGGGTGTCGAATTCTTTGTCGAAAGCGAACCAGAGCAGGCCATCGTCTACGTACGTGGGCGTGGCAACCTTTCGCTGTCGCAAAAGGATTCGTTGCTGGCCCAGGCAGAACAGATCGTTCTGGCCCATCCCGGCGTGAAAACCGCCTTCTCCTTTGCCGGTGAAGGCGGGCTTGACCAGAACACCGGCGGCGCGCAGGCGCCCAAGGACACGATTGGCCAGATCCAGCTGGAAACCATCCCCTGGGAGGATCGCCCGAATGCCTATGAACCCTGGTTCACCATTCCTCTGATCAACTATACCGTCACCCGCGCCATCAAGGACGAACGCTGGGACGGAGATCGTGTTCTGGACGAATTGCAGAGCGAACTGAACCAGATGGCCGGCGTGCAGATCGAGATCCTGGCCGCCTCGCGCGGCCCGGCCTCGGCCAAGCCGGTGCATCTCCGGCTCAAGGGCGACAATTGGGAAAACCTGCTTTCCGCCGCCTCGCTGGCACGCGAAAAAATGGACAGCACCCCGGGGCTGATCAATGTCGAAGACACGCTGCCCCTGCCCGGCATCGACTGGGAAATCAACGTGGATGTCGCCCAGGCGGGCCGCTATGGCGCCGATGTGCGCACCGTGGGGGCCATGGTTCAGCTGGTCACACGCGGCATCCTGCTTGACACGATGCGCGTTGACAGTTCCGAAGAAGAAATTGAAATCCGCGTGCGCCTGCCGGAACAAGACCGGGTTCTCTCCACGCTGGACTCGCTCAAGGTGCGCACCGCCGAGGGCCTCGTGCCGCTTTCCAATTTCGTCACCCGTGAACCGGTGGCCAAACTGGCCGAGATCACCCGCGTGGACCAGACCCGCTATTTCGATGTCAAGGCCGGGGTCGCCGCCGGGCTAACTGTCCTGTCCAATGCTCAAACCGGTGAACGGCGCGTGCTGCCCACTGACGAGTGGCGGGAAAACCCGTCGTTGCAATCCGAGTTGAAGGCTGGCGGATTCTCCGCCCAGCCTCTTAATGCCAATGAACGCATCGCAACCCTGACCGAATGGCTGGAAACCAGGCCGTTCGGCCCGGGTATCGATTTCGAATGGACCGGCGACGAAGAGGATCAGGCCGAAAGCCAGGCCTTTCTGCAATCGGCCTTCCTGGGTGCGCTGGGCCTGATGTTCATCATCCTGCTGGCCCAGTTCAACAGCTTTTACAACTCGGTGCTTGTGCTGCTGGCCGTGGTGCTCTCCACCACCGGTGTGCTGATCGGGATGCTGGTGATGGATCAGGCCTTCTCGATCATCATGACGGGCACCGGCATCGTCGCACTGGCCGGGATCGTGGTGAACAACAATATCGTTCTGATCGACACCTATCAGGAATATTCGCAATACATGCCCCGGATCGAGGCGATCGTGCGCACCGCCCAAAGCCGTATCCGTCCGGTGCTGCTGACCACGATCACCACCATGGCGGGCCTGGCCCCGATGATGTTCGGGCTCTCGCTCGACTTCATCAATGGCGGCTATTCCATCGACAGCCCCACCTCTCTGTGGTGGAAACAGCTGGCCACGGCTGTGGTGTTCGGGCTGGGCATCGCAACCGTTCTGACGCTGGTCTTCACGCCCTCCATGCTGGCGCTGCGGGTCTGGGCGGGCACCTATTTCAACTGGCTGATGAGGCTGCTCGCCCGCCTGTCACTGGGCCGCACCAGCCGCGCCGGTCAGGACTGGGCCCTTCGCCGGGCCGCCCGCAAGGTCAAGGCACCTGTCATCCTGTGGGATGAGGACACGCCACCGGCAAAGCGTGACGCGCCCGCGAAACCAGCCCCCGGCACCCTGCGCGCCGCTGAATAACCGGCGGCCACAACCCGGCGCCATCCCGTTGACAGCGCCGGGGTTTTCAAATCTTGTCTCTCCCACGGGGAGGCATATTCATGAGCTGGCCATCCAATTCCGGCCCCACCAAGACCGAGCGCGCCGCGTGGCGCGACCGCTATGGCGAAACCGACGCCGCCGCCGGGATCGAAACCACCGGGGCATTCGAACCCTTTTCGCAACGCAATGACATCTTCACCCGCGCCTTCTGGGACCCCTCGGTGCGCAGCAGGCAGACAGATGCCTTCTTTGCCAGCTACCGGATGCAGGCCAGCTATCGCAAGGGCGACGGGTTTCGCCAGCGCGACTTTGCCCTGCGCAATGCAAGCTGGCTGATTTCCGACATCATCTCCAACCGCAGCGCCGAACAGGGCCGGCGCGAAGGCTTTCAGGCCCCGATCGCCTGTGACACCCCCGTGGCCGAGGCCCGCGAGGACATCGACAACCCCACCGCCATGGCGACCGAGATCAAACGCATTGCCCGGTTTTTCGGCGGCGATCTGGCCGGGATCACCGATTTCGATCCGCGCTGGCTCTATACCGCGCGCGTCGATACACGCGATTTCTCCGAGGCCGATCACGACCTGCCAGAGGGGCTGACCTCGGTTATCGTTCTGGGCCACCAGATGGACAGGGATCTGGTGGCCACCTACCCCTCGGCGCTGGCCGGGGCCGCGACAGGGCGCGAATACAGCCACGAAGCCGCCATCGTCCTTCAGCTGGCCGCCTATATCCGCAATCTCGGTTATCAGGCAGTGCCCTCGATGAACGACACCGGTCTGGTGATCCCCTATGCGGTCAAGGCCGGGCTTGGCGAATATGCCCGCAACCAGATGGTCATCACCCCCGAATACGGTCCGCGCCTGCGGTTTTCCAAGATCTTCACCAACCTGCCCCTTGCCCATGATGCGCCGCGTAAACTGGGCGTGGCGGCGTTCTGCAATCAGTGCAGCGAATGCGCCGATGCCTGCCCGGTCAGGGCATTGCCGTTTGGCGCCCCCGCCGAAAGCGCACCCGACAACATGTCCGCCATCCGGGGCGTGCGCAAATGGACATCCGACGCAAGCGCCTGTTTCGGCTATTGGGCCAAGCTGCAATCCGATTGCGCGATCTGCATGAGGGTCTGCCCCTTCAACCGCGATTTTTCCAATTTCCGCAACAGGTTGTGGCTCAAACTTGCGCTTGGCCGCTGGCGCCGCTGGGCGCTCTGGTGGGACAAGCGATCAGACCGCGCAAAGCGGATGAAACCTAGGGATTGGTGGCGACCCGAAGAATAGGCCCCCGCCACGCCGCCCTTCCGAAAAACACCCGCCCCATTCCGCATTTCCGCCCGAATTTGCGTGCATCACGGTGCCCGAGCCCAACAACCCAAAGACCGTGCCATGTCCGATTTTCTGCCAATTCTTTTTGCCCAATACCAGGCGCCCGCCCTGATCACGCTCGCCGGTCTTTACGTCCTGTTGATCAACATGATGACCTTCGCCGCATTCGGCGTCGACAAGCATCAGGCGATGAACGACAAACGCCGCGTGTCCGAAGCCACGCTTCTCGGCCTTGCCCTTGCGGGTGGCAGCCTTGGCGCCAAGGCCGGTCAGCGGCGCTACAACCACAAGACTCGCAAACAGCCCTTCAAGACCCTGCTCAACCTGATCCTGGTGGCCCAGATCGGCACCATCGCGCTGTCCCAGTCACCCTATGCCGGTCAGGTCACGGGCTATGCCGAAGAGATGATCGCCAGCCTCGCCCCGGAACCGGCCGAACCGGCCGAACCCGAACGCACCCTGCCCCGCCGCTTCGGCCCCGGCAGCTAAGGCGCTCCGCCAAAACCAGACTTACCGGATTTTGGCAAAGCGCGCGAAACACGGATATCTTGCGCCGCGGCCCGCCCTGTCCCTGCCTCAGGTTTGAAGCCGGACGATGGTTTTAGGCGCGCGGATCACGCCGCCTCTGCATCCTCGTCCGAGGCCTGCCGCGCCCAAAGCTGCGCATAGCGCCCCGCCTTGTCCAGCAAATCGCCATGGGTGCCACGTTCGACGATCACCCCGTTTTCCAGCACGATAATCTGGTCCGCCTCGGCAATCGTGGACAGGCGGTGCGCGATGGTGATCACCGTGCGCCCCTGCCCCGCCCGCGCCAGCGCGCCCTTGATCTCCCGCTCGGTCTCGGTATCCAGCGCCGACGTGGCCTCGTCCAGCAACAACAAGGGTGGGTTTTTCAGCAGGGTGCGCGCGATGCCCACCCGCTGCTTTTCGCCCCCCGACAGCTTCAGCCCGCGTTCGCCCACCATCGTGTCATAGCCTTCGGGCAGCGACAGGATGAAATCATGGATTTGCGCCGCCTGCGCCGCTTCGACGATCTCGTCGTGGCTGGCCCCGTCGCGGCCATAGGCGATGTTGTAGCGGATCGTATCGTTGAACAGTACCGTGTCCTGCGGCACCACGCCAATGGCATCGTGCAGGCTGTCCTGCGTCACATCACGCACATCCTGCCCGTCGATGCGCAGCGCCCCCCCGGTGACATCGTAAAACCGGAACAACAGCCGCCCGATGGTGGATTTGCCCGCCCCGGACGCGCCCACGATGGCCACCGTCCTGCCGCCCTCCACCGTCAGGCTCACGCCTTTCAGGATCGGGCGCGCCGCCTCATAGCCGAACTGCACGTTGTCCAGTTCGATCCGCCCCTCGACAACCTTCAGGGGCCGGGCATCGGCCTTGTCCGCCACTTCGGTCGGCTGTTCCAGCAGGTCGAACATCTCGCCCATATCCACCAGGCTCTGGCGGATCTCGCGATAGACCGTGCCCAGGAAATTCAGCGGCAGCGTGATCTGGATCATGTAGGCATTCACCATCACGAAATCGCCCACCGTCAATGTTCCGTTTTCCACGCCCAGCGCCGCCAGAACCATCACCACAACAAGCCCCGACGTGATCAGGAACGATTGCCCGAAATTCAGGAATGCCAGCGAATACGAGGTCTTGATCGCCGCCCGCTCATAGCCTTTCATCGCCACGTCATAGCGGGCCGCCTCGCGCTTTTCCGCGCCGAAATACTTGACCGTTTCGAAATTCAGCAGGCTGTCAATGGCCTTTTGATTGGCATCCGTGTCCTGGTCGTTCATCTCGCGGCGCAGCTTCACCCGCCACTCCGTTACCCGGAACGTGAACCAGACATAGGTTGCGATCGTGCCCGCGACGATAGCCAGGTACCAGACATCAAACAGCCAGAACAGGATGACAGCGATCATCAAGAGTTCCAACACCAGCGGCCCGATGGAAAACAGCAAAAAGCGCAAAAGGAATTCCACCCCCTTCACGCCCCGCTCGATGATCCGGCTCAGCCCGCCGGTCTTGCGGGTGATGTGATAGCGCATCGACAGGCGATGAATATGCTCAAAGGTTTCCAGCGCCAGCCGGCGCAGCGCGCGCTGCGCCACCTTGGCGAAAATCGCGTCGCGCAATTGTTGAAACCCGTTGGCCATCAGCCGCGCCATGCCATAGGCCACGGTCAGCCCCACCGCCCCCAAAGCCAGCACCGGCACGCCTTCGCCCGCCAGAACGTCAACCGCCTGTTTGTACAGGATCGGCGTGCCAACTGCGATCATCTTGGACGCCAGCAACGCCAGCAATGCCAGCACCACGCGGGTCTTGACCCAACCCTGCCCCTCGGGCCACAGATAGGGCGCCACCCGCCGGATCGTGCGCAGCCCCGAACGTTGCTCGTTGCGCGCAAGCTCCTCGGCCGACGCCGTATGCCACTGTCTCATGCTGCCAATCCCGGTTGCTGGTCCGCATGACTTAAGCCCTGCCCCGGCAAACTACCACCCTTGCTGCAAAATCCGGCTATTCCGGTACGGTAAACACCTGCCCCGGATAGATCAGGTCCGGGTCGCGGATCTTGTCCCGGTTGGCCTCGTAGACACGCACATACATCAGCCCCTCGCCATACCTGTCCCGCGCGATCGCCCACAGGGTAAAGCCCGGCTGCACCGTCACCACCCGCACCGCGCGCGCGGCCTGCTCGGGTGCCTGCGCGGTCTGTGATTGCTGTGCCTCGGCCACCTGCTGGCGCGCCTCACGCTTGAACGGCGTTTCCACCCGCGATGTCACTTTGCCCGCCGCGTCCACCTCGTCCACCCGCAACGCGTATACCCCGGTATCGATATCGGGCAGGTCCGCGGCCCACAGGCCCGCGTCCGAGATCCGTGACGAGGTGATCGCGCGATTGTCCAGATACACCCGCACAAATCCGTTCGAGCGGCCCCGCCCGGCGATCCGCACCTCGCCGCTGCTGGAATAGCTGATCGCGTCAATCGCCACGCTCGACATCACCTCGGGCGCGGTGTCCGCCGGCGCGGCGGGCTGCACCACACGCACCCCGTCCGCATCCGAAAGAAGCACGGCAGGGGCCTTTGCAGGCACCTCTGTCACTGCTTCCGCCGCCACCTCCGCCGGAGAGGTTGTCGCGCCCCCGGCCACAACCGTCGCGGCTTCCGTACCGGTCTGCGTCACGGCCATGCCGTCTTCGGCCACTTCGGCAGGCGCCTGCGCCTTGGGCGCGTCCGCCATGGCGGCACCATTCCCGCCGGTCCCTGTCGCCGCTGTCACAGCTTCAGCGTTCTGTTCAACCTGCCCGGTCCCGGGCACCTCTGGCACGGCACCTGGCAGGGTATCTGGCACGGTATCTGTCAGGGCATCGCCAACCTCCGCTTCAGCGGACAGGACGGACTCGCTCGCAGTGTCGCTTTGCGCACCACTCGCGGTTTCAGCCACAGGTTCAACCACGGTTCCCGTCTGAACCCCGGTATCCACCGGGGCCTCGGCCACCGCCACCGCCTCTTCACTCCCGGTCGTGCCCGTGTCTGCCTCGGCCACCACAACCGGCGCGGGGATCGACGGGGCAATGATCACGCTGGCATCAGACAGAAGATCCCCCACATCCCGATACTGTACCAGCGTCAACACACGCGGATCGGAACTCGGCACGATTTCCAGCAACGCCGCGAACTTGCCACTGGAATCCGCAAGCACGCGGGCGATCTCGGCCCCGTCCAGCAGAATGCCCAGATCGGCCCCCGGCGCGGCGCGACCGGCGATCACCGTATTGCCATCCGCGTCGATGCGCACCACGTCGAAATCCGGGGAGACCTGCGCGGGCATAACCACGGGTGCGGCCTCTGGCACTGGCGTGGCTTGCGCCACTTCGGGCGCGACCGGCGTCGCGTCTTCAGAAGGTTGCTCTGGCGTTTCGGGCGCGGCTTCGGCCTCTGCCATGGCCTCAGCCTCTGGCGCTTTGGGCGCGTCCGGTGTTGTCCCGCCCAAATCCGTCGCCGCCCCCTGGGATGCCGCCTCGGCGGGCGCAGCCGCTTCCGGCGCAGCCGTCGCGGGCGCCTCAGCCTCCGGGGCGCGCGCCACCGGCGTCTGAGCCACCGGAGCAACCGGCGCGTCGGGGGCTTTCAGGATGCCGCTGACCAAAACCGCCACCACGACCCCACCCAACACAACAGCGCCGCCGATCAGGCCCGCATTCCCACTCAATCTGGATGCAAGTTTGCTCATTGCCGATTATCCCCCGAATTCGGCCAACGTCAGGTTGAGCGACCTTATCAATACAGGGTACGGTGGTCAAAACAGCTTTGATCATATTGGGGAAATTCATGACCGAGCATTCCATCTGTGTCTTTTGCGGCTCACGTTCGGGGCGCGACCCCGCCTTTCAGGCCACCGCGACGGCGCTGGGACGCGCGATCGCCGGAAACGGCTGGCGTCTTGTCTATGGCGCGGGGGATGTCGGGCTGATGGGCGCGGTGGCCAATGCCTGCCAGGACGCGGGCGGCACGACGTTCGGCGTGATCCCCACCCACCTGCTCCGGCTGGAAGTGGGCAAGACCGATCTCAGCCGCTTTATCGTGACCGAGAACATGCACGAGCGCAAAAAGGTCATGTTCATGAACTGCGACGCCATCGTCGTGCTGCCGGGCGGCGCCGGATCGCTGGATGAATTCTTCGAGGTGCTCACCTGGCGCCAGCTGGGCCTGCACCGCAAACCGATCCTGCTGATGAACATCAACGGGTTCTGGTCGCCGCTGGTGGATCTGCTGGATCACGTGATCGACCAGGGCTTCGCCGAGCCCTCCCTGCGCGACTACATCCATGTGGTCGAGGACTTGGACCAGGCCCAGACGGTACTGGCCCGGGCGTTCGGCTAAGCCCGCCACGCGCCGGTCAGCCGGTGGCGTCTCCGACGCCCCAGTCCCGCCGCTCGATCTCGATACGCGCGGGGTCCATGAAATGGCCCACCATCACCTCGGTGGCATGGGCATAGGCCGCCTCCAGCGGCAATGCCAGCTGCGCATCCAGCGCGCGCTTGCCGCTGATCAACGCCGGTCCGTGATGCCCGGCCAGACGCTGCGCATACTCCCCCACATACCCGGCCAGCGCCGCCTCGGGCAGCACCGCATTCACCAGCCCCGTGCGATGCGCCCAAAGAGCATCCACCGGATCGCCGCTCAACGCCAGTTCCATCAGATGATTGCGCCCGATCCGCCGCCCCACGGCCACCGCCGGAGTGGTGCAGAACCCGCCATTCTTCACCCCCGGCAGACAGAACCGGGCCGCCTGCCCGGCAAAGGCCAGGTCGCAGGACGCGACCAGTTGCAGCCCCGCCGCCGTGGCAATGCCCTCGACCCGCGCAATCGTCGGCCGGGGCAAGGTGGCAAGGCGCAGCATCATCGCCGAACAGGCCCTAAACAGCGCCGTCAGCCGCGCCGCGCCCTGATCGGCATCGCCGCGAAAACGGGCGATCTCCTTCAGGTCATGCCCGGCGCAGAAAATGCGCCCCGGCGCGTTCAAAACCACGACGCGCACCTCGTTGGCCTCCGCCGCCCGCGCCAGCGCCCCGTCCAGCGCGCCGATCATCGCACCCGACAATACATGCGCCACACCGCCCCCCAGCGTCAGGGTCAACACCCCCCCGGACAGATGCGTCTCCACCAGCCCGCTTTGCACTTCCTGCGCCATGCCATCCTCCGTTTTGCCCAGCATGACGCGGCGCGCGGCCAACTGGCAAGTGCCCCATGCCCGTCACCCACGCAAAAGGCCCGCCCGGATCGCTCCCGGCGGGCCTTGCCAAATTGTCATTGTCGCGCCGCTTACATCCGGCTGGCGACATTCTCCCAGTTCACCAGGTTGTTCAGGAAATTGTCCAGATAGGCCGGCCGCTTGTTGCGGAAATCGATGTAATAGGAATGTTCCCACACATCACAGCCCAACAGCGCCGTCTGCCCGAAACACAACGGGTTCACACCGTTTTCCGTCTTGGTCACGGCCAGCGAACCGTCCGCGTTCTTCACCAGCCAGCACCAGCCCGAGCCGAACTGCCCCGCACCTGCGGCGGCAAACTGCGACTTGAACCCGTCCACCGACCCAAAGCTTTCCACCAGCGCCTTCTCCAACTCGCCCGGCATCGCCGACGCGCCCGGGCCCATCATTTCCCAGAACTGATTGTGGTTCCACAACTGGCTGATATTGTTGAAAATGCCGTTCTGGGCAACGGCGCCGGCGTCATAGGTGCCGGTGATGATCTCTTCCATCGACTTGCCGTCCCACTCGGTCCCGGCAATCAGCTTGTTGCCGTTATCGACATAGGCCTTGTGGTGCAGATCGTGGTGATATTCCAGCGTTTCGGCGCTCATGCCTTTGTCGGCAAGGGCATCATGCGCATAGGGAAGATCGGGAAGTTGAAAAGCCATGTTCGCGCTCCTTCTCGGATTTTCTTGCGTTGATCACTGTGTCTCACATGTGCGCGTCCAGACGCCAAGGTCAAGGGGCAACCCCTGCCTTTCTGCATCCCATCCGGCAAATAGCTTTACCGCTGGCGGCACTTGCCTTCGGTCCCGCCCTTGCCGCTGACATAACGGCCACCGCGCACGTCGCGCAGTGTGGGCGCCGACAGGCTGAACGACGCGCGGTCGCTGTTCTTGCGATAGACAACCGCATAGTTCAGCTTGGCGGCCGAACCATATTCCAGCGTCACTTCGTACAACTGCCAGGACACTTTCAGATGCGTGTCGTCGTTGGTCACGCGCGACGCCTTGACCGGCCCGCCATTCACCTGCTGGATCAGCGAATCCGACACCATCGCTTCGCTACCGCTTACCTCGATTGTCACCTGCTTGCGCAGCCAGTCATCATCCGAGGCTTTGGGAAAGTCACAAACCCAGCTTTCGGCAAAAGCCTGCGATCCGGCCAGCAAGGCTGCGCCAACAGATAAAATACGTCTCATGAACCACTCCAATTCAAAATCGGGCACATGAATACCGTTGCCCGCAACTCAGCAAACGGCGGACAACCCGGAAAATCAAGACACAATCATGTGGACATGCGCACCGGTCGACAATGGGTCAGGACATGGACAGCCTGGCTCAGTCTTGCGCGCCCGCGTCCAGTGTCCCGGCCTGCGGACCCTGGAAAACCTCGCCGCCGGGCGCGGCATAGATCAGAAAACCCAATACGAAAACCAGCGCCAAAAGACGCAACACTACTTTGGTGGAAACCGGCATTGCCCCGTCACTCCCGACTTTCAATCACCCGCGTGCCGCGATCAAAAAACCGCCCCACGGCATACCCGATCGCGCTCTGGAAAACACAAAAGGGCGTGCTCACCTTTACGTTGAGCACACCCTAATCTGTCTCTATTTAGCGTCAACCCCAAATTCGTGGGGTTGCGACAATAAATACCGCCCTGTTCGCCGGGTGCGGCTCAGGTCAACACCCCTATCTCGCCCCCCGGCTCCGCCGAAACTTTCAGTATATCAAAGACATACTGCGCGACGGACCGGAAACAGACAATCTCGAACCGGCCATCCTGATTGATCCAGAACGCCGCCGGCACCTGCGCCAGCCGTGTGCGCCGGATTTCTCCCGGTTGAAACGCCTCGTCCGACAGATCCACGGGCGCCAGCTTGGCCAGAACCTCCCGCGCGCCAGTGCCGCTGACGGCGAACACCGCGCGCGCATCCGACACATTCACAACCAGCGCGTGCTCGCGGCCCAGCGCCGCGGCCAGTTCGCCCACCATCGCCTGTGCCCTGTCATGGGCGCACAGGATCAACAGCTCGTCGGGCGACATCCACGCCACGCGCCCGCCCGCGCCGTCCACGATCCGGCGCTGCCCCGGCACCTTGGCGCCAAGCACAGCCTTCAGGGCCTTGGCCAGCGCCCCGGACGCCAGATCGCAACGCAGCGTGATCATGCCTCTCAGCCCGGTTTCCTTGACCCGGGCAAACCCCTCGGACACAGCCCCTTGCAGGGCGCTCACAGCCTCAGACATTCTGTTTCTCCCCGTCCTTGTCAAAGAACACCGGATCGACGATCCGCGCCATGACGGTGCCGCCATCCACCTTGTTGAACTCGATCACCTCGCCCATACGCTCGGGGCCGCGATGCACCAGCCCCATGGCGATGCCCCGGTCCAGCGTCGGCGAATAATAGGTCGAGGTCACGCGCCCTTGCGTGTTGCGCTGCCCATTGGCGTTTTCCCCGGCGGCAATCGCATAGGCCCCATCGGGAATGACAGACCCATCCAGCGTGTCCAGCCCGACCAGCTTCCAGCGGTCAGGATCGCTCATATGCCGGCGTTCCTGCGCGCGCTTGCCCAGGAAATCTTCCTTCTTCTTCGAAATCGCCCAGTTCAGCCCCAGATCCTGCGGGATCACCGTGCCGTCGGTTTCGTCGCCGATCATGATGAACCCTTTCTCGGCGCGCATCACATGCAGCGCCTCGGTCCCATAGGGCGCGATGCCATACTCTTCGCCCGCCGTCAGCAGCGCGTCCCAGAACGCACGCCCCTGGCTGGCGGGCACGGCAATCTCGTAAGACAGCTCGCCCGAGAACGAAATCCGGTAGGCCCGCGCGTCAAATTCACCCAGCCTGCCGTCTTTCCACTCCATAAAGGCCAGCGCCTCCTTGCCCACATCCATGCCGCCCAGCTTTTGCAGCACCTTGCGTGCATTCGGCCCGACAATGGCGATCTGGGCAAACTGCTCGGTGACATTGGCGGTATAGACGTTCCAATCCCACCATTCGCATTGCAGCCAGTCTTCCATCCAGCCGTGAATACGCTCGGCCCCGCCGGTGGTGGTGTGACACAGGAACGTCTCCTCGTCGATCCGCGCCACCACGCCGTCGTCAATCAGGAACCCGTTTTCCGAACACATCAGCCCATAGCGGCATTTGCCCGGTTTCAGGGTCGACATCATGTTGGTGTACAGCATGTCCATGAACCGCCCCGCATCGGGGCCTTTCACAATGATCTTGCCCAGTGTGGACGCATCCAGCAGGCCCACCGAATTCCGGGTTTGCAGGATTTCCCGCTTGACCGCGGCCGCATGGCTTTCGCCCTCGCGCGGGAAGCAATAGGGGCGGCGCCAATGGCCGACCGGCTCGAAAAACGCGCCCTGCGCCTCGTGCCAGTCATGGATGGGCGTGCGCCGCAGCGGCTGGAACACCGCATCGCGCGCTTCCCCGGCAATCGCACCGAACGAGATCGGCGTATAAGGCGGGCGGAACGTGGTTGTGCCCACCGCCGGGATCGGCGCGTTCAACTGCCCGGCCAGCGTGGCCAGACCGTTGATATTGCTCAGCTTGCCCTGATCCGTCGCCATGCCCAGCGTGGTATAGCGCTTGGTGTGCTCGACGCTTTCATAGCCCTCCTGCGCGGCCAGCCGCACATCCGACACCTTCACGTCATTCTGGTAATCCAGCCACGCCTTCATGCGCAGCTTCGGCCCCGCCCCCTGCGGCATCAGCCAGACCGGCTCCAGCGCCGCCTCGGGCTGCGGTGCCACCTCGGGCAGCGGGCAATCCAGCGGCGCGCATCCAACCGCCCTGGCCGCCGCAAGCCCCGCCGCATGGGCGTCGGCGATGACCCCGGCCAGGTCCAGCGGTCCGTTCGCGCTGCCCGCCGGGATCACGAAAGGCTTGCCGTCATGGCTTGTCGGGGCGCGTGCGGGATCAGGGCGGAAATGCGCCTGCGCTTCGTCCCAGATCAGCTTGCCACCGCAATGCGACCACAGATGCACCACCGGCGACCAGCCCCCCGACATCGCCACCGCGTCACAGGCGATCTCTTCCAGCACGCTGCCTTCCCCGGCCTGCGTACAGATCGCCACGCCGGTCACGCGCTTGCCGCCCCTGACCTTTGCAATGCCCTTGCCGTTTTCGATGCGGATGCCCAGCGCGCGCGCCTCTTCGGCCAGCGCCCCGCCGCCCGCGCCGCGCGCATCCAGGATCACCGGCACGTCCAGCCCGGCGCCCTTGAGCGCGATCGCCGTGCGATAGGCGTCGTCATTGTTGGTCACAACCACCGTGCGATCGCCCGGCGACACGCCCCAGCCCGTCACGTAATCGCGCACCGCCCCGGCCAGCATCACGCCGGGCACGTCATTGCCGGCAAAGCTCAGCGGCCGCTCGATCGCGCCGGTCGCCGTCACGATCTGTTTCGCGCGAATACGCCACAACCGATGGCGCGGGCCGGCGGTTTCGGGCGCGTGATCCGTCACCCGCTCATAGCCCAGCACATAGCCGTGGTCATAAACCCCCGCGCCCATCATGCGCCGCCGCAGCGTGACATTGGGCATCGCCGCCAGCTTTTCGGCCGCCCCGGCCACCCAGGCCTCCACCGGCATCCCGTCAATCTCGCCGCCATCAATGCGCGCCCGACCGCCCAGATGCGCGGTCTGCTCCATCGCCAGCACTTTCGCACCCGCCGATCCCGCCGCCAGCGCCGCCTGCAACCCGGCACTCCCGCCACCGATCACCACCACGTCATAAAACGCATAGAAATGCTCGTAACGGTCCGCGTCACGGTCCCTTGGCACCTTGCCCAGCCCCGCCGACTGGCGCACGATCGGTTCGAATACATGCTTCCACGCCGCGCGCGGCGCCATGAAGGTCTTGTAATAGAACCCGGCCGGCAGGAACCGCGCGGCATAGTTGTTGACCACCCCGATATCAAACTCCAGCGACGGCCAATGATTCTGGCTGGTGCAGGCCAGACCGTCGAAAACCTCGGTCGTGGTCGCCCTCTGGTTCGGTTCGAACTTGCCGCCCTGCCCCAGATTGACCAGCGCGTTGGGCTCTTCCGCCCCGCTGGCAACCACACCGCGCGGACGGTGATACTTGAACGACCGCCCCATCATCACCTGATCGTTGGCCAACAACGCCGAGGCCAGCGTATCGCCTTCATACCCGGTGAACTGCTTGCCGTTAAAGCTAAAGCGCACCTGTTTTTGGCGGTTCAGATAGGCGCCACCCTTGGCCAGACGTGTGCTCATGCGAAATCCCTCCAGCGCCAGCCGGGATAGACGGCTGAAATCCTGTCCCTGATGTCCTGAGGCGGCTCCAGCGTCTGCGCCGGATAGGTGCCAAACACCTGCAACGTCATGGTGCAGCGCGCCGCGTGAAAGAACTTGCCGCAGCCATTGGAATGCCGCCAGCGTTCGAAATGCACGCCCTTGGGGTTCTCGCGCATGAACAGGTAGCCTTCGAAAGCGGCGTCATCCGAGCCGGGGCCAAAGCGTTTGAGATGCGCCTCGCCCTCGGCATGAAGCTCGGTTTCCTCGGCTGTGACGCCGCAATAGGGGCATTCAAGGATCAGCATGTTGCAAACTCCCAAGAAAAAGTGAGGGCAGCGCCCGACCCTGGATGGGTGCTGAAAGCGCCCTCCCGTGGGGAGGGGCGGGCGCTGCCCGGCGTTGCCGGGCCATGTGCGAGACAGACAAACATCAATGCGCCACCCCCGCAGCCACAGACTCATCAATGAACCGCCCTTCGATAAACCGTTCCATCCCGAACTCCGCACACAGCGGCCCCGGCTCGCCCTTGGCGATCAGCTCCGCCGTGGCCCAGCCGCCGCCCGGAATGGCCTTGAACCCGCCCGTGCCCCAGCCCGCGTTAATGAAACAGTTCCCCAAAGGCGTCTTGCCAATGACAGGAGAGCGGTCCCCGGTCACATCCACGATCCCGCCCCATTGGCGCAGCATCTTCAGCCTTGAAATAATCGGAAAGGTCTCGACCAGCGCCCGCACGGTCTCTTCCACATGATGGAACGATCCGCGCTGGGTGTAGTTGTTGAACCCGTCCGTGCCCCCGCCAATCACCATCTCGCCCTTGTCGGACTGGGACATATAGCCATGCACCGTGTTGGCCATCACCACCACATCCATGCAGGGCTTGATCGGCTCGCTGACCAGCGCCTGCAACGCCACCGATTCCATCGGCAGCCGGAACCCCGCCATATTGGCCAGATCGCCCGAGTTGCCAGCAACAACCAGCCCCAGCTTGTCGCAATCAATCGCGCCCCTGGTGGTGTCCACACCAACGACCTTGCCGCCCGCCTGGCGCACCCCGGTCACTTCGCATTTCTGGATGATGTCCATCCCCATGTCCGAACACGCCCGCGCATAGCCCCAGGCCACCGCATCATGCCGCCCCGTGCCACCGCGTTCCTGCCACAGCCCGCCCAGCACCGGATAGCGCGGCCCGTCGATATTGATGATCGGCACCAGCTCCTTCACCCGCTCCGGCCCGATGAATTCGGTCGAAACACCCTGCAATGCGTTGGCATGGGCCGTGCGCTGATAGCCGCGCACCTCGGCTTCGGTCTGCGCCAGCATGATCACGCCGCGCGGAGAGAACATGACGTTATAGTTCAGATCCTGCGACATGGTCTCATAAAGCGAGCGCGCCTTTTCATAGATCGCCGCCGAGGGATCCTGGAGATAGTTCGACCGGATGATCGTCGTGTTGCGCCCGGTATTGCCGCCCCCCAGCCAGCCTTTCTCGATGATCGCCACATTGGTGATCCCGAAATTCCGGCCCAGATAAAACGCGGTGGCCAGCCCGTGCCCCCCGGCGCCCACGATGATCACATCGTATTTCTTCTTCGGCTCGGGCGAACGCCAGGCGCGCTCCCATCCGGTATGAAACCGCGCCGCCTCTCGGGCGATGGCAAAGGCTGAATAACGTCGCATGGGCAGTGATTCCGTTTCGATGACAGCTCTGCCCAGTCTATTGAACCGCGCGCGCCGCGCACACCCGGTTCAAACCGCCGGTTTCCCGCCCGGTTGCGACATGTGGCCGGGTCACGGCGATTTGCCCTTTTGCCCGGTCGCGCCCGCCTGTAAATGAAGGGGCAGGATCAGGAGGCATCATGATATTCTGGATTACCGCAAGCGCGCTCGCCCTGGTTGCCTTTGCCATCCTCGCCCGCGCCGTCCTGCGGCGGCGCGATACCGAAGAACACCCCGCCGCGTTCGACCTCCAGGTCTATCGCGACCAGCTAAAGGAGGTGGACCGGGAACTGGCCCGTGGCCTGATCAACGACGGCGATGCCGAACGCATCCGCACCGAAATTTCGCGCCGTATCCTCGCCGCCGATGCCCAGATCAATGCCCGGTCGCAATCCGGTGGTGACGACGCGCGCACCGGCCCCTGGTTGATCGTGGCTCTGATCGTGGTTCTGCTGGGCGGCAGCCTGCTGGGCTACTGGCTTCTGGGTGCGCCCGGCTACGGCGACAAACCCTTGCAAGAGCGTCTTGCCCAGGCCCAGGACCGCCTGGACAACCGCCCCTCCCAGGCCGAGCTCGAAGCCCGCTTGCCGTCCGCGCCGCCGATCACGCCGTCGCCAGAATTCATGGAATTGATGGACCAGCTGCGCGACAAGGTGGCCGCAAACCCCGAAGACGTGCAGGGCCTCGAACTGCTGGCCCAGAACGAGGAATCTCTGGGCAATTTCCGCGCCGCCTATCAGGCCCAGGTCAAGGTGATCCGCCTCAAGGGCAAATACGCCTCTGCGCTGGATTACACGATCCTGGCCAACATGATGATTTCCGCCGCCCAAGGCCCGGTCTCGCCCGAAGCGCAGGAAGCGTTGCGGCGCGCGCTTGAGCTGAAGCCGCAAGACCCGCTCGCGCGGTATTTCTGGGGGCTGCTGATGCTGCAAAACGACCGCCCCGACATGACCTTCCGCATCTGGCAAGATGTGCTGCGCGACAGCCCGCCCGACGCGCCCTGGAATGCCGCCATCCGCTCGCAGATCAAGGATCTCGCCTGGTTTGCCGGTGTCGAATACACATCCCCCACCCCCCCGGCCACCGCCGATACCGGCCTGCCCGGCCCGACCACCCTGGACATGGACGCCGCCAGCGACATGGAGGCCGGCGACCGGCAGGCGATGATCCGCGACATGGTCGAAAACCTTGCCAACCGGCTCGCCACCCAGGGCGGCACACCCCAGGAATGGGCGCGCCTGATCACCGCCCATGGCGTGCTGGGCGAAACCGACCGCGCCGCCTCTGCCTGGGCCGGGGCGCAATCGGCCTATGCCGGGGCGCCCGACGCGCTTGCCGTCCTGCGCGATGCCGCCGAACGCGCCGGGGTGCTTGATCGATGAACCGCGCGCCGATCTTCGAAACCATCGATGAACTGGCCGCTGCCCTGCCACCGATGCAGGCGCTCATGGGACTGGATCTTGGCACCAAGACCATCGGCGTGGCCGTGTCCGACAGCTTTCAGTCGGTGGCGACACCACTGGAAACCGTCAAACGCAAGAAATTCGGCGTGGATGCCGCCCGCCTGATCGCGATTATCGACCAGCGCTCGATCGGCGGCGTCGTCCTTGGCCTGCCCCGCAACATGGACGGGTCCGAGGGCCCGCGCTGCCAGTCCACCCGCGCCTTCGCCCGCAACCTGGCGCCGCTGACCGCCATTCCCATCGGTTTCTGGGACGAGCGCCTGTCCACCGTCGCCGCCGAACGGGCGCTGCTGGAGGCGGATACGTCGCGAAAGCGTCGCGCCGAGGTGATCGACCATGTCGCCGCATCCTATATCCTCCAGGGTGTGCTGGATCGCCTCAGCCATATCAGGAACTCGCGATGAGCAAGGATCGGACGAACAAGGACAGCGTCTGGAAACGCGACGAAATCGAAAGCCCCTGCGTGCAGGTCTGCGTCGTGCACCCGCGGGAACGCATCTGCACCGGCTGCCTGCGCTCGATAGACGAGATCACCCGCTGGTCGAAAATGGACGCCACCGAACGCCACGCGATCATGGCCGATCTGCCTTCCCGCGCCCCGCGCCTGAAAAAGCGGCGCGGCGGGCGCGCCGCCCGTCAGGCGCGCGGCTGATCCGCCTCGCCGTAAATTCTGCGCTCCAGCGACCTGACCTCTGTCATCACGGCGCTCACCCGGATCGCGAACAGACAGAACAGCAGTCCAAGAACAATCGCGAATTCCATCATGTCGCCGCCACCACGTCGTCGCTCTCCATCACTTCGATGTCGTCGGCCGAAAGGTCCGGATAGGCTCCCTCGACCCGCGCGATGATATCATTCGCAAACAGCACCAGCGCAACGCCGGGGTTGTCCGGGTCTTCGGCCACCGAAACTTCGCCGTCGTCCCCGGTGGGCACCATCACCAGCAATTGGTCTTCATCGGGCGAATAGTCTGAAATCCAGGGGCTGGAGAATTCCGCCACCCACGGCCCGATCACGAACGTATCCTCGCCCGCGCCGCCCTCGGCCCAGTCCTCCGAACCCAGATACAGCATGTCATCGCCGTTCCCGCCCTTCAGCGTGTCCGGGTCGGACTGATCGGTCGGCCCGTACATGCCGTCATCGGTTCCGTCCTCGATCCCATAAAGCACGTCATTGCCGTACCCGCCCTTGATCACGTCTTCTCCGGTGCCGCCATCGATCGTGTCGTCACCCTCCTGGCCCAACAGCGTGTCATCCCCCACACCCCCGCGCAGGCTGTCCTCGTTGGCGCCGCCCTCGATGTCGTCATCCCCGGTGCCGCCGCGCAACTCGTCGCCACCATCACCGCCGCGCAACACGTCGTCACCCGCCTGACCGTTGACGAAATCGTCGCCATTGCCGGCCCGCACCGTATCATCGCCGTCGCCGGCCAGGATCTCGTCATCGCCGGTGCCGCCCTCGATGCTGTCATCGCCTGCACCACCATCCAGCGCGTCATCTCCCCCGCCACCGGACAGCGTGTCGGCGCCATCATCGCCACTGATCGTATCGGCGTTGCCCGTTCCCATCAGGTCATCGTCAGCCGAACCGCCAACAACCATTTCGCCCTGCGGATCACCCGAATTCCCGGACTCATCGTCGTCATCGAAAACTTCGAACAACCCCCAGGCCAACAGGGCCGGACCCAACAACATCAACGCGGTCAACATCACAAAATACCTCGAAAAATGGCAGCGGCCCAAAAGTTAACACATTTTTGCCCGATTCTCAGGGATTTGCGCTCAGCGTTTCCCCAGCAGGGACAGTGTTCCCGCCTGCGAACCACCCGTTTCCGGCGCCGGGACAATAGGATCGATATTCAGGGCGCCGTCAGCCAGGCGCGCATGTCCCCGGCCCAATTCGGCCGGAAATACGCCACCATCCGCGTGGCCGACTCACCCGGCTGCCCGGGCCCCGGCGCGCCCCACGGAGCCACCCACGGGGCCACCCCATGCACCGCCAGGCGATGCAGCACATAGCCCGCGCCGGGTGCCGCCGTCACCGCCACCCGGCGGCAGGTGTCAAACACCCTGCGCCGCGCCGCCACATAGGCGTCGGTCACATCCACCCGGCCCCAATCCGCCTCCGCATGGGGCGCCAATGCTTCCAACAGCGCCGCCCGGATGATCTCGTGGCTGCCCTCCCACACCACCAGCGGCGCTTCGCCGGGGCTGTTTTGGGTCAATGGCAGGCCCAGGATCCACGCGTGGCGCTCGTCGATCCGCCGACGCCGATCCGCCCCGGCGGCCTTGATCCCGTCCACATGTGCCGCATCCCGTTTCAGCCGATAGCCAAATGCCGCGTCGCTTTCGCCCTCGCGCGGTTGCGGATACCCGGGCCGCACCACCGAAAGCTGTCCACGATGCAGCGGTGCCCATGCCCCGAACAGGGCCTCGATGGCCCTTTTCGGGGCACCGCCAAGCGGCTCACCGCCGACAAACGCCCCGTGCACGTCATTGGGCAGCGCATCCACGCCCACGAACCAGGTATCGCGGCACACCCACCACCGCGCCAGCGCCGGGTCGCGCACCGCCTGGTCGCCCTCGGCCCGCGCGCGCCGCGCCCAATTGAGCACTTTCGCGTCAAACGGCACCGCCGCCCAGCTTTTCCGAAAGAAGTCCGCTACCACCCCAGCGCCTTGCGCAGCATGTTCAGCGCCACCAGCGTCAGAAACACCGCAAACACCCGCTTCAGCGGTTTGGGGTCCATCGCATGGGCGATCTTCACCCCCAGCGGCGCGGTCAGCAGCGTCATCGCGATCACGATGCCAAAGGCCACCAGATTGACCGCGCCCACCGTAAAGGGCGGGCGATAGGCCGGATCGATCTCAAGAAACAGGAACCCGATCACCGACGGCACCGCGATCAGCACACCAAACCCCGCCGCCGTCGCCACCGCCCGGTGAATGGGGGTGTTGTAAAGGCTCATGACCGGCACGCCAAAACTGCCCCCGCCAATCCCCATCAATACCGACATGAACCCCATGACCGTGCTCAGCACCCGCCGCACGATCCCCCCGGGCATGGCCTGGCCCAGCCGCCAGTCCGCCCGGCCCAGTCCCAGATAGGCCCCGATCACCAGCCCCAGCACCCCGAACACGAACTGCAACGTGACCGATCGCAGATTGGCCGCCACCAACACGCCAAGAATGGCGCCCACCGCAATTCCCGGTGCCCAGCCGCGCAGGATCTCCCAATCCACCGCGCCCTTCCGGTTGTGGCTCAGAACCGAACGCACCGAGGTCACGATGATCGTCGCCAGCGAGGTCGCCAGACAGATCTGCATCAGCTGCGGCCCGCCATAGCCCAGCGCCCGGAACGTGTAGAAAAACGCCGGCACCAGAACAATGCCGCCGCCCACCCCCAAAAGCCCCGCAAGCACGCCCGCAAAGGCGCCAATTCCCAACAGCAGAAACAGCATCTGGATCAAAAGAGTGGTCTCGGCCGGCATTGGGATGGTCCTCGTATCGCGCGCCGCGATCTAACCCCCAATCTCAGGGCTGCGCAATCCCCGTGCCCCGCCCGGCGCCACCGCCACCGCGCGAAAAAATGCAACGCGCGCCCTGTTCATCCCGGTCCGTCAGCCGCCCAAACCGATGCAATACCGACGTAATACCGACGTGCCGCCGATGCGCAAAACCCTGCAAAACAGGGCCGTTAACCTTCGAATCGCTCAGGCGGCCTTTGGCTGCACGAATTCCAGCGCCGCGCGCACCACGTCCGGCCCCGCGCCGGGCCGCGTGGCATTCTCCGACAGGTGCCGCCGCCAGGCGCGCGCACCAGGCTGCCCGGCAAACAGCCCCAGCATATGCCGCGTCACCTGGCCAAGCTTGCCGCCCGCCACCAGATGCCGCTCGATATAGGGCAGCATGTCGCGCACCACCGCCACCGGGTCGGTTTCGCGATCCACCCCGAAAACACGCCGATCCGCCTGCAAGAGAACGTCCGCCGGCGTGTGATATGCCGCGCGCCCGATCATTACTCCGTCCAGCCCCTGCGCCAGATGCACCATGGCTTCATCCAGCGACATGATCCCGCCATTGACCGAAATATGCATGTCCGCGAATTCGGCCTTCATCGCGTGCACCAGCGGATAGTCAAGGGGCGGAATATCCCTGTTTTCCTTGGGGCTCAGCCCCCGAAGCCAGGCTTTGCGGGCATGGATCGTGACCCGGCGAACCCCCGCCGCGCGCACCGCTTCCAGAAAGGCCGGCAACAGGTCGCGCGGCTCCTGGTCATCCACCCCGATGCGGCATTTCACCGTCACCTCCACCGGGCATTCGGCCGCCATCTCCGCCACGCAATCCGCCACCAGTCCGGGCGATTTCATCAGCACCGCGCCGAACGTCCCCGACTGCACCCGGTCCGACGGACAGCCCACATTCAGGTTGATCTCGTCATAGCCCGCCTCCGCCCCCATCCGGGCCGCCGCCGCCAGTTCCTTGGGATCGCTCCCCCCCAGCTGCAAGGCAACCGGATGCTCCTCGGGGTTATACGCCAGCAAATGCACCGCCCCACCCCGCACCAACGCCGGAGCCGTCACCATCTCGGTGTACAGCAATGCCTGCTTCGACATCAGCCTGTGCAAGTATCGGCAATGCCGGTCCGTCCAGTCCATCATCGGGGCAACAGACAGGCGGGACGCGTGTCGAATTTCGCAAAACCCTGTTTTTAATTGGTTTTCTGAATTCGACATGTCTCTTGCCTTCGCTCGCTGCGGGTCCGCTGATCTGTCCTGCGCCACGGTATGGATCATCAAAGCCGCCGTGTAGCACTTTTTCCGCACCGGTTTCCAGCGTCTCCATGCGCTTGTGTCAACGCCTGGCGCGGATCAGGTAATGCCCACCCGTCTCCCTGATTCCCGGGGGAAAGGGTCGCGGAAACCCGGGCGGAAGGTAACATTGCGACCCGCTCCGCATGTCGCTAGCCTTGGTGCAGGCGGAAATCGGGTACAAACCAGCCGCTGCCACTTTCAGGCAGGAGAAAGCACATTGGCGTCAGGTCACGACAGCAAATCCGGGTTCCCCGGTCTGGCACCGGCCAGGGCCGCCCGGAACTTGTCGGCAATGAGCACACCGCTCGCCTCGATCTTTGGCAGCGGGTTTCTTGTGGTGGTTCCGGTGCTGGCCAGCGCGGTTGGTTCCTGGGCACCGTTGGCGATGATTGCCGTGGCCCTGGTGGCGTTCGGGGTCGGCGCCATCGTACGCCACAACATTGTCTGTGCCGAACCGGTGCTCGAGACCGGCGAAAAGCGGCTTACTGTGATTTTCGAGCGGGTATCGGATGTCGCGCTTGTCGGTGCCTATGTCATCTCCATTTGCCTCTATGTGCATATCCTGTCGGCCTTCGTGCTGACCGGGCTGGGGCTGGATACCGAGTTCAACAAGAGCTTGATGACAAGCGCCGTGATCGGCGCGATTACAGTGATCGGTCTTTTCGGCGGGCTTGATCCCCTGGAGCGGCTCGAAAGCTGGGCGCTGTACCTGACGCTGGCGATTCTGGGTATACTTTTGGCCGGGTTTGCCTGGTTCGATATGGATCAGGCGTTCCGGTCGGGCGGGTTTGCCACGATCGCGTGGCCCGGCCGCAGCCCGTGGCAGGTGGCAACCATTGTCGCCGGCACGCTGATTATCGTGCAGGGTTTCGAAACCACGCGCTATCTTGGCGGACAATTCGATGCCCAAACCCGGATCCGCGCCGCACGCTGGTCACAGTATTTCTCGCTGTCGGTCTATGTGGTTTTCGTGACCCTGGCGATGCCGGTGGTCCCGGTCCTGAACGGTGAATATGATGACAACAGCCTGATCGCGCTGGCCGGCGCGGTGGCGCTTTGGTTGCCCGTGCCGCTGATCGCCGCGGCAGCGTTGTCACAATTTTCCGCCGCTGTGGCAGATACCCTCGCCGCCGCCGCCAATCTGCGCGAAGCCTCTTCAGGACGGATCGCGCCGCGCTGGGGGTATCTGGCGGTGGGGCTGGCCGCCATGGCGCTGGCCTGGACCGGCTCCACCTTCACCATCATTGCACTCGCGTCGCGGGCCTTCGCCTTTTATTACCTGATGCAATGTGTCGTGGCCTGGTCTGTCTGCCGCAACAACCGCGAACGGATGAAATTCGTCGCCATCGGTACTGTCCTTGCCTTCGTGCTGATCTTCGCGGTCCCTGCCGGGTGACGCGACATCAGTTCGGAAACGGTGATGACACATCGCCAACCTGCTGATAGCAAAGGCAGTACCAGCAACGAACACGACCCGGAGACCCGTCTCATGTGCCTGTCCCAGACCGTCAGTTTCGCCGCGAGCGCGGTACTTCTAGCAGGCGGCGGCTATGCCGTTTCCAGGGCCTGGGCGATCAATCGCCGCTACCTTCCGGTGGCAATGATGCCGGTCTTCGCCGGAATTCAACAATTCGCCGAGGGCAATGTCTGGTGGGGGGTGAACACCGGCGATCCGGGGACCACATTGGCAGGGGCGCTGGTGTTCATCTTTTTCACCTGGTTCATGTGGCCATTCTGGATTCCGCTGGCAAGCTACGTGCTTGAACCGCCCCACAGCCGCCGCAAACCATGGATGCTGGCAATGGCGGCGGGCGGGTTGGCCTTTGGTCTGGCGCTGTATGTGCCGCATCTGATCAATCCCGACTGGATCGACGTTTCCGTAAACCGGGATTCGCTGGCCTATGAGGGCACGATGATCCTGGACTACCTGATGCCACGCGAGCTGACCTACGTGATCTACCTGTTCCTGATCATCGCACCGCCCGCAATCTCGACCTACTTGCACATGCGCTGGTTCGCCCTGACCATTGTCGCGGTGGTGATCGTGGACATACTGTTCCTGCGCTACGCATATATCTCTTTCTTCTGCATTCTTGCCGGGCTTGGCACATTGCACCTGATCTACATAATCGCGCGCAACAAATGCGCGCGCGAATGCCCGGTCCTGTTTGCCTGACACGCCCCTCCGCGCGGCCCGGTCACGTGATAGGGCGTTGACGCGCTCAGGGGTGCCTGGCGGGCCTGGACCATCGCTCACCCCGTCGGCACCCCCGAGGCTCCGGGCGCCTGTCGCGTCTTCCCGGCGATATTGCTGACCGGTGAAACGGTCGCGCGCCGCGCGCTTTTTCGCGCTCGCATTCCCTGCCTGAGACATTGGTGAGACACCATCCCGCCCGCCGCCGCAAAGGGGCCGCGGCGGCAAAAACTTGCCGGCCGGTGTAATGCGTCCGGTTTCGCGGCGTCCACTCCCCAAACGTTCGGGCATATCCGCCCCAGGTTTGAAGAGGAGATGAAAATGGCGATCTTGCTGACCGGAGCCGTTATTGGATTGGCAATCCTGGCCCATGGCGCAACCCTTTCGACTCGCCGCATGGCCGAGGTCCGTGTCCACCGCCCCCAAGGAACTCCAAAATCATTCACCCCAAGGCCACCTCTCTAAGCGCCCTGATCTCCGACCCAGGCAACCGCCCAAGACCTGCGCTTTGCCTTTCCCGAAAGGAACCACGCTTTGACCCAAGACGCGAAGATCACGATTGTCGGCGCCGGGCCTGCGGGCCTCGCCTGCGCGATCGTGCTCGCGCGCGGTGGCGCCAGTGTGGTGGTCCGTGAGTGGAAAGAGGTTGTGGGCCACCGGTTTCACGACGATTTCCAGGGGCTGGAAAACTGGACGCGCGGCACCGACGTTCTGGACGAACTGGCCGTTGCCGGCATCACCGCCGATTTCGAACATCACGCGTTTGACCGGGGCATTGTTTTCGACCCCACCGGCCACCACCACCGGGTGCGCGGGCGGCGGCCCCTGTTCTATCTCGTCCGCCGCGGACCGGGCGCGGGCACGCTGGATCGCGCGCTTCTGGCACAGGCCCGTGCCGCCGGCGTCGAAATCCGATTTGGCGACCGGGTACAGGATTTTGACGGGGCCGGCGTTCTGGCCACGGGGCCGCGAGAGGCCGATGTAATCGCGGCGGGACATGTCTTTGAGACCGATATGGCCGATGGGGCCTGGCTGGCGCTTGGACAGGATCTCGCGCCGGGCGGTTACGCCTATCTGCTGGTCAGGAACGGGCGCGGCACGGTCGCAAGCTGCATGTTCACCAAGTTTCGCGACCAGGCCAAACATGTCGCCGCAACGGAAGAATTCTTTCGCGCCCACGCCGCCCTGAGGATGCACAACCCGCGCGCCTTCGGCGGCTACGGCAACATACGCCTGCCCAGAACGGCCCTGCAAGGCGGTCATCCGGTGATTGGCGAACATGCCGGGTTTCAGGACGCGCTCGCGGGCTTCGGGATGCGCCATGCCATCCGATCGGGTGTTCTGGCGGCACAAAGCCTGCTTTCGGGCGCCGATTACACGACCCTTTGGCAGGCGGAACTGGGGCCGGCGCTCAGGGCGGGAATCGTCAACCGCTGGGTCTTTAACCTCGCGGGCGAAACGGGAATGGGGTTTGCCACGGACAGGCTGGAAAGGCGCGACGCGGGTGACCTTCTGCATCGGGTCTACCGGCTGTCATGGCTCAAACGGTTGGCTCTGCCCGTCGCGCTCAGACGCTACCGAACACCGCTCGCCGATCCAAGTTGCAACCATGAGAGCTGCGATTGTGTCTGGTGCCGACACGGCGACCACAGCCAGCCAGCCATGTCGCAGTCAAACAGGAAACGGGGGGAACTGGCATGAAACACCAACCGATCATCGAACAGGCCGATCCCGGTCGCCGCGCCCCGGTGGCGCTTTGGCTTCTTGACCGCGCGTTACGCTCGATGCTGCGAAAGGGCACTCTGGCGATCCGCCTGCCGGATGGCGCTGTCCGCCGTTACGGGCATGGCGCGCCGCACAGCACCATCGCCATTCACGATTGGGCAACGCTGCGGCGGATCGCACTGAACCCCGACCTCGCCCTGGGCGAGGCCTGGATGGAGGGGACGCTGACGGTGGAGCGGGGGGATCTTTATGATTTTCTCGCCCTTTGCATGTCCAACCTTGGTCAGCGGCCGGGCCCCTGGCCGCGCCGGGTGCATCACAGGTTGCGAATGGCCGTCCGGCGGCTGCTGATGCACAATCCGGTTGGGCGCGCACAAAAGAACGTGGCGCATCACTACGATCTGGGCGACGCGCTTTACGATCTCTTTCTTGACCGCGAACGGCAATATTCCTGCGCCTATTTCAAAACGCCGCTGGACAGTCTGGAAACCGCTCAGGCACAGAAGATGCGCCACATTGCAGCCAAACTGCGATTGTCGCCCGGTCAAACGGTGCTCGACATCGGATCAGGCTGGGGGGGGCTGGGAATGTATCTGGCGCGCGCCGCCCAGGTGGATGTGACCGGGGTCACTCTCTCCATCGAACAACAGAAATACGCCAGCGCCCTTGCCACGCGCGAGGGCCTGGACCAGCGCGCCCGTTTCGAACTGCGCGACTACCGGCACCAGACCGAAACTTTCGACCGGATCGTGTCGGTGGGCATGTTCGAACATCTGGGCGCCGGGCACTACCGCGAATATTTCGCCAGGCTCGCGGCCCTTCTGAAAGAAGACGGCGTGGCGCTTGTCCACACCATCGCCAGCACCGGCACTCCCGCCGCGCCGCATCCCTGGATCGCCAAGTATATCTTTCCCGGCGGCTATATTCCGACGCTTTCCGAAATTGCCCCGGCGATCGAACGCGCCGGGCTGGTGATCACCGATCTCGAGGTGCTGCGGCTGCACTACGCGGAAACGCTCAGGGCGTGGCGGACGCGGTTCATGGCACGGCGCGACGCGGCGGCGGCGCTCTATGACGAACGGTTCTGCCGCATGTGGGAATTCTATCTCGCCGCCTGCGAGGCGGGCTTCCGCCACAACGGGCTGGTGGTGTTCCAGATTCAGCTCGCGCATCGGATCGACAGCCTGCCGCTCACACGCGACTATATCGCCACCGACGCCCGCGATCTGCCCGACCCGCTGCAAGCACCCGGGCAGCCGGACGCGCGCCCGCCTGTCACCCTTCCCCCCGCCTGAACGCCCCCTTGCAACACGCCTTGGACCAAGCGCGAGGCACGTACGGGTGACGCGTCCTCAGAGAGGTTCGCATTCCGCCGCCTCTCCCCTTCTGGCCAGGCTTTGGCAGGTCAACACGCGCCTGGCCTGGGGTGGGCGCGCAATTTTGTTGCAATTTTTCAAAAAGTTGCGTAATAAAAGGACTCATGGGGAACGGAAGACTATCTTTTGTAAACATTTTTCTGCTCTGCCTGATGACCTTGTCGGCAGTCGGAATGGGGCGCGCGCACCCCGCCGGTTCCATGAACGGAACCGAAATGCGCCGAACCACACCAGACACGATTCTGATGGCGCTTCCGGAAAAGGAGATTGCCGCAATCTCCAGAAGTTTCGCGACACGGTCCTGCTGTGCCTGCGCCGACAAGGCAGGTTGCGATGTGCTCCTGCCCCACGACGCATCCGGTCTGGCACTGGATTTCCCGGCCGATCTTCCGCCGGCAGGTCCGGTTCTCTCTCCCCCGCCAGAACCACCGCGAAGCTGACACATAGGCTGTCTTCGCAAAGGCGGCCCGATTGCCTGCTCGGGCAGGCGCGGACTCGCTGACGCATTCTGACAATTCCAAAAACAGGGACCTGCCCTTGGCACAGCATGTTCTGTCGCCGGGCGGGGGGAGGAGAATTCAATGGAAAACGCACTTGGGGCAAGCGGCTACACGGCCACGATGATGGCCCTTGTCTTTATCGTACTCGGGCTGGGGATCGCGGCGCTTTTCGCGGCGTTGTACCTGCCCGCGAGATGGAAGCTCAAATACCGGATGGAGTTCCTGTTCGTCGGGCTTCTGGTTCTGATGGTCTGGTACGCCGACCGGGAAAGCACGGCCATGTACAAACAGTATCAGGGCGAAATCGCCAAGGCCGGGTTCGTTGACGCTGAGGGGGAAGCGCGCGAAGGCGACAATTTTGATCGGGTCATCAAGGTGGTGGCCTTTCAGTGGGGGTTCGCATTTCTCACCGACGAGGACGAGATCAGCCGCAACGCCGCGGTGGTGAAACCGGGCGAAAAGGTGCTGTTCCGCATCTTCGCCAATGACGTGATTCACGGCTTCAATATCCCCGCCGTGGGCATAACGGCCGAGTTCGATCCGGGGGTGGAACGTGACCTGTGGATCACGGCGCCCAGGGAACCGGGAAAGTACCTCATCCAATGCCTGAACTACTGCGGTGTCGGACACGCGCAAATGAAGGCATGGCTTGTGGTTGAAGGAGAAGAGGCATGATTGCGACCAACTTTAGTGCGAAGGGAGATGCATGATGGCCAGCCCGCATGACACTGTAAGAATGGGCGAAACGCCTCATTGGGAACCCGAGGATCACATCGGCACGATGAGCCTGAAAACACTCCTGTTTTCCCACGACTACCGGCATATCGCAATCAAGGGGATGCTGACATCGATCGTGATGCTGGGCCTTGGCGGTCTGATGGCGTTACTGTTCCGTACAGAACTGGCGATGCCCGACATCCAGTTTTTCGACGCACGGCCATACATGTCGCTGATGACACTTCACGGGATGTTCATGGTCTTTGGCTTCATCATTCCACTGGTGGTGTCGGTGATGTATTTCATGATGCCCAAGGTTTTGGGCATGGACGGGCTGTTGTGGGCCAAGGGCGCCCAGTGGAGCTGGTGGACACTGGTTGTCGCGGCGGTGCTCCTGATCATCTCGCGTCCGGATTTCACCTGGACTTTCTATCCGCCGATGTCGCTGCGGGTAGGCGGGCCGCTTCTGGGGTTGGGATTCCTGGCTGTGCTGCTGGTGGCGATCTCGGAGTTCCTTGCCGGGATGGTGCTGCTGCGTAACGGCCTGGCCGCCGCGAAGAAGACCGGCTGGCGGAAACTGCCCTTGATGGGCTGGGGCGCGGTGTCGGAAGGCATCCTTCTGATCGGCTCGACTCCGGCGCTGGGCCTGGTGGCTGTCTTCATGTTCACCGACTGGATGCAGTGGTCTGCCGTCTATGATCCGGCCCGTGGCGGCAACGTCATGACGTTCATGTTTACCTTCTGGTTCTACGGGCACCCGGCGGTTTATCTTCCCCTGATGCCGGCCATTGCGGTGCTTTACACGCTATTGCCGCGCTATCTGGGGCGCCCGATCTGGAGCTACTGGTCGGCGGTCACGGCGTTTTCGATCCTGACGGTGCTGGCTTTCGTGGTTTATCCACATCACTTCCAGCCAGCCGAATCCGTCAGCGGCTTGATCGGGCGTGCGACGCAGATCCTTACGCTGTTGATCTTTGTGCCGTCAACGTTGCACGTGTTCAACTGGATCGCGACATTGTGGTTCGACACAATCCCGGCCTCGGCCAAACGCGCGGTGCCGTTCAAGTTCATCGTCGCGTCGATCTTCTTTTTGATGGTCGGGGGGGTAACGGCCTATGTGAACGCGCAAATCGCCACTGACTCGGACTTTGTGCACAACACCTACTTTGTGCCGGCGCATTTCCACGCGATGTTCGTGGGTTTCATGGCCAACATGGCGATGGCAGGGGTCTATTACCTGTACCCGTATATGACCGGGCGGATGTATTCCCAGGGTCTGGGCAACACCCATTTCTGGTTCTGGCAGATTGGCATCTTCGTGAAGGTGACGATGATGTACTGGCTGGGCTATGCGTATTTCCCGCGCTGGGTGGTGGATTACCTGCCGTTGAAGGAATGGGCGATGCCGCAGTTGATCCTGACAGGCGGGGCCTATCTGATCGGGCTTGGCTTTATCCTGTTCGTGTTCAATTTCATGTGGAGCGCAAGCCGTGGCAAGGCCGCGACAGGCGATCCCTGGGCCATTTCGGACGACAGCCCCGCGGCTGCGCCGGCTCCGGCCGAATAAAAGGGAGATACCAAAATGGTACTTAGATTCTTTCTGCTTCTCGGGCTCGTTCTTCTGGGCGGCACCGGATGGTTTATCGTGGTCCAGCAACCTCCCACCGTTCAGGCAACGCCGCAAATGGCCGAAGTGACACGTCTTCGGGAGGAAGGCGTCATTCCCAAAGGCAATATGGTGGCAAACCCTGAACTTGAGCACGATGTCTTTGAAACACCTGCTGAGGATGAGGAGTATCTTGAAGAAGCCATGGCTGAAATGGGCAGTATGCCGGGAATGGACATGAGCACGGATGGCTCCGGCATGAACATGGCTTCGGACCAAGGCTCCGGCATGAACATGGCTTCGGATCAAGGCGAAATGGGGGATGAAGAGGCCGAGGCGGCCATGGCCCAGAAAATGGCCGGCTTCCTGATCTCGGACGACGGTGAATATGATCGTGAGATCACGCTGTCGATGTCCGAATGGACCTTCTCGGACCTCACCGTCGACGTGAAGGAGGGTGAGCGCGTCAAGTTCACGGTGCGAAATGACGGCAACGTGCTTCACGAGTTCATGTTCATGACAATGGCGCAGATGCAGGCCATCAACTATCGCGCGAAACGCGCCGACTGGAACCTTCTTGAGCACGAGGCGCTGTTTGAAAAGGCGCTGATGCTGCCCGATGACGAGATTACCTTTGTCGCGCAGATCGCCAAGTCAGGATCGTGGATGTTCATGTGCATGGTGCCCTACCACATGCAGATGGGCATGATGGGCCAGGTCGCCACACCTGGCGCCGCGATGAAGATGTAAGGGTGCGCAAACCAGGGCCGGGGCCAAATGACCCCGGCCGATCCAACGAGAGGGAGGAGAACGAAAAATGCAAGATAGGGCCCTGATTGCCCGTGTCGGCAGGCTCGCAAGCCAGCGCACGAAGCCTTATGTGCTGCTACTGAAACCACGGGTGATGTCGCTGGTTGTGTTTACCGCTGCCGTGGGACTGGTGATTGCGCCACAGCGCCCGCCGCTTGCTCTTGCCATGCTGGCCGTGGCGCTGATCGCTCTGGGGGCCGGTGCCGCCGGCGCCCTGAACATGTGGTGGGATGCCGATATCGACATAAGGATGCGGCGCACCCGCGCGCGTCCGGTTCCGATGGGGCAGGTTTCGGGCCGTGCGGCGATGTTTCTCGGGCTGTCCCTATCGATACTCTCCGTCATTGCGCTCACGGTGGCGACCAATGTCCTTGCGGGCGCGTTGCTGGCGTTCACCATCTTTTTCTACGCAGTGATCTACACGATCTGGCTGAAACGCCGAACCCCGCAAAATATCGTGATCGGCGGCGCCGCCGGTGCGCTTCCGCCAATGATCGGCTGGGCGGCGGCAACCGGTGACGTTACACTGGCGAGCCTGTCTCTGTTCGCGCTGATCCTGTTCTGGACACCACCGCATTTCTGGTCGCTGGCGCTGTTCATGCGCGACGATTACGATCGTGCCGGCGTGCCGATGCTGACCGTGACCCACGGTCGCGCGGTGACCCGGCGGCATATCCTTGGCTACACCTTTGCGCTTGCCCTGATTGCGCCGCTGCCGCTGTTTACCGGGATCGGAGGGCCGATCTATGCGCTGGCAACGCTGTCGCTCAACCTGGCATTCCTGCGGGGCGCGGTCCGCATCGCACGGCGCGATGAACACGCCGCCGAAACAGACAGATACTCTGTCGAGCGCGGTTATTTCAGGCTGTCCCTGTGGTACCTGTTCATTCACTTCGCGGCCCTGATGGCGGATGCGGGCTTTGGATTGTCGGGGAAATTTCCGCAAATCTAAGGAGCCTGACCACACATCCTTGCCGCTCCCCCCCGACCTGCCCAAAACGTGCGGCCTTGATCCCGAGGCAGGAACAAAGGGGGGCGCCGCGAAAGAAACCAGCGTTTCGCACGCTCCGCCAGAATCCACTGAGTCAGGTTTTTGGCGGAACGCTTGCGACAGCCCGGGCAAAATTCGCGGCTATTCGGACGAGGCCGAGGGCCACAGTATTGCAATCGCCTTTATGGCGGGCTGGCCTGACCTCTCAGCTGAATTGTTCCGGCGAACCTGATCGCCCGAGCGTCACGACAACAAGGCGCTTTACGCTTACTGGATCACTTTCGCACTGGCGTGGCATGCCCAAGGGGCGGGAACCCGTCAGGCCGCGCCGGATTTCGGATACAGGTACACGCGGGCGCCGATCTCGACCCTTGGGTAAAGATCCTTGATATGCTCGTTGGTCAGCCTGGCACATCCGTTCGACACGGCGGTCCCAATCGTGCTGGGCTTGTTGGTTCCGTGGATGCGCAGATAGGTATCATGGCCTTCGTCGTCGTACAGATACAGCGCCCGGGCACCAAGCGGATTGGACGGTCCGCCCGCCACGCCATCGGCGAATTTTGCATAAACTTCTGGTTCCCGGCGGATCATCGCGTTCGTCGGGCGCCACCGAGGCCACTCGGCCTTCCGGTTCACGGTAAACACGCCCGGCGTATACAGACGCGCACGCCCAACACCAACGCCGTATCGGATCGCCATTCCGTTTTCCAACATGTAGTACAGAAAGAAATCATCGGGAGTCACGTGGACTTCGCCGGGCAGCCAATCGCTGCGCCTGGTGTTGACCAGTTGCGGAAGGAATTTTTCCGGCAACGTGAAAGGATGCGCAATTGCGCCACTCGCCGGGAACACTGCCGCAGCACATGCCATCGCCAGAAACTCTCGTCTGCCCGCACCCTTTACCATGATCAATCCCAATCCACTTGTTTCTACTGGCCTCAGGGTGCGATATCCTCCGGAGCGATTTGACACACAATAACTTGAACCACCGAAGTAAATTGAAGGTTGTTGCCCAAAATCCCCATTTCCCATGGAGCCAAGGCCATGATCGGGCGCGCGCTGCCCCGACAATCCGGCCCAGGCCCTCGGGGGCACGCCCATTGCTGGCTCAGACTGACACTCTCAGGGCCGTGCCAGGCGCCACACACCGTCCACGCCGTCGCCCGTGATGTCGCCGGGTTTCCGATCGCCCGCGTACAGATACAACGGCATCCCGCGAAAGGCAGCCTGCATTCTGCCATCGTCGCGTTCGATCAAAGAGTAGCTTTCCCCCAGTTCCACACCCGTGTCCAATATCGCCGGCTTCCAGACCAGGGCGCATGTTCCGCTGCAATTTGAAATGCCGGGTTCATCCTTGTCGTAGGTATAGAGCGCCATGTGATCCTGATACATCACGTAAACCTGCCCCTTGAACGGGCGGCTGTGAACAAAAGCGTTGCCATGATTGTCCGCATAGGCCGCCCCGCCCGACAATCCCACACCGAACGCCCATGCGGTGAGGCTGACATTTTTCAAGACCTGCATATCCGGGCCCCCGATCCAATGATGTGTCCAGAGAAAGCTTTCCGAAACGATAGCCCTCTCCTCGCGAATTGCCAACGCGATGCCCGATCACCGTTTGGTGTTCGCCATCCACCTGATCCGCAACCGACCAAGCCCAATGAAGTGGTCCCGGTTTTTCGGACAGCTCAGCGGCTGATCTAAGGTGTATCCGGGTTGGTTTTCATGCCGCCAATTT
>NZ_JAECRZ010000014.1 GCF_016019955.1 Thiosulfatihalobacter marinus
CGTTTCGCCATCTCGTATCCCTCCAAAAAGTTCGGGATACACCTTAGCTAACTGTCCGGATTTCCGGGACCACTTCAGACTACAACACCGAACGACCCCATTCAGCCTTGGACTACCAAACCCCGGCTGACTATGCGCGGACCCCGACCACCGCAATCGCCCGCCCCGCTACGCGAGATGAAAGCTCCACGCGTCGGGCGATTGCTCAACCTGCGCCAATCGGCGTAAACACAAACCGGGCTCCGGTCGCGGCTGGATGAAAGTTCAGTGGCAGGTCATACCCCACGGACGGCACGGAACAAAGTCTTCTGGGTGCGCCCTCGACATTGTGTCGGTGAAAAAATCTTGAAATGCATTGCCCTTGGCCTCAAGGAACTTTGTCTTGAAAACCGCCTCGAAATATTTGTCAAATCCGTTCGCCATACCCTGCTTACCCTAGCCCAATGCCTGCCGCGATTTCCGTGGTGCTGGACTCAATTTGTAAGGAGAACAGCACCAAGAAGAGCCGCCGCTGAAAGCGATTGAGACATCGGCGCAAGAACATGTATGCAACCAGCATCATCAACAGAAACCTGCGGGATAGTGGCATCGTGACCGATAAGCGGCAGAGCCTCTATTCCTTGCGCCACTGGTTTCAGGATCAGCTGACCAAGCGTGATGTGGTGGACCGAGCGCAAGCGCAGTTGATGGGGAATAAATTCCAGCGCCCCAAATGCGGCTATGGCAAGGATCTGGCAGAGTTGCGTGACATCATCGCCGATTTTGCGATCCCAACGCGATAACGCGATCACGTCACGCGACGCATTCAAACCGGACTGTGCCTCGTAGATCACTTGCAGACGCGCGTGCAACTGCAAAAGCGCGGCCTCTTCCTCAGACCGCGTGTGCGGCAGCAGATCGGCCAGCAGGCGCTCCATCTGCGCGAATTCTTGGGGTGTCAGCAACGTCATATCGGAACCATGCCGCGATCCGAGAGCGCGTCAGAGGGACGGAGGTCCGCTATGTGCAAAGCTGGCCGCTCATTTCGTTACCGATACGCTTGTAGCGATGGAAAACACGGGACGTGATCGGCTGGCGGAGTACCAAGAACACAAGACGATGTGGCGGGACATCGAGCTGGAAATTCGTCATTGCCAGAACTGGTTGCCCAACACAGCATCACCGTTTGTAACGCAGCATCTCGAAATCCGCAGCCGTCATGGTGTTGGTAGATGTCGAAGCTGGCTTGTTCATCGGCGATGGTGATGGTGGCTCGGGTGGACATGAAAAACGCGGGTGAAAAAGAAAAGCGGCGGGGCTACCACCAGCACGAATAGTAGACTTTGTCGCGGGTTTTGAGCACGGTGCGCGCCCAGTCGCAGAAGGCGAGATCGGTTTGGTGAGCGCTTCAGGCATCTGATAGTCTGGCCTCGAAGGGTTCGCAGTAAAGCCGATAGAGCAGCGAGATCACCTCACGCACGTAGGGATCGGCGAGCGAATAATGGATTGTCTGGGCTTCACGCCGCACCGTGACCAGGCCATGATGACGCAGCTTTGCTAGGTGCTGAGACAGAGAAGACTGCCCGATTCCTACGGCTTTCTGCAACAAGCCCACGCTGCGTTCGCCCTCGAGCAGTTCGCACAGGATCATCAGCCGATGCGGGTTGGACAGCATCTTCATCAGATCCGCAACTTCGGTTGCACGTGATTTTAGGGTTGCTATATACATGAAATGTAAATTAGGAATATCTAAATAACCTGTCAAGGTCTGGTCTGCCGACTCGAGAACTTCACGATTGGCGCCGCCTGGAGGCACCCGGCCTCCGACAGACACTGACGTTTGGGAAAACGGGAACATTGACGTGCTAAGCCGACTAATCGACATCTTCCTGCGTGGCAGCATGGCGCCTTTCATCATGATTGTCTCGCTCGTTCTGGGCATCGGAGCCATCGCGCTTACCCCGCGCGAAGAGGAGCCGCAGATCGTCGTGCCAATGGCGGATGTCTTCATCCGGGCGCCGGGCCTGTCGGTGGAAGCGGTCGAACGTCAGATCGTCACGCCGCTTGAAAAGCTCCTGAACCAGATCGATGGTGTCGAGCATGTCTATTCCGCATCCTACGCCGGGCGTGCCGTTGTCACGGTTCGGTTTTTTGTCGGTGAGGATCGCGAGGACAGCCTGGTCAAGATCTACAACAAGCTCTACTCCAACACGGATATCGTCCCGCCCGATGTTACGTCCTGGGTGGTCAAGCCGATCGAGATCGACGACGTGCCGATCGTCAATGTCAGCCTGTGGAGCGACCGGCCCGAGGCGGTCGGGGATTTTGAATTGAGGCGCATTGCCGAAGAGCTTGAGATCGAACTCAAGGCTTTGCACGATACCAACAAGACTTCGATATACGGGGGGCGGCCGCGGGTGATCCGGGTTGAACTTGATCCCGCCAGGCTGGCGGCGCGTCAGACCTCTGCGCTGGATGTCGCCTGGGCCCTTCGCGTGTCGAACGTTCAGCAGGTGGCCGGGTCGTTCGACCGTGCCGAGCGGTCATTCCCGGTAGAGGTGGGCGGCTTCTTTGATAGCGCCGAAGATCTGACACGGGCCGTAGTGAACGTGGTCGACGGCAATCCAGTCCTGCTTGGCGATGTTGCGCAGGTTATCGACGGTCCGGGTGAGCGCACAAGCTATACCTCGATCGGATTTGGCCCCGCCGATGACGGAGCTACCAGACTGGAGCAAGGCACCTATTATCCCGTTGTCCATGTCGCCGTTGCCAAGCAAAAAGGCACCAACGCGGTCGAGGTCGCCGACCGGGTGATCGAACGGGTCGATGAACTGGCACCGGTTCTGTTTCCCGAAGGCGTTCAGGCCCGGATTACCCGCAACTACGGCGAGACGGCCAACGACAAGGTGAATGAACTGCTTGAGGCACTGCTTGTCGCGGTTATCATCGTCATTGCGCTGTTGGCCTATTCCCTGGGCTGGCGCGAGGGATTGATCGTGGCGACAGCTGTGCCGATCACCTTCGCTCTGACGCTCACGGTCAACTACTGGGCGGGCTATACGATCAACCGAGTCACTCTTTTCGCGCTGATTTTGTCGCTGGGAATGGTCGTGGATGACCCGGTTGTCGACGTGGAAAACATCCACCGCCATTTGAAGATGGGTCGGGAATCTGCGCTCGATGCCGTGCGCACGGCTGTCAACGAGGTCCGACCACCGATCCTGTTGGCCACGCTGGCTGTGATCGTGTCCTTCCTGCCGATGTATCTGATCACCGGCATGATGGGGCCATACATGAGCCCGATGGCCCTGAATGTTCCCGTCGCCATGCTGATGTCGATGGTCGTTGCGTTCACGATAACGCCCTGGATATCCTATCATGTGCTCGCCAGAAAAGCCGGCGGCGGTGACGAAACGGCGGTCGCGCCGATCCAGCAATCCATGCTTTACCGCGCCTATGCCGGGGTTCTGGGCCCTTTGGTTCGGCGTCCTGCTTATGCGTGGAGTTTCGGGGGGCTGCTTGTGATTCTGTTCGGGGTCGCGGCAATGCTGATGGCACTGCGCGACGTGCCGCTCAAGCTTCTGCCTTTCGACAACAAGAACGAATTCCAGATCGTTATCAACCCGCCGGAAGGTACAACCCTTGAACGGACGGACGCCATTGCACGCGATCTGGCCGAGGTTCTGCGCCGCGCCCCCGAAGTACGCGATTTCCAGATATATTCCGGCCTTGCATCGCCGATGGATTTCAATGGCATGGTCCGGCATTACGCCCTGCGTGAAGGTCCCAACGTCGCCGAGATACGGGTGAACCTGGTGGACAAGGGCGAACGCGAAATGCAATCGCACGAGATCGCCCTGCGACTGCGCGACGAACTGGAAGCCGTGGCACATGCCGCCGGGGCACGAATCGCCATCGTCGAAGTGCCGCCGGGCCCACCCGTGCTGGCGACCATCACTGCCGAGGTCTATGGAGAGCCCGATCTACCCTATGAACGTATCCGCGGCGCCGCCCGCGCGCTCGAGGCGCGGTTGATCGCCGAACCGGGGGTCAGCGATGTTGATTCAACGGTCGAGGATGACAGCACGCGGCTGGTATTTGTGACCGACAAGGAAAAGGCCGCCCTGTCGGGCGTCGCGACCGACGATATTGTGCAGACTGTCACGATGGCGCTGTCAGGGTTAGACGTGGCGCGGCTTCAGCAGCCGCGCGAGGTGTCCCCGCTGCCGATCCGCCTGCAACTGGATCGGGCCGAACGGTCGGGTACCGAGGCGCTTGACGGCATGGCGGTGAAAGGGCGGCCCGGAGTGGTCAAGACCCGGACAAGCGGTGGCATCGCCGAAGCGCCGGTTCCGGTGGTTCGGCTGGGTGAATTGGGCACGTTTGAGCGTCGTCCCGCGGAAAAGGCAATCTATCACAAGAATTTGCGCCGTGTCGCCTATGTCTATGCCGAACCGGTGGGGCGGGCACCTGCCGACGTTGTCGCCGATATTGCGGCAGACCGCGTCGTACAGGCCAAACCCGGAGATCAGGGAAATCCACGTCCGGTGTCCGACCGCAGCTTCCTGGACAATGGTGGCGGCCTTGCCTGGGCCCTGCCAGAGGGGATTTCGGTCGCGTGGTTCGGCGAAGGCGAACTGAATATCACGCGCGACGTGTTCCGCGATCTCGGCATCGCTTTTGGCGTCGCTCTGATCGGCATTTACCTGATCCTGGTGTATCAGACGGCCAGCTACGCGATGCCGCTTATTCTCATGATCTCGATCCCGCTGACGATGATCGGTATCATGCCCGGCTTTTGGGTGCTGAACCTGCTTACCGGGGCGCCAATCGCGGGCTATGGGAACCCGGTGTTTTTTACAGCAACAGCAATGATAGGAATGATCGCGTTGTCCGGTATCGCGGTGCGCAATGCCATTCTGTTGATCGAATTCCTGCATGTGGGCCTGGCACGGGGGCAAACACTGCGCGATGCGTTGTTCGAAGCCGGTGCCGTGCGGATGCGCCCAATTCTCTTGACGGCCGGTCCTTCGGTTCTGGCCGCAATCCCGATCACGCTTGATCCTGTATTCTCGGGCCTTGCCTGGGCCTTGATTTTCGGGCTTTTCGTGTCCACGGCCTTCACCCTGCTTGTGGTGCCAATGACATATTTCTGGGTGTATCGAAACCGGCCGGGCCACGGGCTGCCCGCGCGGATGAAGGAGGCGTCTCAATGAAGATGATCATCAGGAGAACGATCGAGCTGGTGGTCGGCTTGGTTGTCATCGTGGGCGCAGTTCTGTGGCTGTCAGGTGGGTTCGACAAACGGATCGCGCCCACCCCGGCAGAAATAGCGAGCCCACGTGCGCCCGAAGACGCCCGGATCGCACAGGTTGAACGGACGGTGACTGACATTACCGAATGGACAAGTGGCGCTGTCGCATCCGCCCTGGAAACCGAGGTTTCGTCGCAAATCCTGGCACGGATCGACGACGTGCGGGCATCAGCGGGCGAAGCCGTGCTTGCAGGCCAGATCCTGGTCGAACTGGACCGGAAGGAGCCGTTGGCACGGGCGGCCCAGGCGCGTCAGGCAATGTCTGCGGCCAAGGCCCGGCTCGACCTGGCCAAGAGCGAATTGGATCGCTTCCAGGAGTTGTTTACCCGCAACGTTATCGCCCGCCAGCGCCTTGACCAGGCCACCGCCGAGTTTAATGGCGCCAAGGCGGATGTCGATCGTCTGGAAAGGGCGCTGGACGCGGCCGAGGCGGCGCTTGCTTATACGGAAATCCGCGCCCCAATGGCGGGCATTGTCGTGGATCGGCTGGCAGAACCGGGCGAGATGGCATCGCCTGGCCGTCCGCTTCTGCGGATTTACGATCCGTCTGCACTGCGGGTCGAAGTTCCGGTGCGGGAAACCCTGGCCGTCCATCTGTCCATTGGTCAGAGCCTCGAAATCGACGTACCGGCGCGCGGTATGACCTTCGAAGGCATCATTGAGGAAATCGTGCCCTTTGCAGAGCCCGGCGCGCGGACGTTGTTGGTCAAGGTCGGGCTTCCGGGCGATCCACAGCTTTATGCCGGCCTGTTCGCGCGGGTCGCGATACCGGCGGGGCAACGCACCAAGCTGTTGGTCCCGATTTCCGCGATCAGTCAGGTTGGCCAGCTCGATTTTGCCACCACTGTCGGTCCCGAACGCCGTCTAAGCCGACGCTTTGTCACGCTGGGAGAGCCGGAGGCCAACAACCGGATCGAAGTTTTAAGCGGCCTTGATGTCAACGAAACCGTGCTGCTTCGGCAGTAACTGGCGATTGACAAAAGGTTTTCCAAAGGCGGCACAGCAAGCTACTCGCCATTGCCGAGACCGGAATTGACCAGTGACCTGTTGGATAGGGACCACGTAGCAGACCTGCCCAATCAGAATGGGGTTGGAGATCCCCCGGTTTGGTGGATACTTTTCACTTGATGAAGAGGCGTATTCTTCATGCCAAGAACGAGAAACCCTCAAACGCTATTCAACGGGAACTGGGCCAGCTCAGGAGCGCAATTCGGTCGAACCGACGAGTCCTCGAAAGTCCTTGGGCACCCTCAAACCGCCCAACCCCTTGCTTGCACGGTTTTTCTGATTTCAAAAGGAGAGTGTGGTGCGGGTGAAGGGACTCGAACCCCCACGCCTCGCGGCGCTTGGACCTAAACCAAGTGCGTCTACCAATTCCGCCACACCCGCATCCGAACGCGGTGATACATGGCAGCGCTCTGGGTCGCAAGCATTCCCGCCGTAATGCCGAAGTATAATTGCATGTAAAATGAAATGGTTTCCGGCTTGTCGAAATCGGGAATGCGCATGCATCACAAGCCCCATTGATGGGCCTGATGAGACATACTCCGGATGCATTGCAAAAGCCTGGAATGCAAATTGTGGAGTGCGGCAACCCGGCACAGCAAGCCGTCTGCCAAGCCGCCCTGGTGAGAAATCGCAGGTTTTTTCGTCCGGCAACTCGTTCCACGGGCAGTGCCGATCTCCGGTCACGTTCAGCGAGCGCCCGGCGCACTTTTGCGCCCTGTGGCAATCGTGTTTCGCGGGGCCGCAACGCCGCACCCTGTTTTCCGTGTCCGCGCGGAACCGTGAATCAAGGCGAAGATTCGCCTCCTGAGCAGACAGCCTCAGGAGGCAGCGCCATGTCTATGTCGGTGAAACACGCTGACCGTCCCGATCAAAGGCATAGGTCTTTGCGGGATCAAAGCCCAGGCGAACAGTGTCCCCCGCTTCGATTGCGTGCTGGCCGAAAAGGCGTGCGGTGATCTGATGATCCTGGACATGCGCGATGACGTTGGTGTCGCCGCCAAGCTGTTCGACATGGCTGACCTGTGCGGTCAGCGCGCCGGTGTCGCTCAGGAACAGGTCCTCGGGGCGAATGCCGATCGTGCGTTCATCGCCCCCTTGCAGAAGGTCGCCGGGCAGGAAGTTCATAGAGGGCGACCCCAGAAAACCGGCCACAAACTGGTTGGCGGGGTTGTTGTAAAGCTCCATGGGCGAGCCGATCTGTTCGACCCGGCCGTCACGCAGCACGACGATCTTGTCGGCCAGTGTCATCGCTTCGGTCTGATCGTGGGTCACGTAGATCATCGAAGCGGCAAGTTGGCGGTGCAGGTTGGCGATCTCGATACGGGTGTTCATGCGCAGCGCGGCATCGAGATTCGAGAGCGGTTCGTCAAACAGAAACAGTTTCGGTTCGCGCACGATGGCGCGCCCGATGGCCACCCGCTGGCGCTGTCCGCCCGAAAGCTCGGACGGGTAGCGATCCAGATAGGAGGTTAGATCAAGCATCCGGCTGGCTTTGGCCACGCGGTCTTCGATGACGGATTTGGGCTGGCGTTCCTGTTTCAGGGCCAGCGTCATGTTGCCCCGCACGGTCAGATGGGGATAAAGCGCGTAGCTTTGGAACACCATCGCGATGCCACGTTTTGACGGGGGTGTGGTGTTGACGAGGTCGCCGCCGATCCGCACCTCGCCGGAACTGGCATCTTCCAGCCCGGCGATCACGCGCAGCAAGGTGGACTTGCCACAGCCCGACGGGCCGACAAAAACGACAAATTCGCCGTCTTCCACCTCAAGGCTGATGTCCTTGAGGACATGCACCTTGCCAAAGGTCTTGTTTACGTTGGTCAGGGTCAGCGCGGTCATTGCGGAGTCTCCTCAAGGGTCACGATGCAGCCGGTGCGGATGCTTTCATCGGCTGCCAGGCAGATGGCCAGCGATTGCACGGCGTCGCTCATATGGCGGGTCAGGTCGATGTCTTCGGCGATGGCACGCAACATGAAATCCTGCTCGGCATCGCATAATTCCTGATGGCCCGGTTCGCCGGGCATGTCGATCAGGGTGTCGCCGGCCGGTCGATGAACCAGAATACCACCGACACGTGTATGCCCGTCCACATCGGCCGAGGCGCCCTTGTCGGCATCGCTGATCGAGACAGAACCGTTCGGGCTGATGATATCCTTCACGAAAAACGCGGTCTCGGACATCATCGGCCCCCAACCTGCCTCGTACCAGCCGACCGAACCGTCGGAAAACGTCACCTGGAACTGGCCGTAATTGTACATGTCCTCGGCGATTTCGTCGCTCAGGCGCAGGCCGATGCCATGCACGCGCACCGGCGCGGCGTCGGTGATCTGACACATCACGTCGACATAATGCACACCACAATCGACGATGGGTGACGTGGTTTGCATGAGCGATTTATGGGTGTCCCATTCCGGTCCGCTGGACTGCTGATTGAGGTTCAGACGGAACACGTATGGCCCGCCAAGCCCGCGTGCCTCGGCGATCAGGCGCTGCCAGGACGGGTGGTGGCGCAGGATATAGCCGATCACGAGCTTGCGCCTTGTTTCCCGCGCCACGGTAACAACCTGGCGCGCGTCGGACACGGTGGTGGCCAGCGGTTTTTCCACAAAGACATGCGCCCCGGCCCGCATCGCGGCTATGGCAAAGTCCGCGTGGCTGTCGGAATAAGTGGCCACGACCACAAGATCCGGGCGCGTTTCCGCCAGCGCCGTGTGGAAATCGTCAAAGGCCGGATAGTGGCCAAGCTCGGGGTGGTCAACCACGCCAGAGCGGTTCACTAGCCCAACTATTTCGGCGCCGGGGTGGCGATGATGAGCCAGGGCATGGGACAGGCCCATATTGCCCAGCCCGGCGATCAGAACGCGGGTCATTTGACGGCTCCCGATGTGATGCCGCGGATCAGTTGCCGCGAGAAGATGACATACAGGATCAGCACCGGCAGGATCGCCATGGACAGCGCGGAAAGCACGGCGTTCCAATCGGTCACGAACTGCCCGATAAAGACCTGGCTGCCCAATGTCAGGGTTTTGACTTCTTCGGCCGGGGCCAGGATGAGCGGGAACCACAGGTCGTTCCAGATCGGGATCATGTTGAACACCGCCACCGTGGCCATGGCCGGGCGGACCAGTGGCAGGACAAGGCGGAAAAAGATCGTGTATTCGCTAAGCCCGTCGATGCGCCCGGCGTTCTTGAGATCGTCCGATACCTGGCGCATGAATTCAGACAGGATGAAGACAGCCAGCGGCAGGCCCTGAGCGGTATAGACCAGGATCAGCGCCCAAAGCGTGTTCACCAATCCGGTGGCGACCATCATTTCCAGAATGGCGACGGTGCCGATGCGGATCGGAATCATGATCCCCAGCGCCAGGTAAAGCCCCATGATCATGTTGCCGCGAAAGCGATATTCGCTAAGCGCATAGGCCGCCATTGCTCCGAACAACAAGACAAGGAACAGCGATCCGACGGTGACAATCATCGAGTTCTGGAAGTAGAGAAAGAAGTCCCCCTGCTTCATCACCGTCTGATAGCCGACCATGGAAAAACTGTCGGCATCGGGCAGGGCCAGAGGCTCGCGAAAGATCGCCTTGCGGGTCTTGAAGCTGTTGATCAGGATGACGAACACGGGGAACAGCGCGATCAGCGTATAGAAAATCAGCGCGCCGTGCATGGCGAGTGTGTTGAACGGGTTTGTACGGGCCTTGTTCATGGTCGAGTCCTTACAGCTGGTACCGGCGCATCCGGGTCTGGATGCCGAACAGGTAGATGCAGACACCAATCAGGATGATCGCGAACATGGCGCCTGCAATCGCCGAGCCCATATGCGGATCGCCCAGTTGCAGCTGGAAACCAAAGAATGTCCGATACATGAACGTGCCCAGGATGTCGGTTGAGAAATCCGGCCCGGCCAAGGCGCCCTGCGCGGCATAGATCAGATCGAACGCGTTGAAATTGCCAACGAATGTCAGGATCGAAATGATCCCGATCGACGGCAGGATCAGCGGCAGTTTGATTTTCCAGAAGGCCGAGGCCCCCGTGATGCCGTCCACCTCGCCGGCCTCCAGGATCTCTTCGGGGATCGACAGGAGCGCGGCATAGATCAGCATCATCGGAATGCCGACAAACTGCCAGACCGAAATCAGAGCCAGCGTGGTCAGGGCGTATTCCTCTTTGCCCAGCCAGGGCGCGAACAGGGATTTCAGGCCAACCGCATCCAGCATCGACGGGGCTATCCCCCAGATTGGCGACAGGATCAGTTTCCATGCAAAGCCGACAATCACAAAGGACATGATCGTGGGAATGAAGATGGCCGAACGGTACAGGGCGGCGAACCGCAGGCGCGGATGGCTGAGGATCGCGGCCAGCGCGATGCCGATCGGGTTCTGCACCAGCATGTGAACAATGAAGAACCAGAAATTGTTGCCCAGCGCGTTCCAGAACTGTTCGGACCAGATCGGATCAAAGAACAGGGTCTGGAAATTCTGCAATCCGACAAAGACACGTTCCTGATCGACCTTGGAATAAAGCGCCAGTCGCAGCGTGTTGAATAGCGGAAAGATCATCACCGCCGAATAGATCAGGACGGCGGGCGCGAGGAATACGGCAATATGCCAGCGGATACGGGCGCGATGCATGGGGAGGCCTCCGGTTCAGGGTTCCCCGGGCGGACAGGCCCGCCCGGAGAGATGCAGTAGGGGAGAGTTACTGCTGAGGCGCGTACCAGCTTGCCAGGCCGTCTTGCAGCTTCTGGCCCAGTTCCTCGGGTGTTGCGGTACCCTTGATGGCCGCGACGGAAGCGCCCCAGGTCTCGTTTTCGAGGTTGGGCGTGCCGCGTGACAGGATCTGATAGGTAGAGCGGATGGTCGATTCACATTCGCCGCGCCATGAAGCAAACTCTCTGGCCAGCGGATCCTGCAATTCGACAGGTGCCTTGGACAACGGGAAAAAGCCGGGCAGCGCGTTGCCGAAGATCTCGGCGAATTCCGGGCTTGCAACCCAGGACAGGAAGGTTTTGGCCGCTTCGGGATTGTCGGTGGCGGCATTCATGCCGATGCCGATATCGGTGTGGTCCGAAATATAGCACGTGTCGCCGGCCTTCTGCACCGGCGGCTTGAAGGCGCCCATTTCAAAATCAGCCTGGGCGTTGAAGCCCGAGATTTCCCACGAACCCGCCGGATAGATTGCCGCGCGACCCAGGGTAAAGATGTTCTGGCTGTCGGGATAGGTCTGTGCCTCGTATCCGTCGCCCAGATAGTCGGCCCAGCGTGCCAGCGTGGCATAGGGGGCAACCCATTGCGGATCGGTCAGTTTTTGTTCGCCACTGATCAGCGCATTGCGGCCTTCCTCGCCCTTCCAGTAATTCGGGCCGATATTGTTGTAGCCCATGGTCGCGGCTTCCCACTGGTCGTTGGTGCCCATCGCCATCGGGATATAGCTGCCATCTTCCTTGATCGCGTCCAAAGCCGCAAAGAATTCGTCCTCGGTTTGTGGCACGGACAGGCCCAGTTCGTCGAAGGCATCCTTGTTATAGATGAATCCATGGATCACGGACGCCATGGGAACGCAGAATGTCACCGAGCCGTCATCGGTCGTCCAGGCGGATTTCGCAACGTCCGAAAAGTTGTTCATGGCTTCAAGATCGTTCAGGCCGGCCAGGCGGCCCGAATCATAAAGCGCCAGCGATGCGTCGAAGGGGCGGCAGGTGATCAGGTCGCCCGCAGATCCCGCGTCGAGCTTGGAGTTCAGCACCGCGTTATATTCCGCCGGAGCAGAGGGGGTGAATTTCACCTTGATGCCGGGGTTCTTGGCCTCGAAAGCGGGGATGATCTTGTCCTGCCAGAGCGTCAGGTCGTCGTTGCGCCAGCTTTCGATGGTCAGTGTTGCGTCCTGCGCCAGCGCGCCGGTGGCGATCAGGGTCGAGCCCATCAGCGCCAGGATCAGTGATTTTTGTGACATGGTTGTCCTCCCAGTTGGATCAAAGTGTCAGGTTGCACGCGCCAGGGCGGCGCGCAGGTTGCCTTGGGTGTCAAAAAGCAGGTCTTCTGCCTCGGACGGTGAAAGATTCGCGGCGGCGACAAGAATGGCCGGTTTGACCGCGCCGCCAGTTGCCTCAAGCGCCGCTTGTGCGGCGACTTCGCTCACGCCGGCGATGCGGCGCACGATTCCGGCCGCGCGGGCGCGCAGCTTGATATTGTCGGCGCGCAGGTTGACCATCATGCCATCATGAACGTGCCCCAGCTCCACCGCCATGAGTGTGGAAAGCATGTTGAGGGCAATCTTTTGCGCCGTGCCCGCTCCCATGCGTGTGGAACCGGACAAAAGTTCCGGCGGCGTGTCCAGCAGGATCGGATGATCGGCGATTTCCAGGAGTGGCGTATCCGCATTGTTGGCGATGCCGATGACTGTTGCACCCTGCGCCCTGGCGATCCGGACGGCGGTCACGGTGAAGGGCGTGGACCCGCTTGCCGAGATGGCGATGACGGTGTCGCGCGCGGCGACATCCTTCAGCGCACCTGCCAGCCCGGCCGCGTCGTCCTCGGTGTCTCCGGGCATTTCGACGCCGCTGGGCAAGCCGCCCGCCATGTGAATGCGGATGTTTCTTGGCGGGATGGAGAAGGTACCGCCCAATTCCTGTGCATCGGCCGCGGCCATCAGGCCAGAGGATCCAGCGGCCACATAATGCAGTACGCCGCCGGTCCGTATGCTGTTTGCCATGGACGGGGCGGCGCGCGAAATTGCCGTGGCGGCGCGCCGTACGCTGGATGCGGCGGCGATCTGCCCCTCGACCAGCAGTGCGGCAGACTCGGCCAGCGGGCGCTGGTCCAGCCCCCTGGCGTTCGGATGCAACTGTTCGGTCGCGCGGTGTTCCAAGTGATTCCCCCTCATGGATGTCAATACAATACCTTTTTAATACCTTTTGTCCAGCCCTGAGCTTTTTCGCCAAAAATGCGTTGATATTGCTGAGGTAACTGCCGAGTCACGCACATGCGGCCCCACTTTGGTCTTTCAATCCCCTCATAGGTATTATAAAGGTATCACTATGAGTGAATCGTCAAATACTGCCGTCCTGGCGCTTGATGGGGGTGGAACCCGCTGTCGCCTGGCGTATCATTCCGGGGCCGGCGTGATTTCGGTCGAGGCTGGGTCCGCAAATGTGTCGACGGATTTCGACGGCGCCATCCGGCAGATCAAGGACGGGTTAAGCGCATTGGCGCAGAAGGTCGGGTGCCCGGTTACAGACCTGATGCGCGCGCCGTGTTTCCTGGGGCTTGCCGGCGTCACCGGCGCAGAGATGGCCCTGCGTTTGCAGCACGCATTGCCTTTTGAATTTTCGCGTATCGCGGATGACAGGCCGGCGGCCTTGCGCGGCGCGCTTGGCCTGCGCGACGGAGTAGTGGCCCACTGCGGTACCGGATCGTTTTTCGCGGCCCAGATTGATGGACATATGCGGTTCGTCGGCGGCTGGGGACCGGTTTTGGGGGATGAGGCATCGGCCCAGTGGATCGGCCGGCATGCATTGCGGGCCGTTCTGGATTGTGTGGATGATCTGCGCGCGCCGACGCCCCTGTCGGACCGCCTGTTGGCCGATCATGGGGGTGCGGCGGGAATTGTCCGGTTTGCCGGAACGGCATCGCCCGCCGCGCTTGGGGGCCTGGCCCCGCTGGTCACACAGTTTGCGGATGCGGGCGACGATCTGGCTATGGCCGTGATGCGCCTCGGGGCGGAAGAGATCGCGCACCTGGTGCCGGTGTTGGGCTGGAGGCCGGGCATGGCGCTGTGTCTGACAGGTGGAATCGCGCCGCATTTTGCCCCTTTCCTGCCGCATGACCTGCGGGCGAGCGTGGTGGCGCCGGATGGCGCGCCATTGGCGGGCGCCCTGGCGCTGGCGCGGGAATTCGCAGAGGAGCTTGCCAATGAATGCAACTGAATTTCTGCGCCCGGAAGGTTGGTTGGGACAGGGCAGCGGCCCGCGCTATGTTCAATTGCGCCGCCGTCTGGAAGAGGGAATCGAGACAGGAATCCTTCCGCCGAATTCCTCTTTGCCACCGGAACGCGAGATTGCCGATATCACCGAATTGTCCCGCGTGACCGTGCGCAAGGCCATTCATGAACTGGTGCAGAACGGGCTGGTGGAGCAGCGCCAGGGCTCTGGGTCGTTCGTGCGCGAGCCGCTGACCCGGGTGGAGCAATCGCTCTCTCACCTGACATCCTTTACCGAGGACATGCTGAGCCGGGGCATGGAAACCACGTCCAAATGGCTGGAACGTGGCCTGTTCATGCCCACCGCTGCCGAGGTTGCCGCATTGGGAATCGCCGAGGGCGAACAGGTGGCACGTATTTACCGGCTGCGCGAGGCAGGCGGACGCCCGATGGCGCTGGAACGGGCCGCGCTGCCGCTGGATTTGCTGCCCAACCCGATCGAGGTGACAACCTCGCTGTACGAAGTGCTGGATCGGCTCGGGCACCGCCCGGTGCGGGCGGTTCAGAAGATTTCCGCCGTCAATCTGCAAGCGCGCGAGGCCGACCTGTTGGGTGTTGCAGAAGGAGATGCCGGTTTGTCAATCGAACGTACGTCCTTTCTGGCGGATGGCCGGGTGGCCGAACTGACCCGCTCCCTGTATCGCGGCGACGCCTACGATTTCGTAGCCGAACTGCGCCTGTAATCTGAGAAGGCTGAATCATGGTATCTGAAACAACCCAAATGCATCGCGAAATCCGGGAAATCCCGGACGCTGTGGAGCGGCTTTTGACCAGAGGTGCGGCAGCGATCCAGACCACGGCCAGCCGCGCGCGCGATCTGGATCCGCCGTTTTTGCTTTCGGTGGCGCGCGGCTCTTCGGATCATGCCTGTACCTATTTGAAATACGCCAGCGAGCTTGTCCTGGGGCGCGCCATGGCCTCGGTCGGGCCATCGGTGAATTCGGTATACGGGGCGCAGCTGGCCGCCAATGGGGCCATGTGTCTTTCTGTCTCGCAATCCGGCCAGAGCCCGGACATCGTGTCGATGACAGAATCGCTGCGTGGTTCCGGCGCCCTGACCGTTGCAATCACAAATGACGAAGGTTCGCGCCTGGCAGCGGTTTCCGACGCGACGTTGCCGATCCATGCCGGTCCGGAACTGAGTGTCGCGGCCACGAAGACTTTCGTGACATCGCTTGTCGCGGGGCTTTGGCTGGTGGCCGAAATCCGGCAGGATACTGCGCTTTTGACCGCTATCCGCGCGCTGCCGGGCCATTTGGACGGTGCGACGCGTTGTGACTGGTCCGAGGCGGCGGGCGTGATGGATGGGCGTTCGCTGTTTACATTGGGCCGTGGCCCGTCCTGGGCGATCTCGAACGAAGCGGCCCTGAAATTCAAGGAAACCTGCCTGATCCACGCGGAAAGCTACAGTTCCGCCGAGGTGCTGCACGGACCGGTGTCGATCGTGGAACAGGGCTTTCCGGTGATCGCATTCGCCGCAGGCGATGCGGCAGAGGACAGCCTGGCCGGCACCGCGGATGCATTGGCGGGCAAGGGCGCGCGCGTCTTCGCCACGACGGACCGGGTCAGCGCCGCGTCGCGGTTGCCACATGTGCGCACCGGCCACTGGCTGACCGACCCGGTGGCAGCTATCGTTTCTTTCTACGGTATGGTTGAAAACGTGGCCGTGGCGCGCGGGATCAATCCCGACGCCCCCCGGCATCTGCGCAAGGTGACGGAAACGGTATGACGCGAACCATTACGACATTCCGGAACGGGCAGGTGTTTGACGGCCATCAATTGCACAAGCGTGTCGCCGTTCAGTTTGTTCAGGGGCGGCTGGCCCGGATCGGCCCGGAACGGGACATCGGCGCGCATGGGGACGTGATCGATCTTGCCGGCGATATTCTGAGCCCCGGCTATGTCGACTTGCAGGTCAATGGCGGCGGTGGGGTCATGCTGAACGACGATCCTTGCCCGGATGTCTTGCGGCGGATCGCGCGGGCACATCGGGGCCTGGGTGTGGCCGCGTTCTTGCCGACCCTGATCACGGATACGCCGGACAAAACCCGCGCCGCGATTGGCGCGGTTCAGGAGGCCATTCGGCTTGGTGTGCCCGGCATCGCGGGATTGCATCTGGAGGGGCCGCATCTGTCGGTTGCGCGCAAGGGGGCGCATGATGCCGCCCTGATCCGCGCAATGACAAATGAGGATTTGAATCTGCTTCTGGCCGCCGCCCGGTCATTGCCCCTGCTCAAGGTGACGGTGGCGCCGGAGAATGTGAGCGAGGCGCAGGTATCGCAGCTGGCCAGCGCCGGGGTGCTTGTTTCATTGGGGCACACGGACGCGGATTTTGCCACGTGCCAACGCTATGCCGGGGCTGGCGCGACATGTGTGACGCATCTTTTCAATGCGATGAGCCAGATGGGCAACCGCGAACCCGGCGTTGTCGGCGCGACGTTGGAAAACGGCGCCCTTTCAGCGGGCTTGATCGCGGATGGCGTGCATGTTCATCCCGCCACCATGCGGGCGGCCTGGCGGGCGAAAGCCGGACCGGGCCGGATTTACCTGGTCAGCGACGCGATGGCCGTGGCCGGAAGTGACGAGACGGAATTCCGGCTTGGGGAGCGGGTGATCCAGAGAAAAAACGGGCGTTTGACCCTGAGAGACGGGACGCTGGCGGGCGCGGATCTGGACCTGACGACAGCGGTGCGGGTGCTGGTGGAGCAAGCCGGGGCGCGAACGGCGGATGCTCTTGCCGCCGCGACACGCGTGCCCGCCTCTTTGATCGGGCGGTGGAATGGTCTGGCGGAAGGCAGCGGTTATCCGATTGACGAGATGATCGTGATTTCCGCGGGCCTGGATCAGGTGACACCGGCTGATGCCCTGACGGGGGCCTGATAGCTGCCCTCTCCCGATGAGTCGCGAGGTTGCGGGGCGTTGAAATTACCCCTGATTTAGGTCTGTCCCATCCCGACCCCGACCGGGTTTCGGACCGGAAAAATCCGCATCGGTATCACGTCGGTATTACGTCCGCATCACGTCGGCGCAAAAAGCCGGGCCTTTCAGAAGGAAAGTTTGCCGTCTGCGCGGTTCAGCATGACCCCCAAAAGCGGTGTGACCTCGCTCAGCATCTGCTCGACCTTGGCGACATCCTCTGCCGTGGAAACCCCGCCACCGGCCACGACCAGCACGCCATCGACATTGGGCAACACCGCAAGAACATCGTCATGTTCCAGTGCCGGGGGCAGATCGAACAGCATCAGATCGGGACAAAGCAGATCCGACAATTCGTCAAGCACGTCGGCCGTCATCGTATCCTGGAACAGTTCGGCGGCGTTGTTCTGCGGAGTGGCATTCAGACCGAACGCCAGGTTGGGATGGGTGCGCAGCAGAAATTCCTCGGGGGCAAAGGCACCCTGAAGGTAATCGGCCATGCTGTGCGGCGGCCGAATCCCCAAAACCTCGTGCAGGGACGGGGTGCGCAGGTCAAGATCCAGCACCACGCTGCGGGTCGCCTCAAGCCGGGCCACGGAAAAGGCAAGGTTGGCGGTGACAAAGCTGCTGCCGCAGCCGCGCGTGGGCGCGGTGATGGCGACACGGGACCAGCCCTGTTCCGCCAGTGCCTGCAAAAGCCTTGTGCGCAGCATGTCAAAGGCGGCGTGAGCGGGATCGGTCCGCGCCGCCGTGATCACGTGTTGGCGGGCCAGAACCTCCGGGTCCGGCGTGGTCAGCAACAGGCTTTCCCAATAGACATCGGGATCGTGCACCGCCGGGAGCCTTTCTACGGGCGCGTCGGCGACGATCTTGTCGTCCTGTTGATGATCCTCGGTCATGGGGTGTCTTTCGAGCTGCTCTTGAGGGGTAGTCTAGCAGGGAAAAGCGGACAAAAGAATGGCGTGAATCGGGTCTTTGCGCCTCTCAGAATCCTAACAGATCCGCTGCGTCGATGGCTTTTAGAAGGAATATGTCGCGGCGCGGTTCGGGCGCCCAGCCAAGCACGCGCCTGGGGTGGCTGTTGTCGAAGGGCGAGAAATGCGCGCGGCTTTTCCAATCCGCCAGCGACGGGTTGGAAAAGCCGCCCCGGCGCAGCACGTTTTTCTTGAGCGCGTATTTGACCGACGCCGAGAGGTAAAAGCCCGCCAGATTGCCCGGCCTGACCCTGATCCGTGCGCCCAGCCGGGCATGGATCGCATCGAAATAGTCGCGCGCCGACAGCATCGGATCCCCGACAAGGTTGAAGCTTTGCCCGATCGCCGCGTCGTTTTCGGCCATCAGGATCAGCGCCTCGGCCACGTCCTCGTTCAGAACAAACGGCAGCGTATGTTTGCCGTTGCCCCAGAGGCGCACCGCCCCCGCGCCGTGCCAACGGCCAATGCCCCAATGTTGCAGCGGCCCGCCCTTGCCCACCACGATGCCGGGGCGGGCGATGGTCAGCGGAAGCGAATATCTGCGGTGCATCTCCAGAAGCCGGGCTTCGCATTCGGCCTTGGAGCGGGCATAGATATTGCGGTCGGTCATGTCGTCGGCAAAGCCGGTTTGCTCGGTGATCGTCACCTTGGGGTCGGACATGTCATAGCTGGCGATGGTGCCGGTATAGATGAAGCGCCGCACGCCGGCGGCATTGGCGGCGCGGGCGATGGTTTCGGTCACGCCGACATCGTTTTTCAGCGCCGCGTCCCAGGTGGCGTCCGTGGATTTGCCAAGGTGATAGACAATTTCGATCCCGTTCATGGCGGCGGCGAGCTGATCCGGGTTGGACGGCGAGGCGGGAAACAGTTCGACGTGATCGGCAATATCGTCAAACGGGCCGGACTGCCCCCGGCTCAGGACGCGCACATCCTGCCCCCGCGTGACCCAGGCGCGGGTCAGGTCGCGCCCGATGAACCCGGTGCCGCCAATTATCAGAATGGTTGGTTTGGGCGTCTTGCGGGAGGCGGGTTTGGGTTTCTTTTCCGGTTTCGGCAAGTGGGTCAGGGCGGCGTCGATGGCTGTCATGACCTGAATGGCGCTGTCGCCCGAAAACCGTGCATCCAGCGGTCGGCCAGTGCGAATGGCGGTGTAGAATGCGTTTGCAAGGCCGCCAAAACTTAGCCCATAGGGGGATTTCCGGTTCAGCGACACCAGTTGCCGCGCCCCGTTCACCACGCCTTCGCGCAGGTGCTGGGCCGACAGGGAAAGCTGACGCAGCAGAGGGTTGGCCACGATATCGGTGGCGTTTTCGGCGTCGATGACAAGAACGTCGCTGGCATAATCATAGCGCGCCGTTGCGGCCGAGCCATGCAGCGTGAGCGACCGGTCGTCCATCGTTTCGACAAGGGACAGGTTGATGGTGATCGCCACGTCGCCTGCCGTGGCAATGATGCGCCAGCTTTGCGGGCGCGTCGTGTCGCCGGGCAGGGCGATGGGTTTGGACAGGCTGACATGGTCAATGTCCAGCGGGCCGAACAGATCGACGCCAAAGGCAAACAGATGCGGGCCAAGCTCCAGCAGCAGGTTCTGCGGTTCTTGCAACAGCCACAGGCCGAAAGGCCCGGAGCGCAGCGGCGCCAGCGGAAAATGCCAGTTGATTTCGGCAGCGGCGATACGGCCAATGCGCCCGGTTTCCACCGCATCCTTGAGCCGCAAATACCCCGGCGTGCCCATGAAATTATGCCCGGCGGCAAAGACGCGGTCATTCGCCAGGGCCGTATCATGGATTGCCCGGGTGTCGTGGCCGGACAGGGCGACGGGCTTTTCCACCAGAACATGCAGGCCCGCGTTCAGGCAGGTTTCGGCCAGCGCGCGATGGGTTTGGGGCGGGGTGACGATGTGAACGGCGTCACATATGCCAGCCGCCAACATGGTCTCCAGATCCGTATAGGGCGCAATGCCATAGGTTTCGGCCAGTGCCGCGGCGGCGGATTGCGAGCTGTCGCAAACGGCGACGAGTTCCACGCCGTGTGTGGCCTGAATGGCCCCGGCATGCCAGTCGGCGATATAGCCCGCGCCCAGCAACGCGGCGCGGATCGGACGGTCGGTGTTGAGGTCTGTGATCATCTACTTGTACTCGATAATGCGCATGGCGCGGCCGCGCAGGCGGCGCCAGTGGAACAGGGCCATGCCGATCATGTTGGGAATTTTGGACAGGGTCAGCAGGCGGGCGTGGCGGCGGGATTCCCAATAGGGCAGCCCCTGGGCCACCAGGCCGCGCTTGGTGCGGATATAGGACATCAGATAGGCCGCGAGCACCGCAAGAAACAGCCAGCCCGAGGCGAAGAGGCCAAGAATGGCCAGCAGCGGCAGGATCAGGCCATAGGCCAGCACGCGCAGCTGTTCGCGCCGGAAATAGGGCGGGTGCATCCAGCCAACCTGGGCAAAGCCATGGCCCGAGCGCACGGCGCGTTGCCACCACTGGCCGAAATGCAGCATGGCGGCGTCGTGCCGGGTCATTTCCAGCGGCAGGCGGCGCAGTTTCCAGCCCGCCCTGGCCAGACGCACGCAGAATTCGTCATCCTCGGCGGCGATAACTGAACCATCGAAACCGCCAGCTGCCTCGAATGCGGCGCTGCGCACCAGCATGTCGCCGCCACAGGTGGCGATGTCGCCGGCCGGGCGATGCCATTCGAAATCACAAAGCGCGTTGTAGATCGAGCGTTCGGGGTAAAGCTCGACACGCCAGCCGGTGACAAGGCCAAGCGTCGGATCGTCGCGCAGCGCGGTCTCGGCGGCGGCGATCCAGCCGGGAACGACAATGCAATCGCCGTCGACGAATTGCATGAATTCCGGCAGGTCGCCGGTGGCGTTGAGCGCGTCGAATCCGGCCTGCCGGGCGCGGGCGGCGGTGAAAGGCAGGCTGGCATCCAGTTCGACCACCAGCGCCCCGGCGGCGCGGGCCTCGGCCACGGAATTGTCCCAGCTGCCGCTGTCGACATAGACGATTTCCACCCCCTGCCCGGTCAGGGATTTCAGGCAGGCGATCAGGCGTTTGCCCTCGTTGCGGCCAATGACGATGGCGGTGGTCATGACGATGCCTTGTCGATCAGCCGGCCCAGCCGGAGCGCCTCGTTTGAGATGTCAAAGGCGCTTTGTACGGTAGTGCGCCCGACGATGCCCATGGCGGTGGCGCGGGACGGGTTGCCGATTACCTTGGCGATGGCGGCGGCCAGCGACTTGGGATCGCCGGCGGGCACCAGAAGGCCAGACGCCCCATCGGTGACAAGTTCGGGGATGCCCGCGACATGGGTTGCCACCACCGGGCGGGCGGCGGCCATGGCCTCCATCAGGACGACGGGCACGCCTTCGGCAAAGCTGGGCAACACAAAGAGATCGGCGGCTATCAGCGCGTCGGCCACTTCGGATTGGGATTTGTAACCTGCAAACGTGACGTGCCCGGCCAGTCCCGCGCCCGCGACCTGATGTTCCAGCGCGGCGCGGCTGGGGCCGTCGCCGATCACGGTCAGGTGCAGGTCAGGGTAATCCGGCACCAGCGTTTCAAGCGCCCGGAACAGGATCGGCAGGCCCTTGACCGGTGCCAGCCGCCCGACAAACAGCAGGTTGTGGCCCATCGGGTCTTCGTCGCTGTGATAGCGGCGCGGATGCACGCCGCAATGGATGATGTGTAGCTTGTGCCAATGGGCCGGATCGGAAAACGTCATCGCCTGCGACCGGCAGAAATGGCTGATGCAGGCGACAAAGCTGGCACGGGCGATTTTTGTGTCAAGCCGCCACTGGGCAGGTGCAAAGAAGATGTCCGGCCCGTGCAGCGTAAAGCTGAAGGGGATGCCTGTCAGTTCAGAGGCAAGCATCGCCACGGTACACGAGGATTTGGCGATATGGTTGTGCAGGTGGCGCACGTTGTTCCTGTGCAGATGTGCGGCAAGCACCCCGGCCTCGGCAAAGTAGAACAGTTGAAACAGCAGCGCGCGCAGGCCCCCCGGCGCGGTGCGGATGGCCAGCCCAAGCGCCCGCAGATAGCGCAGGGGCGCGCGCAGGAACGTGCCGGCATGGCAGGCAATCAGGTGCAGCGGGCGGGCGGCGGACAGGATGTAAAAGGTGTTGGCGGCCTCGGTCTTTTGTTCCTCGCCCACCAGATGCTCGGCGCCGGTGCGGCGTACCGAGCAGGTGAGCACGGTTTTGCCATGGCTGCGCAGCTCGGCCACCTCGCGCTGGATGAACGTGTCGGTGGCACGGGGGTATTCGCCCGTCAGATAGGCGATGGGCTGATCGTTGGTGTCGCTCACGGGGTCTGATCCTGCTCGATCTGGATGGCCTGCTGCATAGCCTGCTCAAAGGGCATCATTGTGACCGGCCCAAGGCGTTCGTGCATCAATGCGTTGCTGTAGCGCAGCGGCTTGTGCCGCGCTTCCAGAACGTCCGAGCGCAACAGGCCGGGCATGGCGGTGCTATCGGGGGTGATCCGCGCCAGCAGCCGCATCAGCCCAAGGGGCATGAACAGCGCCAGCCTGGGCCAGCCGCATTGCCGAAAAGCGGACAGGAAATGATCCCGGTCGGGCAGGGCATCGTCAAAAATATTGATGGTTTCAATACCGTTCGGGCGCCGGGCCGCGTGGACCAGGCACTGAGCCAGCAAACCGACCTGGCACAGCGGCACCGTGCCGCCGCCGTCGACCATCACCATGACGGCGCCAAGGGACGGGCCGATATGGGCGTTGAAGGCGCGCCCCGGGCCATAGACGGCGCCGGGGCGCAGAATGGTCAGGGTAAAGCCGTGCTGTGCCGCGCCGTCGCGAAACAAGTGTTCCTGTTCCAGCTTGGCCTGGGCATAGGCATCCCGCCCCCTGGCGCAGGACGGGCAATCCTCGCACAGGGTTTCGTGATCCGCGAGGGTGCTCACGTCACAGACAGAGAGCGAACTGACCAGCACGACATGCCCCACGCCGGATGCGGCGATCTGCGCAATCAGGTTGCGGCTGGCCCGGATTGTATCGCGGTCGTGATTTCCTGTCATTGCGGCGGCGGCATGGATGACCGCGCCCGCGTGTTCGAGCATGTCGGCAAGGGGGGTGTCCCCGGCGAGATCGGCCTTGTACACGGTGATGCCGGGATCGTTCGGCCAGTCCGAAGGAACGGTGGAACCGGGACGCACGAGGGCGCGGACATCAAGGCCGGACTGACGTGCATACGCAACCGTATGTCGGCCGACAAAACCGCCGGCTCCGGTGATGACGACGGGCGCGCTCATGAGGCCCACGGCATCGGGTGAACCGGGTCGCAGCGGGTGGTCATTTCTTGCGCGCCGGTGCTGTCGCGGGCGTTCTGGATCGCCAGTGTCACCTCGTTGAGGTGCAGCGCGAAATCCGCAGACAGACGGCAGGGGCGGTTTTCGGCAAGCGCATCCAGCATCTCGACCGGTCCCAGCGCAAAATTCATCGCCGCCGCGCCCCAGCGCTCTACCTTTGGATGGCTGGGGCCGGGCAGGCGGATGCGTTTGCCGATCGGGTGTTCCATCAGGCGGCGGCGCAGCACGAAACGGCGAAAGAACCGTACCGGCGCGGCGTTGTCCCACGCCTTTTTCACCTCGAGCACGCCATTGTCGCCAAAAACCCGGATGCGGTGATCGTGGGAGGCGACGATTGAGCAAGTCAGCCGCGCCGTAAGGCCGCTTTCAAAGAACAGGATCGCGGTAGAGAAATCGGGCGCGCCGGAGGCGGGTTTCTGCGGCAAGGTTTCGGCCGAGGCCGCCACCACGCGCCGAACCGGCCCGAACATGCCGATCAGCCAGGTGAGGTAATACCCGGCATGTTCCAGCGTGCACCCGACGGTAAATTCATCCTCGGCCGGCCACACCGCGCCCGAGGTGCTGCGCCAGTCCTGATAGGGCGCCTGCGGGATAAAACCGTCGTCCAGTTCGGCATAGATCAGGCGAACCGGGCCGCATACGTCGTCGCGGATCGCCCGGGCCAGGGTCTGTGCGGATTCGCCCAGAACCGAACAGGGGGCGGATGCCAGCAACACCCCCTTTTCGCGGGCCAGATCATGCAGGTCGCGGGCGTGATCCATTTGCAGGGCCAGCGGTTTTTCGGAATAGACATGGTGCCCCGCCGTCAGGCAGGCGCGGGTGATCGGGTAATGAGCGGCAGGATTGGTGAGGTTGAGAATCAGCGAACCGGCAGGCAGGTTGCCGAGAAACCGATCCAGCGTTTGCGCGCCTTGCAGATTCCAATGCTTGCAGAATGCCGCCAACCGGGCGGGATCGTGATCGTGCACCTGCGTTACGGCAATATCGGGATGGGCCGCGAAGGACCGCATGTAAAGATCGGCCACGAAGCCGCAACCGATAATCGACACAGCCCTTTTTGTGCTGCCGCCCATGCCAAATGCCCTTTGCCCGAATATGTGCTGGCGAGTATAGGCGAAGCCGGGAAAGAGGCCAGCGTCTGGCAGGGACGGTGGTGGATTTGTGGCCTGTGTGTTTCACTTTGGCGTACAATTGCGCAGAGCCGATGGCCCGGCGGGGCACAGGTGCTAGGGTTGCGGGTGAAGGGGCCGCGAAAAGCGGCCGAACAGAGGGGCGGACAGGTGCAGTTTCTGTCGGTGGACGGGCCGGTGACGGTGAATATCGCAGATGCCGGTGCGTTGAAAGCCGCGGTGGTGGCGCGCTGGCGCGCCGGCGAAGGGTTCGCGCTGGCGACGCTGAACCTGGATCATCTGGTCAAGCTGCACCGCGATCCGGCATTTGCTGCCGCCTATCGCGCGCAGGAGTTCGTGGTTGCCGACGGCAACCCGGTGGTATGGCTGTCGCGGCTGGCGGGGCGGCCCGTGGACCTGTTGCCGGGGGCAAACCTGGTGGTGCCGCTGGCCGAATGGGCCGCGGCAGAGGGTGTCGCGGTGGCGTTGATCGGCTCTACTCAGGATGCGCTGGAGGCGGCTGCAGCAGCATTGCAAAGCCGGGTTCCGGGCCTGCGCATAACAGCCCGGATCGCACCGCCGATGGGTTTTGACCCGGACAGCGCGGCGGCCAACACGGTTCTGAAACAGGCCGCCGAAACCGGGGCGGGGCTGGCGTTTCTGGCGCTGGGCGCCCCCAGGCAGGAGGCGCTGGCCGCACGGGGGCGCGTGGTAACGCCGGGCATGGGGTTTGCCTCGATCGGGGCGGGGCTGGATTTTCTGGCCGGCACACAGACACGGGCGCCGCAATGGGTACGAAAACTGGCGCTGGAATGGCTGTGGCGCGTGGCGAGTAATCCGGCGCGGCTGGCCGGGCGCTATGCGCGCTGCGCCCTGGCCTTGCCACGGCTGACGCGGGAGGCGCTGCGCCTGCGGCGTGATCAGGGGGCGATGCGCCGGGGCTGACGGCGACGCAGCAAAAGCGCATCCCTGAGCCGGGATTTCATCCCGCGCGGCGGCAGAATTTCGCGATCCATCTCGAATACCGCACCATTCAGCGACGGGTCCTGCCACAACGCCAGCGCGGCGCCCCATGTCGCGGCCAGGGCGGGATCAAGCCCATCGGGCACCCCCATGTCGGTGGCCAGCATTCCGGGCATCCAGGTGGACACGACGATGCCGGGGAAGCGGTCTCCCAGATCGGCCACAAGCGCGCGGGAAAAGATCGTGCAGGCGCCCTTGGACACGGAATAGGCGGCGCTGCATGGCGGCGGTGCGATGTCGGAAAAGCTCGAAACATTGAGGATGCGCCCGGTCCCGATTTCCGCCATGTCGTTCAGCGCGGCGCGGGTACAGGCCACGGTGCCGCCAAGGTTGATGGCAAGCGTCTGCATAAAGCTGTCCGGGCTTTCGTCCATGATATCCCGGTGCGGATACACGCCTGCATTGTTGATCAGGATCGAAACCGTGCCGTGCTTGCCGATGGCATCAAAGGCTGCCGCAACCGATGCCGGATCGGACACATCGCACGGGATTGGAAAAAAGTCGTCCCCGGCCAATGCCGCGGTTTCGTCCAGAGCGTCGGCGCGCCGGCCCAGCCCTGCCACTGGCACGCCGCGCCTGCACAGCTCGATCGCCAGCGCGCGGCCCAGGCCCGAGCCGGCGCCGGTGATCACTGCCATACGGGTGCGAATGGTATCAGGCATCGCGGGTCTCCTTCCCTTGCAGAAGATCGGCCAGCCTGTCGCCCACGCGCAGCGCGTTGGCGGCAATGGTCAGGCTGGGATTCACCCCCATCGACGTAGGCATGAAGCTGGCATCGGCGACCCACAGGTTGTCAAGCGCATGGGCGCGGCAGTCCGCATTCAGAACGCTGGATTTCGGGTCATGCCCAAAGCGCAGCGTGCCACAGGGATGGCCGTAGTTCAGATCCGGGCCGACCCCCAAAAAGACGCGGCGCAACCCCTTGAGGGATCTGTGAATGGCACGGCGAAACTGTTTGCGGCGTGCGCGCAGCTCTGGCGGGATGTCATACGTGATGGCCAGCTTGCGGGGGTCGCCGGGATCAAAAAGCACGCGGTTTTCGGCGCGCGGCAGGTCTTCGAGGATACCGACGAATATCTTGGCCTCGCCAAACAGCCGGGCCGCCACCAGCGCGGGCAGCCGGGTGAACGGGCGCAGTACCCGGACCCGGCGCAGCAACGAACGGTCATAGGCCAGGTTCAGGTAATGCACGATTTCGCCATAGCGGGCGGTGATGCCCATGGCCTGCACCATACCATAGCGTATGTTGCCCTGCCGATATAGGTCGCGAAAGGCCAGCGCCTTGGTGGGGCCGCTGCCCCGGTGCGTTCTTCCCGGCCACAGGGCAAACATCTCGGACAGGTGGAACATCAGGTTGCGCCCCACCAGGCCGGAATCGTTGGCAAGATCGTCAGACGCCATCAGCAGGCGCGGCGAGGCAAGCGCACCGGCGGCCAGGACATAGGCACGCGCCCGCAGCGTCAGGTCGCGGCCGCCATGCCGGGCCTCGATGGCGTGGATTGTGCCGCGCTCTGCCCGCAGCCGCGTAACCTCGCACAGGTCTAGAAGCTGTGCATTGCCGGTGGCCAGCGCCGGTTCTACCCCGGCAGAGCGCCCGTCCATCTTGCAGGCGCGCGGGCATTTGCGGCCAAGGCAGCTTGCGCAGCCTTCCAGATGACGCAGGGCGGTGTGGCCCTGATAGGGGTGCAACCCGGCGCGCTGCATCGCGTCGAACAGGGCCTTGTCGGCGGCGGGCATCTGTGGCGCGGTGGCCAAATTCACCGGTTCGCCCAGCGGGTCCGGTGTGCCGCTGACGTGAAACAGGCGCCCGGCCTCTTCAAGAAAGGGCTGCATCGCGGCATAGCTGACCGGCCAGCCGCCGGTGGGGTGCGGCATGTCGGGGCTGTCATCAAGATCATGGGGTTCGGGCCGTTCAAGCGTGGCGGCATAGAACACCGACGAGCCGCCGACACCCGCGCCCAGCGGCGCATTGAAGACGGCGTCGACCCCGTCAACGCGGGCGTGCAGCGGTTCGGGCCAGTAGCCGCGCACCAGCCGGGCCTGCGGGTTCCAGATATCGCCGTTCAGCTCCTGCGCCTCGCGGCGAAAGCCGGCCGGACCACGCTCGACAAACAGCACCGACAGGCCGCGCTCTGCCAGCCGCCGCCCGATGGTGCCACCGCCCATGCCCGTGCCGATCACGATCACGTCCCATATCTTGTCCTGAGGCGCGGTCATGACGGCGCCTTTCCAAAGACCGGGGCGAATATCGTGCGCAACCGGCGCGCGGCGGTGTTGGTGATGTGGTTGTTGTCGAAATACTGTCCCTGACCGCCCTGGATCGCCTCGCACAGGAACGCATCGCACAGGAGGGGCCATGGATCGAGTACCTGCGCGCCGCTGGCCGCCACCGCCGCCTGCGCCGAAGCGGCGCGGCGCTTGGCCTGGGCGGTGGGCACCTGCCCAAGGCGGCGGGCGGCGTCGGGTGTCAGGCGGCGATGGGCGAGATCGCGAGCGATTTCCGGGGCGGCATATTGCGGGATTTCGGGGGGCTGACGCAGGAGGAACACGTTCCTGTCCCGCGCGGACAGCGTGTCAACGGTGGACCGGAGCGCGTCGGCCAGGATTGTGGCCTGCGGCGCCTGGGGGCCGTCGCGGGTCAGGGTGATGGTGTTTTGCGCGTCGATGCCGGAGCCGGTGCCGGTGGCATAATAGGCCCAGCGCCCGATCAGCAGCACGTCGCGGATATCGGGCATCTGGTCAAGCGCGTCGCGAATTTGGTCGTTGGCGCTGCGGCAGGCGGCATTCTGTGCGGCGGTGGCGCTGTTTTCCGTTTTGCCGATGCCGAAAAGCGGCGGGCACCCGGCGCGCCAGATCACCAGCGCGGCCCGGTTCTTTTCCATCGCTGCCAGGGCAAGGCCCTCGTAAAAGGCGCGCAGGTGGCTGTCGCCCCAGATCAGCAGCGTCGGGGTTTGGCCGGCAGGGCCGATCGGGCAGATCTCGATGCCTTTCAGGGGGCCGTCAGCGGGGACATTGCAACGCGAGAAATCCTGAAGGAAATCGCCGGACGCGGCGATGTGCACCTGGGTTTGCGCCCCAAAGCGCCCGGGCAGGCCATCCGAGCGAAAGATCACCGCCGACGTACCAAGCAATAGCACCGAGACCAGTACCGCCGCCCCCAGAAGCGCCCTGCCCGACAGGGCCTGGGCGCGGCGCACGGGTTGTTCGATGAACCGCCAGGACAACCAGCTGACCACGACGGACAGCGCCAGCCACAGACCGGTTTCAACCGGGCTCATGCTGTCGCCCCGCACATATCGGGACAGGGTGACGATGGGCCAGTGCCATAGGTAGAGCGAATAGGAAATCAGGCCGAAAAACACCGGGCCGCGCATCGACAGCAGGCGGTTGGCCATGTTTGTATCGCGCCCGTTGATCAAGAGCAGAACAGTGCCCGCAACCGGAATGATCGCCTGCCAGCCGGGAAAACCCGCGTCGGGCCGGATCATGGTGATTGCGCCCAGCACCAGCGCCAGACCGATCCAGCTTGGGGCCGCGCCCAGCCGCCAGTCGGTGCCACGTTCGTGGCGCCAGATGGCAAGCAGCACTCCGGCCAGCAGTTCCCATGCGCGAAACGGGAACAGGTAAAACGCAGCCGGCTGCGCGCGGGCGGTGATCGGGATGGACGAAACCAGCGAGGCAACGAACAGTGCAACGAAGGCCAGGATCATGCCGCGCCGGGACCGGCCCAGCAACAGGAACACCAGCGGCAGGAAGACGTAGAACTGTTCCTCGACCGACAGCGACCAGGTGTGCAGCAGAACCTTGTCTTCGGCGGCGCTGTCGAAATAGCCGGACTGGCGAAAGAACAGCACGTTGGAAAGATAGACCGTGGCGGCGATCACACCCTTGGCGGTTTCTCGAAAATCATACGGCAAAAGCACAAGCCAGCCCACCGCCAGTACCGCCAGCGACATCGCGCCATAGGCCGGGGCCAGGCGGCGAATGCGGCGCAGATAGAACCGGCCCAGCGACAGGCGCCCGGTGGCCGTTTTTTCACGCCACAGGATCCCGCCGATCAGAAAGCCGGAAATGACAAAGAAGACATCCACACCGACAAAGCCCCCCGGCAAACCGGGCAGGCCGAAATGGTAAAGCACCACCGCCAGCACGGCGATGGCGCGCAGCCCGTCGATTTCGGCCCGGTGGGGCGGTGGGGGTGTCTGGGTCATGCCCGCTCGTGATGTTTATGTCTGCCCCAGAGAACACCGGGGCGGGAATGGCATCAAGTCTAGGGCGCGTGCAGTCCGAAGTTGCGAAACAACAGAGGTTTTGCGACAACCATTTCAGGGCGAAATCATGGCAGGGAGCCGCCGGTGAGAATGGATCAGGACGTTTCGGCGCAGGTGCCGGATTGGTCGCGCGAGACCATAAGCCGGATTTGGGATCCCGGTCCCAAGCTGATCCGCGCGTTGCGGCGCTATCAGGCGGCGCGGGATCGTGGCGGATTTACGGGCAAGTTGACCGCGAAATACTGGGTTGCGGTGCATCGGTTCTGGTCGGTGATCACGCAATCCGAGCTGCACCTGAACATGCAGGTCGATGGCGGGCTGCGGTTGCCTCATCCGACAGGCATCGTGGTGCATCCGCAGGCGGTGATCGGACCGAATTGCATGTTGATGCACCAGGTCACTTTGTCCGGCGCGGTGCGCCTGGGCGGGCATGTGGACGTTGGGGCGGGGGCCAAGCTTCTGGGGCAGATCACCATCGGGGATGATGTCGAGATCGGGGCCAATGCCGTGGTCACGCGGGATGTACCGGCCGGCGCGGTGGTGGTCGGAATCCCGGCCCGTGTGATTCGCATGAAGGGCGACCCGGCAGAGGAATAGCCAGGTCTACAGCCCGGTCCGGTTCAGCGTATCGGTCAGCACACTGGCCAGCCGTTCGGCCCAATGGGCCTGGCCTTCTTCTGTGGCGATCACGTCCTGACGCAGTTCGATCAGGGCGTTCAGCCGTTTCTGTCGCAGCGCGTGCTGATCCACGCTGTCGCCCGGCAAGTGCCCGGCATAAGGTTCGTTGTCGCCCACGGTCAGATCGCTTTCCTCGCGCAGCCGGTCGATCATGGCCAGGCCGAACCGGTCCTCCTGCGGGGCGTGCAGAATGCCGATTTCCCAGGGCCGGGGCGAGCGGCCGTTGAGCTTTGGCGAGAAAGAGTGCATCGCGACAAGGATCACGTCCGGGCGGGCATCGGCGAGCTGTGCAAGTGCATCGTGATAGGGTTGGTAATACGTGTCGACGCGGCGTTGGACTTCTGCCGCATCCACGTGGCGGTTTGCCGGAATGATCGTGCCATCGTAAAGCCGCATGACCAGCGTGGGATCATCCGTGCCCCGGTTGGGATCGATCACAAGGCGCGAAAAATTCGAGCAGATCACCGGCGCGTTCAACAATTCGCCAAGGATCAGGGAAGTGCCCCGGGCGCCGATATCATAGGCGATATGGCGGTTCATGTCGGCCGGACCGATGCCCAGATCGCCGCCATTGATTTCGGGCGGCACAAAATTCGAGGCATGATCGCACGTGATCAGCCAGCGCGCGGGCCGGTCCGCGCCATAAACGGTGTAGGGTTGGTAAGTCATATGCCTGTCATATCCTTGGCAAATCCATTAGGAAAGCAGGTCATGACAGGGAAGTGCACAAAACCGTAACTTGACCTTGTTAGCGTTAACATCTAGGAAAACGGCAAAATTGCCGCAAGGGAACGCATGGCCGTTTCCGGCCATATCCGGGCGAAAGGTGAAACTATGCGACGTTTGAGAAATGTAAAGATCGTGGCCACGCTGGGCCCGTCTTCTGAAACATATGAAATGATCCGGGCTTTGCACGAGGCCGGGGCGGATGTGTTCCGGCTGAACATGAGCCACGGCACCCATGACGAGATCCGCGAGAAACACCGCTTCATTCGCCAGGTCGAGAAAGACCTGCAAAGCCCGATTGCCATTCTGGCCGATCTCCAGGGGCCAAAGCTGCGTGTCGGGGTCTTTGCCAACGGTTCCGAAGAACTGACGGAAGGCGCATTGTTCCGGCTTGATCTGGACAAGGCCGAAGGCGATCAGTCCCGCGTGTGTTTGCCCCATCCGGAAATATTCGAGGCACTGGAACCGGGCGCGCGTCTGTTGGTGAATGACGGCAAGATCCGGCTGAAGGTGGAAAGCTGTGGCGCCGACCATGCCAATTGTGTGGTGGTGACCGGCGGCACGATTTCCAACCGCAAGGGAGTGAACGTGCCCGACGTGGTACTGCCGCTGGCCGCGCTAAGTGAAAAAGACCGGGACGATCTGGAATTTGCCTGCGGTCTGGGCGTGGACTGGCTGGCGCTCAGCTTTGTGCAGCGCGCCGCCGATGTGGAAGAGGCCCGCGCGCTGGCGCAGGGGCGTGCCGCGATCCTGTCCAAGATCGAAAAGCCTTCGGCGGTTGACGCATTTGACGAGATCCTGTCGGCCAGCGACGGGATCATGGTGGCCCGTGGCGATCTGGGTGTGGAACTACCGGTTTCGGCGGTGCCGCCGATCCAGAAACGCCTGGTGCGCAAGTGCCGCCATGCGGCCAAACCGGTGATCGTGGCCACGCAGATGCTTGAAAGCATGATCGAAAGCCCGATGCCGACGCGCGCCGAAGTCAGCGATGTGTCCGGCGCCATTTACGAAGGCGCCGATGCGGTGATGCTGTCGGCGGAATCGGCGGCCGGGCAATACCCGATCGAGGCCGTTTCGACAATGAACGATGTGGCCATCGAAGTGGAACACGATCCCACCTACCGGGAGGTGATCGAAGCGTCGCGCACCGCGCCCCGGTCGGGCGTGGCCGACGCGATTGTTGCTGCCGCCCGCGAAGTGGCCGAAACCACCGAGGTGGCGGCCATTTGCTGTTTCTCGCAATCGGGGACCACCGCGCTGCTTATTGCACGCGAGCGGCCCCGCGTTCCGATCATCGCAATGACTTCGCTGCGCGGCACCGCGCGCCGGCTTGCGCTGAGCTGGGGCACGAACTGTGTGATGACCAGCGATGTGAGCCGGTTCAAGATGGCTGTTGTTGCCTCGGCCCGTGCGGCGCGCGACCTGGGTTATGCCGATCACGACGATCAGATCGTCGTAACCGCGGGCCTGCCGTTCAATGTCCCCGGCACCACCAATATCCTGCGCGTCGCGCCATGCGATGAGCGTTTGATTTTCAATATGGAAAACGAGTAATGTCGCCCCCGGAGCAGCCGGGGAAAAAACGACATGGTCACGGACTATCTGATCACGATCGGATTGGTGGTCGGCCTGTTTTCCATACCCGCAATGCTTTCGGCCTATGCCGATGAACGGTTCCCGCGCGCGCCGATGGCGGCCTTTATCCTGTCGGCGGCGACCATCGCCCTGGCCTGGGCGATGAACCCGGCGGTCTACAGCCTGGCGGAACTGCCCAACGTGGTGGTGCGGGTGATCGCGGATGTCGTGAAATAAGCGCTTGCGCGGCGCGGGTATGCCGACTATATGGCGCGTCTATTCGCGCGACCGGCCTGAAGGGCATGCCGAGTCGCGTTTGTCACCGACCGAATACAAAGGAGACGGAAATGCCTAAGATGAAGACCAAGTCGAGCGCCAAGAAGCGCTTCAAGGTCACTGCCACTGGCAAGGTACTGGCCGGTCAGGCCGGCAAGCGCCACGGCATGATCAAACGCACCAAGAAATTCATCCGTGACGCCCGTGGCAACACGACCCTGTCCGCCCCCGACGCCAAGATCGTCAAGGGCTACATGCCCTACGACCGCTAAGAGGAGATTGAGATATGTCCCGCGTTAAAGGTGGTACCGTAACCCACGCCCGTCACAAGAAAGTCGTCAAGGCCGCAAAAGGCTATTATGGCCGTCGCAAGAACACCTTCAAGGTGGCGCGTCAGGCTGTCGACAAGGCCAATCAGTACGCAACCCGCGACCGCAAGAACCGCAAGCGGAATTTCCGCGCGCTGTGGATCCAGCGGATCAACGCGGCCGTGCGCGCGCATGACGACGCGCTGACCTATTCGCGCTTCATCAACGGCCTGAACCTGGCTGGCATCGAAGTGGACCGCAAGGTTCTGGCCGATCTGGCCGTGCACGAGCCCGAAGCATTTGCCGCGATCGTGGATCAGGCCAAGGGCGCGCTGGCTGCCTGAGCCAGACCCTTTGAAGAATTGAAACCCCCGTCAGCATCGCTGGCGGGGATTTCTTTTTTTGGGGGGGGGAGGCCGCAAAGATCAACCACAATGTCTGATACGCGGGCGAAGCGAACCTGGCAATCTGTCGGCTGAAACATCGTTTTTTCACCCCGTAAGGTCGAAACACGATATGCCTCCATATGACTAAATTTTCGGAATGGAGGTCGCTACATTGTCTGAAAGAGAAATCACTGATCTGATCGAGACCTATCTTTTGGCGTGGAACGCTCGTGACTTCGGAAAGATGGCGTCGCTCTTTTCAGAGCCCGCCACGTATATTGTGCCTGGCGGCAATCTCCACATACCTGACAGAGCCGCGCTTATATCGAAGCTGCGGCGGCAGTTTGCCGAACTGGAAGCCGAAGGTTTCGATTACACAGAGATCGGTGAGGTCGTTGTGACCTTTTGCAACGAGTACGCGGCATTGGCGGAGCTCAGAAACTTGCGACGCCTGAATTCCAGCGGAGCGGAAATTGCCAAAATCGATGCCCTGTACATATGTGTTTTGGAGCATGGAAATTGGCGACTTAGTGTTGCGATGGCTGGGCAGTGCGGCTGGAACGAGAAGAGCGGATCGCCAGCCGCGGCCTCGTGACCAGTGATGTGCCGGGAAGACTCATTCTTGGCGCGCGCCTGGTAGCAACCAAAGTGACCAGGCCAACTTGACGCGCATAGCCTGGGACATCTCGGCGCAGACGTGGCGTGCGCTGCGCAGGGGCAACAAGCAGGATATTCCCAAGGAGCACCGCGCCGGTCAATGTGGGCTCCAACCAGGGTTTTCCGCTCAGGCGTCACGCTTGAGGGGCCTTTGCAACAGCGCCAGCGCAGCCCCGGCCAGCAAGATACCAGCCGCCGCCGCAAGGCTGATGCCGATATTGCCGAACAGATCGCCCAACAGCCCCGCCCCATATGGGCCTATTGTCTGCGCCACGGCAAAGACCACGGTAAACAGGCTGATCGCCTTGCCCCAGCTTTCGGGCGGCAGGTTCTGGCGCGCGAAATTGGTCACGGCCCCCGGTGACATGAACACCGACAGGCCGAACACCACCGCTGAGACCAGCAGGACGGGGCCTCCGGGCAACACCACCGGCAAAGCCGACCCGGTGGCGATTCCGGTCAGGATCAACGCCAGCGGCAACCCGGAAGCATGACGCGCCAGAACCGGTCGCCAGACCAGAGGCGACACCAGAATGCTCAGGCCGAGGATAACCCAGACCAGGGCAATGAACCCGGCGCTTGCCGCCTGTTCCGTCATCCAGGCCGACAGGAACGTCAGGTAAACGATATATCCAAGCCCGAACCCGGCATAGCCGCCGATCTCCGGCAACATGGCGCGAAGCGGCAAGGGCGCGGTGCTGACGCGACCCAGGGGCGGAGCGCGCATCTGGAACGCGCTCCATAATCCGAGGGGAAGAAACGACAGGCTGATCCCGCCAATCACGATCCATCCCCACAGCCAGGCACCGTTGCCAAAGGTGTCAAGCATCAGGGGCAACGCGGCGCCTGCCAGCATGATCCCCAATCCGCCGCCCGAGCCAAACAGAATCGCGATTGCCAAAGCATTGCTGCGCGGATCGTCACGAAACAGTCCCGCCGCAAGCGCGCCAGCCGTGGCAAACGACATGGCCCCGAAAAGCCCTGCCAGAATGCGCCACACCGTCTGCCACCACAACGCGCCCTCCAACCCGGTAGCCAACAGCGACAGCGTTGTTGTCGTGAGGCCAAACGCGAAAAGCCGCGCCGGCGACACCCGGCGGATCAACAGCATCGTGATCACCGCTCCGATGACATAGCCCAGCGCGTTGGCGGTGTTCAGCCAGCCGGATTGCGCATAGGTCCAGCCCAGCTCCGATTTCATGGCCGGAAGCAGAAGCCCGTATGCGAACCGCGCGAACCCGTTTGTCACGGTCACGCCCAGCGCAAGCCCGGCAAGCACAAGCCAGGGTCGATTGACGGGACGAGTGTGGGACACGTGGGTGTTCATGCGACATTCCTGATCTGCCTTTCCTCCCTAACGCGCGCGACAACCGCAGATCAACGGGTCGGATGCGTTGGGCGCCTTTTGGGCGGCCAGTGCGCCGGGTCTTTCCTTTTGCGAAATTGCATGGCTTGGTGATACGCGACCTGTCGAGGAAGCCGCATGTCTCAGGACCCATTTTGCCATCACCCGCGTCTTGCCGCGCTGATCACACCGCCGGAGGAGTCTGATTTCCGGCACTTTGATCCTGCGGCAATTGATCCGATCGTGCGTGCCAACGGCGGGCCAGACAGCTGGCGGCTGAGCGAGGCAGAGCGCGAAGCGGACCGGCGCGCGGCGTTGAGCGGGCGTGTTGGTGATCTCTGGGTGTTCGCCTATGGGTCGCTGATGTGGAACCCCGGAATCCACTTTGCCGAGGTCCGGCGCGGGTTCGCCCCTCGCGTGGCGCGCCGTTTCATCCTGCGCGACCGGTTTGGCGGACGCGGGACGCGCGACGCGCCCGGCGTAATGGCGGCGCTGCAATGGGGGGAAGGGTGCAACGGGCTGGTGTTCCGCATTGCGCGCGAGACGCTGGATGCGGAAACCACGCTGTTATGGCGGCGCGAACGGGTGGGCGATGCCTATACCCCCGAGTTCATTCCCGTCGAAACCGATCATAGCACGGTCGAGGCGCTGGCGTTCATGGCCAATCCCGAGGCCGAGCTGATCGAGCCCGGACTGAGCCACGAAGAGCAGGTCCGGTGTTGCGCCACAGGTGCTGGCTGGCTGGGGAGCAGTTTCGATTATGTCGCCAATCTGGCGGCGCATTTCGAAACGATGGGGATCGAAGATGCGGGCGTGGCGCGCCTATTGGCGGATGCGCGGGCTTATCGCGCCAGCCAGTCAGACCGCTGAGCGCCTCTTGCTTTCGTGCGTCCATGTGGTAGCAGGGCGCAAGCAGAATTTGAGGGGCCGTCATGGACGATCTGAAGGCAAAATTCCTTGGCCAGATTTCTCAGGCCGACGACGAGGCCGCGCTGGAAGCGATCCGCGTGACCGCCGTGGGCAAGAAGGGCGAAGTTGCGCTGAAGATGCGCGAATTGGGCAAGATGACGCCCGAAGAGCGCCAGATCATGGGGCCGCGCCTGAACGCGCTCAAGGACGAGATCAACAGCGCGCTGGCGGCCAAGAAGGCGGCGTTGGCCGATGCGGCGCTGGACGCGCGGCTGAAAACCGAATGGCTTGACGTGACCCTGCCGGCGCGCGCGCGGCGCACCGGTTCGATCCACCCGATCAGCCAGGTGACAGAGGAAGTGACCGCGATCTTCGCCGATATGGGCTTTGCCGTGGCCGAGGGCCCGCAGATCGAGACCGACTGGTACAATTTCGACGCGCTCAACATTCCCGGACACCATCCGGCGCGGGCCGAGATGGATACGTTCTACACCCACCGGGCCGAAGGCGATAACCGCCCACCGCATGTGCTGCGCACGCATACGTCGCCGGTACAGATCCGGTCGATGGAAAAGCAGGGTGCCCCGATCCGCATCATTTGCCCGGGCCGCGTGTATCGTGCCGACTATGACCAGACCCATACACCGATGTTCCATCAGGTCGAGGGCCTGGCCATCGACAAGGACATCTCCATGGCGAACCTGAAATGGGTGCTGGAAGAGTTCTTTTCGGCCTTTTTCGGAACCCATGTGGAAACCCGATTCCGCGCCTCGCATTTCCCGTTTACGGAACCTTCCGCCGAGGTGGATATTCAGTGCAGCTGGGAAGGTGGCACCGTGAAAGTGGGCGAAGGTGACGATTGGCTGGAAGTGCTTGGCTCGGGCATGGTGCATCCCAAGGTGCTCGAAGCTGGCGGTATTGACCCGAACGAGTGGCAGGGCTTTGCCTTTGGGATCGGGATCGACCGTCTGGCGATGCTGAAATACGGCATTCCCGATTTGCGCGCCTTTTTCGACAGCGATCTGCGCTGGCTGCGCCACTATGGGTTTGCGTCGCTGGATCAGCCGACTTTGCATGGTGGGTTGAGCCGCTGAGGCAGGCGCCATGGTGCCAACAGACGAATTCGTGCCGTGACTGCGACGCGGGAGCGCCGGTGAGGCGGACGCGAACGTGGCTCTCGCCGATACTGACACGACGGCGGCGGAGCGGTTGTGCCTTTCGGTTGCGGACATGGCTCTGCCCGCCCGCGCGCGCGAACTGGTGATCTGGCGAGCGCTTGTCCGTGCGCAAGATATCTGACAGATTTCGCTTGCCTGCCGCCAGTCATTTTTGAGTATTTTGGGAACAATGAAAGCGGGAAACGGCCGCCCTTTCATTGTTCCTCAAATACTCCGGGGGAGTCGCGGCCAGCCGCGGCGGGGGCAGCGCCCCCAATTTGCCGCCGGTCCGCGTCAATGCGCCCTTTCCCCTTTGGCGCATATCCGATAAACGCCTGTCTGACCCCTTGTTTGACTGGCGGACCGGCACAATGAAATTCACCCTTTCCTGGTTGAAAGATCACCTTGAAACCGACGCAAGCGTGGACGAGATCGTCTATGCGCTGACCGACCTTGGGCTGGAGGTGGAAGAGGTTTCCAATCCCGCCGATCGCCTGTCGGACTTCACCATCGGCAAGGTGCTTCATGCCGAGAAGCACCCGGATGCCGACAAGCTGCGGGTCTGCAAGGTGGCCACCGACGAGGGCGAGTTGCAGATCATCTGCGGTGCGCCGAATGCACGGACCGGCATCACCGTGGTTGTGGCCAAGCCGGGTGTCTATGTGCCCGGTATCGACACGACCATCGGCGTGGGCAAGATCCGCGGCATCGAAAGCTTCGGCATGATGGCCTCCGAGCGTGAGATGGAGCTGAGCGATGAGCATGATGGTATCATCGAGCTGCCGTCGGGTGAGGTGGGCGATAGATTTGTCGACTGGCTGGCCGAAAACGACCCGGCCAAGGTGGACCCGGTGATCGAAATCGCGATCACGCCGAACCGCCCCGATGCGCTGGGTGTGCGCGGCATCGCGCTGGATCTGGCGGCGCGTGGGCTGGGCACCATGAAACCGGCGCGGACCGCGCAGATCACCGGTACCGGCCCCTGCCCGATCACGGTGACAATCAACGAAGACGCCCGCGCCGGCGGTTGCGACGTGTTTGCCGGGCGTCTGATCAGGGACGTGAAGAACGGCCCCAGCCCGCAATGGCTTCAGGATCGGCTCAAGGCGATTGGCCTGCGTCCGATTTCCGCGCTGGTAGATATCACGAACTTCTTCACTTTCGATCGCAACCGCCCGCTACATGTCTTTGACGCCGACAAGGTCAAGGGCAACCTGAGGGTACACCGGGCGCTGGGCGGTGAAACATTGGTTGGTCTTGACGAAAAGGAATACAGCTTTGCGCCCGGCATGGTGGTGATTTCAGACAATGAGGGTGTCGAATCCATCGGCGGCATCATGGGGGGGCTGGCCACGGGCTGTACCGAGTACACCACCAACGTGTTTCTTGAGGCCGCCGTGTGGGATCATATCCAGATCGCCTATACGGGGCGTGGGCTCAAGATCAACTCGGACGCGCGTTATCGCAACGAGCGGGGCATCGATCCGGCCTACAACATTCAGGCCGTGGACGACGCGACGCAGATGATCCTCGATCTGTGCGGTGGAGAGCCGACAGACGTTGTGGTTGCGGGCGAAGTACCCGATGTTGGCCGCGCCTACAAGCTGGATACAGACCGCGTGCAATCTCTGGTCGGCATGGATATCCCGGCTGAAGAACAGATCAGAACACTGACCGCTCTGGGCTTTGTCATGCAGGGCGACATGGCGCAGGTGCCAAGCTGGCGCCCGGATGTGCGTGGCGAGGCGGATCTGGTGGAAGAGGTGGCGCGCGTCGCCTCTCTGACCAGGCTGGAAGGCAGGCCGCTGGCGCGTGCTTCGGCCGGTTTGCCGGAAATGATCCTGTCGCCGATGCAGAAACGCGAACAGGTTGCGCGGCGCACAACGGCAGGTCTGGGTTACAATGAATGCGTGACCTATTCCTTCATCGACAAGGCCGCGGCCACGCTGTTTGGCGGTGGCGGCGACGCGACGATGCTGGAAAACCCGATTTCTTCGGAAATGTCCCATATGCGGCCCGATCTGCTGCCCGGCCTGTTGCGGGCCGCGGCGCGCAATCAGGCGCGGGGTTTCATGGATATGGCGCTGTTTGAATGCGGCGCTGCGTTTCAGGGCGGCGAGCCGGGAGAGCAGCATGTGCAGGTGACAGGCCTTCTGGTGGGGAAAACTGTGCAAAAGGACGTGCATGGCGAAAGCCGGAGCGTGGATCTGTTTGACGCCAAGGCGGATGCCGAGGCGGTGCTGGCCGCCATCGGCGCTCCGGACAAGGTGCAGATTTTGCGCGGCGGTGCGCCCTGGTGGCATCCGGGGCGGCATGGCCGTATCTGCCTGGGGCCGAAGAAAGTGCTGGGCGTATTTGGCGAGTTGCATCCCAAGGTGCTAAGCGCGCTGGACGTGAAGGGACCGGCAGTGGCGTTCACGCTCTTCCCCGAAGAAATCCCCATGCCCCGCAAGAAAACCGCCAGCAAGGGGGCGCTGGAACTGCGCGATCTGCAAGCGGTGGAACGGGATTTTGCCTTTGTCGTGGATGCGGAAGTCGAGGCGCTGAACCTTGTCAATGCCGCCGCCGGGGCCGACAAGGCGCTGATCGAAGGCGTGCGCGTGTTTGACGAATTTGTCGGCGGCTCGCTGGGCGAGGGCAAGAAATCCATCGCTGTGACCGTGCGCCTGCAACCCACTGACAAAACGCTGAAAGAAGCGGATATCGAGGCGGTGGCGGCGAAGATTGTCGAAAAGGTCGGCAAGGCCACCGGTGGCACATTGCGGGGCTGACGATGACGCCGCGCCTTGCAAACTCTGACGAGGCAGAGGCGCTGGCGCAATTGATCGACAACGCCTATCAGCCCTATCGCGACCGGAGTGTTTCCCTGCCCGATGTCAGTGGCGGCGTGGCCGATTTAATTGCAGCGGGCGAAGCCTGGGTGATCGGCGCCGCGCCACCGCTGGGCGTGTTGATGCTGCGCCTGACCCCGCCGGACGCGCATTTGATGAATGTCGCCGTGGCCCCGAAGGGACATGGCCAGGGCATTGGCGGGGCGTTGATCCGCCATGCCGTGCGGCTCGCGCAAGATGCCGGTTGCACTGGAATCGTGTTGGCGACACATGAAGATTTACACGAAAACATCGCGTTGTATCAGCACCTTGGCTGGAGCGAAACCGGGCGAGAGGGCGCGCGCGTTCTGATGCGCAAATCCCTGAAAACCTGAACCCGCGCCTAAGGTTTGCCGCTCAGATGTGCGGCGAGATGATCGAACACCAGACGTATCCTGCGGCTGGTGTGCAATTCGCGATGCGTGGTCAGCCAGATCGGAAACACGATCGGGTCCATGTCGGGCAAGACCCGTTCCAGCCCGGTGGCCCCGGCCGCGACCGTGTCGGACATGGGCGCGATGCCAAGGCCCTGCCGCACCATTTCCCACGCCACCACCCCGCTTTGCGAGCCGACGCGGAAATTGGTCTCTGTCACCGGGATACCCAGAGGGTTCAGGTGGGTCAGCATCTGGTCGGTGTCACCAAAGCTGACAAAATCGTGGCGGGCCAGATCGGCCAGCGTTTCGGGGCGCCCGGCGCGTTCCAGATAGGATTTTGAGGCATAAAAATGCGCCGTTTCCTCGCGCAGCAGACGCGCGATCAGGTCGGGCTGATCCGGGCGCACATGGCGAATGGCGATATCGGCCTCGCGGCGCATCAGGTCGCGGATGTCATTGGCGGCGACGATGTCGATCGTGAGTTTCGGGGCGCGCAGGCGTAGCTTGCGCAAGGCTTCGGGCAGCAGAAAGGCCGAATAGACATCGCTGGCGGTGATCGCCACCCGGCCTTCGATGGATTGGGATTGCGCCGAGGCCGCAAGCGCCACACGATCCGCCGCGGCGCCCATGGCGCGGACCTCCGCAAGCAGTTCGGCCCCGGCGGCTGTCAATCGCAGGGTGCGGCCCGGACGCTCGAACAACAACAGCCCCAGATCCTGCTCCAGCGCGGCCACCTGCCGCCCCAGCGTGGGTTGGGTCAGACCCAGGTGGCGCGCGGCGGCCGAAAGCGAGCCGCCTTCGGCGGTGGCCAGAAACGCGCGGATGTGGTTCCAGTCAAAAGGTGTTTGCGGGTGTTTCATGCAAAAATGTATAAAGATCCTGCAAATATTGGCAATTCTTGACGCCAAATGCATGGGTTATCCTGTGCCCAAAGGAGACCAAATTGATGAGTGACGCAAGGTTCTGGGACGGCATTGCCGAGAAATACGCCCGTTCGCCGATCAAGGACATGGCCAGCTATGAATTCACGCTGGAGCGCACACGCGCGTATCTGGGGCCGGATGACACGGTTCTTGAACTGGGGTGCGGCACCGGGTCAACGGCGCTGTTGCTGGCCAATTCGGCCCGGCGAATCCTGGCGTCGGATATTTCCGGCGGGATGCTGGATGTCGGTCGGCGCAACGCACAGGCACAGGGGATCGACAACCTGCATTTCCTGCATGGCGATGCCTTTGCCCCGGCGCTGGACGGTCAAACATTCGACGTGGTGATGGCGATGAACCTGTTGCATCTGGTCGAAGACCTGGACGCGGTTCTGGCCCGCGCGCATGAATTGCTGAAACCGGGTGGCGTGTTGATCTCGAAAACCCCGTGCCTGGGCGATTTCAACCTTTTCATGCGGGGTGTGTTCCGGGTGGTGATCCCGGCCATGCAGCTTGTGCGCCGCGCGCCATTTGTTTCGTTCCTGGACACGCCTGAACTGGAGCGCAAGACCGAAGCGGCCGGGTTCCGGCTGATCGAACGTGTTTCGGTTCCGGCCAAAAAGGGCCACCCCTACCTTGTGGCGCGGCGTGACTGACAGCCTTTGCCGGTGTCTGCCTGAAACGGCTTCTTGTCGGGCCGGGGTGGCCCCCCGGGCCGGTTTTGCGTAAGCAAGGCAGTGACCTATCGAACAGGAGAGACCGTATGACCCTCAGGATTTACCTATCCGGCGAGATCCACACCGACTGGCGCGAACAGATCGTTGACGGCGCAAAGGGGCTGGATGTCAGTTTTGACAGCCCGGTCACGGATCACGGTGCCAGCGATGATTGCGGGGTGGCCATTCTGGGCGCCGAGCCGGATAAGTTCTGGCATGACCACAAAGGCGCCAAGGTGAACGCGATCCGTACCCGCAAGGGCATTGCGGATGCCGATATCGTCGTGGTGCGGTTTGGCGAGAAATACAAACAGTGGAACGCCGCGTTCGATGCGGGCTATGCGGCGGCGCTGGGCAAGTCGGTGATCGTGCTGAACCCGCCCGAGCATCAGCACGCGCTAAAGGAGGTGCACGCCGCGGCACTGGCCGTCGCGCAAGACCCCAAACAGGTGGTGGACATTCTGCGCTATGTGCTGACCGGTGCAATGCCGGGCTGACCCGACGCCGGGTCAGCCTTGCCCGAAACGCAGAGCGCCCCCTAATCTTTCCCGCATGTGGGAGAGAGATCATGGCCTATGATTATGTGATTGCCGGCGGCGGTTCTGCGGGCTGCACCATGGCGGCAAGGCTGAGCGAGGATCCGGATATCACCGTCTGCCTGATCGAGGCGGGCGGGCCGGGCGACGACATCTTCATCCGCGCGCCCGCGTTGGTGGCGGCGATGGTGTCGGGACGGCCGAAAATCAACAACTGGGCCTTTCAGACGGTTCCACAGCCCGGTCTGAACGGGCGGCGCGGGTTTCAGCCGCGCGGCAAGGCTTTGGGCGGGTCTTCGGCGATCAATGCGATGCTGTATGTGCGTGGCCATCCCGGCGACTATGACGATTGGGCCAATCTTGGCTGTGCGGGCTGGGACTGGCAATCGGTGCTGCCCTATTTCCTGAAATCCGAGGGCAATCAGAACGGCGCCGAGGCGCTGCACGGCGCGGACGGCCCGCTGCAAGTTTGCGATCAATCGGCGCCGCGCCCGATCAACGAAGCGTTTTTCGACGCCAGTGAACAACAGCAGTTGCGCCGAAATCCGGATTTCAACGGCGCCGAACAAGAGGGTGTTGGCCTGTATCAGGTCACACAATTTTGCGACGGCCCGCGCAAGGGCGAACGGTGCTCTGCGGCGGCGGCCTATCTTTCCGGTGTCCGAAACCGGCCCAACCTGACGATCCTGACCCGCGCCTTGGCCGAGAGGCTGGTTTTTGACGGCAAGCGGGCGGCTGGTGTGCGGTACCGGCAGCGGGGGCGGGTGAAGCTGGCCGAGGCGCGACGCGAAGTGATCCTGTGCGGTGGGGCGTTCGGCTCGCCGCAGCTATTGATGCTGTCCGGCATCGGGCCGCGTGACGAACTGAGCGCCCATGGCATCGAAACCCGCCAAGACTTGCCCGGAGTCGGACAGAACCTTCAGGACCATCTTGATTATGTGATCAGCTATACCAGCAAACGGCGTGATGTGACGGGGCTTGGCCCGGTCGGCCTGTGGGATCTTGGCAAGGCCGCGCGGCGCTGGAAGCGCCACGGGGATGGCGCGTTTTCAACCCCGTATGCGGAAAGTGGCGGGTTCCTCAAATCCGATCCGGGCCTGTCGCGGCCCGATCTGCAATTGCACATGGTTGCGGGAATTGTCGACCAACACATGCGCAGGATCCATCTGGCGCACGGGTTTTCCTGCCATGTCTGCGTGCTGCGGCCCCAAAGCCGCGGCCATGTCGGGCTGGTCTCGGACCGTGCGGCGGATGCGCCCCGCATCGATCCGGCCTATTTGAGCGATCCGCGCGACCTGCCCGTTCTGATGCGCGGCGCCCGCCTGATGGAGGCGATCATGGAGGCGCCGCCGCTTGCCCCGTGGCGCCACAAGCGGCTTTATCCGCATGATGGCAGCGACACGGCGCTGGAGGCGGATATCCGCAACCGGGCCGATACGATCTATCACCCGGTCGGAACCTGCAAGATGGGCGTGGATGACATGGCCGTCACCGATACGGCCGGACGCGTCCATGGGGTGACATCTCTGCGGGTGGTGGATGCTTCGCTGATGCCAACACTGATCGGCGGCAACACCAACGCGCCGGTCATCATGATGGCCGAAAAGATCGCCGACGGGATGCGGACAGCCAGGTGAGGCGGCGATTGAGGGAAATGCGATTGGTTTTTCCCATTTCACGGCGCCCCGGAGCGGTTAAAACGGCCAGACCTCCGGTGTGGGGTGCTGGACGATCTTTGATGTATGCGAAATGATCGCTGACGAAAGCACCGGCGTGATGCAGGCAGGCCCGCCGCGACGCCGGGCGCGCAAAAGGAGTAAAGAGGGACATGGAACAGATATTGGAACAAAGCGGGTGGGTGATGCCCCTGTTGATCGCGACGGCCAAGGCGCTGCTGGTGATCGTCGTGGGCTGGATGGTGGCCGGAACGGTCAGCCGTCTGGTGCGCAAGCGGGTGAATGCCAATCCCGAAATCGACGCGACGCTGGGCAATTTCGCGGCTTCCATCGTGAAATGGATCATCCTGTTGATGGTGCTGGTGGCGGTGCTGTCGCTTTACGGGATCGAGGCGACCTCGCTGGTGGCCATGATGGGCGCGGCGACGCTGGCGATCGGGCTGGCATTGCAGGGCACGCTTTCGGATCTGGCGGCGGGGTTCATGCTGATTCTGTTCCGCCCCTACAAGCTGGGCCAATATGTCGATATTGGCGGCACGGCCGGCACCGTCAAGGATATCAACCTGTTCGTGACCGAACTGGCGACCCCGGACAACGTGCAGATCATCGTGCCCAACGGGCAGGCCTGGGGCTCGATCATCACCAATTTCAGCCACCACGACACCCGGCGCGTGGATCTTGTTTTTGGCATCGATTATGAGGACGACGCGGAAAAGGCGATGCAGATCGTGCTGGACTGGGCCAGGGCCGATTCCCGTGTGATGGGCGATCCCGAACCCTGGGTGCGCGTGACCAACCTGGGCGGTAGCTCGGTGGATATCACCTCGCGCATCTGGGTGCAGGCGGCGGATTTCTGGGACGTGAAATTCGACATGACCAAGGGCGTCAAGGAAGCCTTTGACAAGGGCGGCGTGTCGATCCCCTATCCGCACACCGTCATGGTGCAGCGCGCGGGCTAAGCCAAGGGGGCCAGGGCGTATCCAAACGCCCTGGCCCCGGCAATTTCAGCTTCGCGATCGCCCGTCGACTGATCAGGCGGCCTTCAGGGCCAGGCTGGGCGACAGAACGTCAATGCCCAGCGCCTTGCCCACCGCGTAATAGGTCAGCTGGCCGGCATGAATGTTCAGCCCGTTCAGCAGGTGGGGATCATCCTCGCATGCCTGGCGCCAGCCCTTGTCGGCCAGGTTCAGCAGGAACGGCAGCGTTGCGTTGCCCAGGGCCTGTGTCGAGGTGCGGGCCACGGCGCCTGGCATATTGGCCACGCAGTAATGCATGATCCCGTCCACCTCGTAGATCGGATCAGCGTGGGTGGTTGCCTTTGAGGTCTCGAAACAGCCGCCCTGGTCAATCGCCACATCCACCAGCGCCGCGCCGGGCTTCATCTCGGAAAGCTGGTCGCGGCTGATCAGCTTGGGCGCTGCGGCGCCGGGGATCAGCACCGCGCCGATCACCATGTCGGCCTCGCGCACCAGTTCGGCCGTGGCGCCAGCAGTGGAATAGAGGTTCTTGAACGTGCCGCCAAAAACATCGTCAAGGTATTTCAGGCGCGGCAGCGAGCGGTCCAGCACGGTTACATCCGCCCCCATGCCGGCGGCGATCTTGGCGGCGTGGGTGCCGACAACGCCGCCCCCGATTACCACCACTTTGGCCGGGGCCACGCCCGGCACGCCGCCCATCAACACGCCGCGCCCGCCATTGGCCTTTTGCAGCGTCCACGCGCCGACCTGCGGCGCCAGACGCCCGGCAACCTCGGACATCGGCGCAAGCAGCGGCAAGCCGCCGCGCGCATCGGTGACGGTCTCATAGGCAATCGCGGTGCAACCGCTGGCCAGCAGGTCCCGGGTTTGCTCCGGGTCCGGCGCAAGGTGCAGGTAAGTGAACAGCAATTGCCCTTCGCGCAGCATCTGGCGTTCCACGGCCTGGGGTTCCTTCACCTTCACGATCATGTCGGCGGTGGCAAAGATTTCTTCGGCGCTGTCCAGAATGACGGCCCCTGCGGCGATGTAATCATCGTCGGTAAAACCCGCGCCCATCCCGGCGCCCGCCTGGATCAGCACGGTATGACCATGGGCCACTGCCTCGCGCGCGGCGTCCGGGGTCATGCCCACGCGGAATTCCTGAGGTTTGATTTCGGTTGGGCAACCAATTTTCATGACACGAGTCTCCCTGGGTGTCTGCTTTGCCCCAGTATGCGGAGATGTGCGGGGAATTTGCTTGTTTTTTAGGCGGATTGGAAACTGGTGAAGTGTAGAATCTTCGACTAGTATGACAAGAAGCGCAAGGAATGATCACAATATGTCTCTGGATCAAACGGATCATCGGATTCTTCGGGTGTTGCAAAAGCAGGGCCGCATTTCAAACGCCGAGCTTTCGGAGAAGGTGAATCTTTCGCCTTCGGCCTGCCACCGCCGTGTCCATCGGCTGGAGACTGCGGGCTATGTGCGCGATTACGTGGCGCTGCTGGATCCGCGCAAGATGAACCTGCCGACCACTGTTTTTGTCGAGATCACGTTGTCAGCGCAGGCCGACGAGGTGCTGGACGCCTTCGAAAAGGCCGTGGCGCGCGTGCCGCATGTGCTGGAATGCCACCTGATGGCGGGGACGGCGGACTATATCCTCAAGGTCGTGGTCGCGGACACCGACGATTTTGCCCGCATCCACCGCCAGCAGCTGGCCCGCCTGCCGGGCGTGGCCCAGATGCAATCCTCCTTTGCGCTGCGCACCGTGTTCAAGACAACGGCTCTGCCCGTCTGACCAGCCGCGGGGCGCGCGCAATGGCGGATATGTCAGACATTCGCGTTGACGGGGCGATCCCGGCAGCGGCACTATCCAGCAGGGTTTATGGGGCAAGGAACGCATGGATTGGGATCATATTGTCATTGGCGCGGGCAGTGCGGGCTGTGTGGTGGCGAACCGTTTGGCGCGCGCAGGCCGCAAGGTGCTTTTGCTGGAGGCCGGCGGGCGCGACAATTACCACTGGATCCACATTCCGATGGGCTATCTGTACTGCATCGGCAATCCGCGCACTGACTGGATGTACAAGACCGCGCCGGACAAGGGGCTGAACGGGCGGTCGCTGATCTATCCGCGCGGCAAGGTTCTGGGCGGCTGTTCGTCGATCAACGGAATGCTGTATCTGCGCGGTCAGGCGGCGGATTATGACGGATGGCGGCAGATGGGCAATCCCGGCTGGGGCTGGGACGATGTGTTGCCGTTGTTCAAGGTGGCCGAGGATTACGTGGATGGCCCCGGCGAGATGCATGGTGCGGGCGGCGAGTGGCACGTGGACAACCAACGCCTGCACTGGGACGTTCTGGACGACTGGATGGCAGCGGCACAGGCGGCCGGGGTGCCGCGCACGGATGATTTCAACACCGGCAACAACGAGGGCGTGGGCTATTTCAAGGTGAACCAGTCCGGCGGATGGCGGCTGAACACCGCCCGGGCGTTCTTGCGCCCGATGAAAGACCGCGCGCTGAAAGTCGAGGTGCACGCGCTGACAGAGCGCCTGCTGATCGAGGCGGGGCGCGTCGTGGGCGTGGCCTATCGTCAGGGCGGCACGCTGAAGCAGGCGCGTTGCGGCGGTGATGTGGTGCTTTGCGCGGGGGCGGTGAACTCGCCCCAGATCTTGCAGGTGTCGGGCATCGGCCCGGGCGCGCTTTTGCAGGAGCATGGCATCGCCGTGCAGCATGAGGTGGCGCAGATTGGCGAAAATCTGCAAGACCACCTGCAACTGCGCTGTGCATGGAAGCTGGACGGGGCCAGGACGCTGAACACAATGGCAAACTCGCTGATCGGCAAGGCCCGGATCGGTCTGGAATACCTGCTCAGACGCACGGGGCCGATGTCCATGTCGCCAAGTCAGCTGGGGGCCTTCACCAGGTCGCGCCCCGATCTGGAAACGCCCGATCTGGAATACCATGTTCAGCCCCTTACGCTGGAGGCGTTTGGCCAGCCGCTGCATGATTTTCCCGCCATGACCGCCAGCGTGTGCAATCTGCGCCCCGAAAGCCGGGGGCACGTGCGCATCACATCCCTCGACCCGGCAACACCGCCCGAGATCGCGCCGAACTACCTTGCGACCGAGGGCGACCGCGCGGTTGCTATGGCCGCGATCCGGCAGGCGCGCGCGATCATGGGACAGGCACCAATGGCGAAATACAGCCCCGAAGAGATGAAGCCGGGGATCGGCGCGCAGACCGATGCCGAACTGGCCCGCGCGGCCGGCGATATCGGCACCACGATCTTTCATCCGGTCGGCACCGTGCGCATGGGTGCGGATGAGGCGGCGCCGCTGGATGCGCGGCTGCGGATGAAGGGGTTGGGCGGGCTGCGCGTGGCGGATGCCTCGATCATGCCGGCAATCACCAGCGGCAACACCAACTCGCCCGTCATCATGATCGGCGAAAAAGCCGCGCAAATGATGCTGGAAGAGTAAGCGCGCCCCGAAAACTGATCCGGGGCGACAGGGTATGTTTTCCGGTCCCGGAACCGGCCCGGGCGCGGGTTTCAGGCGTTGTCTTCGTCCGTTGGGCCGATCTTGTCCCAGGTCCGGGTGTCGAAATCCGCCGCATCATGGCGTTCGCGCAGCTGGCTGGACGGCTCGCCAAAGGCGCGGTTCACCATGCGGCCACGTTGCACCGCCGGGCGCGCGTCGATCTCATTTGCCCAGCGCAGCACATGGTCATAGCTCTGCACGTCCAGGAACTCTCCGGCGCTGTAAAGCCGGCCCAGAACCAGTTGCCCGTACCAGGCCCAGATCGCCATATCCGCGATGGTATAGTCCTCGCCCGCGATATAGCGCGTATCGGCCAGTTGCCGGTTCAGCACATCCAGCTGGCGCTTGGCTTCCATGGCAAAGCGGTTGATCGGGTATTCCCATTTCTCGGGTGCATAGGCATAGAAATGGCCGAACCCGCCGCCCAGATAGGGTGCGCTGCCCATCTGCCAGAACAGCCAGCTGAGCATTTCGGCCCGGCGCTCTTTGGGGCCAAGGAATGCGTCAAAGGTTTCGGCCAGGTGCAGCAGGATGGCACCGCTTTCAAACACCCGCACCGGCGCGTCGCCGGACCGGTCCATCAGGGCCGGGATCTTGGAATTCGGGTTCACGTCCACAAAGCCCGAGCCAAACTGATCGCCGTCGCCGATATTGATCAGCCATGCGTCATATTCGGCCCCCTTATGCCCGGCGGCCAGCAATTCCTCGAACAGGACCGTCACCTTGACGCCGTTGGGCGTGGCCAGTGAATAAAGCTGGTAGGGGTGTTGGCCCACAGGCAGATCCTTGTCATGGGTCGGGCCGGCAATGGGCCGGTTGATACTGGCAAACTGCCCGCCGCTTTCGCGGTCCCATGTCCAGACTTGCGGGGGGGTGTAGGTGTCACTCATGTGTTGCGCCCTGTCGATATTGTTTGCGTCGCGGACAGCTTAGACATTGTCGCGGCGGATTACACGGGCTGTTGCAGATCACGCTGCGTCGGCGCGTGGTTCCAGGGCCAGAACGTCTGTTTCTCCGGTCCTGCCACGCAACAAAACCCGGCCCCTTGCGGTTGCGATCAAACGGTCCGGTATGGCCATCATGGCGGCTGTTTCCGCGTCAATCAGCGCCGGAGTTCCCATGCCCCGGCACGCGTCCTGTAGCCGCTTGGCGCGGTTGATCGTATCGCCGATATAGATCACCTGAGGTTTCTCCCAACCGCATTCGCCTACCGCTACATGCCCGCCCGAAATGCCAATGCGCAACTCGGGCACGACCCCATACTGTTCCAGATAATGCGCGCGTCTGGACTGTGCGATATCCAGTATTTCCGCGACACAGGCCAGGGCGCGTCCGTTTCGTGCCGCTCTTTCGCGGGGCCAGCTGATCACCACCTCGTCGCCCACATAGGCATGAATTTCCCCACCATGGTGCTGGATTGCCGGGTCGATATCCAGAAAGAATTCGGCAATCATGCTTAGCGCGGTTTCGTCGCCCAGCTTTTCGGCCATCGCGGTCGAGCCGACCATATCGGCCAGCACGAATATCCGTTCTTCATGGGTGGGGCGCTTGTAGCGACCGAGGACGAAATTGCGCAATGTGCGCCCGCCGATCAGGCGCCGCGCGGTCATCAGAACCTGAATGAGCATGGCCGTGACGACCACAAACAGAAAGTCGCGCGGCATCCCGAATTTCAGCCAGTCCTCGTAAAGCTGGCGGTCTTGAATCAGGATGAGGATCAGGTGAGAGCTGGACAGCGCCACGAAAAGAATGCCCGTGGTCAGCAACACGCGTGCAATCAATGAAGGCGCAAACGGCAGGCGGCGCAACCACTGACCGACCGGTCCTGTACTGACCCAGATTTCCAGCACGCCCGCCACCGAGGCAACCGCCACGCCACGGGCCCCCCCGCGCACAAGCGCCTGTGCAAGGGTGCCTCCATGCGCGCGCATCCGCACCCCCATCTGGTCGAGCATCACGCCATAGAACGCCCCCAGGACCGCCCCGGCGATGACAATGAATAAAAAGGTGCTGGTGCTCCGGCTCATGACGGTCCCTGAATGGCTTTTGATGCTACGTTGTCCGTCCGCGACACCGTCGGTTTTCGGAGTGTGGGTTTGGGAGCGACCGAAATGGCGACCGCGATACCGAACCTAAGTGGTGGCGGGGCCAATTTCAAACGCTGCCGGGGCGATCTTTCGAAGCGATGGTTTGATTTGGCGCATTTTGGCGCGCGCGGTTGCATCGGGCTGTGCGAGGGGTTGTGGACTCCGATCCAAGGTTAAGGCAGGCTCAAGACGTGGCGGCAGGTTTCAGGGGGGCTGAAGTTGGCGATCAAGCTTGAAATGCTGAAATGCTTTGCCACGGTGGCGCAACAGGGAAGCCTGTCCGCCGCGGCCGAGGAACTGGGCCGCACGCCATCGGCGGTATCCATGATGCTCAAACAGTTCGAAGACCATGTTGGATCGCCCCTGTTCGAGACAGCGCGCAAGTCCCGGCTGACGGCGGTGGGCGAATTGATTTTCGAAGAGGCGCGACGTGGCGTGGGCCATTTCGAAAACACCGTACAGGTGATCGGGGGCATCGCGCGGGCGGATCTGGGGTATCTGCGGCTGGCCGTCACGCCCTCTGTCGCCGCCACGATCCTGCCAACGGTCATCCGCAGCTTTATCGCGGCGCATCCCAGGGTTCAGGTGGACATCCGCGACATGGAGTCCACGGCCATTGCCCACGAACTGATCCGGGAACGGGCCGATATCGGCATCGGGTCGGTGCCGCAGATCGAAGGGACGGTACGGCAAAACCTGTTCAGCGATGCGTTCGGGGTTGTGTGCCGCAAGGATGATCCGCTGGTCGAAAACTGGGATCAACTGACCTGGCGCAATATGGGCGATGTCATCCTGATCGCCAACGGGCTGTGCGATATGATCACCGATCCCGATTTTGCCCCGATCCTTGCCGGGTCGCGGCTTCGGGTGGCGAACACCACGTCGCTGTTGTCGCTTGTGCGGCAGGGTGTCGGCATCACGGTTCTGCCGCGCATGGCGGTCGAAGATCACCGGCGCGAACTGGCGTTCCTGCCGCTGGCGGACCTGTCCGCGCGCCGGAAGGTGGAAATGGTGTTTGCGCCCCGGCATTTGCTGATGCCCGCCGCGCGGGCTTTTGTGGATACGGTTGCGGAGCTGCAACGGGACCACAGGCTGCTGACCGATTAAAATTCAGAAATTCTGAAACTACTGTCAGATAATTGCGAGTGCTTGAAGCCTCGGGATCACCTATCCTGTTGGTGACATTGTGTATTCACAGGAGCCATCATGCCTGACCTTGGACGCAACCTGATCGCAGGAGAGTGGGCAGGCGGTGTTGCGGAGATCGAAAACCGCAACCCATCCGATTTGAACGACATGATCGGCATGTTTGCACAGGCCGGCGCCGATCAGGTGGATGCAACGCTGGACATGGCGCAGCGGGCGCAAAGGGCATGGGCCGGCTATGGGGTTGAACGCAAACAGACGGTTCTGATGGCGATCGGCACCGAACTCATGGCCCGCGCCGAAGAGCTGGGCACGCTTCTGAGCCGCGAAGAAGGCAAGCCGCTGGCCGAAGGCAAGGGCGAAGTGTACCGGGCCGGGCAGTTCTTTACCTACTACGCGGCAGAGTGCCTCCGCCAGTTGGGCGAGAATGCCGATTCCGTGCGTGACGGTGTGGAGATCGACATGCGCCGCGAACCGGTGGGAACGGTTGCGATCATATCGCCCTGGAACTTCCCCACCGCCACCGCGTCCTGGAAAATCGCGCCCGCGCTTTGCTATGGCAACGCGGTGGTCTGGAAGCCTGCCAATATCACACCCGCCTCTGCCGTGGCGCTGGCCGAGATTATCAACCGGCAGGATATTCCAAAAGGGTTGTTCAGCCTGGTGATGGGATCGGGCGGCGGCATCGGCCAGCATCTGGTGGAAAGCCCCAAGGTGAATGCGATCTCCTTTACCGGGTCTGTTCCGGTGGGCAAGGCCATTGCCGTGGCCGCCATCGCGAACCTGACAAAGGTGCAGATGGAGATGGGATCCAAGAATGCGCTGGCGGTGATGGAGGATTGCGATCTTGATCTGGCGGTCACGCTGGCGCTGGGCGGCGCTTTTGGCGGCTCTGGCCAGAAATGCACGGCGTCCTCGCGGCTTGTGGTCCACGAGGCGGTGCATGATGCGTTTGTCGAAAAACTGGTGGCCGGGGCGCGGTTGATGAAAGTGGGCCACGCGCTGGCGGAGGGGACCGAAATGGGGCCGGTCGTCAGCCAGCAGCAGCTGGACGAGAACCTGGCCTATGTCACGCTGGGCACGTCCGAAGGGGCCGAACTGGCCTGTGGCGGTGCGCGGCTGGAGATGCCGCACAAAGGGTATTACATGTCGCCGGGTGTTTTCGTGAACACCACGAATGACATGCGTATCAACCGTGAAGAAATGTTCGCCCCGCTGACCGGCGTCATCAGGGTTGGCAGCTATGACGAGGCCCTGAGCGTGGTGAACGACACCAGGTTTGGCCTGACCTCGGGCATCGTTACGCGCAGCCTGGCCCGCGCCACCCATTTCCGACGCAATGCACGCACCGGCGTTGTCACGGTGAACCTGCCGACAGCGGGCACGGATTACCACGTTCCGTTCGGCGGACGCGGCGAAAGCTCTTACGGACCGCGCGAACAGGGCCGGGCCGCGGCCGAGTTCTATACGACGGTCAAGACCGCCTATATCAGCGCGGGCCCGGTGTGATGCGCATAGATTGCCTGCAATATGCGAACTGGTCCGAAAAGATTTTCCGGCAATTGCGCGAAGGACAGGTGGACGCGATTCACGTCACGATTGCCTATCACGAGGGATTTCGCGAAACGGTCCTGAATTTCGAACGCTGGAACCGGTGGTTCGAACAATACCCGGATCTGATCATCAAAGGGCTTCGCGCAGATGATATCGACCTCGCCCGCCAAACCGGGCGGACGGCGGTGTTTTTCGGGTTCCAGAATCCCAGCCCGATGGAAGACGATATCGGATTGATCGAAATCCTGCACACGCTTGGCGCGCGGTTCATGCAGCTGACCTACAACAACCAGTCCCTGCTGGCGACAGGGTGCTACGAGGATTACGACAGCGGCCTGACCCGCATGGGCCGACAGGTGATCCGGGAAATGAACCGCGTCGGGCTGGTGGTGGATATGAGCCATTCCGGCGATCGGTCGACAATCGAGGCGGCTGAATTCTCCGACCGCCCCATTGCGATCACCCATGCCAACCCGCATGACTGGCACCCGGCATTGCGCAACAAGCGCGCGCCCGTGATCCGCGCGGTGACGGAGAATGGCGGGATGCTGGGGTTTTCGGTTTATCCTCACCATCTGAAGAACAAGTCAGACTGCGCGCTGACCGAATTCTGCGACATGATCGCCCGCGCCGCCGAAACCTATGGCGCGCGCCATCTTGGGATCGGCACCGACCTGTGCCAGGATCAGCCCGACAGTGTCGTGGAATGGATGCGCGTGGGCCGCTGGACCAAGGAGATCGACTATGGCGAGGGGTCGTCGGCAGCCCCCGGATTTCCGCCGATGCCACCGTGGTTTCAGGACAATCGGGACTTTGGCAATATCGAAGCCGGATTGCGCGCGACGGGGCTGAGCGATGACGAGGTTGCCGGCATCATGGGCGAGAACTGGTACCGGTTCTTTGCCGAAAACTTTGGACCCGAAGAGTAACACCGATGAAAACTTCCCCGCAAACCGTCCCCCCGTTGCGCCCGCCATCCCAGGTCATGCGGCTGTCGCGGCTGGGGTCCATGCATCAGTGCCGCCTGAGTTTCATGCGGGTGCTGACCCGGCGCATGGCCGCCGAAGGCTGGGCGTTTTCGCGCCCGGTCTTTGACATCGACGACAAGGGTGTCGGCCATGCTGTCTATGTCGCCACGGGGCCGGAGCGGGCCTATTCGCTTGTGGCCTTTGCGCATGATCTGCCGCCCGGGCAACGCTCGGACCGGGTGATTGCCACCGCATGGGATGCAACATTCACCCTGTTCGATGGCATCCCCACACAGGCCGACATCGACCGCCTGTCACAGAACATCCCCCTTCAGGAGGCGGGCCGCGTCAACGAGAAAAGCCTGAGCGTCAGCCGGGCCAACCGTTCCGTGCGCCTGTGGGAGCATGTTGTCGACACCCTGTCACAGGGCCGCCAGCCGGATCCCGGAATGATCGACGCTGTCGGTTATCTGATGCGCACCACCGCTGTTTATGGATCCGGCAAACTGGGGGCATCCGATTACGAGGCGGTCTCCGAGCGGCCCGAACTGCGGGTGCCGTTTCAGGCCGAAATGCTGTCGGTATACCTGACCCGCACCTTCGTGCGCGATCTGGTCAACCACATGGCGCGCGCGCGTGGCGGTAACATGGCCGTGGACATGGCCCCCGAAATCGCCCGGCGGCTTGGCATCGGCAATTCAACCGGGCTGGGCCTGGGGCCGTTCATCATCAATCACCCCCGGCTGTTCAACAACTGGATCATGGCACGCGAAACCGCGATTCAGCGCGTCCGCGCCATCGAGACCGCGACCGCCCGGCAGATCGCGGATTTCAATGACATCCTGCACCGCAGCCGCGCCCTGGTAGAGACCTGGCGGTCCCAACACCCGGTCCAGGTGGCCAGGCTGGCCCGGCTGCGCGCCGATCTTGATGTCTTGCAGGCGCATCTGGCGGGCGACGGGCTGAGTGCGGCTTTCCCCTGGGACCATCTGATACGCTGGAGCGAACCCGCGCTCAGCCAGGAGGGGCAGGAATTGCTGGCCTCGCTGATCCTGGAGCCTCATGCCGCGCTGGTGGACGATCTTGCCCAATCCATGGCCGATACCGATTTCGACGTGACCTTCATTGACGGCGCGATGCCGGTGTCCCGCGTGCGCGCGCTGATCGAGGCGCGCTTTGGCTGGGCGCTGGCGCTTGACTGGAGCGCGCGGGAAAACTGTGCACGCGCTTGGTATGTGTCCGAAGCCAAGCTGGAGCCACGGGTCGGCGAGCGTTTCGAAGAGCCGATCGCCCCCTACGAAACGCCTCTGGCACCTGCGCGCGATGCGGTCGCGGCCCATGTTGCCCTGCGTGACTGGGCGGATGGCAAGCCGGTTGCCGCTTTCCTGCTGCGCCACCCCGAACATCGCCAGTCCATCCGGCGCGCCCAGATCAGCGCCACGGCGCCCTATTGCGAAATCCAGGACAATACGATCGCCGCCGATATGTTTCCGGTAGATCTCTTGCGGGTCAAGCTTGCCTTTTTTGGTGCCACGCATTTTGACCCGCGCTCGGACCGGTGGGTGCGCATCTGCATGTTCGGCAATGCACCCTATCCCGAGGATTTGGCACCGGAGAATGCCGATTTCTGGGTCTATCCGGAGGTGCGGCCATGACATATGCCCTGACCGAGGTAGAAACCGCCGTCAGAAAAGCCGCCCGTGGCGCGGGATACCACTGGGGCATGGCGGATGACGCCGCCCGGGCCACGCGCTGGCTGTGCGCCGCCGGGCTGGACGGTGTTGGCGCTGTGGCCGCGTTGCTTTCCCGGGTGGACGGGCAGGACCGCGCAGCGCTGGCGCCCGCCACCCTTGGGGGCGACTGGCGGGGACTGTCCGGTGCGCTGTGTCCGATCGCGGCGGGCACCGCTTTGTCCGACAGTGCTCCGTTCTGGGCCGATGACGGAAAACGCATGGCCGGTGTCATCCTGCCCCTTCTGCTCCTGCCCTTCGCGGCCAGCGCCGCCCGCCGGCTTGGCACCCCTGTTTGCGTGGAATGGGACGGGGTGCGGGCCGTGACCAGCGGTCACAGCACCGGCCTTGTGAGCGATGATCGCGCGATGACAATGGCGACGGCGGGCGAGCTGCGCGTTCACATATCGGGCGCGGTGGAGCCCCCCTTGCCGACCAAGGCGCGCGCGGCGCCAAGCCAGGCCGATTGGGCGCTTCTCAACCGCTTCGCGCAGCGCACCTATGCCCCCGAAACCGAAGAATCACGCCTCAAGGGCGCCGGTGCCGGGCTGAGCGACAATGATTGAGGGCCGGGGTGCCGCAACGGCCATGAACCTGCCGCGCCCGCCCGCCCCACAGGAAGGATGAACCTTGATGCCGAACATATCGCTGGATGACATCGAAGATGCCGCTCGGGCGGCGCTGGAACGGCATGGCGCCCGGCCCTGGATTGCCGGGGAAGTTGCCGGCGCGATCCGCAAGGCCGAGGCGGTGGGGAATCGGATTTGCGGCCTCTACTATCTGGAAAGCTATTGCCGGCAGCTGCAAACCGGACGTGTCGACGGAACTGCCGAGCCGGTCGTGTCGCGCCCGCGCCCCGGCGCGGTTTTCGTTGATGCGAAGTTTGGCTTTGCCCAACCCGCTTTTGCGCGCGGCCTGCCCGAAGCGGTTGCCGCCGCGCGGGAAAACGGCGTGGCGAGCCTTGCCGTGGGCCACGCCCATACCTGCACGTCGCTTGGATATTTCACCGAACATATCGCGCGTCAGGGTCTGATCGGGCTTGGGCTGACCAACGCCTCTCCGATTGTTGCACCGCCGGGGGGCAGGTCGCGTGTGATCGGCACCAATCCGATCGCCTTTTCGGTCCCTGACGGAACCGGCGGAATTGCCATGCAGTTCGATCAGTCCACAACCACCGTCGCGCTGGGCAAGATTACCATGGCAAAGGCCGCCGGCGAACCCATTCCGGAAGGCTGGGCCCTGGACGCGCAAGGGTTCCCCACAACCGATCCCGCGGCGGCGCTTGGCGGTACCCTGGTCAGCGCCGGGGGCTACAAGGGCTGGGGGTTTGGCCTGATGGCCGAAGTGCTGGCCGCCGGTATGACAGGCAGTGTCGTCAGCCGTGACGTGCACCCGCTAAAGGCGCCGACAGGGCCGCCCCATGACCTGGGGCAATACTACCTGTTGATTGACCCGGGCGGCGCCACGGCGTTCCTTGACCGGCTCCAAAGCGTTGTCGATGCCGTAGCCCTGGACGAAGGAGGGCGCCTGCCCGGTCAGGGGAAGCGGGAACTGAACCCTGTCCAGATCGAACCGGCAGTGTGGGATCAGGTGTCGTGGCTGGCGGGGCGGGCACCGTGAACGGTTGCGCATGCGCGCCCGGATTGGCCATACCCAAAATCGGGGCGCGTGCGACCTCCTGGAAAATCGCCCCGGGCGCAACCGCCACCAATGGACCTTAGGGTCAGGACCCATTAATCCTGCGCCACTGGCGCCAAATCCACGAAATATCGGGGGTTTTGCGCGCGCCGGACATAGTGGCTCTATTTCCAAGCGTGCCAAGCCGCTGAGATGAAGTGGATTTGGCGTCCTACGGATTTGACGGATTTGCCGCCTGACGTCCTTTCAATGCCTTGAAATAGAACCACTATCCCTGCGGCATTGTACGTAGTCAGACAGCAAATCTGTTAAACCAGTGGCGCAGGATTAATGGGTCCTGACCCTAAGTAGCCCATCCGCCAGTTCATGTCTGGTGTCTCGCTGGAAAACAACGGACGCCTCATGACAACGGTAGAAATTTCCCCGTGAGACCCACGTCCAGGCGATGGATATGGTCGGCCATTGCGGTTGGGAAATGCCGGCGCACCAGCGGGTCATGGCCGGGTACAATCAGTTCGGGCGCCGAGGCGAGCCTCTCCAACCTGTCAAAGCCGTCGAGCATGTTTTGCAGGTCGACCACGATGGGAAAAGGTTTGCGGGCAAAGACGTTTTCGTAGAAATGCGCGGCATCCGAGGCCAGCACCAGCCAACCTGCCTGCGTACGCACCCGCACACATTGCAGCCCGCGGCTGTGTCCGCCGATACAGTGGACGGTCACGCCTTCCGCAACCTGTGCATCCCCGTCATGAAAGATCACCTGACCGGAGTAAAGCCGCTTGACCGTCTCGCAGACATGCCTGGCCGTGAAAGGCATCCGCAACGTGTCGTGGCACATGCACGGACCGGTGGCAAAGGCCATTTCCGCTGCCTGAAGGTGCAACGTTGCATTGGGGAAAAGATGAAGGCCACCAGCGTGATCGTAATGCAGATGCGTAACGATAATCGTCGTTACCTCTTCGGGCGCGATGCCAAAGGGGGCCAGGGCCGACACCGGATCAAGACGGATCGGGCGTGCCCGTCCGGTGGCCTCGGCCTTGTCATAACCGGTGTCCACAAGGATCACGTCACGCCCACGCCGCAAGAGCCACATGAAGTAGTCCATGGCGTGGGGTGCATCGTGGTTGTCATCAAATATGAAGCTGTCCGCCCGCGTCCGGGCGTTTCGGTCGGCGTATTTGATCGCGTAGACTTCCCAGTCATTCATGATGCGACCCTGTCGTAGCAACGTACGTTCTTGTCTTTTATCAGGGATGCCACCTGTAGGTCGAACGCCTTGAAATGGTCGCTCTCCAGATGAGCGTGAAAGGCCGAGGCGTCCGCATAAAGCTCGTACAGGAAAACTTCGTTCGCGCGGTCACCATCCGTGCACACGTCAAAACGGCGGCAACCCGGTTCCACTGCAAGCGATGTTCGTGCGTTTTCGGTCATGGCGGGCAGGAAATCCGCCATCTTGCCGTCCTGAATCTGAAATGTCACCACAACTGCGTACATCATGCCACCTTTCCGCGCAGGCGTCTGACCGCCCGCTTCATCATCGGCACCTGGCTGAGAACCAGCCCAAGATTCAATGTCAGCAGGATGGCAGCAACCGGGCGCGAGGCAAAGACTGCCAGATCGCCGCCGGAAATCAACAGCGACCGGCGGAAAGTCTCGTCGAACAACCCGCCCAGAATGACACCGATGACCAACGGCGCGATCGGGTATTTCAGCAGGTTCATGAAATAGGCCACGAATCCCACACCCAGCATCAGATAAAGATCGTTGATACCGCCGCCAACGCTGAACGAGCCGATTGTCGTCAACACCATGACGACCGGCAGAAAGATCATCTGGGGTATGCGCAGGATCCTGATGAAGATGCGCGCCGTGAACAACCCCATCACGAACATCGTCAACGACGCCAGGACCATGATTGCAACGACACGCAGGATGATCGCGGGATCGATCGTGGGGCCGGGAATGATGTTGTTGATCTTGAACGCCCCCATAAGCGCCGCCGCGGGCGGAGATCCCGGAATGCCCAGAACCAGCAATGGAATCAAGGCACCGCCGATACAGGCGTTATTCGCGGTTTCCGACGACAGCAGGCCTTCAATCGAGCCTTTTCCGAATTTGTCACCCTCCTTGCTCACGGTCTTTCCCACGCCATAGCTGACCCATCCGGCGACATCTTCGCCGACGCCGGGCAGAGCGCCGACACCCGTCCCGATCACGCCGGATCGCGTGATTGTCGGCAGATACCGCCGGATTGCCGCCAGGTTGGGAAGGATACGCCCCTTGAGCTGAACCATCTGGCCAATCTCCATATGGCGCATTCCTTCGATGATCTGCGGCACGGCGAAGGCGCCCATCAGAACCGGAACGACCTGAAAGCCGCTGAGCATATAGGACCAGCCAAACGTATAGCGTGGCTCGCTCAGAAGGGGGTCAAGCCCGACCATGGCCATTGCCAGCCCGATCAACCCCGCGATCCAGCCCTTGATCACAAGATCTTCGGACATCAGCGTTCCCGAAAGAAGGATCCCGAAAAGCGCAAGCAAGGCCTTTTCCGGGCTGGCAATGTTCTGTGACAGAAGCAGAAGGAGCCAGACGAAGATCAACAGCGCAAAGGTGCCGATCAGGGTGCCGATGAAGCTGGCCGTGGTGGTCAGGCCAAGCGCCTCGCCGCCACGCCCGGCCTTGGCCAGGGGGTAGCCATCCATCGCCGTGGCCGCACTTGCGGCCGTGCCTGGAATGTTCAGCAGGATCGACGGGTAGGAACCGCCGTAAATCGCGCCAACATAGGCCCCCAACAAGGCTATCAACGAGTAGTCCAGCGGGATCTTGTTGCCGAAGAACCCGGTCAGGATTGTCACCGCCAGCGTCGCCGTAAGGCCCGGCAAGGCGCCAAAGGTGATTCCCAGGAACACGGACACGATCAGATACGCATAGGTCAGCGGATCAAGTGCAAGCGAGGCAAAGGCCGCGCCGAACCCGGAAAGTTGTGTGAAAACGAATTCCAATTCAGGACCTCCAGAGCGGACGGATTGTTACGTAGTAGTGATATTCGATTTGCTTGAAGAGCAGCCCTCCCCGGTTCGGCACGTTCTGCCGGAACCCAAAGGCCATGGCACATACCAGCAGCACGGGGGCAAGGACGGCGATGACCGGGACCGTTTTCAAAACCCGGTCAGCGCGCGCGCGTGTCAACATCCAGATCGTCAGGCCCACCCAGGCGCCAAGCGTAACCCAGTCGTCGTCATGGGCCCCCCATTCTGACTGTGGAAGATGCGCAATCATGGCATACCCGCCGGACAGGGCTATTGCGCCGGCCGCGAGGATCATGCGCCCCCGCAGGCCCTTGTGGAAGCCAAAGGTCAGCGCGGTGATCAACAATCCGCTGCTCAGAATGAAATCGACACGCGGCACCAGACCGGCGACGTAGAAGAACAGGATCACACCGATGGTGAGAAACCGCAGGGCTTCGTCCGCGTTCCAGCCGACCCCGATCGCAGACAGGGCGCGCCGTGCGCCACCAGCCCGGATCGAAATGCCCAGCATGACGATCGACAGGACAAGCAGAGCCGAGAAAAGGCCCAATGGGACAATAGCGGCCGAATTGTACCAGGATGCAGAGCTGACACCGGCCCGGTTCCCGCCCCAAAGCGGAATATCGAAGGTCCGCCACAAGAAGAATACTGATACCGCTGTCAAGACAAGCGCGCCCCAGAAATCACGCGCCCGCAGAATGTCCGTTTCGTCGTCCATGTCCCGAAAGTTCCCTGGAATAAAAGCAAGTCCGGGCACGGGGTTGAACCCGCGCCCGGACAGATTTCAGCCCACAATCAAGGGCGCTCGATCCCGAGGCTTGCCGGATCCACCGTTGTGGCGCCAAGCTCTTGCAACGTATAGGCAAAGTTGCTTTCCAGCTTGGTAAAGATCGCTTGAGCTTCCGCGCCATAGGCCCCGCTGACAGTGTAGTTGTTGGCTGCCGCCCATTGGGCAACCACATCCGAGGCGATGGCCTTTTCGAACGCGGCGCCAAGCGCGGCTTTCACGTCGTCGGAGGCGCTGTCGTGGACGGCAAAACCGATGGCCTGTGTCAGCGGCAGGTATTTGTCGAGCCCGTCATAGATGTCAAATGCGGACGGAACGGTCATACCGGCGATGTCGGCGCTGTCGGGTGTCAGCATTGCCAGCGGTTTCAACTGTCCGCCTTCGATCAAGGGGGCCTGTTCCGCCAGAGATGTCACGACCAGTTGGACCTCGCCCGCGATGGCGGCTTCCTGACCGGGAGCCGAGCCCTTGTAGGGAACAAAGAGGAACTCTGCGCCTGTGCCGTTCTGAATGGCCAGAAGGTTCAGGTGGTGGATAGATCCGGCGCCGGATGCCGCGGCCGGAATGGACCCGGGTGCTGCCTTGGCGGCGTCAACCAGCTCTTGCAGGGTGTTGTAGGGACTGTTGGCCGGTACCGAGATCAGCAGGGGCGAGCCGCCGACAATGAACGGATACCAATAGTCGAATTTCTGGTCCCACCCACCCTGTACTGCGGCTGTGACGTTGGACTCGGACAGGCCGACCAGAGTGTACCCGTCGTCGGGCTGGTTCATGACATAGACCATGCCGTTCGACCCGGCCACACCGCCGGTCTGGTTGATCACATTGATGGATACGGGCAGATGTTTTTCCATTTCCGCCATGATCATGCGGTTGATGGTGTCGGTGCCGCCGCCCGCACCCCAGACAACCGCCGTCGTAATGTCGCGGAACGGGTATTCCTGCGCGATGGCGGAACTCCCCAGTCCGGTCGCAAGTGCGGCAATCGCCGCCAGTTTTCCAAGATTGAGTTTCATTTGGATGGTCCTCCCATAGGTTAACATTCTCTATTGTATTTCTTTGCGTATGCATTAAATAATCAATTGTCAACTTTTCGATTGGACAAGTCGAAAAATTGGCGCACATCTGTCGAAGGAAGAGGCCTACATAATGAACCAGACTTTCAGCATCGCCGTGTTCCACGGAGACGGAATTGGCCCTGAAATCATGGCCCCGACGCTCGCGATCCTTGAGCGCATGGCCGAGGCCTCGGGCGGCTATGACCTTGTATTCCAGGATGCGCCCGCAGGGGCGGCGCATTACGCCAGAACCGGCGAATCCCTGCCTGAAAGGTCGATTCAGATTGCACGCTCTTCGGATGCGATTTTGTTGTCTGCCATGGGTCTGCCGGATGTCCGCTATGACGACGGCACCGAAATCTCGCCGCAGATTGAACTGCGCAAGGTGCTCACGCTTTTCGCGGGTATCCGGCCTGTCACTGTCAGGAAGGGGCAAAAGACTCCCCTCAATATGCCTGCGGATCGGGAAATCGACTTTGTCCTGGTGCGGGAAAGCACCGAAGGCCTGTTTTTCACACAAGGACGCGGCGAAGTTACCCGGGATGAGGCACGTGAAACCCTGTTGATCACGCGGGATATTTCGGAAAAACTCTTCCGTTTTGCGTTTGATCTTGCAAAGACACGCAAGGCGGCCGGACGAGGGCCGGGGCGCGTGACATGCGTTGACAAGGCGAATGTATTCCGTGCCTTCGCGTTCTTCCGGGAAATGTTCGATGCCGAAGCCGCAAAGCATTCCGATCTGATAGCAGACCATGCCTATGTCGATGCGACGGCCCTCTGGATGATCCAGAAGCCCTGGGATTTCGACGTGCTTGTAACGGAGAACATGTTCGGCGATATCCTGTCCGATCTTGGCGCGGGACTCATGGGTGGGCTTGGGCTGGCGCCGTCTGCCGATATCGGCCTTGAACATGCGGTGTTTCAACCCTGCCACGGCTCTGCGCCTGATATCGCAGGCAAGGGGCTTGCCAACCCTTTCGCCATGATCCTGTCCGCGGCCATGATGCTGGAATGGCTGGGGGTCAAACATGACAATTCCGCACTGAGCAAGGATGGCACCCGTCTGCGTGAAGCCGTCGAGGACGTTGTTGCCAGCGGCGCATTGCTGACGCGGGATCTTGGCGGTACGGCAGGGACCGAGGCCGCAGCAAGTGCCGTGCTCGACGCGCTGTTTGTCGCATGATCGGCAAAAGTCATCTGAAAGTCGCGTGCGTGGGGGCCGGCTATTTCAGCCAGTTCCACTATGGAAGTTGGGCAAGAATGGCGCGCGCCCGCCTTGTTGGTTCATGCAACCGGGATCTGGAGAAGGCCAGGGCGACCGGTCTGCCGGCCTATTCAGACCTGACCATGATGCTGATGGAGCAAAACCCGGATCTTCTGGACATCATCCTGCCCCCGGAGGCTCACGCTCAGGCAATCCGTTCCGCGCTGGCGGCAGGGATCAAGTGGATCATTTGCCAAAAACCCTTCTGCGTTGATCTTGCAGAAGCGCGGCAGATCACGACCGAGGCCGAGACCGTGGGCGCGACGATCGTTGTCCACGAGAATTTTCGCTTTCAGCCATGGTATCGCGCCATCAAGCTGGCACTCGACAACCGCGAGATCGGTCAGCTGCATCAGGTGACTTTCCGCCTGCGTCCGGGAGACGGCCAGGGCCCCGAGGCATATCTGGCGCGTCAGCCCTATTTTCAGAAGATGGAACGGTTTCTCGTGCATGAAACCGCTGTTCACTGGGTCGATACGTTTCGCTATCTGTTGGGCAATCCGGTCTCGGTCTACGCGGATCTGCGCCGCCTCAACCCGGTGATTGCCGGAGAAGATGCCGGCTACATCCTATTTGAGCACCCAGGTGGTGTGCGGTCGCTGTTTGACGGCAACCGGCACCTGGATCACAGCGCTGACAATCTGCGCCGCACCATGGGAGAGGCGCTTGTCGAAGGAACCGAAGGAACCATCGAGTTGCGCGGCGATGGCGCGGTAACGCTCCGGCGCTTTGGGCGCGCGGACACCAGGCTCCTGTTGGCGGCAGACACCTGGGATGGATTTGGCGGTGATTGCGTTCACGCCCTTCAATCCCACGTGGTTTCGGGTATTCTTGACGGGACGCCACTGGAAAACCGCGCGCAAAGCTACCTTGTCGTGGAAGCCATCGAAGAAGCGATCTATGCTTCGGCAGCGACCGGACGCAGACAGGCTTTGCAGGAGACCGCCCCAGAATGACGGACAGACCCCTTTCAAGCTCTCAACGCGCAATCAACGAGCTGCGCGCCAAGATCTTTTCGGGGGAACTGGCGGCCGGATCGGACCATCTGGAATCTGAGCTGGCTGATTTGCTTGCGATGTCCCGTACGCCGGTTCGAGAAGCTGTCCTGACACTTGAAAGCCAGGGGCTACTGGAAATGCGCCCGCGCAAGGGGGTGCGTATCCTGCCCCTGTCGCCTGAAGATATGGGCGAAATCTACGATGTCCTGACCGAATTGGAAAGCCACGCGGCCGAGCGCGCCGCTCTGGTGGGTTATGACGCCGGCAGCCTGTCAATGCTGGTCAAGGCGATTGACGACATGGATACCGCCATCGCCGTTTCTGACCTGGACGCATGGGCCGAGGCCGATGATCGGTTTCACACGGAACTGGTCCGTCTGGGCGGGAACAGCCGGGTCGTTTCCATTGTCAACATGATGAGTGATCAGGTGCGGCGCGCTCGGACAACCACTCTTTTCATGCGCCCCTTGCCCACGAAATCAAACCAGGATCACCGAGATGTCTATCAGGCGATCCGGGACGGGGACGCCAAGGCCGCACGGAAATCTCATCGCCTGCATCGGCAACATGCCAAGGCGATCCTGGTTGATTTGCTGGCCAAACACCGGCTTCGCTTCCTGTAGGCCACGCCGGCCTTAGGTGCCCCTGGATACTGACCTGAGCCCTTGAATCTCTCCAGTTATGTGCAGAGTCTGACCTGCCCTGCACTGCTCCCCAGGCTTGGACCGCCGGAAGCTGGATTTTTCCGGCTCTTTCACGATGACGGGCTGGTGACGCCATCGGGATAATGCATTGCAATCGGGACGTTGTATCCGATCGCGCTGTGGGGGCTGTTCTCGTTGTAGTGCCTTCGCCAATTCTCCAGCTTTTCGCGGGCATCGCCGGGACTTGTAGTGGTAGGTGGACGTGTCAAAGCAGATGGCCCCGTCGCCAGTGGTCGTTCGGACCAGTGGCGCAACCACCGGCAACCCTTCCGGATCGACACGCCCCAGTCGACGTACATCCCGGTGGCGATATCGCGCAAACGGCCAGGCTTCAGAGCTTCCGGCGAATGACGTCCTGCAACATCTCACGATCCAGCGTCAGGTCGGCCACGATCTTCTTAAGTCGCGTGTTCTCGTCTTCAAACGCCTTCGACCGGAGCAACTCGTCCGGCAGAAACCCGCCGTACCTTTTCTTCCAGTTGAAATAGGTCGCCTGGCTGATCCCTGCCTTCCGGCAGATCTCCGCCACCGGCGTTCCTTGCTCGCCTTGCTTGACGGTGAAGGCCTTCTGCGCCTCCGTGAACTTCAATGCTTTCATGCGATTCCGCTCCTTTCCCAGCCAGGGAAATCTAGCGGAAAACTCCAACTTCAAACGGTCCAGTTTTCAGGGGGCAGAGCAGGCAGCCTATTGGCGCGATAGAGGGTTAGCCAGTCTCGGACGGAAAGATCCGCTCGGCGCAGCCCGGGATGACCGGCGTATCGGAGATCGGTGGCCTCGATGTCCGTAAGAACATCGGCGCGAGGGAGCCCCAAGCAGGATCGGCATGGGCTAGCTTGCCTTGCGTAGCGCGGCCACAAGGGCGGCCCCCACATCTTCTGTGCCTGCCGTTCCCCCCAGATCGCGGGTCCGCAGCGCGGGATCGGCAAGAACCGCATCCACCGACGCCGCCATGCAACTTGCCGCCTCGGTAAAGGCCGGGTTGGCATGTTCGCGGCCCAGCCAATCGACCAACAGGATCGTCGATTGCACCAGCCCCAACGGGTTGGCGACGCCCTTGCCCGCGATATCAGGTGCAGACCCGTGCCCCGCATTGGCCGCAGCGCGACTGTCGCCTGCGTTCAGCGATGCGGCCAGGCCCAGACTGCCCGACAAGGCAACGGCGAGGTTGGAGAGGATGTCGCCAAACATGTTCGAGATCAGGATGATCCCGAATTTTTCCGGACTGGTGTAAATATCGGCGGCCATCGCGTCGATATCGACTTCGGTCAGGGCCACTTTGGGGTAATCCAGTGCGACGTTGCGCACTTCTTCCATGAACAGCCCGTCAGAGACCTGTAGCACATGGCGTTTGCCGACAACGGTGACGGGGCGGTTTTGCTTGGCGGCCATTTCGAACGCGACCCGCGCGATGCGGTGCGACGCCTGACGCGTGATCTTGCGCACCGACAAGGCCACGTCCTCGGTGGGCATGAACTCTCCGATCCCCTTGAACATGTTGCGGTCCGAGTAAAAGCCTTCGGTGTTTTCACGCACGATGACAACGTCCAGCCCTTCCCGCGCGCCGGGGATGCCGGGGCGGGTGCGGGCCGGACGGATATTGGCGTATAGGTCCAGCTTTTTGCGGATGGTTCCCGGCACGTTCAGCCAACCGGCCTCGCCTTCGGGATAGGCCGTCATTCCGGCAGGCCCCAGGACGACACCGTCAGCGGAATTGGCCGCACTCAGAACTTCGTCCGGCACGGTACACCCCTGCGACTGATAGGCGGCAACGCCGACGGACCGCTGTTCGAATTGCAGATCTAGACCGAACTGATCGCTGGCGGCGCGCAGCAATTTTGTGGCGACGGCTGTGATCTCCGGGCCGATGTCATCGCCGGGAAGCACCAGAATATCCATGAAATGTCCTCAGATTGTGTTGGTCAGGCCGGACGAGGTAAAGCCGCCATCGACGGCAAGCACCTGTCCGGTGATGTAAGAAGCTTCGGGCGACGCAAAGTAGCGGACGGCGGAAACGATTTCCGGCGCCTCGGCATAGCGACCGACCGGCAAGCGGCTGGCCCATGTGGCACGGCGCGCGTCCGAATGATTGGCGATGGAATGCGGCGTTTCGACCGGTCCAGGGGCAACCGCGTTGACGGTGATGCCGCGCGCCGCCAGCTCGACCGACAGCACGCGGGTCAAAGCGTTCACGCCGCCCTTGGACGCGGCATAGGCGGCGCGCCCGTAGCTGCCCCTTACCGCCGAGTGCGACGACAGGTTGATGATCCGCCCCGAAGCGCCTGTCATACGCGGCAAAGCGGCCTGAACCACATTGACGACACCCAGCAGATTGACGCCCAGCACGGCGGACCAGTCCTCTGGGGTTGTGTCCTCGAACGGGCGGGCGCGCACAATTGCGGCGTTGTTGATGACGGTGCTGATCGGCGCGTCCACCTGCTCCAACGCCGCGCGCACTTCTTGCGGTGCCGCGACATCGGCCACCGCCGATTTGAAACACGTCCCCAATTCTGCGGCGGTCTGGCCAAGCTGATCTGCGTCACGGTCCAGCCCCAGCACGTTGAAACCGTCCTTCACAAAACTTTCGGCAATGGCGCGTCCGATGCCGGCCGCCGCCCCTGTCACAAGAACCCATTCCAGCGCGTTTTCCGTCATCCGGCCACTCCGGGAATATCTTTGCGCGCGACGGTGTAGATCCCGCCTTGCGAGGACTCGATAATGAACAACGTCTCGCCATCCGGTCCACCGAAACAAGCCGAGGTCACGTCAAGGCCTTCGGGCACGTTGATCCGCCCGACAGGGACGCCCAGTTCGTTGAACACCCAGACAACCCCCAGACCGCTGTGGCAGACATAGAGATTGCCCTGGTCATCCGTGGTCAGGCCGTCAGGCCCAGTGTGTCCGCCGGACAGATGCAGGAAGATATTGACCTTGGTGGTCGACCCATCGGCGTGCAGCGGCAAGCGCCAGACCTGATTTGCACGGGTCACAGACACATAGAGCGTCCGCCCGCACGGGCTGAGTGCCATGCCGTTGGGACTGGGAATTGTGTCGAGCATCAGATCGACCCTCCCATCCGTCCGCAATGCAAACACGCGGCCCGTCGGATCATGCATACCCGTTTGGCCCTGATCGGTGAAGTAGAGTGTGCCATCGGGGCCAAAAAGCAGATCGTTCAGCCCTTTGAACCCCTCCCGGCGCAACCGCGACAACCTTGGTGTGACAGTGCCGGATCGCGGATCAAGGGTCATCAGGCCATTGCGGTGGTCGGTGATCCAGATTGTGCCGTCCTCGGCCAGCGCCAGCCCGTTAGGCTCGCCATCATAGGCGGCGATCTGGCTGAATGCGCCGTCGCTTGAGACTCTGAATATCCGCCCGAATGGAATATCCGCGACAACCAGACTGCCATCCCGATCTATGATCGGACCTTCCAGAAAGGATCCCAGATCGGGGTCGCGCTTGCCAAACAGCCAATCGGATTTGGACCCGTGGTTATGGTAGCATTCCGGCAGTTCCGTTGCCTTGACCGCGGTGATTTCCGGGGGCGGTGCAAACATGTCAAATTCCCCGGACGGTGTTGAAAAACTGGTGTGGCATCAGACCTTTATCCCTTCTTTCAGGATCGACCAAATCTCTTGCCGCATTTCAAGAAACTCGGGACGGGACTTGATGTCTTCCGTCCGCGGGCGTTCAAAGGGCACGTCAATGATCCGGTCGACCCGCGCAGGACGCGGGGTGATCACGGCGATCCGGTCAGCAAGATAGATCGCTTCTTCGATCGAGTGGGTCACGAACAGAACCGTTTTCTTTTCCTTCTGCCAGATATCCAGCAACTCGTTTTGCAGGATGTCGCGCGTCTGCACATCCAGCGCCCCGAACGGTTCGTCCATCAAAAGAATTTCCGGCTTGATGGCCAGCGCGCGGGCAAATCCGGCACGTTGCTGCATGCCGCCGGACAGTTCGTGCGGATAGCTGTGTTCGAACCCGGTCAGACCGACAAGATCGATGTAATGCTTGGCGATTCCGGTGCGTTCGGACTTGGGAACACCGTTGGTTTCCAGCCCGAACTCGACGTTGGCCTGGGTGGTGCGCCAGGGGAAAAGGTCAAAGCTCTGGAACACCATGCCCCGACCTTCGCCCCCGACCTTGTTCGAGATATCCCGCCCATCCATCAGGATAGAGCCGCTGTCGGCGGGGATCAGCCCGTCGATCAACCGCAACAGAGTGGACTTGCCACAACCGGACGGGCCGATCACGGCGAGAAACTCAAGGTCGCGGATATCAAGACTGAAATCCTGAACCACCTCGATCGGGTTCGCTTTCCCCCTGCCAAAACTTTTGTGCAGGTTGTTGAGGGAGAGTTTCGTCGCCATGTTCGTTTATCCCAGTTCTGCCAGCACTTCGTCGATCAAAGATGTATCGACGACTTTGTTGAGATCGACGGAGCCTTTGATAGCTCCAGCGGCTTCGTAGACCGGAAGCAGCTGTTCATAGACGCCCATCCGGTGATTCATGTCGTTCGGCCAGGTGCCGATATCGACCCCCAGTGCCTGACGCACAACTTCGATCTCTTCGTCGCTGGCTGTCTGCATGCTCTCCTTGGTGCCGTATTTGCGATACATGTCGGCATACCAGCCGGCATCGGCATTGGCCTTGCGGAACGCCATCGTGGTGGCCGTCAGCAGCGCTTTGGCCCGCGCACGGTTCTCGGGAACTTCAAGCCAGTTGCCCGACACGATCCAAACTTCGCCAAGGAACGCCTCGTAAACCTTTGCAGGTTCGATCAGTACCTTGAAGTTGCCTTGTGTGGCCAGTTCTGCGGCCTGATCAAAGTGTAGCGGAACGCCATCCACTTTGCCTGCCAGCAAGGCGCGGAACCGGTTGCCCGAGCCGCCCATCTTGATGACATTGACCTTGTCCATGTCGACGCCGGCCTGCGTTGCCGGACCGACAACCATAACGTGGGTGAAATCACCCTTGGAATTGACGGCGATCGTGACATCGTCTTTTTCCAGATCTTTCAGCGTGTCGACCTTGTCACCATTGACGACAAATACCAGCGAGGTGTGCATGAATGCGTTGCCAATGATCTTGAGGTCGGCCCCGGCCTCGACAGCGCGCAGGGTCGAAATGGCATCCCCCGCCCCCACTTCGGTCTGACCCGACAGGATCGACTGGGTGATGGTTTGCAGTTTTGGGACACGCTCCCATGCGGCTGCGGGCTCTCCCAGTTCGGGCAGGATTTCGTTGATTGCCGCCATATAGGGGACGTGAACGCCCAGTGTGTTCCCCGGCACGTTGATCTTGAGCGCGGCATGATCTGCGGCAAAGGCGCGGGTCATTCCAAACGGTTGCGACAATAGTCCGGCGCCTGCGCCAGCGGCGAGCGACTTGAGAACTGTTCTGCGATTCAGCATTGGTTCCTCCCTTGGATTTGCTGTCTTCAATCCGGTTTCCCGGGTGGTGCCTTCCGTTTCATCCCATGTCGGAAAGTCTTTTGTTGCGGCGGGTCATTATCCCGCCGACATTTTCGAGTCGTACCAGGGGGCCAGTTGCCGCCCGATCCAGCCAAGCCCCATGTTCGCGCCGACACTGACGAACATCAGCGTGACGAGATAGGAAATCAGCGGCGCGGTAGACAGGTCCTGACCGGTCTGGAAAATCAGTCCGCCATAGCCCACAAGCACAAACATCTCGGCCATAACCATAGCGCGGGTCGCATGCACCAGGCCCAGGCGGGCACCGGTGATCAGGTAGGGGAACAACGCGGGCAGGATGACCTTGCGATAGGTTTCAACCGGTCCCGTCGAATATGAGCGGGCCACGTCGATAATCTTGGGGTCAATGCCACGCGCGCCGTGATAGGCGGTCAGCGTCACATAGCCAAAGGACGACACAAAGACGATGGCAACACGGAATTCGAACCCTGTTCCGAACATCAGGATAAAGATCGGGGCAAGTGCCGCCGCCGAGGTGACAACCACCATACTGACCCAAGGATGCACCAGCGCGTCCACCAGCCGGATACGCCCCATCAGCGCGCCCATCGGCATGCCAATGGCACAGGCCAGCCCGAAACCCACAAACATCTGACGCAACGATCCGACCAGTTCGCGCAGCATGTCTCCGGCAAACAGCAGGCGGATATATTCGAAAACGACGATCGACGGAGCAGCGAGAAGGTTTTCGCCGGCGATGCGGCCCCCGACCTCCCACAGCAGCAGGAACATGACGATGCCGGTGACGTTCAGAAAAAGGATGTGTGACTTGGTCATCGGATCAATCCCTCACGTGCCATGGCAAAAGCTTTGCCTCGGACCATTTGACCAGCTCCTGAACCAAGAGCCCGAACAGCGACAGCAGGAAAACCACCGACAGCATCGCGGCGCTGTCGAACACGGCGGACGCGTCCTCCATGTATTCTCCAAGATTGACGGCAGCGAAGAACAACTCGGCCGTGATCATGCCGTTGATGGCGCGAATCGAGCCGATCCGCAGCGCTGTCATCAGGAACGGATAGCTTGCCGGCATCAGCACGCCGAAGAACATGATCCGCCGATTGGCGCCGAACGAGCGTGCCGCCTGAATCACCCGAGGTTCGATATTACGGGCACCAGCAGTCACGGTGATCAGGATGTCAAAGAAACACATCACAAACACCAGCGCGACGCGGGCCTCGTAGAAGATGCCGAACCACAGGATCAAAAAGGGCACAAAGGCCACGGAAGGCACTGCGAACAGGGCTGTCATCACCGGATTGCACATGTGGAACACAGTCTCGTTCCGGCCCATCAACATGCCCAGTGGCACCGCCACAAGCAGCGCAAGAACAAGGCCCAGCAGCATGTGTCGCACCGAGTTCAGAAAGCGCGCGGGCAGATCGCCCTCGGCCATTGCACCAACCAAATGCTCTGCCACCGCGAAAGGTGACGCAAAGATGACCCCCGGCAGCTGTGTCGAGATCGAATGCCACAACAACAGGCCAGCACAAACCGACAGCAGGTACAGCAACCAGCTACTTGAAAAAATGTCCCGCATCCTCATGCGGGCGATGTCGCCGCTGCGCTCTAACGCAGCCGCCCCGGACGTATGTGACACGTCGTCTCCTCCCTATGACCCTTTCCCGCGGCATCTTGCATTGGACATGCCTTTGCGGTATAAAAGGACTATCCAATTTCTAAAGGACAGTCCTTTTGCTGTCAACGCCAAAATCGAGAGAATGACAACCGTGGATTCCGTGCCGATTTACCAACTTATTCAGGACCATTTCCAAGGCGAGATCGCATCCGGTGCTTTGCCACCCGGCAGTAAGCTGCCCACAGAGAAAGAGATCGCACGGCAGTTCAGCACCAGCCGCGCAACGGTGCAGAACGCCATGTCGCGGCTTGTATATGCAGGCCAGATCGAAAAGCGCGTCGGCAGCGGCACCTTTGTCGCGGAAACTGCCCGCTCGGCGACAATGGAGGTGGTCGGCGTCAAGTCGTTCGAAGAAGACGTGTCAACGCGCGGCGAAAAGGTCCAGTACCGTCTGATCAACCTCAACCGCGATCCCGCCAATGCAAACGAAGCCGACGCGCTTGAAATTGACGAGGGCACGCCCGTCCTGCGATTCGAGCGTTTGCGGCTTGTTGGCGGCAGCGTCATCGGTCTGGAGCGCCGGACATTTACCCAAGGTGTGCTCAGCGATATCTCGCTTGATGCGCTGGATCGCTACTCGACCCACCATCTGGTCGAGCAGCACATCCCCGATCAGGTCGGGCGGATGGAAGCCTCGATCCGTGCCGTCGTGGCCGATGATGCGATGGCGGCCAAACTGGACGTCGCCTCCGGCGCGCCGTTGTTGCGACGCAGCCACCGCATGTTTTCGCAAAAAGGCCGGCCGATCCTTTTGGGCGAGGCGTTCTATTGCGAGCCGTTCGCCTTCCGCTACACGGCCCATTCTCCCAAAGACATCTGAAAGGCCGCGCAATGCCCGAATTCTGCGCCCATCTCGGGTATCTGTTTACCGACGTGCCACTGGCCGCCCGGTTTGACCGCGCGGCAAAGGCTGGCTTTGACTGGGTGGAGCATCCGGCACCTTATGGCTTTGGCGTGGATGCCTTCGCAACCGCATGCAGGACACATGGGCTGTCCGTGGCGCAGGTCGCCGCCCCTTCAGGAGACGCGGCCCTGGGCGAAAAAGGGTTCACCTGCCTTGAGGGGCGCGACAACGACTTTGCCGACAGCGTGCAAACCGGTATCTCCGCCGCTAGAACGACCGGCGCCAGATTCCTGCACATCATGCCAGGCGTGATTGACCCCGACACAGACGACGAAAGGGCACGCCTGCGTGACCTCTATTCAGAACGGCTTGCCAGTGCCGCGGATGATTGCGCGGCGGCAGGTGTGAACATTCTGATCGAGCCGATCGACAACGCCACGGTGGCCGGTTTCTATATGAACGATCCACGCTTTGCGCGTGACGTACTGCACCAGATCAGCCGACCGAATGCCTTTATGCTGCTCGATACCTTTCACGCCTACAACCGTGGTCTGGATCCGGTGGCGTTCTGGCAGGAAACCCACGAGATGATTGGTCATATCCAGATCGCCGACGCCCCCGGACGCCACGAGCCCGGCACTGGCGAAATCGACTATGCAGCGTTCTTCGACGCGGTCGACGGGTCCGCCTATGTCGGTGTGATCGGTCTGGAATACAAGCCCGCAGGCGACACACTGGCGGGTCTGGACTGGAGGCTGCGTTATGCCTGACGCACCACGCATTGCATTGATCCATGCCACCCCTGTGGCGATGGCGCCCATCCACGCGGCGATGGCAGAGGGATGGCCAGAGGCCCGCCCGTTCGACCTGTTGGAAAGCGCCCTGTCACAGGACGCCCAGAATTCGGACACAGGCCCGAAGGAGTTCGATGACAGGTTTCTGTACCTGTCCCGCTATGCGCGCGAAGTAGGCGCAGAGGGCATCCTGTTCACCTGTTCGGCCTTCGGCCCGTCTCTGGACAACGCGGCGCGGGCACTGGCCCCGCTGCCGATGCTCAAACCAAATGAAGCCATGTTCGAAGCGGCACTCGGGATGGGAAAGAACATCGCCATGGTTGCCACGTTTGAACCGGCGGTCGCGGAAATGGAGGCAGAGTTCCGCCAGATGTCGGGCCACGCTGCCCAATTGACCACGGTTGTCGCAAGAGGCGCCATTGATGCATTGCGGGCAGGAGACGGCGAAACCCATGACCAGCTGGTGTGCGAAGTCGCAGCTGGACTTTCCGGATTTGATGCCATCATGCTGGCCCATTTCTCGACCGCGCGGGCCAAAGCGAAGGTCAAGGCACTCACTATCACTCCTATCCTGTCGAGCCCGTCAAGTGCAGTGGACAAGCTGCGCGCCATGTGTCGCTAGCTAGTCAGGTACCGCAGGTAACCGCCATCGCTCAAGGCCACAAACAAACTAACATCAAAGACCTGCTGCCCTGGAACCACGTAAAAACCGTGTGACCGGCGCATCGCTTACTCTGGCGGACGGGAGATTTGGTGAGCAAGTGGTGAGCAAGAAAGTAAGCGGTGTTTTGAAGTGGTCCCGGAAATCCGGACAGTTAGCTAAGGTGTATCCCGAACTTTTTGGAGGGATACGAGATGGCGAAACG
>NZ_JAECRZ010000015.1 GCF_016019955.1 Thiosulfatihalobacter marinus
AAATTGGCGGCATGAAAACCAACCCGGATACACCTTAGATCAGCCGCTGAGCTGTCCGAAAAACCGGGACCACTTCAGTAGTCAGCTTCGATAACTGGTTCGTTGTCGATCGTGATCCTTGACCGCCACTCACTGTCAATCTGCTGCCACCAGCCGCCATAGAACCGGCCATGCTTGTCCCAACTGTTCCGGCTGAAGATACGGCGGGTTCGCTTGTTGTGGTCCCCAACACGGATAATCCGGGACTCATCGATGTCACCAGTGGCCCCCGGTGGGAGGTCCTTGCTGATCCCCAGTATGGGTTCCTGGAGTGACGGTAGGTCGATGAAGGAATTGGCAATCAGGTCATTGTATGCCTGAAGTTCCTCCCGCCAGCGGTGGGTCTCAGGCGTGTCCTCGTACTCGATCTGCTTTCTGTTATCGTTCTTCAGGACAACGATCTCTTCGCCTTCCGCCCGACCAATGTCATCCCTGTCGAACTTGGCCTTGGCGAACCAATCCTGGAGCTTCTCAGAGGCCCTAATGCGGGTGGTTCGGTTCCACTTCACGCCGGGACCGCCATAGCTGCCTTTCTTCAGGTCGATCAGACCAGCCTCGTGCAATTCCTTTATAATGGGAATGATCTTCTTGGAGATGTGCAGAGCATTGTATCTGGAGTTGGTGTCCCATGAATTGACTGACATCGAGACACCGATACTCAGTCGAGGATCATCCAACCAAGCCACATACAAGTCCAGGATCACCACCCTCAGCTGCTTCCTAAACCCCATCCTTGGCTTCGGCCCTCTGGTCTTCTCAGCAATCTTCTCCCCCAAGAACCCATCCCAGATCTTATCCACCAGCTCCTTAACCTCTGGATGGTCTGACCACCGATGCACGTCTATGGGCCTGGAGTGCCAAGGGTTCATGTTATTGTCAGTCATTCTCGGGCCTCTTATCGGGGAGTTCTGCTTAGGGTTCTCTGGCGGGGGTATCCCCCTTCCAAGGTTCCCTACTCAGGTTCTTCTCTTCTCTCTCTAAGTCATCTTCTCCATTACTTATACCTATTAATGGGGGTGAATGTCCTAGGAAAGGAGTTCCCCTAGGTGGGGCATAAACAGGGGCATTCTCAGGACCCTCGGGGTGCCTGACTGCTTGTTCTGCTGCTCTAGAGAGAGATGGCTGGGGTGGTAGGATTCGAACCTACGATACACGGTACCAAAAACCGCTGCCTTACCACTTGGCTACACCCCAACAGTGAGCGGCTGGATAAAGGCTCGTGGGGGCGTGTGCAAGACCAAGATTGCACTTTTGGGCAAAAATTAGGGACATAATATCTACAGGACCCCGCGTCACTTACAGGCATCGCGATAGACATCGTGAACGGCCCATGGGCATGCTGGGGCAAGACACTTTGTTTGGGAGGACTGCACATGTTTCTGGGAATGAGGCCCGAGGTCGAAACGCTTCTGGAGCAGGTCAAGGATATGATCCGCAGCGAGGTGATGCCCGTCGAGGAAGAATACCATGCCGAGATCGCCAAGGGCGATCGGTGGGCTTACACCGGGCGTCAGGCGGATATTCTGGAGGGATTGAAGGCCAAGGCCCGCGCGCGCGGGTTGTGGAACTTCTGGCTGACCGACAGCACACGCGGCAAGGGGCTGACGACAGTTGAATATGCCTATTTTGCGGAGGAAATGGGAAAAACGCCGCTGGGCGCGGAGGTTTTCAACTGTTCGGCGCCCGACACCGGGAACATGGAAGTGTTCGAACGCTATGGTAGCGAGGCCATGAAGGAGCAGTGGCTGAAACCGCTGTTGAATGGAGATATTCGGTCGGCATATCTGATGACCGAACCGGATGTTGCCAGTTCGGATGCGACAAATATTTCAATGAGTTGCGTGGCGGACGGCGGCGATTTCGTGCTCAACGGTGAAAAGTACTGGTCGTCGGGCGCGGGGGATCCGCGCTGCAAGGTCTATATCGTGATGGTCAAGACCGGTGGCGAGGATCTGCCGGTGCACAATCGGCAATCGATGATCGTGGTGCCCGCAGACACGCCGGGAATAGAGATCCTTCGGCCGATGATGGTGTATGGCCACGACGATGCACCCCATGGCCATATGCACGTCAAATTCACCAATGTGCGCGTGCCAAGGGAGAACATCCTTCTGGGCGAAGGGCGCGGATTCGAGATCGCTCAGGGCCGGTTGGGACCAGGGCGGATTCACCATTGCATGAGGGCCATCGGGCAGGCCGAAGCAGCGCTGGAGCGCATGTGCCGACGGGCGCTGGATCGCGAGGCATTTGGCAAGCCGTTGGCACATCTTGGGGCCAATTACGATATTATCGCAAATTGTCGTATGGAGATCGAGCAGGCGCGGCTGTTATGTCTCAAGACGGCGTGGATCATGGACCAGGGCGATGCACGGGCTGCGGCGCCGTGGATCAGTCAGATCAAGGTGGTGGCGCCGAACGTGGCGCTGAAGGTGATCGACGAGGCGGTGCAGATGCACGGGGGCACAGGGATATCCCAGGACACGCCTTTGGCAATCGCCTGGACGCAGGTGCGTACGTTGCGTCTTGCGGACGGGCCGGACGCCGTGCATCGCCGGCAGGTGGCGCGTAAGGAGCTGAAGAAATACACCCAGCAAAAGGTATAAAAACCGGCATCGGTATTGCGTCGGTTTTACGTCGGTATCGCGTCGGTATGAAATGGCGGGGGCAGCGGGTGCGGCCCCCGGTTTCATATGATGGGAATCAGAGGTATTCCGCCGCAGGCGGCGAGTGTCAGGAGTGTGCCCAAGAGAATCGCGTTGCGCATGTTTGTATGTCCCGGTCGGCTCGTGCTTTTTTGCTGGTCTTCCGGGTCACAGTCGCGCGGGTGGGGCGGGCGCGTCAAGGCGATTACTCGTCGGCGCAGTTTGCCAGGGCGTCAATGCTGTCGGCGTCGGGGGCGTGATCCGGCCAGGCATTGGCGGGCAGCGCGCGCAGATCGTCCTGCAACTGCTGCATTTCCGCGGGTGTGCGAACCAGTTTCTTGCGCAGGCGACGCATGGCAAAACAGTTGGCTTCGGCCTCGGTGTTGTACTCGGGAATCAGCGCGGTGTGACCACATTCATGGGCAAGAAAGAAATCGCGTGCCAATGGTGGAAAGGTCATCAGGCGTTCGGGGTTGATTACGATCAGGCTGCGCCCGCTCGGGGTTTGTGTGGCGCCACCCACGGTTTCAAGCGTTATGTCGCCCAGATAGGGCACCTCCATGCCCTGCCAGGACCGGCAGGTTGCCGGTCTGGCGAAAGAGGCCGTGGCGGCAAACATGAACAGAATGGCGAGGCCAAGGGATTTCATAGGAAGACTCCAGCAGGTGATTTGCCAGAACGGTAGCAGATATCCGGGCAGGAAAACGCGACTTTGGTCAAGAATGACAGAGGATTTGCATGAGCGGTTCGTTTGGCGGGTCATTTCGGGGCGTTTCGCGATAGCGACGAATGCCGAGATGACATGGTTGGCGCGTGCGCCCAGGACACATGGCCGCATTTTGATGCCCACCGCGATGGCCCGGCAGACATCGCGCCGCGCCCCTTGAGTTGTTGCAAAGACATGTGTACTTCGCGTCCAACCCGTGTCGCGGGCATGTGACAAGACAGGCAATTTCTGAACCCGCCCGGGTGATGCACCGCCGCAGGAGGCCCGATGCCCCACAAATTTGCCCTTTGGTCGATCCCGGTGGCGATTGTTGTGTTCCTGCTGAAGCTGCTCGCCTGGCAATGGACCGGATCGGTGGCATTGCTTTCGGATGCGCTCGAATCCATCGTCAATGTCGTGGCGGCGATGATTGCATTCTATGCGGTGCGGTTGTCCGCCAAACCTGCGGATGACGGCCACCCGTTCGGCCATAGCAAGGCCGAATATCTCTCGGCGGTTGCCGAAGGGGCGATGATCCTGCTGGCGGCGGCGCTGGTGTTGCGCGAGGCGATTGCGGCCTTGCCGGATCCGTCCCTGAGCGAAGCGCCCATGGCCGGCATCGTGATCAACATGGTGGCCGCGGCGATGAATGGCGCATGGGCCATGGTGCTGATACGGGTCGGGCGGGCGAACCGGTCTCCGGCGCTGGTGGCCAGCGCGCGCCACATTCTGACGGATGTCCTGACCTCGGTAGGGGTTGTGGTGGGGCTGTTTCTGGCGCTGGCGACCGGCTGGCTGATCCTTGATCCGATCCTGGCGATTCTGGTGGCGCTCAATATCCTGCGTGAAGGGTGGGGGTTGCTGAAGGAATCGGTGGACGGGCTGATGGACGGATCGGTCAATGACGCTGAGTTGCAGGCTATTGAAGCGGCTGTTTCCCAGGCGTCGAAGGACGCGTTGCAGGTGCATGATCTGCGCGCGCGCCGGTCGGGGCCGGTGGTGTTTGTCGAGTTGCATCTGGTGGTGCCAAAAGCCATGAGTGTTGGCGCGGCCCATGACATCTGTGACCGGATCGAGGCGGCCGTGGAGCACGCGCTGCCGGCGGCCCGTACCACGGTGCATGTCGAGCCGGAAAGCGAACTGGTTTGAGGCCGCAAACGACGGAAGGCCCGGATGTTGTCCGGGCCTTCGCGTCTTGGGGTGGCGATGGTGTGCGCTCAGCCTTGCAGCGAGCGCACCTCGATTTCACCTTCTTCGCGTGCCTTCATGGCCCGCGCGGCGGCGTGGGCGGCGGCGGCGGTGGTGAAATAGGGGATCCTGTCAAACAGGGCCACTGCGCGGATTTCGCGGCTGTCCGACACGGCCTGAGAGCCTTCGGTGGTGTTCATGACAAGCACGACATCGCCGTTTTTCAACAGGTCGACCACGTTGGGGCGGCCTTCGTAAACCTTGTTGACCAGGTCGCAGGCTGCGCCGTTTTCGCTTAGCCAGCCTTGTGTGCCGCGCGTGGCGACCAGGGTGAATCCGAGGCCCAGAAGGATCTGCGCGGCTTCCAGCATCTCGGGTGTCTTGTCTTCGTCCTTGATCGAGACGAACACCTTGCCCGAATTGGGCAGGACCATGCCGGCCCCCATCTGGGCCTTGAGGAAGGCGCGCGCGAAAGAGCGGTCCCAGCCCATGACTTCGCCCGTGGAGCGCATTTCCGGGCCCAGAATGGTATCGACACCGGGAAAGCGGTTGAAGGGCATGACCGCTTCCTTGACCGAGAACCACGGCATGTTGGGATCGGCCAGCGTCATCTGATCGGCGATGGGTTGCGGTGTCGAGATGTCGGTGCCTTCGGCATAGGGCGGACGTTCGGGGAAGTTCGAGAGCGGTTCGCCCGCCATCAGGCGCGCGGCGATGGAGGCGATGGCGCTGTCGGTGGCCTTGGCCACGAATGGCACGGTGCGCGAGGCGCGCGGGTTGACCTCGATCAGAAAGATTTCGTCCTCGCCCTGTGCGTTTGCCTTGACGGCGAATTGCACGTTCATCAGGCCCACGACGTTCAATGCCCTGGCCAGCGCCACGGTTTGAAGTTTGATCTTTTCGATCGTGTCGGCGGCAAGCGAGTAGGGCGGCAGCGAGCAGGCGCTGTCGCCGGAATGGACGCCGGCCTCTTCGATATGCTGCATGATGCCCGCGATATGCACGTTTTCACCGTCACAAAGTGCATCGACATCCAGTTCCGTCGCGCCCGAGAGGTAGCTGTCAAGCAGCACGGGGCTGTCGCCCGAAACCACCACGGCTTCTTTGATGTAGCGTTCCAGCTGCGCCATGTCGCGCACGATTTCCATGGCGCGCCCGCCCAGCACATAGGAGGGACGGATCACCAGCGGAAAGCCGATATCCTCGGCGATCCTGAGCGCGGCGGCATCGGTGGAGGCGATACCGTTCAGGGGTTGTTTTAGGTTCAGCTCGTTGACCAGCGCCTGAAAGCGTTCCCGGTCTTCGGCCAGATCGATCGCGTCGGGGGTGGTGCCCAGAATCGGGATGCCTTCGTCATGCAGCGCGTTGGCGAGTTTCAGCGGGGTCTGACCACCAAACTGAACGATGACGCCGTGAAGGGTGCCGTTTTCAAGTTCCACGCGCAGGATTTCCATGACGTGTTCAAAGGTCAGCGGCTCGAAATACAGGCGGTCCGACGTGTCATAGTCGGTGGACACGGTTTCCGGGTTGCAGTTGATCATGATGGTTTCGTAACCGACATCCGACAGCGCGAAACAGGCGTGACAGCAGCAATAATCAAACTCGATCCCTTGCCCGATCCGGTTGGGCCCACCGCCCAGGATGACGACCTTTTTCTTGTCCGAAGGGCGGGCTTCGCATTCCACGTCGCCCATCATCGGGGCTTCGTAGGTGGAGTACATATAGGGTGTCTGGGCCTCGAATTCGGCGGCACAGGTGTCGATGCGCTTGAACACGGCGGTGACGCCTGCATGGATACGGCGGTTGCGCACGTCGCGTTCCTTGTAGCCGGTCAGCCTGGCAAGGCGGGCATCGGTGAAGCCCAGCATCTTGAGCTGGCGCAGACCTTCGGCATCGGCGGGCAGGCCGTTGGCGCGGATGTCTTCCTCGGCCGCGACAATCTCGCGGATCCGGGCCAGGAACCACGGGTCGAAATGGGTCACGGCATTGATTTCGTCGTCGCTCAGACCGTGGCGCATCGCCTGGGCGATGGTGCGCATCCGGTCCGGGGTCTGCTGGCTGATCGCCTTGATCACGGCGGCCTTGTCGGGGGCGCCTTCGATCTCGACCTCGTCAAAGCCGGTGAGGCCGGATTCCATGGACGCCAGCGCCTTTTGCAGGGATTCGTGGATGGTACGGCCGATGGCCATGGCCTCGCCCACGGATTTCATGGCCGTGGTCAGGTAAGGTTCGGAGCCGGGGAATTTCTCGAAGGCGAATTTCGGGATCTTGGTCACGACATAATCGATGGTCGGCTCGAAGCTCGCGGGCGTGACCTTGGTGATGTCGTTGTCCAGCTCGTCCAGCGTGAAACCCACCGCCAGTTTCGCGGCGATCTTGGCAATGGGAAAGCCCGTCGCCTTGGAAGCAAGCGCCGACGAGCGGCTGACACGCGGGTTCATTTCGATCACCACCATGCGCCCGTCGGCGGGGTTTACCGCCCATTGCACGTTGGAGCCGCCGGTTTCGACGCCGATCTCGCGCAGGACCGAGATCGAGTGGTTGCGCATGATCTGGTATTCCTTGTCGGTCAGCGTGAGCGCCGGGGCCACGGTGATCGAATCCCCGGTATGCACACCCATCGGATCGACGTTTTCGATGGAGCAGACGATGATCGCGTTGTCGGCCTTGTCGCGCACAACCTCCATCTCGTATTCTTTCCAGCCCAGCAGGCTTTCATCAACGAGGATCTGGTTGACCGGGGACGCATCCATGCCCGAACGGCAGAAATGGATATAGTCCTCGCGGTTATAGGCCACGCCGCCGCCGGTGCCGCCAAGGGTGAAAGCGGGGCGGATGATGGCGGGCAGGCCGATGCCTTCCAGTTCTTCCAGCGCAAGTCGCACCCCTTCTTCGAGATCGGCAGAGCCGTCGGCTTTTTTTGGGGCGGTGACGATCGCGGCGCGCGGGTTCTCGATGCCAAGGCGGTCCATGGCTTCGCGGAACAGCTTGCGGTCTTCGGCCATTTCGATCGCGTCACGCTTGGCGCCGATCATTTCGACGCCGTACTTTTCCAGCACACCCATCTCTTCGAGCGCAAGCGAGGTGTTCAGCCCGGTCTGCCCGCCCATCGTCGGAAGCAGCGCGTCGGGGCGCTCTTTCTCGATGATCTTGGCCACAACCTCGGGGGTGATGGGCTCGATATAGGTGGCGTCCGCCAGGCCCGGGTCGGTCATGATCGTGGCCGGGTTCGAATTGACGAGGATCACGCGGTACCCTTCTTCGCGCAGCGCCTTGCAGGCCTGGGCGCCAGAGTAATCGAATTCGCAGGCCTGTCCGATCACGATGGGGCCGGCGCCAATGATCATGATCGAGGAAATGTCGGTTCTTTTGGGCATGGCGGACCTCGGCTTGGGCGGGCGATCGGAAGGGGAGTCGCCCGGATGCGCAAATTGTCGTGGGTTATAGACATCGCGGCCCAAGGTGCAAGGGGGGTCAGGGGCAGGATCGGTTGTCGGAAAAAACATCCTTCAGGCGCGGCAGGAGCAAGGTGCCGCAGGATCACGCGGGACGCGGTGACCGCTCAGGTGCCGTGTGGGTAGAGGTAATCCCGCGTCAGGGGGACGGCGGTCTGATCGTGGCTGAGCTGGATCTGGAACACCACTTGATCGCGCAGGCGGAATGTCAATTCAGACGCCACGAGGTAAAACCGCCACATTCGGCAGAACCGGGCGTCATAAAGCGCGCTGGCTGCATCGATATTGGTCATGAAACGATCGTGCCAGTGTTTGAGGGTTTGGGCGTAGTGCAGGCGCAGGACCTCGACATCGGTTATCCGCAGCCGTTCCTGTTCGATCGCGCTGGCGGTTTCGGACAGGGCCGGAACATAGCCGCCGGGAAAGATGTACTTGTTGATCCAGGGGCTGGTGACGCTGGGTGGGCCGGACCGGCCGATGGTGTGCAGCAGCGCTATGCCATCGCGGCGCAGCCTTTTGTTCAGGCCACGAAAGAAGGTGCGGAAATGAGGGGCGCCGACATGTTCGAACATGCCGACGGAGACGATCCTGTCATACTGTTCGGGGACATGGCGGTAATCCTGAAGGCGGAATTCAACCTGGTTGGCGAGGCCCTGTTCCTGTGCGCGGCGCGATGCCACGGCGTATTGTTCGCGCGACAGGGTAACACCGACGACATTTACCCCGTGATCGCGCGCCAGTGTCAGCGCCAGCCCGCCCCAACCGCACCCGATATCCAGCACACTCATCCCCGGTTTCAGAAGCAGCTTGCGCGCGATATGTGCCTTTTTCTGCGTCTGCGCATGTTCGAGGCTGTCTTGTGGTGTCTTGAAATAGGCACAGGAATATTGGCGGTCGTCGTCCAGGAACAGGTCATACAGATCTCCGGAAAGATCATAGTGATGGGCGACGTTGCGTTGGGCGCGGGGGATCGGGTTGAACTGGAGAACGCCACGAGCCAGGCGGCGCAGGAAATCGATGGGACGGTGTTGTCGCAGGGTCCGGTGCGGGCCGAGATTGGTCAGGATCAGGCTTAGCAAGCCATACAGGTCGTCCTGGCCGATCCGCAGGGTCCCGTCCATGTAAGCCTCGCCCAATGCCAGGTCCGGGTTCAGGATCAGCCGACGCGGCAGCGCCGGATCGTCCAGTGTGATCGGGACCACCGGCGCACCCGTTCCATAGCTTTCCGTACGGCCGGACGGGTAGGTTGTTCGCAGGGTGCCCAATCGCACCAGATCGCGCAGAATGCGGTCGAGCCAGTTCTCCCATACGGATGAGTTCCACATCCGTGTGCCTCCGGTTTGTGCCGGGCCCGCCATGTGCGCGTATTGCGGCCCGCAGGCCCCACAAGCGTGGCCTGTGCATGAGTTTTCGCGCGGGAGTTTAGCGCGGATTGTGCGTCTGTAAAGAATTTGCCGATCGGGGCGTCGTCGCGGCGACTTTGCTTGACATTGCTGGCTGTAAGGGGTGTATCGGCGCGACTTCATCACTCTGACCCTTCGCGAGGGAGCTACCATGCACGCCTATCGCAGCCATACCTGCGCCGAACTGAACAAATCCCATGTGGGTGACACTGTCCGCCTGTCCGGCTGGGTGCACCGCATCCGCGACCATGGCGGGGTTCTGTTCGTCGATCTGCGCGACCATTACGGCATCACGCAGGTTCTGTGCGATCCCGACAGCCCGGTTTTCGCCGCGATGGAAAAGGTGCGCAGCGAATGGTGTATCCGCATTGACGGCAATGTGAAGGCGCGCGACGAAAGCCTGATCAATACCAAGCTGCCCACCGGCGAGATCGAGGTCTATGTCCGGGATCTTGAGGTTCTGGGGGCCGCCGACGAATTGCCGCTGATGGTGTTCGGGGATCAGGAATACCCGGAAGAAACCCGCCTGAAATACCGCTTTCTGGATCTGCGCCGCGAACAGATGCAGGAGAACATGAAGCTGCGCTCGGATGTTGTTGCCTCGATGCGCAAACGCATGTGGGACCAGGGGTTCCGCGAGTATCAGACGCCGATCATTACCGCTTCTTCCCCCGAAGGCGCGCGGGATTTTCTGGTGCCGAGCCGCCTGCATCCGGGCAAGTTTTATGCGCTTCCGCAGGCGCCGCAGCAGTTCAAGCAGTTGATGATGGTTGCGGGTTTTGACAAGTATTTCCAGATCGCGCCGTGTTTTCGCGACGAAGACCCGCGCGCCGACCGGTCGCCCACGGATTTCTATCAGCTTGACATGGAAATGAGCTTTGTCACCCAGCAGGATGTGTTCGACACGATCCAGCCCGTGCTGAAAGGCGTTTTCGAAGAGTTTGGCGGCGGGCGCAAGGTGGATCAAGCGTGGCCGCAGATTTCCTATGCCGACGCCGCGAAGTGGTATGGCACCGACAAGCCCGACCTGCGCAACCCGATCAGGATGCAGGATGTATCGGAGCATTTCCGGGGTGGCGAGTTTTCTCTCTTTGCTAAGATTCTGGAGCAGGAAGGCACTGAGGTGCGTGCGATTCCTGCGCCCAAGGGGCCGCGCGGAGAACCGGTCGGGCGCAAGTTCTGCGACCGAATGGACAAATTTGCAAGGTCGGAAGGTCTGCCTGGCATGGGGTACATTTGGTGGCGGTCGACTGTACCGTCATTGGAAGAACTCGGTTACGTGCAATTCCACGAAATGGGCGATGCTATGGAAATGCATACGTTCAAACAAGCTATTGAACGCCGCGAAGCTTGGTTGGCGGCAAATCCCAATGCCTACGAGGCCGCTGGTCCAATTGCCAACAAACTTGGTCAGGAAAAATGTGAGGAGATTCGGAAGGAGCTCGGGCTGGATGTCGGTGATGCAGCCTTCTTCCTAGTTGGCAAGCCCAAGGCATTCGAAGGCGTTGCAGGCCGGGCGCGCGATGTGATCGGCAAGGAACTGGGGCTGCTGGACGAAAACCGTTTCGCCTTTGCCTGGATCGTGGATTTCCCGATCTACCAGCAGGACGAGGAAACCGGCGAGCTGGATTTCGACCACAACCCGTTCTCGATGCCCCAGGGGGGCATGGCGGCGCTGGAAGGCGATCCGCTGGCGGTGCGCGGCTATCAGTATGATCTGGCGTGCAACGGCTATGAGCTGGTGTCGGGGGCAATCCGGAACCACAAGCCCGAGATCATGTTCAAGGCGTTCGATCTGGCCGGATACGGCGAGGACGAAGTGCGCAAGCGGTTCGGCGGCATGGTCAACGCATTCAAATACGGCGCGCCTCCGCATGGTGGCTGTGCCGCCGGCGTCGACCGGATCGTCATGTTGCTGGCCGACCAGCAGAACATCCGCGAAGTAATGATGTTCCCGATGAACCAGCGTGCCGAAGACCTGATGATGAACGCGCCCAGCGATCCCACAAGTGATCAGCTGATGGAGCTGGGGCTGCGGGTGATCCCGCAAGAGTGACTTTCGCCAGATGCCAGGATCAAGGGCCGCCCGCGCAGAGGCGGCCCTTTTTGGTTCGGAGTCGGCAAGATTTGACCGAACAGTGCCGCGCCGCTCGTTTTTTTTGCGAAGTTCGCCGTTGACTGTCCTATATTTGCAGACAGGGAATTGCCTGATGTGAACGGGGAGTGTGGTGCGTGAGTTTTGATCCGGTAATGGCTGAAACCCGGTTTGGGTGCGGGTTGTCGCCCAAGGTGCCCCGGCCGCAAGCCGTCGATGCCATGATTGCGCGGTTGAAAGAGCCTGACGCGGCGGCGCTGGAGTTTCCTGTCGCGCGGTTCGACACGTTCCGTGACACTTTTGAAACCTACACCGCGCTGAACCGCGAGCGGCGGCGGCTGGACGACGCCGGGGGCGAGTCGGCGGGTGTGCGCGAAGAAGCCAAGCAATTGATGCAATCCATGCGACGGCGCAATCTGGAATGGGCGTGGCAGGCTATGATGCGGTGTACCTGGACAAGAGACGGGTTTCGTGAACGGCTCGCATTTTTCTGGTTTGATCATTTCGCGGCCTACGGCAAAGGGCGGTTGTACAAGTTGCTTGGGTCAACCTATGTCGAAGAGGCGATCCGGCCAAATTTGGCGCGCAAGTTCGAGGATCTGCTGATCGCCGCCGCGACGCATCCTTTCATGCTTCTGTTTCTAGATCAGCACAGGTCCGTCGGTCCCAACAGCGCGTTTGCGCAAAAAAAGGGCGGGACGACCGGCCTGAACGAGAATCTGGCACGGGAAGTGCTGGAGTTGCACACTTTGGGTGTGGGCGGCCCGTATTCCCAGGATGACGTTCGCCAGTTGGCGGAACTTTTTACAGGCCTGTCGTGGAATTATCGAAAGGGATTTCGCTATTTGGAAAGCCGGTCGGAACCGGGGGCGGAAACGGTTCTGGGCAAGCGCTATGGCGGCGCGGATGGCTCGCTTGAGGATATTCATGCCGTGCTGCGGGATTTGGCACGTCATCCGGTGACGGCGCGCCACCTGAGTACCAAGCTGGCGCGCCATTTCGTGGCGGACACCCCGCCCGAGCCACTGGTGGCGGCAATGACATCTGTTTACCTGGACACAAACGGGGATCTTGCGGCGGTCTATGGTGCGATGCTGTCCCACGATGATGCCTGGCGCAGCGATCTGGGGAACGTCAAGCGTCCGGTTGATTTCGTCGCTTCGGGGTTCAGGGCGCTGGCGATAGCGCCGGAATTGGGCGACTCTTGGCGACCGCGCGACTTTCGCCGTTATCTGCTGGCTCCCCTGACCTTGATGGGGCAACCGTGGGAACGACCGCCGGGGCCACAGGGCTGGCCGGAAGAGGACTCGCAGTGGCTTTCGCCACAGGGGCTGGCCGCGCGCCTGCAATGGGCGCTGAGCGCGCCGGCGGTGTTGTCTGATCCACTGCCGGATCCGCGGGCATTCGTGACGGATGCGCTGGGTGGTGAGGTGCCTTCGAGCGTGACATTTGCGGCGCGCGCTGCCGAGAACAGGGTGGAAGGGATCGCGCTAGTGCTGATGTCTCCCGCTTTTCAGCGCCATTGACTGGAGGAAACCGGATGGACAACGGATTGTCGAGGCGGAGATTTCTGACGCGTGGCATGGCTTTGGGGTGTTCGCTGGCGGCCAGCCCCCTGGTAACGCCGGTGAGCCTGGCGGCGACAGCCGGTGAAAACCGGCTTGTGGTAATCGTATTGCGCGGCGGTCTGGACGGGCTGGATTTGTTGCGCCCTTGGGGGGATGCCGGTTTTGCCGCGCTGCGGCCAAATCTTGCGGCGGACAGGCCGGATGACCTGATGCTGAATGACATGCATGGCCTGCATCCGGCTCTGTCACCGTTGGTGCCGATGTGGCGGGCCGGGGAATTGGGCTTTGTACAGGCGGTTTCGACACCCTATCGTGACAAGCGCAGCCATTTCGACGGCCAGGACATTCTGGAGGCCGGGACACCGGGGCTTGGGCAGGGCGGTGCCCGAGACGGGTGGTTGAACCGGTTGTTGCAGGGGATGGATGGCGTGGACGCGCGGACGGCCTATGCGATCGGGATCGACCCCATGTTGCTAAGTCGCGGTGCGGCGCCGGTTTCCAGTTGGACACCCGAGGTCGACATGGTGCTGAGCGCCCCCGGGCTGGCGTTGATGCAGGGAATGTACGAGGGCGACCCGGACATGGCTGCGGCGTTGCGTGAGGCGGTCGTTCTGGCCGAGAGCGACGGCGACGCGGCAATTTTTGAAGCGGCAGACGGCGAAATGATGCAGGCGTTGGCCGATGACACGCAGCCTGCCGGGGCAAGGGCGGGAAAACGCCATGTGCAGGTTGCCGAGTTCGCAGCCCGGCAGCTTGCCGCCGATGCGCGCATTGCCTGTTTCTCGATCGGAGGATGGGATTCGCATCGCAAACAGAGAAATACATTGAACGGACCCATGCGAAGCCTGGCGGATACGCTGACAGCGTTGCGGGATGGCCTGGGCGCCGTGAACTGGGGCCGAACAACGGTCGTTGCCGTGACGGAGTTCGGGCGCACGGTGCGCGAGAACGGAACCCAGGGGACGGATCACGGAACCGGCGGAATGATGCTGTTGGCGGGCGGCGCATTGCGTGGCGGCACGGTTCATGGCCAATGGCCGGGGCTGGACGAGGCGGATTTGTACCAACGCCGCGATCTGATGCCGATGGATGATGTGCGCCGCTGGGCCGGGTGGGCGATCCGGTCGAGCTTTGGCATCGACAAGGGATATCTGGAGCGGGTGGTATTTCCGGGTATGACGTTGGGTGGCGATCCGGGCCTTCTGCTCTGATCGGCGGTCGGTCGGGCTTTCCCTGGCGACGTGATTGTGTCACTCATCCTGATGCAGGCTGGGGGAACGGATCGAATGGATGACAAAAGGCCGCTGGGCGCGCCGGTACCGGGCTGGACGCCGCCGCCCTCGCCGCGCGGGGATAGTCTTGAAGGGGCGTATTGCCGACTAGAGCCTTTGGAGGCCGGGAAACATGCGGCGTTGCTGTACCGGGCCTATCAGGCCGACGACCGGGTATGGGATTACCTGCCTTACGGGCCGTTTCATTCGGCGGCGCAGTATCACCGTTGGGTGAAGGACATCGTGGCCAACCCGGCGCATCTGTTTTATGCGATTTATTCGAAAGAGGCGCGCAGCTTTGCGGGGGTGGCGTCTTACCTGCGCATTACCCCCGAAGCCGGTTCCATCGAGGTGGGTCATATCAATTTTGCACCGGTGATACAGGGCAGCCGGGCTGCGACCGAAGCCATGTATCTTATGATGCAATGGGCCTTCGAGGCCGGGTATCGCCGCTACGAATGGAAATGCGATGCGTTGAATGTCGGGTCGCGCCGGGCGGCGCAAAGGCTTGGCCTCAGTTATGAGGGCGTATTCCGTCAGGCGCTTGTCTACAAGGGGCGCAACCGCGATACGGCCTGGTTTGCCGCCATTGACAAGGAATGGCCGGCATTGAAGCAAGCATATGGTGTGTGGCTGTCGCCCCGGAACTTCGACGATGCCGGGCGGCAGGCGGAAAGGTTGAGCGATCTGACCGGATTGGTCCGGGTTGCGGATGACCCAACCCTTTGACGCTGGATCGAGGGGCGGTGCGGGTGTCGGAAAGTGTCGTAGAACCGCTTGGATTTCGCTAGAATGTTGCTGCGCGCGCCAGTCTTTCGCGCACAAGTCCGTTGAGCCGGGCGACATCACCCACCGGCATCCGCCCCGCCTTGCGGGCATTGCGGATCGCGTCGATCACGTCCAGCAGCGGGCGGTCTTCGGCGCTGCGGGCCAGCCCGCCGAGGAACTGTGCCACATAGTCGATGGTGGTTTCTTCGCCGTCGGCATCCTGGAGCGTATCGGCGGCATGAAGCAGATCGTCGCGATAGGCCACGGGATCGGGGGTGATCCTTTCCTCTGTGACGATGCGCGGGCCGGCAGGGCATTTTTCGGAAGGCAAGTGCGACAGGATGGTTTCCTGAAACATCGCAAGGCTTTGGATAGGTTTTGCAAGAAAGCCGTCGGCGCCAGCAGCGATCGCCAGCGCATCCGCCATGTCATCGCCGGACATGCCCAGAACAACCTCGACCCGTGGATTGGCGTGGGACAGTTCGGCGATGAGATCGGTCCCGGAACCGTCAGGCAGGCCAAGGTCGATGATCGCCACGGTTGGGCGGTATATCTGCAAATGGCGCCGAGCGGAGGCAAGGCAATCCGCGCGCCGGATGCGCGCGCCCGAGCGCAGGCACAGCAGGCGCAGCGCATCGCAGGCGAAGCGGCTGTCTTCGACCACAAGTATGGTCATGCCCAACAGGGGGCGTTGTTGGGTGGGCGCGTTGAGGGGGGTGAATGGCGAGCGGTCATCCATGGCAGGCTCCTTTCCGTTTCGCATCCGGGGCGCGATCGGTTGAGCCTAACGTGTCCTTGCCTAACGAAACGTTAAACCTGCCGCGACGCTCTGGCGCTTGCGCGGGGTGGCGCGCGCGCCCATAACGGGGCGGACTCGAGACACCAGCGAAAGGAACCCGACATGATTGGACGTTTGAACCATGTGGCCATTGCCGTGCCTGATCTTGAAGCCGCTTCGGAACAGTATCGCAGCGCGCTGGGCGCCAAGGTGGGCGCGCCGCAGGACGAGCCGGATCATGGAGTCACGGTGGTATTCATCGAACTGCCCAACACCAAGATCGAACTCCTGTATCCTTTGGGAGAAAACAGCCCGATCCAGGGCTTTCTGGACAAGAACCCGTCGGGGGGCATTCACCATGTCTGTTATGAGGTCGAGGATATCATAGCGGCGCGCGATCACCTGAAGGAAACCGGCGCGCGGGTTCTGGGCAATGGTGATCCCAAGATCGGGGCGCATGGCAAGCCGGTGCTGTTCCTGCATCCAAAGGATTTCAATGGCTGCCTTGTAGAGCTGGAGCAGGTATAGCATATCGGACCCGGGTGGCCGTTTCTTCGCCCGCTTGTCATTGGAGGCTCCATGTCGATCACTTCGGCGATAGTTCTATACGCGGTTCTGTGGTTCCTGACCTATCTGATCGTTATCCCGATCCGCCTGCAAACGCAGGGCGATGTGGGCGAAGTGGTGCCCGGCACACATGCCGGAGCGCCAGAGCATCACAATCTGAAGCTCAAGGCCAAGATCACGACACTGGCCGCTGCTGTGATGTGGTTGATTCTTTTCTGGATCATCACGACCGGCGCGATCACGGTGCGTGATTTCGACTGGTTCAACCGGATGGGACCGGCGCCGACCGAGACCGGCGGCTAAGCTGTCCGCCCCGGTCCCGCGCCCGGTGCGGCGCGCGGGCTTACCGGCCTTCCAGTTTGTGGAACAGGTGGGTGAACGTGGCCGCGCCCAGGATCGGGATCAGCAAGTTGATCAGAGGAATGGAAAGCGGCATGGCCATCAACGTGCCCGCCAGCCAGATGGTGCCGATATGCTTGCGGCGCAGCGCCTTGGCGCCGTCCCGTCCCACACGGCGCATGGCGGCGAGCTGAAAATACTCGCGCCCCAGCAGAAAGCCGTTCAACCCCCAGAAGATGAACAGCGCCATCGGAGGAAAGAAGGCATAAATCACCAGCGCCAGCAGGTTGGCGGCGATCAAGACCCCCAGAAAATTCACCGTGTCGCGCAGCGCGTCGCCAAAGGGCACGGACGGCACCGGCGGCAGGTCCGGGTAGTGGCGATCCTCGACCGCCTGAGCAACCTCGTCCAGAAACATCGATGTAATGGCCGAGGCCACCGGCACCATCAGAAACACCGACAGCGCCAGCATCACGAAAAACGATGTCCAGGTGATCAGGTCGGGCAGCCAGCTGACTTCGCCGATCAGTTCCTGCACGGTCTGGGCCGCACCGATCCAGTTCAGAAAGGCGAGAAAAGCGGCATAGGCCGCGATCAACAGCACGAAAGTGAGGCCAACGCCCGTTACAAGCACCTTGCGGAAGCGCGGGTCGCCGATTTGACCCAGCGCCTTGAAAAACGACGTTATCGTTATCGCGAGACCCATGTGACCTTTTCCTGCATGTTCGGGCGCGGACGTTCGGGCGGCGCGGCGCGTTCGGTGCCGATATGGATAAACCCGGCAATGCGTTCGTGTGGCGCAAGGCCAAGTCCCCTTTCCACGAAGCTGCGATCATGACTGGCCCAGCCCGAAAGCCAGTTGGCGCCCCATCCGGCGGCCAGCGCGGCGTTCAGGAGTTGCAGGCAAACAGCGCCGGCCGAATAGGTCTGTTCTATGGCCGGGATTTTTTCGGCGATCACCGGCGCCTCGATCACGGCCACGGCCAGATTGGCCTGTGAAAACTGATCGTGGTTCTTGGTGATCTTGTCAGGATCGATCCCCAGGGCGGCGCCACGTTCGTTGACCAGTGCGGCGAGGCGCTCAAGTGCCGGGCGTTCCAGAACGATCAGCCGCCAGGGCTCCAGCTTGCCATGGTCGGGCGCGCGCAGGGCGGCGCGCAGGATCGGTTCGAGCTGGTCACGGTCGGGCACGGGCGCGACAAGCGTTTTGGCGGGGCGCGAGCGGCGCGTCAGCAAAAAGTCGAGTGCTTGCGGGTTTGGCGTGGGCATGGCGTGGTCCTGTTGGTCTGGGTTCTTGTCATGTCGGGCAGATGGGGGGCGATTTCAACCGGTACCCGGACGAGTGGCGAAATGGTTGGCCATTTCGGCAATCAGATCAGCGGTGAAGGCATCAAAGCGGGCGTTTGGCTGACGGATAGGCAAGGTGTCGGCCATGGGATCGGGGGCTGAACGTGCCGAGCCTGACATTTCTTCGAGCACGGCATGACCACAGAAGGGAACGTAGGACTCGGCGTAGCCACCTTCGTGAACCATCACCAGTTTGCCGCCGCAAAGGCGCGTCGCCGCGCCCATCACCTGTCGCGTCATCTGGCGGAACGTGTCGGCGGTAGCGAGCATTCGGCCCAGAGGATCAAAGGCACCGGCGTCATACCCGCAGGCGATCACGATCAGGTCGGGGGCAAACCCGTCCAGCGCCGGCAATACGATGCGTGTCATGGCATCAAGATAGGCAACGTGTCCACAGCCCGGGGGCAGGGGGATGTTGATGTTGTACCCCAAGCCCGCATCCTGCCCACGGTCGGTCATGGCGCCGGTGTCGAGCGGGTAATTGTGTTCCTGGTGCAGCGAGATGGTCAGCACGTCGTCGCGATCATAGAAAATCGCCTCGGTGCCGTTGCCGTGGTGCACGTCCCAGTCGATCACGGCGACGCGGTCGCACAGGCTCTCGGCGCGGGCCGCCTCGATGGCGATGGCGATATTGGCCAGCAGGCAAAACCCGTTGGGCCAATCGGGCAGGCAGTGATGCCCCGGCGGGCGGGAGAGCGCATAGGCGTTCTTCATCTCGCCGGTGAGCACGGCCCGTGTCGCGGCGGTCGCAAGCCCGGCAGAGAGCGCGGCAATCTCGTACCCGCCCTGGCCAAAAGGGGTGCGCAAGCCCAGTTCGCCGCCGCCCTGATCGGACATCTCCTTGAATTCGCGCAGGTAATGCGGCGGATGCACGCGGGTCAGTTCTTCATATGTGGCCGGGTCGGCGCCGCGCATATCAAGATCGTCGCTCAGGCCGGTGACATCCATCAGGTTCTTCAGGCGGCGCTTGGTTTCGGGGCTTTCGGGCAATCCGCCTGCCGCAAGCGGCTGAACCAGCCCGCCGACCGGCAAGGTCAGCGCGTAATTGCCGCCCGAATGCCAGAAACAGCGTTCGTCCCAGAAAAACCCCGTGGTCATGCCTGCTTTCCCTTTGCCGGTGTCGGCGCTAGATAATCAGGGCCATCCTGCAATGTAAATCGTTCGGCCATGTCCAAAGCCCCTGTGCCTGATCTGAGTGGAACCGTGTTACCGGGCACCGTGTTTTCGGTACGTGTGACACCGCGTGCCGGGCGCAATGCGGTTGCCGTGAAAGACGGGATTATTCAGGTCAGCGTGACGACGGCGCCGGAAGGCGGCAAGGCCAACTCGGCTGTGGTCAGGTTGTTGGCCAGGGCGCTGGGGGTGGCGCCCACACGGCTGAGGCTGGTGCGTGGCCATGCGGGGCGGGACAAGCAATTCGTGCTGGAGCGGGCCTAGGATCAGGACCCATTAATCCTGCGCCACTGGTTTAACAGATTTGCTGTCTGACTACGTACAATGCCGCAGGAATAGTGGTTCTATTTCAAGGCATTGAAAGGACGTCAGGCGGCAAATCCGTCAAATCCGCAGGACGCCAAATCCACTTCATCCCAGCGGCTTGGCACGCTTGGAAATAGAGCCACTATGTCCGGCGCGCGCCAAACCACCGATATTTCGTGGATTTGGCGCCAGTGGTGCAGGATTAACGGGTCCTGACCCTAGGGTTTCTCGCGTTTGAGCGTATAGACCCCTTCGGGCAGGTCCAGCGCGGCGGCGAGATCCTCGGCCTGGTGTGTTGAAAGGGTGATTTTCTGAACACTGTCGCTGCGCGGATCGTATTGTTCGATGGTGATGCAGTCTTCGAACAGGTGGATGATGACATCTTCGCCCAGGGGGCTATGCCCTTCGTCGACGAGTGTCACCACGGTGGCGTCAAATTCGTGCTCGATACTGAACATGGACCAACAGTAGCGCGCTTGGACCCGGGTGCAAGCACTTCGCGCTGGAAACCGGGGCGGGGGCAAATTAGATTTGCCGCAGGTCAGGGGAGAAAGCTTTATGGGTCGGGGTCTGGTTGTCGTGTTGTTGCTTGGGTTGGGGCTGGCGGGATGTGCATCGACCACACCTGCGCCTTCCCCCGCGCAACCGGTCCGGCAAACAGCGCCGGGAATTGGCCTGAGCGAAGCGGAACGGCGGCTGGCGCCTGTCAGGGCGCGGCTGGAGCCGGTGGCCGAGCGGGAGTGCCGACAGCGCACCAGGCCGGGCACGGATTGTGACTATGCCATCGGCGTCGACAAGCGGACAAACCTGCCTGCGAATGCCTATCAGACCGTGGATCGCGGCGGGCGGCCGCTGATCGTGTTCACCGCGGCGCTGATCGCGCAGACGCGCAACGCGGACGAGCTGGCCTTTGTCATGGGCCATGAGGCGGCGCACCACATTGCCGGGCACCTGACGCGCGCGCAACAGGATGCGTTGGCCGGGGCGGTCGTGGGCGGTATCCTGGCCGGGTTGGCCGGGGCCAACTCACAGATGATCGACCTGGCGATGAATTTGGGGGCGGATGTGGGCGCGCGCTCGTTTTCCAAGGAATATGAGCTGGAGGCGGACGCGCTGGGCACGGTGATCGCCCATCGGGCGGGGTATCAGCCGGTGCGTGGCGCGGAATTTTTCAATCGCATTCCCGACCCCGGCGATCAGTTTCTTGGAACGCACCCGCCCAACGCCGCGCGGATGGAGATCGTGCGGCGCACGGCGGCGGGGCTGTAGCGCGCATGTTGCAACTGATCAACGTGGTCAGCGACCGTGGATCGAAATACGCGGTATCGGGCGGGCCGGTTCAGGGGCGTGAAGGGGTAGATGCCTTTCTGAAAGAGCTGAAACGCACCCGAAAATTCGCCAGGGCGACCCATAACAGCTGGGCCGTTCTGATGGCGGACGGCACGCCGCTGAAGGGCGATGACGGGGAAAGCGGTGCCGGTCTGGTGATCCTTCGCATGCTGGAGCGGGAAGACCTGAAGGACCACGTGATCGTTGTAACACGCTGGTACGGTGGCACAAAACTTGGCGGTGATCGGTTTCGCCGGGTGCAGGATTGTGTGCGTGCTTACCTTGCGGAATGCGATTGATGCAGGTCAAGGGCACGATTCTCGCCAGGTGATAACGTGCGGGTGTGTTTTTCACGGAGACACGCATGAGCGACATCGGGAAAATTCGTCATCATGCCGCGCTGTTTGATCGGGTCGCGGGCCGTGCCGGTGTGGATTTGCAAGATGCGGCTATTGCCGGGGCGCTGCCTTATGATGGCATTGCGGATGCGGTATTGCGGTGCATGGATTGTCCCCTGCCCGAAGCCTGTCAGGTCTGGCTGGAAGAGCCGGCTGGTGCGGATATTGCCCCCGAGTTCTGCGTCAACAGAGAAATTGTTTCCGAGCTCCGGGGGCAGGCGTCATGAAGCCGTTGGGCGATAGCAAGGCGCATTTCTGGCTGGCACAGCGCATGGCGCAGGCGACCGATACAGACCTGGTGGCGGCGATGGAGCAGGCTGAGCTAAGCCAGGAAGACTGGGCCGAGATGGTGCTGGAATGCCGTGGGTGCGACTGGACCGGAGGATGCAAACGGTGGTTGGACCGGCACACGGATAGCCTGGTGGATGAAGCACCGGAGCATTGTGTCAATCGGGCCCGTTTCCAGAAATTGAAAAAGGCGTTGGAGGCGCTGGAGTGATGGGAATCGTAGAGCCGCTGGGGGATCCCGCGAAGCATTTCTGGCTGACGCGCAGTGTGGCGCGGGCCATGGGGCTGTCCTTGAGCGAAGCCATGTCCGAAGGGCGTTTGAGTGCGGCAGGCTATGCCGACCTGGTAACGCGCTGCCGCACCTGTTTGCGTGTGACGGAGTGTGAGGCCTGGCTGGGGCAGGCGAGGGGTCCTCAGGGGGACGCGCCAGATTGTTGCATGCACAAGGCGTTGCTGGAGGCATTGGCGGCACGGCATTAGGCCGGGAGGAGGGAAGAATGGGGTTGTTTGACAAGCTGGACAAACATGCTGGCCTGGTGGGTGAGATGTCCAACCGGGTGGGCGTGGATTGGGAGGTGGTTCTGGGCGAGCGCCCGGAGCTGGCCGTGCAATACCGGGCCGCGGTGTTGAAATGCACACAGTGCCGGGACGTAGGGGCGTGCCAGGGGTGGTTGAGTGGCCACGAGCGCGCAGCACATGCGCCGGGGTATTGCGAGAACGCTGACCTGTTCGAGGTGCTCAAGGCGGGGTAGGGGGCTTGCCCCCGTCGCGGCGCGCCGCGACTCCCCCAGGATATTTTGGGCCAAAAGAAGTGTAGGGCGTGTCACGGCAGTCTGGTGTGGGGTCCGTCACGTTGCGGGCAGTTGTGCGTGTGTTTGCATCTGCAACAACAAAAGGGATTTCGAGGTGCCGGTGGTGAATTTGACCGGCGTGAGGCCGGTGTCCTTGAGGGGCGCGCCACGGCAGGTGTGGTTCTTCGAATGGCCACTGGCGCTCGAGATACTGAATTCAGAATTTTCGATCTACTTGGGGTTGGGCGCTTTGGGGGGCGACAAGTGGTGAGACGGTCATTGAGTGGCACCCTGGCAGCCGCGTTTCATGTGGCGGCGGGAGGGCAAGGACATGATTGCAGCGAATATTTGTCAGATGAGTTCTATGCGGTGGCCGTCGGTGATGACTTGCGCAGGTTCAAGCGTTGATCGGTTTTCAGATTGTCGGTCTGAACTCCGAAGCTCTGATATATAGCCTCGACGATGTTTGGATGATCCTCGTAGATCAGTTCAGAAAGTTTGATCGGCGACCAGAAAGATCGAATGGCTTCCTTGTCGAAGTACCAGGAACCATCAAGGCGCAGTTCCGATGGAAGGTCATGCGACGTATCCAGCAGGTTCAGGCCGTAGCGCAACTGATTTTCCCAGGACACCCGCCAATCCGAATTATTGCGAAAGACGATGATCGCTTCCAGGCGACGGTTGGTCATTTCTGCGAACTCGCGGATATTTTGCCACTCTTCCTTTGTCCGCAGGAAACAAAAGGCCTCTGCCGAGATCAGGACGGTTTTCGCGGCGTTGTCGCGCAGGCGGTAGGCCAGCTTTTTGCGGCGCCGTGCCTTTGCCCGGGGGGTTATATCCGGCACGGTCCGCCTTTGGCGCGCGCCGGTTTGTAGTTCCGGTCTGACAAACAGATGCGCACAGATCGCGGCGTTGGCGGTTCTGGCTTTGCCTTTTTTGCCTTCTCGGTATCGGAACTCGCGAACAACGTGGACATCTTGATCGGCGAGCTTGTCGACATTGCTGATCAGGCTGTTTTGAAACGACGTTGACCCGGTTTTGTGTGTTCCGATATGCAAGATCAGGCGCCTTTGCGACATTCGTTAATTCACCTCGTTGACAACGCCCCACAAATCGTACTCGCCCGCTTCATCCACGTCTACTGTCACGATATCCCCGACAGACAACCCGCCGGTGTTTTCATCAATGAACAGGTTGCCGTCGATTTCGGGGGCGTCGGCCTTGGTGCGGCAGGTGGCGATGCCGTCTGTGTCGATGTCGTCAACGATGACCTCCAGGGTCTGACCCACCCTGGCGGCGAGTTTGGCCTCGGAGATGGCCTGGGCCTTTGTCATGAAGCGGTTCCAGCGGTCCTGTTTGACTTCGTCCGGCACGTGGTCGGGCAGAGCGTTGGAGCGGGCGCCATTGACGTTTTCATATTGGAAGCAGCCGACACGGTCGAGCCGGGCTTCGTCCATCCAGTCCAGCAGGTGCTGGAACTCGGCCTCGGTTTCGCCAGGGTAGCCGACGATGAAAGTGGAGCGCAGGGTGATGTCCGGGCAGATGGCGCGCCAGCGGGCAATTTCGTCGAGTGTTCTGGCGCCCGCGGCGGGGCGGGCCATGCGTTTGAGCGTGTCCGGGTGGCTGTGCTGGAACGGGATGTCGAGATAGGGCAGCAGCGCGGTGTCGGGATCGGCCATGAGCGGGATCAGGTCGCGCACATGGGGGTAGGGGTAGACATAATGCAGGCGGACCCAGAGGTCGCGGGGCGCGCCAAGCCGACCGAGTTCGCGGGCAAGATCGGTGATGTGGGAGCGCGCCTCGCGGTCTTTCCACGGATGGGTGGAATATTTGCGGTCAAGCCCGTAGGCAGAGGTGTCCTGAGAAATCACGAGCAGTTCGCGTACGCCGGTTTCAACGTGTTTTTCAGCCTCGCGCAGGATGGCGTGGACGGGGCGCGAGGAGAGGCGCCCGCGCATGTCGGGGATGATGCAGAATTTGCAGGCGTGATTGCAGCCCTCGGAAATCTTGAGATAGCTGTAGTGGCGCGGTGTGAGTTTCACACCCGAGGCCGGGAGCAGATCGACAAAGGGGTGCGGATCGGGCGGCACGGTCTTGTGCACCGCGTCGAGCACCTGTTCATATTGGTGCGGGCCGGTCACGGCGAGCACCCTGGGGTGGGTGCCGGTGATGAATTCAGGTTCGGCGCCAAGGCAGCCGGTGACGATGACTTTGCCGTTTTCAGCGAGTGCTTCGCCGATGGCCTGGAGGGATTCGGCCTTGGCGGAGTCCAGAAAGCCGCATGTGTTCACGATCACCGCGTCGGCGCCGGAATAGTCGGGCGAGATGCCGTAGCCTTCGGCGCGCAGTCGGGTGAGGATGCGTTCGCTGTCGACCAGCGCCTTGGGACAGCCGAGCGAGACCATGCCGATGGTGGGCTGGCCGGGGCGGTTTTCCGCGGCGACGGTGGCGCGGGCGAGGTCGGGGCGGAGATCGGGCGGGTTCTGGCTCATGTGGGCGCATATAGGCTACGCAAGCCGGTTTGGCAAAGGGAGAGGGGGCGCTGCCCCCGTCACAGCGGGGCTGTGACTCCCCCGGAGTATTTTGGGCAAAATGAAGTTGCCCGAGGGTGGCTGCGCGCGCCTGTCACGTGAGTTTGCATTGCGTCGGTTGCGGAGTGGAGCTTAGGGTGGCGGCAGGTAGAGAGGGAGGGGCCGGCCGATGCGCCTGATCCGTATTTTGTTGATGGTTTTGGTTGTCGTGGTGCTTGGCGCGATCGGACTTGTGCTGGCACTGCCGGGTGAGAAAATCGCGCGTCTGGCCGCCGACCAGGTAAGGGCGCAGACCGGACGCGCGTTGACGTTCGAAGGGGATGTCGGGATCAGCTGGTATCCTGTGTTCGGAGTGTCGACCGGGCCGGTTCGGTTGTCGAATGCGCAATGGTCGGATGCTGGGCCGATGTTCACGGCGGAAAGCGCGGCCATAGGTGTGGATGTGTTGAGTGCGTTGCGCGGAAACATCCGGATCACCAAGGTCGAGGCGGTGGCGCCGCAGATTTTGCTGGAAAGATCGGCAGACGGGAAGGCGAACTGGGAACTGTTTCCGCCAACGGATGCGCCGGCACGAGGCGGCAGTTCCGGCGGCCGCGTCAAGAGCCTGTCCTTGGAGGTACTGAGCATCGAGGGCGCGGGGTTGCGATATGTGGATCACGGTGGCGACAGCTTTGCGTTGCGCGATGTGGATTTGGAACTGCGCTGGCCCGATCTGGATCAGCCGGCCGAAGTTGGCGTGACGCTGCGTCCGGCGGGCAAGGCCGTAACGGCGGCTGCAACGGTTGGACAGTTGCGGGCCTTGTTGGCGGGCGAGGTATCGAGCGTGATGGCGAAGGTTTCGGCGCCTGGTGGCACAGTGGAATTTGACGGGCGCATCGGGATCAGGCCGGAAGCGGCCGGGCGGGTGGAGGCCGATCTGTCGGATATGGCGGACTTTGCGGCTGCAATCGGTTTCCCGGGTGCGCCGAAGGGGCCGGCCCGGTTCAAGGGCGACGTGACAGTGACAGGGGATGGCAGGATCAGCCTGCGCGACGGTTCTGTGACGGCACTGGGCAACATGTTGAAAGCCGAGGTCGACGTGACCCCTGGCAGCGCGCGACCGATGGTGACGGCCAACATCGTGGCCGGGCGCCTGGATCTTGGAGCATTGTCGGGCGGGTCAGATGGTGGTGCGACGGAACCGGCATCCTCGGGCTGGTCGAAAACGCCGATCGATGTCTCGGCCCTGGGTCTGATGAATGGCCGGATCGACTTTGCCGCCGAGACCGTCGACTTTGGCGGGCTGGTCGCGCAGCAGGCGCGCGGAAACGTGACGATCGAGAATGCCCGCGCGGTTTTCACGCTGACGCAATTGACCGCGTATGAAGGCGCTGTGACGGGGTCGCTTGTCGCCAATAATCGAAGCGGGCTGTCGGTGCGGGGGGATCTGAAGATCCTTCAGATCGCGCTCAAGAAGGCGCTTGGCGCCGCGGCGGGGCTTGACCGGTTCACCGGCAAGGCCGATCTGGACATGGACTTTCTGGGCACGGGGGCGTCGGTTCATGACATCATGCAATCGTTGGGTGGCAAGGGGCAGGTTGCTGTCGGGCGCGGTACGATCGAGGGGATCGATCTTGACCGGCTGTTTCGCGGAGACCCGACCGGAGGAACCACCGTGTTCGACCGGATGGCGGCCAGCTGGGTCATCGAGAATGGCGTTTTGCGAAATGACGATCTGTTGATGGAACTGCCCAGGGTGATCGCCAAGGGGGCCGGTACGGTTGGGCTGGGGCAGCGGCAAATCAACTACAGGCTGACGCCGCAGCTGCGGCGCGAGGACGGCAATGGGCTGGCGGTGCCGGTCAAGATAGAGGGCAGCTGGGACAAGCCGCGTATCGCACCCGACATGGACGCCGTTCTGAAGCAAAATCTTGCTCAGGAACGCAAGGCCCTGGAAGAGGACGCCAGGAAACGTCTGGAACAGGAGCTTGGCATCGAAAAGCAGGAGGGACAGTCGACCGAAGATGCGGTTCGCAAGAAGTTGGAGGATGAGGCCAGGAAGGGGTTATTGAACCTGCTGGGCAATAACTGATCTGGGCTGCCCCGGATCCGGGGCGCTGGGCAACCCGGCCTGTTCGTGGCACAAGGCGGGATGTTGCTTGCCGCCCGAACGCCCCCTTCGCTGACAACTTTGATCCTTTTGACGGCCATGTCGGTCTTGTCTCTGAATATGTTCCTGCCATCGCTGGGCAACATCGCCAGCGAGTTTGGCGTGTCTTATGGCGTGGCGAACCTGTCGATTGCCGGATATCTGGCCGTGACGGCGGTTTTGCAGATTGTCATGGGGCCGCTGTCTGATCGTTATGGGCGGCGCCCGGTGATGTTGATCGGGTTGGCCGTTTTCGTGCTGGCCTCCATCGGTTGCTTTTTCGCGCGCGACATCTTTGTATTTCTGACATTTCGCGTGATGCAGGGCGGCGTGATCGGGGCAATGGCGCTGAGCCGGGCCGCCGTGCGGGACCAATATGAGGAGCGCGAGGCGGCCAGCCTGTTGGGATACGTGTCGATGGCCATGGCCGTGGCGCCAATGACCGGGCCCTTGTTTGGGGGGATCGTGGATCAGTGGCTTGGCTGGCGCGCAAATTTCGGCTTTTTTGCGCTTGCCGGGACGGGCCTGTTCCTGTTGGCCTGGTTTGACCTGGGAGAGACAAACCATAGCCGCTCTGAGACACTTGGGAAGCAATTCCGAACCTATCCTGAACTTCTGGGATCGCGTCGGTTCTGGGGCTATTCGGTGTGCATCACCTTCTCGCTGGGTGCGTTTTACGTCTATGTCACCGGGGCCGCGCTTGTGGGGGCGGTGGTGTTCGGCCTGTCGACGGCGATGATTGGCGTGGCGGTGGGGGGGATCACGCTGGGCTTCATCCTGGGCAGCTTCATCTCGGGGCGTCTGGCGGGGCGATATCCGTTGGGTGTGATGGTTCTGGCGGGGCGGATCTCGGCATTTGCCGGGCTGAGTATCGGGATTGTGCTGGTGTGGGCCGGGGTGGTGCATCCGGTGAGTTATGTTGGGTGCGTGATGTTTGTGGGGCTGGGCAATGGATTGACCATGCCTGCGGCCGGAAGTGGCGTGATGTCCGTGCGCCCGCAACTCGCCGGGAGTGCCGCGGGATTGTCAGGCGCGATGAGCGTGGCGGGGGGCGCTGGTCTGACCACGTTGACCGGGGCGGTGTTGACCCCGGAAAACGGTGCGTTGATGCTTTTGGCGATCATGTTGGCAAGTGTGGCGGTTTCGGGCGCGGCGGCGCTGTATGTGCGCTGGCTGGACATGAGGGAACCGCAGCGGGCTTGACCGGGGTCATGGGGTGTGGCACCTGTGTCGACATGAACGGGACATGCCTCATCTCTGTCGTCTATTATCCCCTGTCCATATAGGGCGGGACGGATTTCACGTGTTCAACCGCCGCATTGCCGGGGGTTGACGAAAAGAGGCACTTTCAAGTTTGTCGGCTCGCGGGCGGCCCCAATGGAAGGGACCGGTCATGGAAGGCCGAAAATTACGCTCGCTGGGCCTGTTTGGCTTTGGCGCGTTTGGCAAGCTGGTGGCGCGCGAGATGGGTGCGCATTTTGACATCACCGTGTGCGATCCGACCTATATTGGCGCGGTACTGGAGGATGGCCGCGCCTTTGCCATGGGCGACATCGAAGACGTTGCAGGGTGCAATATTGTGGTGTTGGCCGTGCCGGTGGCACGGATGGCGCATCTGTGCGCGTGTATGGCACCGCATTTGAGGCCCGGCACGCTGGTTGTGGATGTCGGGTCGGTCAAGTTGGCGCCGATGCGGGCGATGGCGACCCATTTGCCCGAGCATGTGGAAATCGTCGGTACGCATCCCCTGTTCGGGCCACAAAGCGCGGCGAGTGGGATCGCGGGACGAAAGATCGCGCTTTGTCCTCTGCGTGGAAATCGGTGGCGCCGCGTGGCGCGTTTCCTGCGCCGGTTGGGGCTGGAGGTGATCGTCACAAGTGCCGAAGATCATGATCGTGAGGCGGCGATGGTGCAGGGGCTGACGCATCTGATTGCCAAGGTGCTGGTTGAGATGGGGCCGCTGCCCGAGCGCATGACCACCGCGAGCTTTGACTTGCTGCGCGAGGCGGTGGGCATGGTCAAGGACGATCCGCCCACGGTGTTACACGCCATCGAGACCGCAAACCCGTTTGCCGCCGAGGTGCGCGGCGCGTTTTTCGAGCGCGCCGAGCGGGTGCGGAAACAGTTTGAGCGGGAGGGGTAGAAAAGCGCGCCGCGAAAGGCCCGGAGCGATGCCCCGGGCCTGAATCGTGGCGTTGGGATCGTGTCAGCGTTTGCGGTCGCGCCGGGCGCTCATCGGCTGAAAGGCCACGCCGACATGTGCCTCGCAATAAGGTTTGCCCGCCTGTACCGGCAGGCCGCAGAACCAGAAATCCTCGGTCGCGGGATCGCCGACCGGCCATTTGCAGGTACGTTCGGTCAGTTCCATCAGCGACAGTTTCTTGGCGGTCTTTTCGATCTCGTTGACCTTGGCCAGCGCCTCGGGGCTGATTTCGTTGGCCGAGGGCTGAGGCGGCAGCGGCTGGCCGGCCGGAATGATCGCCTTGCGCAGGTTTTGCGCCGGCTTGGCGGCCACGGCCGGTTCGGTTTTCAGGTCGGGTTTGGACTCTTCGGCCTTGGGTTTGGGCGCGGGTTTGGCTTTGGTGGCCGGTTTCGGTTTGGTGTCGGCCTTGGGTTTGGTATCAGGCTTGGCGGTGCCCGCGGAGCGGTTGGACAAACCCAGGCGATGGACTTTGCCGATGACGGCGTTGCGCGTCACCCCGCCCAGTTCTTTGGCGATCTGGCTGGCCGATTGGCCCTCGCCCCAAAGTTTCTTCAAAAGGTCTACGCGCTCGTCGGTCCAGGACATGGATGCTTCCTCAGCTAAAAAGCGACCCCCCTTGAGGCCGCCCCTGCATTTCTTGGTCAGGGGCCTATTCTAGTCACCCCGGTCCGAGTTACAAGGCAGAGAATCAACGCAGGGCTAAGAGGATGGCGATGCAGGAACTGGATATGGGGGTGCGCCGCTTCGGGCGGGTGAACTGGCTGGGCCTTTGGACGCTGATCTTGCGCGAAGTGTTGCGGTTTCTTGTGGTCTGGACGCAGACATTGCTGGCGCCCCTGGTGACGGCCGGTCTTTTCCTGATGATCTTTTCCATTGCAATCGGACCGGGGCGCGGGGCGGTCATGGGCGTGCCGTTCATCGTATTCCTGGCACCGGGGATCATGACGATGACCGTGATCCAGAATGCCTTTGCCAATGCGTCCTCGTCGGTTGTGATTTCCAAGGTGCAGGGCAATATCGTGGACACGCTGATGCCGCCATTGTCACCGCTGGAGATCGTGGTCGGGTATTTGGCGGGCGCCGTCGTGCGGGGGGTGCTGGTTGCGATGGGAATTTCCGCCGGCCTGTGGTTTGTGCTGGGGATCGGCGTGGTGCATCCGGTCTGGATGTTCGGATTTGTCGTGCTTGGCGGGGCGCTGATGGGCGGGCTGGGGCTTTTGGCCGGGATCGTCGCCGACAAGTTTGATCAGATGGCGGCGATCACGAATTTCATTGTCACTCCATTGGCCTTTCTGTCCGGCACATTCTATTCGGTGAATGCGCTGCCGGAGAGCTTGCAGGTGCTGACCCGTGCGAACCCGGTATTCTATCTGATCGACGGTGCGCGTTACGGAATGATCGGCGTTTCGGACGGCCCGCCCGTGACGAGTGCGATTGTCGTGGCCAGCGTTAGCCTTGTGGTGCTGGTGCTGGGGTGGGCGATGATCCACAAGGGCTACCGGCTCAAGAGTTGAGGCGTGTTCCCGGGGGCGCTGCCCCCTCTTGGCCCGTTGGGCCAATTCACCCCCGGGATATTTGTTGCCAAAAGAAGATGGCGTGGGCAGGGGGGATTACGGCCTGTGTTCGTTCAACGCCAGAAGGCGACCCATTCGATCAGGTCAAAGAACTTGCGCGCCAGCAGCATCGTGGCATCGCCGTCATTGAACAGCAAATCCGCGCCCAGCCCGGCAAGGATCAGTACGGCAAGAAACACGGCGATCGGGTTGGTCATGACGTACTGCGCCCCCGGGGTTACTTGATGGCGGGTTCAGATATGCCCGACCATCCCCGGGGGCGCAAGTGTGCTGTGTTGGCGGTTCAGATGCGCCCCATCAGGGCGGCCATGTCGGCCATGCGGGCGGAAAAGCCCCATTCGTTGTCATACCACGCCAGGACGCGCACCAGACGGTTGCCGATGACCTTGGTCTGGTCGGCGGCGAAAGTCGAGCTTTCGGTGGTGTGGTTGAAATCAACCGATACCAGCGGCGCATCGCTGTAGCCCAGCACCCCCTTCATCGAACCGGCGGCGGCTTCGACCATGGCCGCGTTCACGTCGGCCTCGGTCACGTCCTTTCCGGCGGTGAAGGTGAGGTCCACGGCCGATACGTTCGGTGTCGGGACACGGATGGCGGAGCCGTCGAGCCTGCCCTTGAGTTCCGGCAGGACCTCGCCCAGGGCCTTGGCGGCGCCGGTCGAGGTGGGGATCATCGACATGGCCGCGGCACGGGCGCGGTAGAGATCCTTGTGCCGCCGGTCCAGCGTAGGCTGGTCGCCGGTATAGGCGTGGATCGTCGTCATGATACCGCTTTCGATGCCGAAGGCATTGTGCAGAACCTTGGCCATCGGGGCCAGACAGTTGGTGGTGCAGGATCCGTTGGAGATCATGTTGTCATTGGCTTCAAGACGGTCATCATTCACGCCGAACACGATTGTTTTCTGAACGTTTTTGGCCGGGGCCGAGATCAGCACCTTTTTCGCGCCGCGTTCCAGGTGCTTTCGCGCCTTTTCTCCATCGTTGAAGTTTCCGGTGCATTCAAGCACGACATCAACACCGTCCCAGTCCAGTTCGTCCATGTCGTAGGTCGAGAACATGCGCATCGGGCCCTGGCCGACATCCAGTGTTCCGTTGCCTGCGATCACCTCGTTGCGAAAGCGGCCGTGCACGCTGTCGTAGCGGATCAGATGGGCAGCCGTATCCAGCGGGCCGGTGGCGTTGACCTTGACGACGCGAACGTCGTCGCGGGCCTCCTCGGCGATGTGCATGAGGGTGCAGCGGCCGATACGACCAAATCCGTTGATGCCGACTGTGACAGTCATGATGTTCTCCTGACTCGCGCAAATGTCTGAGTTCAATTTGAGGTTTCCTATAGTGAACGGGCCTTGGGGTGGGAAGGCAAAAAGGCCAGAAAAATAAAGTGTTAGCGATAAACGTGGCGACCTGACGCCCGGTGGCGCTAACGATTTGGATGCTGGTCGGGGACAGGCGGGTTGAGGATATTGCGGATCGGGCCTGAGTCGCATCAGGGGCGTAAGACGACAAGGGCGGTTGGGAATGGGGCTTGCCAATCCGGCCCGCCGGAGGTCTGCAACCGGGCGTGCACCGAGACAGGATCACGGCGCGCACGGTTGGGCATGTCCGGTGCGCCGTCATCACAATCCGGGGGGCTGGCGCGAAGCCGAGTCAGTTTGACACAATCGCCCCCCTTTTCACGATGCCGCAAACCTGCCAGAAATCATCTTTGATCAGGTTAGCGGGGGGGGTATGCCCGAGATACAGAAAATCCTCCATGTCGAGGACGACCCGGACATTCGGGAAATCGCGAAACTTGCGCTAGTCGATCTGGGTGGGTTCGAATTGTTGCAGTGCGAAAGCGGCGAGCGCGCGCTGGCAGAGGCCGAGGCGTTTGCGCCAGACGTGATCGTTCTGGACATGATGATGCCTGGGATGACCGGCATCGAAACCTTGGCCGGATTGCGTGAAATCGAAACGCTGGCAGAGACGCCGGCGATTTTCATGACATCGAAAAACGTCGCGACCGAGCATCAGGACGTGATCCAGACCGAGGCGGTCGGGGCGATCCAGAAACCATTCGATCCTGTGGCCTTGCCAGGTCAGATCCGCGAGATCGTCGCATCCTCCAGAGGATGAAGCCGTTATTCGAGCCCCGCGATGCTGCGCAATTCGTCCGACAGCACATCGGTTGCCAAAAGGATTTCGTAAAGCACTGCCTCTGTCAGGCGCGCGCCGCGGGCGCGATCGATCATGGATTCGGCCAGAGCGGCCTGTTGGCCGGCAGCCGTTAATCCGTAGGTCGCGCAGATGCCCGCCAGCTTGTGCGTGACGATGAACAGCTTTTCGAGCGTTTCGGGGCAGTTGCCCCGCGCCAGAAGTGTTGCGGTCAGATCTTCCAGTTCGGCCTCTCGCGCGGGCAAGCCGGACAGGAAATGGGCGCGCAGCCTGGCGAATTTGTCCTGGTGTTGTTGGGGAAACATGGGCCTACCCCTTTTCCTTTGAAACAGAGTGGAGCGGAAATTCCACGAAGAAGCGGGTGCCTTTGCCCGGCTCGCTTTCGTAGTCGATATGCGCGCCGTGATCGGAAACGATCTGTTGCGTGATCGACAGGCCAAGACCGGTGCCGTCGTGGGATCGTTTGTCCGAGCCATCAACCTGGGTGAATTTGCCGAAAACCAGATGCCTGGAGTTGTCAGGAATACCGATCCCGAAATCGCGGACTTCGAGCACTGCGTAGTCATCGTCCTGATAGGCCGCCAATTGTACTTCGCCGCCCGGGTGCGAGAATTTCACCGCGTTTGACAACAGGTTGTCCAGCACCTGCATCATGCGTTCGCCATCGGCAAGGATATTCAGGCCTGAATCGATCCGGGTGACATTCATCCGCACGTCATATTTGTCGGCATAGGGAGTTATCGACAGCGCGGCATCGTTGACCAGTTCGGCCATGTCCAAAGGGGCAAGATTATAGGACATCTTGTTGGATTCCATCTTCTGGATGTCCAGCAGATCATTGATCAGCGTGCTGAGCCGCTGGCTGTTCTTGTGTGCGATATCCAGCATGCGGGCCACGCTTTCGGGGTTCTTGGACAGGTCGCTGTCACGCAATAGCCCCAGCGCACCATTGATAGAGGTCAGAGGCGTGCGCAATTCGTGGCTGACCACTGATACGAACTGGGATTTGACCTCGAAGGCCTCGCGTGCCTTGTCACGTTCGGTGCGCAGTTCTTCAAGCTGATCAAGCCCGCTCTGGTAGAGGCGCAGGAAGATCATCGAACATTCCAGAACGAAGTAGAGCACGAAAATCGACGTGGCGAAGTGCAGCCACATCTTGGAACCATAATAGGGGCCTTCCGTCCAGATATCGTAAGCCGGGATAAATACGAACAGCCCGCCATAGATCAGCAGGCGCACGGCAAGAACCTGGGGCAGCTGGTGATTGTTCACCGCTGCGAACAGACCCGCCGCGAAAAGGAAGAACAGCGATGTAAAATGCTCTTCCGGCCCCTCCATCCGAGCGACCAGCAGGGTGAAAGTGGCCACGGCGATTGAACTGAAGAGGTTGGACAGGAACAGCATCGACAGCAGGCGGCGTGTCTGGCGCAAAGAGCGGTCGCGACGGCGCACGACCTTGAGCGACACAAAACTGTCAAGCAACTCGGCCGCCTGGCAGAACAGGTAGCTGAAAATGGCGACGACAACGCTGTAGTAAAACCCGGTCAGCAGCGCGGCGCCGAAATAGATGCCCTGCCTTTGCCAGAACAGGGCAAGCCCGCCGCTGGCAAAATCATGGATCTGTTTTTCCAGTCGGCGGGCGTTTTCCACCGAAGGCCGCCCCGTCAGGAAGCGCCCCGAAAGGAAGCGTTGCAGCGCGCTGCTGCCTGCGATCGCCTCTCCCCGGCCGTCTGGAATTTCAGTTTGCATTCTGCGTCTTTCGGTAATTTCGGGCGCGTTCTTGCGCCCTGTAGGTGCTTAGTGTCCCGAAAAAATGTGGCCGTAGCATGGGCAACCCGGGGCGGAATTCAGTTGTCTAGTTCATCCACAAGGTTTCGGGCAAGCGGTACTGGTGTCCTGCGTGGCAAAGCTCTGGCAGCGCACGTCCGCAGCGGGAGAACTCGAGCATGAGAAAGGTCGTGTCGATGTGGCTGGTCTTGTGAGGGATGTAGCCGGCCTGCGAGAATGTGCCGGTCGCTTCGATCACATCACCGGGAGACAGTTCGTCACGAAACCGCGCAATCATGTCATCGTTGCGCAAGGTAAACGCAACGCGTTCCGGATATGCATAGCCAGGGGCCGCCGCGCCGGTGGACGGATTTGGCGAGAGGTCTATCAAGAGGCGGCGTTCGGGCTCTTGCAGCAACAACGTCCCGGCGATTTCACCGCGGACGTGGAATGTCATGAAATAGGGTCTCATCGGGGCCTCTTGGCAGCTGGAATTTTGGTGGCGTCAACGTGGCGCCATGTCGTAAATCTGGCCCGGCAAGGTGGCGAATTCGTGGTGCTGGGTGGGTAATTCCGCGAAACTTGAAAGCCGTCCATGTGGCAGGCCCGCGAGCGCCTGCGGCAGAGCTGCGACATTCTGACCAGGCTGCCAGCTTACTATCGCTTAACGTGTGCGTCGGGGCGGCTTTTCTGCCACAGTGATAGCAACGTGAAGTCAATGATGTCTTTTTTTTGTAGAAAGAACGGCTCTTATGTGGCTCTATAAAAAGAAAAACGTTGAGGCAGTAGAATTGGGGCGCAGGTTTTTGTGCTGCGTGCCCGGTTGTTTTGGGGGCGGAAGCCTCCGGGATATGTTGGAGCGGCGCATGGCGCGTTGCCCCATCGGGGCGAAAGCTATTTCCCTACCGCCTTACGTGTTTTGTGGTTCCCGCCGCCGCGATGTCGTGGCGACGGTTGTGAAGGTGGCATTCGGTGATCGAGAGTTTCTGACACCCGAGGGGAATTGAGGACATGCTGACAACGACCCTGTCCTTTGAAAACCTGCATATTCACGGCGACCTTCTGGTCAAGCTGCTGAAGGCGCGCCGACAGTGTTTCATTGTGCAAAACAATTGGAACCTGCCCGAAGCGGAGGGAATGGAGTACGATCAGTACGACACCCCTGCCAGCCGGTGGATTGCAGTACACGAAGAAGGCGAAATTCTGGCGGGCATCCGCCTGACGCCCACCACGGCGAAATGCGGCATGTATTCCTACATGATCCGTGACGCGCAAAAGGGAATGCTCGAGTCAATTCCGTCAAACCTGCTGGATTTTCAAGCGCCGGTGGATCCGGATATTTGGGAATCCAGCCGGGTTTTCATCTCGCACAAGGTGCCGGCATCAAGACGGACCCGGGTTCAGGCGCAGTTGATGAACCAACTGATCGAAACGGCCCGCGAATTGGGCGCCAAGAAGGTGCTGGGGCTTGTTCCGGCGGTCTGGTCGCGCTGGATCGGGAGATTGGGGCTGGTTGCCGAACCGGCCGGACCGGTTATGGAGATGGACGGTGCCAAGGTGCAGGTGGCGCTGATGGATCTGACACATACGCATCACTGAGACATGCCGAGCGGCGCCCGGAAGCGCCGCCACAGGCAAGTTGTTCAGTTCGGTATCGGCTTAGCCATAGGCCTTGGCGCCGGAATCGTCATCGCGCAGGGCGTCTTGCAGCAGAACTTCGTAGGCGCGGCGTTCCATTTCGTTCTGAAATCCGGACCGGCGATGCACACGCATGGATTTGCGCAACATGGCAAGCACTTCGCGCTGGTTCTTGACGCGCTGTTCGGCATTTGCGGATGCCTTTTGCAGGGAGAATAATGCTCCGGCCCGCGTCAGCGAGCGCATCGAGACCGGCTCTCCCACGCAAACCTTGACATGCTGGCCGTCCACATGCAGCGACGGGGCGAATTCCAGGCGGCTGTTCAGATCGACTTCGAACTTGGGGTGTGAAAACCCGTTCAGGCGCGGGACGATGCACAGGAAGACGCCATTGCCGCGATAGGTTGCCATGGCGCCGTTATCTGCCAGGACCGAAACCGCTTCGCTTCCGATATCGGTCAGTATCTGACGGAATGAAATATGGCTGACAGATTCGAACAGGCGTTCGACACCGGAGATCTTGATTGCAAACACCGAGGCCCGCAACAGCGAAGCCCGCGACAACTGCATGATGTAGTTTTCAAAGGCGACATACCCGACCATTTGCGTGACGCCGACGATTTCAACCGGTTCGTTCAGGCTGTGTGCGGTATTGACCAACAGTTCCTTTTTCAGGGCCGACATCTCGGACACACCTTCGGTGACGCGGGCTTGTTCGCTGGCCAGTTTGTCGGCCACGCTGATGCGGCTGAACAATTCAAGAAAGTCGAAAGGCTTGGTCACGTAGTCGGTTGCGCCGGCGGCAAAGGCGGCGTCGATGTATTTCTTTTGCGACATTGCCGTCAGCATCAGGATCGGCTTGCGTCCGTATCCCTTGGTCTTGCGTATCTTGGTGCACAGAGCGATTCCATCCATCACCGGCATCTGGATATCCAGAAGGAAGCAATCGAACGGGTCGGTTTCGCGGGCGATGACGCGGATCGCTTCGGGCCCCGAAGGAGCGGTCACAAGCGTATGCGACGTCTTGGCGGCCACTGCCTCGGTCAGCAGGTCGCGGATGCTTTCGTCGTCGTCGACGGCCAGTATCTTCATTGTCTCAGCCCTTTCTGTTGGCTGTTCACTCCGGAAACCAGCATTGAAACCGTACATGTACACACCTGGCACAAATGGGACTCTGGGCCGGGCAAAGTAAAAACTGCTTAACGATTGCGTCGAGAAATGGGCGAAATGTTGGTGAAGGGCAATTGACACGAAATTGCCCGAGATTCTCCACAAGGTGACGCCACTTGGCATCAAAAACGGAGGCAAATGCCAAGTTTCAACAGGGTAGAAGGCGCAATTGCCCTTGGAGTCTTCTGCGAATCATCACCAGGACACCCCGTCAGGTGCGTCGCATCAGATAGATATCCATGATCCAGCCGTTTCTGTCCCGCGCCGCGGCGCGTGCGGTCAGGATTTTTGGTGTCATGTCGGCCAGCGTCCCGGACAGCAGGATTTGCTGCGGCATTCCAAGATAAGCCCCCCACCAGATATGCAGATCGGTTCGGGCCAGGTGCCGGAAGGCGCAGGCGCCATCCAGCATCACGGCCACGGTTTCAGCACCCTGGGGCCAGCCTTGATCGCGCAGGTTGCGCCCGGTGGTGATCTGAACCACGCCGGCCAGCGTGTTGAGCGGAATGGCATGTGCGGCGGTGAGCATCTGGAGCGAGGTGATGCCGGGGATGACCCGTACATCCATGGCCAGCCCGCGTGTGGCAAGCCTGTCTGCAATGCGCAATGTGCTGTCATAAAGAGAGGGATCCCCCCACACCATCAACGCAACATGCGCGCCTTGCGGGGCGTGGGTGGTGATCAGATCGGTCCATATGCCTGCCAGCGCGTCATGCCAGGTATTGACGCCGTCAAGGTATTTCGGGGTTCCGGCATCGCGGACCGGATAGTCGAACTCAACCACTTTGGGAGAAGTTTTCAGAATGTCGCGGGTGATCAGGCGGCGCAGATCGGCCAACTCCGATTTTTCGGCCCCCTTGCGCGGAAGCAGGATCACGTCGGCGCTTTCCAGGGTGCGGATGGCTTGAAGAGTCAGGTGATCAGGATTGCCTGATCCGATTCCGACAAGAGAGAGCGTACGCATTTTCGGGCCTCTGCGGGGGGGTGTCTGATTGGATTTCCTGGTCAGGGGGTCTCTGCCAGTTCGCCGAAAAGGATCAGGCCGGGTGCGCTTGAGATTTCGTTACTCAGCTGGTCCGCCAGCGCCGCCATGGTCGTGCGTTGAAGCGTTTGATCCGGATGGCTGACATTTTCCGCCAGCAGCGCAGGGCAGTCCGGGCGCAGCCCCGTGGCAAACAGTTTCTCGGCAAGGGCGGGAAATGTGCGCTTGGGCATGAACAATACAGTGGTGGCGCCGGGATCGGCCAGGGATTGCAGGTGCAGGTCGCCCGGCAATGCGCCGGCAACATCATGGCCGGTTACGAATTGCACGCGCCGTGCCAGCAGACGGCGGGTCAGCGGAATTTGCGCGGCGGCTGCGGCGGCGCAGGCCGAGGTGACACCGGGGATGATCTCGAATTCGATCCCGGCGGCCCGCAGGGCGTCGATCTCTTCTTCCAGGCGTCCGAAAATGCCGCTGTCGCCGGATTTCAGCCGGACCACGTGCCCGCCGGCCTTGGCATAGTCGACAAGCAATTGGCTGACATGGTGCTGTTTGGGCGACGGGCGGCCGGCGCGTTTGCCGACACCGACCAGATCGGCCTTGGCAGAGGCGTGTTCCAGGATCGGGCCGGAGGAAAGATCATCAAACAGGATGGCATCGGCCGCTTTCAGGCGATCGACGGCTTTGAGAGTCAGGAGTTCGGGGTCGCCGGGGCCGGAGCCTACGAAGCTGACAAATCCGCTCATGCGCTTGCCTCCGCAATCAGGTGGAAGAACGTGCCGGTGGTGTGGCCCCGGATCGAGCCGGTTTCGGGGACCGGGTTGCCGTCAGCGTCGCCGACCAGTGCAAGGGGGGCATCGGGTTCTTCCAGGATGGTGGAATAGTGAAATTCATGGCCGCGCAGGCGGGCGCCTTGTCCGAAGCCGGGCATCGGGGCCTGCAATGTCGCCTGCCTGTAGCCAAGGTGAAATTTTCGTTTTTCGTAGGAGGTCACAAGGCCAAGCAGGCCGGCCATTTGGTGGCGTGTGCCCTCCTTGTCGATCAGGGCTTCGCCAAGCGCCATGTATCCACCGCATTCGCCATGTACCGGTTTGGAGCGCGCGTGCCGGCGCAGGCCGTTCAGGTAGGCGGTATTGGCCGCAAGTCTGCCGGCGTGCAGTTCGGGATAGCCTCCGGGGAGCCAGACGAGATCGGCGTCAGTCGCCGGGGGCGTGTCGGCCAGCGGCGAGAAGGGCAGGATTTCGGCGCCCGCGTTGCGCCAGCCGGTCAGGATATGCGGGTAGGTAAAGGAAAAGGCGGCGTCCTGCGCCAGCGCGATCCGTTGTGCGGGTGGTTTCGGCAGCGCGCCGGTGGTTGTTGGTCCGGCCCTGGCGGCGGCCTTGATGGCGTTGAGATCGACATGCGCGCGTAGGAATGCCGCATATCCTTGGATGGCTTGTTCGAGATCGGGGTGTTCGACCGCCTGGATTAGGCCAAGATGGCGCTCGGGCAGGGTGAGGTCTCCGCGTCGGGGCAGAACACCGAGCACGGAAATTCCGGCCTGATCCATGCCAAGACGCGCCAGGCGTTCGTGACGTGCGGAGGCGCAGCGATTGAGGATCACACCAGCGAAGGGCAGGTTCGGGTTATAGGCTTTGAAGCCAAGTGCCGTGGCGGCGGCGGATTGGGCCTGACCACCGACATCGATCACCAGCACCACCGGCCAGCCCATTTTCAGCGCGGTTTCCGCCGAGGAGCCAAAGCCTGTTTCGCCACGCGTTGCGACACCGTCATACAGGCCCATCGAGCCTTCGGCCACGATGATATCGGCCCCCTGGGATTGCTCGGATATCCCACCGATCAGAGATTTGGGCATTGCCCATGTGTCGATATTGAAGGCCGGGCGTCGGGCGGCGGCGCGGTGGAAGGCCGGATCGATGTAGTCGGGGCCGGATTTGAAGGGTTGCACGGTGAGCCCGTCTTCGGCCAGAGCGCGCAGCAGGCCGAGCATGACGGTGGTCTTGCCGGTTCCCGAAGAGGGTGCGGAGATCAGGAGGCCGGGAGCTGTTGCCATGAAGTGGGTCCGATCAGGTTAGGGGCGGTGAGGGCAGGGCCGGGGGCCAGCCCCCGGACCCCCGGGATATTTGAGGCCAAAAGAAGGATTGGGCCGTGTCTTAGTCAATCGTCGCCATGTTGCCAACCGGACCATGGGCTGTCGGCGCTTTGCGGACGATAGCGGCGATCATATTCGGTGGCGTAGAGGCGGGAGTTTTCAAAGCCTTCGCCCGCGAGGGCCGGACCGACGAGGATCAGGGCCGTGCGGGTGATGTTTTCGCAGATGTCCGATTTCAGTCTGGCCAGCGTGGTGCGGATCACTTGCTGGTCGGGCCAGCTGGCGCGGTAGACCACGGCGACGGGGCAGTTCGGGCCATAGGCCGGGGTCAGGTCGGTGATGACCCGATCGAGATTGCCAATGGACAGGTGGATGGCCAGTGTTGCGCCTGTGGCGGCAAAATTGGTCAGGGATTCGCCGTCGGGCATTGACGTGGCGCGACCGGGTGTTCGGGTGAGCACGACTGACTGGGCCAGCCCTGGCAAGGTCAGTTCGGTTTGCAGGGCGGCGGCGGCGGCGGCGAAGCTGGGCACGCCGGGCGTGACGGTCACTGCGATGCCTTCGGCGCGCAGGCGGCGGATTTGTTCGCCCATGGCGGACCAGACCGAGAGATCGCCGGAATGCAGGCGGGCAACGTCCTTGCCGTTTTGCTGCGCGGTTTTGCAATGGGCTATGATCGCGTCAAGGTCCAGAGAGGCGGTGTTGATGATCTCTGCCCCCTCGGGGCAGTGGGCGAGGATGCTGTCGGGCACCAGAGACCCGGCGTAAAGACAGACGGGGCAGGCGGCGATCAGATCACGGCCGCGAAGCGTTATGAGGTCTGCCGCGCCCGGTCCGGCGCCGATGAAATGCACGGTCATGCGAGAGAACTCCGGGCGATGGCGCATGTTGCGCGATGGTCGTGGGAAATGACGCGATCGCAAAGCAGAACGGGGGTGTCGCCGGCGGCGGCCAGCGCACAGGCCTCGGCGACGCTGCCGGTTGCGCGATGCTCCAGCGCCATGGCTGATTGCGTCGGGGTCTGCATGGCGCGCAGCAGGGTTTCGGCGACGGGAAACACGGACAGGCCAAGCTCCTGGGCAAGCTGTTGGATGCAGGCGGCATACGCCTTGTCCGCCGGGGCCGCAAGCAGGGCGGGGTGTTCGTGGCCAGTTGCCTTCAGCGCGTCACGCAGGCTGTCCGTGGTCGCGATCGCGCGATATCCGAACCCGGCGACGATCATTTGACGGTGCTCCACTGAACGATCGGATAGGCGGATTTCCAGCCGCGTTTGCGCCCCAGGGGGTGGGATCGGGCCAGTTCTATCCGCAGCATGTCGCCGCCCTTTTCGGCGTGCCACGTGGCAAGCAGGGACTCGGCCTCCAGCGTGACGGCGTTGGCGACCAGGCGCGCGCCATGTGGCAAGGCAGCCCATACGTGTGCCAACAGGTCGGTATCAAGCCCGCCGCCGATGAAAACCGCATCCGGCGGGGGCAGGTTATTCAGAGCGTCGGGGGCGGTTCCGGTGATCACGGTCAGCCGGTCCGCGCCAAGCGCGGCGGCATTTGAGCGAATGCGGTCTGCGCGGGTGGGGCTGGTTTCGATGGCACTGGCGCGGGTGGTGGGATGCGCCCAGAGCCATTCGATGGAGATCGAGCCGGAGCCACCACCGATATCCCAGAGATGTTCGCCGGGTTTCGGTGCCAGGGCCGACAGGGTCAGCGCGCGCACCGGGCGTTTGGTGATCTGCCCGTCATGGTCAAAAAGGTCATCCGGGCGACCGGAGGCAAGGGGGATCGGCGGGCCATCGCCCCGGATGTCAAGCCCTAGGCAGACCGGGTGCCGGATATCGCCAAAGGCAAAATCCCGGGCGGTCGTGGCCCGGATACGCTGGCGCGGACCACCGAGGGCCTCCATGACATGCAGGGTGCTGGCGCCGAAACCAATTTCCGTCAGCCATTGGGCAAGGCTGATGGCCGCCGCGCCGTCGCGCAGGGTGACGAGGGCGCGCTGGGCGTTGTGCAGATGGGGGCGCAGCCGGGCAAGGGGCGCGGCGTGCAGGCCCATGGTGAGGGTTTGATCCAGCGGCCAGCCAAGGGCGGCGGCGGCATGGGACATGGCCGAAGGAGCGGGCAGGGTGCGGTATTCCGATGTGCCCAAATGCTGCGCCAGTGTGGCGCCCGCGCCGTGCCAGAACGGATCTCCCGAAGCGAGGACAACCGTGGGCGTGCCACGATGGGCCAACAGCAGCGGGATGCCATCGGCAAAAGGGACAGGCCATTGGATGATTTGGGCCGTCATGTCCGGCAACAGGGACAGGTGGCGGGCGGCGCCCATGACGATATGTGCCTGATCCAGCGCTTTGCGGCTTGCGGGGGGGAGGCCATCCGGTCCATCTTCGCCCAAGCCCATGATCGTCAGCCAGGGAGTGTCAGACATGGTTCCCAATCTCCTTGTTCTGGGCGGCACGACCGAGGCGAGCGCCCTGGCCCAGGCCGTGGCCGAGCGTGGATTGCGCGCGGTATTCTCTTATGCGGGCCGTGTGGCCAGCCCCAGCGATCAGCCGATTCCGACGCGGGTGGGCGGATTTGGTGGCGTGGACGGTCTGACCCGCTATTTGCACGAGCATAGCATCACCCATGTCATTGACGCCACACACCCTTTTGCCGCGCGGATGAGCTGGAATGCCTATCATGCCTGCGGTGCCGCCGGGGTGCGGCTGGTGGCGTTGACGCGGCCGGAATGGCAGGCGCAAATGGGCGATGCGTGGACCCGCGTGGCGGATGTGGAGGAGACCGTGGCGGCGCTGAACGGGCCTGCCCGCAGAGTGATGCTTGCGCTTGGCAAGCTGAATTTGCCGGCTTTTGCGGCGCAGCCCCAGCACCACTATATCCTGCGTCTGGTTGATGAACCGGACAGGCCGATCACGTTGCCGCATCATACGGTGGTGGTGGCGCGGGGGCCTTTTGACGCGGCGGGCGACATGGCCTTGTTCCGCGAACACGGGGTCGAGGTGGTGGTGTGCAAGAATGCCGGGGGCGCGGGTGCCGAGGCCAAGTTGCACGCGGCGCGAATACTGGGGCTGCCGGTGATCATGATCGACAGGCCGGACTTGCCGCCGCGCGTTGAGGTGGCAACGGTTGCCGAAGTATTGGCGTGGGTGGTCGCCGATTGAGGCTGCTTCGCGCACGTCCTGCCGGGTGGACATCTGAAACCGCGGTGCTGGAAAGTGGTGGCATTGCGCCCGTGTCGCGCCTGGTATGTGGGGCGGGCTCGGCGTCGACCCGGAGCGCAGGCGATCCGGTCTCATTCGTCCTCGACCGAGCGCGGGGTGTAGACGAATGGCGCGCCGGCGCGTTCGATGATCCGGGTGCGCGAAGACCCAAGCAGGACGATTGTGCGCATGTCGGCCATGTCGGGCGTTGCCTTGGGGAGCGGGACGATATTGATCGTTTGGTCGGGGCGCGACACGTTGCGGGCAAAGATGATCGGGCGGGAGTCGGCACAGGTATCCTGAAGTGTTTTCAGGGCTTTTTCAAAGCCTTCTGGCCGTGACTTTGAGCGCGGATTGTAAAAGGCCATGGCAAAATCGGCCTCTGCCGCAAGACGCAGGCGTTTGTCGATCAGGGCCCAGGGTTTGAGGTTGTCGCTCAGGTTGATCGCGCAGAAATCATGCCCCAGCGGCGCGCCGCAGGCCGCAGAGGCGGCGAGCATCGCGGTTATGCCGGGCAAGACCTGAATGTCGAGATCGCGCCAATGCGGCGCGCCCTGCTCCACGGCTTCGAACACGGCGGCGGCCATGGCAAACATGCCCGGATCGCCCGAAGACACCACCACGACATGTTTGCCCTGGGCAGCCATTTCCAGCGCATGGCGGGAGCGGTCGATCTCGACCCGGTTGTCGGAAGGATGCAGCGTCAGGCCCGGACGGGCGGAGATGCGTTCGACATAGGGGATATAGCCCACGATATCGGTGGCGTGGCCGAGGGCGTGCTGCACCTGGGGGGTGATCATGGCGTCGTTTCCCGGCCCCAGACCGGCGATAACCAAAGAGCCGGTCATGGGCGGCGCCCCTGGCCGTGCACGATTATGATCGAGAAATAGGGTGTGCCGGTATCCGTCATGTCAGACAGTTTGGTGACGGTTTGTTTTTCGCCCATTGTGGCAAATTGCACCAGCCAGGCATCGTCGTATTTGCCGCCGTCTTTCAACGCGGCGACAACCTTGTCGTAATTGCTGCCGATCTTCATGACCACCAGCGCGTCGGTCTGGCGGATATGCGTTGTCAGCTTGTCCTGCGGCAGCGTGCCCATCAACACGGTCAGCACATCGTCACCCCAGGTGATCGGGGTTTCGGTTGCGGTCCATGCACCGGACATGCCGGTGATCGCCGGGATGACCTCGACAGGCACAACGTCGCGCAGCCGGGCATAGAGATGCATGAAGGAGCCATAAAAGAACGGATCGCCTTCGCACAGAACCACAACGTCTTCGCCGGCGGTGGCCAGCGCGGTCAGGTGCTGCGTCACCTCGGCGTAAAAGGCTGACAGCAATTCGTTGTAGCGCGGATCATGCACCGGGATCTCTGTGGTGACAGGGTATTCCATCGGAATTTCCCGCGCGCCGGATGGCAGCAAGCCTTCGACGATCTGGCGCGCCTGGCCCTTTCGCCCCTTTTTGCGGAAGAACGCCACATGTCTGGCATTGGTCAGCAAGCGATGCGACCGCACGCTCATCAGATCGGGATCGCCGGGCCCAAGCCCAAGCCCATAGATAGTGCCCATGGTCATTCCTTGCGGCTTGCGATGGCGTTGATGGCGGCGACGGTCATGGCAGAGCCGCCAAGGCGCCCTTCGACAATCATGCAGGGCACGGGCCGGTCTGCCCAAAGCGCGTCCTTGCTTTCGCGCGCGCCGACAAATCCCACCGGACAGCCGATGATGGCCGCCGGGCGGGGGCAGGCCGGGTCTTCCAGCATGTTGAGCAGATGAAACAGCGCGGTGGGTGCGTTGCCGATGGCGACGATGGCGCCGCCCAGACGATCGCGCCAGTGTTCCAACGCCGCGGCAGAGCGGGTGTTGCCGATCCTTGCGGCCAGGTCGTGAATGCCCGGGGCGTGCAAGGTGCAGATCACCTGGTTGTCCGCGGGCAGGCGCGGGCGGGTGACACCCTCGGAGACCATGCGCGCATCGCAGAAGATCGGCGCGCCGCCTTCCATCGCCATGCGCGCGGCGGCCACCATGCCGGGAGTGAAACGCACGTGTTTTTCAAGGCCGATCATGCCGGCGGCGTGGATCATGCGCACGACCACTTGTTCTTCGTCAACATCAAACGCGGCCAGATCGGCCTCGCGGCGGATAGTGGCAAAGCTCTCGTCATAGATGGCCTGGCCGTTCTTTTCGTATTCGTATGGCATCAAAGCTCTCCGATGCGCCGGGCAAGGGTTTCGGGCGCAAGGCCGGTCAGGGACGGCTCATCCCACGGGTGGCCATTGCGGACAAGGTTGAAAGCGCCATCGACGCCAACAAGGGTTGTGGCGCAGGCACGCGGCCGGGCGCAGCCCTTTGCGCAGCCGCTGATGTGCAGGGGCCCGCGGATCTGTGCCGCAAGCTGGCGCGCCAAGGTGCGTGTTTCGACGCTGGCCGCGTTGCAGAGCGGCGCGCCGGGGCAGGCATCCACGTGCAAGAGCGGATCATCGGGGCGTGTGATGAAATCGGATGTGGCAACCGGTTCGGCGCCTTCAAGCAGGAAAAGCCGCCAGGGCGTGACACGCATCGCCTGTGCATCGGTTGATGTGATCAGGGTGCGCAGGCCGGTGGCGTCGAGTTGGCCGAACACCGCGCCAAAGAGCGTACCATTGACGGTTTGACCGGCGGTGACACCCCGGGCCGGAGCCGCCGGCAACACCGCTTGCCAGTCGGCGGGGGGCGGGACAAGGGCGGTGTGGTTGGCCATGCGCCGATGCGCCGGGCCTTCGGTGTTCACAAACCAATGCGCCATCTCGATCAGGGCATCGATCGCCTCGTCCGCCCTTACGGTGCGTCCTCGGGACATGCCATCCGCGCGAAGCATCAATTCGCCATTTGAGGTGCGTTCCAATCGAAAATCAGCGGAGTTCCGGGTGAACACCGGTGCCTTTCCGGTGTCGATCGCATAGCCGATCTTGGCGGGAAGATCTGGAAGCTCCCCCAGTCGTGCGGTGAGTTCCGTGGCGAGCCTTTGGGTTTCGCCGCCCTCGCGCCAGAACGGCGCCACAAGGACATTGCGGCGGCTTTCGAGCGCGGGATCGTCGGGCAGAAGGCCAAGGGCATGAAGCTGATCCAGCAAGTCCATGTGATCGGTCTCGGCAACACCGCGAATTTGCAGGTTTGCGCGGCTGGTCAGATCGATCAGGCCAGAGCCGAAGCGTTGTGCCGCATCGCACAGGCCCAGCACCTGATCGCGGCTCAGGCGGGCAAGAACGGGGCGCACGCGCACCACCAGTCCGTCGCCCGACATCATCGGGCGAAAGGCGCCGGGGCACCATCCCTTTGCGTCGGGTCGGCTCATGTCAGGCGCTCCAGATCAGCCAGGATCGAGTTGCGCCGCGTCGTCCAGAGACCGGCCTCGTGAAGCGAGGCAAAGCGGTCCCGCATGGCGGCAAGCGCCTGTGGATTTTCCCGTTCGAGAAAGGCGACAACGTCTTCATTTCCAAGCGTGGCGTCGTGATAGGCGTCAAAGAGTTGCGGCGGCACGGCGCCGGCAAGATGGGCAAAGGCCGCCATGTGATCCAGCGTGGCGGCCATTTCGGCCCCGCCCCGAAAGCCGTGGCGCATCATGCCGGCAAGCCAGTCGGAATTGGCGGCGCGGGCATGGACGACGCGGGCGATTTCCTCGGTGAGGCCGCGCGCGCGCGGCGCGTTGGGGTTGGTATTGTCCACGTGGTACAGCGCCGCCTTGCCGCCGGTGAGTTTCTGCGCGGCGGCAAACCCGGCCTCGTGCGCGGCATAGTCTGACGCCAGCAGCAGATCGGTTTCGGGCAGGTCTTGCAGATGCACGAAGCTGTCCGCATTGGCGACACGTTCGGCGATGCCGTCGCGATCGCGGGTTTGCGTGCCGTCGTCCAGCGCCCATGCAGAGGCGTTGAGCCATGCATCGCCCGCCGCGCGGCGTCCTTCGTCGGAATAATCTTCGAGGGCGTGGCCCATGCCAAGCCCATAGCTGCCCGGCGCCGGGCCGTAGACGCGGGGCGCGGTGACACGACCGGCAAACGGGTTCCAGTCGGCCGCCTCGTCCCGTTCACTTAGCGCGCGGATGGCCTGGCCAAACAAGGCAGAGAGCGTGGGGAACACGTCGCGGAAAAGCCCCGACACGCGCAATGTCACGTCAATGCGGGGCCGCTCGAGCATCGCGATAGGCAGAATTTCCACGCCGCTGACCCTCTCGCTGCCATCGTCCCACACAGGTTTGGCGCCCAACAGGTGCAACGCCATGGCAAACTCTTCGCCCGCCGTGCGCATGGTGGCCGATCCCCAGAGATCGACTATCAGGTTGCGTGGATAATCGCCTTCGTCCTGAAGATGCTTTCGCACCAGTTCCTCGGCCAGTTTCACCCCCTGGGCATAGGCCGCACGGGTGGGAACGGAGCGGGGATCGGTGGTGTAGAGATTGCGCCCGGTTGGCAGAACATCCTGGCGGCCACGATAGGGCGACCCCGAGGGGCCCGCGTTGACGCGCAAACCATTGAGGGCGCGGATCAAACCCCGTTTTTCGGCATCGGCCGAAGGGGCCGCGTCGAATGTGCCTTGGGTTTGTGGCGCGCGACCGAAGATGTGCAAACCGTCGCCGAACTGGCTTTCCTTGATGTCGCACACGAAAGTGTCGATCCGGGTGATGGTCTCGGCCAGGGAGGTTGCATCTTTCAGGCCAAGTTCTTCTTGTAAACCAAGAGATTGCGCCTCGTCGCTGATGTTTTTCCGGAGCCGGTCGCGGCGTTTGGGATCCAGCCCGTCGGCATTGGAGAATTCATCCAGCAGCGATTCCAGCCGGGCGAACTTTTTCGGTGTGGCAGAGGATCTGAGCGGTGGCGGCACATGGCCCAGCGTCACCGCGCCTATGCGTCGCTTGGCTTGTGCGGCCTCGCCGGGGTCGTTGACGATGAAGGGGTAGATCACGGGCGTGTCAGCGACAAGCACTTCGGGCCAGCACGTGCCGGACAGGGCGACCGATTTGCCGGGCAGCCATTCCAGCGTGCCATGAGCGCCCACATGGATCAGCGCGTCAATATTCTGAACTTGCCGCAGCCACAGATAGAAAGCCACGTAGGAATGGCGCGGGGTGCGGGTGAGATCATGATATTCATCATCGCGTCGTGTGTCGGTGCCGCGTTCAGGTTGCAATGCAATCAAGGCGTTACCGCGCGAAGTTGCCGTGAAATGAAAGGCGCCGTCGCGGGTGATCGGGTCGTCCTCGGGTGCTCCCCAACTGTCTCTCAACGCGTCTTGCAACGGTTGGGGAAGCGTCGAAAACGCAGCTTTGTAGGCATCGAGTGACCATGTAAGTATGTGCGATTGCAGGCTTGCGGTCAGGCCCTCTGTGCCGGTTTCGATGGCGTAGCCCGCTTCTCTCAGATCGTCGAGCATCGCCTCGACGCTGGCCAGCGGGTCAAGCCCGACAGCGTGCGCCATGTTCCAGTCCCTGCCCGGATAGGTGCTGAGCACGATGGCCAGTTGTTTCCCGGAATTCGGCTTTTGGGCCAGCGACACCCAGCCCTGCACCCTGTTGGCCAGCGCGTCGATGCGTTCGGCCTCGGTGCGGTGGGCAAAGCGGGAGTATTCCAGCTCGGGATCCTTTTTGCCGGGCTCCTTGAAAGAGGCGACACCGGCAAAAATCCGTCCGTCCACCTCGGGCAGGACGACATGCATGGCAAGGTCCGCCGGGGAAAGGCCGCGCTCGGCCTCGGCCCAGGCCTTGCGGCGCGAGGTCGAGAGCGCGACCTGAAACACGGGGGCGTCGGTGACATCGAGCGGGGAGGTGCCATCGGCGCCCTTGCCGGAAAAGGCGGTGGCGTTGACGATTGCGGCGGGGCCCAGTGCGCGCAGTTGCCCGGCCAGCCAGCGCGCAGAGTCGGGTTGTTTCAGCGAGGGTGCGAAAAGGCCGATCACGTCAAATCCGCGGGTGCGGAACGCGGCAAACATTGCCTCGATTGGGGCGGTGTCGGCGGCGCTGACATAAGCGCGGTAAAAGGTGAGCGCGATCAGAGGTTTGGACGTGTCGCGGATGTGTTCTGCCTTGCAAAGCCCGGTTTCGGGCGTCCATGCCCCGCAATCCGGGAGAGTCTTGGAGCCGGGCACAGGGCGCGCATAAAGCCCGGCCGCCAGAGCCAGTTGCGCCAGCGCCGCCTGTGCCGCAATCGCGCCGCCTGTATCGCACAGGTGGGTCAGGCGATGCAGGGTGCTGACTGGGAGGGTAGAGACCGCGTCCAGCCGTTCGTCGGGGCGGCCATCGGCGGGCAGCACCGCCAGCGCGATGCCCTTTTCCTGCGCCAGCCCCTGTACCTGCCGGATGCCATAGGGCCAATAAGAGATGCCGCCGATCAGCCGGATCAGGATCGCCTTGGCGCCATGCAGGGTTTGTTCGATATAGGTATCGACGGATAGCGGATGTTTCAGCGCCGCGAGATTGGCAAGCCGCAAGGACGGCAGATCGCCATTGGCGCGATGCCAGCCCGCCGCGAACGCACCAAGGTCGGAATCGGAAAACGACAGCACCACCAGATCGGCCGGGGCCTGGCCCAGGTCGATCGGGGTTTCGGTTTCATCCAACCCGTGGCTTTCGCGAAAGACGACGTGCATGGCGGTGTCAGTCTACCAGAGCGGCGCGGATATTGGCCTCGTTGATGTCATCATGCTCGGCGATCACCACCATGCGGCCCTGGCGGGCCTCGCCGGGGTGCCAGGGGCGGTCGAACTGGTGGCGCACACGGGCGCCCACGGCCTGCACCAGAAGGCGCATGGGTTTGCCCGCAACAGCGGCATAGCCCTTGACGCGCAGGATATTCTGCTCCTTGGCGAGCCTTTCGATCCTGGCGGCCAGCGCGGCGGGATCGGATTGTTCGGGGATCTCGATCACCACGCTTTCGAAATCGTCATGTTCGTGATCGTCGGCCCCGTCGTGATGGGAGGGGCGATTGCCGATGTCGTCTTCGGCGGCGGCGCCAAGGCCAAGGATCACACGCGCATCCACGAGGCCTTCGGCCACCTCCACCACGGGAAGGGCGCGCGGGGCTTCGGAAAGGACGATTTTTCTGGCCCTGGCAACACCTTCGGGGCCGGCGAGGTCGGGCTTGGTCAATAGAACGATGTCGGCACAGGAGACCTGATCGCCGAATACCTCGGAGAGTGGCGTTTCGTGATCCAGCGAGTCGTCCGCTTCGCGCTGGGCATCGACGGCCGCCACGTTGGGCGCGAAACGGCCATCGGCCACGGCCTCGGCATCGGCCAGCGCAATCACGCCGTCCACCGTGATCCTGGAGCGGATATCGGGCCAGTCGAACGCCTTCAGCAGCGGTTTGGGCAGGGCAAGGCCGGACGTTTCGATCAGGATATGATCGGGACGCGGTTCGAGCGCCATCAGCGCCTCGATGGTGGGGATGAAATCGTCGGCCACGGTGCAGCAGATACAGCCATTGGCCAGTTCCATGATGTTTTCCGCCGGGCAATCGGGAATGGCGCAGGATTTCAGGATTTCGCCATCCACGCCCACGTCGCCAAATTCATTGACCACCACGGCAAGGCGTTTGCCTTGCGGGTTCTGGATCAGGTTGCGGATCAGAGTGGTCTTGCCCGAGCCAAGAAAGCCGGTGATCACGGTGACGGGGAGTTTTTCCAGGGAAGTCTTTGGCGGGGTGCTCATTCGGGGATCTCCAGGGGGGGAATACGGGCGATGCAATTCTTGCGGAAATGCACGGAACGGTCGCGCCATGGAACAAGCCCGTCGGGTGTGGCGGCATATTTGGCCACCCCATCAGCGACCAGATCGGAATCTTCGGCGCCGGAGAAGTTGCCGTAGACATAGGTCCAACGCCCGGCCCCGCCGCGCAGGGTGACAGAACAGCCGTGATCGCAGTTGGAAAAGCACTCGACCCCGCGCAGTGTCACGTGGTCGGGCAGGGCGGTGGCTTGCAGGGCTTCGAACAATTGCGTGCCCGGTCGCGGGCCTTCCTGATCCGTCGGTGCACCGGCGCGGCAGGTGGTACACACCAGCAGTTCGACGGGCGCGTTTGCGTCGGCCATCATGTCTTCCCTTGTCTGGGACGGGGCAGGGACGGGTTGCATTGCATCAGCCCGACACCGGAAACACCCCGTCCGGTTTACGTCATCTCTTGGGCTGGCAGGTCTCCCGGCTTGCGGATTTCGGCGGTGTCGCCTGCGGTGGCCCAGCCTTCCCGGATTAACCCAGTGGCTTCGGGCGACCTTTCCGGTCACGGTCGCGGGGGCGGCTGCGCTTGGGGCAATTTGCCCCTGTCGCATTCCCTATTCACCTGTTTATTAGACAGGCACCAGCGCGCCCAACTGAGGCAGCGCAGGGGGCTTTGTCAAGCAGGAGAGTGGCCAGTGGCGCCCGATGATCCCACAAGCGACAGGGTTTGGCCTGAAACCGGCCTTTGGGCTGCATCTTTTCGCGTGATGTTCCCGTTGGCGGCCTTGTGGGCCGCGTTGGCGGTGGGTCTTTGGCAATGGGGTGGACTTGTTTGGCCGAATCTGGAGCTGACCGTCGGCTGGCATGTGCATGAGATGAGCTTTGGGTTCGGCGGGGCGGCGCTTGCGGGTTATGCGCTGACCGCGTGCAGCAGCTGGACAGGGCGGGCGCCGGTCGGCGGGTGGCGGCTGATGTGGTTGGCCGGGCTTTGGGTTGTTGTTCGGATTGCTTTGCTGACGCCGCTGGAGATGGCTGATTGGGTGGCCGCTATCGCGTCGCTGGCTTTCTTTTGGACAATCGCGGCGCTGCTGGTTCATGAGATGCGCCGCGGCGGGAAGGGCGTGCGCCCGTTCCTTGTGCTGTTCTGCGGGATTGCGGGGATCGGATCGGCCTTGTGGATCATTGCCCTGTCCGGGGGGGCGCAGCCGGGTTCGATCTGGCCGGTGCTCGGGTTTGCGCTTTTGCTGAGCGCCATTGGATCCCGCATGGTGCCCGCCTTTCTGGCAGCTGCGTCCGCAAGCGGCCGGCAGGACAGCCCTCCCGTGCCGGTATGGATCACCGGGGTTGCAACGGGTTTTCTGATCGGCGGCGCGTTCGCCTTGTTCGCTGGATTGCGGGGGATGGCGGCCGCCTTGATCGCGCTGGCTGCCTTGGCGATGGTGGCGCAGATCCTGCGCTGGCCCTGGCGGCCTGTCGCCCGGGACGGGTTGCTTGCGATGCTTGGCGCGGCGTTCCTCTGGCTGCCGGCCGGGCTTTTCCTGCTGGCGGGCCATGTTCCGGCCGGGTGGGTGACGCTGGCGGTTGCGTCACATGTGTTGATGATGGGGGCCATGGGCGGGCTTGTCATGGCCGTTTCCTCGCGCGCCTTCGCGCGGCGTGTGTCAGGCAGGTTGCGCGCGCGCCGTCCGATGCTCCCGGCCTTTGCGCTGATCGCGCTGTCGGTGCCATTGCGCCTGTTCGGAGCGCTGGATCTGGCGGCCGGGGTCTGGATCGCGGGATGGGTGCTGTATCTGGCGATGTCGCTGTTCCGGCTTGGCGGGCCGGTGCCGCGCCCGGTCTTCAGCGGCGCGCGGGATCGCTGAGCCGTGCTTGTGCTTGGAGCGGGGCTGTGGTTTCGTGCCGCGACTTTCCCTGATGTCAGAGAGGCCAACATGAGTGATCAGAACGCACGCCATGCCGAAAAGATGAAGAAGATCAAGGCGGCGCGGGATCGTCTGATGGCAACCAAGACCGAGGAAAAGGGCCTTGTCATGGTCCATACGGGGCCCGGCAAGGGCAAGTCCAGTTCGGGATTCGGCATGATCATGCGCTGTATCGCGCATGGGATGCCGGTGGCTGTGGTGCAATTCATCAAGGGGGCCATGGCCACGGGCGAACGCGCCTTTCTGGAAACGCATTTTGCCGATGAGGTGAAATTCCACGTGTCCGGCGAAGGGTTTACCTGGGAAACGCAGGACCGGGCGCGTGACATTGCCAAGGCCGAGGCGGGCTGGGAACTTGCCAAGGCGTTGATCCGCGACCCCGGAAACCGGTTTGTCATGTTGGACGAGATCAATATCGCGCTGCGCAACGACTATCTGGATATCGATGCCGTGGTCGATTTCCTGCTGAATGAAAAGCCACCGATGACCCATGTTCTGCTGACCGGGCGCAATGCCAAACCGGAACTGATCGAGGCGGCGGACCTGGTGACGGAGATGACCCTGGTCAAGCATCCGTTCCGTGACGGGATCAAGGCGCAGGCCGGGGTGGAATTCTGATGGCTGTGAAACGCTTGCCGGCGGAACTCGGACCGGGAATGGCGTTGCGGCGGCAGGATTACACCGGCGCTGCCTGCCACGCCGGTCACGACGCGCCGCGGGATGGCCCGATCGCTGAGCAAGAAGTTTTATGCAGGAAAAAGAGTGATATGCCAGTCACTGGTGAGGTGGGTGTGCAACAGCCGCACGCGGTGAACCGTGCCGCATTGGGACATATGCTGCCGCATGGCCGGACCGGGATAAGGGCGGATTTTGGCGGGCTGGACGTGACCCGGCCGCACATCGGCAACATGCAGATGATCGCCCCTGCGGCGGTCGAAGCGTTTCTTCCGAAACAAGGCTAGGCGCATGGGACGTGCGGTGATGATCCAGGGGACGGGCTCGAATGTGGGCAAGTCCATGCTGGTGGCGGGCCTGTGCCGTGCGGCCCTGCGCCGGGGGCTTTCGGTGGCGCCGTTCAAGCCGCAGAACATGTCCAACAATGCGGCCGTCACCAGCGATGGCGGCGAAATCGGGCGGGCGCAGGCCTTGCAGGCACTGGCCTGCGGCAAGGCGTTGAGCGTGGACATGAACCCGGTGCTGCTCAAACCGGAAACCGATGTGGGCGCGCAGGTGGTGGTGCAGGGAAAACGGCTGACCACGGCGAAGGCGCGGGAGTATGCCAGGCTTAAACCGCAGTTGATGGGCGCCGTGCAGGAGAGCTTCAACCGTTTGAAATCATGCAACGATCTGGTGATTGTCGAAGGGGCGGGCAGCCCGGCCGAGGTGAATCTGCGCGCAGGCGACATCGCAAATATGGGGTTTGCGCGCGCGGCGAATGTGCCGGTTGTTCTGGCCGGAGATATCGATCGGGGCGGGGTGATCGCGCAGATCATCGGGACGCAGGCGGTGATGGATGCGGCGGATGGCGCGCTGGTCAAGGGGTTCCTGATCAACAAGTTTCGCGGAGATCCCGGCCTGTTTGACGACGGGTATGCGCTGATCGAGGCGCGGACCGGCTGGCGCGGTTTTGGCGTGCTGCCTTATTTCGCTGATGCCTGGAAGCTGCCCGCCGAGGACGCGCTTGACATGGCGAATGCCAAGCGTGAGGGCGGATTGAAGGTGGTCTGTCTGGGCCTGTCGCGGATCGCCAATTTCGACGATATGGACCCTCTGGCGCAGGAGCCGGGGGTCAGTCTGACCATGTTGCGGGCGGGGCAGGCCTTGCCTGGCGATACCGACGTGGTGATCATTCCGGGCAGCAAATCGACCCGTGGCGATCTGGCATTCCTGAAGGCTCAGGGGTGGGACGTGGACATCGCGGCGCATTTGCGCAGGGGCGGACATGTTCTTGGGATTTGTGGGGGATATCAGATGCTTGGTCGCAAGGTCTGTGACCCGGACGGGAGCGAGGGGCCGGCTGGCGACACTGAGGGGCTGGGCTTGCTGGACGTGGAAACGAGGATGACAGCGGACAAGCGGCTGACGGAAGCGCGTGCGGTGCATGTGGCCACGGGCTGCGGGTTTCATGGTTATGAAATCCACATTGGACGCACGGACGGGGCGGACCGGGCGCGGCCCTTTGCGCGGGTTGACGGGCGCGATGAGGGGGCTGTCCGCGCGGATGGGCGGGTGGCCGGGAGCTATTTGCATGGCATGTTCCGCGATGACGGGTTTCGCGCGGCCTGGCTGGCGGATCTGGGCGCCACGGCGGGGGCCGCGGGCTATGACGCGACAGTGGAGGCGGTGTTGGATGCGCTGGCGGCACATGTCGAGCGGCATCTGGATGTGGATGCGATTCTGGGGGTCGCCCGGTAAACGCGCGAGGTGAGTGCCGCCCGGGCGGGCGCCTCCGGCGGGAGTATTTTTGGCAAAATGAAGATCAGGGCGTGGTGCGGGATTTGCGCAGGGCGCGCGTGGAGGTGGCGTAGGCGGCGCGGAAGGCGCGGGCGAAGCTTGCCGGTGAGGAAAATCCCGTGGCCAGGGCGATGTCGCGGGCGGGCATGTGGGTATCGATCGCAAGGCGATGGGCCTCGGCCAGGCGCAGCGACAGGTAGTAGGAATTGGGCGATTGCCCAAGGGTCTTTTGAAAGCGCAATTGAAGCGTGCGCAGCGTCATGCCGCACCGGCGCGCGATTTCCGGCAGCGGCAGGGGATCGTCCAGCGTGGTTTCCATGAGGTCGATCGCGCGCGCGATCCGGGTATTGTGGCGCAGGGGGCGGGGTGTGGAGCCTGGGCTTTGTTGTCCGGCGGGAACCGGATCATAGAGGAATGCGCTGCCGACACGGCGGGAGAGATCGGCGCCGTACCGGGTGGCGATGAGGTGCAGCATCATGTCGATACAGGGCGCGGCGCCGCCGCTGGTGGCGTAGGGGCCGGACAGGCAGAAACGGTCGCGGCGGGTGTCGACCTGTGGAAAGCGCGAGGCGAATATGTCGAGGTCTTCCCAGTGAGTTGTGGCCATGTGCCCGTCGAGCAACCCGGCGCTGGCCAGGAGCCAGGCGCCGCCGTCGATGGCGGCCATGGGGGTGCCGAGCCGGGCCAAGCGGCGCAGGCTGGCCAAGAGACGCGGTGTAGCATGTTCGCGAAGCCGGAAACCGGCGACGATGATCAGGAGATCGCATCGTGCCAGATCGGCGATGGACGCGCCGGCAACCTCGAGACCGCTCGTCAACTGGGCGGGGCTTCCGGACGGGGTGTAAAATGCCCAATGAAACAGAGGCTTGCCCGCGCGGCGGTTGGCGGCGCGCATGGGATCGACGGCGGCGGCAAAGCTGAGCGTGTTGCAATCGTCAAACACCAGCAGCGCGGTGTCGAGCGGCCGGGAGCTGGGCGTGAAGACGGTTTTTTCGTTTTTCATCAACATTGTTTCGTAAATCGAAAAGTAGTTCGGGGCAAGTCGGGGAATACTGAAACAAACGCGGGGAAAGGAATCGACATGCCGTTGGAAATGAATCGCGAGATTTTCATCACCTGTGCCGTGACCGGATCGGGCAGCACGCAGGATCGCAGCCCGCATGTACCACGCTCGCCTGAACAGATCGCAAACAGCGCGATCGCGGCGGCCAAGGCGGGGGCGGCGATCGTACATTGTCATGTGCGAGATCCCGAGACCGGCGCGCCCAGCCGGGATCTGGCGCTGTATCGCGAAGTGACGGACCGGGTGCGTGACAGCGATACGGATGTGGTGCTGAACCTGACTGCCGGCATGGGTGGGGATATAGTGTTCGGCGGGGTCGAGGCGCCGTTTCCGGTGCGCGATGGCACCGACATGGTGGGCGCCAGCGAACGGGTGGCGCATGTGGCCGAGTGCCTGCCGGAAATCTGTACGCTGGATTGCGGCACGATGAATTTCGCCGAAGCCGATTACGTGATGACCAACACGCCGGGCATGTTGGTTGCGATGGGACAAATGATGACGGCTCTGGGGGTCAAGCCCGAGATCGAGGCCTTTGACACCGGTCATCTTTGGTATGCCAGGCAGCTTGTGAAGGACGGGGTGTTGGACAGCCCGGCGCTGGTTCAACTGTGCATGGGGGTGCCGTGGGGTGCGCCGGACGACCTCAACACCTTCATGGCAATGGTCAACAATGTGCCGGATGACTGGACGTTCAGCGCGTTTTCGCTGGGCCGTAACCAGATGGCCTATGTCGCGGCGGCGGTGCTGGCGGGGGGCAATGTGCGGGTTGGCCTGGAAGACAATCTGTGGCTGGGCAAGGGCGCGCTGGCGCAGAACTGGCAGCTTGTGGAGCGGGCCCAGACCATCATTGAAAACATGGGGGCGCGGGTGATCGGGCCAGAGGATGTGCGCGCCAGGCTGGGGCTGAAAAAGCGCACGCCAAAGGGATAATGCGACAGGGGAGCAAGAACACATGACCGTTTACGTCATCGGGCAACTCGACATTCACGACCCGGAACGCTACCGCGCCTATCTGGATGGTTTCATGCCAAGTTTTTCCAGACATGGCGGGACGTTGCTGGCAACCAGTGCCGCGGAAACGACTGTTCTGGAAGGCAGTTGGGCCTTTCCGAAAACCGTGATTATGGCATTCCCGGACAAGGCGTCGGCACAGGCGTGGCACAGTGATCCGGAATATGTGGAACTGGCCCGGATTCGGCATCAGACCGCCCGCACCAACCTGGTGATCGTGGAGGGGATTTCGCCTGTCCGGCCGGAAGGCTGAGTGGGCAATGCGGGGCGCGGGGCGCCGCGGAGGGAGGCAGAAATGTCACGTCGTTATCACGTCGGTATTGCGTCGGTATTGCATCGGTGCGGTTTGGGGTTTTGGGCACTTTTGTTGGCGGGCGCCGCCGTCGCCGGAGAGGCGCCGCTTTGGGAAGGGTACTGGAGCGGCAATGCGGCGTGGTGCGCCCGGGCCGGAGAGGTCGGGGACGAGACCCCGGACTGGTACGGGCGGGACGGGTTTTTCGGGATCGAGTGGAGCTGCGAGGTGGAGGCTGTACGCGCGACCGGGGTTGGCAACAGCTGGGCCGTTGAAACGGCGTGCCTGGATGCCGGGTATGCGTATCGGCAGTCGCAGATATTCCTTGTTACATATGAGGACCGGCTGTTGATCCTGGATGAAACGGGCGTGACCGCAAATCTGGTCCGCTGTGAGAAGAAGGGCTGATACGATGGGTGTGGCAGCGATAATTGGTGGCGGCGTCATCGGCGGCGGCTGGGCGGCGCGGTTCCTGCTGAACGGGTGGGATGTGCGTGTGTTTGACCCCGACCCGGAGGCGCGGCGCAAGATCGGCGAAGTGTTGGGCAATGCGCGCCGCTCGTTGCCGGGGCTGAGCGATGTGGCCTTGCCGCCCGAGGGCGCGTTGAGTTTTCACGACAGCCTGTCGGCGGCAGTGCAGGGGGCGGACTGGATTCAGGAAAGTGTTCCGGAACGGCTTGAGCTGAAACGCAAAGTGTACCAGACCTTGCAGGAGCATTGTGATCCGGGGGCCATTCTGGGGTCGTCGACCAGCGGGTTCAAGCCAGGCGAATTGCAGGGCTGTGCGACACGGCCCGGGCAGATCGTGGTGACGCATCCGTTCAATCCGGTTTACCTGATGCCGCTGGTCGAACTGGTGCCGACCGACAGGAACCCGCCGGAGGTGGTGGCGCGCGCCAGGGAGATTCTGACCGGGCTGGGCATGTTTCCGCTTTTGGTGCGCAAGGAGATCGACGCCCATATCGCGGACCGGTTTCTTGAGGCGGTGTGGCGCGAGGCGCTGTGGCTGGTCAAGGATGGCGTGGCCACGACCGAAGAGATCGATGAGGCGATCCGCATGGGGTTTGGCATTCGCTGGGCGCAGATGGGGCTGTTTGACACGTATCGCGTGGCGGGTGGCGAGGCGGGCATGAAGCATTTCATGGCCCAGTTTGGTCCGGCGCTGGAATGGCCCTGGACACGGCTGACGGATGTGCCGGAATTCACCGAGGATCTGGTGGATCTGATCGCCGGGCAGTCGGATGCGCAATCGGGCCATATGAGTATCCGCGAGATGGAACGTATTCGTGATGACAACCTTGTGTCGATGATGCGCGCGCTCAAGGCGCAGGACTGGGCGTCGGGTGCGGTGTTGAACGCGCATGATGCGCGGCTGTCGGCAGAGGCGGGCATGGTGCGCCGCGCCGCCGATATTGCCGACCCCGCGCAACCGGTGGTGACGGGGCGGCGCACGGTGCCGGTGGACTGGCTGGACTATAACGGGCATATGACCGAGTTCCGCTATCTGCATGCGTTTGCCGATGCCAGCGACCGGATGATGGAGATCATTGGCTGCGATCGGGATTACATCGCGACGGGGGGGAGCTATTTCACCGCCGAGACCCATATCCGCCATATTGACGAGGCGCGGCTTGGGGCGCCGATCGAAATGCGGACGCGGGTATTGAAGGGCGAGGGCAAGAAGATGCATCTGTGGCACGAGATGTATTCGGGCGACAGGCTGTTGGCGACGGCGGAGCATGTCCTGATCCATGTCAGCCTTGCGACGCGCCGCCCGTCGCCGCCAGGTGACGAGATCGCCGCCAACCTGAAGATGCTGAGCGACGCGCAGGCCGGGCTACCCGCGCCGGACGGAGTGGGACGGTATGTGGGGCAACCGCGATGAAGCGGGTGCTGATCACGGCCGGCGCGGCAGGGATCGGGCGCGCCATGGGCGAGGCGTTTGACGCGGCCGGGTGGCGGGTTTGGATTGGCGATCTGGATGCCGAAGCGGTGGGGGCGGTGCCGCACAGGTGGCGGGCCAGCGTGGCGGATGTAACGGATGAGGCATCGGTTGCGGCGCTTTTTCAGGAGATCGCTGCGGCGTGGGGCGGGCTGGATGCGGTTTGCGTAAATGCCGGTGTGGCCGGGCCGACCGCGCCGGTTGAAGAGGTATCCTTGCAGGATTGGCGGGCGTGTGTCGCGGTGAACCTGGATGGTGCGTTTCTGACTGTGAAACATGCCGCGCCCATGATGAAGGCGGCGGGGGCGGGGGCGATCATCGTGACCAGTTCGACGGCGGGGCAATATGGCTATCCGTATCGCGCGCCCTATGCGGCGGCGAAATGGGCGGTGATCGGGCTGACCAGGACATTGGCGATGGAACTGGGGCCATTTGGTGTACGCGCCAACGTGATCTGCCCGGGCGCGGTGGAGGGACCGCGGATGGAGGCTGTGCTGGAACGGGAGGCCGCGTCCAAGGGCATGACGCGCGACGAGGTTTATGCCGGTTATGCCGGGGGCACGGCGATGGGATCTTTTGTCGAGGCGGGGGACGTGGCGGGGATGGCGGTGTTTCTGGCCTCGGACGCGGCGCGGCTGGTAAGTGGGCAGGTGATCGCGGTGGACGGGTTCACGGTGAACCCGGATCCGAAAGTATAGGGGGCGCTGCCCCCGTCGCCCGGGGGCGACTCCCCCGGGATATTTCCGGCCAAAAGAAGCCGGGGTCAGATCAGTGTCTTGAGGTTTTCGATATGATCAGGGAACTGGCGGGCGGTGATGTCGGACTGGCGAACCAGCTCGTCGAAATGGTCGGTAAAGGCGGCGACGCGTTCGGTATCGCGAAAGGCAAGATAATTGCGCCCGAGGTAGAGCACCGCAAGCAGGGGGCCGAAGACCGTGATCGGGCTTGAGAACAGGCGGTGCGCGTCGAACAGGTAGAGGCGCAGGCGCGGGTAAAGCTGGGATGTGAGATCGGCGAACATGTCGAGTTGTTGGCGGCGGATCGTGGCGGGGAGGCCGTGATAATAGCCGGTGCCGCGGGCGAAGCTTTCGATATCGTGGCGGGGCAGGGCGATCTCGTAGTCCGATTGCGAGGACCGCATCCAGGTCAGGCGGTCGCGCGATGCGTTGATGGCCTGTTCGGTGGTGCGGCCCAGTTGCGGGGCGTATTCCCAGACCAGCAACTCGTCTGACTTGAGCATGTCGGGCAGGCTGGCCGGGACATGGCGGATCTTGTATCCGGCGGCTTCCTGGTGCCAGTGAAAGATCTGTTCGTCGACCAGGGCGCGGGGGGCGGCGGTGACGGTGAGCGAGTTGGCCAGGATGTCGGCGGCGCTTTCGGGGCGGTCGGTGAGGCCGAGCAGCCAGTCGGCGGACACGCCAAGGGCCGAGGCGCATTCGCCCACCACCTGGGCGTTGGGCAGGCGCGCGCCATCGTCCTTGAGCAGTTGCGACACGGTCGAGCGGTCCACGCCGATGCGCCGTGCCAGCGCGCTTTGGGTTGTGTTCTGGGCCTGCATGGCGGCGGCCAGTCTTTGGCGAAACCGCGTGGCGCGCGAGCGTTTGTCGATAATTTCATTCATGTGGTGATATATATCACCTTTGTCGAATTTTGTTAATCATATTCAGAATTCCGTACACGGCACGTGGGCGATACCAAGACCGTGATCAAGACAAACCGATATCGGGAGGCGATATGGAAACGCGGGGACGATCAGTGCTCAAGGCCGTGATCTGGAACGGGATCGGGCTTTTCGTGATGAGCATCGTCGGGCTTTTGGCCACCGGGTCTGCGACCATGGGGGGGATGCTTGCGGTCATCAACACGGCGATCGGTTTTACGCTGTATATCGTTTACGAACGTATCTGGGCGCGTATTCGCTGGGGGCGGGCGCATGGCTGATCCGCGCAAATCGGCGGCTTTGGTCGAGTGGCCGACACTGGCGCTGCTGGTGGTGTGTTACGGTGCATTTGTTGCCGGGACCGTCTGGCTGGCGGCATGGTGGGTGCCGGCGGGAATTGTGGTGACGACATTGGCGATTGCCTTGCATTCCTCGTTGTCACATGAGGTGCTGCATGGCCATCCGTTCCGTTCGCGACTGGCCAGCGAGGCGCTGGTATTTCCGGCCGTCGGGTTGGCCATACCCTATGTCCGGTTTCGGGATACGCATCTGGCGCACCACCTGGATTCGGTGTTGACCGACCCCTATGACGATCCCGAGAGCAACTATCAGGATCCGGCGGTCTGGGTGCGGCTGCCGGTGTGGCGCCGGGCCGTTCTGAATTTCAACAACACGTTGGCTGGGCGCCTGTTGATCGGTCCGCTGATAGCGCAGGAAGCCTTTATGCGGGCCGATTGGGCGGCGATCCGGAGCGGCGACCGGGCAGTGCTGAAAGGCTGGCTATGGCACATTCCGGCGTTGGTTCCGGCAGTCTGGTGGATGTTGGCAGTGTCCAGCCTGCCGGTCTGGGCGTATTTACTGTCAGCCTATATGGGGCTTTCGATCCTGAAAATCCGCACCTATCTGGAGCACCAGGCCCATGAGCGCGCGCGCGGGCGTACGGTGATCATCGAGGATCGCGGCCCGCTGGCGTGGATATTTCTGAACAACAACCTGCATGTGGTGCACCACATGCACCCGCGTATGCCGTGGTACCGCCTGCCGAAACTGTTCCGCGAGAACCGGTCGCGGTACCTGTCACGCAATGACGGCTATTATTTTCGATCCTATGGCGAGGTCTTCCGGCGCTATCTGATGCAGCGCAAGGATCCGGTGCCGCATCCGCTCTGGCCAAAACCGTAACCGGAGGTCACTAAGGCGGCATGGAGCTTTGGATTGTCGCCTCGGTCGCGGCCGCGCTGTTTCAATCGGTGCGGTTCATGTTGCAAAAACATCTGGCACGCGTGGCGCTGTCGGCGGGTGGCGCCACGTTTGCGCGGTTTGTTTATTCGGCGCCGCTGGCGGTGCTGATCCTGGGCGTGGTCGTGATCACGATGCGCCCCGGTCTGAGCTGGCCCGGTGCGGGGTTCTGGATCTATGGCGCCATTGGCGGCGCGGCGCAGATCGCGGCAACGGTTTGCACCGTGATGCTGTTCGGGCGCCGCAACCTTGCCGTGGGCATGACATTCATCAAGAGCGAAGTGCTGCTGACGGTTCTGATCGGTCTTGCCGTTCTGGGAGAGGGGGTAAGCGGGGCCGGGCTGGGCGCGATCGTGGTGGGGGTGGCCGGGGTGCTGGTGCTGTCGGGGCCGCTGGAGGGCGGTGACGGCTGGCGGCGGTTCCTGAGCCCGTCGGCGGCTTTGGGGCTGGGGGCGGGGGCGTTGTTCGGTGTGTCGGCCGTGAGTTACCGGGCCGCATCGCTTGGGGTGGCGACGGATGCGGCGCTGTTGCGGGCGCTGGTGACGCTGGCGGTGGTCACGTCAATGCAGCTTGTCGGCATGTCCCTGTGGCTGGCGTGGCGTCAGCCCGGAGAGATCGGCCGCGTCCTGGCGGCCTGGCGCGGCGCCGGATTCATCGGCTTGACCAGCATGGCGGGGACGTTTTGTTGGTTCACGGCATTCACTTTGCAGAATGCGGCCTATGTGAAGGCGGTTGGTCAGATCGAGCTGATCTTTGGCATTCTGGGAACGGTGCTGATTTTCCGCGAGAAAATCAGCGGGCGCGAGTATTCCGGTATCGCCCTGCTGGCGGTGTCGATCCTGGGGCTGATTCTGTTGGCCTGAGATGCGCCGCCTGACGGCCCGCATAGCGCCCGGGGTCCGGGGCGCGTCATTCGTCTTGCGGCGAAGGCGTGCGGCCCTTGAGTCGGAGAAACAGGCTTTCTTCCTCGTCATTGCGAAAGAAGGGCACGTTTTCCGGGGGGGCGGTGTCGTTCACGCGACCGGCAATTTCGGCCAGAACCACCTCGGTAATGAAGGGCAGGTCGAATTCCCGCGCTTTTTGCAGCGGGATCCATTGCAGGTGCGAAAGCTCGTCGCAGGCGGCGGAGAAATCATCAAGGTCAGAGGCGATTTCACCGGCATCAAGCAGGAAAAAACGCGCGTCGAACCGGCGCGGTCTGCCCGGCGGGGTGATGGCGCGAAAGACGAACTGTAGCGGGTGGGCCGTGGGGACATGGCCGGTGGCGGCGTAGGTCTGCCAATCGGCGGGCGGGGCGTTTTGCCAATGTCCCGGCGTGCCAAGGATCAGCCCGGTTTCTTCCCACAATTCGCGGATACACGCGACACCAAGTGGATGCGCCAATGCGGGATCGGCATTTTCGCACAGCCGGTCGCGGCAGACTGTCGGCAGGGGCGCGGCCAGCGGAATGTCGGCATCCTCGCGGTCGACGGCGCCACCGGGAAACACGAACTTGTTGGGCATGAAGGCGGCCTGGGCGCCGCGCTGGCCCATGAGGATATGCGGATCGCGGAGCCGGTCGCGCAGGACGATCACGGTGGCCGCGTCGCGAATGGCGGTCTTGTCCTGGGTCATGTCTGCTCCCTGCCGGATGTGGGTCAGGCGCCGGTGCCGGAGAACCCGTACATGCGCCGCGCCCATTGAAACGCGACAACCGCCCCTTTCAGTCTGGGCAGAAGGTAAAGCGACAAGGCCACCGCGCCAACCGCAAAAATCGTGAACAGGATCAACGGCTCGGGACGCCAGGTGACAAAAACGAAATGCAGCAAAGGTGCCATCAGGTGGCCGACGATCAGGATCGTCAGATAGGCGGGTCCGTCATCGGCGCGCTGGGGTGTCAGATCCTCGCGGCACACCGGGCAGTGATCGCGCACCTTGAGATAGCCCTTGAGTATCGGGCCGTTGCCGCAATTTGGGCATCTGCGCCGCCACCCCTTGATCAGGGCCGGCCATAGGGGGCGGTCTTCCGCTGTGGCGGTCATGGTGTTCATCGGGTCCCTCGCTGGTGCCCGGCCAAGATGTGATCAATTACCGCATAATTAAAGGGTGCAAAACGCCTTGCGTCCCGATGTCGCAAAAAATGTGCCTGCGTCGGGGCAAATATTTTTGCGACGGAATGGCGGGGCTGGTGCGTTTCAGTTTCATAAATCGGGCAAGAGGCCGGGTTTGACGAGCAGGACAGGATGTTCTGGCAATAGGAGAGTTGACACATGAAACGTAACCTTTTCATCACCGGTGTCGTCGTTGCCGCAATCAGCGTGACCGCGTTTGCCGCCAATGCCAAGGAGCAGGGCGGCAAGATGCGTGGCCCGCAGGAACCGCGCATCACCTTTGAGGAGCTGGATCTCGACGGCGATGGCTTTGTGACAGAGGACGACATGGCGGCGCACGCGGCCGCGCGGTTTGCGGCGTCCGACAGCAATGGTGACGGCGTGCTGAGCGCCGACGAGCTGGAGGCGGCGACGCTGAAGCGGATGCAGGACCGCGCTGCCGGGAAGGCCGGCAAGATGATCGAACGCCGTGATTCCAATGGGGATGGTGTGCTGAGCCCGGACGAGATGGCGCCGCGCAAGGATCGCTCGGCGAAAATGTTCGAGCGCGCCGATACCGACGGGGACGGCAAGATCTCGAAAACCGAATTCGAGGCCGCGCGTGACAAGATTCGCGAGCATCGCAAGGGGATGCGCAAGGGGCCAAAATCCGGCTCTGACGAGGGTTGATCCAGGTGACGGCGGGTGCCGACGGGTGCCCGCCGCCAATTGCATCGCTGTTCGCAAAAGGCTAGCCATCGGACGTTATGGACATGCCCTATGACTCTCAGGAAGACACGCCCGACGAGGCGCTTTTGGTTCTTTATGCCAATGGCGACGCGGCGGCAGCGCGTGCTTTGACGGTGCGGTTGACGCCGCGGGTGTTTTCTCATGCCTACAGGATGCTGGGTGATCGGGCCGAAGCCGAAGACGTGGCACAGGAGGCGATGATCCGGCTGTGGAGGATCGCCCCGGATTGGCGGCAGGGTGAGGCCAAGGTCACAACCTGGCTGTATCGTGTTGTGGCCAACCTGTGCACCGACCGGTTGCGCAAGGTGCGCGGGATTGCGTTGGACGCGGTGGCCGAACCCGAAGACGACGCGCGTGGACCGGTGGAAAGCTTGCAGGAACAGGCGCGGATGGATGCGTTGCAGGCGGCCTTGAACAGATTGTCGGACCGTCAGCGTCAGGCGGTGGTGTTGCGCCACATAGAGGGATTGGGCAATCCTGAGATTGCCGGGATCATGGAGATCAGCGTCGAGGCTGTGGAAAGCCTGACGGCGCGCGGGAAACGGGCGCTGGCGGCCGAACTGGCCGGGCAGCGCGAAGCTTTGGGGTATGCGGATGGCTGATATGGAACAGACGAATGCGATGCTCGACGAATTGTTCGCCGAGGCCCGGAGGAATGCGGAGGCACCTGTTTCCCCGGCTCTTCTGGCGCGGGTGCTTGCGGATGCCGAAGCCCTGCAACCGGCGCCACGGATCCTGGAAGCGGCGCGTCCACGCGGTTGGCGCCGATTTGTCACGTTGTTGGGCGGCTGGCCTTCGGTGGCCGGGCTGGCGACGGCGGCGCTAGTGGGTGTGTGGATCGGTGTCGCCGGGTCCGCTGGGCTGATCGGTGGCGAACTGGGCAGCGACCTGCTGTCGCTGGGACAGGAATCGGTACTGGCGGATATGGATCAAAGCTATGCGTTTCTGGTGGATTAGGGGGATCGGATGACGGAAGAGAGCAAGACACGGACCCGCGTGAGCCGGCGTTTTCGGCTGATTCTGATCGGGTCCTTGGGGCTGAACCTGCTGGTTTTCGGAGTGGTCGGCGGTGCGGTGATCGGCCATGTCTGGGGTGGCGGCGACAGGCGCTCCGGGCCGGAAAGCGTGGGCTCGCCATTTGCGCGGGCGTTGGATGTCGAGGACAGGCGGGCATTGAGCAAGGCGATCCGGCGCGCTTACCGCGCAGCTGAAATCGACCGCGAGGCGGACCGGCGCGGCCATGAACGCGTGCTGGCCCTGTTGCGCGCCACGCCCCTGGACACGGGCGCCTTGTCGGCGGAAGTGGAAAGCCAGGCCCGCAACGGCGCGCGGCGCCGGGATCTGGCGGAACAGCTTTGGATCGAGCGAGTTGCGGCCATGAGCGATGCGGAACGCGCTATCTATGCCGATCGGCTGGAAGCCACTTTGCGAAAGTCGGGGCGCAAAAAGCCGGGCAAAAGGGATTGAGGGAGAGTCAGGCCGCGGGCCGGCCGAGCGTGACCTGGTCCCGGCCATGCGCCTTGGCCCCGTACAGCGCCTGATCCGCCAGATCCAGGAGATCCGAAGCGGTGCTGTCGGGCGAGGCGCACTCCTCCTGGCGCAGCGCATCGCCCATGGCGACCCCGATACTGACGGTCACGGGGATCTGTATGTCGCGCCCCTGGAGATAGACCGGAGCGGCGCGGACCGCCGCACACAGGCGGCGGGCCACGGCACGGGCGTCGTGCCGGTCTGCGCCCTGTACGACGATCAGGAACTCCTCGCCCCCGATGCGCGCGATCAGGTCGGCATCCGACAAGGTGGCGCGCATCCGGCGTGCGATTTCCGCCAGGACAACATCGCCGGCAACATGGCCATAGCGGTCATTGACATCCTTGAAATGGTCCAGATCGGCCACCATGACGGCGAAATTGGTCCCCATGGTGCCCGACTGGCGGGCGATGCGGGCAAGTTGCGGCAGCGCAAAGCGGCGGTTGTGCAGCCCGGTAAGCGGGTCTGTCACAGCTGCATTCAACCCATCATGCAGGTTTTGACGCAGCCGATCGGCCAGACGTTTGCGCCGGATCAACGCCGCCAGACGCAATGCGGCCTCCTCGGGGTCGAACCCCCTTGGCATGACATCATTGGCGCCCAGGTCAAGGGCGTCGATGCTGGTGGCGGGGTCAGCGTGGTCCTGCACCACAAGAACTGCGGATTTGCGGGTGGCCGAACGGGCACGGATTTCGGCCAGGAAGCGCAGCGCCTCTTCCGGGGCGTTGGATTGCAGCGCGATGACAAAGGCATCGGGCGGCGGGCATTTGGACAGGTTGCGCAGGGCGTCCCCAAGGGAGTGCTGGCGCATCTGGCCAGGGGATATGGCCTGTAGGAGGCTACGCCAGCGCACCCCCTGTTCGGCCGATCCGGTCACGAAGGCCACCGACGCGGGTGCCTCATAATCGGGGGGTGGTTCGGCAAAACCCAGGGCGCGGGCGGCAGTATCGCGCACGCGCAGTTCCTCGATCGCGTCCCGATTGCGCAGCAGGCTTCGGATACGGGCAAGCAGCACCGCGTCGTCTTGCGGGCGGCTGATCACGTCGTCAACACCGGCCTGGAGGAAATCCAGCCGCGCGGCGCGTGTCGGGGCCTCTGCAACGATGATGACGGGCGTTTGGGCGCCACCGTCCTGCATGCGCAATCGCCGGCAAAACGCCTGGACGGTCATGTCGGGCAAGGCGCCGCCCAAAAGGACGATCGCCGGTGGGTTGCGGGCCATCTCTGCAATCGCGTCGGCCCCGTTTGAGGCCTGTTCCACATGGTAAAAGGCCGAGGCCAGCTTGACCTTGAGAACGATGCGATTGGTAGCGACGCTGTCGACGATGAGAATGCGGCCGGCCATGGGTGTACCTGGATGCTTGCCAAAGGGTTGCTTCAGTTTGTATGCGCATTGGTTAAGAAAAGATTGCGAAAGCCCTGAAAAATGTCCCTGTCTCCCGAAGCCGCCGAAACTCTGGCGTTGCAGGCCCTGGCCTGGCTGGTCTCCAATGATGAGTTGCTGCCGGTGTTCCTGGGCGCGACCGGGGCAAGCGAGGCTGATCTGCGCGCCCGGGCGGGGGAGGCAGAGTTCCTGGGCTCGGTTCTGGAGTTCCTGACGTTGAATGATGCCTGGGTCATGGCGTTCTGCGATGCCGGCAACATGGCTTATGAACAGCCGATGCTGGCGGCGCAGGTTCTGCTAGGGGCAGGGCGCACGCACTGGACCTGAGCCGGGCATGTGGCGCGACCTGCTTGTGTCAGGGCGCCGGGCAGGGCAGGGTCACAGGCAAAGGGCGGGAAGGGCAGAGGATGCGCGCGGACGGGATATTGTTTGACAAGGACGGCACGCTGTTTGATTTCGCGGCCACATGGAATGTATGGGCCGGCGGGATGATCCGGGGATTTGCCAACGGCGATGACAGCCTGGCGCGTGCGATTGCCGATGCGCTGGTGTTCGATCTGGATGCGGGCAGTTTCCGACCCGAGAGCTTTGTCATCGCCGGGACCAACCGCGAAGCGGCCGAGGCGGTTGCGCGGGTGATGCCGGGAGCCGACGTGGACCTTATCGAGCAACGGCTGATGCAGGATGCCGCGGTTGCGCCGCTGGTGCCGCCAGTGCCGCTGGTGCCTTTTCTGGACGGGTTGGCCGCGCGGGGGCTGCGGCTGGGGGTCATGACCAATGATTCAGAGTTTTCTGCGAGGGCGCAGTTGAAGTCGGCCGGGGTCGAGTCGCATTTCGATTTCATCGCCGGATTTGACAGCGGCTATGGCGCCAAGCCCGATCCGGCGCCGCTTCTGGCCTTTGCGGACCTGCACAAGTTGCGCCCGGCACGTGTGGTGATGGTTGGCGACAGCACCCATGACCTGATCGCAGGGCGCCGGGCCGGGATGCAGACGGTTGCTGTGCTGACGGGAATGGCCGAAGCCGGGGAGTTGGCCCCTCATGCCGATGTGGTCCTGCCGGATATCGGACATATGACGGCCTGGCTGACAGAGTGACCCCGTGCGCGCCGAGCGCGTGCGCACGGCTCAGGGGGTGATCAGGGTGACGCTCGGGATGCGTTCGATCTGGAACACGTCCTCGTCATAGGCTTCGGTCAACGCCTCGACGAGATCTTCTGTCCATCCGGGCAGATCAAGCTCTTCCTCCAGTTCGTCCTCGAGCGCGAACTTGTCCAGAAAGGCCGCAATCACCCGACGTTTCTGGACCTCTGTCAGGCCGGGATGGCTTGCAAGATAGGCATCGAACCGGGCCAGGCCCTCGGGCGACATGATATCCCGCAGCAGGTCGTTGCCCCCGTCAAGGCAGGCGATCGGATCCAGCCCGGCCATCTCGCGCATGACCTCTTCCCAGATCAGCGGCGTGTCCTCGTTGCACCAGACCGTGACGGGGACATGCGGCAGCGCCTCGCGGATTCGCAAGATCAGTTCCGACCAGCGCAGCGACATCGGAACCGATCCGTCCGTGGCCTCTTCAATGGTTTCCACCGGGCTGCCATTGACGATGGCGGGCAGAAACGTGGCCGGATCCCGGATCGCCAACAGGATTTCCAACTGGTCGGGCTGCATCAGTTCGGCAAAATAGCTGAGCCTTTCCTCGGCCTGGGGATATAGCCGGTCTTCGCGGATCGCGGCGCGGGGCACCGCAAAGAAATTGCTGTTGGACAGCACGATGCGGTCGGGTTTGGCATCGCCCAGCATTGCGGCGATGATCTTGTCGCGCGCACCCGGTGAGGGCAGGCTGCCCTTGTCGACATTCAGAAGCTCGCGGATCTGGCGCCGGTAGGAGGACGGTGGCGGCAGGGCAACGCCATGTCTTTCCAGAAGCCCGGTGTTTTTTCCGAGGCTTCCGAGCAGTTTGTCGTCATCAGTGAAATGGGCTCCGACGTGGAGGGCGACCTGCATGAGATTTTTGTCTGTTTTCTTTGAGTGTCCGGGTGCCATTATACCTTCGTTTCTGGACAGTGAAACCAGATTCAGGCAGATGGGTTGCAATGAAACCGTCAGAGACATCTTCCCGTCCCGCCGCATGGCCGCGCCCGAGCTTCAGCCCGTGGTCCGCCGGCGCCGCGATCATCGCGGGAATCGTGGTCGCGCCGATACTTGTTGTGTTCTGGATGGCGCTGAATCCGGCCGATAATATCTGGCCGCATCTCATGGCTACGACGCTTCCGCGCTATTTGTGGAACACGGTTGTCCTGATGCTGTCGGTCGGGGGGCTTGCGGCCAGCATGGGGGCCGGTGCGGCCTGGCTGGTCGCGCGTTACCGGTTTCCCGGTGTCGGCTGGATCCAGTGGGCGCTGTTGTTGCCCTTGGCGATCCCGGCCTATGTGGGGGCTTATGCCCTGGTCGACTTCCTGGAATATGCCGGCCCGGTACAGACCGGGCTGCGGTCTTTGTTCGGCTGGCAAACCGCGCGCGATTACTGGTTCCCTGAAATTCGTTCCATGGGAGCGGCGGTGATCGTGTTGTCGGCGGCGCTGTTTCCGTATGTCTATATCCTGTCACGCGCGGCATATCGCGAACAATCGGGCGAGGGCGAGGAGGTGGCGCGCTCGTTGGGGGCGGGCGCTGTTGCGCGGTTCTGGCGGATCGGCCTGCCGCTGGCGCGACCCGCCATCGCCGCGGGATCGGCTATCGTGATGATGGAAACGGTCAATGATTTCGGGACGGTCGACTATTTTGCCGTGCAAACCCTGACAACGGGCATTTTCAGCGTCTGGCTGGAAAGCAACAATGCCGGTGGGGCGGCGCAGATCGCGACCGTGGTGCTGATGCTGGTGATCCTGCTGGTCACGCTGGAAAAGACCTCGCGGCGCAAGATTCAGTTTTTCAGCCTGTCCACCCGCCACCGCCCGCCGACTCGTACGCAATTGCACGGGATATGGGGCTGGGGCGCCACGACCGTCTGCCTGATCCCGTTTGCCGTGGGGTTTGTTCTGCCGTTCAGCGTGATCCTGAGCTATGCCCTGGAAAATGCAGACAAATGGAGCGACCCTGCCTTGTTGCGCGCTTTGTGGAACACGGTGCGCGTGGGCGGCATCGCGGCCGTGGTGACGGTGTTGGCCGGGGTGTTCATGGTGTATGGTGTGCGTCTGTCCGGACGTAGCCTGCCCAGGCTGTTGTTGCCTCTGACCACAATCGGATATGCCGCGCCCGGGGCGGTGTTGGCCGTGGGTATCCTGATCCCGCTGGCGGCTTTGGATCACCGGCTGGCCAACGCGATAGAGGCTGTCTTTGGCGGGCGTGTCGGGCTGATTCTGACCGGATCGAGCTTTGCACTGGTGCTGGCCTACAGCGTGCGTTTCTTTGCGATTGCCCAGGGCGCGGCAGACGGCGCCATGGGGCGCGTTTCGCCCAGTCTGGCCATGGCGGCACGTTCGTTGGGGCGGACCAGATGGCAGACCTTGATCGAGGTGTATTACCCGCTGATCCGCAGCTCGGTCGGGTCGGCGCTGTTGCTGGTCTTCGTTGACTGCGTCAAGGAGTTGCCCGCCACGATGCTGTTGCGCCCGTTCAACTTCGACACGCTGGCGACGCGTGTGCATGATCAGGCCAGCCTGGAGAACCTGGGCGATGCCAGCCCGGGCGCGGTCATGATCGTACTGGTCGGACTGGTCGCGGTGGGGCTTTTGGCACGCGCCAACCGATAGGGAAATTTGCACTTGCGAACAGGGCGCATTCGCCGTAAATCGCGTGCGCAGTGCCCCTATAGCTCAGCTGGTAGAGCAACTGATTTGTAATCAGTAGGTCCGCGGTTCGAGTCCGTGTGGGGGCACCATTTAAACACCAGCTAAACACCGAGTTTCAAAGCAATTACCTCAATGAAATGAGGTGCTTGCGCAATCTGTGGTTGGGTTTGAGTGTGATTAGAACATAACATGAACCTTGTAACGCGAAGGCCATTACAAGGATTTCAAGAATGCCCCATATCAAATTCACCGACACCAACGTCGGCGCGATTCCGACACCGGACAAGACCGTCTGGTACACAGACCCTGAGCAGAAAGGCTTGCGCCTTTGTGTGACAAAGACCGGCGTCAAGACTTGGTACGTCAACAAGTGGGATCCGACAGCGAACAAAGTGCGCTCGGTCAAGCTCGCCCAATGGGCGTCGAAGGTGACGCACTGCAAATGGGCGAAGGATCAGCGTGGCCTTGTCGCGCATGGCATCGTGTCGGGCGACGTCTTGAACAAGGCCGAGACACGGGCGAAGGAGGCGGTCGAGCAGGCCAACGCGCTGCCGACGTTTCGCGAGGCTCTTGAACAGTTCATCGAACACCGCACTACCAGCAGGCAGTCAGGCAAAGCGCGGATGATGGAGACAACGGCCAAGGACTACCGCGCGACGTTCAACAAGCATCTGGCGCAATGGGCGGACGTGCATGTGGACAGGTTGCCGATCCTTGAAATCAATCAATACCTGAACGCGGTGCAGATCACGCGTCCGAACGCCGCCCACGTCGCGGCAACGGTGGCCGGGGCCACGGTACGTTTCATCAACAAGCTCTGCGCCCTTGCTCTGCCGATCCCGTCGCTGCTGGAAGGCACCAAGATGCGGTCGCGCGTCGAGACGGGCAAACTCGATATGCAAGTCCCATGGGAGGACCGCTGGGATGAGATCGAAGAAATCCCGAATGAGCATATCCGCCTGTGCTGGAAGATCACTTTGAAGTGGTCCCGGAAATCCGGACAGTTAGCTAAGGTGTATCCCGAACTTTTTGGAGGGATACGAGATGGCGAAACG
>NZ_JAECRZ010000016.1 GCF_016019955.1 Thiosulfatihalobacter marinus
AAATTGGCGGCATGAAAACCAACCCGGATACACCTTAGATCAGCCGCTGAGCTGTCCGAAAAACCGGGACCACTTCATGATAGCCATTTGCCCAAATACCTTCGGAGATGAAGCGATCCAACTGATCCTCGCCATCCCACTGAGCACCTACAAACCAGTACGGACGGTCATTCTTAACTTCAGGCATGAATTTCCTCTTTTTTATTCAGTGGGCGCTAACGGCTGTTTGCCAAGAGGTTCTGACGTAACCGAAAGACGATCATAAACTTAAGCCAAACACTTTTAGACAGGAGCCGCAATCATCGGAGCCGCCGACCAACTCAGATTTCCCGCGCGAACCAGCGGATGCGACCGATGATGTGGATTTCTTCGGCGCTGCGCTCATAGGGACTGTAGAAGCCGTTGTCCGAGATCACCCGCACGGCAGGTGGATCGCTGTTCGGGATGTGCTCGAGCCGCTTGGCCACCAACCCAATGCCGTCATCCAGCACGAAGATCCCGGGCGGGTTCGGCGCGCGGCGGGTCATGTCGACCAGCACCGTGTCGCCGTCTAGCAGGGTCGGTGCCATGCTGTCGCCCTCCACATGCATGATCCGCAGCTGCGACGGGCTGGCCTTGAGGCTGCCCTTTATCCAGGACCGGCGGAAGTGGTATGCGCGGCCGGGTGTGTCGTGATCCTCGGTCACCACCGCACCCCCGCCCATCGACGGACGCGGGCTGGCATGTGCGATCGCAACGAAGGTTTCATCCGGGTTCTCGATGAAGGGCGGCTCGCCTTCGACCTCGCCGATGCCGTGGATCAGCCATTCCCTCTCGACCTTCAGAACGCGGGCGACCTCCGCCAGCTTGTCGATGCCGGGCCGCGCTGAGCGACCGCGCAGGATGTCGTAGACGAAGGAGCGATTGACCCCGGCCATCTCTGCGACATGGGCGGGGCTGAGCCCGAGTTGTTGAGCGCGAGCGCGGAGGCGGTCTGAGAGCGTGTGGTGCTCGGTCATGTTTTCCCCAGAGAGCTGTGGATCAAATAGGATAAAATAGGATTGATCCGAGGGCGTCAAGGATTTAGAACAAAACCTAAACATTCAATGGCGGGAATCGGGGGTCGGATGGAGATCGAGAAGGCGTACTTTACTCTGCCGGAGATCCTCGGTCGCTGGTCCATCTCCGAGGCCGACCTGATCTATCTGGCGGAGAACGACAAGCTGCGGCTGTCGGTGCGTGTCTTCGGCGTGCCCTTGGAACTGGGCGACTACGAGCAGACCCATGAGGGCGAGCACTTTCGGGTTCCGACCGAGCAGAGCTATTACAACGGCTTGCTCGAACTGCATGCGCGGGACGTTTTTCAGCTGTTTCGTGCTGCCGAGTTGACAGTGAGCGACTTCCGCACGCCCGGGTCAGACTATGCGTCGATCTGGGGTGATCGCGATGGCGTGCCTCTGAGCATTGAGGATTTGCTGCTAAGGCGCGAGGAACGTGATCGTTTTGAAGCGGAGACCGGGTTCTCCGGCGCAGAGGCCGGACCGCAGTTGCCAATCTTCAGCGCATCGTCTGACTATCACGAGGTGCGTTGCGGCGGGCACCAGTTTCGTCTGGGCCCGATCCAGGCGCAGGTTGTCCGTGCGCTGCATGAGGCTGCGCGGCGTGGCGAGGCCTGGCAGAGTGGCAAGGCGATCCTGTCGGCTGCGGGCTCCAAGAGCCTGAAGATGTCCGACGTGTTCAAATCCCAGAAGCAGTGGCGGTCGCTGATCGAATCGAACGGTCGCGGCAACTATCGTCTGAACTGCGACTGATTCCGACTCATCCTGTTCCGGCGCGCGTGTCCCTCCGGCTCCACAGTGGGATGCGCTGGGGGATGAGAGTGGGATGGCAATCCCCCGCCAGAGCGTTCGCCGTTGAGTTGCATAGCTCAAACTGATCCCCCTCCGCATCCCACTTCGATCCTGACGACATCCCACAGCAGGATTTCGCATCTTCCTCCCAACGCAGCGAGCGACAGGAGACGAAGATGCAGCTCAAACACCTCAATCAGAAAGAACTGGCCCGGCGCTGGAACATCTCGCACCGCACGCTGGAGCGGTGGCGGTGGGCCGGTGAAGGCCCGCAATTCATGAAGCTGGGCGGCCGTGTGGTTTACCGCATGGAGGATATTATCGCGTTCGAGCAGGACCAGCTGCGCCACGGCACCGGCGCGGATGCCCGTGCGGGTGCCGCATGATGGTCCGGCTTGATGATTTCGCGGCCGACCGGGTGGTGCCGTTCTGCGCCGCTGGCGGTCTGGACGAGGTCGGTCTCTGCGCTTGGATCGCGCAGGCCGAGCCCGGCGAGACGCTGATCTATCACCGCGGGTTTCTGGCGGTCGATGCCACGGCCGTCTTGTCGAAGCTGCCTGCGGACCGTCAGCGGGCCTTGCGCCAGGTCGCGGCCGCCGCCCTTCGCGCGGCCGAGCAGAACCTCGTCCATCTCGTCCAGGCGCGGATCGGCCCCGACCACTTCGCCTACATCGCCGTCGCCCGGCCTAAACCCCGATCCAGCGGTGCCGCCCTGTCGGTCCGCCTGCTCGAGGCCGCGTGATGCCCGCATTCCAATCCCTTTTCACCGATCACGGAAACCCTTTCATGCCATTCCCCGAGAACACCCCCACGCCCGACGATCTGCCGTCCCTTAGTGCAGCGGAAATCGCGGCGCTACCGGCCGAGTTGCTGGCAATCCTGCAGCGCGAGATCGACGAGCGCCTTAAGCGCGACAAGGCGGCCAAGACCCGCTTCGATGCTGGACTGGCCGTTCGCTACGCCACTCGCGCTACCGAGGAACGCCAAGCCGCAGGCAAAGACACCGGCACTGTCCGGTTCGACGACGGCGATTTCACCGTGGTCGCTGATCTGCCGAAGCGGGTGGATTGGGATCAGGACCGACTGGCCGATATGGTCTCGCGGATCCGCGATGCCGGGGACGATCCCGCGGAATATGTCGATCTATCCTACAAGGTTCCCGAGCGCAAATACGTCGCCTGGCCTGAAGCGATCCGCGCCGGTTTCGAGCCCGCGCGCACAGTGCGGCCCGGCACGCTGAAGGTCGAGATCCTCGCGCAGGAGGCCGACCAGTGAGCCTTCCCATCATCAGCGCCGATCAAAGGCTTGCCGAGCCGCGCGGGATCAAGGGCTGCATCTTCGGGAAATCCGGCATTGGGAAAACCTCGCTGCTCTGGACGCTCGATCCTGATCGCACCTTGTTCATAGATCTCGAAGCGGGCGATCTTGCCATTGAAGGCTGGGCGGGCGACAGCATCCGGCCGCGCATCTGGACGGAATGCCGGGATTTTGCGGTGTTCATCGGCGGGCCCAACCCGGCTTTGCGCGATGAGCAGCCCTATAGCCCGGCGCATTATGCCGCCGTCTGCGAGCGCTTCGGCGATCCGGCAGCCCTAGACCGTTACGACACCATCTTCGTCGACTCGATCACGGTCGCCGGGCGGCTGTGCTTCGGCTGGTGCAAGGGCCAGCCCGAAGCGCTATCGGAGAAGACCGGCAAGCCGGATGTGCGCGGGGCCTACAGTCTGCACGGGCGCGAGATGATCGGCTGGCTCACCCATCTCCAGCACACGCGCGCCAAGAGCGTCTGGTTCGTCGGGATCCTCGACGAGAAGCTCGACGACTTCAATCGCAAGGTGTTCCAGCCGCAGATCGACGGCTCGAAGACCGGGTTGGAGCTGCCGGGGATCGTCGACGAGGTGATCACCATGGCGGAGTTGAAGGCCGATGGCGGCGATCCCTATCGCGCCTTCGTCTGCCAGACGATCAACCCCTGGGGCTTCCCGGCCAAGGACCGCTCCGGTCGGCTGGCTCAGGTCGAGGAGCCTCACCTCGGCCACCTGATGGCGAAGATCCGAACGCCTGCCGCCCCCGTGACAGATCGCCTGACCTACGCCCCGCCACCCGCCGAACCGGCGGCGCCCGACCAATCCCAACCGCAATCCTGATCAGAAAAGGAGGTTCCCCATGGGTTCCTGGAACAATTTTAACGACGCGCAGAGCAACACCAACCTTATCCCCAAGGGCACGCTGGCCAAGGTGCGCCTGACCATCCGTCCCGGCGGTTTCGACGACGCCTCACAGGGCTGGACCGGCGGCTACGCCACGCGCGGATCGACTGGCGCGGTATATCTCAACGGTGAGTTCACCGTGACCGAGGGTCCGTATGCCCGGCGCAAGATCTTCACCCTGATCGGGCTCTACAGCCCCAAGGGGCCGGACTGGACCAACATGGGTCGCAGCCTGGTGCGCGGCATGCTCAACTCGGCGCGGGGGATTTCCGACAAAGACATGTCGGCGGAGGCGCAGGCAGCGCGGCGCATCAGCGGCTTTGCCGATCTTGACGGGATCGAGTTCATCGCCCGCATCGATGTCGGCACCGACGCCAGCGGCGACGACAAGAACGAGATCCGCAGCGCGGTCACGCCCGATCATCGCGACTATGCGCAGGTCATGGGGGCGGCGCCGTCGCTGGGTCAACAGTCGCCAGCTGCCAATAGCGCACCCGTGTCGCAATCCGCCGCCGCACCTGTGCCGGGTCGCCCGGCATGGGCGCAGTAAGGGGCTGCGCCATGCGCCTTCGTCCGCGCCAGAGTCTTTTCGTGGAGCGCAGCCTCGCTGCGCTCTGCGATCACGGCAACACGCTCAGCATCGCCTCGACCGGCTTCGGCAAGACGATCGCGCTGTCCACAGTGGTCGCGGGCTCCATTGAGGGCAGCGAGGCCAAGGCCTGCATTCTCGCCCATCGCGACGAGCTGACGTCGCAGAACCGCACCAAGTTCGGCCGGGTCGCGCCTGAGATTACCACTTCGGTGGTCGATGCCGGGAGCAAGGACTGGGCCGGTCAGGCGACCTTCGCCATGGTGCCAACGCTGACGCGTCCCGGCAATCTGGCCGCAATGCCCGCTCTTGATCTGCTGGTGATCGACGAAGCGCACCACGCGGTCGCCGACAGCTATCGCCGGATCATCGACCACGCGCGCAGCGCCAATCCCGACTGCCGGATCTTCGGCGTCACTGCCACGCCGAACCGGGGTGACCGCAAAGGCCTGCGCGAGATTTTCGACAATGTGGGCGACCAGGTCCGGCTGGGTGAGCTGATCGCCTCGGGCCATCTCGTCCCGCCTCGCACCTTCATCATCGACGTCGGCGTGCAGGATCAGTTGCGCGCGTTCCGCAAGACCGCCTCGGATTTCGACATGAACGAGGTGGCGGGCATCATGAACCGCGCCCCGGTCACCGACGAGGTGATCCGGCATTGGCGCGAGAAGGCCAGCGATCGTCCCACGGTCGTCTTCTGCTCCAACGTTGCTCATGCCGAGAACGTCGCCGCAGCGTTCAACGACGCGGACATCGCGACGGCCGTCGTCCATGGCGACTTGGACGGGGCGACCCGGCGCAGGATCCTCGCCGCCTATGCCTCGGGCGAGATCCGGGTGATCGTTAACGTCGCCGTGCTCACGGAAGGCTGGGACAACCCGCCGACCTCTTGTGTCGTGCTGCTGCGACCCTCGTCCTACAAATCCACCATGATCCAGATGATCGGCCGCGGTCTGCGCACTGTCGATCCGGAGGAATATCCAGGCGTCGTCAAGGCCGACTGCATCGTGCTGGATTTCGGGACGTCGAGCCTGACCCACGGCACGCTGGAACAGGATGTCGACCTGGACGGCCGCGATCCGGTGCCCGGTCCAGCCCCGAGCAAGACTTGCCCTGAATGTGAGGCGGAGATCCCGCTCAACGTCACCGAATGCCCATTCTGCGGAGCGGACCTGTCGCAGGAAGGCTCGGCCCCGATCGACAGTTTCATCATGTCCGAGATTGATCTGCTAAAACGCTCCAGTTTCGCATGGGTCGACCTCTTCGATGATGATGCGGCCCTGATGGCCAACGGGTTCAACGCCTGGGGCGGCGTCTTCTTCCTTGAGGGCCGCTGGCACGCTGTCGGCGGCGGCAAAGGTCAGGCGTCCCGGCTGCTTGGCGTGGGCGAACGTACGGTTTGTCTCGCGCAGGCCGATGACTGGCTCAACACCCATGAAACGGACGAGAGCGCATTCAAATCGAAGGGATGGCTGAAACAGGCCGCGACCGAGAAGCAGCTGCAATATCTGCCGACGGAATTTCGCAGCGACTATGGCCTCACCCGTTATCGCGCCTCGGCGCTGATGACCTTCAAATTCAACAAGCGCGATATTCGACAGTTGGTCGGCCGGGCTGCTCCATCCCTCGGTAGGGCCGCGTGAGCCATGTCGCGCAAATCCCATCCCCGGCCGAACCGGCTTCGGATCGACCGAGCATTGATCGCTTCTGGCATCCGCGCCCGCTGCTCTGTGGCGTCTGCACATCCCGCGCACAGGGTTTTGGCTGGTTCGATCCCCACCGGCCGCGCCCGCACCGTACCCGCCGCTGGTTCTGCTCAATGGGCTGCCAGGCGGCTTTCACTCTCAAAGCTCGGAAAGGATTGAGCATGGTCGATTTTACAGAAGAGGAAACGCAGGCGCTGCCCGCCGTGATGCGCGCACTCGGCCCCGAGATGGAACGGATCGGCTGGGACCGGTCGCTGGGCCAGCTGACCCAGAACGACATGCACCGTCTGATCGTGATCACGGTCGAGGCGTTCCGTGCCGAAATGGCCGAGGTTGCAGCCCAGTCGGAGATCCCGTTCTGATGCTGGATTTCAATCACCGCGCATCCACGGCCGAGCGGATCAACGCATTGGTCGACGCAGCCCTCATCGCTGAGCGCGAGGCCACGCCACCCCGGACCTATCTCGGCGCGTCCCGCTTGGGGCATGCCTGCGAACGCGCGCTGCAATTCGAGTTTGTCGGCGCGCCCAAGGATGAGGGGGCTGATTTCAGCGGCCAGACGCTGCGGATCTTCGCGATTGGTCATCAGCTCGAAGACCTGGCGATCCGCTGGCTGCGCGCGGCCGGGATCGATCTGGTGACCCAAAAACGCGATGGCGGCCAGTTCGGCTTCTCCGTCGCGGGTGGTCGTGTCCGGGGCCATGTCGACGGGATTATCGCCGATGCCCCGGCAGCGCTCGGCATGCGCGCCCCTGCGCTCTGGGAATGCAAAACGATGAACGCGAAGAACTGGCGCGCCTGCGTCAAGGATGGGGTGACTGTCTCCAAACCCGTCTATGCCGCCCAGATCGCGATCTACCAGGCCTACATGGAACCTTCGGTGCCGGGGATATCGACGGCTCCTGCGCTGTTTACGGCGATCAACAAGGACACGGCCGAGCTGCACCACGAGCTCGTCCCCTTCGATGCCGATCTCGCGCAGCGCATGTCCGACCGCGCCGTTCGAATCCTGCAGGCGACCGACGCGGGCGAGTTGCTGCCGCGCATCGCCGCCAATCGCGATTTCTTCGAATGCCGGTTCTGCGCCCACGCCGAGCGGTGTTGGAGCCTGGCTGCATGACCGACGAACCCACCGATCCATCAGACCCCAACCAGGACACACCCATGCGCGACGACACAACTCCAGATATGCCGACGGAAAACGTCGTCCATTTCAATCCCTGGCGCGACTTCAACGACGCGGCCCCGCAAATCGACGTGTTCGGCGACGAGCCGGACCCTGCGCAGATCGCGCAGTTCATGCAGGTGGTCTTTGGCTATTGCGACGAACTGGTCCCGGTCCGCAGTTTCATCGACAAGGGTCAAGGCATCGATGGCCGCCCGCACAACATCTGGCTCGAGGCGGATCAGGCCGCGCCCGAAAAGATGGCAACCTTCGCCACATGGGCGTCGCGGGAGGGTGCGGCGGTCTATGTGATCCCCGGCACAGTGGCCGCATCCGGCCAGGCCAAGGCCGCCGAGATCTTGCAGATGCAAACCGTGGTCGTCGACCTCGACACCGGCGACATTGCCGCAAAGCGTGCCCATCTCGAGCGCCATCTCGGTGCGCCAACCATGGTTGTGGAGAGCGGTGGCGTGACACCCGAAGGGCAGCGGAAAGCGCACGTCTGGTGGGCGCTGACCGAGCCCGCCGAGGGAGATGACATTCGACGCGTCTGCCGACTGCGCGGTGACATTGCCGCCAAGGTCGGTGGGGACATGCATTTCCGCTCCGCCCACCAGCCGATCCGGGTCGCAGGTTCGGTCTATTACAAGAACAGTCTGAAAACGCAGGTGCGTATTGTCGAGGTGAACGCCGGCCTGGAACGCGATCTGGCCGAGTTCATCGAAGCAGTCGCCGACATGCCGCCCGCGCCGGGCATCTCGCTGCAACCCGAGTTCACGCACTCCGACAAACCCGACACGGACGATGTGCTGGTGACCCCGGTGCGCGAGGGCGCGCAGGACGACTGGTCCCGCTTCGAGGGCGCATCTGCTGCGATCGGGCATTTCATCCGCATGGTCCACGAGGGCCGGATGACAAAAGACGAGGGCTGGGAAGGCATCTGCGGCTACAACGCCGCGATGCTGCGCCCGCAATGGCCGGTTGAACGGCTCAAGCGCGAGTCCGAGCGGCTCTGGGAACGCCATGTCGTGAAATACGGGCCGCCGCTGATCCGACTGGATTCCGGCGCACCGGGGCCGGTAGAAATGCCAGCATTCACGCTCGGCGCACTTCTGGACGACCAGAGTCTGATGCCTGAGGACATCATCGCACCGCGGGTGCTGACGCCGGGCGGGCTGCTGGTGCTGGGTGGCGCGCCCAAGGTGGGCAAAAGCGATCTGCTGATCTCCTGGCTTGTCCACATGGCCGCCGGTGTGCCGTTTCTCGGCTTCACGCCGCCACGCCCACTGCGGATTTTCTATCTGCAGGCCGAGATCCAGTATCATTATCTGCGGGAACGGTTGAAGCAGATCGCCCTGCCGCCAGAGGTGCTGGTTGCCGCGCGCGACACCTTCGTCGCCACGCCAAAGCTGAAGATGCTGCTCGACGACGAGGGCAGCGTGCGAGTGGCCCGCGCCGTGCAGACGGCCTTCCCGTATGCGCCAGTGGACATCCTCTGCGTCGACCCGATCCGGAACCTCTTTGACGGCGGGCCCGATGGCGGCGGCGAGAATGACAACACCGCCATGATGTTCTTCCTGAAAGAACGGGTGGAGGTGCTGCGCGATCATATCGACCCCGACTGCGGGGTCATCCTGATCCATCACACCAAGAAGCTCAGCAAGCAGCAGGTGAAGGACGATCCTTTCCTCGCGTTCTCCGGCGCCAGCGCGCTGCGCGGGTTCTATACCTCCGGCCTGATCCTGCATCGGCCGGACGAGGATTGCTCGCAGCGCAAACTGGAGATCGAGCTGCGCAATGGACCCGCGCTGCCGCCCAAGGTGATCGATAAAGTTGGCGGCCAATGGGTCGAGATCAACCCGATGAACGAGCGCCTCGTCCGCCAGGAAGTCGGCGCGAAGCATGACGCCGAACGGGATCGCAAGCGCGATGTGATCCTGTCGATCCTGATCGACGAGGCGGCTGAGGGCAAACTCTACACCTCCACCCAGTTCCGCGAGGCGTTCGAAAATCAGCGCGGCCTCGGGAGCCAGTTCACCATCCGCGACCGCATCAACGTGCTGGCCACCAAAGGCGACATCCGCTTCCTGCGGGACGGCACAAAATTCGGCCACTCAGTGGTCCGGTCGCGCTTCGGCTACCTCTGTGCCGAAGGTATGGTGTTCGGCCGCAAGGGCCGGATCGATCCGGAGACCGGAGAGGTCTTGGACAGCGTCATTCCGGTCGTCCCAAGCCACTACAAATCGCCCTCCAACGGGCAGTGCATGGACCTCGCAGACCCCTCCGATTGGTCGATCTGGGAGGATGAAAATGCCTGATTTTGGCTTGTACGTCCTCTGTTCGACCTCAGGACAAACATGTTCGACCTCCGCCGTTGTTCGTCCTCAATCCAATGAACTCAATCACTTGGAGCCAAAAGAGGTCGAACAAGTTCGTCCTCTTGTACGTCCTCTGCACGTCCTCGAAACCCAAATGAATTCAGCACCTTACGCTGATTAAAGGACGAACAATGAAAGCCCCCATACTACGTATGGGGAGGCCAACCGGCAGGTTTGGCCTCTCTTCCCATACGTCGAGGGGTATCCGCGCGCACGGGCTCTGACGCTCCCTGCACATCCCGATCCGACGACGGCGGCCCGTGCCGCCAAGCACATGACCGCCGTCGTCTTCCACCCCCGCAGCCAACCCGAAAAGGAGACCACGATGGCTGAAGCGACTCTGACCACCAGGATGCGGGAGGCAATCCCCGATCTGCCGCCTGCTTTCCGCGCCGACCGCACATTGCTTGCGCTCGATCTCGGTACGACGACAGGCTGGGCCCTGCATGGATCCGACGGGCTGATCACCAGCGGCACCGTGTCCTTCCGTCCCGGCCGCTTTGACGGCGGCGGCATGCGCTACCTGCGCTTCAGCAACTGGCTGGGCGAGTTGGACCGGCTGTCCGGGCCCATCGCCGCCATCTGGTTCGAGGAAGTCCGCCGCCACGCGGGCACCGACGCAGCCCATGTCTATGGAGGTCTGATGGCCACCCTGACCGCATGGGCCGAGTTGCGCGGCGTGCCCTACGAGGGCGTGCCCGTCGGCACCATCAAGCGGTTCGCCACCGGCAAGGGCAACGCCAACAAGGAGGCCATGATCGCCGCTGCCCGGTCGCGCGGGTTCAGCCCAGCTGACGACAATGAGGCCGATGCTATCGCGATCCTGTTCTGGGCGCTGGAAGCCATGGGGGGGATGCAATGAACGGAATGCGGTTTGTGCCCAAGGGCTATGGCGGGCATCGCCGCTGCCCCGAAGATGTGAAGCGGGATGGCTGGCAGGAGCAAGGCCTGCTGGCCGTGGCCATCGACGACCACCGCCTGACCTGGCCGGAACGGGAGTTGGTTCGGCAACTCGGTGAAAAGCTATACGGGCAGTGCCCACGAGTTCGGGAGGTGTCGCAATGACGGACTGGACACCTGACCTGGTGGAAGAACGGCTGGCCGAGGCTGCCTTCGTCCTGAAGCGACTGCCTGAACCGCGCAGGCAGGGGTATTTCAGCACATGGCCCGAGATGGTCTACAGCTTCGCCGACAAGGTGGGCCAGGAGCCGAAGCCCATGCGCGTGTTGCCCTCGCCGCAGGCGATCAGCCGGATGGAGGAGACGCTGACCTGGACCGCCTGCCTCGAACCCATCGACGGCAAGATCGTCTGGATGAAGGCGCACGGCGAACGCTGGAAGGAGATCTGCTGGGTGGTCGGTTTGCAGCGCTCTGCCGCCCACCAGCACTGGCAATTCGGAATTTCTGTCATCGCGCTGACCCTCAATAGGCGACGGTTCAACCGCAACATGTCGAAGCGCCGCGTGATCGAACTGGCCGCTGGCGCGTAAGCGCTCGCAGCCACTAGGAAAGTGTCCGGCGGACAGTTTTCGATGAGACAGAAAGCCCGGATGAGGGTTAGAAAAGGGATATACTCGGGAGAGGCGCGCGCGGGACGGCCCGCGCCGCTGGACCCCGGGGTCCAGAAAGGGATCCAGCCGGGGTCCAATCCGCTAACCCACTGAATTCTTGGTTTCTTCTGGGCCACTTTCGTATACGGGCGGGCGAAGCGCGCAATATCGCTAGCGACAGGGCCGGTTTTTTGGGAAGCCACCCCGCGCAGGCATCCACCCGCGATCCGCTGAAAAACACAACAAAACAAACTCTTGGAACCGGACGCGTCCGGTGGCCGCTGGACCCCTCGCGGAGTCCAGGCTGGTTGCCGGTGTCCGGAGTCCACCCGATTGAGGCGAACCGACCCGCATGACCCTGAGCTTTGCCCCGGACGCGATCGAGACCTGGCCGCTGGCCAAGCTCCAGCCCTATGCAAAAAACGCGAAGGCGCATGGCGCGGACCAAGTCACGAAGATCGCTGCTAGCATGGCGGAGTTCGGCTGGACCGTGCCTTGCCTGGTTGCCGACGACGGCGAGCTGATCGCGGGCCATGGCCGGGTGCTGGCCGCCACGCAGCTTGGGTTGACCGATGCGCCGGTGATCGTGCTGGGGCATCTGACCGACGCGCAACGCCGGGCCTATCGCATCGCTGACAACAAGCTGACGGAACTCGGGACCTGGGATGAGGCGCTGCTGTCGGCCGAACTGAACGACCTGCTGGCTGAGGACTACGACCTGTCACTCATTGGCTTCGATGACGCTGAACTCGAGGCGCTGTTGGCCGGAGATGTCGATCCTGAGGCCGCGTCCCGAGAGGGCGAGGATGATGTTCCGGAGGCCCCCGAGACCCCGATAAGCCGTCCCGGCGACCTCTGGGTTCTGGGCAAGCATCGGTTGCTCTGCGGTGACGCGACCGTTGCCACCGATGTCGAGCGTTTGCTCGGCGATGTGAAGCCGCTCCTGATGGTGACCGATCCGCCCTATGGCGTCGAATACGATCCGGGCTGGCGAAACAAGGCAGGCGCTGCCGCCACCAAGCGCACCGGCAAGGTGCTGAATGACGACCGCGCTGACTGGCGCGAGGCCTGGGGGCTGTTCCCCGGCGATGTCGCCTATGTCTGGCACGGCGCGCTGCATGCGACGACCGTTGCCGACAGCCTCGAGGCCTCCGGCTTCAACATCCGCTCGCAAATCATCTGGGCCAAGGATCGCCTCGTGTTGAGCCGCGGTGATTATCACTGGCAGCACGAGCCCTGCCTCTATGCTGTGAAGAAGACCGGCAAGGGCCATTGGGCGGGTGACCGCAAGCAAACCACGCTCTGGCAGATCGCCAACAAGGATCAGGACGCGGAGACGGTTCACGGGACCCAGAAGCCCGTCGAATGCATGCGCCGTCCGATCCTGAACAATTCCAGCCCGGGCCAGGCGGTCTACGAGCCCTTCATGGGGTCCGGCACCACGCTGATCGCGGGCGAGACCACCGGTCGCGTGTGCCTCGGGATCGAACTCAATCCGGCCTATGTCGATGTCGCCATTCAGAGGTGGCAGCAGTTCACCGGCCAGTCGGCCCTGCTGGACGGGACCGGCGACACCTTCGCTGATCTGACGGCCAACCCGCGCTGAGGCGATGCATGACCTGGCTTTACCTTCCTCCGGAGACGCTTCCGGAGCCACAGACGCGTGCCTCTTCGGCCTCTCGCTCTGTTCCGGCGCAGGCGGGCTCGACCTCGGGCTCACCATTGCCATCCCCGGATATCGAACTGTGGGCCATGTCGAACGGGAAACCTACGCCGCGGCCATCCTCGTGGCACGGATGGAAGAGACGGCCCTGGATCCAGCGCCTGTCTGGGACGATGTTGCCAGCTTCGACGGCCGCCCGTGGCGCGGTGCGGTGGACATCGTTACTGCGGGATATCCGTGCCAGCCGTTCTCTGTCGCGGGCAAGCGCCGGGGTGCCGACGACCCGCGCCACCTCTGGCCGCATGTCGCGCGGATCATCAACGAGGTCGAGCCGCCCTTCGTCTTCCTCGAGAATGTCGCCCATCATCTCCGCCTCGGCTTCCCCGAAGTCGCCAGCGGACTGGTCTGCATGGGCTACCGCCTTGCGGCGGGCCTCTTTACAGCGGCGGAAGTCGGCGCGCCCCACAAGCGCGAACGCCTGTTCATCCTCGCCATTCGCGAAGGCGACGACTTGGCCGACCCCACGCGCCTGCTCTGGGACTCGTTCGAGTGGCGGAAACCGGACGGAGATGCTGCGCCTCTGGCCGACGCCGAGAGCCAGCGCCAACGAGAACCGGCAGACGAAACCGACGCCCTCACAAGAAGCGGGCAAGCACGGGATGAACCTGGCGACCTCGGCCGCGATGTGGCCGACCCCGCAGACCGACAGCTTCCGCAGCCGGGGCGGAACCCGGAAACACGAGAAGGGTCTGGATGGGATGGCGCGGGAATGGCCGACGCCGATGGCGACGGACGGGAACAAACCGAGCGCGGGCAACCGCAAGACAGCGGATCTGACCCATGCCAGCCAGATGTGGATGACACCGACCGCGCGCGATCACAAGGATGGGGCGACGACACTGGCGAACACGCCGGTGAACGGCCTGCTTGGCCGCCAGGTCCTGGTGACGCCGATGGCTGGGAGCAATACCTTCGAGCAGCGCCGGACCTTGAACCCGCTGTTCGTCGAGGCGCTGATGGGCGGGCCCACCGGGTGGACCGGCTTCGGCTCTGTGGCAACGGCGTGGTCCCCTTGGTTGCAGCGCATGCGCTGCGAACTCTCGCGGCTCAATTGCTGGCCGATGGATGAGGCAGTGGTATGAAGCAGTCGCGCCTCATGTCGCTGGTGGAGTCCGTTGCCAATGTGGTTGTGGGATACGGCGTCGCCGTGGTCACGCAGATCCTGATCTTCCCGATCTTCGGGTTGCACACGACGCTGGCGCAGAACCTGAAAATGGGGGCTGTGTTCACCGTGGTGAGCATCGCCCGATCCTTCGCATTGCGGAGGGTTTTCGAGGCGATCCGCATGCGAGCAGCAAAAAAAAGCTCTCCTCATACGAGTTCACAACATGAAGCGAGGCACGATCCATTCTGAATAGCCATTTGACGCAGTGTTGAACTCTTCAACTAGGACGTCCCGTTCCGGACCAGGGATTTTGTCCAACTCACCTTGGATTGCGGCAGCATGATCGTTGCGGCAAGTCCATGCGCCAATAATTTGGTCGGCCGAAACGGATCCAATAATCTGAACTTCCGCATCGGGATCTGTTGGTAAGAAAGACGGGATGACGGTTTCTGCGCGATATGCCTGTCCCTTGAAGCGAGTGGGAGCCATTTCGTCTGAAAACATCTGCTCGAAAGCCCATGGGCCGCCAAGGAACCCACGGTGATTGAGCATTTCACGGGTAGCGGCGTTCCGAAAACAGAAACGGCAGTTGTGCGTCCAGAGTATACTTGGGTCTATGAAGAGCATGACCCACTCAGCTTGCTTGGAATCACGCGACTTGGCGGAGAAGATTTTTTGACTGGCACCGGAGATGCTGAATGACACCGCCTGATCACTTGCATCCAAGCGATGTTGTGCACCGGTGTAGGCTGCAAACTCCGCGGGGTAGAGCATTTCTCGAGGCAGAATACCGTGCTGGACGATGTTGGACAGGTTCCTTGTCAAAGTGAAATGAAGCAGAAAGCGGATATCTCTGTGCCGTGCTGCATTCCTGATGCGCTGTGATACTGTTGCTCGAGATGACAATTTTTGCAGTCCTGTTTGTCTTCATTATTTGTAGGGCAGCTTTTCACCGGTCCCCAACGCCTGTTCTCGGCGACTCTTTCAGCAAGTATGAATAGCAGCAAGATACCACCGCCCCAAAGGGACGGCGGCAATCAGTTTGTTGAGGCCGTGAGCGTCAGGCGGCGGGCAGTTTGTAAACGCGCCCCCGATCCTCAACCTTCTCCGAGGTCACCTCGAGCCCGAGTTTCTTCTTCAGCGCTCCTGCTATCGCCCCGCGCACCGTGTGCGACTGCCAGTTCGTCGCGGCCATGATCTCCTCGATGGTTGCGCCTTCCGGCGCGCGCAGCATGACGATCAGCGTGGCCTGCTTGGTGCCCTCGCGCGGAGTGCGCGTCGTGGGCGCGGGTTTGGCCTCGCTGGCTGTGTTCGGCGTGGGCTCCTCAGTCGGAGCGTCCGTCGCGCCCACAGGCGGGGCGTTCCCGCCCTCCGGCTCGATGCCGATGGCGGCGAGTCCGGCGTCGGTCGCGACCAGCGAGGTGCCATGGCCGTCACCGGTTTCGTGCCAAAGGAGTTCGCCGTTGCGCAAGTTGGCGTCGACCTCTTCGAGGTAGCCCTTCGCGATCATCGCGCTGACCACCTTGGCGGCGGCCCCGCCGCGTAGGCTGTCGGGCAGCGGCAGGGCAACGCGGTCCTCGTTCTGGGCCGCGCGGGACAGGATGATCGTTTGCGTGTCGGAAAGCTTGGTCATGGGGTCGTCTCCGTTTTCGGACCGCGACCGTCGCGGTCTTCTACGACCCCAAGCCGCGCAGTTCGCGCGGCCGGAGTTTGGGCGACGGCCCGAGGTCAGATCAGCCCGAGGTCCCGCAGGAGTGCTGCGGCGTCAGGAAGTCGGTCGGTCGCAACATTGATGGCGATTGTCATGCTGTCGGCGGTGAGGCGCGCCCGAACGTTGGCTTCCTCGCGGAGCGATGCTTCGATCTCGTCGAGGATCGCCGGGATGCGGCTCGTGTCCCAAGGCTCGTTGAGGCCGCGAATGGCGATGCGGATGGTGCTGGTTTCCATGGCGTTTGCTCCGTTCATTCCGCGTGCTCGCCTTCGCTGAAGGCGCTGTCGGTGATGCGCTTCAGGAGGCTCGCGTAATGCTCAAGGGTGCCGACATCGCCCCAGTTGATCTCGTCGGGGTGGGCGTTGAAATGCTCGTCGCTGAGGCTTGCCAAGCGGGCGAGCATCTCGTCGATCTCGGCTTTCTTGCCCATGAAGGCGTTGAGCGCTGCTTCCTTGTTCCGCGCAACCTTCTCAGCGCGCAGTTGGTGGCGGGGTGTGGTGACCGAGTTCGGGCGGGTCATCGCGGTGGCTCCGTTGTGAGTTGCATCGTTTTCGTAGGATCACGTTCGCTCTGGCTGGGAGGCTTATCAACTACATAAGTACATGACTTTGAATGATAATCGGAGCGTTTCATGGAGGGTCTGAGCGAGCGCCAATACGCCGCCCGCGTTGGCCTTTCACGCGGGGCGATCCAGAAGGCCAAGGCGACGGGGCGGTTGGTTCTGCACGGCGATGGCAGCATCGACGCGGCGGCCAGCGATGCCCTGCGCGCCGAGGCGACCGACCCGTCCAAGACCCGCAAGCCGCCGCAGTCGAAGCTCAAACCTGTTCCGGAGGCGGCGGTCTCCGCCGTGGGAGAAACCCTGCGCGAACAGGGTCTGGCGGCACCGCCAATCGGTACCGGCACCACGTTTCTGCAGGCCAAGACGGCCAATGAAGTGCTGAAGGCGCAGGAACGCCGCCTCCGGCTACAGAAGCTGAAAGGCGAATTGATCGAACGGGCCCGCGCGCTGTCGTTGGTCTTTCGGCTGGCGCGGCAGGAGCGCGACGTCTGGGTCAATTGGCCCGCGCGGGCGGCGGCGCTGATGGCGGCTGATCTGGGCGTCGAGCCCGCCGCAATGCAGAAGGTTCTGGAGAAACATGTCCGTGCCCAGCTCGACGAACTTGCCGAGGTCAAACCCGATCTCCGGTGATGCGGACGATATGATGGTCTTCGACGGCGCTGCAGAAATCCTGCGCGCCTGGGGTGCGGGCCTCACGCCGGATGCGGACCTGACCGTTTCGGAATGGGCGGATCGTCACCGGATGCTCTCGGGCCGCGCTTCGGCCGAACCCGGGCGGTATCGCACAGCACGCACGCCCTACATGGGCGAGATCATGGACCGGCTGTCGCCCGGCGATCCGACACAAAGGATCGTGTTCATGAAGGCCGCGCAGGTCGGTGCGACCGAAGCGGGCAACAACTGGATCGGCTTTGCGATCCACCAAGCACCGGGGCCAATGCTCGCGGTCCAGCCGACGGTGGAACTGGCCAAGCGAAACTCGCGGCAGCGGATCGATCCGCTGATCGACGAAAGCCCGGAGCTGCGGGAGCGGGTGAAGCCCGCCCGGTCGCGCGACGCGGGCAACACGATGCTGTCGAAGGAGTTCGCGGGCGGCATCCTGATCCTGACGGGCGCGAACTCGGCGGTCGGCCTGCGCTCCACACCGGCGCGGTACATCTTCCTCGACGAGGTCGACGCCTATCCGGCCTCGGCCGACGAGGAAGGCGACCCGGTCACGCTGGCCGAGGCCCGGTCGCTGACCTTCGCCCACCGGCGCAAGGTGCTACTGGTCTCGACACCGACAATTCGGGGGATGAGCCGGATCGAACGGGACTATGAGGCCAGCGATCAGCGCCGGTTCTTTGTGCCCTGTCCGCATTGCGGCGCGATGCAGTGGCTGAAATTCGAACGGCTGCGCTGGGAAAAAGGGCAACCAGAAACAGCGGAATATCACTGCGAGGGCTGCGACACGCCCATCGCGGAGCATCACAAGACGGTGATGCTGGAATCTGGCGAATGGCGGGCGACCGCTACGGCAGCAGATCCGACCACGGTCGGGTATCACCTTTCAGCGCTTTATTCGCCGATCGGCTGGCTGAGCTGGGAGCAGATCGTGCGGGCTTGGGACGCGGCGCAGGGGTCGGACGAGGCGATCAAGGCGTTCCGCAACACCATCCTCGGCGAGACCTGGGTCGAGACCGGGGAAGCGCCCGACTGGCAGCGGCTCTACGACCGGCGTGAGCGCTGGACATCCGGCACGGTGCCCGCGGGCGGGCTGTTCCTGACCGCAGGAGCCGACGTGCAGAAGGACCGGATCGAGGTCGATGTCTGGGCCTGGGGGCGTGGGCTGGAAAGCTGGCTTGTCGATCACATTGTCATCGAGGGCGGGCCCGACCGGCATGAGGCGTGGGGCGACCTGACCGGGTTGCTCGGTCGAACCTGGCCGCATGAGCGTGGCGCACACTTGAAGATCGCGCGACTTGCCATCGATACCGGCTACGAGGCCCCAGCGGTCTATAGCTGGTCGCGGGCCCAAGGGTTCGCACAGGTGGCCCCTGTAAAAGGTATCGAAGGGTTCAACCGCGCAAGCCCGGTGTCTGGGCCGACTTTCGTGGACGCGACCGAGGGCGGGAAACGCCTGCGCCGGGGCGCACGGCTCTGGACCGTGGCGGTGTCGACCTTCAAGGCCGAGACCTATCGCTTCCTGCGGCTCGAACGGCCGACCGAGGAGGACATGGCCGCCGGGGCGGCGTTCTCACCAGGCACGGTCCACCTGCCGCATTGGGTCGAAAACGAATGGCTGAAGCAGTTCGTCGCCGAGCAGCTGGTCACGGTGCGGACCAAACGCGGCTTCGCGCGGCTGGAATGGCAGAAACTACGCGAGCGCAACGAGGCGCTGGATTGCCGGGTCTACGCGCGCGCCGCCGCCTAGATCGCGGGCGCGGATCGCTGGACCGATGAGAAATGGCGCGATCTCGAGGATCAGCTCGGGGTCGCCGACGCCTCTGCGGATCCCGCGGGGCAGATCAACAGGCAAGCGCAGGCTTCACAGGGCAAACGCCAATCCGACTGGCTCGGACGGCGTGGAGGATGGTTTTGATGACCGATTGGACAGAAACCGAGCTGTCGGCCCTGCGCCGCGCTTATGCCAGCGGCACGACCCGGGTCAGCTATGACGGCAAGTCTGTCGACTATGGCTCGGCCGAAGATCTTCTGGCCCGGATTCGCACCATCGAACGCGCTATCGCCGGGACGGCAAGACCACTGCCGATCGCCGGCCTCGCGAGCTTCTCGCGTGGAGACCGCTGATGTCGGCGAACTGGTTTGACCACGCCATAGCCTCGGTGGCACCGCGCACGGCGGCCCGTCGAGTCCTTGCCAGGCAAGCCTTCGAAACCCTGACGCGGGGATATGACGGTGCCGCAAAGGGGCGGCGCACCGAAGGCTGGCGCACGCCAGGAACTTCCGCCGACACTGAGGTCGGCGTGGCCAGGGCGCTCTTGAGGGACCGGATGCGCGATCTGGTGCGCAACAACCCGCATGCGGCAAAGGCCGTGGCAGTGCTGGTGAACAACATTGTTGGTGCGGGCATCATGCCCCGGGCGGCCAGCGGTAACGACAAGCTGGACCGCAAGGTCGATGCACTCTTCGCACGATGGTCAGATACGGCTGACGCCGACGGCCAGCTCGACTTCTACGGGCTGCAAACGCTGATCTGCCGCGAGATGGTCGAAGCGGGCGAAGTGCTGGTGCGTCGTCGCCTGCGTCGATCCTCGGACGGTCTGTCGGTGCCGCTCCAATTGCAGGTGCTGGAGGCCGACTTTCTGGATGCCACGAAATCCGGCGCGGTCGGTGCTGGTCGCCTCGTCCAGGGGATCGAGTTCGACCCGGTCGGCAAGCGCCGGGCCTATTGGCTACACGCCGAACACCCCGGTGACGCTTATGGCGCATTTCAGAACGGCCTGCAGAGCCGCCCAATCCCGGCGACTGAGATCGCCCATGTTTATGAGAAACAGCGCACGCAGGCACGCGGCGTTCCCTGGGGCGCGCCAGTCATCCGCAGCTTGCGCGATCTCGACGACTACGAGGTGGCCGAACTGGTCCGCAAGAAGACCGAGGCCTGCGTTACCGCCATCGTCTTTGGAGATGATGAGGCGCAGCAGGGTATCGCGCCCTCCGTGGTCGACGCCGACGGCAACCGGGTCGAGCAGTTCGAGCCGGGGCTGATCGCCTATGCGCGGGGCGGCAAGGATATCCGCTTTAACCAGCCCTCGGCAACGGGCGGCTACGGCGAGTACAAGCGGGCCAGCCTGCAAACGATCTCGGCCGGGTTCCGGATGCCCTACGAATTGCTGACCGGGGATCTCAGCCAGGTGAACTATTCCTCGATCCGCGCCGGACTTGTGGAGTTCCGACGGCAGATCGACGCAGTGCAGTGGCAGCTTTTCATCCCGATGTTCTGTGCACCAGTCTGGCGCTGGTTCACCGAGGCCGCATGGGCGGCGGGCCAGATCCCGACGCCGGACGTGCCCGTCGAATGGTCGCCGCCGAAGTTCGAGGCGGTCGATCCGCAAAAGGACGCAATGGCCAACCTGCTGTCGATCCGATCCGGCACCATGACGCTGGCCGAGGTAATCGCCCGGCAGGGGCGCAACCCTGACGCCGTGCTGACGGAAATCGCTGCCACAAATGCCAAACTCGATGCGCTTGGGCTGGTGCTCGACAGTGATCCGCGCCGCGTCACCAAGACCGGCAGCGCCCAGACAAGCGATCCGGCGAACGATCCCGCCGACGACGGGCCGACCAATGACCCGGCCGACGATGATCCAAACGCCGACGCGGAAACCGACTCGGCGCAGGCCGACCAACAGGACTGACCCTATGGACACGATGATCGAAATCCCGGCCTTGCGCCGGTCGGCGGAGCTTGCGCCAAACTCGGCTGATATCGACGCCCGCACCGTCGAGGTGATCTGGTCAGCAGGGGCGCGGGTTCGCCGTTCGACCCTGTTCGGCGAGCCCTATGACGAAGAGCTCAGCCTAGATCCAACCCATGTGCGGCTGTATCGTCTGAATGCGGGCGCGCCGTTTCTGAAGGTGCATGAAATCGACACGCTGGATGCTGTGATCGGTTCGGTCGTCCCGGGCTCGGCGCGTATCGAAAACGGCCGTGGCATCGCCCTCGTGCGGATCAGTGAACGTGCCGATGTAGAACCGATTTGGCGCGACATTCAGGCCGGGCACATCCGTGCGGTGTCCATCGGCTACCAAGTTCATCGCTTCGAGGTCTCGAAACCCGAAGCAGCCCGCGAACTTTGGCGCGCGGTGGACTGGACGCCCTTTGAGGTGTCCGCCGTGCCCGTTGGCGCGGACCCTGCCGCGGGGTTCCGCGCCCAATCCCCACTTCACGACTGCGTCCTCCATCGCCGGGACGTCCCACCCACAACCACAGGAGCCATCCCGATGACGGACAAACCCAATGCCCCGGCCGCAGAGGCCGAAGACCAGCACAGCGACACTCTCGCGACCGAGGACACCACCATGACTGAACCGAAGACTTCCGCGACTGAGCCGAAGGCCGCCGCAAGTGAAACCCGCACCCCACCAAAGGCGCAGAAGCCCGATGCCCCCGTTGTGCCTGACACTGAAGCCGTCGCAACCCGCGCCCGCGAAACCGAGCGCGACCGCGTGTCCACCATCTACGATCTGGCAGGACGGCTTAACCTCGAGCGCAGCTTTGCCGAGGATCTGGTGAAGCGCGGCACCGATATCGGCGAAGCCCGCCGTCTGATCCTCGATCAGGTGGCCGCCAAATCCGAAGAAACCCGCACCTTCAGCCAAGTCTCGATCCCTCTCGGCGGACGCGATGAACAGGTCACCCGTCGCGAAGCCGTCGCAAATGCGCTGCTCCACCGCTACAGCCCGACGCTGTTCACTCTGGAGGAAGCCGCCCGCCAGTATCGCGGCATGACGCTGATGGAACTGGCCCGGGAAAGCCTCGGCAATGCAGGGGTCAACACGCGCGGCCTGTCGCGCGACGAGGTGGCGACGCGCGCGCTGCATTCGACCTCGGACTTCCCTGAGATCCTGTCGGCGGTCACCAACAAGACCCTGCGGCAGGCCTACGAGGCCTATCCCCGCACCTTCATGCTGTTCTGCCGCCAGGTGCTGGCCACCGACTTCAAGGCGATGCACCGGGTCCAGCTCGGCGAAGCGCCGCAGCTGCTGGAGGTCGGCGAAAGTGGTGAGTTCAAGCGCGGCACGCTTGGCGAGAGCAAGGAGAGCTACAAGGTCAAGACCTATGGCCGAGTGGTCGCGATCACCCGCCAGACGCTGATCAACGACGACCTCGACGCCTTTACCCGCATCCCGGCGATGTATGGCAACTCCATTGCGCAGCTGGAAAGCGATGTGGTCTGGGGCATCATCACCGCCAACCCGGCGATGGCTGACGGCAATGCGCTGTTCCACACCACCCACAAGAACCTTGCGGGCACCGGCGCGGCGCTGGCCGTCGATGCGGTGGGGGCGGCCCGTGCGGCGATGGCGCTGCAGACTGGGCTCGACAAGAAGACGGTGCTGAATGTGCGGCCCGCCTTCCTGATCGTGCCCGCCTCGCTGGAACTGAAGGCCGAGCAAATGGTCGCTCAGAACCTGGTGCCCGCCGCGACGTCCGGCGTGGTGCCGCAGTCGATTCGCACGCTCGCGCCGATCAGCGAGCCCCGGCTCGATGCGGCGAGCGAGACCGCATGGTATCTGGCGGCCAGCCCGAACCAGATCGACACCATCGAATACGCCTATCTCGAGGGCCAGCAGGGTGCCTATATCGAGACGCGCAACGGCTTCGACGTCGACGGCGTCGAGATCAAGTGCCGCCTCGACTTCGGCGCCAAGGCCATCGACTGGCGGGGTCTCTACAAGAACCCGGGCGCATAACCGGGCAATTCCTGAAATCCCACCTCTGACGGGCGGTCCCATCAGGCCGCCCGTTCGCTTTTGCAAAGGATCCCGCAATGAAAAACTACGTCCAACCCGGCAACACCATCACCCTGACCGCGCCCTATGCCGTGACATCCGGCGACGGCCTGCTTGTTGGCTCCATTTTCGGCGTGGCCGCCGGGGATGCCGCTAATGCCGAAACGGTCGAGGCCGCGCTCGTCGGCATTTTCGATCTGAAAAAGGTCGCGTCCCAAGCCTGGTCTGCCGGTGACAAGGTCTATTGGGACAACACCAACAAGGAAGCCACCAAGACCGCCACGGCGAATACGCTGATTGGCGTAGCCACCGAAGCTGTTGCGGGCGGCGCGGGCGACGTGATCGGCCGCGTGCGCCTGAACGCGAGCTTCTGATGACGGCGTTTGCCGCCATTCTGGATGCGCTGTTCGCGGATCCCAACATCGGGCGCGAGGCCGTCTATACTTCCGATGGTGGCGCGCCGGTGCTAGTGCGCGTCGTCTCCCGGCAGGCTGATGCGATCACCGACTTTGGCAATGCGCGGCTCTGGTCGGAAACGACCCGGATCGATTTACGCGTCGCAGAGGTTCCGACCCCGCGTCCCGGCGACCGCTTGGAAATCGACGGCGATGCCTTCCTCATTCAGGGCGAGCCTGTTCGCGACCGCGAGCGGCTGGTCTGGACCGTGGATCTGAGACCTGCGTGAAACTGAAGCTCGACATCGATCCGGACATCGTCGCCATGATGGCAGCGGAGGTTGCGGCCGGGGAGCGCGCGGTGACAGCCGCCATGCGCGAGGCCGGGACTAGGCTGAAGACTGCATGGCGCACGCAGATCACTGGCGCGGGACTGGGGCGGCGGCTTGCGAATTCGATCCGCAACCAGAACTTCCCGAAGTCGGGCGAGAGCCTCGACGCCGCCGCGCTGGTCTGGTCCAAGGCACCGGTTATTGTCGGAGCCCACGACACCGGCCCGTTGATCCGCTCGAAGAATGGGTTCTGGCTGGCGATCCCGCTGCCCGCTGCTGGCAAGTCCCTGCGCGGCGGCCGGATCACACCCGGCGAATGGGAGTGGCGGCGCGGGTTGCGCCTGCGCTTCGTCTATCGCCGCACCGGCCCGAGCCTGCTTGTGGCGGAGGGACGGCTGAACACGAAGGGTCAGGCGGTAGTGTCCCGCTCAAAGACCGGGCGCGGCAAGGTCACCGCGCCGATCTTCCTTCTGGTCCCGCAGGTCAAACTGCCGAAGCGGCTGAACCTCGACCGGGATGCAGAGCGGGTGCTCGACAGCGTGCCGGGGCTGATCGTGGCGAATTGGGTGGAGGGAATGTTGTGAGCGTACGGTGTATTGCCAAAGAATTAACCCCTTTATGTGAAGTTGGCGAAAACTCTGTCCAGGGGCTTCTGCATGCACATCGACCCACATCTTTATCGCAAGGCGTTCCAAGCCTACCTGCGCAAAGGGACGCCTATCGAGTGGTCGATCAAGCAGGAGCGGCCAGCCACGCATTACATCTGGCGTACGCGCGGAGATGATAAAGTCCGCCCAAGCCATGCTGCCAACAACGGTCGGGTTTTTGCATGGAATGATCCGCCTGAGACGGGCCATCCCGGCGAAGACTACGGCTGCCGCTGCACGGCTGAGCCCTTCATGCCGTCGGTCGATGAGTCTATTGAAATCGAAGTGGCCGACGCAGAGGACACCGGAGCCGCTTGGAGCAGCCGTGATTTCGTCCGCCACTACTACAATGGTGGTGGCCGTGGTGTTACCGTTCGCGAAACCGGACATCTGAGCGGAATCGTGGCGAAGTACATGACCTCCACTGTGACCAAGAGCCTTCAGGACAACATCGCGGAGGTAGCCAGGGAACACCCGAACGGTGCCTTTTCGGATGTCTTCGAGAACACGTACGATATGACCGGGATCGTATTCAGCATCGGTGACACCACAATAGGCGGTCGCTTCACGGGAAACGGTGTTGCGGAGTTCGGTATTCTCACGGTCACGGGGCAAATTGATTTCTACCTGGAGGATGAATTCGCCGATCCGGCCGATGTCGGTATGGAGGTCATCGACTTAGGCGAGACAATCTACGAAAATATCCACAGGCCGATGGAAGATTACCTTCGCGGACGCGTCGGGCTCCCTCCCACAGGGCCACAGCGTCTGGGCATTCACACTGGAGAACCATATCCGATCACGGATCGGTGGACTGGAAGCTTCTCGGGTCAGATCTTTGCGGATCCAGCACGCAGCAGGTTCGGGTGAAACATTCGGGGAGGGACAATGGCAATGACGGGGCGCTTGGTGCCCTGTTGGGTGTCCTGCTGATCCCGATCGTTCTTGTGGCGCTCTGGGTCGTAATCGTCTTCAACAACACATATCGCACCTGCGTACGGCTCGCGAACGGCGCAAACCTCGGCTATGAAGCAGTTTTCGACCTTGGCAGGCCGTACCTGAAGCCAATTGCGGTTCCGCGATTGGAGGATGGGACGCCGATTGTCCGCGACAGTCTTTGGTCTATCAAAATCACGCCGACTACCATTTACGGACTTTCAATGGCACCGGCTATAGACGAGCGTGGTTATCGCTTTGCTTGGCGCAACGACGTGGGTTTGGTCCTGGAAACCGATAATCCCACCGTATACGAGCATCTTGTCGCCGAAGCAGGGCACGCGAATTGGGACATTGATATCAATAACGTCGGCACCCAATGGCTGCTGAATGAATTGGCCGAGCGACCGGATTTCGAAGTTGGTCGATGTCCGACGTCTCTCATCACTTGGTGATCCATTGCCCACCCCACGCGAAACCATCCTCACCGCGCTGCACGCGCGGCTCTCGGCTTTGCCAGCCACCGCCCTGCGCGGTGACGTGCTACCCGAGCGTGTCCCGGCCGATGGTCTGCTGATCCTGCGCGATGGCGAGCCGGGGGAGCCCGAGGTTACTTTGTCGCCGTTGCGCTACCACTACCAACACCGCGCCGAGATCGAGGCGGTCGTTCAGGGCACCGCCCGTGACGTCGCATTCGACACGCTGACCGCCAGCATCGGCACAGCCATCGCCGCCGACCGCACGCTAGGCGGCCTCTGCGACTGGGTCGAGGCAGAAGCGCCACGCCCGGTCGATCTGCCGGTCGAAGGCGCGGCAAGCCTGAAGGCTGCCGTGATCCCAGTGGTGCTGCACTATTCAACAGCCGATCCGCTCGGCTGACCCCGAAAACCTGAGGAGAACACGATGGCACGAGCCCAAGGGGCGCGGGCGCAGATGGCGCTTGCGTTCGAGACGACCTATGGAACGCCGCCCGTGGGCGGCTTCACCAAGATGCCCTTCACCAGCACATCGCTTGGCGCAGAGCAGCCGCTGCTTAATTCGGAACTTCTGGGCTACGGCCGTGATCCGCTGGCGCCGATCAAGGATGCAGTGACGGCGGATGGCGATGTCGTCGTGCCGCTCGATGCCGAGGCCTTCGGTTTCTGGCTGAAGGCGGCCTTTGGCGACCCAATCACGACCGGCACCGGCCCCTGGACGCATGAGTTCCAGTCGGGCTCCTGGACGTTGCCCAGCATGTCCATCGAGACCGGCATGCCCGAGGTGCCGCGCTATGCGATGTATTCCGGATGCGTGCTCGACCAGATCACCTGGCAGATGCAGCGTTCAGGGCTGTTGACCGCAACGGCCCGGCTGGTGGCACAAGGCGAGACCGTCGGCACGACGACCAGCGCCGGGACGCCAGCTGCTCTTGAATTGCAGCGCTTCGGCCATTTCAACGGAGCCATCACGCGCAACGGGTCTGCCCTCGGCAATGTGGTCTCGGCCGACATCACCTACGCCAACAACCTCGACCGGATCGAGACCATCCGCTCGGACGGCCGCATTGATGGGGCGGACCCGTCCATTGCGGCGCTGACCGGCTCCATTGAGGTGCGCTTCGCCGACCAGACGTTGGTGACACAGGCGATCAATGGCGATCCCTGCGAGTTGGAATTCGCCTACGTCCTGCCCTCTGGCGAGAGCTTCACCTTTAGTGTGCACGCCGTCTACCTGCCGCGCCCGCGCATCGAGATTTCTGGACCACAGGGCGTGCAGGCCACCTTCGACTGGCAGGCCGCCCGCGACAGCGTCGTCGGCCGGATGTGCACGGCAACCCTTGTGAACGATGTGGAGACCTATTGATGCTGACGCTCGACCTGACGAACGCCCCCCGCTGGCACGACCTCGCCCCTGGCGTCCGGGTGCAACTCCGCCCGCTGACCACCGCGCTGATGGTGGCGACGCGCAGCGATCCGGCCGTCGAGGCCGTTCCCGAGGAGGCCTCTGACGAGGAGCGCGCCGTCGCCTTCGCCAAGGCGCTGGCTCGCCGTGCGGTGCTCGCCTGGGAGGGCATCGGAGATGCGGACGGCAATCCCATCGACCCGAGCCCGGACGCCATCGACGCGCTTCTCGATATCTGGCCGATCTTCGAGGCGTTCCAGCTGACCTATGTGTCCAAAGGCTTGCTGCTGGAACAGGAAAAAAACGCCTCCGCGCTCTCGCCGAATGGTCCTTCGGCGGGGGCGAGCGCTACTGCGACGCCTGCCAAACGGCGTGCGAAGACTGCCCGGCGCGACTGAACCGTCCGGAAACTCCGGAGGGTTGGCAGGTCTGGGACCTGGTCGGTCGTCTCGGCGGCCAACTGCGCGTCCTGCCCGGTGCTGTGATCGGCTGGGACATGTCGGCCGCGCTCGCGCTCGGTGACGCCCTCGGCGTGCCGCAGATCGCCATGGCCGAACTGCTGCCCGTGATCGAAGCGGTGATGGTCGCCAAGCTCAACGAACAGATGGATCACTCCCATGGCTGAGAAGAGGGTCAGCGTCCGCCTCGCCGCGGTCGGCGGGCGACAGGTGCGCGCCGAGCTGGAAGGCGTCGGCGAGGCAGGGGCGCGCGGCTTCGGTCGGCTCAGCCAGGAGATGGAGGCCGCGAATACCCGGCTTGCCGCCTTTTCGCGCCGGGTTGCCGTAGCCGCCGCAGCGGCAGTGGCAGCCGCTGCCGCTGCTGGTGTGGCGATGATCCGCTCCGGCCTGCAGACGGTGGATGCGCAGGCGAAGCTCGCGCAGTCCCTCGGCACCACCGTCGCCTCGATCCAGACCCTCGAGCGGGCGGGCGAGCTGGCGGGCGTGTCGATGTCCGGCATCGAACAGGCCACCAAGGATCTGACGCGTCGTCTCAGCCAGGCGGCCGCCGGGACCGGACCTGCTGCCGACGCGCTGGATCGGCTCGGGCTCTCGGCCACCGAGCTGATCGCCCTGCCGCTTGACCAACGTGTGGGCGCGATCAACGCGGCAATCGAAAGTTTCGTGCCCGCCGCAGAACGCGCCGCCGTCGCGGGCCAGCTTTTCGGCGAGGAAGGCTCCATAGCGATGTCGCGGATCGACACCGCGACGCTGCGCCAGGCGACAGAGGATGTTCTGGCCTTCGGCGTCGTCGTATCGGAGCAGGATGCCGACCAGATCGAGCGGACGAACGACGCCATCTCAAGGCTGGGGCTGATCTGGCGCGGGCTGTCGAACCAGCTGGCGGTCGCTGCGGCACCCGCGCTGGAAGCGGTCGCGAATGCCATGGCGGCCGTGGCCAGCCGCACCGGGCCTCTCGGCATCGCGATCCGAGGCCTTTTCGACAACATCGGCCGTCTAACCACCTATGCCGCCACGTTTGTGGCTTTTCTTGCAGGGCGTTGGGTCGCCGGGATGGCGGTTGCTGCCCTGTCGGTCCGTGGGCTCGCCACGGCGCTGGTCCTGTTGCGCGGCGCGCTGATCCGCACCGGCATCGGGGCGTTGATCGTTGGCGCGGGCGAGCTTGTCTACCAGTTCACCCGCCTTGTTTCCGGCGCGGGTGGGTTTGGCGAAGCGATGTCGCTCCTGAAAGACCTCGCCGTCGAGGTCTGGGATCGCATCAAGATGGGCGCTGCAGCGGCGGGCGCTGCGGCCACGGCGATGTTCTTCGACCTGAAGGCCGATGCCGCGGCGGGCATGCAGAACGCCATCGAGAGCGTCGTGGCTTTTGGCAACACGGCCGCGAACACGTTTGAGGGGGCATATGAGGCGATCAAGGCAATCTGGGGCATGCTCCCGACCGCCATCGGCGATCTGGCGTTTCAGGCGGCCAACAGCCTGATCGACGGTGTCGAGGCAATGCTGAATGGCGTCGTTTCGCGCATCAACACATTCATCGGCGGGATCAATCAGGGGCTGGAAGCGCTCGGCTCCGAGCGGCGCATCTCGATCATCCCCGATCTTGAGTTGGGCCAGATCGAGAACCGCTTCGAGGGTGCCGCGACCGCCGCAACCACCGCCGCACAATCCGCGTTTGACCGGGCGTTCGAGAACAACCCGCTCACAGCCCCCGATCTGGGGCTCACCCAGGCGGCCAATACTGCGCTCGCCACCGCAAATACCTATCGCGGTGCCGCGCGCGATCTGGCCGAGGGGGCACGCGCGCCGCTCGCCAGTTGGCAGGCGTTGCGCGATGCGGTGCGGGGCAGCGATGAAGGTGGCGCGGACGCGCTGACCGAGGCGACCAACGCAGCTGACCGCTTTGAGACAGCCCTTGGTGATGCCGGACGCGCCGCTGCCGGTGCGGGCGCAGCGGCCGGGGCTGCTGCCGCTGCAGCCGAACCTGACACCGACGCCGCAGTTTCCGGCTGGCAGGCGGTCACCGCAGCGCTCAGCGACTATGCCAGCAAGGCGCGCGAAATTGGCGGGGACATCGGTCAGAGCCTCGTCAGCGCATTTCAGTCCGCTGAAAACGCAGTCGGCAATTTCGTGAAGACCGGCAAGCTGGATTTTCGCGATCTGGTCACCTCACTGCTGGCCGATCTCGCCAAGCTGGCGGCGCGCCGGTTCATCCTCGGGCCAATCGCAAATGCGCTGTCCGGCGTGCTCGGCGGCGCGGGTGGGATCTTCGCGAACATCCTGCATGCGGGCGGCATGGTCGGCTCGGCGGGCCCCTCGCGGATAGTTCCGGCAATGGCCTTTGCGGCCGCGCCCCGGATGCATTCTGGCGGTGTGGCGGGGCTGCGCCACGATGAAGTTCCGGCCATCTTGCAACGCGGCGAGCGCGTGCTGTCTCGCCGCGAAGCTCAGAGCTACGGCGCAGCCGGTGGCGTGAATGTCACCATCATGGCGCGCGACGCCGAAAGCTTCCGACAGTCGCGGACACAGGTCGCGGCCGACATCGCTCGCGCGGTGTCGCTCGGGCGGAGGGGCATGTAATGGCATTTCACGAGGTCCGGTTTCCCGACAACATCAGCCGGGGCGCACGCGGAGGTCCGGAACGCCGCACGCAGATCGTCGAGCTCGCCTCGGGCGACGAGGAGCGCAACGCCAGCTGGGCCAACTCGCGCCGCCGCTACGATGTCGCCTACGGCATCCGTCGCGCGGACGATCTGGCGGCGGTCGTCGCGTTCTTTGAAGCTCGCAACGGACGGCTCCATGGCTTCCGGTTCAAGGACTGGGGCGACCACAAGTCCTGCCTGCCGTCCCAGACGCCAACCCCGACCGATCAGGCCATCGGCACCGGCGATGACACGACGACCGCCTTCCAGCTGGTGAAGCGCTACGCCTCGGGCAGCCAGACATGGGTACGCACGATCACCAAGCCGGTCGCCGGTACGGTCCGCGTCGCCCTCGATGGCGCAGAGCAGCTCGTCGGCTGGTCCGTCGACACCACGACCGGCGTTGTCACCTTCAGCGCCGCGCCGGTCTCCGGTGTCGCAATCACCGCGGGGTTCCAGTTCGACGTGCCAGTCCGCTTCGACACTGACGCGCTCGACGTGACGCTTGATCTCGAGCGGCTCGGCTCGATCACCTCCATCCCGCTTCTGGAGATCCGGCGATGAATGAAGAGACCGGATTCCTGGCAGCGGTTCTCCGAGAACTCGGAGCCTCCACGGCCGTGATCCTTGCCATCTGGCGCGCGCTCGGCGGCGCAACGAACGCACTGACGACGAAGATGCGGCTGCGCGACGCGCTGCGGCACATCCTGCTCGGCGGGCTGATCGCGGCCGGGATGGGCAGCCTGTCGATGGCCGTCATCACGGCGCGGCTGGGGCTCCAGCCCGAGGCCATTCCGGCTGGCGGAGCAGCCGGGTCAGCCGCCTATCTCGTCGGGGTCTTCGGCCCGGCCTTCATCGAGATGCTGCTCGCCCGCCTACGCCGCGCCAAACTGGGCGACGGCGATGAATGAGCTCGTTCGCCTCGCGCGCTCCCTCCGCTGCGACCCGGCCGACCCTCGAGCGGCTTTTGCCCACCGTCTGCGCATCGGCCTCGCTGTCGCCGCGCTCATCCTCGTTCTCTCGCTCCTGAGGTAATCTCATGCAAATGACTGACCGGGGCCTCCTGGCCCTTGTCCGGCACGAAGGTATCGTGCCCGGACCTTATCTCGATGTGAAACAGGTCTGGACCTTCGGCATCGGCCACACGGCCGCGGCCGGGCCGCCCGATCCGGCCACCATGCCGCGCGGCATGCCCGCCGATCTCGATGGCGGGATCCGTGAGGCGTTCCGGGTATTCCGCGCCGACCTCGCGCGCTACGAGGCGGCCGTCCTGCGCGCCGTGAAGGTGCCATTGGCGCCTCACGAGTTAGATGCGCTGGTCAGCTTCCACTACAACACCGGCGGGATCGCCAAGGCCGCGCTGACCCGACACCTCAATGACGGCAATCGCGTTGCAGCCGCCGACGCGTTTCTGAACTGGCGGAGACCGGCCTCGATCATTCCCCGCCGGGAGGCTGAGCGCGACCTGTTCCGCCATGGCCGCTATCCCGGCGGCACGATCCCGGTCTGGTCTGTGGATCGCAGCGGCCGCGTCGACTTCTCCCGACCGATCCGTCGCCTGACGGAGGATGAGGCGCTGACCCTGCTACGGCGACCTCCAACACCGCAGCCGCAGGACCGCGATCCTGAACCCGATACGCCGACCGGCTGGCTCGCCCGGCTGGTCGCCTTCTTCTCCACTCTGATCCGGAGGGCCTGATCCCATGCGCTACGTTCGCCCCAACTCCTTGACCTGGTGGGCGGGACTGCTCGCCATGCTCACTGGAATCGCCTCTCTCGCGCTGCCCGCCACCGGGCCGCTCGGGGAAGTGTCCCGCCTTGTCGCGCTGCTCGCCGGCTCGGGCGATGCCTCGCCGGCGGGCCTGATGTTCCTCGGTCTGGGCCTGATCGGTCTGCGCGATCGGATCGAGCGCGGGTTCCGCGGCGATGCTTGAGTTTCTCGTCGGTCTGGTCGTGGGCGGCTGCCTCGGCGTCTTCGTCGCAGCCCTCTGCGTCGCCGCCGCGCGCGGGGAGCGGGACGATGGCTGATCTCCTGATCTGGCTGGTCGCGGCTCTGGGCGCGGTCGGCGGCGTCGTCCTCGGCCGCATCTGGGGGCGTGCGGAAGGCGAACGCCAAGGCAAACGGGAGGCCGAACGCGATGCTACAGAAGAAAAGAGCAAGCGCGTCGAGAGGGGTCGCGACGCGGTTCGCAATGGCCGCGGCGCTGGCGATCCTGCTGACCGGCTGCGCCGCAACGATGGGCGTTGGTGATGCGGGATGTGCCTCCTATGCCGAGGCGCGGCTCGCCCGGCCGGCTGCCGAGACCGTCGCAGAGGTTCCGCCGGACTGGGCGGACTGGATTGCTGATCTTAATGACAGGATGACGGGAACCTGCCGATGAAATCCCTCTCGCCCGCCTTGCAGGACCATCTCGACGAGGGCACGACCACGCTTGCCTGGTGCTGGCGGATCAGCCGCCCCGACGACGTCACCTTCGGCTTTACCGATCACGACCGGACGCTCAGCTTCGACGGCACTAGCTTCGAGCCCGAGAGCGGGCTGACGGCGTCCGAGGTGCGCTCGGGCTCGGACCTGTCGGTCGATGCGCAGGACGCCGAGGGCGTGCTGACCTCGGACCGGATCACTGAGACCGACATTCTCGACGGCCGCTGGGACAATGCCGAGGTCGAGGTCTGGCGAGTTAATTGGGCGGACACCGGCCAGCGCGTCCTGATGCGCCGCGGCGCCATCGGCCAGATCCGGCGCGGGCGGCTCGCCTTTGTGGCAGAGGTCCGTTCGCTCGCCCATGTCCTCGGCCAGACGGTCGGGCGGACCTTCCAGGCGCCCTGTGATGCGGCCCTTGGTGACGGACGCTGTGGGGTCGATCTCGAGGGGTCCACCTTCAAGGGCACAGGCGGCGTTATCGATCTATTGCGAGACCGGGCGTTCACTGCGTCGGGCCTCGGCGGCTTTACCTCGGGCTGGTTTACGTTTGGCACCGTTGAATGGACCAGCGGGGCAAATGTCGGGCGGAGAGCTGAGGTCATTTCACATGATTTGACGGATGCCATCGCGGTGATGACGCTGCTCGAAGCGCCTGTGCGGTCCATCACTGGCGGTGACGCCTTCATTGTCCGCGCAGGCTGCGACAAGCGCCTGGAGACCTGCGGCGCGAAGTTCGCAAATACCGTCAACTTTCGTGGCTTCCCGCACATCCCCGGCCAAGACGCGGTTCTCCGCTATGCCACCAAGGATGGTGGGCACGAGGGGGCGGTGCTTTGAATGCTGCCAAACCACAGCGGGTTATCAAGGTAGCGCGGTCCTGGCTGGGCACGCCGTATCACGACCAGGCCAGCCTTCGGGGCGTTGGCTGCGACTGCCTCGGGTTGGCGCGCGGCGTCTGGCGCGAGGTCGTCGGCCCCGAGCCGTTCCCGATCCCGCCCTACAGCCGGGATTGGGGCGAGACCGTACCGCGCGAGGTACTGGCCGAGGGCGCGCGGCGCATGATGCTGGAGATCGCACCTGCTGACGTCGTTCCGGGCGCGCTGGTCCTGTTCCGCATGATGCCCCGCGCCATTGCCAAGCATGTCGGGATCCTCACCGGGCCTGATGCCTTCCTCCACGCCTACGAGCGGCTCGGCGTGATTGAGGAGCCGCTCACCCCGTCCTGGCGGCGGCGCATCGCCTTCGCCTTTATGTTTCCGCAACGCTGAGATTATCCCATGGCTACCCTCGTCCTCGGTGCCGCTGGTGCTGCCATTGGCGGCAGCATTGGTGGCGCTATCCTCGGCGTCAGTGCAGCCACCATCGGCGGTTTCATCGGCTCCACCATCGGATCGGTCGTCGACAGCTGGATCATCTCGTCGCTCGCGCCGACCCAGCGCATCGAAGGCGCGCGGATGGACAATCTGCGCATCACCTCGGCCACCGAAGGGGCGGTGATCCCGCGCCTTTACGGCCGCATGCGGATCGGCGGCAATATCGTCTGGGCGACGGATTTCCGCGAGGAGACCAAGACGACCACGCAGGGCGGCGGCAAGGGCGGCGGGGGTGGCGGCAAGGTCAAGACAACTGAATACTTCTACTATGCGAGCTTCGCCGTCGCGCTCTGCGAGGGTCCGATCACCGGCATTGGCCGCATCTGGGCCGATGGCAAACTGCTGGACACCGCCGGGGTCACATGGCGCTGGTATCCTGGCGACGAGAGCCAGGCGGCCGATCCGTTCATTTCGGCGAAGATGGGCGCGGCAAATACGCCCGCCTATCGCGGTACCGCCTATGTCGTTTTCGAGGACCTGCCGCTCGGGAATTACGGCAACCGCATCCCGCAACTGAGTTTCGAGGTGTTCCGCCCGCTGGCCGATCCCGACACGGCGGAGGGTCTCACGCAAGCTGTCACTATGATCCCGGCATCCGGCGAGTTCGCCTATGCCACGCAGGGCATCCGGAAGGGCAGCGGCGGTTCGTCCGAGCCCGAGAACCTCAACGCGCTGACCGATACCGCCGACATGGTGGTGGCGCTGGACCGGCTGCAGGCCATGGCTCCCAAGGTCGAGAGCGTGTCGCTGGTGGTCGCCTGGTTCGGCGACGATCTGCGGGCAGGTCATTGCAAGGTGCGGCCGGGTGTCGAGGTCACCGCGAAGAACACCACACCGTCGGCCTGGTCCGTGAATGGCGTCAACCGCGCCAATGCCTTTCTGGTCAGCCGCGACGATCAGGATCGCCCCGTCTATGGCGGCACGCCGGCCGATTTCGCGGTGGTGCAGGCGATCCAGGAGATGAAGGCGCGCGGGCTGCGCGTCACCTTCTATCCCTTCATCCTGATGGACGTGCCGCCCGGCAACGCGCTGCAGAACCCGTATTCCGACAACGCCGCGGAGACGGGTCAGCCAGTCTTCCCTTGGCGCGGCCGGATCACCTGTTCTCCGGCCGCGGGATTCGCCGGGACCGTGGACAAGACGGCGACGGCGGAAAGCCAGGTCGCGGCGCTGTTCGGCGCGGCGGCGCCCGCGAGCTTCAGCGTCTCGGGTCAGTCGGTTTCGTGGACGGGCACGCCCGGCGATTGGGGCCTGCGCCGCATGGTGCTGCACTACGCCCATCTCTGCGCCGCCGCGGGCGGCGTCGACGCCTTCCTGATCGGCACCGAGATGCCGGGGCTGACCACGATCCGCTCGGGCGCCAGCACCTATCCCGCCGTGCAGGCCTATCGGGACCTGCTCGCGGATGTGCGCTCGATCCTCGGGTCGGGGACGAAGATTGGCTATGCGGCGGACTGGAGCGAGTATTTCGGGCACCAGCTGGGCGATGGTTCGGGGGACGTGTTCTTCCACCTCGATCCGCTCTGTGCCGATCCGGAGATCGATTTCATCGGCATCGACAATTACATGCCGCTCTCCGACTGGCGGGACGGCTTCGAGCACGCCGACGCGGCCGAGGGTTGGCCCGCGATCTACGACCGGGCCTACCTGCAGGGGAACCTCGCGGGCGGGGAAGGCTTCGACTGGTTCTATGCCAGCGCGGCGGATCGCACCGCTCAGGTCCGCACCGCGATTACCGATGGCGCGGCCAGCAAGCCATGGGTGTTCCGCTACAAGGATTTGCGCGCCTGGTGGTCGCGACCACATCACGACCGCCAGGGCGGTCTGCGCACCAATCCCATCCCCGACGGCGACGCACCCGCGACCTGGTCACCGACGACAGCCACCGTGTCGCCCAGCCCGGAAGGTTTCGGCCTGTTCACCTCGGCCGCTAGGATCGCGGCCATCGACGGGTCCAACGATTTCGCGCAATCGGCCTCGGCGCAGGATCTGGTGGTGGCGGGCGAGACCTATGAGACCGGCGTGCTCCTCAAGCCGGGAACGTCGGGCAGGGCCCGGATCTATGTCAACCTGACCGGGGCGCCGAACAAGGAAGTCCGGATCGACGATTTCTCCGGCGCGGCGCCATATACCTCGGATCCGGACATCTTCGATCTCGCCCTTACCGACATCGGCGGCGGGATCTGGCGGCTGACATTCAGCTGGGTCGCGCCGATCACCGACACGACCGTGCAACTGCGCGTCGGCCCCTATTCGTCCGTGCCGGGGGAGGACGTGCATGGGCTGGCTGGCTGGATCACCTCCCGCGACCGTGGCACCACCCCGTGGCTTCCGCAGTCCAAACCGATCCGCTTCACGGAACTCGGCTGCCCTGCCATCGACCGCGGCACAAACCAGCCTAACGTCTTCTTCGACCCGAAATCCTCGGAAGGCTTGACGCCGCATTTCTCACGGGGTTGGCGGGATGACGCGATTCAGAGAGCCTATCTGGAGGCGACATATCTGTTCTGGGACGTGGCCGCCAACAACCCGATGTCGTCAGTTTATGGGGACCGTATGGTGCATGTTCCCGAATGCGCCGCCTGGACCTGGGACGCACGGCCCTATCCGTTCTTTCCCGAACTCACCGATGTCTGGACAGACGGGCCGAACTGGCGGCTTGGCCACTGGCTGACCGGACGCCTGGGGGCTGTATCGCTCGCTGCTCTGGTCCGGCACCTTTGCCTGCGGGCCGGAATGCCCGAGGCCTGGATTGACGTCACCGGCCTCTGGGGCGCGGTCGAGGGATACGCGATTGGTGCGCTCGAAAGCCCGCGGGCCTCGATCACCACGCTTTCGCGGCATTTCGGGTTCGACGCGGTCGAGACCGAAGGCGTGATCCGTTTCATCATGCGGGGGCGGGCATCAGCCCTAATCATTGCACCCGACGACCTAGTGGCGGCTCGTGACGGCGATGTGCTGGAACTGACCCGGGCGCAGGAAACCGAACTGCCCCAGGCGCTCAAATGGCAGGTGGCACGCGCGGACCAGGATTACGACGCCGCCCTTGTCGAGGCGCGCCGCATCACCGTGGACACTTCCCGGATCGCCTCGGAGAGCTTCCCCATGGCCGTCCCGCCCGAAGAAGCCGAACGCCGTTGTCGCCGGGCGCTGATGGAAGCCTGGACCGGGCGCGAGACAGCTGCCTTTCGCCTGCCACCGTCGCGACTGGCGCTCGATCCGGCGGATGTCGTGACGCTGGAGCATGATGGGCGACAGGTGCCGCTGCGGCTGGTTTCCATCGCCGATGCTGATGCACGCGGCATAGAAGCCGTGCGCCAGGACCGGGATGCCCACGACCTCCCGCCGGGATCACCACAACCGTCATCGCTTTCGCAAACCGTGGTGTTCGGCGCGCCCGAGGTTGTGCTGATGGATCTGCCGCAACTGACCGAGGATCAATCCGCGCATCGCCCGTTCATTGCCGCCCATGCCGTGCCATGGCCGGGGGAGATGGCGGTGTTTCGCAGCCCGTCGAGCGATGGGTTCGAGCTGCTGACAAGCTTTGGCAGCCGCGCCCGGATCGGCACGCTGGTCTCGGATCTTCATTCCGGCCCCACCTCGCGCTTCGATCTCGGCAATGCGCTGGTGGTCGATCTGCTGTCCGGCACGCTGGAAAGCGTCACCGACCTTATACTGTTCGGCGGCGCCAATGCGCTGGCGGTGGAAACTGGCACTGGCAGCTGGGAAATCGTCCAGGCAGGCGAGGCCGAGCTGATCGCGCCGGGTCGGTATCGGCTGACGCGCCTGTTGCGCGGGCAACGTGGGACCGAAAGCGCGATGGTCAACCCGGCCCCTGCGGGCGCGCGGGTCGTGGTGCTGGATGAGGCGTTGGCGTCATTGCCGGTGACGGAGGCCGACCTCGGGCTTCCCTGGAACTGGCGCATCGGCCCCGCCAGCCGGTCTGTCAGCGACGAGACCTATGTCGCAGCCAGTTTCACGCCGTTGGGTGCGGGGCTGCGACCGTTTTCGGTCGCGCATGTCGAGCAACCCTGGCGTAAGCCGCGAACGCCCGGCGATCTGACAATCCGCTGGACACGCCGGTCCAGGGCCCTCGCGGCTGACAATTGGGGCGCGGTGGAGGTCCCGCTCGTTGAAGAAACCGAGGCCTATGAGGTCGAGATACTCGATGGGGCTGACGTGAAACGTACGCTGATCACCTCTTCGACCAGCGCAATCTACTCGGCCGCTCAGCAAACGGCCGATTGGGGCGGGCTGCTCGCTCCGGGCGACACGCTGACCATCCACATTTTCCAGCTTTCCGCGCTAACTGGGCGAGGCGCGGCCAAAACAGTCACGCTCACATTCTGAGGGACCACAATGTCCGACACCACAACCAACCTGCTGCTGCCCTACATCCTCGCGGCGCAGGCCCAGAAGCATGTCACCCACAACGACGCCCTGCGGCTGCTCGACGGGCTCGTACAACTTTCAGTGCTCGACCGTGATCTCACCGCGCCGCCAGGCAGCCCGGCCGACGGCGACCGCTACATCGTCGGCTCGGGCGCGACGGGCGACTGGGCGGGCTGGGACCTGAACGTCGCACTCTGGACCGATGGCGCCTGGCTGCGCCTTCCACCGCGCACGGGATGGCGAGCGTGGATGGAGGACGAGGGACTGCTGCTGGTCTACGACGGGTCAGGTTGGGTCAGTACCACGCCGCCCGCGCTGCAGAACCTTGCGCTGCTTGGGCTCGGCACTACGGCGGACGCAGCCAACCCGTTCTCGGCCAAACTCAATGCGGCGCTCTGGACGGCGAAGACCGTGGCCGAGGGCGGCACCGGCGATCTGTTCTACACCATGAACAAGGAGGCTGCGGGTGACGATCTCGGCCTCACGCTGCAGACGGGCTTCACAACCAAGGCGCTTCTCGGTCTTTTTGGCTCCGACCAGTTCCGCCTCGCGGTCTCGGCCGACGGCAGCACCTTCTTCGATGGACTGTTCATCGACAACGCGAGCGGGATCGTCGACCAGCCCCGGCTCCCGCGCTTCAAGGCCTACACCAACTACGACAACTACGTCGGCGTCGGGACCTGGACGAAGATCGGGCTGAACAACACCGACTACAACGACCAAGGCGGGTTTGATGCCGGGGCCAACCTGTTCACGGCGCCCGTGGACGGCACCTACCTCTTCGGCGCGACGCTGCTCTTCAAGGTCAACGCCAGCACCGCGGCCCGCATGAGCGGGCGGCTCGTGCTGAATGGCACGACCGAAATCCGAGGATCGCGCGGCGAGATCAGCGGGGCGCATGTCTCGGAAGCCACCGCGCTCTGGTTGCAGACTATGGCACCGCTGATCGCAGGCGATACCGTTGAATTGCAGGGCTATTTCCGGGCGCAGGATGGGTATTTCGCCGCCGATCACACGTCCTTCTGGGGCACGAAGATCGGTTGAGCGAGGCTCCCCATGGATCCACAACAACCCGAAAAAGGTTTCTTCCTCAAACTGGTCTATCTGCGTCCGAGATTGGTCGTCGAAAACTCGGCAAGCCTGTTACCAGCGGCCTCTTGCGTGATGTTCGGCCTGAGACTGACGGAACTCGGTCGGGGATTGTCCGGTAATTTCCCGGAACGCGCGGTTAAACGGCCCGATCGAGGCAAAGCCGACATCGTAGGCGATGGACAGGACCGGCATATCTGCACGAACCGGATCCGAGAGCATATTTCGAGCCGCTTCGATCCTCCGTTCGTTGATGAAACTGGCGAAGTTCCTGTATCCGAGGCCTTTGTTTATCGCACGCCGAACACGGTGCTCCGGAGCATTCACCGCTGTCGCAAGTTTGCCTATCGTCAGCCCCTCCTGGCGCCAGACGCCTTCCGACATCGCCCCCTCGATTCTCTTCATGACCGCTGCATCGGCAGCAGAAGGCTGTGTCCCAGGTAACTCGATGTGCTGCCGACGCTGGGGCCAGAGATCAGGTGCAAGCTGTGTCGCCCAGGACAGAAACAAGAGCGTCAGCAGCAGAAAAACCAGAGCGTGGAGCGGGTATACCACGGAAGGCAGATTGGCATCGAGCTTCAGAAGCTCGACGATCGAGATCCCGATACCGGTCAGGGCCATGAGGGCCACGAACGATCTGCGGAAACGGCGGCGGGTTTCGACCAGGTCATCCGTTGCGGTCGACAACGCTATGAACAGCAAAGCCGCGTACAACACGACGACAAGGATGCCCCTGATCAAGCCAGCGAATGGCAACAGCGGAGCTACCCATGCTCCCAGAACAATCGCGACTGCCGGCAATCCGTGCCAGGGCCGGAATACAGGTCGGTCGAAGAATATCTCGGCTGCCGCCCAGACCGCCAGAACCGGCACCGCCCCTGCGAACAGAACGAGCGAGACCTCCGCCCCTGACCCTTGAAGGCCGGTGTTAGGCGTCGATACCAGCAAATAGGCGCCCAGACCGAGGCACAGCGCTGGCACTGACAGACCGCGTGGCCAAAGCCTGCGCTCGCCAAGAAACACAAGCGCACAGAAGACGAGCGCGGTTGCCGCACCGCCCCTCAAGAAAAGGTCAAGTCTCGTCGCAATGTCCTCCATGTTTTGAAAGAAGACCGATGGCACCTGCCAGTCAACAGGAACGGACCCGCCGATTTCGAACGATCGACGCCGATCTCTCGATTTTCGTTGCATCTTTCAAATTCGGCGAGAGCGATTCGAAAACCTGTTCCAGTTGGATTCCAGAACCCGCCATCAGGATATCCACATGACAGACCAATGCCTTTTCTCTCACCTCGCCGAAATCTTCTCCGGTGTCTTTGCCACGGACCTGCTGCGCTACGTCGTCGGTGCCGGCGGAGTTTACCTGGCCGTCAATCTGGTTCTTGCTGCCCGGCTGCGCTCGCGGAAGATCCGGGCTTCCCATCCGCCACGAGGCCAAATCCGCCGCGAAATCCTCGCGAGTCTGCGAACCGTTCTTGTCTTTGCGCTGAACGGCACGCTGATCGTTTTTGGAGCCGAGGCCGGTATCGTGCCGATCTACACCGAGATCGGCGCATATGGCTGGATCTATCTTGGTCTCAGCACGGCGGTTCTGATCGTCGCGCATGACGCCTGGTTCTACTGGTCGCACCGGCTGTTGCACTATCCTCCGCTCTTCCGGCGGTTTCACCGGCTGCATCACAAGTCGCACAATCCGACGCCGTTCACATCCTACAGCTTCGATCTGGGCGAGGCGGTTGTGAACGCCGTCTACCTTCCGCTCATCCTGCTGGTTCTGCCGGCGCACCCGGTGGCGATCCTGATCTTTGTCACGCACATGATGTTGCGCAATGCCATCGGGCATTCCGGCTATGAACTCTTTCCGGCCAACCGGCACGGCAAACCGCTGTTCGACTGGATGACAACCGTCACCCATCATGATCTGCACCACGCCCATGCAGGATACAACCTCGGCCTTTACTTCACCTGGTGGGACCGTCTGATGGGAACGGAGCATCCGGGTTACCACGCAGAGTTTCACCGCGCAGCGTGTCAGAGGCCGATGCGTTCACGGTCTCGAAGTTCGGCCTCCCACCTTGCCACGGAAGGACGGATCAAATGACCAAACCCGAGTTCATCGCGCGTCAGAGCCGTTGCCCGACCGGGCTTCTTGGTGGTGTCGTCGCCCGTGTCATGGCGCGGGAAACGCGGGCCGAGAACCGACGGGCGCTTGATCTGCTGGACCTTGAAGATGGCGACAGTCTGCTCGACATCGGATGCGGGCATGGTGAGACGCTGCGATACGCAGATCGCATGGTGCGGCTGTCGCGTGGCGTGGGTGTCGATTTTTCCGGCGTCATGGTGCGACTTGCGCGAAAACGAAACCGCGCGGCGGTCTGGGATACGCGCTTGTCGTTTCATTGTGCCGACAGTGCGAACCTGCCTTCGCCGAACAACCGTTTCTCCAAGGCGCTGTCGGTGCACACGGTGTATTTCTGGTCCGGCCCGGCCGCCCATCTGGCCGAAGCGTTTCGCATCCTCATCCACGGGGGGCGGTTCCTGCTGTGCTATCGCTCGTCTGCGGACGCGCGCGCGCTGAAGGATTATCCGGACACGATCTATCGCTTCCCCTCGGTCGCCGAGGTCGAAAAAGAACTGGCGAAGGCCGGGTTCGCCAGCATCCAGACCGAGACAGCAGACATTTCCGGACGGCTGACGCATTGGACGATCTCAAGGAGGATCTGAGACGCGACATGCGCCGGATATGTCCGTCATTTCCTGCCGAGCAATGTCAAGAGCGGGGCGGCCTGGGACGCATATCCGTTGGCCGTCACCCGGCCTCCTTGCATTGGTCTGGTCTTTCGAGGGTTTCTGTCCACGCGCGGAAATCCTCGAGAAGCTCCAGAAGTTTCTGGTTGGGCAGACAATAGTACACGAACGGCCCGCGCTTCTCCGGGCGGACCAACCCCGCTTCGCGCAACAGCCGCAGGTGGAACGAGACATTGGTTTGGCTGAGCCCGGTTTCCTCGACAATCGATCCGACGGACTGGCACTCCAGCCCCAGCCCGCACAGGATGCGCAGGCGGTTCGGCTCCGACAGGAGCTTGAAAATCTCGCTCAGGGACTTGACGCCGCCGCAATCGATCATGATATCCGCCATATGCGTGATCACTTATATGAATAGTCTCTCACATAATGTGGGGACTCGGGCGCGATGTCAAACCAGAATGGAGAACGGCGATGATGGGAAACATGAAAGAGATGATGGGCAGGATGGACGCCGACATGAAGGCGAAGGGCCAGAGCATGATGGAGCAGTGCAAATCCATGATGGCGCGGATGGAGCCGGACATGCGGGCCGAATGCCAGTCGATGATGCAGCGGGCGAAGTCCATGATGGGGGAAAGCGAAAAGGCAGGCCCGGGTGACCTGGTCTTCACCCACACCGCCGCCGGCACATTCGATGAGATCGAAGCGCGCGTCGAGGCGGACGGTGAAGCCATCGGGCTCGAACTGAAAAAGCATTACCCGTTCTCGAAGAACCTGCCCGCTCAGAAAGGGCTGGAGATCAAGGAGGATGCCTCCGTTTTCGAGCTGTGCAACGCGCCGCTGGCCGCAGAACTGCTCAACACCCAGCCGGAACTGAACGTGCTGATGCCTTGCCGGATCAGCATCTATGCCAAGGATGGCGAGGTGTTCGTGACCATCCCAAATCTCGAGACCCAGCTTGCAGCGCTCGGTGCCGAGGGTGAACTGAAGGCCAACATCCTCGATCTCTACGCCAAGATGGTCGAGATGATCAAAGCCTGGTAGGCCCGCTTCGGGGGCAGGGAAATGAACGACTACATCCTGTATTTTTCCCTGACGCTGGGGTTTTCCACGCTGTTTTCCATGGGTGGCATCGGCGCGGCCATTGCGCTGGTGCCGCTGTTCAACGTGGCGGGGTTGCCGATCAACCTCGCCAAGGCAATCGGGCTGTTCGTCAACACCTCCAGCACCATTACCGCCAGCGTGATGAACTTCAGGCGCGGGGTGCTGAATGTGAAGGCGACCCTGCCGCTGATCATTGCCATTCTGCTGGCCACGCCGCTGGGCGCCTGGCTGAGCCAGCATGTCAACGAGGTCTGGGTGAAATGGCTGCTTGTGGCCTTCCTCGTGACCAGCGGCACACTCCTGCTGTTTCAAAAACGCGAGGCGCGGTTCCGGTTTCGCAGCCCCGCGCTGCTGGCGGCTTTGGGCGGCGGTGTCGGCATCGTCTCGGGCCTTCTGGGCGTTGGCGGCGGCTCGCTCCTGATCCCGATGCTGATCTTGCTCGGCTATAACGCCAAGGAGGCGGGGATTGCGGTAGGCATGGTGATCCCGTTTTCATCCTTCGGGGCCTTCACCACCTATCTGGGCTTCACCGAAATGGACTGGCGGCTTTTGGGAGTCGTGACCGTCGCGGCAATCCTCGGCGGCTATTTCGGCAACCGGATCATGCATTTCAGGCTTTCACCGGCGCAGGTCAAGAAACTGATCGGTGTCGTGCTTTATCTGCTCGCGGCCAAAGTTGCGTTTGGTCTGCTGGTCTAAGAATGCTCGAGTGGCAGCCCCGCCGCGCGCCATTCCGGCAGCCCGTCCTCCAACCGGCGCGCGGCAATCCCCTTTTTGCGCAGCGCCGCGACCGCTTCGAAAGAGAGGACGCAGTAAGGGCCGCGGCAATAGGCAATTACCTCTTTGCCGGGGTCGATTTCCGCCAGGCGGCTTTCCAGTTCTTCGAGCTGCATGTTGACCGCGCCGGGCAGATGCCCGGCCCGAAACTCGTCCTCGGGACGCACGTCCAGCACCGTGACCAGACCGTCGCGCGACCGCTCGATCAGGTCCTCGTGCGAAACCGGTTCCATCGCGTCACGTTCATGGAAATAGCCGCGCAGCACCTTGTCCACTTCGGCGAGATTGTGCTCTCCGACGTCAAACAGGGCCGCAATGAGGCCAAGCACCCTGTCGCCGCTCAGACGGTACAGGATGAATTTTCCGTCCCGGCGTGATTCCACCAGTCCGGCGTGTTTCAGCAATTGCAGATGCTGAGAGGTGTTTCCGGTGGTCAGTCCGACCTTCGCCGCGAGGGCCTCGACCCCGCGCTCGCCTTGCGCGAGATGTTCAAGAATATCAAGGCGGTGCGCATGCCCCAGCGCCCGACCGATGCCTGCAAAGGCCTCATAGAGCTTCAGTTTCGGACTGATTGACATGCCTTGACCTCATCATTATATCATTCCAGCGATTACTAGAATGTAATGCCGTTACACACGATCGGCAAGGGATGTAGACATGACAGACCTGCTTTTGACAAATGAAGGTGCCATACGTCTGGCCGTTTTCCTCGGCATTCTGGTTGTCATGGCGGTCTGGGAGGTTGCCGCACCACGCCGCCGGATCGAGATCCCTCGCGTCATCCGCTGGACCAACAATCTGGGTGTCGTTGTCATCGACACCATCCTTGTGCGCCTGACCTTTCCGGTTGTCGCCATGGGTCTTGCTCTGCTGGCGCAGGAAAACGGCTGGGGCCTGTTCAACATTGTCCAGGTGCCGGGATGGGTCGCCATCGTGGTATCCGTCGTGGTTCTGGATTTCGTGATCTACCTCCAGCATGTGCTGTTTCACGCGGTGCCCGCCCTGTGGCGGCTGCACCGGATGCATCACGCCGACCAGGCGTTTGACGTGACCACCGGGCTGCGGTTCCATCCCATCGAGATCTTGCTGTCGATGGGGATCAAGCTGGCCGCCGTTCTGGCGCTCGGTCCGCCCGCCGTGGCCGTTCTGATCTTCGAGGTGCTGCTGAACGGCACCGCGATGTTCAACCATTCCAACATTCGCCTGCCCGAAGGAGTGGACAGGGTGCTGCGGCTCTTCGTGGTCACGCCCGACATGCACCGCGTGCATCACTCGGTGATCCAGCGTGAGACCGACAGCAATTACGGCTTCAACCTGCCGTGGTGGGACCGCCTGCTGGGCACCTATATCGCCCAGCCATCCAAGGGCCACGAGGGCATGACAATCGGGTTCGAGCAGTTCCGCCGCGTGCGCGAGCAATGGCTCGACAAGATGCTGACCCAACCGTTTCGCGGCCCGGCCAGCGGCCCGGACCCGCGCGACCGGAAGGATGCCGAAGATGCTCAGTAGATCCACTTTCCCGCGCCTGGCTTTGCTGGTCGCGGTGGCGGCGGCGGTTGCTCTCGTTACCCTGAACCGCGACAAACTCGACCCGGCCCTCCTCGACGCATGGCTCTCCGGCTTTGGTATCTGGGCGCCGGTGGTCTATGTCGGTCTTTACGCGCTCGGCACCGTGGTCTTTGCCCCGGGCTCGCTCTTTGCCCTGGCAGGCGGCGCGATGTTCGGCCCGGTTCTGGGCACCTTCCTCAACCTGCTCGGTGCCACCATCGGCGCCAGCATCGCGTTTCTGATCGCCCGCTATCTGGCGGGCGACTGGGTGGCCCGAAAGGCTGGCGGGCGGCTCAAGCGCATGATTGCCGGTGTCGAAAACGAGGGCTGGCGTTTCGTCGCCTTCGTGCGCCTCGTGCCGGTCTTCCCGTTCAACCTCAGCAACTATGCGTTCGGCCTGACCCGCATCCCGCTGGTTTCCTACGTGGTGACATCCTTCATCACCATGACCCCCGGCGCGCTGGCCTATACGTGGCTCGGTTTCGCTGGACGCGAGGCGCTGGAGGGCAACGGTTCCGCCATCCGCTATGGCCTGCTGGCGCTTGGCCTGCTGGCGGCAATCGCCCTCCTTCCCCGGATCATCAAACGGATGCGCGGCGGCGACATTGCATGGATCGACGCCCCGACCACCCTGGCGCGGCTGGCCGAATCCGCGCCGCCGACCATCCTCGACGTACGCGGGGCAGACGAGTTCACCGGGCCGCACGGACATATCCCCGGCGCGCTCAACATTCCGCTGGAGGAACTGGAGGCGCGCATTGACGCGGTTGCGGCCAAGCTCAAGGGCGAGGTCATCACCGTTTGCCGCACCGAGCGGCGGTCGGCCGGTGCTGCCCGGCTCTTGCAGGATGTCGGCTTTGCGGACGTCAAGGTACTTAAATGCGGCATGGTCGATTGGAACGCGCGCGGATTGGCCACGAGCCTTGGTGAGCAAGTCGCATGAACGGGCAGGGATCGAAAGCTGTCTCTGCGTGGCTTGAAGCGCGTCCAGGGTTGCGGAGCGGGGCTTCCCGTCGCACCGGGGCCGCAAGGGGCGCCGCGCCCGCGCCTCGAGACCCGAAACATTTCACCGGGGAAACCGACGAATGACACCGAACGATTTGCAGCATGGTCTGTCCGCCAACCGGGCACAGGTCGTCCACCAACTGATCCAGGTATTGCTGGTGGGTTTTGCCATCGGCATGACCCGCACCGTGGTGCCGGCGCTCGCTGAGACCGAGTTCGGCCTGGCGCGCGGCTCATTTCTGCTGCTTGCGTCTTTCGTGGTGGCCTTCGGGGCAGTGAAGGCGGCGATGAACTTCGTTGCCGGGCGCTGGTCCGAGCGGGTCGGGCGCAAACGGGTGCTGATCTGGGGCTGGATTGCGGCGCTGCCGATCCCGGTGCTGATCTGGGCCGCGCCGGACTGGAACTGGATCATCGCCGCGACTGTGCTTCTGGGCATCAACCAGGGGCTTTGCTGGTCGATGACCCAGACCGCCAAGCTCGACATCACCAGGGCCGAGGAACGCGGGCTGACCATGGGGCTGAACGAATTCTCGGGCTATGTGGGCGTCGCGCTCGCAGGTGTCCTGACGGCCTATGCCGCGGAATGGCTGGGCGCGCGGACCGGGCTCCTTGTCTTCGGCATGACCGTGGTTGTTCTGGCGTTGATGCTGACCGTGGTCTGGGTCCAGGATACGCTCCCCTGGGCGCGGGCCGAGACGGCCGCGCACAAGGCCGCACCGCCCAGCTTCATGCCGCGCTACCCGAAGGGTGTCTCGCAGCATCCCGGCACGGGAGAGGTGTTTGCGCTGATGAGTTGGCGCGACAGGCGGCTTTTCGCAATCAGTCAGGCCGGGCTGGTGGAGAAATTCGTCGATGCGTTGGTCTGGGCGCTGTTTCCCGTGTTCCTCGTCCAACGCGGCGCGACGCTGACCGAGCTTGGCTGGATCGTGGGCACCTATGGCTTTGTCTGGGGTGGTTCGCAGCTCTTTACCGGGCGGCTTTCGGACCATGTGGGACGGTTCTGGCCCAATGTGCTGGGCATGTGGATCTCGGGCGCGGGGGTCGCGATGGTGGTCATGGGGTCCGGTGCGCTGTGGTGGTCGGTCTCGGTCGGGGTCGTGGGGATCGGCATGGCGCTGCTCTATCCCAACCTGTCGGCCGCCGTGGCCGACATCACGCCGCCCGCCTGGCGCGGCTCTGCCATCGGCATCTACCGCTTCTGGCGCGACCTTGGCTATGCCATCGGCGCTCTTGGCCTCGGCCTTGCCGCCAGCCTGACCGGCGCAGCAGAGGCCGCCTTCTGGTTCGTCGCGATCTCCATGTTCGTCTCCGGCGCCGTGCTCTTCTGGCTCGGTGAGGAAACCCACCCACGGCTTAATTCCGCCGTACAGCCGGAGACTGCCCATGCGTGACACGTCCGTCGCCCGCCTCGGATGGGGTGCAGTTCTCTTCGGGCTGGCTTCGATCCTGCTGCTCGCGGCCTCCGCGCTCGGCTACCGACAGGACTGGTGGCCCGTACTGCGGGCGCTGGACGTGGCGAGCTGGGGCGCTTGGGCCGCCATTGCGGGAGCAGCGCTGGCGATGGCGGCGTTGTGCCTCGGGCTCGCTCGCGGGCGGAGCGGCGGCGGCATCGCTGTGCTCGGCCTCGTGCTGTCGCTGCCGGTCCTGATCGCGGCCGGCGCCTGGCAGTATGCCACACTCACCACGCCGCCGATCAACGACATCTCGACCGACACCGAAGATCCGCCGGTCTTCTGGTTCACCGCAACGCCCAGCGATTACCCGGCGCAGAACGCCGAGCCGCAGCGTGCTGCCTATCCGGATGTGCGCCCGCTGGAGACGCCGGTCTCCGCAGACGAGGCTTTCGCGGCAGCGCTCGCGCTCGTTGAAGAGCGTGGCTGGGAGGTGCTCTCGGCCGACCCCGCGGAGAGCCAGATCGAGGCCATCGCCAGGAGCCGTGTGTTCGGCTTCGAGGACGAGGTGGCGATCCGTTTCAGCGAAACCGATACCGGCACCCGCATCGACATGCGCTCGCGCTCGCGCCTCGGTCAGATCGACCGCGGCGCCAATGCTCGGCGCATCGAGGCGTATCTCGCAGATCTCGAAACGCGCACCCCGAACTGAGGACCGACGATGAAGCACCTGATCCTTCTGAACGACCCGCCCTATGGCACCGAGCGCAGCTTCAACGGGCTGCGCATGGCCCACGCACTGGCAAAGAATGACCCTGAAGCGGACATCACTGTCTTCCTGATGGCCGACGCAGTGCTCTGCGCCAAGGCGGGGCAGAAGACCCCGGAAGGTTACTACCAACCTTGAACGGATGCTCCGCCGTGTCCTGTCCTCCACGGGGCGCGTCCTGATGTGCGGCACCTGCATGGACGCGCGCGGCCTAGCCGAGGGCGACATGATGGAGGGGGTGAACCGATCAACCATGGACGAGCTTGCCCAGGCGACGCTCGCCGTCGACAAGGTCCTGGTGTTCTGATGGCGGAGATGCTCACACTCACCGCCCTCGCGGCCGATCCGGGTCGGTTCCACCTGATCGACGTTCGAGGTGCCCAAGACTGCGTTGCCGCGCATGTCAATGGAGCCGCGCATACCTCGCTGGCCGACCTCGAAGCTCGGGCGAGCGAGATTCCCGCTGGCAAGACGCCGCTGACCATCTGCGGAAAAGGCGGCGGTCGCTCGGCAGAGGGTGCCGAGATTTTGCGACAAGCCGGCCATTCCGGTGCGCTCTGGCTCCAAGGTGGCACTATCGGCTGGAACGCAAGACAATATCTCACCGAAAGCAACTCAAACGGAGGACCCCACTCATGAACCTGAAACACTTATTCGCCGCGAGCACGATTGCGCTTTCCATGTCGGCACTGCCAGCTCTGGCACAGGAAAACGGCATCGAGGCGATGCAGGAATACATGATGTTCTCGGACTACGAGACTGGCATCAGCCTGCCCCGGCAGATCGACCAGACCGTCTTCGAGACCGCGCTTTTCGTCGATACTCGCGACGCGGGTCAGTTCGAGGAGGGCACGATCCCCGGCTCCGTCAACATCGAATGGCGCGAAGTGCTCGACCGGATCGACGAAATCCCCGAAGATCGGATGACGATCCTGTTCTGTAACACCGGTTCCCTTTCGGCACAGGCCACGTTCGCGCTGCGTGTAGCCGGGCGGTCGAACGTCGTCGTCATGCAGACCGGCTTCACCGGCTGGCAGCAGGACGCGGCCTACAAGCCCTGACCCGGGCAGAGCGACAACGGATGGGAGGCAGGGCCATGCGCGACATCTATCTGGATTTCAACGCCAGCACCCCGGTCGCCCCCGAGGTCGCCGAGATCCTGCGCCATGCCCTGGAAACGGGGCACGGCAATCCCTCCAGCGGCCACTGGGCCGGGGTTCCCGCACGCCAGATGGTGGAGGACGCCAGGACCCGTGTCGCGGGTCTTCTCGGCTGCGCGCCGCAGGAGATCGTGTTCACAAGCGGTGGCAGCGAGGCGAACAACCACGCGCTGAAGGGTGTGTTCTTCGCCAGCGGCAAGGAACGGCCGCATTTCGTCACGTCGAGCGCCGAGCATCCGGCCATCGTGGCGCCGCTTCGGTTCCTTGAAGGCCTCGGCGCGCGGGTGACATGGCTGCCGGTCGATGGCACGGGGCTCGTCGATCCCGACGACCTGCGGCGCGCGATCACGGACGATACCGTGCTCGTCACTATCATGCACGCCAACAACGAGACGGGAACGATCCAGCCCATCGCGGAGTGCGCGGCGATTGCGCGAGAGCACGGCGTTCGCTTTCACACTGACGCCGCGCAGTCGGTCGGCAAGATCGCGACCCGGGCGGACGACCTCGGCGTCGATCTGCTGACGATGGCCGGGCACAAGTTCCATGCCCCCAAGGGCGTCGGCGCGCTTTTCATCCGTGACGGGCTGCGGCCGGAGCCGTTCATCCATGGTGCCGGGCATGAGAGCGGTCGGCGCGCTGGCACCGAAAGTGCAATGCTCACGGCCGCGCTCGGGGTGGCCGCCAGTCTCTCCGCCGACTTGGGGCCGATGGAGCAAGTCAAGGCCCTCCGAGATCGTTTCTGGACCGCACTGCAGGATGCGTTCGGCGACGGTGTCGTTCTCAACGGCCATCCCGAGCGCCGCCTTCCCAACACGCTCAACGTCGCCTTCGTCGGCCGCGTAGGCGCGGAAATCCTCGCGGCCATGCCGGAGGTTGCGGCCTCGACCGGCTCTGCCTGCCATTCGGGGTGCGTCGAGCTGTCTCCGGTGCTGGAGGCGATGAGTGTCGCGCCGCCGGTCGGCATTGGCGCGATCCGGTTCAGCCTCGGCCGCAAGACCACCGTGGACGAGGTCGATCACGTCGTGGCCCGCTTGCGCCGGGTGCTGAGTTGACGGAAGCGGAGCGGCCCGTCTCGGATGCGAGCGCGGCCGACCCAGCGCTCGAGGGTCTCCCCGACGCTTATTCCGACTGGCGCCGCAGCACGCTCGGCCGGATCACGGACGCGCTCGAGTAGCGTCTCCTGATTGACCGGATCGGCCCGGTCCGCGGCGTGCGCATCCTCGATGTCGGCTGCGGTGACGGCGTGCTGGCCACCCGGCTCGCACAGGACGGCGCACGGGTCGCAGGCCTCGATACCTCGGCAGACATGATCGCCGCCGCACGCCGCCGGGCGGAAGCCGCGGGTGTCGAGATCGATCTGGTGGAAGGGGATGCTGGCGGCCTTCCATTCCCCGCAGGGCACTACGATTGCGTCGTGTCGGTCGCCACGCTCTGCTTCGTCGACGATCCGCGCTCGACGATCCGGGAAATGACGCGCGTGCTCAAACCCGGCGGTCGGCTGTTCCTCGGCGAGCTCGGTCGCTGGAACCTCTGGGCGGCGCAGCGCCGCGTCAAGGGCTGGCTCGGCTCGAAGCGCTGGAGTGGAGCGCATTTCCGGAGCCGGGGCAATCTGATCGACATAGCGACCGAGGCGAGGCTCACGGACGCCACCGTCACCGGCACCGTCTTCTACCCGCCGTTCGGATGGGCCGCGAAGGTCATGGCGCCGATCGATCCGTGGTTCGGACGCTGGACAACGCTGGGCGCGGCATTTCTGGTGGTGAGCGCGACCAAAATCCCAAAGATAACACCAGAAACGGAGCCGTCATGACCAAACGAGAAGGCCAGACGCCGCCGATCCTTGCCGACAAGCATCACGACTCGCCATCGGCCTTTACGCCCGAGAGTCTGTTGCGTGAGGCGCGCCGCCAGAAAGGTGCCGATGCCGTCGCAGTGCCTGAAGTTTGCCTGCTCGACCCCGACGGCGACATCGTGCGCCAGATCCGCGCTGAGGGTCGCGCGCGGCGGCATGAAGGATGGGTCTGTTACCACACCGACATGTGGGTGTTCGACCTGAATGGCCACGAGATCGGCGTGGTCGGCTGCGCCGTCGGCGCTTCCTTCGCCGTGCTCGTCGCCGAGGAGATGTTCGCCTCGGGATGCGAACTCCTGATCAGCGTCACCTCGTCGGGGCAGATCATGCCGCAAGGCGCGCCGCCGTATTTCATCCTGATCGACCGGGCGCTCCGCGATGAGGGCACGAGCTACCATTACCTTGCGCCATCTGACTGGAGCGCGGCACCCGAAGAAATCCTTGCGCGACTCGATGGCGCGTTCGCGGACGGCCCCCGCGTGCTGACCGGCGCGACTTGGACAACCGATGCCCCGTTCCGCGAGACCGAAACCGCCATCGCCGCGGCGCGGGCACGTGGCATCCTCGCCGTCGAAATGGAGGCGGCCGGGCTCTATGCCTTCGCAATAGCGCGAGGTCGGGCGGTCATCTGCCTCGCCCATGTGACCAACCAGATGGGGACTATCGAGGGCGACTTCGAAAAGGGCGAGGCGAACGGGACAGCCGATGCCTTCGCGGTCGTGTCGCTGATTGCTGCGCGGCTCAACTGATCGGCGCGATCATCAACTGCCAACCGCAGCGGTGATTTCAAACTACTTTAAAAACAATGACTTCGGGTGGAGAAGGTTCGACACCAGTCGCGTTCCCTCCGCCACTTGCCCTCGCGAAAGCGTTCTCCCGATCCGGCTCCGGCCGGATTTTTCCGTTGTTTTCGAGGGTTATGCGGGAGGGGCTGTTAACCGGGCTGCGCCCCGAAGGGCGCGCATGCGTTCTCTCCGGGCCGATATTCTCCGGACCTGTTAACCGCGCGCGGTCCGGTTTAGCCGATCAAGGTCGTGATAATTAGTGGTTTTGGGTCGCAAATCATGCGTAACCGTTGTGGAAGCCGTATCCGTGCCGCAAGGAACTGGCGTCGAACTCTGTGATGGTTAGGGCAAGTAATCGAATGCATTCGCGCTTTCATACAGAGCCTTGATGGTTGTCGCGGTAGAGACCGACGCGCGCGTCGCGGCTTCCTTCAGGTCCAGAACACGGAACTTGTCGCCGATCTTTGCAACGGCCTCGATCCGACGATACTGATCGCCGAAGCGTTCTGCGTACTGCGCCAGCCCCTTGAGCTTCGGCATCGCGTCGCCGAACTGAATGCCGTGCGGATCGACGATATCGGCGACGGCGGTCCCATCGTCCTGCTGAACGAAAAATACGAAGTCGGGCCGGACGATCTTTGGTTCGCCACCATCCTCGTAAATGATGCCAAGCGAGTCCTGGCTGGCGCGCGACGGGTTCCGGTACCACGCGATGGCCCCCGCCCGCGCGAGTTCGGATTTCACGACTTCACCTTCCCATGAATTGAAGTCCTCGGGGAACATCCCATGCTCATCGCACAGCATGTGCCGCTCGAACGATGGCAGCGGCGTCTCTGAGCCGTTCGCCTCCCGGATCGTCGTCGGCTGCATCCAAGACGTCGGACGAGCCAGGTCCACATCCATGGGGTTCGCGCTCATCTCCCGGATCTGGCGATACACGTCCTGACGCTCGTCGGAGAGATTCTTGATGTCGACCCGGAAGCGAGTGAGCCATTGGTTCGCGAGTTTCTCGGCCTCAGCCTCAAGTGTCTCTCGGATGCCGGGAACCAATCCCAGAGCGCCAATCGTGACGTGCGCATCGATGAGAGCGGCCTCCATGTCGTCCGCATCGCCTTCGCTCCGCGCCAGGTAGTCGCTGTACGACGTCGCGAGATCCGGACTGATCGCACGGCCCGCCCTGCGATATGCGTCTTCGATCACGGCGTAGTCCGCTTCCTCGAGGAAGTCGTCGAACGACATGCCGCCGCCTTTCAGGTCGGCCTTCAGGCTCTTGCCTTCGACTGTCAGGACCGATTTGCGGGCAGTCTCGATTTCCGCCTTGTAGCGCGCTCTGGCGCCATCGAGCACTTTGTGCATTTCGGCATGAGCAGCCTTGCCAGCGTCCTCGAGCAGGCCATCCACGGCCAGCTCATGCGCCAGCGATGTCAGCCGCTTGACGGGACGGGCATGCCGCTTCGGCAGGGATTGGGATGGCAGCGAGAGCAGCTTGTCCCAAACCGCCTCCGGGATCGCAGGATTGGGCTTCAACTCGACGGGGTTGATCAGCACGCGGCGACCCGGCAGGTCATCGCCGCCGTCCCCACCGGACATCAGCGCCTTGGCGACGTCCTTGACCGAGGCTTCGTCGAAGAACGGGAGCAGGCAATCGACCGAGTTCAGTCGTTCATTGCCCGGGATCCGCCGCGCCAGTGGTGTGCGCACCATGCGCCCCAGCAGCTGCGTTAGGTGCGTCTTGTGGGCTACAAGATTCCAAATGGTTACGGGACTTCTTGTTCCGAATGCGTCTGCAAATTCCAATTCGAGTGCGCCCTCGGGGTCCTTGCCAACAGATACGACCTCTCCGCTCTTTAACATCTGCCTTATCCCGGCTTGCAAGTAAGAGACTGAACGAAGCCCGGTTCTCTTATCTCTCCTTCCGAATTTTGCATGTCCGATCGCGAGATAATCTCGGAGCGACGGAGGGCTTAGACGCCACATCAATTCCTGGCCGTTCTGGTCTATCGGCCAGATTGGAAGTGTTCCTGGTGGCGAAGGCACATCCTCGGGGCGGACTTCTGGAGGCGGCGGTTCGCCGGTTGAATGGTATTCTCCCGTTTCCGCATCGATGTAAATCGGGAAGAACATCGACGGAATTCGCTGGCGGCGACTTCCCTCACCATTCCTCATTAGCCCTGCCCAGCGAACCTTTCGACCCTCGCCCTCTACTTCGCGAAGCATATCGGAACGCCAGGGTGCCACTGAGGCAGATCCGAGGAAAACGAAGTAGATGTACTCATCGACCCGACTGAAGCGCCCAGTCCGAGACGAGCCTTTCGGGTTGATCACCGAACTAACCATTTGAATCGATGCATCAGGAAACATCTGTTCAAGAAGCAGGCCGAGCCTCAAATATTCCTTCTCATCAATAGTGACGATCAGCGTGGACTCGTTCGGATTTAGAAGCTCGCGCGAAATCAATAGCCTGCGCTCAATAAAAGCCAGCCATTTCGAGTGCCGATACAGGTCCTCGGCCTCGACATAATCGTTGTTGTACTTCCAGTCCCGCGCTCCTGTATTATAGGGCGGATCGATGTAGATAGCATCAATCTTGCCACGATGGGTGTAGGTCAGCGCCTCCAGCACATGGAAGTTTTCGCCGTTGATCACCGTGTGGAACGGCTTGTCGCCGCCACGCAACTCGGGCTGACCGAGGCGCCGGTGATCGTGCTCGGGCATCTGACCGAAGCGCAGCGGCGGGCCTACCTCCTCGAGGAAGCCCTTGGCGAGCATTGCGCCGACCACCTTGGCGGCGGCGCCACCGCGCAGGCTCTCGGGCAGCGGCAGGGCGATGTGCTCGGGCCGCTGAGCGGCGGCGCTCAGGATCAGGGCTTGGGCGTCGGAAAGCTTGGTCATCGTCGTCTCCCGTATCGGGGCGCGCGGGATGCGGGCCCTTCTACGAGGCCGAGCCCGCCAGTCGGCGGGCGGGACCGGGAGCGGGTCGTCTCACTCGGCGTGTTCGCCTTCGCTGATCCGCACCATCGAGCGCGCCATCGCCGGGACGACCCGACCGCTGCCGATGGCCGGGCTCGCGGGCTTTAGCCGCGGGGATCGCTGATGTCCGCGACCTGGTTCGACCACGCCATCGCCATGGTGGCGCCGCGCATGGCCGCGCGCCGCGTGATGGCGCGTCAGGCCTTCGAGACCCTGACGCGCGGCTACGATGGGGCGGCACGCGGGCGGCGCACCGAGGGCTGGCGCGCGCCGGGCTCCTCGGCCGACACCGAAATCGGCGTCGCCGGGGCGCTCTTGCGCGACCGGATGCGGGATCTGGTGCGCAACAACCCGCACGCGGCGAAGGCTGTGGCGGTGCTGGTGAACAACATCATCGGCGCGGGGATCATGCCGCGCGCCGCGAGCGGCGACGACAAGCTCGACCGCAAGGTCGACGCGCTGTTCGAGCGCTGGACGGCGGAGTGCGACGCCGACGGCCAGCTGGACTTCTATGGACTGCAGACTCTGATCTGCCGCGAGATGGTCGAGGCAGGCGAAGTGCTGGTGCGCCGCCGTCTGCGGCGGGCCAGCGATGGCCTGCCGGTGCCGCTGCAGTTGCAGGTGCTGGAGGCCGACTTCCTCGACGCCACGAAATCCGGCGCCGTCGGTTCTGGACGCCTTGTGCAGGGGATCGAGTTCGACCCTGTTGGCAAGCGCCGGGCTTACTGGCTGCACGCCGAACATCCCGGCGACGCCTATGGGGCCTTGCAGAACGGATTACAGAGCCGCCCGGTGCCCGCGAGTGAGATCGCCCATGTCTATGAAAAACAGCGCACGCAGGCGCGCGGCGTTCCCTGGGGCGCGCCAGTCATTCGGTCCTTGCGGGATCTTGATGACTATGAGGTCGCCGAACTGGTCCGCAAAAAGACCGAGGCCTGCGTCACGGCCATCGTCTTCGGCGACGACGAGGTGCAGCAGGGCATCGCGCCCTCGGTGGTCGATGCCGACGGCAACCGGGTCGAGCAGTTCGAGCCGGGGCTGATCGCCTATGCCCGCGGCGGCAAGGACATCCGCTTCAACCAGCCATCGGCGACGGGCGGCTATGGCGAATACAAGCGCGCCAGCCTGCACACGATCTCGACCGGGTTCCGGGTGCCTTACGAGTTGCTGACCGGGGACCTGTCCCAGGTCAACTATTCCTCGATCCGGGCGGGGCTCGTCGAATTCCGCCGCCAGATCGACGCCGTGCAGTGGCAGCTCTTCATCCCGATGTTCTGCGCGCCCACCTGGCGCTGGTTCACGGAAGCGGCGTGGGCGGCGGGGCAGATCCCGTCGCCGACGGTGCCGGTCGAGTGGTCGCCGCCCAAGTTCGAGGCGGTCGATCCGCAGAAGGACGCGATGGCAAACCTGCTGTCGATCCGCTCGGGCACCATGACGCTGGCCGAAGTGATCGCGAAACAGGGCCGCAACCCGGACGCCGTGCTGGCCGAAATCGCCGCGACCAATGCCAAGCTCGATGCCCTCGGTCTCGTGCTCGACAGCGACCCGCGCCGTGTCACCAAGACCGGCAGCGCGCAGACGAGCGATCCGGCTACCGATCCGGCCGACGACGAACCGGACACCGACGACCCGACCGCCGACGACCCGGCCGCCAACGTGGAAAATGACCCGGCGCAGGCCGACCAACAGGACTGACCCCATGGACACGATGATCGAACTGCCGGCCATGCGCCGGTCGGCGGAGCTTGCGCCGAACACGGCCGATGCCGACAGCCGCACCGTCGAGGTGGTCTGGTCGGCCGGGGCCCGCGTCCGCCGCGCGACCTTCTTCGGCGAACCCTATGACGAGGAACTGAGCCTCGACCCCGCCCATGTCCGCCTCGACCGGCTGAACGCGGGCGCGCCGTTTCTGAAGGTGCACGAGATCGACACGCTGGATGCGGTGATCGGTTCGGTCGTGCCCGGTTCCGCCCGCATCGAAAACGGTCGGGGCGTTGCCCTCGTGCGCATCAGCGAGCGCGCCGATGTCGATCCGATCTGGCGCGATATCCAGGCCGGGCACATCCGCGCGGTTTCCATCGGCTACCAGGTCCACCGTTTCGAGGTCACGAAGCCCGAGGCGGGCCGCGAGCTCTGGCGCGCGGTCGACTGGACGCCGTTCGAGGTCTCCGCCGTCGCGGTCGGCGCCGACCCGGCAGCGGGCTTCCGAGCCCAGCATCCCCTTCACGACTGCGTCCTTCACCGCCTGGACGCCCCTTCTACCACGAAAGGACCGATCCCGATGACGGACAAGACCCAGACCCCGACGAGCGACGGCGCACCGGCCACCACGCAGCCGACCGAGCCGGTCGAAACAGAGGACACCATCATGACCGAGCCGAAAGCGGCTGTGCCCGATCCGAAGGTCGCCGCCAGCGAGACGCGCGCGCAGCCGAAGACGCAGGCAACGCCCGCGCCCGACACCGAGGCGGTCGCGACCCGCGCCCGCGAGGCCGAGCGCGACCGCGTCTCAACCATCTACGATCTGGCAGGCCGCCTGAGGGTCGGCTGAACACGAAGGGCCAAGCGGTGGTGTCGCGCTCCAAGACCGGGCGCGGCAAGGTCACCGCGCCGATCTTCCTGCTCGTGCCTCAGGTGAAGTTGCCGAAGCGGCTGGACCTGGCGCGGGAAGCAGATCGGGCATTGGACTGCGTACTGGGGCTGATCGTGGCGAACTGGGTGGACGGAAAAGCCAGTTCGTGATCGTTTGCAGCAAGACAAAAAATCTAGTCGGGCTGAAAAGATCTATGCTTACCGCCGAAATCATCCGATCCGCACGAATGAAAATGCTTAATCGCGCGCGATCAATCCGCAATGCGGAGTTCAACAACCCGGTAGAGCGTCAGTTTACGGCAGAACAGATCCGTGAAGGAGTCGCAGCGCAACAGCTTGGGCCATGGCTGGCGCAAAGTCTCGGTGTAAACATCACGCGTCCAGCGCTATACTCGCTTTCTGTCGAGAATGCCGGAGTTGCTCAGACGATCAGAAATGCATTTGATGGTCTGCCGGCCGAGCAGGTGAGAGGGTACCGCCTCCCACGGCGCAATCCTGAAAGGGAAGAGCAAACGACACTGTATGTTGGTGGCTCGGAAGGCATCCGTCGTAGATTAAGAGAGCATGTCGGGTCGGCTGCAGCTGGAACTTATGCCCTGAACATGCAGCGTTGGTGCCCACAGTTTGATGGTGTGGTGACAGTCATGGTGCAGTCGTTTTCGCCTGACACGGGTTCTTTCGACAAAAGATCGGAGATGGCGATAGCCGCTCCCGAAACCGTCCCCGCAATTGCGACACAAGCCGCCAAAGTTCTGAGCCTCATGTCGCCCCTTCCGTTTCTCCTGCCAGCGCGCGGCGAATTTTCGGCAACGCGAATTCCCTCGGCTCGTGATAGTCGATCGTGGTGACAAACCGCCCCGTGGAGGCGAATAGGAAGACGCCCGCGGTGTGGTTCATCGTGTAATCGCCGCTCTCCGTCGCCACCCTTTCGTAGGTGGCGCGAAAGCCGTCCGCGACGCGCGCGATCTGCTCCTCCGGCCCCGTCCAGCCACGGATCGCCGGATGGAAATAGCCGACATATTCGGCCATCGTTTCGACAGTGTCGCGCTCGGGATCGACCGTGATGAAAACCACGTTCATCTCGTCGGCCTCGTCTCCCAGATCGTCGAGCCATCCCGAAATGTCCGAGAGTGTCGTCGGGCAGACATCGGGGCAGTAGGTGAAACCGAAGAACACCATCGTCGGGCGGCCGATAAGGGTTTCCGGCCCGACCGCGTTGCCCTCATGATCCGTCAGACGGAAATCCATCTCGGTCAGGGCCATTGGCCGCTGGCCGATGGGCTCGGATCCACCTGCACCATCGACCTGCCACCAACCGACGAAGAGCATCAGGGCGACCGCCCCGACACCGGCGACGCCATACCCCAGGATCGCCCGTCGCCGCATCAGTCCTCCGGACCCCGTGCGGCGACGCCGAGGATCGGCACTTCGACCGTCACTTCGCCCCCGTCTTCGAAAAGCAAGGTCAGCGGAAAGGTGTCCCCTTCCGTCATCGGTTCTTGCAGCCGCATCAGCATTGCATGCAGGCCGCCCGGCTCAAGCGCGACACTCTCGCCCGGGGCGATTGCGATCTCCACCGCCGGACTCATGGAACTCACACCTCCGGCATTGGTCTTCGTCTCGTGAATTTCGGGCATCTTGGCGAGCGGTGTTGCAAGGCCGACCAACGTCACCGGCTCGTCGCCGGTGTTGCGTATTGTCATGTATGCGGCCCCGGGGCGGTTCATTCCGATGGAGGCGCGGGACCACGCGTTCTCGACGACAACATCCTCGGCTCCGGCCAGCGCGGGCGCCGACAGCGCTCCAAATGTCAAAAGCGCGGCCAGGGCAACAGTCAAAACCTTCTTTTTCATCAAACTGGTCTCCTCTTTTCAGCTTTGCGCCGCGGCGACTTCAGCAGCCACCACGCGACGCAATTCTGCCTCCCCGAAAGGATCGAGCGGCTTGCCGTTCACGAAAAAGGTAGGCGTCTGGCGAATGTCCATGGTCGCGACATCTGCACGATCCTGATTCAGGATCGCCACGACATCGGGTGCCAGGATCTGAGTCCGCGCCGCCTCTGCATCGAGTCCGGCGGTTGCGGCGATCTCCAGGATCAGGCCCGGCGGCGGGGCCCCGCGCGAGGCCCATCGGGGTTGCCCTTCGAGCAGAGCCGTCATGACCGGCCGGTAGACATCCTGCATCCTTGCAGCTTCGAGAACGCGGATCGCTTCTTCGGAGGATGCGCCATGGAAAGGCGTATAGCGGATCACGACACGCACCGCGTCGCCATGCTCGGCCATGATGTCCTTCACGATCGGATCGAAGGCACGACAGGCCTCGCAGGCCGGATCGAAGAATTCGACGATCGTGACGGGCGCCTCCGCAGGTCCGAGGATGGGTGAGTAGGGGCGGATCAATGCGTCCGCGAGTTCCGGAGCAACGGGCTCCGCTTCGGCCACGGGGCCGGGGCGGTTAGCATACCAGGTCGCGCCACCGAAACCGGCGACGCCGAGGGCGAGAACGGACAGGATCAGGCCGCGTCTATTCATGTTCGTGTGTCCTTCAATGAAAGGGCCGACAGCGCCCCGATCAGCGCGAAGGCGGCGAGCGCCATCAGCGGGATCGGGATGCCGAAGACCAATTGGTTGTCATCGGTGCAAGAGGGGCCGGTGGCCGTGCAGGGCTGGATACGTTCGGGAACAAGACCGACGTACAGCCCCATGTGCCAAAGGGCGACTGCGCCGCCGCCAAGCGCCAGTGCGATGCCGTAGCGCCCCACGCTGCCGTCCCGCCACCAAAGGCCCAGCCCGAGGACAATGGCCAAGGGGAACATGAAGGCGCGCTGGAACCAGCACAGCACGCAGGGCGTCTGCCCCAGCACCTCGCCGATGAAAAGCACGGCAAGCGAGGCGACAAGCGCGATGACCCATGCGAGCCCGAGGGCTGTTTCTCCGGATATGCGGTTCATGTCGGTCAGATCCTCTCTTCCAGATCGGCGAGAATCTCTTCGGCGGGGGTGCCGTAGGGCCATGAGTCGGCAAAGCCCGCCTCGGGGTCGAAGAGGAACAGATGCGACGTGTGGCCCATGGTGTACCCATCCGGCGCGGCGGCCTCTTCGACGCGCTCAAAGAAGATTGGAAACGTCTCGGACGTCGCGGCGATCTGTTCCGGCGTGCCAGTCAGCCCGACGATGCCCGCACCGAACAGAGGGACATATTCTGCGAGCACCATTGGCGTGTCCCGTTCAGGGTCGATTGTTATGAAAATCGGCTGGACCTTGGCGGCATCGTCGCCCAGACCGTCCATCACCGCCGCGACCTCGGATAGGGTCGTCGGGCAGACGTCGGGGCAGTTGGTAAAGCCGAAAAAAACCAGCATCCAGCGCCCCGCAAAGTCCTCCTCGGTTTGAACCATACCCTGGTGGTCCGTCAGTTCGAACTCAGCGAAAAAAGGCGGTTCGGCGTCGGTTCGGGCGCGGTCGGCACGATAGTCGGACCAGAGCAAAAGCCATACGAAGGCAAGCGCTGCCACGCATGCCAAAACCCAAAGAAACTTCTGTGCCGATGTAAGGGACAATCCTGTTCGCCTGTTTTTGATTCTTATTGCATGTGCGGATACATCCTCTAGCCGCTAGAAGTTCAAGCACGAAATCATGGTATAGCTTGAACTCACGCGTCTGTGAATCCGACACTTGTTTATTCCGACGGCAAAACCTACACAGACTGTATCTTTTTCATGGAGGCGAGAATGCTCACGATCGGTACTCTGTCAAAGAAGACCGGCACGAAGGTGCAGACCATCCGGTACTACGAGCAGATCGGGCTAATGCCCGAACCTGGCAGGACCGAAGGCGGACAGAGGCGCTACGACAATGCACAGCTCGACCGACTGTCCTTCATCCGCCACTCGCGGCAACTCGGCTTCTCGCTCGATGCGATCCGCGAGCTACTCGACCTCAGCGACCATCCCAACCGACCCTGCGACGAGGCTGATGCCATCGCGCGTCGCCAGCTCAAACAGGTGGAGCAGCGCATGGCCCGCCTGAAGGCGCTGCGCACGGAACTGAAACGCATGGTCCACGAGTGCAGCGGCGGGCGGACAGCGGATTGCCGGGTGCTGGAGGTGTTGCGGGACCATTCTGAATGTCTGACCGAGCACGACGAGATTGGGGCCTGATTGGGCTCTGTTGCAACAGAGCCGTCTTCTGGCGCCGCGACAGCGTGCTGAAGTCGGGCACAGCCCAGTCCAGGCCGATCAGGCGCAGCAGGCTCTCGACGAACCCGGTTGTATGGCGCAGGGCCATGCCGAACAGCACCTTCATCGTCAGGCAGGTCTGGATGGCGGCGTCGCTGTGGTCTGGCTGGCGCCCGCGCTTGCCGGTGGGCGCGGCTCCCCACATCATGGCGGGATCGAACCAGATCGTCAGCGAGCCCCGGCGCTTGAGCGCCTCGTTGTTGGCTGGCCAGTTCCGGGTCTTGTAGGTCGGGGGTATCGGTCTGCTCATGCAGCCCAGCTACCACGCTGGATTCACAAGATGAATCCCCTCAGACCATTTGTGCAACAGAGCCAGCGAACGCCCTTCTGACCGTCGCGCAGATCGCAGGCGGGATCGTTTCGGGCAGTCTCGCGCTGATCGCGGATGAGCTGCACAACTTCTCGGATATGGCGTCGCTGGTGATCGCTTTCGCGGCGCGCAAGATCGCGCGGAGGCCTGCGGACGAGCGGATGACCTTCGGATACGGCCGGATCGAGATTGTCGCGGCACTGATCAACTACACGACACTCATCCTCGTCGGCGTTTATCTGATCTACGAGGGCGGTATGCGCATTATCGATCCGCCCGAGGTTCAGGGTTGGACCGTCGTCATCCTCGGCGGCGTGGCGCTCGTGGTCGACGCTCTGACTGCGGCGCTCACCTGGTCCATGCAGAAGGGCAGCGTGAACATCCGCGCGCTCTTCCTGCACAACCTCTCGGATGCGCTCGCCTCGGTCGCCGTGATCGTCGGCGGCACGCTGATCATTCTCTACGACCTGCGCTGGGTCGATCCCGCAATCACCATCGGTATCGCGCTGTATATACTGTATCTCGCACTGACCGAGATCGGCGGCCCGATCCGGACACTGATGCTGGGCAGCCCGCCGGATATCGACAACTCGGCCGTGATCGCCGCGATGCGGGACGTGGACGGCGTTACGGATGTCCACCACGTGCATCTATGGCAGATGCAGGAACACGAGGCGGCGCTCGACTGCCACGTGGTCGTCGCCGAAGATGGATGGACAAGAATTGAGGCCATCAAGGGCGAGATCAAAGCACGACTGAGCGAGCGCTTCGGCATCGCTCATTCCAGCCTCGAATTCGAGAATGAAAGGAACGCCCACACCAACGCCAACCTCTACGGTCACGGTAGTAATGGCCATGAATGATCAGGAGGACGAATTGACGGAAGAACGATATTATCTCGCACCTTCATACACTTAAGCGCAGAGCAGGCAGTGTCAGCTTGGTGGAGAAGGTTGGATATCAGGCCCATCCCCTCCGCCACTTGCCCCCGAGAAAGCGCTCTCCCCATCCGGCTGCGGCCGGATTTTCTCGTGTTTTAAAAGGGGTTTGCGGGGCACGCTAGGCACAGCCACAGGTGTCAGGAGACCCGAAAGCGTTCTCTCGGCCCGAAATTCTCTGGACCTGTTAACTGCATCGGTTTGGTGAATTTCTTCCAAGACATTGAAAGAAAACGGGAAAAGAGTGCGGCCAGAAATGTTTCCGATCTTGGTCCCACCTGTTCAAATAGGACTGGGATCGAACCGCAATCGGGGACCGAGCAACGTGCGCACGGAGCTACCTAAAACATTGGTGGGGCTAGTCTTCCTGCTCGATGAGCGCTGATAACCGCGCAACGAAATAGGCGTTAACGAGTTCGATTGCCTCGTGAACAGGAAATTGGAAATGCTCGTCGAGATCGTAACCAGAGATCGCAAGTGGCGGTGGTAGCGATAGAAGGCCGTAGTAGAAGATGACGTGAGCGTTGCTCGTCTCTGGCGTGATCCCTACCACACGACCGTAATCGGTGAGAAGCATCTGAGTTCGGACGAGTTCTTCGTGCATAATGAAGTGGTCCCGGTTTTTCGGACAGCTCAGCGGCTGATCTAAGGTGTATCCGGGTTGGTTTTCATGCCGCCAATTT
>NZ_JAECRZ010000017.1 GCF_016019955.1 Thiosulfatihalobacter marinus
CGTTTCGCCATCTCGTATCCCTCCAAAAAGTTCGGGATACACCTTAGCTAACTGTCCGGATTTCCGGGACCACTTCAAAGAGCACCCCAGCGCCCGGCCCGGGGTGGGTGCGGAACGCGCCCGCCCATGGGGCGGGGCGGGCGCGTGCGAAATGCCATGCATTTCGCTTGGGCTTAATACGAAGCACCCCGCCACCCCCGGTGACAAACCGGCCCACACCTGCCACACTCCCCCCATGCGCACCCTCGCCCTCTTCGTCCTCCTGCTGCCCCTCGCCGCCCAGGCGCAGAACCGGGCGGATAGCGAACGGTTTCAGCAACTCCCCCACAACCAGACCCAGCCACAGCAATGGCCGCAGGATCAGGCGCGGACCCCTCTGTTTTGTGATCAATACGCCCGTGCTGCGGCCGGGCAAGGCGGACGCACGCAAGGGAGCGATGCCGGGACAACGTTTGGCAAGCAAACCGGCTATATCGCCACACGCGACCGCAAGCAGGCCGAGGCGCTGGGCATGGTGGGTGGCGCGCTTGGCTCGGCTGCGGGGGCCGAACGGGACACGCAGCTTTACGACTTTCACCATGGCGAATGCCTGAACGGCGCGCGGCTGATCCCCACGCGCCCCTGACGGGCTTGCGCCCGGCGCGCGCGCTGCTACGCTCGGGCCATGCGCGCGGTTTTCCTTGGCCTTTTCCTTACCCTGTCCGCCTGTTCGCGCCCGATGACACTGGGCGAGCGGGCCTTTGCCGATGACCTGATGGGCGAGACGCTGGACCCGGCACCGGTGCGCATTGTCGCCGATGTGCCGCTGGGCGTGGCCACGTTCCAGTACGAGAAGCGCCCCCGGCTGGCCTGCCGTGAGCGGCTGTTTCCCGAACCCGATGACAGCGTGATAACCACTTCGCCGGCCGGGCTGGTGCTTTGGAATCGGCTGCTGACCTCGAAAGGCTGGTATCTGGACGATTACATGGCCGCCTATCCGCGCCGGATGCATATGGGCGCGGCGCTGTTTCTGGCGCACGAGCTGGTGCATGTCTGGCAATGGCAAAACCGCGATATCACCGGCTATTCGCCGGTCCGGGCGGCGCGGGAACATCGCGTGGCGGAAGATCCCTACCAGTTCGCGCTGACATCCAGCGCCGATTTTCTGGAATATGGCTACGAACAGCAATCCTCGGTGGTCGAGGAATATCTGTGCTGCTCCATACTGGATCCGGCCGCCCCGCGCACCGCCCGCCTCAAGGCGCTGCTGGACCCCTATTTCCCGGTGGACAGCCTGCCACGGCCCGAAGCGGTGACGCTGCCGTGGGAGGATGCCGAGCTGCGCGGTATCTGCCAATAAGAAAGGGGGGCGCTTCGCCCCCCAAAATTCACCTTAACTCAGGTCTATATCTACTTGTATCCAAATGCGGAATCCGGGATCAAATCCCGCTTCCCGCCCGGCTTTGTCCATTCGCTTTCATAGCAGGCCGTGCCCTCTTTCTGATAGTAGAAGGCGCGGAATTCATACCAGCCCGCCTGGGGCACCTTGACCGTCGGACGCCCGGCGCTGGAACAGGGATTGATGCCATCCAGCTTGGCCACCTGTTTGCCGCCGATCCAGACCAGCAAACCGTCATTGGCAAAGAATTCCAAACCGTACTCGCCCGGCGCGTCGAACCGGATATAGCCGGTCATATCGGCGATGATACGTTCGTAATTCTTGGTTCCGAACATCAGCGCGCCCTTGCCCTTGTCGGGCCATTGCAGCTTGGTCAGTGGCGTGGCGCGGGCCGGATTGGCCGACAGCTTGCCCTGTGCCTGCGACAGCGTGCGCGGGCGGTTGCCGAATACGAACTGCGCCTTGAGCCCCTGCTTCAGCCCGCTGGGCTGAGGGCTGGCCGGGGTCAGTTCGATCACAGCCGCAAATGACACGGTGGCCAGCAGCGACAAGGCGCCGGCCAGAAATGCAGTAACATAGCTCTTCATCGGCCACTCCTTTGTGGGCACATCCATACGTCGCCGTCCAGCCTAAGGCGGAAACCGCCCGGCGGGCAAGCGACGATTATGTGACCGTCCGGTTTCAGGCGGCGATGCCCAGAGTTCGGGCGGCGATTGCGGGCAACTCCGCGAAATCGGCAAAGGCATGGTCATGCGCTATCCGGGCCACCGGGGATTTGCGGTAGCCCTCGGTATAAAGCGCAAAGGGCAGTTCGGCGCGCCGCGCGGTTTCGGCATCCACCTCGCTGTCCCCGACATACAGCACCGGGCCGCCCCCCATCGCCCGCACCGCCGACAAAAGCGGCAACGGGTGGGGCTTGCGTTCAGACAGGCTGTCGCCACCGATGACCGTGGCGAAATAGCCCGACAGGTTCAGCGCCTCCAGCAGGTGACGCGCCGGTTCCCGGGCCTTGTTGGTGCAGATGCCCAGCCGCAAGCCCATCGCCGCCAGCCGATCCAGCGCCGCAATCACCCCGGGATAGACGCGGGTCAGCCGGGGCGGGGTTTCCATATACAGGCGCAGCACGATGTCATGCAGGCGCTGGAACTGATCCGGGTCAATGTCACGGGCCGCGATCACTCGGTTGATCAGATGTGGCAACCCGTTGCCGACAAAGGTGAGGAATGTCGGCAGGTCCAGCGGCGCCAGCCCCTCGGCGCTCAGCATCCGGTTCACACAGCCCTGCATGTCGGCCACGCTGTCCACCAGCGTTCCGTCCAGATCGAAGATCACCAGACCCATGATGCCCTGCCCCTTTTTTGGTCAGCCCCCCTCGGGCACAAAACGATAGCCATCCGGGGTTTTCTCGGCATGGCCTATTCCGCCACCGGGCAGGTGATAGCCGATCAGGCGCATCTTGTCTGCGGAAAGTTGATCCAGCAGGGCGGTGCGGGTTTTCGCGCCAAGATCCTGATCCTGATCCGAGCCCGATCGCCATGCCGGGCGGGCAAAGGCAACGTGGTGATTGCCGATCGCATCCCCCACCACCATCAGCGCCCCGGAGCCGGACCGGATTTCAAACCCCATATGCCCCGGTGTATGGCCCGGCGTCAGCCGCGCGGCCACGCCGGGCAGGATTTCGTCACCATCGTCAAAAAGGCTAAACCGGTCTTCCATCGCCGCCAGCCGCCGCCTTGCGCCCAGGGCCATGGTGGTGCGGCTTTGCTGTATGGTTTCAGCGGTTTGCGGGTTGATCCAGTAATCCCATTCGGCGCGCCCCATCATGTGCCGCGCCGCGGGAAACATCGGATCGTCAAAATCGTCCAGCACCCCCCAAAGGTGATCCGGGTGGCCATGGGTAAAGACAATGTGGGTCACGTCTTCGGGCGCCACATCAACCGCGTCCAGCGCATCCGGCAACAGCCCGGCGCTGGCCTGAAAACCGCTGCCGGACCCGGCATCAAACAGCACCGTGTTGGTGCCATCCCGCATCAGCGTGACATTGCAATCCGGGGTCAGGGTGCCCGGCGCCACGCCCAGTTCGGGCAACAGTGCCGCCAAATCGGCCTGTGGCATGGGAGCAAAGACAAACTCGGGCGGCAGGGTCAGGGTGCCGTCCGACAGGCTGTCGATACGCAGCGATCCCAGCGCCAGTTCGCTGGCCGCCCAGACCGGCTGTGAAAACACGCCCGCCGCGACCATTCCGGCCCCGGCGTGTTTCAGAAATGAACGCCGTGTGACTGACATGCTGGAACCTCCCGATCCTACTTTCATTCACACATTCGCATTTGAATGTTTGAATGGCAATAGCCCGCGAAGCGGATCAGCCCTTCTGCGCGGCCCGGTACCAGCGGATGATCGCGGCGCGTTCTTCGGGTTCCATCCAGCTGACATTGGCGGGGGGCATGGCCTGGCTGACGCCGGCTTGCAGATAGATCTGCGCGGCGGCGGCGGCCACTTCGGACGGGGTTTCCAGAAGCACGTTGCGCGGTGCGCGCCGAATACCGTCATAGCCCGGTTCGCGCGCGTGGCACATCGCACAGCGCCCCAGCACGATGTCTGTCACATCCTCGAACCCCGCAGCGCTGGCATAGACCTGTTCGGCGGGCGTCAGCGCGCGCGCCTCTTCGGCGTCATAGTCGCTTTGCATCAGCGGCGCGGTGGACAGCCACATGATGGCGATGAACAGGATAGCGGTGACGGCCCATGTCCACCATTTCATGCCGCCGCGCGCGTGCATCGTGTTGAAGAAATGCCGGATCGTGACCCCCATCAGGAACACCAGCGCCGCAATCAGCCAGTTATACTGGGTGGCAAAGGCCAGCGGGTAATGGTTGGACAGCATCAGGAAGACAACCGGCAGCGTCAGATAGTTGTTATGGGTCGAGCGCAGTTTGGCGATCTTGCCGTATTTGGGATCGGGCGCGCGCCCTTCCTGGAGATCCTTTACCACGATGCGCTGGTTGGGCATGATGATGAAGAACACATTGGCCGTCATGATCGTGGCGGTGAACGCGCCCAGATGCAACATCATCGCGCGCCCGGTAAACACCTGGGTATAGCCCCAGCCCATGACCACCAGCAGCACGAACAGCAAAAGCATCAGCACCGTGGGCCGCTCGCCCAGCGGAGATTTGCACAAGCGGTCATAGATCAGCCAGCCAACACCCAGAGAGGCCGCCGAAATCGCGATTCCCTGCCACAGCGCGATGTCGGTCCTGGTCTGATCGACCAGGTACAATTCGCCTCCGACCCAGTAAACCACCATCAACAGCGCCGCGCCCGACAGCCAGGTGGAATAGCTTTCCCATTTGAACCAGGTCAGATGCTCGGGCATGTTTTCCGGGGCCACCAGGAACTTGCGGATGTGATAGAACCCGCCGCCATGCACCTGCCATTCCTCGCCATGGGCGCCCACCGGCAGGTTGGGCGCCTTGCGCAGCCCCAGATCCAGCGCGATGAAATAGAAGGACGAGCCGATCCAGGCAATAGCGGTGATCACATGCACCCAGCGCACCGCAAAGGCGACCCAATCCCACATGAGCACAAATTCCGTCATGTCTGCCTCCGAAATTTTGACGTTGCAGCCACGCTAGCGCGGTGCTTGATTATTCTCTATCGTAGAAAAAAGCCGAAGAGCTTCAAAAATATCCTGAAGATGGTCCGCTGAAAACCCGATGTCCTATTTTGACAATATCCGCACCTTTGTACGTGTCTATGAATTGGGCAGCATGTCCGCCGCTGCCCGCGATCAGCGCATTTCCGCGGCGGTGGCGTCGTCGCGGATTTCGCAGTTGGAAGACTATCTGAGCGTGCGCCTGTTCCAGCGCACCACGCGGCAGCTGAACCCGACCGAACAGGGCAATATCTTTTACAGCGGGGCCTGCAAGATCCTGGAGGCCATCGACGCGGCGGAATCCGAGGTCAATTCGATCACGCAAAGCCCGCGCGGGCTGTTGCATGTGGCCGCGCCGCTGGGCGTGGGGCGGCGGCTGATCGCGCCGCTGATGCCGGATTTCAAACAGGAATACCCGCTGATCGATCTGCGCCTGCGGCTGAGCGACCGCAAGCTGGACCTGACCGCCGAGGCGATCGACGTGCGCTTTTTTCTGGGCGTGCCCGAGGACAGCGCGCTGCGCATCCGCAAGATCGCCGACTGCCCGCGCCTGTTATGCGCCGCGCCGCTGTATCTGAAGGCGCGCGGCATCCCGCAAAGCCCGCAGGATCTGGCCGATGGCACCCATGATTGCCTGAACCTGCGATATCCCGGCGCGCCCGAATTCCAATGGCCGTTGCAACTGCCCGAGGGCACGCGGAAAATCGCGGTGAAGGGGCCGTTTGAAACCGACGATGGCGACGTGCTGACCAACTGGGCGCTGGACGGGCACGGGATCGTGCTGAAACCGGTCTTCGAGATTGCCGATCATCTGGCGGCGGGCCGTTTGGTGCCGGTGCTCGAGGACACCCCGCCGATCCCGATCCAGATGGCGCTGTTATATACGCATCGCCGCCATCAGGACCCCAAGGCGCGGCTGTTCATCGAGTTCATGGTTGAGAAGATGCAGGCGGCGCTGGAGGCGGCGTGAGAGCGCACGCCAAGGCGCCCCCGCCCCTGTCCTAGGGTCAGGACCCATTAATCCTGCGCCACTGGTTTGACAGATTTGCTGTCTGGCTACGTACAATGCCGCAGGAATAGTGGTTCTATTTCAAGGCATTGAAAGGACGTCAGGCGGCAAATCCGTCAAATCCGTAGGACGCCAAATCCACTTCATTTCAGCGGCTTGGCACGCTTGGAAATAGAGCCACTATGTCCGGCGCGCGCCAAACCCCCGATATTTCGTGGATTTGGCGCCAGTGGCGCAGGATTAATGGGTCCTGACCCTAGCTGCCGCGATAGGTGGAATACCCATAGGGCGAAAGCAACAGTGGCACATGGTAATGCGCCCCCGGATCGGACATGCCGAAACGGATCGGCACCTCGTCCAGGAACAGCGGATCGTCCCCGGCCAGTCCCGTGGCGCGCAGATAGTCACCGCAGAAAAACACCAGCTCGTAGGTGCCGGTGGCAAAATCGCCTGCTGGCAGAATCGGCGCGTCGGTGCGCCCGTCCTCGTTGGTGACGGTCTCGGCAATCTTGCGGTGGGTGTTGCCCGACACCGCATAAAGCGCGATCCTGATTCCCTTTGCCGGGCAGCCGCGCGCAGTGTCGAGTACATGTGTCGTCAGATAGCCAGCCATAACCTGCCCCTTTTTGCATCACGCCCCTGTTGTAGCGCCCAACGATACTGCATGTGCAGCGTGTCCGTTCCAATAGCTCTTTCAAAAAATATGTGAAAGTCTTGGCGATTTTCATGCGCTAGAACGAAATGAACGCAAATGGAGCGACATGTGACACGATACCTTCGCGACATGCGGGGCCATGGCCCCAACCCGCCGCATCCGCACTGGCCCGGCGACGCCAGGGTGGCGGTGCAGTTTGTGCTGAACTACGAGGAAGGCGGCGAAAACTGTCTTCTGCATGGCGACGCGTCCTCCGAGGCTTTTCTGTCGGATATTGCCGGGGCCGCGCAATGGCCCGGACAGCGCCACTGGAACATGGAATCGATCTATGAATACGGCGCGCGGGCCGGGTTCTGGCGGCTGCACCGGCTGTTCACCGGTGCGCGGATCCCGCTGACGATCTATGGCGTGGCCAGCGCGCTGGCGCGCAGCCCCGAACAGGTGGCGGCGATGAAATCCGCCGGTTGGGAGATCGCCAGCCACGGGCTGAAATGGGTCGAACACAAGGACATGACCGAAGCCCAGGAACGCGCGGCGATAGATGAGGCGATCCGCCTGCATACCGAAGTTGTGGGCGAGCGTCCGCGCGGCTGGTACACGGGGCGCTGTTCGCTCAACACGGTGCGGCTGGTGGCCGAAGAAGGCGGGTTCGACTATATCAGCGACACCTATGACGACGACCTGCCCTATTGGCTGGAAGTGGGGGACCGGGATCAGCTGATCATTCCCTACACGCTGGAAGCCAACGACATGCGCTTTGCCACCGCGCCGGGATATGTCACGGGCGAGCAGTTCTTTACCTATCTTCGGGACGCGTTCGACACGCTCTATGCCGAAGGCGCGGCCGGTGCCCCCAGGATGATGTCCATCGGTCTGCATTGCCGCCTGATCGGGCGTCCGGGCAAGATCGCCGGGTTGAAACGGTTCCTCGATCATATCGCCGGGTTCGACGGGGTCTGGACCCCGCGCCGGATCGACATTGCCCGCCATTGGGCCACCACCCATCCCCACGAGAGGCGCGCCCGCCCCAGCCAGATGACCCGCGCGCAATTCGTGGCCGCCTTTGGCGGTATCTTCGAACACAGCCCCTGGATCGCCGAACGTGCCTTTGATCTGGAACTCGGCCCGGCACATGATTGTGCCGCCGGGGTGCATAACGCGCTGTGCCGCATGTTCCGCAGCGCGTCGCGCCAGGAACGGCTCAGCGTGCTGACCGCGCACCCGGATCTGGCCGGAAAACTGGCCGCCGCAGGGCGGCTGACGGCCGAAAGCACCTCGGAACAGGCGGGCGCGGGGCTGGACATGCTGACGGACGAGGAGCGCGAGACCTTCACGCGGCTGAACACGGCCTATGTGGAAAAGCACGGCTTTCCCTTCATCATCGCGGTGCGCGATCACGACAAGGCATCGATCATGGCCAGTTTCAATCGCCGCATCGACAATGACACCGAAACCGAGTTCGCCCAGGCCTGCCAACAGGTGGAACGCATCGCCGAATTCCGCCTGATGGATCTGCTGGCGTGAGTCTTGCCAATCAGCCCCGGTCGGATCGCTGGCCTGTCAAGGAGTTGGCCGAATGAGAACAATTATGGCCCGCCCCCTGACGGCCCCGGCCTTCGCCCCGTTTGGCGATGTGATCGCGCTGCGCGACGCGCCGACAAAGCTGATCAATCAGGGGCTTTGCGGACGGCATCACGATCTGGCGGCGCTGGATTTCGGCGATGGGCGCGCGGGCATCAGCCTGTTTGACGCCAAGCCACGCACCCTGCCCTATCGTCTGGACCTGGTCGAACGCCATCCCGACGGTTCCCAGGCCTTCATCCCGATGAGCCAGACCAGTTTCCTGGTGATTGTCGCGCCTGACAACAAAGGCACCCCCGACACTCCGCTGGCCTTTCTGACCGCGCCCGGACAGGGCATCAACCTGCACCGGGGCACGTGGCACGGCGTTTTGACCCCGCTGCAAGCCCCCGGCCTGTTTGCCGTCATCGACCGGATCGGCGACGGCCCCAATCTTGAGGAATTCCGGTTCGAACAGCCCTACACGGTTGTTCGCGCCTGAACCCGGACGGGCGCAAGGGCGCCCGGCCTCACCCTTTCGAAACCGCCACCAAAGAAGCGGTACGATCCCCATACACTACAAGGAGAAACGCGTATGGCTGACACTTCCATAGGGACCGAAGACCAGCTCAGAGACCCCAATTATACGCCGCCGCTGGCCAAGGCCATTCCGCTGGGCATCCAGCACGTGCTGGCGATGTTTGTCTCGAACGTCACCCCGGCGATCATCATCAGCGGCGCGGCCGGGTTCGGTTTTGGATCGAACTCGCCCGATTTTCCGCAGATGATCTATATGATCCAGATGTCGATGTTCTTTGCCGGGCTGGCGACCCTGATCCAGACCATCGGCATCGGCCCGGTGGGCGCGCGCCTGCCCATCGTGCAGGGTACCAGCTTTGCCTTCATTCCGATCATGATCCCGCTGGTCGCGGGCAAGGGTGTGGATGCGATTGCCGTTCTGATGGGCGGCATTCTGGTGGGTGGCCTGTTCCACGCCACTTTGGGCCTTTTCATCGGTCGCATCCGCTTTGCACTACCGCCTCTGGTGACAGGGCTTGTGGTGATGATGATCGGTCTCGCGCTGGTCAAGGTGGGCATCCAGTATGCCGCCGGGGGCGTACCCGCCATCGGCAAGCCGGAATATGGCTCGCTGCAAAACTGGTTCGTGGCCTCGGTGGTCATCGTGGTGACGCTGGGCCTGAAATTCTATGCGCGCGGGATGCTGTCGGTTTCGGCTGTGCTGCTGGGGCTGATCGCCGGCTATGTCGTGGCCTTCTTCATGGGCATGGTGAGCTTTGGCGGCGTGGGCCGCGCGGCCAGCTTTTCACTGCCCAATCCATTGCATTTCGGCATGGAATTCTCGGTCGCGGCGATCATCGGCTTCTGCCTGATGTCGTTCGTGTCGGCGGTGGAAACCGTGGGCGACGTATCGGGCATCACCAAGGGCGGCGCCGGACGTGAAGCCACCGACAAGGAAATCCAGGGCGCCACATTCGCCGACGGGATCGGCACGGCGGTTTCCGGCCTGTTCGGTGCCCTGCCCAACACGTCGTTCAGCCAGAATGTCGGCCTGATCGCCATGACCGGCGTGATGAGCCGCCATGTGGTGACGATCGGTGCGCTGTTCCTGATCCTGAGCGGCCTTGTGCCCAAGATCGGCGCCATCATCTCGACCGTACCGATCGAGGTTCTGGGCGGCGGCGTTATCGTGATGTTCGGCATGGTCACGTCGGCGGGCGTGTCGATGCTGTCGGATGTGAACTGGAACCGGCGCAACATGGTGATCTTTGCCATCGCGCTGAGCCTTGGGCTGGGGCTGCAACTGGAGCCCGGCGCGCTTCAGCATCTGCCGGGGACGATCAAGGTGCTGGCCACATCGGGCATTTTGCCCGCGGCGCTGATCGCCATCGTTCTGAACCTGATCCTGCCCGAGGAACTGTCGGACGAAGCAACCGAAGAGGTTTCGGGCGGCATGTCGGGCCATTCCAAGGGTTCGCTGCCGAAGGACGATCACGTCTGACCCAGCCTTTGCGCGATTACGAGAACGGCCCGGACATCCTCCGGGCCGTTTTCCTTTGCTCCCCTTTTCGCGCCTGCCACGGGCCAGGCAGGGGATTGCACGGCCGGTGCAAAAAAGTCCTCGGACTGGCGCCCGGTTCTGTTATCGTCATTCTCAGGGAGGATGGCGAACAGGCTTGTCAGACAGCGCCACAGGCGGGTTGCGATACCGATCGGCAGCATCCCGCTCAGCGCATGGCAGATTTGCGACCCGCCCTCTAGCTAAGTAGTTTAACATTAAACTATAAGGCCGAAACGCTACGTCAATCAGGAGGAGGACGCTGCGCATGGCGACCCAATTCGAAGACATCGACCCCATTGAAAGCCGCGAATGGCAAGACGCCGTCGAGGATGTGATTGCCCGCGACGGGGCCGACCGCGCCCATTACCTGTTGGACAAGGCCGTCCAACAGGCGCGCGCCTCGGGGGCCAACCTGCCGTTTTCGGCAACCACCCCCTATCAGAACACCATTCCCGCCGACGACCAGGCAGACTTCCCCGGCGACATGGACATGGAATGGCGCATTCGCACGATCAACCGCTGGAATGCCATGGCCACGGTGGTGCGCCGCAACAAGGAATCTTCGGAATATGGCGGCCATATCGCCTCTTTTGCCTCGTCGGCGGTGATGTATGATATAGGGCTAAACCATTTCTGGCGCAGCAAGTCCGCCATTCACGGCGGCGATCTTGTCTTCTTTCAGGGCCACGTGATCCCCGGCATCTATGCGCGCAGCTTCATGGAAGGGCGGATCAGCGAAGAGCAGCTGGAGAATTTCCGATCCGAAGTGGATGGCGGCGGGCTGTCCTCTTACCCGCATCCCTGGCTGATGCCCGATTACTGGCAGTTTCCCACCGTGTCGATGGGTCTGGGCCCGCTGATGGCGATCTACCAGGCGCGGTTCATGAAATACATGCACAATCGCGGCCATATCGACATGGCCGACCGCAAGGTGTGGTGCTTTCTGGGCGATGGCGAGATGGACGAGCCGGAAAGCCGCGGCGCGATCGATCTGGCCGTACGCGAGGGGCTGGACAACCTGATTTTCGTGATCAACTGCAACCTGCAACGGCTGGATGGCCCGGTACGCGGCAACCACAAGATCGTGCAGGAGCTGGAGGGCGACTTCCGCGGCGCGGGCTGGAACGTGATCAAGCTGTTGTGGGGCAAGGGCTGGGACGACCTGCTGGAAAAAGACACGTCGGGCAAGCTGCGCCAGTTGATGGATGAAACCGTCGATGGCGACTACCAGACGTTCAAATCCAGGGACGGCGCCTATATCCGCAAGCATTTCTTCGGCAAATACCCCGAAACCGCCGCGTTGGTCGAAGACTGGAGCGACGAACAGATCTGGGCGCTGCGCCGGGGCGGGCATGATCCGCAAAAAGTGTACACCGCCTTCAAGCGCGCCACCGAGACCAAGGGCCAGCCGTCTTGCCTGCTGGTCAAGACGGTCAAGGGCTATGGCATGGGCACCGCCGGCGAAGGGCAGAACACCACCCATCAGCAAAAGAAGATGGCCGAAGATCAGCTGCGCGCCTTCCGCGACCGCTTTCAGATCCCGGTCAGCGACGAAGACCTGCCCAAGGCACCGTTTGTCAAGCTCAACAACGCCCAAAAGGCCTATCTGGCCGACCGCCGCAAGGCGCTGGGCGGGGACTTTCCCAAGCGGTTCTCGGATGCGCCCAAGCTGGAGATTCCGGATCTCGACAAGTTCAACGCCCAGCTCAAGGGCACGGGCGACCGCGAGATTTCCACCACCATGGCCTTTGTCCGCATCCTGACCACGCTGCTGCGTGACAAGAAGGTCGGCAAGAACGTGGTGCCGATCGTACCGGACGAAAGCCGCACCTTCGGCATGGAGGGGCTGTTCCGGTCCGTGGGTATCTATAACCCGCAAGGGCAGAAATACACGCCCGAAGATGCCGACCAGATGATGTATTACAAGGAAACCACCGACGGGCAGGTTCTTCAGGAAGGCATCAACGAGGCCGGCGCCATGGCCGACTGGATCGCCGCCGCCACGGCCTATTCCAACCACGGCGTGCCGATGATCCCGTTCTTCATCTACTATTCGATGTTCGGCTTCCAGCGGATCGGCGATCTGGCCTGGGCCGCCGGCGACAGCCGCGCGCGCGGCTTCATGCTGGGCGGCACTGCCGGGCGCACCACGCTGAACGGCGAAGGCCTGCAGCACGAGGACGGGCACAGCCACATCCTGGCCGGCACCATCCCCAACTGCATCAGCTATGATCCGACCTTTCAATACGAGGTTGCGGTGATCGTGCAGCACGGGCTGAAGCGGATGTATCAGGATCAGGAGGACGTGTTCTTCTACCTCACCCTGATGAACGAGAACTACGCCCATCCCGACATGCCGATGGGGGTCGAGGACGAGATCATCAAGGGCCTGTATCGCTTCAGGGAGGTCAAGAAACCCACCAAGAAGCATGTCACGCTGATGGGATCCGGCACGATCCTCGTACAGGCGGTCAAGGCAGCCGAGATGCTGGAAGAGGATTTCGGTGTGACCTCGGAAATCTGGTCGGCCACCAGCTTTAACGAACTGGCGCGCGACTGCCAGGACGTGGCCCGCTGGAACCGTCTGAACCCGCTGGCCGACCCAAAGCAAAGCTTTGTCACGCAACAGTTGAGCAAGGCCAAGGGACCGGTCATCGCCGCCACCGATTACATGAAGAACTATGCCGAGCAGATCCGCGCCTGTGTGCCGGGCCGTTACACGGTGCTTGGCACGGACGGGTTTGGCCGCAGCGACAGCCGCGTGAACCTGCGCCGTTTCTTCGAGGTAGACGCCAACCACATCGCCGCCGCCGCCATGGTGGACCTGTATCGCGAGGGCGGCATCACCAAATCGGTGCTCGAAAAAGCACTCAAGAAATACGACATCGACGGCGCCAAGCCGAACCCGCGCCTGGTGTGATCGGGACTTAAGGAGGATTTGAAATGACTGTTGAAGTGAACGTTCCCGATATCGGCGATTTTTCGGATGTGCCGGTTGTCACCGTTCTGGTCAGCGTCGGCGACGTGATCGCCGTGGAAGACCCGATCGTAGAGCTGGAAAGCGACAAGGCCACGATGGAAGTGCCGTCATCGGCTGCCGGCAAGGTGGTCGAGATCAAGGTGGCCGAAGGCGACACTGTGTCCGAAGGTTCACTGATCCTGCTTCTGGAAGGCGAAGGCGCTGCCGCGGCGCCGGCCGAGAAACCCGCCGAGGCGCCCGCCGAGGCCGCCCCGGCCCCTGCCCCGGCGGCCGCCCCCGCCGCCGCGCCGGTTGTCACCGATGCCGGGTTCGGCAAGGCCCACGCCTCGCCCTCGGTGCGCGCCTTTGCCCGCCAGCTGGACATTGATCTGGCCAAGGTGAATGGCACCGGCCGCAAGGGACGCATCCTGCGCGAAGACATCACCGCCTTCCTGAAATCCTCGACAGCCACGGCCCCCGCCGCGGGCGGCGCGGTCCAGGGTGGCATGGGCATCCCGCCGATCCCGGTTGTGGATTTCAGCAAGTTCGGCCCGGTCGAAAATGTCGACATGCCCCGCATCAAGAAGATCAGCGGCCCGGCCCTGCATCGCTCGTGGCTGAACGTGCCCCACGTTACCCATAATGACGAGGCCGACATCACCGATCTGGACAAGTACCGCAAGGAAATGGACACGCTGGCCAAGGAAGACGGCTATCGCGTGACACTCCTCAGCTTTGTCATCAAGGCCAGCGTCTCGGCGCTGAAACAGCATTGGGAAGTGAACTCGTCGATCCATCCGGACGGCGACAAGCTGATCAAGAAGGATTACTACAATATCGGCTTTGCCGCCGACACGCCCAACGGCCTTGTGGTTCCGGTGATCAAGGATGCAGACCGCAAGGGTCTGGTCGAGATTTCCAAGGATCTCATGGAGTTGTCGGGCAAGGCTCGTGCGGGCGAGTTGAAGGCCGCCGACATGTCCGGCGCCACCTTCACCATCTCGTCGCTGGGCGGCATTGGCGGCACGTCCTTCACCCCCATCGTGAACGCGCCCGAAGTGGCGATCCTTGGCCTGACGCGCAGCAAAATGGCGCCGGTCTGGAACGGCGAGGAATTCGTGCCGCGCCTGATGCAGCCCTTGTCGCTGTCCTATGATCACCGCGCCATTGACGGGGCCCTGGCCGCACGCTTCTGCGTGACGCTCAAGACCCTGCTGGGCGATATGCGCAAGCTGATGTGGTAAGGAGAAAACCCCATGGAAATCAAAGTTCCCGATATTGGCGATTTCTCTGACGTGCCTGTCGTTTCGGTCCTCGTCTCGGTCGGCGATACCGTCGCCGCCGAAGACCCGCTGATCGAACTGGAAAGCGACAAGGCCACGATGGAAGTGCCCTCGCCTGCCGCTGGCGTGGTGAAAGAAATCAAGGTTGCGACAGGCGACACTGTCTCGCAAGGCAGCGTGATCATGGTATTCGACGGTGCGGATGCCGCCGAAGCGCCCAAATCCGAAGCTCCTGCCGCCGCCCCGGCCGCGCCGCAAAGCGTGGCCGCCACCGGCACCGCCTCCGGCCCCGGTGACGTGCACGCCGAGGTGGTGGTTCTGGGCTCTGGCCCCGGCGGTTACACCGCCGCCTTCCGCGCCGCCGACCTTGGCAAAAAGGTCGTGTTGATCGAAAAGGACGCCGCGCTTGGCGGGGTCTGCCTGAATGTCGGCTGCATCCCCTCCAAGGCGCTGCTGCATGCGGCCAAGGTCATGACCGAAGCCGAGGACATGGCCCATCACGGCATCACCTTCGCCAAACCGCAGGTCGATCTCGACGCGCTGCGCAGCTGGAAGGAAAGCGTGATCAATCAGCTGACCGGCGGGCTTGCCGGCCTGGCCAAGGCCCGCAAGGTGCAGATCGTCAACGGCTATGGCAGCTTTACCGGGCCCAACATGATCGAGGTCGACAATGATGGCGCCAGGACCACCGTCAGCTTTGATCAATGCATCATCGCCGCCGGATCCGAGCCTGTCACCCTGCCCTTCATTCCGCATGACGACCCGCGCGTGATCGATTCCACCGGCGCGCTGGAATTGCAGGATGTGCCCGGGCGCCTGCTGGTGCTGGGTGGCGGCATCATCGGGCTGGAAATGGCCACGGTTTATGACGCCCTGGGGTCCAGCGTGACCATCGTCGAATTCATGGACCAGATCATTCCGGGCGCCGACAAGGACATCGTCAAACCGCTGCACACCCGCATCAAGGCCCGCTACGAAGCGGTCCTCACCAAGACCAAGGTGACAGGGGTCGAGGCCACAAAGGCCGGCCTGAAGGTCACGATGCAAGGCCCCGATGGCGAAAAGACCGACACGTTCGACAAGCTCTTGGTCGCCGTGGGCCGCCGCCCGAACGGCGCCAGGATCAACGCCGCCGCCGCAGGTGTCGCGGTGGACGAGCGTGGCTTCATCGCCGTCGACAACCAGCAACGCACCGGCGTGCCGCATATCTTCGCCATTGGCGACGTGGTCGGACAGCCCATGCTGGCCCACAAGGCAGTGCACGAAGGCAAGGTTGCCGCCGAGGTTTGCGCCGGACACAAACGCTTCTTTGATGCGCGCGTGATCCCCTCGGTCGCCTATACCGACCCCGAGGTCGCCTGGGTGGGCATGACCGAAACCCAGGCCAAGGCCGAAGGCATCAAGCTGGGCAAGGGCGCCTTCCCCTGGGCCGCGTCGGGGCGCTCGCTGTCGCTGGGACGTTCCGAAGGCATCACCAAGGTGCTGTTTGACGAACATGAACGCGTCATCGGCGCCGGCATCGTCGGCCCCAACGCGGGCGATCTGATCGCCGAAGTGGCGCTGGCCATCGAAATGGGATCGGACGCGGTGGATCTGGGTCACACCATCCACCCGCACCCGACCCTGTCGGAAACGGTGAATTTCGCCGCCGAAATGTTCGAAGGCACCATCACCGACCTGATGCCGCCCAGAAAAAAGAAATGATCCCCACGCCCCGGGCCTGTCCCCGGGGCGTCGGTTCCGCGCGCGCCATCAACCCGCGCACGCTTCCGTCTTCATTTTGCCAAAAATACTCCGGGGGGAGTCGCAGCCTGCTGCGGCGGGGGGCAGCGCCCCCCTCTTCCCCGCCACAAAACCGGTCACAAAGGCCAGAATAGCGGGATCAGCGCCGAGGCCAAAAGCCCCACCGACAGGTTCAGCGGGATCCCCACCCGCATGAAATCGGTAAACCGATACCCGCCAGGCCCATAAACCATCATATTGGTCTGATAGCTGATCGGCGTGGCAAAGGTCGCACTGGCCGAAATCATCACCGCAATCACCAACGGGCGCGGATCCACGCCCAGCGAGGTGGCAATACCGATCGCCACCGGTGTCAGCACCACCGCCACCGCATGGTTGATTGTCTCTGACAGAACCGACGTCAGCAAATAGATCGCCCAGACGATAAAGAACGGCGGCAAACCCTCGATATAGGGCGAGATTGCATGTACGATCAGCTCGATCGCGCCCGAAGTCTCCAGCGCCGTGGCCACCGCCAGCATGGCAAAGATCAACGCCAGCAACCGCCCGTCGACAAATCCAAAGGCCTCGTCACTGTCGATACAGCGGGTCAGGAACACCAGCGCCATCGCCAGCACCGCCAAAAGCAGGATCGGCGCAACGCCAAACGCGGCCAGGATCACGATCCCGGCCAGCGCCCCAATCGCGACGGGCGCATGGCTGCGCCGATAGGCGCGGTCCGTGGGCTTGGACACGTCCAGCATGTTCATGTCCCGCGCCAGACGCTGGATATCCTCGGGCGCCCCTTCCAGCAACAGCGTGTCCCCGGCCTGCACCACCAGATCGTCCAGCTGGCGCCCGATATTCTTGTCACGACGATGCGCCGCAATCGGATAAACACCATAACGCCGCCGCAAACGCAGATCGCCCAGCCGCCGCCCCACCATCCGGCAATTGGGCGTGATCAGCGCCTCGACAGTGCTGGTCTCCACCGCCGATACCTGATCCACCCGCTTGAGCGACTTGTTGCGCTGCAAAGACAGCAATTCGGTCATCTTGGTGCGCAGAACCACGCGGTCGCCCACCTGAAGCGTGACATCCTTGAGATCGCGCCGCAGCGACGCATCTCCCCGGATCACGTCAACCAGCCGCACGCCCTCGCGCTTGAACAGCTGCACCGAAAGCACCTCGCGCCCGATCAGGTTGGAATCCGGCGGGATCACCGCCTCGGTAAAGAACTTCTTGGAAGCCTTGTCCGACGACAGCAGGTTGGCCATGCTGTCCCGGCTGGGCAACAGGCGCGGCGCGATGAAGGCCAGGTAAAAGCCGCCCCAAACCGCCAGGATCGCCGCCAGCGGGGTAACTTCGAAGATCGTGAACGGCTCCAGCCCGCGCGCGCGCGCCACACCATCCACCAACAGGTTGGTCGAGGTCCCGATCAGTGTCAGACACCCCCCCAGGATTGCCGCATAGCTGAGCGGTATCAGGAATTTGGAAGCTGAAATATTCAGCTTGCGCGCCAATTGCACAAAAACCGGAATCATCACCACCACGACCGGGGTGTTGTTCATGAAGGCCGACGCAATCATCACGAACACCATCAGCGCCCCGATCGCCACCGCCGGGCTGCGCTCGGCATGGGCCTCGGCCAGTTGCGTGAACCAGTCCAGCGCCCCGGTGCGCACCAGAGCCCCCATGACGATGAACATGGCCGCAATTGTCCAGGGCGCCGGGTTGGACAGCACCGCCAGCGCCTCTTCATATGGCAGCAACCCCAGGATCAGCAAAACCGATGCCCCGGCAATGGCCACCACTTCCGCCGGATAGGCCTCGCGCATGAACAGCGCGAACATAAAAACCACAACCCCAAGGGCCAGAAATGCCTGTGTGGTTTGGGAAAAATCGAACAAATCCATCATTCTTCCAATATCTTGTCGGCGCTACAATTACCCAAGCCCCCCTAGGGGGCAAGCCCGTCCTGCCGACGCGGCTGCACAAGAAACATTCCGGCCACAATCAGCGCCATCGCCATCCAGACCCACAGCGAATACCGCTCGTCCAGCAACAGCATGGCCCACAGCACACCCGCCCCCGTGACCACATAGGAAACCTGCGCGGCAAAGACCGATCCGGCCCGCGTCACCAGCCAGACATAAGCCGTATAAACGACCACATGAATCAACGACGAGGCCAAAAGCGCGTATTCGGGACCGTCCCACCGGGTGCGCGGGTCAATGAATTGGCCGGTGATCAGCGCCAGCGGCAAGGCCACCAGCGCGCCCACTACCGATGCGCCAAACAGAACATGCCCCGGCCCCAGCCCGTGCATGCCCCAGCGCGCCACCACATTGCCCTCGACCGCGTAACACAATGGCGCGATCACCGCGACCGGCAGCCACAGAACCATGCCCGCCTCGGGCAGCGCGTCCGGGCCGGCCAGGATCGTCACCCCCACAAGACCGGCCACCAACCCGCCCAAACGGGCCCAGCCGAACCGGTCGATTCCCAGACCCAGCGCCACCGGAAAGGCGAATATCGGCACCAGCGAAATCACCACCGACATCACCCCCGCCGGCAGAAAGGCCGCCGCGCTATAAGAAAAGCTGTTGGGCAGAACCGTGCCCAGCAGCGCGATCATCAGAAAAAAACCCCAATGGCGGCGGGGCAGCGTGACCGGCTTGCCCGCCACCAGACGGAACAAACCCATCCCAAGCGCACCGATCACCAATTGCCAGAAAATCAATCCAAGGGGCAAATAGCCCTCGGACACGGCGATCTTGGTCAGGGGCTGTGTCAGCCCCCAGCCCGCGCCAATGGCCAAAAGCACGGTCATACCCTGTATCAGGGACATGTCAGACCGGCCCCGCCTGGGCCAGCCGCCCGCCCTGGCGCACCATTTCGACACGCGTGGCGGCGCCGGTCCGGTCATCGGTTTCCACATAAACCCCGGACAGCGTGGCCTCGCCCAGCGCCGGGGTGAACCGCGCCTTGGGCATCCCAGTAATGAAACGGCGCATCGGTTCGGACTTTTCCATGCCGATTACCGAGTCGTAATCGCCGCACATCCCGGCATCGCCCTGAAACGCCGTGCCACCCTCAAGAATCTGGGTGTCGGCGGTGGGAATATGGGTATGGGTACCCACCACGAGGCTGGCGCGCCTGTCGCAGAAATGACCCATGGCCATCTTCTCGGACGTTGCCTCGCAATGCATGTCTATGATGGCGGCCTGCACCATGCCGCCGCGCGGGTGGGCGCGCAGCACCTGATCGACAGCGGAAAACGGATCGCCATAGGGCTGTTTCATGAACACCTGACCCAGCGCCTGCGCCACCAGCAGCTTGCGACCGCCGCGCGCCTCGAACACGCGGTGCCCCCGCCCCGGAACCTCGCCGCGTGCATAATTCAGTGGCCGCAGGATGCGCGGCTCGGTCTGGATGAATTGAAGCATGTCCTTCTGATCGAAGGCATGATCTCCCAATGTGATGCAATCAGCGCCCGCTTCCAGCAACAGCTTGGCATGGGCACCCGAAAGCCCCATTCCATTGGAAGCGTTTTCCCCGTTTACCACCACGAAATCCAGCTTCCACGACTCGCGCAGGCCCGGCAGCTTCTCCTGTACGGCGGCACGCCCCGCGCGCCCCATCACATCACCAAGAAAAAGTATCTTCATGGCGCAACGGCCTACTCTTCCCGCACCGGCTGGACAAGTGGCAAGGAAGGCGTTTGAGTATTTTTGGCAAAATGAAGACGGACGAGCGCATGTCCGCACCTTCATTTTGCTGGAAATACTCCCGCCGGAGGCCACAAATCTCTGTCACGCCACCTCGATGATCCGGCTTTCGGTCACGATCATGTCCAGCGGCTGGTCGGTTGGTTCCAAAGGCAAGGCATCGGCCTGCTGGGCATCAAAGGCAAAGCCGATTGCCAAGGTGGCCCTGCACGCGCGCAATCGTTCCAGGGTGCGATCGTAGAACCCCCCGCCATAGCCCAGCCGCCCACCTGTCAGATCAAAAGCCACCAGCGGCACGACCAGTATCTCAGGGTCGAAAAACGCGTCGACCTCGGGCACCATTGCCCCGAACGGCCCTTCTCGCAGAGGCGCGTCAGGTTCCCAGCGCGAGAATTCCAGAGGCAACCCCGCGCGCTGAATGACTGGTACACCCACCGGTCCGTGTGCTGCGGCCTCGGCCATGGCGGCGACCGGGCTGATTTCGGTGCGGATTGGCAAATAGCCCGACAGGGGAACCCCGCGATAGCCCGCCAGCACTTCGGACAGACGGCCCGCCTGACCCGGCCCATTCGATTCGAACGCCAACTCGCGCCGCGCAAATGCCGCCTTGCGTGCTTCTGACTTGTTCTGTGCCAGTGTTGTCATCGCGCGTCCTTACAGTAATACAGCGCTGGCCAGACCCAGGAAGGCAAAGAAGCCCACCACGTCTGTCACGGTTGTCACGAACGGCCCCGAGGCCAGCGCCGGATCGATACCGGCCCGGTCCAGAACCATGGGAATGGCAATGCCGCCCAGAGCCGCGGCGATCTGTGTCAACACCATGGCCACGCCGATCACCACGGCCAGCATCGGCACACCGAACCAGGCGCCGGCCAGAACCGCCATGATGAAACCGAACAGCACCCCGTTGATCGCCCCCACGGAAATTTCGCGCCGGATCACCCGCAGCGCGTTCTGCGCCGTCAAATCCTTGGTGGCGATCGCGCGCACGGCCACCGTCATGGTTTGCGTGCCCGCATTGCCCCCCATCGAGGCCACGATCGGCATCAGCACCGCAAGCGCCACCATCTGGTCGATCGCCCCCGAGAACAGTTCGATCACCAGAGAGGCCAGAATCGCCGTCAGCAGGTTGACGAACAGCCAGGTTGCCCGCCCCCGCGCGGTTTCCATTACCCGGTCGCTGATGCTGGATTCGTCGCTCACCCCGGCCAGGCGCAAGATGTCCTCTTCATGTTCCTCATCCAGAACGATCATCGCGTCGTCAATGGTGATCACCCCGACCAGGCGGTCATCCTGATCCACCACCGGGGCGGAAATCAGATGGTACTGGTTGAACGCATAGGCCACTTCGGATTCGGGCTGTGTGACCGGGATAACCTGAAACACCTCCTCCGTGATGTCCTTCATCGCCACGCTGCGTCGTGACGACATCAACTTGCCCAGGGTCACATTGCCAACGGGGCGCATTTTCGGATCCACCAGGATCACGTGGTAGAACTGATCCGGCAGATCTTCGTCATTTCTCAGAAAATCGATGACTTCTCCGACCGTCCAGTGTTCGGGCGCGAACACGGTCTCGCGCTGCATCAGGCGCCCGGCAGAGTATTCCGGGTAGCTGAGCGATTGTTCCACCGCGACCCGGTCGGCATCTTCCAACTGGTCGAGAATGGCTTCCTGCTGGCTTTCATCCAGATCTTCGACAAGGTCGACGATGTCATCGGATTCAAGATCGCGCACCGCCTCGGCCAGAACATCCGGGCGCAGGATCGAGATGATCTCTTCGCGGATACCCTCATCCAGTTCCGACAGGATGTCCCCGTCAAACTCGCGATCATAAAGCTGGATCAGGCGGCGGCGCTCGGCCGGGTTGATCTGTTCCAGGATGTCGGCGATGTCGGCCGCGTGCAACGGCTCCATCAGGTCGATCAGCTGCTGGCGGTCATCCACTTCCACAGCGTGAAGCGCGGCCGCCACGGTGCGCGGGTTCAGCGTATAGGCTTCTTCGGCCTCGGTCTCGGGGGCGATCTGGTCATCGGTCTCGGTCATGCGGCGCCCTCCTTGTGCCAGCCATCCGCCAGCCACGCGGACCATAGGAGAAAGCGGGACAGAAACTCAATGGGATGCGACAATTTACAGGCCAAAAAAGGCGGGCTAGGCTGGGCCTTCGCGCGCAAGACAGGAGCCCGACCGCCAATGACGCAAGATACCCTGCTGCTGGGGCAGACGCTCCACTATCACGGCTCGCCGTTCGACATAGCGCCACAAGACGCGGCGCGCCACGACACAAATGGCGCGGTGCTGATCCGCGCCGGTCGAATCGCTGCCACCGGATCGGGAGAGGGTCTGCGCGCCGCCCATCCCCGGGCCCGGATCGTCGATTATGGCGACCGGCTGATCATGGCGGGGTTTGTCGATGCGCATGTCCACTATCCCCAGACCGGTATCATCGCCAGCTGGGGCAAACGGCTGATCGACTGGCTCAATACATACACCTTCCCCGAAGAGATGCGCTTTGACGATCCCGGCCACGCCGCCGACACCGCGCGCACCTATCTGGACCTGACCGCGCGCCACGGCGTGACCACCATGGCCAGCTACTGCACGATCCACCCGGCGTCGGTTGATGCCTTTTTCGCCCAGGCGCAGGCGCGCGGCCAGCGGGTGATCGCAGGCAAGACCTGCATGGACCGCAACGCCCCCGAAGGGCTGCGTGACACCGCCCAGACCGCCTATGACGACAGCAAGGCGCTGATCGCGCGCTGGCACGGGGTTGACCGGCTGTCCTATGCGATCACACCGCGCTTCTCGCCCACCTCCACACCCCAACAACTGGATGCGCTGGGCCAGCTCTGGACAGAGCATCCCGATTGCCTGATGCAGACCCATCTCAGCGAACAGACCGACGAAATCGCCTGGGTGCAGGGCCTGTTCCCCGAGGCGCGCGATTATCTGGACACATACGAACAGTTTGGCCTGCTGGGTGAAAAGGGCCTGTACGGCCATGCGATCCACCTGGAACCGCGCGAACGCGCCCGCCTGCGCGACGTGGGCGCCGGGCTGATCCACTGCCCCACCTCGAACATGTTCATCGGCTCGGGGCTGTTCGACATGGCCGGGCTCACCGGCGAAGGCCAGCGAATTGGGCTGGCCAGCGACACGGGCGGCGGGTCAAGCTTTTCCATGCTGCGCACCATGGCCGCCGCCTATGAGATTGCGCAACTGCGCCATACTCCCCTGCACGCCGCCCAGCTTTTGTGGCTGGCCACCGCCGGATCGGCCCGCGCGCTTCACCTGGAAGACAGGATCGGCAATCTGGCGCCCGGCATGGAGGCCGATATCGTGGTCCTGGATCTCGCCTCGACCCCGGATATCGCCCAACGCACGACCCGAGCAGAAACCTTCTGGGAAGCCATTTTTCCCACCATCATGATGGGCGATGACCGCGCCATTGCCGCCACCTGGATCAATGGGCGGCAGGTCTGATTTTCAGTGTTCCGGAAATACTCCGGGGAGTCGCCACCGGCGACGGGGCGGCGCCCCGCTCCGAGGCGTCAGCCGAGACATGAGGCGCGCGCCAAAGGCGCGCTCCTTCGGACCGCGTGTCAGAAAGCCTTGAAGGTCAGCGTGGTCAGCGATCGTTCGATCTCGGGAATGTCCAGCAAATGATCGTTGATGTATTTGCCGACATCCGCGTCATTGGGAATATACAGTTTCATCAACAAGTCATATTCGCCGCTGGTGGAATGCAGCTCGGAGTGGATTTCCTTCAGCGCGATCTCTTCGGCCACGCGGTATGTGGAGCCCGGTTTACAGCGGATCTGGATAAAGACACAGGTGGTCATGGTGGCCTCGCTTGGGTTGCGCGCCAAGGCTGGCACAAAAGCCACCCGGACCACAATCCCGAAACACGCGTCTTGGCCCCGCTCCGCGCCCCGCCTATAAGGGCGGCGCAATCAGCCAGAGGAGCGGCCCATGCGCACGGCCAGCGTCACGCGAACCACCGCGGAAACCCGGATCGATGTCGAGATCAATCTCGATGGCACCGGCATCTATGACAACCAGACCGGAGTCGGGTTCTTCGATCACATGCTGGATCAGCTGTCGCGCCATTCGCTGATCGACATGACAATCCGCGCCAAGGGCGATTATCACATCGACGATCACCACACGGTCGAGGATACCGGCATCGCTCTGGGCCAGGCATTGAGCCAGGCGCTGGGGGACAAGACCGGAATCCGCCGCTATGCCGCCTGCCTGTTGCCCATGGACGACGCGCTGGTGCGCGCCGCACTGGATCTGTCGGCCCGCCCCTACCTGGTGTGGTCGGTCGAAATGCCGACCCAGAAGATCGGCGCGTTCGACACCGAACTGGTGCGCGAGTTCTTTCAGGCCCTTGCCACGCATGGCGGTATCACGCTGCATGTGGACCTGATCCACGGGATCAACAGCCACCACATTGCCGAGGCCACCTTCAAGGCCGTGGCCCGGGCGCTGCGCGAGGCGGTGGAGACCGACCCGCGCAAGGCCGATGCCGTGCCTTCGACAAAAGGGGCGCTGTAGGGCCCATGCTGACGGCTATCATCGACTACGAGAGCGGGAACCTGCACTCGGCGGAAAAGGCATTCCAGCGCATGGCCCGCGACCTGGGCAGCGGCGAGGTGGTTGTCACATCCGACGCAGAAACCGTGGCGCGCGCCGACCGGCTTGTCTTGCCCGGCGACGGCGCCTTTCCCGCCTGCGCCGCCGAGCTGCGCGGACACAAGGGCATCTACGAAGCCATGGTCGAGGCGGTCGAACAAAAGGGCCGCCCGTTTCTGGGCATCTGCGTTGGGATGCAGTTGATGGCGACGACGGGCCATGAATACGAGGAGACGCCCGGGCTGAACTGGGTGGCCGGCGACGTGCAACGGATCGTGCCTGCCGACAGGGCGCTGAAAGTGCCGCATATGGGCTGGAACGATCTGGTGATCGAACGCGCCCATCCGGTTCTGGACGGGGTCGTCACCGGAGATCACACCTATTTCGTGCATTCCTATCAGTTCCATGTGGACACCCCGGACGAGCGGATAGCGCATGTCGATTACGGAGGGGATGTGACCGCGATCATCGGCCGCGACACGATGCTGGGGATGCAGTTCCACCCAGAGAAGAGCCAGGCCGTGGGGCTGCGCATGATCGGCAATTTCCTGCGCTGGATGCCCTGACGGCGGGAGGGGCCAGCCCCTCTTGGCCGCAAGCGGCCAATTCACCCCGGGATATTTTCGGCCAAAAGAAGATCAGGGGCCGCGCAGGATACTTGGCGCAGTGCCGTATTCACGGCGGAAGGCGCGGGTAAAGCTTTCTGCGGAATTGTAGGCGTAACGGCGGGCAATGGCCTCGATCCGGTCGCCGCGCGCCGCGTCCTGTCGCGCCAGGATGAGCCGCCAGCGGCGCAGGTAGCCTATTGGCGTTTCTCCAACTTTGGCGGCAAATAATTCGGCAAAGCGAGAGCGCGACAGACCGGCGATATCGGCCAGGTCGGCCGTGGTCCAGAGCCGGCCGGGGTGGTCGTGCATCGAGACGATGGCGCGGTGCAGCCGGGGATCGGCCAGCCCGGCCAACAGGCCGATTTCGGCCGTGCCGCGTTCGATCTGGTCCCGCAACAGGCGCACCATCAGCGCCTCGCCCAACCGGTTGATCACCGATTGCGCTCCGCAGCGCGCGCCGGTCTGTTCGCTTTGTATCAGATCGACCAGAGCGCGCGCATCCGGGTGTTGCGCCAGATCGAGGATCACCCGATCCGGCAGCGCCGCCATCAGAGGATTGCTCAGGCCCGACCAGTCCACCCGCACCGCCATCAATACCGGTGCGACGCAGGCGCCGGGCTGGCCCCGGGTGAAGAATATCACCTGGCCCGGCTCGCCCCGAGGCGAGGCCACTGCCACGAGGTTGGCGCCTTCAGGGGATGCGGGTTTTACCGTCAGGTGGAATTTTTCGACCAGGGTTGTCAGGCGATCCATAGGCGGTTTCCGGGTTTGCGGCACGATTAATCGGATTTTCAGAACATAAAACCCTGCCATACAGGGCGCAACATGAAACCCACCGAAAGGACTCCCAAATGTTGATTCCCCGCCAGAAAACCCCCGACCTGAAACTGCCCACGCTGGATCACGGCGCGTTTGATCTCTCTTCCGAAGGTACCGAACGCGGTACGGTGATCTGTTTCTACCGTGGACTGCACTGCCCGGTCTGCGCCACATATCTGACCGAGCTGGAAAAGCGGGTGGCGGCGTTTGCCGAACGCGGTGTCAGCTGTATCGCGGTGAGTTCCGATGGCGAGGAACGCACCCGCGCCATGGCGGACAAGATCGACGCCAGGCAGCTGCGCTTTGGCTATGACCTGCCGCTGAGCGTGGCGCGCGACTGGGGGCTTTATATCTCAACCTCGCGCGGCAAGACATCGATCGGCATCGAGGAGCCGGCCCTGTTTTCAGAGCCGGGCCTGTTCATGATCACGCCCGAGCAGACGCTGTATTACGGATCGGTCCAGACCATGCCCTTTGTGCGGCCGCATTTTTCCGAGTTGCTTGCGGCGCTGGATTTCGCGATCGAGAAAAACTATCCCGCCCGCGGCGAATATACCGGCGCGGTCTGACAACACGCGTTCGGGCGCCCCATGCCGGGCGCCCGTTTTGCGAAAAAACGGCCGGCTCAGTTCACCCGGCTCCAGGTACCGCCATCCCGGCAGATACCCAGGATACAGCCCTTGACCGCCAGCGAACTGCCCTTGAGCTCCAGCCTGGACTTGTAGGTCTTGTCGCGGTCGGGCGACCACACCTTGCCGCCGCTGTACTTGCCGTCGCCATCGGCCTGCATGTCCCAGATGATCTTTTTTCCGGTGTTGGGCGAGTTGATCTCTTTCCCGTCCGGTCCAAAGGATTTCACCAGCGTGCCGCAGATCTTGCTGCCGCAGGCGGCGACCTCGATCAGGCCGGAATTGCCGTTGTCATCGGGAATCGTTTTCCATGTCCCGAACACCGGATCAGCCAGCGCCGCCCCGGCGCCCGCGATCGTCAGAACCGTTGCCAATACCAGTTTCTTCATTGTTCATCCTCCCTGGATCCGGGGCCGAGTCTGGGCCAGCCCCCGATTCCGATCAACCCTGACTTGGGGTCACATTGCATTTCCGGCGGGGCCGTGCCAAACCGCGCGAAACGATGTTTTGCACAGGTGCGCTCATGATCCTTTACCCCGCCATCGACCTCAAGGACGGCAAGGCCGTACGTCTTGTACATGGTGACATGGCCCGGGAAACCGTATTCAACGACAACCCTGCCGCGCAGGCGCTGGAATTCGTGCGTGCCGGCTGTGCGTGGCTGCATCTGGTGGACCTGAACGGCGCCTTTGCCGGTGAACCGGTCAATGCCGCGCCGGTCGAGGAGATTCTGAAACAGACCAGCGTTCCGGCGCAGCTGGGCGGCGGCATTCGCGACATGGCCACGATCGAGCGCTGGATCGACAAGGGGCTGGCGCGCGTGATCCTGGGCACCGTGGCCGTGGAAAACCCCCAGCTGGTGCGCGACGCGGCGCGCGCCTTTCCGGGCAAGGTGGCCGTGGGCATCGATGCGCGCGGCGGACGTGTCGCCACCAAGGGCTGGGCCGAGGAAACCGATGTGATGGTCACGGACCTGGCGCGCAGTTTCGAAGACGCGGGCGTGGCCGCCATCATCTACACCGACATCAACCGCGACGGCGCCATGAAGGGCCCCAATATCGCGGCCACGGCGGCGCTGGCCAATGCGGTGTCCATCCCGGTAATCGCTTCGGGTGGCGTCAGCTCGCTGGACGATCTGCGCGCGCTCAAATCCTGCGGCGCGCCTTTGAATGGGGTAATTTCCGGGCGGGCGCTGTATGATGGCGCCATTGGCCTGGCACAGGCGCTTTCACTACTCGAGGACTGAGAGGATCATCATGGCCCGTTTCTTCAACTATTTGTTCGGCTTCATCACCATCGCACCGGTGGTGGTGTGGCTTGTCGCGCTGCTGATCACCCGCTTTCGCGAGGTCGGCAGCGGCGATTCCGAAGACGCACTTGCCCAGTTCGTGGCCAGGGGGCCGGCCGAGTTATGGCCACTTGTCCTGAGCGCCGCGATGATGTGGATTCTTGTCGCTGGCATGACCCTGATCATGCGCCCCAGGGACTGAACCGCGCCATGCTCAAGACCCGCATCATCCCATGTCTGGACGTTGCCGATGGCCGCGTGGTCAAGGGTGTGAATTTTGTTGGCCTGCGCGACGCGGGCGATCCTGTCGAGGCGGCGCGCGCCTATGATGCCGCCGGGGCCGACGAGATCTGTTTTCTCGATATCCACGCCACGCATGACAATCGCGGCGTGATGATCGACATGGTGCAGCGTTGCGCCGAACAGTGTTTTGTGCCGCTGACCGTCGGGGGCGGGGTGCGCAACGTGGCCGATGTGCGCGCCCTGTTGCTGGCGGGGGCGGACAAGGTGTCGTTCAATTCGGCGGCGGTGGCCAACCCGGATGTGGTGGCCCAGGCCGCGGCGCAATTTGGCAGCCAGTGCATCGTTGTGGCGATCGACGCCAAGACGGTCAGCCCTGGCAGATGGGAGATTTTCACCCATGGCGGGCGCAAGCCGACAGGCATCGACGCGGTGGAATTCGCAAAGCTGGTTGTAGAGAAGGGCGCGGGAGAGATCCTGTTGACCTCGATGGACCGCGACGGCACCAAATCCGGGTTCAACCTGCCCCTGACGCGGGCCATTTCGGATGCGGTGGACGTGCCGGTGATCGCTTCGGGCGGGGTGGGCACGCTGGATCACCTGGTCGAAGGCGTCACCCGGGGCGGTGCCAGCGCCGTATTGGCGGCCTCGATCTTTCACTTTGGCGAATACACCGTGCAGGAGGCCAAGGCACATATGGCTGCCGCCGGCATCCCCGTGAGGCTGACATGAGCATTCTTGACGATCTTGCCGCCACCATTGCCGCACGTGCCACCGCCGACCCCGATTCGAGCTGGACAGCCAGGCTTTTGGCGAAAGGTCCGGAGAAATGCGCCGAGAAATTCGGCGAGGAAGCTATCGAGGCGGTGATCGAGGCGGTCAGGGGCGACCGGGACAAGCTGACCCGCGAGGCGGCGGATGTTCTGTTTCACCTGTTGGTGATGCTTCAGGCGCGCGATGTTGCGCTGTCGGACGTGCTGGACGAGTTGGCGCGGCGCCAGGGCGTGAGCGGGATCGTCGAAAAGGCGGCGCGCGGACAATAGGGCGGCGCGGCGCCGCCCCGGCGCCGATCCGGGACCGGGTTTCAGAGTTTCGAGGAAATCACCCCGGTGGCAAAGCCGCCCATGCGCAATTCGCCGAACAGGCGCTGATATTCGATCTTGGGACAGCGGTTCATGATCACGTCTACTCCGCGTGCCTGTGCCATGGCAGCGGCCTCGGCATGCTCGACCCCGATCTGCATCCAGATCGTTTTCAGATCCGGAAACTGATCCAGCGCGGCCTTTACAATGGGCGGCACCGCTTCGGAGCGGCGGAAAATGTCCACCATGTCAACGGGCACGTCGATCTCGGAAAGATCGCCGCGTACGGTTTCGCCAAACAGGATCTTGCCGGCGTGGCCCGGATTGACCGGAATCACCCGATAGCCCTTGAGCCCGAGATAGCGCGCCACGTAATAGCTGGGGCGCACCGGATTCATCGACACGCCGACCACGGCAATCACCCGGGTGCGTTGCAGAACGGATTTCAGAAAACTGTCATCATATGTCATGGCGCCACGCTACAGCCAGTCACGCCAAGAAAAAAGCGCCCAAGTGAACCTTGGGCGCCAGGTACGGAACGAGGGACAGTGAAGCAGGACACGGCAGTTCCGTCGCCGCGTCTGCCCCTATTACATAGGAACTCCTGGCCAGGATGAAAGAGCCTGTAAAAAACTTGTGAAGAGCGCGTCAAGGCGGGCCGGTCAGTCGAATATATCCTCGATCACGTCAAAGATTTCCTCGAACCAGTCCTTGCGCCGTGATTTGCGCTTTTTGTGCTTCTTTTTTGGTTTGTTCATGGGCCGGACCTGAGCACCGGCATGTCTGTCGCTGCGCGGACCGGGTGACCGCGCGGCAACGGGCATCTGTTTGAGATCGTGCAGCGGGGCGCCGCAGGAGGCACAGCTCAGTTCGTGCCGCACCGCGCCGCGCAGCACCAGCGCCGCACGCGAGCCGCAGTAACAACAGGTCAACATCTTGGCGGTTTTGGGAATTGTCTTGCTCCGGAAGTTATCGCTTTACACAGATGTAGGCGCGCGTGTTGAAAATGGGAGCCTCCGGCGGGAGTATTTCTGGCAAAATGAAGACGCGGTTCAGCGCGGCAGGGACGCATAGAGCGCCACGGCGGCGGCGTTGGACACATTGAGAGAGCCAAAGGCGCCGGCGAATTCGATCTTTACCAGCTGGTCCACCGTGTCCCTGGTTTTCTGGCGCAGCCCCGGCCCCTCGGCCCCCAGCACAAGCGCCACAGCGCGGTCGCGCTTGTCTTCCAGCGCCGCATCGATGGTGGTGTCTGCCGCGCCGTCCAGGCCCAGAACCAGATAGCCCATGGCCTGAAGTTCCACGATGGTATCGGCCAGATTGCGCAACCGCAGATAGGGCTGGCGTTCCAGCGCGCCACTGGCGGTCTTGGCCAGGGCCCCGGTTTCGGGGGCGGAATTGTGGCGCGTGCCGATCACCGCCTGAGCGCCGAACACTTCGGCCGAGCGCAGGATCGCGCCGACGTTATGGGGATCGGTTACGCGGTCAAGCAACAAAAGACGTGGCGGGCGGGTGCCGTCGCCCAGGGCGCACCCGGTCAGGCTGCCCCAGTCGAGCGGCTTGACCTCGAGCGCGGCGCCCTGATGCACCGATTGCGGATCCAGCGGGGCGGAAAATTTGCGCGGCTCCACGATTTCGGGCGTCATGCCCGAGGTTTCAATGGCCTCCGCCAGCTTGTCGGCGGCGTTTTTCGTGACCATCAGGCGCAGTTTTTCTCGCGCGGGATTGGCCAGCGCATCGCGCACCGCATGCAGGCCGAACAGCCACACGGTTTCGGCGGCCGACTTGCGCCTGGCCTGTTCCTTTTCGACAACCCATTTGGGCTTTTTCATGCTGCAATCCCCCGGCAAAAGCGCGGATGTACCAATGCGCTGCTTCGCGTGTCGCCGCAAGAGATTTTCTTGTTGACGCCCCTGCCCCGTCACAGTAATCAGCCCCCCACACCGAGGCCGCAAGGCTTGGGATAGTGGGCGACAGGCCGCAAGGTGTGGCAGGGGACTGTAACTCCCTCGCGGAGACGCACGCCTGGTTCGATTCCAGGGTCGCCCACCACTTTCCCCCTTTGGATAAATGGTTCGCCCGGAACAGCCCGACGCCCGGCAAGAGGCTTGGGGCACGGGAATTTTCGAAAATTCCTGGCAAAATTCCTGAAGGAATTTTGGACCCGCTCACTGGCCGGCGATCTTGCGCTCCATTAGGTGACGGAACAGGCGCGGGCTGGCGCGGTGAATGAGGTGGCCAAGGCGCGCCACCCGCCCCACAGGCACAAAATCAGCGCCGCGCGCCGCGCCGCGCAGGATCACGGCGGCGGCGGTTTCGGCGCTCATGTAATCGATCCCGTCACTGGCCGATCCGGGGCGCGCCGTGCCATCCGCCTGACGCGCGTCATTGCCGATATTGGTCGCCACAAAGCTGGGCGCGGCAATCACCGTGGTGACGCCGTGGGGCGCCTCTTCCGAGCGCAGCGAGGAAAAGAACCCTTCCAGGGCGTGTTTGGACGCGGCATAGGCCGTGCGGTGAAAAAGCGGCGAGAAACCGGCCACCGAGGAGATCGCCAGATGGGTGCCGCGCGCGGCCCGCACCGGGCGCAGAAAGGCACGGGCCATATTGGTGGCGGCAAAGAAATTGATCTCGAACAGCTTGCGCAGTGTGATGTCGTCAAGTCCCTCGAAAGGGCCGATATGGGTGATACCTGCGTTGTAGATCACCAGATCCACCGCCGGCGATTGCGACAGGATTTTGCCCGTGGTGGCCTCCAGCTGTGCCGCGTCGGTCAGATCGCAGGTGAGCGGGCGTTGCAGATCGTTTTCCACCAGCCCCGATATGTCGATATCCAGCAGGTAGCAGCGCCAGCCCTGCCCCTGCAACCGCGCCGCCATGGCCCGCCCCAGCCCTCCGGCGCCGCCCGAAATGACTGCGGTTTTCATAGCCCGGCCGCCTTTTGCCACAGCGCGAAAACCTCGCGGCTGGATTTTTCCGGCACATAGCCAAAATCGCGTTTGAGCGCGTCATTGGCCAGGACCGGGCGGTATTGCAGGAAGCGCACCTGTTCCGGCCCATAGCGGCTGAGCCCCAGTGGCCTGGCAACGGCCAGCGCCGCCCGAAGCGCCCCTGCGGGCAGGCGCAGAACCGGCTTGCCCATGGCAGCGGCCAGCTCGCTGACGCCCATCGCCCCGTCTCCGGCCACGTTGTAGATGCCCGGTGGGCCGTCGGTTGCAGCGCGGTGCAGGATCCGGGCCAGATCGCGCGTCCAGATGAATACGAACGGGCTTTCACTGCCCCTCACGGCCAGCAGGCGCGGCTTGCGAAACAGTGCGGTGATCTGGTTCTGCGTGCCCGCCCCCAGCACGGTGCCCACGCGCAGCACCACCTGCTCCAGACCGGGCGCGTTGCGGCGCGCATCCGACAGCATTTCCTCGACCAGCCGCTTGTGGTGGCTGTAGGGAAATTCGGGATTGCCCCGGATCGAATCCTGTTCGCGCAAAGGCACCGGGTTGTCGGCGTGATAGCCATAGGCCGCCCCCGAGGACGTGACCACGATCCGCCCCGTGCCCGCGGCGACGGCCGCGTCCAGCACGTTTTGCGTGCCGGTCACATCCACCGCGTATTCCAGATCGCGGGTCGAGCCTTTGGGCGGGGTCACGATCGAGGCAAGATGCACGATCACGTCCGGCTGAAAGGCGCGGATCACGCGGCCCGGATCGTCGCCTGTCACATCCATGCGTTCAAATCGCACGCCATCACCCAATGGCCCGGGCGCGTTCAGGTCGGTGGCAAGGATGTCATGCGGACTGCCCTCCATCTCGGATAACAGCGCGCGCCCGATCATGCCCGCGGCACCGGTGATCAGGATACGGCTCATCGCGCCGCCTCGGTGCGGGCCATGACCCGGGCCAGCGCGATGCCCGACAGGATATGCCAGATCCCCCAGAAGGCGGCGACCACGGCCATGCCGCCCAGACCCTGAAAGAACCCGAAGATCAGCACCAGCCCCAGCCCGGAATTCTGGATGCCGGTCTCGATGGTCACGGCGCGCCGGTCAAACGGGCTGACCCCGGCCAAGCGCGCGGTGACGTGGCCACCGGCCAGCGCCAGCCCGTTGTGTAGCACCACCAGCCCGGCCACCAGCCCGGCAAATTGCAGGAAATAGGCCCAGTTCGCCGCCAGCGCCAGCACCACAAAGGCGATGAAGATACCCATCGAGATCCATTGCAAAGGGCTGCGCAGCTTCGCGGTGATGTCCGGGCGGCGCATGTTCAGCGTGATCCCCAGCACCAGCGGCAGCACCAGCATCAGCCCCACGGTGATCGCCACTGACACCGGATCAATCGCCGTGGCGCGCAAAATCTCGCGCGTGGGGGCATAAAGACCACCCCAAAAGGCGATATTCAGCGGTGTCAGGAAGATTGCCGCGACGGTGGAAAACGCCGTCAGGCTGACCGACAGCGCAGCGTTGCCTCCTGCGCGGTGGGTGATGAAATTGGATATGTTGCCCCCCGGACAGGCCGCCACCAGGATCATGCCCAGCGCGATCGACGGCTGGGGTTGCAGCGCCAGCACAATGGCAAAGGTCAGCACCGGCAACACGACAAATTGAGAAACAAGCCCGGTCAAAACCGGTTTGGGCCCGCGCGCAAGGCGCCTGAAATCCTCGGGCGCCAGATCGATGGCGATCGAGAACATCACCACAGCCAGAATGCCGTTCAACAGGGTCAGCGACCCCGCGCTGAAATTCAGGACAACATCATCCACCGGGGTCATGCGCGCGCTCCTCTGGACAGGCGGTCAATCCATTTCGTGACGGCCCCGCGATAGGTGGCCTTGTCCACGTAATACGCCATACGCGCCAGTTTCAGATAGGCCATTCCGCCGGTCGCCCTTTCGAACCCCTTCGCCTTTTCCTCTTTCAGCGCCTGTGCGGCGGTGCTGTTGGCGCGCAGACCGGCGACATAGCGGGCCACCATCTCGGCCTGTTCGTGCCGCCCCTGCCAGCCCAGCCCGGTGGCCTCGATCATGCCCAGCACGAACAGATCGTCGCGTGTCGGATGCATGGCGTTGAGGTAGAGATGGGGTGCATCGCCCTGCCAGTTCAGCAGCGCGTCATCGATAAACGGGTAATGCAGCCGATAGCCCGTTGCGGCCAGCACCATGTCATAATCGGCGCTGCTGCCATCGGTGAAATGCACGGTGTTGCCATCCATCCGGGCGATATCGGGGCGGATTGTCAGATCCCCGTGACCCGCGTGATACAACACCAGCGAATTGACCACCGGGTGGCTTTCATACAGGCGGTAATCGGGCTTGGGAAAGCCGTATTTCTGCGGATTGCCGACAAACCATCTCAGGATCAGCCCGTCCACATGCCGCTTGAGCCACATCGGCAGCCTGATCGCGCCGCCCATCGTGTCGGCGGGTTTGCCAAAGACGTATTTGGGCACAAAATAATAGCCGCGCCGCATCGACATATCACAACGTGTGCCGTGATGGATCGCATCCACCGCGATGTCACAGCCGGAATTGCCCGCCCCCACGATCAGCACACGCTTGCCGGCAAATTGCCCGGGGTGGCGATAGGCGCTGGCATGGATCAGCTCGCCATCGAAGCGGCCCGCAAAGGCGGGCATGTTGGGTTCGGACAGGGTACCATTGGCAATCATCACCCCGCCATAGACCGCCTCATGCGCGCCGGTCTCGTCCCGCCAGCCCACGCGCCAGCCTTCGCCATCGCCGCCCAGTGGTTCCAGCCTGGTCACTTCGGTATTGAACCGGTAGTGGCGGCGCAGGCCGAAATGATCGGCAAAATCGCGGAAATACCGGGCCATCTCGCGATGCGAGGGATAATCGGCCACGTCCTCACGCATGGGGAAATCGGCAAACTCGGTCATCGTCCTGGACGAGATCAGATGCGCGCTTTCATACATGGTCGAGCGCGGGGCATCGATATCCCACAAACCCCCGACATCCGAATGCAGCTCGAACCCGTCAAAGGCGATGCCCTGCTCTCCCAGCACCTTGGCCGCCGCAAGCCCCATCGGGCCCGCCCCGATCAGGGCAAACTTGTCACGCGTATCCAATACCAGCCTCCTCGCTCCCTCGTTTTAGATTGAACAAACGTTCAATATAAGGCAAGCTGTTTTTATGTCATCGGGAATTCCACCGGAAAAACAACGACAACGCGCCCCGTCCAAACGGGCGCTGGCCACACGGGAACGGATCATGGATGCGGCCGAGCAGGTGTTCGCGGCGCACGGATTCGAGGGCGCCTCGCTGCGCGAAATCGCCGCCCGGGCCGGCGTGCAGGTGGCGCTGGTCAACCATCACGGTGGCGCCAAGGAGGATCTGTTCTGGCGCGTGGTGGCGCGCCGCGCCGACGAGCTTTCCGCCGCACGGCTTGATGCGCTGGCGGCGCGCAAGGCGCGTGGTGCGCTGACGCTGACAGCGGTGATGGAGTGTTTCCTTGCGCCCTACCTGAGCAAGGCCGAAACCGGCGGCGCGCAATGGTTCGCCTATGCGCGGCTGGTGGCTGTCGTGTCCGCCGATCCGCGCTGGCGCGACCTGTGCGCGCATTGTTTTGATCCCACCGCCGGGCGGTTTGTCGCGGAGATTGCCGCGCTTTATCCCACCTGCCCGCGCCAGACGGTTTCCGCCGGGTTCGTCTATTCGGTTTCGGCCATGCTGGCGCTTCTGACCTCGCGCTGGCGCATATCGGCGCTGGGGGACGGGGCGTCGGACACGTGCGAACATCTGGACGAGCTGGTCACTTTCTGCTCCGCCGGGATCGACGCAATCGCCCGGCGGCAACTGCCGCCTTTCGCGGCGCCCGCCCAGCCCCTATAGTCAGCACGAACGAAATCGGCAGAACATCGGATACATGACAGGCAAAGCGCAAACTCCGCGTCAATTCAACGTGGTCATCGTGGCCCAGTCGGGGCGGCTGCAATACGAGGCGGTGCTGTTTGCCGCTTCGCTGCGGGCCAGTTCGCCGGATTTCGCGGGCCGCCTGTTCGTGGCGGAACCCCAGCCCGGACCGCTGTGGAGCAAGGATCCCCGCATCTCGAACCCGGACGTGCGCGCGCTGCTGGAGGGGTTCGACGTGACTTTCCTGCCCTTTGAGAACACCCTGTTTGGCCAGAGCTATCCCGAAGGCAACAAGATCGAGATGTTGCGCGCGCTGCCCGAGGGCGAGCCTTTCGTGTTCTTTGACACGGACACGCTGATCACCGGCGATCTGGGCGGGGTGCCGTTCGATTTCAGCCGGCCAACCGCGTCGCAGCGGGTTGAGGGCACCTGGCCGCAGATCGAGCTTTACGGCCCCGGGTATTCCGACATCTGGCGCGCGCTTTATGATCGGTTCGGGCTGGAATTCGAGAGCACGCTGGACCTGACGCAGCCCGACGAATACTGGCGGCGCTACATGTATTTCAACGCGGGTTTCTTCTATTATCGCTGTCCGCGTGAATTCGGGACGCGGTTCGAGGATTACGCGCGGGAGATCCGCGACGACCCGCCGCCCGAGCTGGCCTGCCAGTCGCTGTTTCCCTGGCTGGATCAGGTGGCGCTGCCGCTGGTGATCCGGTCTTTTGACGGCGGGCGGGACGCCCTGACGCCGGGCTATCTGGATGGCGATGTCAGCTGTCACTACCGGATGCTGCCACTGCTTTATGCCCGCGAAAGCGACCGGGTGGTGGAGGTTCTGGAACAGGTGGCGGCGCCCAACAAGGTCAAGAAGGTGCTCAAGCAATACGATCCGTTCAAGCGCATGATCTATCAGGGGCGCGGGCACAAGGTGCGGGCGCTGTTCGACCGGGGCTTTCTGCCCCGGCGCGAGCAGGTGATCCGCAACACGATCCGCAAGAACGGGTTCTGGATGCGGTGAGGGTGGCGGGGGCGCTGCCCCCGTCGCGCAAGCGCGACCCCCCCGGAGTATTTCCGGCAAAATGAAGGGGCGGACCGGTTGCGGGGTTGGCTGCCCCCTGCGACACCCGACCCCGCTTGCACCCGTGCGCCCAAGCGCGTAAACCGCGCGCAACAAAAGACCAAGGAAGCGCCATGCCCGTTCTTGTCATGAAATTCGGCGGCACCTCTGTTGCCAATCTCGACCGTATCCGCCGCGCTGCGAAACGCATCGGCGTGGAAGTTGCCAAGGGCTATGACGTGATCGTCATCGTGTCGGCCATGTCGGGCGAGACCAACAAGCTGGTGGGCTATGTCGAGGAAACCTCGCCGCTGTTTGATGCGCGCGAATATGATGCGGTGGTGTCGTCGGGCGAGAATGTGACTGCCGGGCTGATGGCGCTGACCTTGCAGGAGATGGACGTGCCTGCGCGCAGCTGGCAGGGCTGGCAGGTGCCGCTGATCACGACCTCGGCGCATTCCCAGGCGCGGATCGAGGAGATCCCGACCGACAATATCAGCGCCAGGTTCGCGCAGGGGATGCGCGTGGCCGTCGTCGCCGGGTTCCAGGGAGTCAGCCCCGAGGGGCGCATCACCACCCTGGGCCGGGGCGGATCGGACACCACCGCCGTGGCCTTTGCCGCCGCCTTTGGCGCGGAGCGCTGCGACATCTACACGGATGTGGACGGGGTATACACCACCGACCCGCGAATCTGTTCCAAGGCGCGCAAGCTGGACAAGATCGCCTTCGAGGAAATGCTGGAACTGGCCTCGTTGGGGGCCAAGGTGCTTCAGACCCGCTCGGTCGAGCTGGCCATGCGCTATCATGTCAAACTGCGGGTGCTCAGCTCGTTCGAGGAGCAATCCGACGAGGCCGGTACGCTGGTCTGCGATGAGGAGGAAATAGTGGAAAGCAATGTAGTTTCTGGTGTCGCCTATAGCCGCGACGAGGCCAAGATGACCCTGGTTTCGGTCGCGGACCGCCCGGGGATTGCGTCGATCATCTTCGGCTGCCTCAGCGATGGCGGGGTGAATGTGGACATGATCGTGCAGAACATTTCGGAAGAAGGGCGCACCGACATGACCTTTTCTCTGCCCACTGACCAGGTGAAACGCGCCGAAAAGGCGTTGGCGGAACTGAAAAGCGGCGGCGGTCTGAATTTTGCGGAACTGATCACCGACATGGACGTAGCCAAGATTTCCGTGGTCGGAATCGGGATGCGGTCACAATCTGGGGTTGCGGCCAAGATGTTCCGTGTTCTGAGCGACGAGGGCGTCAACATCAAGGTGATCACCACATCGGAAATCAAGATTTCCGTGCTGATCGACCGTAAATACATGGAACTGGCCGTGCAGGCGCTGCATGACGCGTTCGAGCTGGAAAAGGCGGTCTGAGGCCGGTTTGATCTGCCAGCGGCGGTCGTTTGCCGGACACCGGGGCGACGGCTGAGGGCCGGAATGGCAAAAACGCGTTTCGCTTTGGCCCGGCTTGTGGTCTATTCAGCCTGAATGCAACCAGCAGGGGAAACCTGTCGCACCATGTCTGAACGCACCGAATCCGAAAGCCGCAAGCTGCTTGGGCGCCTGCGCGATGCGCTGGCCGAGGAGGCCGCCGGGCAGGAACGGCTGGACCGGATCACCCGGCTGATTGCCACCTCGATGGGCACCGAAGTGTGTTCGATCTACCTGTTCCGCGATAGCGAAACACTGGAGCTTTGCGCCACCGAAGGTCTGCGCGCCGACGCCGTGCACAAGACCCGGATGCGCGTGGGTGAGGGCCTGGTGGGTCGTGTGGCGCGCTCGTCGCGTGTGATCAACACGGATAATGCGCCCGCCGAAAAGGGCTTTCGCTTCATGCCGGAGACCGGCGAGGAGATCTATTCCTCGTTCTGCGGCATTCCGATCCAGCGCCTGGGGGACAACCTGGGGGTGCTGGTGGTGCAATCCAAGGACTCGCGCAGCTATTCCGCGGACGAGGTCTATGCGCTGGAAGTGGTCGCCATGGTGCTGGCCGAGATGACGGAGTTGGGCGCCTTTGTGGGCGAAGGCGCGGCGATGACCGCGCGCCACCAGCAGCCCGAAATATTCCGGGGCACCAGCGGGCAGGAAGGCGCCGCCGAGGGCCGTGTCTGGCTGCACGAGCCGCGTGTGGTTGTCACCAACCCGGTGGCCGACGACCCCGAAAAAGAGACACTGCGCCTGGGCGAGGCGATCGAGGAACTGCGCGTGGGCGTGGACAAGATGCTGGCCACCGCCGCGCGGGGCGACCGCGAACAGCTGGACGTGCTGGAAGCCTACCGGATGTTTGCCAATTCCAAGGGCTGGATGAAGCGCATGGAGCAGGACATCGCCCGGGGCCTGAGCGCCGAGGCGGCGGTGGAAAAGGAACAATCGGCGGCGCGCAAACGCATGGAGCAGGTGACAGACGCCTATCTGCGCGAGCGGCTGCACGATCTGGATGACCTGTCCAACCGGCTGTTGCGCATCCTGACCGGGCAAGGCTCGGAAACCGGGGCCGAACTGCCCGCAGACCCAATTCTTGTGGCGCGCAATATCGGACCGGGTGAGTTGCTGGAATATGGCCGTAACCTGCGCGGCATCGTGCTGGAAGAAGGCTCGGTCGGAAGCCATGCCGCGATCGTGGCCCGAGCGCTGGCGATTCCGCTGGTGGTCCATGCCGAGCGGATCACCACCGAGGCGCTGAATGGCGATCACATCATGGTGGATGGCGATCAGGGCATCGCGCATCTGCGCCCCGACGACACGGTTGTCGCGGCCTTTCGCGACAAGATTGCCATGGCCGCGCAGGCGCAGGAACGCTATGCCTCGATCCGTGACAAGCCCGCCACCACGCTGGACGGCGTCACCATCGGGCTGCACATGAATGCCGGTCTGATGGCCGACCTGCCCAGCCTTGCCGGTTCGGGGGCCGAGGGCGTGGGGCTGTTCCGCACCGAGCTGCAATTCCTGGTTCAGAACAAGATGCCCAAGCGGACCGAGCTGGCCGCGCTTTACAGCCGGGTGATGGACGCTGCACAAGGCAAGCGCGTGGTGTTTCGCACGCTGGATATCGGATCGGACAAGGTGCTGCCCTACATGGCGCCCCAGGACGAGCCGAACCCGGCGCTGGGCTGGCGCGCGGTGCGGGTTGCGCTGGACAAGCCCGGCGTGATGCGGATGCAGTTGCAGGCGCTGCTGCGCGCGGCCCATGGCCGTCCGCTGACCGTGATGTTCCCGTTCATCGCGCAATATGACGAATATACCGCCTCCTGTGCCGAGATGGACAAGGCGTTGGAGCGCGAACGGATCCTGGGCCACCCCCTGCCCGCCTCGCTGGAAGTGGGCGCGATGCTGGAAACGCCGTCGCTGGGATTCGCGCCGCAGAAGTTTTTTGAAGAGGTAGATTTCCTGTCGATCGGCGGCAATGACCTGAAACAGTTCTTCTTTGCCGCAGACCGCGAAAACGAACGGGTGCGGCGGCGCTATGACACGCTGAATGTCAGCTTTCTGACGTTCCTGGAAGGTATCGTGAACCGCTGTATCAGCACCAACACCCCGCTCAGTTTCTGCGGCGAGGACGCCGGGCGCCCCATCGAGGCGCTGTGCCTGGCGGCCATGGGGCTGCGCAACCTGTCGATGCGCCCGGCCTCGATCGGGCCGGTCAAAAGCCTGTTTCGGCGGGTGAATCTGGGCGAAGTGCGCGACGTGATCATCGCGTCACGCGAGCGCGGCGATCAATCGGTGCGCCCGGCGGTGATGGAGTATCTGCGCAACGCGGGCTGAGCGCGCCTAGGGCGTGCGACCTTTCCGGGCGCTCATGGCGGCGAACCGTCTTTTCGCCAGATCTTCCGCCAGGTTGGCGCGCAGCGACGCGCCGAAGAACCCGTTATGCCCGCCATGGCGGGGAATCAGCCGCTCGAAATTGCCACCCGGTTCCAGCATTTGTGCCGGGCCCGCCGACACGATCGGATCGTCCTGCGCAGTCAAAAGCGTCACCGGCACCTGCACCGCGCCCAAATCCCCCCGGTTGATGCGATAGCCGTCAAAATAGGCCTCTACCGAGTCAAACCCGGTCCAGCGCGCCACCGACAGTGTGGTCATGGCGCGCACAGTGGACTGGCGCAACACCTCGTCCGCGCGCAGCAGGTCTGGATAAAGCGCCTGTTTCCCGCGGTAGAGCCGCGCAAACTTGTTCAGGAAATAGCGCCGGATCAACGGGCGCGCGTCCACCTTGTCACAGGTATCGCCCGGATCGATCACCGGGCTGACGGCGAACACGTGGCGCAACCCGGGCAACGGCGCATGGCCCAGATCGCGGGCGATGCGCAGCGCGTAATTGCCGCCCAGCGAAAACCCCATAAGCCCGATCGGCCGCCCATCCAGCCGCGCCAATGCGGCCAGCGCATCATGCAGCACCTCATGCTGGGTCAGGTTGACAACGCGTTCGTTCATCAGCGCCGCCTCGCCATGGTCCGGAAGGGTCAGGCGCGCGGTGGCAAAGCCCGCGTCATAAAGCGCCCTGGCCGCCGACAGCACATAACTGGATCCCGGAGTTCCCAGCCAGCCATGCAACAGCACGATCATCGCGCGCGCATCGGCGCGGTCATTCACATAGCAGGTGGTCTTCAGCCCGTCGCGCTGCTCCAGCACAAGCCGCTTCGCGCCGGCCCCGAACGCCTTGCAATGCCGGCTGCGCAACCGGCTGCTGGCCAGCGCGGTCTGCACGGCGGCCGGGCGCAGCCAGGGCGCGGGCCGGAATTGCCCGGGCGCGTCGGCCTGCGATTGCGATGAATTGTCGGACATCACGCGGCCCTTGCCCCGGCTGGGCGTCAGCCCATGCCAAGCGCTTCCTTGTACATTTCCAGCACCGCCTCTTCCTCGGCGATATCGTCCTTGTCACGCTTGCGCAACGCCACGATCTTGCGCATCACCTTGGTGTCATAGCCACGCGCCTTGGCCTCGGCCATGACCTCTTTCTGCTGGTCGGCCAGGTCTTTCTTTTCCATCTCCAGCCGCTCGAACCGTTCTATGAACTGGCGCAATTCATTGGCGGTGACGCGATAGCTGCTGTCGGGCGAGGCGGTGTCGGTCATGGAAGCTCCTGACGGGTTTTCGGTTCGGATCGAAGCCGCAACCTAGCGCCCCTCCGCCCCCCCCGCAAGCACTCTCGCCGCCCTGCCCTTGCGATCTTTTCGGCCATGGGTTAGGGGCGGTAAAACGGCCTGAAAGGGGACAGATATGGAATGGCTGATCTGGGCGGGTGCCCTGTTATCCGTGGTTGGGCTGATCGGGCTGGTCCTGTCGATCGTGAAAGTCACCAAGGCCCGCCGTTCGGGCCTGAGCGACGAAGACCTGCGCGCCGCCGTGCAAAAGGTCATGCCGCTGAACATGGGCGCGCTGTTCGTGTCGGTGATGGGCCTGATGATCGTGATCGTGGGGATCTCGCTGGGTTAACCGGCACTTGCCTCCACGTCGCCAAGCCGTCCACCCTCGCGGATCAGGCGATCCAGCAACGGCGCGGGCGTCCAGAAGCCGCCTTCGGCTTCGGCCAGCCCGCGCAGCCGGTTGCGCAGCGCCAAAAGCCCGGCCGCATCCGCCGCGCATATCGGCCCGCCGCGCCAGCGCGCCATGCCGAACCCGCCGGTCATCACCACGTCGATATCGCCCCCGGACCGGGCAATGCCCGCCTCCAGCAGCCGTGCCCCCTCATTCGCCATCGCCGCCAGGAGGCGCCCGGGAATGTCGCCGGGATCACCTGCCCCATCAGCGCCCACACCCAACAGCGCCACCGCGTCCGGATCGGGCACGCCTCTGGGCGCGCCGGCATCATAGCGATACCACCCCACCCGGTTGCGCCGTCCGGCCCGGCCCGCCTCGGCCAGCACGCGATGCGGGTTCACGCCGGTCGCCCCCGGCAGCGCCTCAAGGTGGTCGCCCATGCGCGCCAGCCCCAGCATGTCGGCCATCTGATACGGCCCAAACCCCATGCCCCAGCCGCGCATGTCCCGGTCGATCCGCTCTGGCGCGACACCTGACAGAACCAGCCCGTCGGCGGCATGAATACAGGCCGCCATCAGGCGGCTGCCGATCAGCCCGCCCCCGGCCCTGGCCCACACCGCCCGCTTGCCCAGCCCGGTCACAAACCCGTGCAGCGTGGCCACCGCCGCCGCGCCGGTATGGCGGCCCACCCCGATCTCGGCCAGCGGCGCGGTCAGCGTGGGCAGCGGCACATGCAGCGCCAGAACATCCTGCGCGCACCCCGTCTGCGCCGCCAGCGCCTCCACATCTCCATAGGCCGCGCCGCTGACCAGCACCGCGCCGTCGCGCACCACCGCGTCCAGCTGGGCAAAGATCGCCGCCCGCGCGCGCGCGTCGTGCCCGGCGGTTTCGATCACCAGATCCGCCTCGGACAGGGCCACAAGATCGGTCTTGCCATGCAGCACCGCCTCGATCCCGTCGCGCTGCACCTGCGTCAACCGCCCGCGCCGAACCGCCCGGTCCAGCACCCGGGCAACCCGTGCCAGCGCCGCCGTCAGCGACGGGGCGTCGCGCTCTACCAAAACCACCTCGTGCCCGGCGATCAGCCCGGCCGCGGCCAGCCCCGCCCCGCGCGAACCGCCCCCCACGATCCCAAGCTGCGCCACCGGGCGCGGCGGGGCGCGGGCCAGTTCGCCAAAGCGCGGCGCGGCCCGCTCCGCCCGCCAGATATGGCGCAGCGCGCGAGACTGGTCTCCGCCCAGCAGGTCGTCAAAGGCCGCACGCTCGAATTCCTGCCCCACTTCGAATGGCAACAGCGCCGCCGCCTCGACACAGCGCAGGATGTCACCGGGCGCCTTTTCCGCCTTCCCGGCCAGCCGCGCGCGCCACGTCTGCAACGCCTTGCGGTCCCCCGCCGGATCGCGGAACCCGGCCCCCTGATCGCGGGTCCGGCGCGGACGCATCCCCTTGTCGATCACCTTGCGCGCAAAAAGCCGGGCGCCCGCGTTCAGGCCCTCTTTCAGGATCATGTCAAAAGCGGGCCGCACCAACGCGGACGTTACCGGAACGGGCTGTCCGGTGATCATCAGATCCAGCGCCGCCCCGGCCCCGATCAGGCGCGGCGCGCGCTGCGTGCCCCCTGCCCCCGGCAACAGGCCCAGATTCACCTCGGGGAACCCCACCCGCGCCTCTGCCCCGGCCAGGCGGTAATGGCAAGCCAGCGCCAGTTCCAGCCCGCCGCCCAGCGCGAACCCGTGGATGGCGGCAATCACCGGCTTGGGCGCGTTTTCGACAAGATCGCATAATTCGGGCACCCAGGGATCGGCAAACGGCGCCTCGAACTCGGCGATATCGGCACCGGCGCAAAATCCCTTTCCCGCCCCGCTCAGCACGATCGCGCCGACTTCGCGATCCTGCACGGCCCGCGCCAGGGCCTCGGCCAGATCCCGGCGCAGCGCCGCGCCCAGCGCGTTGACCGGCGGATTGCGCATCTGCAAAACCGCGATCCCGTCCGTCACTTCATAGCTTACTGCCTGCGCCACATCCCACTCCGGCCCCTCTGTTCACGAAACTGTACCCTGCGTAACCCGCCGCGCAAGCCCCGAAAAACCCGAAAAGGCGCGGTCCCGACTGGCCGCGCCCCTGTTCAGGCAATGTATCGCAAACGCCGGTCAGATCGGCATGTTGTCGAAACTGTCCTCGATTTCCTCTTCGACCAGCTCCAGATCCAGCGCGCGCAGATGGGCGGGCACCCGCCCCCCGCTCAGCCGGATATTCTCCAGCGTGCGGTGCAACTGCTGATGCAATTCATAGCGCGCGTCGCCGCTGCTGACTGCAATCCTGCTTTCCAGATCTCCGGCCTTGGCCAGCAAGTGATCCAATCTCATATGTCAGTCCTCCCGATTTTCCGTGCGTCTCTCCCCGGGCCGCACAAACCCGCGCGCCCCTAATGCGAAACCGCTTCGGCACATGCCCGGCACAGTGGCGTATCCGGCAGTACGTTCAAACGCTCGGTGGCGATTTCCTCGCCGCATCGCGCGCAACTGCCGTATTCTCCATCACGCAATCGCTGAAGTGCCGCACGAATACGCAGAATCTCTTCCTGGCCGCTGGTGCCCAGACTTTCCAGAACCTCGTCGCCTTCGCGTTCCACCGCCAGATCTTCCCAGTCCCTGGAATGGGGCGCGTCCAGCTCGGCCTCGATCGCATGAAGCCGGGAATCCAGTTCGGCCAGCCGTTTCAGGAGCGCCTGTTTGTTCTTGTCGTAGTTTGCCATGACAGCCTCCTGTTTGGTCGCCAGCATATTGACACAACCGGGCGGCGAGGGCCTTGATACAAGTCAATCCCCACCGTCGCAGCGGCAGGCGCACAGTCCCCCTTGCAACATATGCGCGTTTCAATATATGTTTTCCATCAAATGGAGGATTCGACATGAAACCCGACGTAACGGCCTTTTTCGACGATGCCACGAACACGATCTCCTTCGTGGTCAAGGACCCCGAGGGCGCGTCCTGCGCGATAATCGACTCTGTTCTGGATTTCGACTATTCCTCCGGTCGCACCGATACCAGATCGGCCGACGCGGTCATCGCCTTTGTACAGGACCACGATCTCAAGGTCGAATGGCTGCTGGAAAGCCATGTCCATGCGGATCACCTGTCGGCGGCGCCTTATATCCAGCAAAAGGTTGGCGGCAAGATCGGCATCGGGGAAAACATCACACTTGTGCAGGACACGTTCGGCAAGGTGTTCAACGAAGGCACCGAGTTTCAGCGCGACGGCAGCCAGTTCGACAAACTGTTCAGGGAAGGCGACAGCCTGATGATCGGTCAGCTGCGCGGCGACGTGCTGCACACCCCCGGCCATACTCCGGCCTGCCTGACCTACGTGATCGGCGACGCGGCCTTCGTGGGGGATACGCTGTTCATGCCCGATTTCGGTACCGCGCGCTGCGACTTCCCCGGCGGTTCGTCGGAAACGCTCTATAATTCGATCCAGAAAATCCTGGCCCTGCCCGACGAAACCCGCATTTTCGTGGGCCATGACTACAAGGCGCCGGGGCGCGACGAATATGCCTGGGAAACCACCGTGGCCGAACAAAAGGCGCGCAACGTGCATGTCGGCGCGGGCAAGGACAAGGACACGTTCGTCCGGATGCGCGACGCGCGCGATGCCTCGCTGGCAATGCCCAAGCTGATCATTCCCTCGCTCCAGGTGAACATGCGCGCCGGGCAGATGCCCGAGCCGGATGACGAAGGCGACGTTTTTCTCAAGGTGCCAGTGAACAAGCTCTGAGCAGACCGGCACGGATGTGACACACACCACCCCGCCGCACAGCGAACAGGATGGCGACGGGGCGACATGAGACGACCAAGCGAAAGGAAACGCATATGTTGAACGCAATCCCCACAGATTGGATATGGGGGCTGGTCGGGGGCCTGATGATCGGCCTTGGCGGCGCTGTCTATCTCCTGGCCAATGGCCGCGTCATGGGCGCCAGCGGCATTCTCGGCGGGTTGGTCGATGGCACCGGGCGCGACACCGCCGCCGAACGGCTGGTCTTTCTTGCCGGTGTCTTCCTGCTGCCGATCGCGCTCAAACCGCTGTACCGCCCGTTCTCGACCGACGCGACCGAAAATGTCGCCGTACTGGTCGCGGCCGGTCTGCTGGTGGGAATCGGCACGCGGTTTGCCAATGGCTGTACCTCCGGGCACGGGGTTTGCGGCATCTCGCGCCTGTCGCTGCGCGGCATCATCGCCACGGTTCTTTATATCGTGGCCGGCGGTCTGACCATCGTCGTGTTCCGCCATCTTCTGGGGGTGATCTGATGCAGCGCCTGTTCTTTGCATTTCTCGCCGGCGGGCTGTTCGGCGCCGGGTTGTTCGTTTCGGGCATGACCCACACCACCAAGGTGCAGGGTTGGCTGGATGTCTTCGGCGACTGGGATCCCACGCTCGCCTTCGTGATGGGCGGTGCGATCATCCCGATGGCGGGGGCCTGGGCGCTGACACGCGGGCGCAGGCCCATCCTGGGCGGTGCGTTTCCCACGCCACCCGAACCGAAAGTGGGGCGCGATCTGGCGCTGGGATCGGTATTGTTCGGTATGGGCTGGGGCCTGGCCGGGCTGTGCCCCGGACCGGCAATCGCCTCGCTGTCCTATGGCGGCTGGCCGCATTGGGTGTTCTTCCTGGCGATGCTGGCCGGATTCGCCGTGGCGCCGATGGCGCGCGCGAAACTGGACAGAGCCGTGCCCGCCGAGTAAGCACCCGTCATGGATATTCGTCAGATCACCCCCCGCTACCATGTCGCGCCACAGATCGATGCGGCCGACATGTCCGCCCTGGCCGAGGCCGGTTTCACCACCGTCATCAACAACCGCCCTGATGCTGAGGTGGGCGCGGATCAGGCCAGCCCGGCCATGCGGCAAGCCGCCGAGGCGGCGGGGCTGGTGGTGGTGGACAATCCGCTGACCATGGACACGATGACACCCGAGCGTGTCGCGCTTCAACGCGATACGCTGGCGGGCGCCCCCGGCAAAGTGCTCGCTTATTGCCGCTCTGGCACGCGCAGCACAATTTGCTGGGCATTGTCGCAGGCCGCCGACCAACCGACCGAAGCGATCGTTGCCGCCGCCGCGCAGGGCGGATATGACATCGCCGGGCTGGCCCCCACGCTAGACGCCATCGCCGGGCGCGGCTGAACCGCCCGTCCCGGCGCCGGTTTTTCCCGGCGGGTTGGCAAGCGCCGTGGGATCGCCGATGTCCTCGGCGCTCAGCCGGATCAGATCGTCAAGATCGGACAGATCATCCCCGTCCAGATCATCCCCGGTCGGATCATCCCCGGCCGGATCGTCCTCGACCGGTGGCAAAAGCGCATCCAGCGCGGTTTCCGCCGCCAGCAATTCGTCCAGTTCGTTGTTGCCCTGCCCTGGCGATTTCTCCGCGACAAACCCGTCGCCCTGCGCCGCCTCCTCCGCCCCGGGCAGGCCCATGTTTCGCAGGCGCACGGCGCGCATCCCGTTGACCTGCCCGAACTGCACCCGCGCCACCTCTTCCCCGGTGGCGCTTTCCAGGATGGTATCCTGTACCGCGTCGCCCGCGACAGTCAGCCTGTCACCCACCGCCAGCGATTGCAGACGCGTGATCGGCACGCTCAGCCGTGTCAGCACCGCGCGCATTTCCGCGGGGGCGGTCTTCACCGCCGCCTGAAAGGCTTTCTCCGATCTGGCATCGCCCCTGGCGGCATCTGCCTTTTGCTGCGCGATCCGACAATCCGGCAAGGCCACCACCAACCGCCCGCTCTTGGCGCCGCCAGCCAGTGAAAGATCCATCTCGAACAGGTGGTAATCATGTGCAGTCAGCGCGAGCGACAGCGTACGCGGCCCCGCCGCCATGGCGCCGAAACGATAGCCCTGCAACCAGCCCGGCACCGGCCCCTCGGCCTCGATCAGGGCAACGAACCGGGCCAGCGCGTCGTTGACAAAGGGCGTGACCAGCGCCGCATCCACCCTCGTGGGCACCCGCCCCGGCGCGGGCCGCGCGATCACCCTGCCAATCGTGGCATGTTCCACCAGCCCGGCCAGCGCCTGTGTCTCGATGGCAAGCGCCGCCGGTTCGCCATTGTCGCCGTCCAGCACCGCCAGAAGCGCCTGGGAATCCAGCCGCCCGGCCAGCGCCTCATGGCCCACCAGCTCGTATTGCATGGACGCCACGTCCAACGCCAGCGCCAGCCCCTTTTCGGCAGCCCGCTCCAGCCCCAGGCGCAACGCCTTGGGCGGTGGCATCGAACGGGCCAGGTGCTCCTGTCGCCCATCGACCGCCTTGCGCCTGAGTATGGATCCGGTTCCGGTTTCGCTCATCTCGTCGTGCCACTGTCCCCGCGCCCGCTGGCGGGCCGCTTCGCAACCTAGCCTCCAGAAGGTTACCATCGGATTTACAAAGAGCCAGAGCCGCCCCGATCCGCTATTGCGCCGCCAGCGCCAGCGCGGCCGGCAATGTCACCCGGAACGCTGCGCCGCCCTGACCCGGCAAATAACTGACATCGCCCCCAAGGCGTGCCATGATCTCGCGACAGATCGCCAGCCCCAGCCCGGCACCGCTGGCGCGCTGTTCTCCCACCCGGGCGAATTTCTCGAAAATCACAGCCTGATCACGGTCCGAAATCCCGGCACCATTATCGATGAAGTCCACGATCAGCGCGCCCTCGGTACGGCCCACGGAAATCGTCAGCGCCGGGACCTCGGCATCACAGTATTTCTGCGCATTGCCGATCAGGTTGATGAACACCTGGCTCAGCCGGTCCAGATCGGTGGTCAGGCGCACGTGCTCCTGGGCACGGCGGCGCGACACTTTCAACCGGTCGGTTCCGGCCCCGGTCAGGGCAGTGGCCAGCGCATGGTCCAGAACCTCTGCCAACTGCCCGGTCTGCACATTCAGATTGACCTGCCCGTTTTCCAGAACGCTGAGATCCAGCAGATCGTCCAGCAGCCGTGTCAGACGGATGGCTTCATCGTGAATGATCGAGGAATACTTGATCTTCTCCTCCGGACTCAGCCGCTCACTGTCGCGCAGGATCTCCGAAAACGCCCGGATCGAGGTCATCGGCGTGCGCAGCTCATGGCTGACCTGGCTGAGAAATGAATCCTTCTGTTCGGAAATCCGCGTCAGTTTCTCGTTGGCCTGGCGCAACTGGCGCGCGGTGCGGGCCTGCTCTTCGGACTTGGCCTCGAGCTGGCTGGAATATTCCATCATCTGGGCCGTCTCGTCGGCCACCGCCAACAGGTCTTCGACCGAGACAGACGCGCCGCCCACGATTTGCCCGATCATCGCATGCGCCGTCGCGGCCCCCACCGATCCGGCCAGCGCGCGCTCCAGAACCTGGAGAAAATCCGGGCTTGGCTCGGGCAACAGCCCGGCCACCCCTTGCCGCCGCGCTTCGCGTTCAAACAACTGTTGCGCCTCGCGCGCACCCAGGATGCGCTGGGCCATCACCATCAGGTCCTCGCTCTGACCCAGACTGCCGCTCCAGCTTTGCGGGTTCGAACTGTGCTCGTAGACATTGACGAACTGCGCGCCCTGCAACCGCTCGATCGGAGACGGGAAACCGATCAGCGACACCACGAAAAACACCAGCGTGTTCAACGCCATCGACCACAGGATCGCATGAACCAGCGGGTCCATCCCTTCGATCCCGAAAAACGCCTGCGGCCGCAGCCAGCCAAGGCCCAGCGGCCCCTCGGCCAGCAGCGCCGGAGACATCAACGTGCCGGCGCCGAAACTGGGCAGCAACAGCGCGTAGGCCCAGATCACGAACCCCACGGTCAGCCCGGCAAAAGCCCCCATCCGCGTGGCACCGCGCCAAAAGATGCCGCCCAAAAGCACCGGCAGGAACTGCGCCACGCCGGTGAACGAGATCAACCCGATCGACGCCAGCGCCGTGCCCCCCCCCGACAGCCGGTAGTATAGATAGCCAAGCGCCACCACGGCCCCGATCGAGATGCGCCGCGACAGCAGCACCACGTGGCGCACATCGCCCGAAACGCTGGCCCCGCCCCCCGAGGCGCTCAGCCAGATCGGCATGACAATATGGTTCGACACCATGGTCGACAGCGCCAGCGCCGCCACGATCACCATGGATGTCGCGCTGGAAAATCCACCCAGGAACGACAGCATCGCCAGCCCGTTATTGCCGGTGGCCAGCGGCACGGTCAGCACAAAGAAATCCGGGTTGGATCCGGGCGGCATCAGGTCCAGCCCGACAACGGCAATAGGCACCACGAACAGGCTCATCACCATCAGATAGCCCGGAAAGGCCCATGACGCGGTGCGCAGGTGGCTTTCATCCTCGTTTTCCACAACCATCACCTGGAACATGCGCGGCAGGCACACAAAGGCCGCCGCCGACAGAAAGATCAGCGCCGCCCAGCGATCACCCTGCATCTGCCAGCTGCCGATCTCGGAGGCGTCGATGCGCTGCAATATCTCGCCCACCCCGCCGCCGATGCCCCAGACCACGAACACGCCCACGGCCAGAAGCGCGAACAGCTTGACGATGGCTTCCACGGCGATCGCCATGACCACCCCGTGGTGGCGCTCGTTCACATCCAGGTTGCGGGTGCCGAAAATGATGGTGAACAACGCCAGCCCGGCCGCCACCAGAAGCGCGTTGCTTTCCGGGCTGTCCACCGGCAGCGCCGCCTCATATGCGTCCGAGAACACCGCGAAACTCACCGTTACGGATTGCAGCTGCAAGGCGATATAGGGCGTGGTGCCGATCACGGCGAGCACCGTCACCCCCACCGCCAGCAGGTTGGACTTGCCATAGCGCGACGAGATCAGGTCGGCGATCGAGGTGATCCGCTGGCTGCGCCCGATCCGCACCAGCTTGCGCAGAACCCACCACCAGCCGATCATCACCAGCGTCGGGCCGATATAGATGGTCAGGTATTCCAGCCCTGACCGGGCCGCGTACCCCACCGCGCCATAGAACGTCCAGGCGGTGCTGTAGATCGACAGTGACAGCGTATAGACCCAGGGCGAACGCAGCCAGCCGCTGCGCCCGGCCATGGCGGCCCGCTCGGCGCCAAAGGCCACCAGGAACAGAAAGATCACATAGATCAGGCAGACCGCGATCAGAACGTTCAGCGTTCCCATCAGCCCACCTCCTGATCGTCGCCCGCATCCCCCCTGGCCAGGGCGCGTGTCAACAAGGCCGACGCCAGCACCAGCCCGGCCCAGACCACAAAGATAAAGATGATTGCCTTGGATGTCGCCACGCCGCCCTGGGCATCCGTGGGCCACAATAGCGGCACCATCCACAACAGGGCGCCCAGAACCGGCAGCATCCGGATCACGTCAACCAGCCGCCGGCGCCGATAGCTTTGCCGTTCCAGGAACAGCGACTTGCGCCGCTCGTTCACCGCGGCACCAGATCGCGCACCGCCGCCAGAACCTCGGCATTGGAAAACGGCTTGGTCATGAACCGGCTGACCCCGGCGCGCTCGGCCATCTCGCGGTCCTTGACCTGGCCGCGCGCGGTCAGCATCAGCACCGGCAGATCGCGCGTCCCCGCCAGGTCGCGCAGTTCGCGCAGGATGTCATAGCCGCTCTTGCCCGGCAGCATCACGTCCAGAATGATCAGATCGGGCTGGCGTGCCTGCACCACGTCCACGGCATCATGGCCGTTGGAATGCGTCGCAACGGCCCAGCCGTCGCGCGACAGAATGAAACTGATCGCCTCGATGATGTTCGGTTCGTCTTCAATCAGAAGAACGCTCTTCCCCATGCATTCTCCCCTGTCTTTCCGCCCTTTGCGGGCGACGTTCCCCGCAACCTTACCCACAGGAAACAAAATTCCAAGCTCAAATGCCCTTTGCCAGCAACGAAGGCTCCCGCCGGCCCGCGCATTCGCGGCTGGGACAGACCCGGCAGGTAGACCCCACTTCGCGCGCGCCGCCCTCGGCGCCCGCCACCGGAACAATCAGCATATAGCTGTGATACAACGGATCCATATTGACCTCGAGCGGCCCCACCGCTTCGGTCACGGCATAACATTCGAACTGGCGCGCGTCCCGCCCGGTCACGGTGACACGCTGGCACAGCGGGCGCATCGGGCGGGCCAGCGCCTGGAACAACGGCCATTTCGGACAGGCCGCGGAAAACCGGGGCAGCGGGAAGCCCTCGATCGGCTTGCGCAACATCAGCGTCCCGGACCCGTCGCACATCACCAGCCCCAGCGGCGCCGGCAGCAATTCATCCGACAACACCGCCAGCCGCCGGAACACCGCCGTCAGCGGCGCCCCGGTCTCGCGCGCCAGGCGTACCGGGTCGGCCTCTTTCCCGGCCAGCGCCGCGCGCATGTCCGACAGCGGCAGCAACCCCGCGTCATGGCGCAGCTGACGCAAGGCGGTTTCGGCAAGATCGCGCGACGCGCTGGAGGTCAGCTCGGGCTGGGCCTCGACAAAGGCCCGCAGCGCCGCGTCCGGCGCGCCTTCCAGCGCGTCGAACCGGAACTTGTGCGCCGCCATCATTGCCTCAACCTCTTCCAGCGGCAGCGTCAGGCTGGCGCCCGCATCCCCGGCCCCGTCCAGATAGGCCACCAGCTGCTGCGAACTTTCGGCCAGCCGCTGGCTGTCCTCGTTCAGGTTGCGGTGAAACCGGTTGCGCCATTCCGGTTCGATTTCCCGGGTATCGGCCAGGATCCCGGCGGTCGATCGGATTGCGGTAACGATGGTCAGCATCTCATGCATCGACGTGGCCAGGTGCGGATCGTGGGTCAGACGGTCGGTCAGCGTGGCCGCCGTGCGCTCCAGGCTGCCAAGGCGGCGATGCTGCTCGCCGATCAGCGCCGCCCAGCCCGGAAACCGTCCGGCGAACTCGTCGATCCGGTCCAGTTCCTGACTGGTCGCGGCGCTGTCGGCAGCCGCTTCGCGCAGCGTCGCGATCAGCGCCGCCTCGGCCCCCTCGCTCAGCAGCGATGGCTCCACATCCAGTACCTGGGCAATGTCGACAAGCAGTTTGCCGCCGATTCTGCGCCGGTTATGCTCGATCAGATTGAGGTATGAGGCCGATATCCCGACCTCACGCGCAAGCTCGGCCTGACGCATCCCGGCCATCACCCGGCGCTCGCGGATCCGGCTGCCTGTCAAAGTGTCGCGGGCCATGGGCAATTCCTTGGGTTTTCAACGGCTTTCTGCGCCGCCGAAAAATTTCTTTACAACACATACGATACTGTTGCGAATTACTTTACAAAAAAATTGTTGCTTTGAAAGCAGTTGTTGCGAAATTTTCCGTTCCCCCACGATAATGATTTTGCACAAATGTGCGCAGTGCGTGGGTTTGAGGAGACCCGTGCACGTTTCACCAAACGGGAGGATTACATGTCCAAATCGAATTTCACGCGTCGTGGTGTGCTGAAAACCGGTGCCGTCGCCGGTGCCGGCGTCGCACTGCCGACCATTTTCACCGCTCAATCCGCGTCTGCTTCCGGCTACACCAACGAACCGACCGGCAGCAACGTGACCCTGGGTTTCAACGTGCCCCAGACCGGCCCCTATGCCGACGAAGGCAATGACGAACTGCTCGCGCAGCAGCTTGCGGTCGAGCACCTGAACGGGATGGGCGACGGCGGCTGCCTGAACACCTTCACCTCGAAGGCACTCAAGGGCAACGGCATCCTGGGCAAGAAGGTCGACTTCGTGACCGGCGACACCCAGACCAAATCGGACGCCGCGCGCGCATCGGCCAAGACGATGATCGAAAAAGACGGCGCCATCATGATCAACGGCGGCTCGTCCTCGGGTGTTGCCGTGGCCGTTCAGGGCCTCTGCCAGGAAGCGGGCGTGATCTTCATGGCCGGCCTGACCCACTCCAACGACACCACCGGCAAGGACCGCAAGGCCAATGGCTTCCGCCATTTCTTCAACGCCTACATGTCCGCCGCCGCGCTGGCCCCGGTGCTGGCCAAGGAACTGGGCGCCGACCGTCGCGCCTATCACCTGACCGCCGACTACACCTGGGGCTGGACCCAGGAGGAATCGATCGTTGCCTCGACCGAGGCCATGGGCTGGGAAACCGTGAACGCGGTGAAAACGCCGCTGGCATCGACTGACTTCTCGTCCTACATCGCGCCCGTGCTGAACTCTGGCGCCGATGTGCTGGTGCTCAACCACTATGGCGGCAACATGGTCAACTCGCTGACCAACGCGGTGCAGTTCGGACTTCTGGACAAGCTCGTGAACGGCAAGGACTTCAAGATCGTCGTGCCGCTCTATTCGGAACTGATGGCCGCCGGTGCGGGCGAGAACATCAAGGGCGTGCTGGGCTCGATGAACTACAACTGGCAGCTGGACAACGAAGGCTCCAGGGCATTCGTCAAGTCCTTCGGCGAGAAATACGGCAAGCCGCCGTCCAACTCGGCCCAGACCTGCTATGCGCAGGTTCTGCTTTATGCCGATGCCTGCGAGCGCGCCGGCACGTTCAACCCCTGTGGCGTGGTCGAGGCCCTGGAAGGCTTCGAGTTTGACGGGCTGGGCAACGGCTCGACCCTGTATCGCGCAGAGGACCACCAGTGCTTCAAGGACGTTCTGGTTGTGCGCGGCGCGCAGAACCCGACCAACCAGTACGACACGCTGGAAATCGTCGAAGTCACCCCGGCCGCGCAGGTTACGTATCCTCCGAACCACCCGATGTTCGGCGGCGACGAAGCCTCGCTGGGCGAGTGCAACAAAGGCGCCTGATCTCAGTGCACCAATCAGCCGACCGCGCCCGCGCGCGGTCGGCCCCGCGACGCCCGAGGGAGGTTTCCCCGGTCTCGCTCCTTAAACGTGACAGGTGGGAATTATGGACGCGATCCTCCTTCAGATTCTGAACGGGCTCGACAAGGGCTCTGCCTATGCGCTGATTGCGCTTGGGCTTACTCTCATTTTCGGCACGCTCGGCGTGGTGAACTTCGCGCATGGCGCGCTGTTCATGCTGGGCGCCTTTTGTGCCGTAACCCTTTCGAAGTTGCTGCAACTGAGCTTTGTGACCATCGACGCAACCAAGAAGGACTTCCTCGGCAATCCGCTGAAGGTCGAAACGCCTTATGTCGAGGCCTGGTTCGGTCCCGAGATCGGGGCCTCGATCATCGACTGGGCCGTCCCGCTGTCCATCCTGCTGGCCATTCCGGTCATGATCGCCGTTGGCCTGATCATGGAACGCGGCCTGATCAAGCATTTTTACAAGCGCGAACACGCCGACCAGATCCTCGTGACTTTCGGCCTGGCCATCGTGCTTCAGGAAGTGATCAAATATTACTTCGGCGCCAACCCGATCCAGACCCCGCCGCCCGACGCCCTGACCGGCGTGGCCAACCTGGGCGCCTGGTTCGGATTTGACCTGCCCTATCCGATCTGGCGGATCGTTTATTTCAGCTTTGCCGCGCTGGTCATCTTCGGGGTGTTTGCGTTCTTGCAATTCACCACCTTCGGCATGGTCGTGCGCGCCGGCATGGCGGATCGCGAAACCGTCGGCCTGCTGGGCATCAATATCGACCGCCGCTTTACCATCATGTTCGCCATAGCCGCCGCCGTGGCGGGGCTGGCGGGTGTGATGTACGCGCCGATCAACCCGCCAAACTACCACATGGGCATGGACTTTCTCGTCCTCAGCTTCGTCGTGGTGGTCGTGGGCGGCATGGGCAGCCTGCCCGGCGCCGTCGCCGCGGGGTTCCTGCTGGGTATTCTGGAAAGCTTTGCCTCTACCACCTGGGCAACCACCACGATCCCCGGCATCAACCAGATCATCATCTACGTTGTCGCCATCATCGTGCTTCTCACCCGCCCCCGCGGGCTGATGGGCCGCAAAGGCGTGATGGAGGACTAGGATATGCTTGGACTGAACAACAAAAAAGACTTCACCCTTCTTCTGGTCGTGGCGGCCCTGACGCTTCTGGCACCGTTTGTCCTCAACCCCTTCCCCAGCGACAGCGCCATGGCGCAGTTCAACGCGGGCTATCCCGATCTGATGCAGCGTTTCGTGATCTTCGGGATCTTCGCGGTCGGGTTCAACATCCTCTTCGGCCTGACCGGATACCTGTCCTTCGGTCACGCCGCCTTCCTGGGCGTGGGTTCCTATGCCTCGGTGTGGATGTTCAAGCTGCTAAGCTACAACATCGTGCCCGCCATTCTTCTGGCGGTGGTCATGGCCTCGATCTTTGCGTTGCTGATCGGCTATGTCAGCCTGCGGCGCTCGGGGATCTACTTCTCGATCCTGACCCTGGCTTTCGCGCAGATGTCCTTTGCGCTGGCCTATTCGGTCCTGTCGAACCCCAAGTTCAACCTGACCAACGGGGAAACCGGCCTTCAGGTCTATGCCAATGATCCCCAGGTCTTCCACCGTGCGGGCCTGCCGGACGTGCCGCATCTGTTCGGTCTCTCGATGCGTTCCACCTATACGATGGATGTCGGGGCGTGGAGCTTTAGCTTCAATGTCGGCTACTATATCAGCGCCATTGTCCTGCTCCTGGTGTTCTACCTCGCCATCCGCATCTTCCGGTCGCCGTTCGGCATGATGCTGCGCGCGATCAAGTCGAACCAGACCCGGATGAGCTATACCGGCCTGAACCCGCGTCCCTATACGCTGGCCGCCTTCGTGATCTCGGGGGCCTATGCCGGCCTGGCCGGTGGCCTCATGGCCGCGATGGACCCGCTGGCGGGTGCGGAGCGGATGCAGTGGACAGCCTCGGGCGAAGTGGTCCTGATGACCATCCTGGGCGGTACCGGCACGCTGATCGGCCCGATCCTGGGCGCGGGCTTCATCAAGTATTTCGAGAATATCTTCTCGAAGATCAACGATACCGTGCTGCATCAGTGGTTCGCCTTCATGCCGGATGGCATGGAAGATTTCATGGTGTTCGTGATCAAGCCTTTCGTCGGCAAGGGCTGGAACCTGACGCTTGGCATCATGTTCATGCTTGTCGTGATCTTCCTGCCCGGCGGGCTTGTCGAAGGCGGACAGCGCCTGGGCAAATGGATCAAGAACCGTGGCAAGTCCAAGGACTCGCCTGCAAAAACCGAACCGGCAGAATAAGGAGACCTGAGAGATGGGAATTCTCGAAGTCAAAGATGTTGGCAAACGGTTCGGCGGCCTGCAAGCCCTGAGCGACGTTAATCTCAGCGTGAAGGAAAATTCGGTTCACGCGATCATCGGCCCCAACGGGGCCGGGAAATCCACCCTGCTGAACTGCCTCGTGGGCAAGCTTATTCCCGATACCGGCTCTGTCATGTTCGACGGGCAGTCGGTGCTGGGGCGTGTCCCGCACGAGATCAACCAGATGGGCATTTCCCGCGTGTTCCAGACCCCCGAAATCTTCGGGGATCTGACGGTGCTGGAAAACATGATGATCCCCTGTTTCGCCAAGCGCGACGGCCATTTCCGCATGCACGCGGTCAGGAACATGATGGCCGACCGCGAGATCGTGGAAAAGGCCGAAGCCATGCTGGTGGACATGAACATGGCAGACAAGAAGGGCATGCATTCGGCTTCGATGTCGCGCGGCGACAAGCGACGGCTGGAGATCGGCATGTGCCTGGCCCAGGAACCGCGCCTGCTTTTGCTGGACGAACCCACCGCCGGCATGGCGCGGGCGGATACCAACAACACCATCGACCTGCTCAAACAGATCAGCGACGAGCGCGAAATCACCATCGCGATCATCGAACACGACATGCATGTGGTGTTCTCGCTGGCCAACCGGATCACCGTTCTGGCCCAGGGCACGCCCCTGGTCGAGGACAACCCGGAAAACATCCGCGGCAACCCCAAGGTGCGCGAAGCGTATCTTGGCGAAACGGCATAAGGAGAGACCCAGATGAACGTCAAACCCGACTTCTCGAAGGGCCATAACCTGGCCGAAACCGCGCCGGCCTACCTGTCCATTTGGAACATGGAAAGCTACTATGGCGAAAGCTACATCGTGCAGAACATCTCGTTCAACGTGCACGAGGGCGAAATCCTGGCGCTGCTGGGGCGCAATGGCGCGGGCAAGACATCCACCCTGCGCTCGATCGCGCGGATGGACAGCCCGCAGGTGACACATGGTGAGATCTGGCTGGATCACCAGCCGCTGCACCTGATGCGCAGCCACGAGGCCTCCGCCGCCGGGATCGGGCTTGTGCCCGAAGACCGCTCGATCATCCCCGGCCTGACGGTCGAGGAAAACATCCAGCTGGCCCAGATCGCCCCGCCCATCGGCTGGTCGGTCGAACGCATCTACGAACTGTTCCCGCGCCTGGGCGAACGCCGCAAGCAAGAGGGCGTTACCCTGTCGGGCGGCGAACAGCAGATGCTGGCCATTGGCCGGGCGCTGGCGCGCGACATCAAGGTGCTGCTGCTGGACGAACCCTACGAAGGCCTCGCGCCGGTGATCGTGGACGAGATCGAAAAGACGCTGCGCATCATCAAGGAACAGGGCATCACCACCGTGATCGTCGAACAGAACGCGGTGCGCGCGCTGGAACTGGCGGATCGCTCCGTGATCCTGGATACCGGCGGCATCGTGTTTGACGGCAGCGCCGAAGAGGTGTTGCAGAACGAAGAGCTGCGCTCGGAATACCTGGCCATCTGACCGGATCAACTGAACGGATCTCGTGACAGGGCCCTTGCAGGCGCACCGCGTGTTGACAGCGCGGCGCGTCCGCCTACCCTCGCCGAGACGATTTCAACTTCGAGGTATTGCAATGTCCGACAAAACCTACCCCCCCTCCCCCGAGCTTGTCGCGCAGGCGCATGTGGATGGCGCGACGTATGATGCGATGTATGCGGCCTCGG
>NZ_JAECRZ010000018.1 GCF_016019955.1 Thiosulfatihalobacter marinus
CGTTTCGCCATCTCGTATCCCTCCAAAAAGTTCGGGATACACCTTAGCTAACTGTCCGGATTTCCGGGACCACTTCACTCCAAAAAGTTCGGGATACACCTTAGCTAACTGTCCGGATTTCCGGGACCACTTCAGGTGACAACGGATTTCGGTAGGAACTGTCAAGTGAACTAAGGAGGGGATCCCGCGATTGCGGGGTCCCTTTTTTCATGTTTGGGACGTGCGGTCAGCCGTGAAAACAGCATAGAATTCGGTCCAAGAGGGCATAGTCGGTATACCCAGTAGCTCTAAAAGGTGTCATAGTATGACACTTTTGGCCATAAGTCTCGATAACAGACATTGGCGCCACTTCCCTTGGGTGGGGAGAATTTTCACGCAATCTCAGGGGGATAGTGGCGGAGAGACAGGGATTCGAACCCTGGGTGGGCTTGCACCCACAACGGTTTTCGAGACCGCCCCGTTCGACCACTCCGGCACCTCTCCGCGGGGGTCTTGGTGAGGGCGTCGTTTAATGGCGTTTGGGAAGGGGCGCAAGAGCGATTTGCATTGTTTTGCGCAGGAAATTCGATAGCCTGTGTTCATGCTGACCAAATCGCTTTCCGCACACCGTGCGCACCCGCTTGGAATATGGATACTTGCAACCTTCATCGTGCTGTCGGTGTCGGCCATACCTGTGCGTGCGGCGGAGCGAGACAAGGTTGCGGCCTTTCTGAAGATCACCGGATTTGATGTGGCGATCGAGTCGATCGCCCAGTCGGCCAGAACCGCGCCGGAGATGCTGGGACTGGACGCCGGGGATTTTGGCAGCCAGTGGATGCTGCTGGCGGATACGGTGTTTGATCCGTCGTATATGCGCGATCGTGCCACAGACATATTGGAGGCCACTCTGGAGGACGACTTGCTGACCCATGCGGCAGGTTTCTACGCCTCAGAACTGGGACAGCGGCTTGTCGCGGCGGAAAATCAGGCCCATATGGCCGATGACGACGAAAAATACTCTCAAGGCGCGCTGTTGCTGGCGGAATTGCAGGAGGCGGACGACCCGCGGATTGACTTGTTCGATCGCATGGGGAAAGCCATCGATCCCAACAATATCGGCTTGCAAGCCATGACGGAAATTCAGGTCCAATTCATTCTTGCCGCGTCTTATGCCGGGGTCATCACGTTGCGGGTCGACGAGCAAGGGTTGCGCGCGGCGCTGGCCGAAAATGCCGAGGAAGTGGCAGCCTCAGTTGAGATTTCCGCGCTGCAAAATGCGGCCTACACCTATCGTGATTTCACCGTGGAAGAATTGAAAGCCTATGCCGCAGCATTGGAAGCGCCGGAAATGATGACGGTCTACGAGTTGATGAATGCCGTGCATTTCGAGGTGATGTCCAACCGGTTTGAGGCGCTGGCCCTGAGGCTGGGACAGTTGCAACCCGCGCAAGATTTGTAAGGCGGCGCAGAATCAGCCCGCGACCTTCTTGACGAATTGCGACTTAAGCCCGATCGGCCCGACACCGGGCACTTTGCAGTCAATGTCATGATCGCCGACAACCAGCCGGATTCCCCGGACTTTCGTGCCCACCTTGATCACGCTGGATGTTCCCTTGAGTTTCAGATCCTTGATCACGGTGACGGTATCGCCGTCGGCCAGGATATTGCCGACACTGTCACGCACGGCAGTTTCAAAAACCGCGTCTGGCGTCCATTCATGTCCACATTCCGGGCATGTCAGCAGCGCGTCCATCTCGTAGGTATATGAGGATCGGCAATTGGGGCAGGGGGGCAAGGTATCGGGCATGAACGCGCTATAGGGACGGATGCGGCGATCGTACAGCCCTAATTGATGGACTTGCGCCTGGTCTTCGCCGCAAGCGACTGCCGTGTAAACAGGCCGAGGCCGGGATAGCCTGCCGGGGGATATGTCTTGTGCAATCAGGCTTGGGGCAAGGCGGTTCATCCGGACCCCGCGCGCGCATTCCCTTGCACAAAGTTTTCGCTAGGACAGTGCCAGTTCAAACGTTACTTTCGCATGATGTCAGATCTTTTTACAAGAAAGTTGGCGGCAATTGTCGCAGCCGATGTCGCCGGATACTCGCGCATGATGGCAATGGACGAGTTTGGCACGATCAACGCCATTCGCCGATTGCACGAGGAAACAATTTCCCCCATTGCCGCCCGTCACGGTGGCAGGGTCGTCAAAACGATGGGAGACGGATTCCTGCTGGAATTCGCATCGGCAGTTGCCAGTGTCGAAGCGGCCGTCGGAATCCAGAGGGCGCTGGACAAGATCAACGGCGACGCCCCCGAAGACAGGAGTCTTCGGCTGCGGATCGGTATTCATGTTGGCGACATTGTTTTTGAAGGGGATGACATCTTCGGAGATGGTGTGAATGTCGCGGCCCGGATAGAACCTTTGGCGCAACCGGGTGGCATTGGCATATCCGACGAAGCCTATCGGCAAGTCAGGGATCGGGTTGCAATTGAATGGACGGATGGCGGCGCGCAACAGTTGAAGAATATCAGCCACCGGATGCGCATCTGGCATTGGAACGGGGCGCCGAATTCGAAGAATGTCTTTGTACCGGTGGAACCGGCACCGACCGAAATGCCATCTGTCGCGGTGCTGCCATTTGACAATATGTCAAACGACCCCGAGCAGGACTATTTTGCCGACGGAATGACGGAAGACCTGATCACGGATTTGTCGAAAATCTCGGGATTGTTTGTCGTGGCGCGGAATTCGACCTTTGCTTTCAAGGGGCAGGCGGTCGACATTCCTACCGTGGCACGCCGGCTTGGCGTGGCCAATGTCATCGAGGGGAGCGTGCGCAAGATGGGTGGCCGCGTCAGGATAAATGTTCAGCTGATCGATGCGGCGACTGGCGGGCATCTGTGGGCGGAACGCTATGACGGGTCGCTGGACTCGGTGTTCGAATTGCAGGACGCCGTGTCGCGCGAGGTTGTTTCGGCCCTTTCCGTGCGGCTGACGCCTTCGGAATCCAAACGTTTGTGCCATGTTCACACGACGAACCTGGAAGCCTACGAGCTTTTTGTTCAGGCCAAGGCAACGCCATATCCGCCGATCCCGGGGCGGATCGAGGCCGCGCGCGCGCTGTTTGAACAGGTGGTCGAAATGGCACCAGAATTCGCCGGCGGATATGCCGGCCTGTCCTGGTTGATCAGTTTCACAGCCTTATGGGGTCATGAAGACCCAGCCAAACTTGGCTTGCGTGCCGAGGCTTTGGCGCAAAAGGCCCTTGCGGCGGATGTCTGCTTTGGATGGGCCTACACGGCGCTGGCACTGGCGCTGTTGGCGCAGCGTCGGTTCGACGAGGCAGTAGATGCCGGGCGGCAGGGCCTGGATTATTTGCCCAATGACGCGGATACCAATGCCTTCATGTCGGTGATCCATGCCATGCGCGGCAACCACGAAGACGCAATCAAGGCTGCTGACCAGGCGGTGAAGCTGAGCCCGAATTTCATCAATGGCCCGTACCTGAACGTCATGAGCCATTGTCTGTTCATGGCCGGAAAATATGAAGACGCACTGGTCTGGTATGAAAGGAACATCGTGCGGGGCGGGCCGGTGGGCCCGCCAGCCCTATGCTGGGCAGCCGGCAGCTATCAGGTAACCGGCAATGTGGAGGCTGCTCAGAATGCAGTGGCCGAATTGAAGCTGCGCTTTCCGACATTCGGATTGAAGGGTTGGAATTTGCTGGCCCTGATCGAACATGACGCGGACAGGGCGCGGATCGAAGCCCTGTTCCGCAAAGCGGGAATCGGCGACTGACAGGCCTGATTGCGCAGAGGACGGGGCGAAGCGTGGCTGGCCGGTTGAACAGGAAAAGTTACCGCTTGACGGCGCCGCCAATTCAATGGATAAGCGCGCATCCCGGCGTGAAGCGCGTGCTTTGCGCCGTGTTTTATTGACACCACAGCCCGAAAAGGGCGCGCTGTTCGAGGCGGCTGAAAGCCAAAAACTCCCGGATGGGGGCCACAGGACGCGGTAGATCGAAGGATAAGGACATGTTCGCAGTCCTCAAGACCGGCGGCAAACAGTACAAGGTCCAGGCAGGTGATATCCTGCGCGTGGAAAAACTTGCTGCGGATGCCGGAGAAAAGGTTCAGTTCAACGACGTGCTGATGCTGGGCGGTGACAACACCGTTGTGGGCGCGCCGTTCGTTGATGGTGCCGCCGTGCAGGCAGACGTGATCGACCAGATCAAGGGCGAGAAGCTGATCAATTTCGTCAAGCGCCGTCGTAAGCACAGCTCCAAGCGTACCGTTGGCCACCGTCAGAAGCTGACCCTGGTCAAGATCACAGACATTCTGGCGTCGGGCGCCGATAAATCGGGTGTGAAGGCTGCCATGGGCGCAGGCTCGGTTGCCGCGGCCCCCGCCGCCGCTGCTGCCCCCGCCAAGAAGGCTACCAAGGCCGAGGCCCCCGCAGCCGCAAGCGACGATCTGACCGCCATCACCGGCGTTGGACCTGCCGCCGCAAAGAAACTGGCTGACGCCGGCATTACCAGCTATGCTCAGCTGGCCGCCGTGGATGTGGAAACGTTCGATGCCGTCAAAGTGAAGCCCGAGTGGGTTGAACAGGCCAAGGAACTGGCCAAGTAAGGCCCAAGGATTAGGAGAACAGCGATATGGCACATAAAAAAGCTGGTGGTAGCTCCCGTAACGGACGCGACTCTGCTGGTCGCCGCCTTGGCGTCAAGAAATACGGTGGCGAAGTTGTCGTTCCCGGCAACATCATCCTGCGTCAGCGCGGTACCAAGATGTGGCCCGGCGAAGGCGTTGGCATGGGCAAGGATCACACTATCTTTGCGACCGTCGACGGCAACGTGAAGTTCCACAAAGGCCTCAAGGGCCGCACCTTTATTTCGGTCCTGCCAGTGGCGGAGGCCGCGGAGTAAGCCGACCTTAAAGGTTTTCGAACATGAGGGGATCGGCACAAGGCCGGTCCCCTTTTTCGTTTTGCCGCAATGAGATTTTGCCATGGGCGTTGCCATCGCCAGTTTCAGCGTATTTGCCGCAAGTCAGGTGGGCACACCGGGGCCTGCCAATATGGCACTGCTTGCCACGGGCGCTCGCTATGGGTTCCGGGCGGCGCTGCCTTTTGTGGCGGGCGTGGCGCTTGGCAAACAACTGATCATCTGGCCCGTCGGATTCGGGCTGATGGGACTGGCGGCCCGGATGCCCTGGGTGTTCGAACTGCTGAAATGGGTGTCGGTGGCCTATATCTGCTGGCTGGCGTGGAAAGTGGCGCAACTGCGGCTTGACCCGGACCGGGCCGGACTGGACACCGCGCCGGGATTTTTCGCGGGGCTGTGGATACATCCGCTCAACCCCAAGGCCTGGGCGATGATTGTCGCGGGTTTTACCGGGTTCGTCACCCCCGGCACCCCGGCCTTGCAGGCCACGGCAACGATCGCCATCTCGTTGTTGGCCTGCCAGGCACTGTTTCACCCGATCTGGACCCTTGCGGGCGACCGGATCGCCCGGCTTGTCGCGGGACGCCCCGCGGAACGCTATCTGATGCGCACTCTGGCCGCGCTGACCGTGGCCTCGGTGATGGTTGTTGTGTTTTGAGGAGGACGCACATGAAACTTGATGCGATCGTGAACCAGCCCGTGATCGAAACGGAACGGTTTGTGCTGCGCCCTTTGCGCAGGTCAGACCAGGGTCTGATCGAATTCTATGCCAGCCAGGCGGACGTGGCCCGCATGACCACGTCGATCCCGCATCCGCTGCCGCCCGGCGCGGCGGAAGCCTTTATCGCGCGTGCGCAGACGGCGGACCGGATCGAGGATGTCTGGGCGATGGACGGGACAGCCTCGGGCGAGCCCGAGATCATGGGGCTGATCGGCCTTAAACGGCTGGATAATGAGGTGAGCGAAGTGGGCTATTGGGTTGGTCCGGCCTTCTGGAATACCGGACTGGCCTCGGACGCGGTACGCGCCCTGGTCCACGCAAATCCGCTAAAAAACCGCGCCTTGTTTGCCAGCGTGTTCCAGGACAACCCGGCCTCGGCGCGGGTGTTGACGAATTGCGGGTTCCAATATCTGGGGGACGCCGAAAGCTTTTCGGTGGCACGCAACGCGACGGTGCCAACCTGGACCTATACGCAAAACCTGCGAACAAATTGAATTGAGCCAAGGGCCGGACCGCGTTATCAGGCGGGCGTTGCCCCATAAAGGACATCGACATGAAATTCCTCGACCTTGCCAAGGTTTATATCCGCTCCGGCGCGGGCGGGTCGGGCTGTGTGTCCTTCCGGCGCGAAAAGTACATTGAATATGGCGGGCCGGATGGCGGCGATGGCGGCAATGGCGGCTTTGTCTGGGCCGAGGCGGTCGACGGGCTGAATACGTTGATCGATTTTCGCTATCAGCAGCATTTCTTTGCCAGAAACGGCCAGCCGGGTCGCGGGCAGCAACGCACGGGCGCCTCGGGGGATGACATCATTCTGCGGGTGCCCGTCGGCACCGAGATCCTGGACGAGGATCAGGAAACCGTGATTGCTGACCTGACCGAGGTGGGCCAGCGCGTCCTGCTTGCCAAGGGCGGCAATGGCGGCTTTGGCAACCTGCACTTCAAATCCTCTACCAACCAGGCCCCGCGCCGGGCCAATCCCGGCCAGGCCGGTGTCGAACGCACGATCTGGCTGCGGCTCAAGCTGATCGCCGATGTGGGCCTGTTGGGCTTGCCCAATGCCGGCAAGTCCACCTTTCTGGCGGCCACGTCCAACGCGCGGCCCAAAATAGCCGATTACCCGTTTACCACGTTGCACCCCAACCTTGGGGTTGTGGGTGTTGACGGGGTGGAATTTGTGGTTGCCGACATTCCGGGCCTGATTGAGGGTGCCTCTGAAGGACGGGGTCTGGGCGATCTGTTTCTGGGGCATGTCGAACGCTGCGCGGTACTGCTGCATCTGGTGGACGGGACCTCTGGCACGTTGTTGGATGACTATAAGACCATCGTGCAAGAGGTTGGCAACTATGCGGAAATTCTTGCCACCAAGCCACGAGTTACGGTGCTCAACAAAATCGATTCGCTGGATGAAGAGGAGCGTGCCTTCTTGAAGGAAGAGCTGGAAGTGGTCGCCGGCGGCCCCGTGTTGATGATGTCGGGCGCCAGTGGCGAGGGCACGGTGGACGTGTTGCGTGCATTGCGGCGCGAGATAGACGAAGACCGGCTGCGGCTGAAGAAGGTCGACGAGGAGGACGAGACTTGGCAACCCTGATCGGGGCGAAACGGGTTGTTGTCAAGATCGGGTCCGCGCTGTTGGTGGATCGGACAAGCGGCGCATTGCGCCATGACTGGCTGACCGCGCTGGCCGAAGATGTGGCCATGCTCAAGGCGCGCGGCACGGATGTTGTGCTGGTGTCCTCCGGCTCGATCGCACTGGGCCGCGGCGTGCTGGGCCTGCCCCGAAACGAGTTGCCGCTTGAGCACTCACAGGCTGCGGCCGCCGTGGGACAGATCCGGCTGGCACGGGCCTATGAAGAGGTTCTGGCGCCCCACGCGATCACCACGGCGCAGGTGCTTGTCACTCTGGAAGACAGCGCCAACCGCCGTCGCTATCTGAATTCCCGCGCCACACTGGAAGCGCTGATCGGCTTTGGCGTGGTGCCCATTGTCAATGAAAACGACACCGTGGCCACTGACGAAATCCGCTATGGTGATAACGACCGTCTGGCAGCGCAGGTGGCGCTGACCACCGGGGCGGACCGGTTGATCCTGCTCTCGGATGTGGATGGGTTTTATTCGGATAACCCGATGAAAAATCCGGCCGCACGCCGTTTTGACGTGATTGACGAGATCACACCCGAAATCGAGGCCATGGCCGGAGAGGGCACAAGTGGCCTTTCCAAGGGTGGCATGATCACCAAGCTGTTCGCGGCCAAAACGGCCATGACGGGCGGCTGCGCCATGGCGATTACCGAGGGCAGCGTCCTGCGCCCGCTCAGCGCGCTGGAAAACGGCGCCAACGCGACCTGGTTCACCGCACAGGGCACACCGCAACTGGCACGCAAACGCTGGATCGGATCGATGAAACCGCAAGGCGACATTACAGTTGATGCAGGCGCGGTCAGGGCGCTCAAGGCCGGTAAAAGCCTTCTCAGCGCAGGGGTGCGCGCGGTGAACGGGACGTTTCAGCGCGGCGATCCGGTGGCCATTCTTGGCCCCGATGGGCACAGGCTGGGGCAGGGGCTGGTGGCCTATGCCGCCAACGAGGCCGTCGCCATAAAGGGCGCGCATTCGTCGCAGATCGAGGCTATTCTGGGCTACCCTGGGCGCACGGCGCTGATCCACCGTGACGATATGGCCCTGTGATCTTCATTTTGCTAAAAATACTCACGCCGTAGGCTCCGACCTCGCACCACATACAAAGGACCAGGACGATGAAAGACATCGCGGATATCCCCAATCTGATGGCTGAAATTGGCACCAGCGCCAAGGCCGCGAGCGCGGAGCTGGCCTTTGCCCCGGCGACGGCCAAGACCCGGGCGCTGAACGCCGCCGCCGATGCTGTTTGGGCCAAACGGGCCGGGATCATTGCCGCCAATGTCAAAGATATGGCGTATGGCCGCGACAAGGGCTTGTCGGCGGCGATGCTGGACCGGCTGATGCTGGACGAGGCGCGTATTCAGGGCATTGTGGACGGGCTGCGCGCGGTGGCGGCGCAGGACGATCCGGTCGGAGAAGTGCTGACCGAGTGGGACATGCCGTCGGGCCTGCATATCCGCCGGGTGCGCACGCCGCTGGGCGTTGTGGGCGTGATCTATGAAAGCCGTCCCAACGTGACGGCGGATGCCGGGGCGTTATGCCTGAAATCGGGGAATGCCGTGATCCTGCGTGGCGGATCAGAGAGCTTCCATTCCTCCGGCGCAATCCATGCCTGTCTGGTCGAGGGGCTGAAGGCTGCCGGGCTGCCGGAAGCGGCGATCCAGCTTGTACCGACACGGGATCGCGCGGCGGTGCAGGAATTGCTCACCATGGTCGATACCGTTGACGTGATTGTTCCGCGTGGCGGCAAAGGTCTTGTCGGTCTGGTACAGCGTGAGGCGCGTGTGCCGGTCTTTGCGCATCTTGAAGGTATCGTGCATATCTATCTGGACGCAGCCGCGGATCCGCAAAAGGCGCTGGACGTGGTGATGAACGCCAAGACCCGGCGCACCGGGATTTGCGGCGCGGCGGAATGCCTGCTGATCCATGAAAGCCTTGTCGATACGATCGGGCAGGGAGTGCTGCGCGCCCTGATCGACGCGGGGGTTCGGGTCCATGCCAATGAAACGCTGCAAGGGATCGAGGGGACCTTGGCGGCCACGGCGGACGACTGGGGCAAGGAGTATCTGGACCTGGACATCGCCGCGCGGGTGGTACGTGACGTAGACGATGCCATTGCGCATATCCGTCAATATGGCTCGCATCACACCGATTGCATCATCACCGAAGATGACCCAACCGCCGAACGTTTCTTTGAGCGGCTCGACAGTGCGATCCTGATGCGCAACGCCTCAACCCAGTTTGCCGATGGCGGCGAATTCGGTATGGGCGCCGAGATCGGGATCGCGACGGGCAAGATGCACGCGCGCGGACCGGTGGGCGCCGCGCAGCTGACGAGTTTCAAGTATCTGGTGGACGGCAACGGTACCGTGCGCCCTTAGAAATGCAACGCGAGGCGGGTATCCTCGATGTCCACGGAAATCCGCCGCTCCAGTTCCTGGGCCACCAGAGGCAGTAGCGCAAACTGCACATGCGCCGGTGTCACCGCGGCGGGCGCGCGGGTCTGATCCAGCGCGGCCCATAGCGGCGGGTCGATACGCAGTTTGCCGGCGGTGGCGTGGATCGACCAGGCCGCGCCCACTCGCGAAATTGAGACCAAGCCGCCATAGGGCATCGCTGTTTCGGCACACATCAAGGCCAGAAAGGCCAGACGAAGTTCGGGGCGCGATACGTCGCCCTGCACTGTCCAGTCGAACGCGATTCGCGCGCCGGTGGCGATACCGTCAAGAACGGAATGAATCTCGGAAGCACCGATCTGTTGCCCAGTGCTACACAGACCAAAGGCGATGCGGAAAAACCGGATGCGGGCGCTGGCGTTGCTGACGCTGTCGCTGATCAGGTCAAGTTCGGGCCCGGCAGCGCCCCCCGACAGCCCGATCAATTCCAGCCCGTTGCCGATGGCCCCAACCGGGCTGATCAGGTCGTGACAGATGCGCGACCCTACCAAAGCCGCGATTTCCGTATTATCTGTCATGCGACACACTCCTTTCTGGCGGGGCCGACGATGCAAGACCTGAACGCGTTTCTGGAACCGGGCATGCTTGTTACCCATCCCGACCGCCCGGATTGGGGCACCGGCCAGGTGCAATCCAATATCGGCGGCAAGATTACCGTGAATTTTCGCGAAGCGGGCAAGGTGGTCATTGAAGGATCCCGGATCATGCTTTTGCCCGCCAGTGAGGCGTAAAGTGATTAACAAAGCGTTTACGCAACCTAGGGTGGAATGAGGGGCGTTGTCCACCCATGAGGGATCATTGCGTTTGCGCGTGGGGCTGATACAAGGCGCGCAAACGCCACTCCGACACAGCGCATGACCCGACCAGAGCCCAAATTTATCTTGAAACTGGCCGAGACCGAGGCCGAGCTGAAGGCCGCACAGCGCCTGCGCTATCGCGTGTTCGTCGAGGAACTGGGCGGGGCAGGGCCGATGGTGGATCATGCGCAGCGCTTGGAGCGTGACCGGTTCGATCCATTTTTCGACCACATGATCCTGATCGATGACGCTCTGGAGGCCGAGCCGGAGGACCGGGTGGTGGGGGTATACCGCCTGTTGCGTTCGGATGCGGCCCAAAAAGCCGGGCAGTTCTATTCGGAAGACGAGTATGATCTGGAGGTTCTGCGCACCGGAGGACGACGGCTTCTGGAGCTTGGGCGATCTTGTTTGCACGAAGCCTATCGCGGTGGCGCCGCCATGTTTCACCTGTGGAACGGGCTGGCGGATTACGTGGCCGATCACCGCATCGACGTGCTGTTTGGCGTGGCCAGCTTTCACGGCACGGATATTGATGCGCTGGCACAACCGCTGTCGTTGCTTCACGCCCGCCATCTTGCACCGTCCGATCTGCGGGTGCGCGCTCAGCCCGCCCATTTTCAGCGCATGGACCTGATCCAGAACACGCAAATTGACCGGCGCGCGGCCATGTTGCAGGTGCCCGCCTTGATCAAGGCCTATCTGAGGCTGGGCGGCTTCGTGGGCGAGGGGGCGTTTGTCGATCACGCCTTCAATACCACGGATGTGTGTCTGATCATGGATACCAAACGTATGAATGCGCGCAACAAGGCGCTGTACACGCGGGATCGCGCCCTGTGAGCCGCCCCTGGGACGATCCGGCCGATTATACCCGGATGCCGCCGATTCCGGCCATGGGTTGGCTGAGGGTTCTGCTGCGCGGCGTAACGCTGGCGATGCTGGTGTTCGGCTGTTTACTGATCCTGTTGCTGGTACGACTGATCGAGAGACCTGCGTTTGGAGTGCACCGTCCCTGGACGCCGTGGATCACCCAATTTGTCTGCCGCAATGCCTTTCGCATCCTGGGAATGCAGTTCGAAAGCGAAGGCGCGCTTATGCAGGAACGCGGCGCTGTGGTGGCCAATCATTCCTCGTGGCTGGATATATTTGCGCTCAATGCCCGCAAACGCATCTATTTCGTGTCCAAGGCCGAGGTCGCCAACTGGCCCGGAATCGGATGGCTGGCCAAGGCCACGGGTACTGTGTTCATCAACCGCGACCCGCGCGAAGCACGCGGACAGAAAGCGGTTTTCGAAGCCCGGCTTCTGGCCGGGCACAAGCTGTTGTTCTTTCCGGAAGGCACGAGCACCGACTCTATTCGCGTGCTTCCGTTCAAGCCGACACTTTTTGCGGCCTTCTTTGCGCCTGAACTGCGCGAGGTTCTGCATGTCCAGCCGGTGACGGTGGTATATTCTGCACCCGAAGGTGCCGACCGGCGGTTTTACGGCTGGTGGGGCGAAATGGATTTCGGTCCGCATCTGCTGCATGTGCTGGCGGCAAGGCCCCAAGGCAGCGTGCGGCTGATCTATCATGCGCCGGTGCGGGTGGCCGATTTTGCCAATCGCAAGGCGCTGGCGGCCCATTGCGAGGCGGTGATCCGGGCCGCGCACCCCGCCGCGATCGCTTAATCCTGCCCCAAACCCGAAAATACGGATCGGAGTGCTTGCATCCGGTCCGGGGATCATGTATCGCGCGCGCATTCAAACCCGCAGGCGGGGTTTGGGCTAGGGCAGGGGAGACATCCCTGCCGGTCCGCCGGTTGGAGCATCCGCTCTCACTTCACCCCGCCAAGGCGTAAACCGGAAAAGGAAATACAGCATGGCTCTTCCCGAGTTCACCATGCGCCAGCTGCTGGAAGCAGGCGTACATTTTGGCCACCAAACGCAACGTTGGAACCCCCGCATGGGCGAGTTCATCTATGGTGCGCGCAACGGCATCCATATCATGGACCTCACCCAGACCGTCCCGATGCTAGACGCGGCGCTGAATGCCGTTCGCGACACCGTTGCCAAAGGTGGCCGGGTTCTGTTCGTAGGGACCAAGCGTCAGGCCGCCGGCCCGATTGCCGACGCCGCCGAGAAATCAGCTCAGTACTATATGAACCACCGCTGGCTGGGTGGTACGCTGACCAACTGGAAAACCGTTTCGCAGTCCATCAATCGTCTGAAGGAAATCGACGAAAAGATGGAAACCGGCGCCGACGGGCTGACCAAGAAGGAACGTCTGGGCATGGAGCGTGACCAGACCAAATTGCAGGCGTCTTTGGGCGGTATCCGCGAAATGGGCGGTGTGCCAGACCTTCTGTTCGTCATAGATGTCAAGAAAGAGGCGCTGGCCGTGGCCGAAGCCAACAAGCTGGGTATCCCGGTTGTGGCCGTTGTTGACACCAACTGCTCGCCCGACGGCGTGGATTACATCATTCCGGGCAACGACGATGCGGCCCGTGCCATCTCGCTGTATTGCGACCTGGCCTCGCGCGCGGCTCTGGATGGCATGTCGGCCCAGATGGGTGCGGCAGGTGTTGACCTTGGTGCCTTTGAAGACGCCCCGGTGGAAGAAGCCGTGGCCGAAGATGCACCCGCTGCGGCTGCCGAAGCCCAAGCGTAACATATCTGGTCCGAAGGCAGGGTAAGCCGGCCTTCGGACTCCATTTTTCAGACGAGGAGAGCCGAAAATGGCGATCACAGCAGCTATGGTCAAAGAACTGCGCGAGATGACCGGCGCAGGCATGATGGACGCGAAAAAAGCGCTGACAGAGACCGATGGCGATCAGGAAGCGGCAATCGACTGGCTGCGCACCAAGGGTCTGGCCAAGGCCGCCAAGAAATCGGGCCGCATTGCCGCCGAGGGACTGGTGGCCGTAAAGGTTGACGGCGGCAAGGGCGTTGCCGTGGAAGTGAACTCGGAAACCGACTTTGTCGGCAAGAACGCCGATTTCCAGAAAATGGTTGGCGGGATCGCCGATGTCGCGCTGACCGTTGACAACACCGAGTCCCTTCTGGCAGCGGACATGGGTGGCAAATCTGTCGCCGATACAGTGACCGATGCGGTGGCAACCATTGGTGAGAATATGTCGGTGCGCCGCATGGCCACTGTCGAAGGTGAAACCGTCGTGTCCTATATCCACAATCCTGCCGTGCCCGGAATGGGCAAGATCGGCGTGCTGGTTGCGATGAAGGGTGGCGACGAGGCGTTCGGCAAGCTGGTCGCAATGCACGTGGCTGCGGCTGATCCGCGCCCGCAGGCGCTGACCTCCGATGATCTGGATCCCGCCGTGGTGGAAAAGGAACGTTCCGTTCAGATCGAGATCGCGCGTGAATCGGGCAAGCCCGAGCAAGTCATCGAGAAGATGATCGAAGGCCGCATGAAGAAATTCCTGGCCGAGATCACGCTGGTGAACCAGGCATTTGTGGTCAACCCCGACCTGACCGTTGCGAAGGCGGCAGAGGAGGCCGGGGCCGAAATCACCGGCTTCATTCGCATGGAAGTGGGCGAAGGTATCGAAAAGAAAGAGGAAGACTTTGCGGCAGAAGTGGCCAAGGCCGCTCAGGGCTAAAATTTGCCTTGTCGAAGAGTTGCAATGGGCCGCCGGTGTAATGCCGACGGCCCATTTTCATATTCGGCAGCGCGCCAAAAAAACGGCGCCGCACATGGGCGACGCCGTTCCTTTTCCAAGCCTCCGTAACATGGGGATGGGGAGGCCCAAGAAAACGCCAGCCAACAAGCAAAATAAGACTGCGACTGACATCCGGGTTGGATACCGGTCGACCCCCAGAGCCCCGAAATGGCGAAGGTAGGCGCCGAACTTGTCCCAATGGCCAAAGCCACCACTCACGGAACAAACACAGTTTGACAGCTTGACCCACGGTTAAGCAAGTCAGAAATACCGTACTTTTGACGCTATTATGCGTCAGCTTTGGGATTCTGGCAAGTAAATTTGGTGCATGAAGGACGCCTTGAGCAAGGCCTGCGCGGTGGTTTCGACATTCATGGCCTGGCGCGCCAGTCGCAAGTGCTTTTCCACCGTTGCGGGTGTGCGTTCTATCAGGGTGGCGATGTCCTGGATCGTCTTGCCATCACCAACCCATTCAAGAACCTCGCGCTGTCGTTTGGTCAGCTCGCGCTCGGGATAGGTGTAGGGCAGGGAGTGAATTTTCAGATGCGCGACGTTGTTGATCAGCACAATGTTGCCGCCATGCTGGGCCCAGATATCGTCTACGTCCCTTTGCGTCAGGCCGGAACGCCCTCCTAGGGAAATAGCGCCCTTGGTACGCGAAGAGACAGCCGGGAAACTGATTGTATAGCCAGCGGTCAAATTGAGAGATTGATTGACCCGATAAACTTCGATCTGTTCGGGTGACAACAAACCGGCATCATAGGCATCATGTACCGCTTGCCAGCTTTTGGCGCCGGAGTTGTTCAGCGTCCATTCCATCATCGGCGTATGAAAATACATGCCTTCGCCAAGGAACTTGTCAAGATATTCACGGGAATGATTGGACAGGATGAAGAAATCCTCAACGTCGCCCAAGGAAACACCGCTTCTGAAATTGGTATAGCCGTAGATCAGCCGATCGAACCCGTAATCCGACATGCGAGCCACGTGCATATCCCACAAGGCTTCGAGGCTGGTCTCGTTCATTACCGCTTTGATATATTCGAGCGTGTCCCGCATCCCAATAATTACACTTTCCAATTGCGTACAAATAAGCTCGGCCAGGACGCCAGGGGCCGTTGACGGTGTCCGCGCCGCAAAGCGCAGTCCGAAGTCGCTGCGAAATTGATAACTCTTGAATAATACCTATCGGAAGTATCTTTGTTCTGTCCAGTGCAACCACGACCGTGGGACACAAAAACGCAGGCTGGATCGGTTACGCCTTGTTTTTACATAATACCGATTATGCGAATTTAGCAATCTGAATAACTTGCGTAAATACAATTGGTTGGGAGGCATAGCTCGGGTTGAAATGAACTAATGTAGTACTGTCAACTCTCGTTCAGCCGCATCAAGCCTACAATATTTCCAATCATTTGACCGCATAAATCCACGGTTTCCAACCCACCGCGTTCATCCAAGCGCATAGCCGGCACCGCGAACGGTGCGCAGAGGATCCTCGCCTCCGTGTTCGCAAAGCGCCTTGCGCAGCCGCCCGATATGTACATCCACGGTCCGGCTGTCGACATAGATGTCCCTGCCCCAAACCCGGTCCAATAGCTGTTCGCGGCTCCAGACACGGCCGGGTTTTTCCATGAATGCCGTCAACAGGCGAAATTCGGTTGGGCCCAGCTTCAGCAACTTGTCCTGGCGGGTTACACGATGGGTCTCGGAATCCAGCAAGATGTCCTGGTACTCCAGAGTTTGGCCAGCCGCGGCCGGGCGCACCCGCCGCAACTGGTTGCGCACACGGGCCAGCAATTCCATAACTGAATACGGTTTGACGACATAATCGTCGGCCCCGGTTTCAAGCCCCCTCACCCGGTCCACCTCTTCCGAACGTGCCGACAGCATGATAATCGGAATACCCTTCGTACTGCTCCGGGTCTTCAGCCGTCGGCAGATTTCGATGCCTGACGTGCCTGGCAGCATCCAATCCAGAACAATCACATCGGGTGCAACTTCTTCCACCATCAACAAGGCATCGTCACCGTCTCCGGCGGTTTCAACGTTGTAGCCCTCGGCATGAAGGTTGTAGGACAATACCTCGCGTTGCGCCGGCTCGTCTTCGACAACCAGCACGGTGGGGTGGTCTTTGGTCATGGTCCGAATACTCCAGATCAGCAAGTTGGCGCGTCATTCGGCGTCGTAGCGCGTGGCCTTGGGGCGGTCATCCTCGGGCATTTTTCCGGTCACGAGGTAGATTACCTGCTCAGCAATCGACGTTACGTGATCGCCCATCCGCTCGGTGTTCTTCGCGATGAAATGCAGGTGCATACAGGGCGATATGTGACGTGGGTCTTCCATCATGAAGGTCAGGAACTCGCGGAACAGGGCATTGTACATCTGATCGATCTCGCGGTCGCGCTCCAGCACGTCACGCGCAAGTTCAGCGTCGCGTTGGATATAGGCATCCAGCACGTCCTTGAGCATCAGCTGCACCTCGCGCGCCATACGGCGCAGGCCACCTCGCGCGCCCTCGACCGGGGTCATGTGCACCAGAACAGAGGTGCGCTTGGCCATGTTCTTTGCATAGTCGCCGATACGTTCAAGGTTTCCCGTGATCTTCATCACCGTCAGCACCAGGCGCAGGTCGATGGCCGTCGGCGCCCGCAACGCGATCAATTGGGCGCATTGCGCATTGATAGTGTCTTCAAGTTCATCAATTGCCGCATCCGCCTTGCGCACTCTTTCCGCCAATTCCTCGTCACGGTTCTTGAGCGATTTGGAGGCATCCAGGATTGCCGCCTCAACCAGCCCCCCCATCTTCATCACAAGCGCCTGTACGCCCTCTAGATCCCGGTCGAATGCCGAGACAATATGCTGGTCGTTCATCGTCCGATCCTCTGTGTTAACCAATCCGTCCCGTGATGTAGCTTTCGGTACGCTCGTCCTTGGGATTTGTGAAAATTTGCGAGGTGTCGCCGTATTCCACAAGGTTTCCCAGATGGAAAAACGCGGTTTTCTGGCTGACCCGGGCGGCCTGTTGCATCGAGTGGGTCACGATCACCACCGAATACTGGTTTCTCAGCTCGTCGATCAGCTCTTCGACCTGCGCGGTAGCAATCGGATCGAGCGCCGAACAAGGTTCGTCCATAAGCAGAACCTCGGGTTCGGTGGCCACCGCGCGCGCGATGCACAGGCGCTGTTGCTGGCCGCCAGACAGCCCGGTTCCCGGGGCATGAAGCCTGTCCTTCACCTCGTCCCAGATCGCGCCGCGCCGCAGGGATTTCTCCACGATCACATCCAGATCAGCCCTGGAACGGGCAAGGCCATGGATGCGCGGGCCATAGGCCACATTGTCATAGATCGATTTGGGGAACGGGTTGGGCTTTTGGAACACCATGCCCACCTTGGCGCGAAGCTGTACCGGATCGACCTTCTTGTCATAGATGTCTTCGCCGTCCAAAAGGATATCTCCTTGCACGCGACATATATCAATTGTGTCGTTCATCCGATTGATACAACGCAGGAAAGTGGACTTGCCGCATCCCGACGGGCCGATAAAGGCGGTGACGGATTTCGATTCGATATCCACGTTCACGTCCTTGATGGCATGGGTGTCGCCATAATAGACCTGAACATTTCGGGCCGAGATCTTGGTTTCCTTCTGGTCCACGGTATCCCCCGGGCGTTGTGCGTCAAACATGTGAGAATTCCTTGACTTACCAGCGGCGCTCAAACCGCCGGCGCAGGATGACTGCAAGAGTGTTCATCGACACGAGGAAGATCAAGAGAATGATGATTCCGCCCCATGCGCGTTCATAAAAGGCCGGATCGGCGCGCTTGGCCCATTCATAGATCTGAGCCGGCATGGCCGAGTTGGGTGACAGCAGGCCCTCGCCAATGGTCTGAGGCATGTTCGAGGCGATAAATCCGATCATGCCAATCAAAAGCAGTGGCGCGGTTTCGCCCAGGGCCTGCGCCAGACCGATGATGGTGCCGGTCAGGATGCCGGGCGCGGCAAGAGGCAGAACGTGGTGAAAGACAGATTGCATCCTGGAGGCCCCTACCCCCAACGCCGCGTCGCGGATCGACGGTGGCACCGCCTTGAGCGAAGCGCGCGTGGAAATGATGATGGTCGGCAGGGTCATCAGCGTCAGCACAAGGCCGCCCACAAGCGGGGCCGATTGTGGCAGGTGCATATAGTTGATGAAAACGGCCAGCCCCAGGATGCCGAACACGATCGACGGAACAGCGGCCAGGTTGGAGATGTTCACTTCGATAACATCGGTGATCCAGTTCTTGGGTGCAAATTCCTCAAGATAGATAGACGCGGCGACACCAATGGGCAGCGACAACGCTAGAACGGTCAGCATCATGAACAATGAGCCCATCATCGCCACGCCGATCCCGGCGGCTTCTGGGCGCTGATCCGACGCATCCGCGCCAATGATGAAATCGATATTGAAGGTCTTTTCAAGAATGCCCGCGTTGATCAGTTGATCCGCGAAATCAAGCTGTTCTGCGTTGACGTTCTTGTCATTGGCGATACTCTCGCGGGTCACGCGCCCCTTGAGATACCCGTCGATCCGGCTGTTGGCAAGAAAGCGGAATTCGATCGTTTCACCAATTTTCTCAGGGTTGGCAATCACGTATTCGCGCAGTTGCGACGCGGCCGATTTTGACAGCAGCGCGGCCATTTCCTTGGACTTAAGGTCGGTTTCGATGCCCCTGTCGCCAACGACCTTTTCAAAGGCATCCTTGATCAAGGGCGCATAGCCAAAGGTCGTGACCTTCTTGATTTCTTCGATGTTTCGATTGCCCTTCTTGTCCAGTTTGGCCTCCTGCAATTCGACCTGCATGGTGACAAAGCTCTGGCTAAAGGCCCCGGCCCCTTTGGAGAGGATGGCGTAAACGAGCGTCACAAGCATCAACAGGCCAATTGCGATCGCAGCGATTCCGTATGCCCGGAACCGGCGCTCGGCGGCGTTGCGGCGTTTGGTGCGTGCGCTCATGTGGTGAATCGATGACTGCAATTCACCTTTGGGCGTGGTAGCGTCACTCATTCGTATTGCTCCCGGTATTTGCGCACGATCACGAGTGCAAGGACGTTCAGGCCGAGGGTGAGGACAAACAGGGTCAGCCCGAGAGCAAAGGCCACCAGCGTTTCCGGGCTGGAAAAATCGCCGTCGCCAGTCAGTTGGCTGACAATACGGGTGGTAATGGTGGTCATCGAGTCAAAGGGGCTCAGCGAGAACTTGGCTATCGCCCCGGCCCCCATGACCACAATCATGGTCTCCCCAATGGCGCGGCTGGCCGCAAGTAGGATCGCGCCTACGATACCAGGAAGCGCCGCCGGAATCACCACGTTGCGAATGGTTTCCGAAGGGGTCGCCCCAAGGCCAAGGGAGCCGTCACGAATGGATTGGGGTACGGCATTGATTATGTCGTCCGAGAGCGAGCTGACAAAAGGGACCAGCATGATTCCCATCACCGCGCCCGCTGTCAGAACCGATGTGGCCCCTGACATCCAGTTCACCCCCAGTGTGCCTGACTGCCCAAACAGACTGACCAGCAGCGGACCAACGGTCAGCAGGGCAAAGAGACCGTAAACAATGGTCGGAATCCCGGCCAGAATTTCCAGCAGGGGTTTGGCAATGGCCCGGGTCTTCGGACCCGCGTATTCCGACAGAAATATCGCTGCGAAAAGGCCAATTGGCACCGCCACCAGCAGCGCGATGAACGAAATATACAGCGTGCCCCACAACAATGGCAGAATCGACAGGTCTGAATCCCCGCGAAAATTGGGCGCCCAGGTGGCACCAAAGAAGAAATCCGAGACCGAATGCAGGCGGAAGAAATTGATCGATTCAAACAGCATCGAGAAAACGATTCCGATCGTGGTCAGGATCGCCAGCGAGGCTGCGGCCATCAAGAGCAGCAGGATAACGCGCTCCACCACATTGCGTGCGCGGAATTGCCCATGGCTGATGCGTATCGAGACGCCCAAACCGACCATCGCGAGCGCCAGCACAGTCACCGTCATGGCCAATGCGCCCGACGCCGACAAGTTGCGATAGCTCTGTGCGGCGCGCAGGACTTCGGGGCGCACCTCTTGCCCCAGCGCAACGCCGACCTGCCCCAGAACCGCGCGAATATCGGATGTTTCGGCCCGAAGTGTCCGGGCTTGCTCGTTGCTTATGGCTCCCTGCTGCACCGCCACGTTCAGCCCCTCGGCCACACGTCTTACATCGGCCATGACCAGGTTCAGGTTCGCCCCGTCGGGGATCAGGCTTGAGGGGATCATGCCGGACACCGACCGTTCAACCAGAATCGGCTGGGCCAGCAACCAGATCGCCAGCAGGCCCATCGCGGGAACAAGCACGCTGATCGCGGCACTCGCGCCGTAGTACACCGGCAGGGAATGCAGCACGCGGCTATCGCCGCCCACGGAATTCACCGCACGTATGCGGCCAATAAAATACCCCGCCACAGCCAGGGCGAGGAGGATCAGGACAAGCCAGAATACAGGCATTTCAGGGGAGCCAATTCAGCAGGTAAGGTCGGGCGACGCATAAGCGCCGCCCAAGAATTTCGATTACATGTTCGAGCCCATGACGGCTTCGTCCGCCACGGCTGCCTGGGTTTTCTCCAGTTCCGGATCCGACACCAGGCCGTATTCGGCCAACGGGCCGTCGGGGCCGGCAACCTCGTCGGCCACGAAGAACTCGGCATATTCCTTAAGGCCGGGGATCACGCCGATATGCGCCTTTTTCACATAGAAAAACAGCGGACGCGACACCGGATATTCACCGGTTGCAATCGATTCCGTCGAGGGAACCACACCCGACATGGTGGCAACTTGCAGCTTGTCGGTGTTGTTCTCGTAGAACGCCAGACCAAAAACACCGATGCCGTCCTTGTTGCTTTCGATACGCGCCAGGGTTTCGGTATAGTCGCCGTCGATATCGACCGACACGCCATCAGTCCGCAGCCCGATACAAGCCTTTTCGGCGGCTTTCTTGTCACCGCCATTGGCGGCTTTCAGCGCGTCAAACGCACCGGTTTCTTCACATCCGGCAAGGATCACCTTGTCTTCAAAGACTTCGCGCGTGCCGTGTTTGGTGCCGGGGATGAAGGCCTGGATCGGCTGTGCCGGGAAGGCCGGGTTCACGTCAGCCCAGGTCGTATTGGGGTTATCTGCCAGCGCGCCGTCCACCAGGATCTTGTCCGAAAGAGCAAGGAACCAGTCGCTCGGGGAAAATTCGAACCCATTGCCGTTGATGTCGCTGGCAAAGACGATGCCGTCATAGCCGATGCGCACCTCAATGATATCGGTCACACCATTTTCGGCGCAGGCCTTGATTTCCGAGTCCTTGATCTTGCGAGACGCGTTGGCGATGTCGATTGTGTTTTCGCCGACACCTTCGCAAAACCGCTTGAGCCCGGCCGACGAGCCGCCCGATTCAACAACCGGGGTCGGGAAGTCAAAGTTTTCTCCAAAGGCTTCGGCAACGATCGACGCATAGGGAAGAACGGTCGACGAGCCGGCAACCTGAACCTGCTCCCGCGCGGCGGCGGAAGTGGCTGTGACGACAGCGATGGCAAGGGCCGATGCGGTCAGTTTGACGGACATGTGTAAAGCTCCATTGTTTTCCTGACTGTCTGTTGATCAGTCTCGAACGTGACTTAGGCCGCGCTGGCCAAGCTTTTGTGACATGGGTGTAACGGTTTTATGACAGATGCGGGTTCCGCGAGTGAAATCGCTACGAACAGGGCAAAATCACGCGGAATGTGCTGCCCTGCCCCGGTGTGCTGTCGATTGCCATGCGCCCGCGATGCCGGTGGACGATGTGTTTGACGATGGCAAGCCCCAGCCCGGTGCCCCCCATCTCGCGCGACCGGTGGCCGTCGATTCGATAAAACCGTTCGGTCAGGCGCGGAATGTGAATATGTTCGATGCCCGGTCCGTCATCTGCGACAGCCAGAGCCACGGCGGGGCCACGCAGCGAACGGTCCCTGTCGACCCGATCAAGGGAGAGGCTCACGGTCGTGCCGTGACCACCATACTTCAACGCGTTTTCGACAAGGTTCGTCACAACCTGAACAAGCTGATCGCTGTCACCGGGAATACAAAGTGCCGTTGCTGGCGCTTCGAAGGACAGAGTGCAATCGCTACCTTGGGCCAACGGGGTCAAACTCCTTACAACGGATTGCACAAGCGCACCGAGATCAACGCTTTCGGTAGGCCGCACGCGCGAGTCTTCTTCTACCTTAGTGAGCGACAAGAGATCCCCAACAAGGCGATTCATACGCCCGGCCTCGGTAGCCATGGTGGCCAGGAATCTCTCTCGCGCCGCCGAATCGTCGCGTGCCGGGCCTTGCAAGGTTTCGATGAAACCCAAGATCGCGGTAAGCGGCGTTCGCAACTCATGGCTGACGTTGGCAACAAAATCGCGGCGCATCTGATCAAGCTGGCGTAGTTCCGTAATGTCGCGAAAACAGACCAGCGCTCCCTCCCCGAACGCGCCGTCTACCGGCGCGCAGGAAACCTGGAACCGCAGTTCCTGTGGGCCTTCGCTATGAAAATAAACCGCTTCTTGCGGGCTGCGCGTGTTCAGGCAGGTCTCGACAGCAGAGTTCAGTCCGGGCTGGCGGAACAGCAGAATAAAGGGGCGGTTCTCCCTCGCCTGTGGCTGAATCTTCAGCGCCCGCGCGTTTGCGCCACGAACCCGTGCGGCGCTGTCCACAAACAGCGCGGGCAGTGGGATCGCATCCAGGATCGAGGGGTCCATGGGGTTGGCCATCAGAGATCCTTGTCAATTCGCCTGCGTGGCGGGTCGCAGGCTGAACTTAACCAATCGGATGTGACGGTTGGGTGACGCTGGGCGCGACTGTAACACGATCCGCTCAGCACCACCTGGCGCGGATCGCTCAAACCTCCCGCAGCCCCGCGCGGAACCGGCGCATATTGTCCTGGTAGTGGCGGGCCGACATTTCCAGCCCCTTCACGGCGACCGGGTCCAGTTCGCGCACGACCTTGCCGGGCGTCCCCATCACCAGAGAGCGGTCCGGAATGTCCTTGCCCTCGGTGATCAAGGCCCCTGCCCCGATCAGGCAGTCCCGCCCGATACGCGCGCCGTTCAACACCGTGGCGCCCATACCGATCAGCGCGCCGTCTGCGATCCTGCATCCATGCAGCATGGCCTTGTGGCCGATGGTACAGTTTTCTCCGATGATCAGCGCAAAGCCCGGATCGGTGTGCATCACGGTGCTTTCCTGCACGTTCGATCCCTTGCCGATCACGATCTGTTCATTGTCACCCCGCAAGGTACAGCCAAACCAGACCGAAGCACCCTCCTCGATCACCACATCGCCGATAATGTTGGCATCCGGGGCGATCCAGGTATCTTCGGCAATGGTCGGGCGGCGCCCGTCAAGTTCGTAAAGCGGCATTATTGCATCTCCTCGAATTCAGCTTGCAACTTGCGGACGTGATCCACCAGCGCAGGCTGCTGAATACGGCGCAGCCGGGTGGCGGTGACGATCGAAATCAGGTCGCGCTCGGTCGCGTCGAGATCATCGTTGATCAGGACGTGATCATAACTGCCCCAATGGCTGATCTCGTCCCAGCTTTTCTGCATCCGCTTGGCAATCACCTCATCGCTGTCCTGCCCCCGGCTGACCAGACGGCGGTGCAATTCGGTGATCGACGGCGGCAACAGAAAGATCGACAGCGTATGTTGTCCAAGATCAGAATTGCGGATCTGTTGCGCGCCCTGCCAGTCGATATCGAACAAAAGATCCTGCCCTATGTCGATGGCCTGTTTCACCGGTCCCTTGGGCGAACCGTAGAAATTCCCGAAAACAAAGGCATGTTCCAGCATATCGCCCGCCGCCACATCCCTTTTGAAGACTTCCTCGGGCATGAAGTGATAATCCTGCCCGTCAACCTCTCCATCGCGCGGTTTACGCGTGGTGGCCGAAACCGAAAACCGGATTGTCGGATCCCAGGCGCGCAAGCGTTTGGACAGGGTGGATTTTCCCGCGCCCGAGGGCGAGGAAAGGATAATGAGAAGGCCGCGTCTGTTGGTCATGTTGTTATTCCACGTTCTGTACCTGTTCGCGCATCTGGTCGATCACCGCTTTGAGGTCCAGCCCGATCCGAGTAAGTGCGACCGATTGCGCCTTGGAACACAGGGTGTTGGCCTCCCGATTGAATTCCTGCATCAGGAAATCGAGCTTGCGCCCGGCCGGGCTGCCCTTGGCGATCAATTCGCGCGCGGCCTTGACATGTGCGTGCAAGCGATCCAGTTCTTCGGTCACATCGGTTTTTACGGCGATCAGCGCCAGTTCCTGCGCGACGCGGTCAGGATCGGCCCCATCTGTATTGTCCAGCACGCGTGCAAGATTGACCTGTAGTGCGGCGGCGGTTTCCGCGCGCCGGGCCTCGGCGGCGGCGGCGGCATCGGCGGTGAGGCCTTCGATCCGGTCAAGCTGGCTCCGCAGTACGATCTCCAGCGCCGCGCCTTCGGTCTGGCGCATTTCCAGAAAGGCGGTGATCAGGTCAGGCAATTGTGCAACAAGCGCCTGTTTCAGGGCCGCGCTGTCGCCGTCATCCGAGGCGGTTTCCAACACGCCGCGCGTGGCCAGAAGCTCTGCTCCCGAAGTCGGGGCCAGCGTAACACCGCGTTTGGCAGCTGTGTTTTCAACGTCCTGCAAAGCGGCAAGAATGCTGTTTAGCTGCGCCGGATTCACCACCTGTGTCGTTTGCGCCTCCTCGCGCTGCACCCGCAGCCCCAGGCTCACCGACCCGCGCGCCATCGCCTTGCCAAGCGCACCGCGCACAGCAGGCTCCAGACCGTCGATCCAATCGGGCACCCGCAGGCGCAGATCCAGACCTTTGGCATTTACGCCACGCATGTCCCATGTCCAGCCATAGGCCCCCTGTTCGCCCTTGAGCGTGGCGAACCCTGTCATCGAATGCAGCAAATGTGCCTCCTGATACTGTGTGCACTGCACCTAAACCCAGTCAGGCGTGCAGGGCAAGCCGGGGGCGGTTCGGTTAACCAATCGCATCGCTTTTTCACCCATTTAAGGAAAAATGCGACATATTAAGGAAGTGGTAACTTAGGTTGGGCAGAGGTTAAGGCGCGGATGGTCGGGGGACCGGGGCGGGCAAAGGGGCGGACAGGTTCGTCTTATGCCGCCACGCGCCACACCGGCCCAGCCGCAATGTCAAGGGTGAGTGACGTGGCTTTCTTGCGGGGAAAAAGACCAACCGATACCGAATTGCGCAGTCATCCGGTATTGAACGAAGTAACAAGCTATTGGGAGGCGCTGCGGCACGGGTCGTCAGTGCCGTATCGGTCCGAGGTAGATCCACGTGGGATTCAATCTGCGCTGAAACATGCGTTTGTGCTGGAACGCATGGCGCCGGGCATGGCGCGCATCCGGGTTGCCGGACAGGTTCTGACGGATGTGATGGGCATGGAAATGCGTGGCATGCCGATGTCGTCGCTGATCGCGCCCGACACGCGTGAAATGTTTCGTCGCGCGTTAGAGGATGTGTTTTCCGGCCCCGCAACCGCCAGCTTGCGCATGTGCGCGGAATCAACCGGTTTGTCGCGCCCGGCGCTTTCGGCGCAGATGCTGCTTTTGCCGCTGCGCGGAGAGACCGGCAAAGTGTCACGCATTTTGGGGGCCATGGTGGTCGAGGGCCGTATCGGCCGCGCGCCGCGCCGGTTTCACCTGGAGGGCAGTTTTCTGCGCCAGTTGGAGGGAGGGGATCTGCGCCGCCGTCTGACCCCGCAGGCCCCCGAAGCCGCCGCCATCAGGGCAGCCACTAAACCGACACCCTACCCGCACCTGCGGGTGGTGCTGACGGACGGTTAGGAGATTCAGACTGTCCGACAAGGCAAAGGCGGGGCCCACCGGACATGGCACCCCGCCTTTTCCATTTTCTACGCGTTGTTGCGTTCATACAGCCTGCGCTGCGCGGGTTTCCCGCAGCGCGGACAGTTCCTCGGCGACAAGGAAGGCCAGTTCCAGCGACTGCGACGCATTCAGACGCGGATCGCAGGCCGTGTGATAGCGATCCGACAGGTTCTCGTCTGTCACGGCCCGCACGCCGCCGATGCATTCGGTCACATCCTGGCCGGTCATTTCGAAATGCACACCACCGGGAATGGTGCCCTCGGCCTTGTGGATGGCGAAGAACTCGCGCACCTCACGCAGCACGCTGTCAAAGGGTCGTGTCTTGTAACCGCTGGCCGACTTGATCGTGTTGCCATGCATCGGATCACAGGTCCACAGCACGTTCGCGCCCTCTTCCTGAACGACCTTGATCAGGCGCGGCAGGTGTTCGCCCACGCTGCCCGCACCAAAGCGCGCGATCAGGGTCAACCGGCCCGCTTCGTTTTCCGGGTTCAGCTTTGCCATCAGCACCTTGAGATCGTCGGCAGTGGTGGTGGGGCCGCATTTCAGACCGATCGGGTTGAGCACGCCGCGCGCAAATTCCACATGCGCGCCATCGGGTTGGCGGGTACGATCGCCGATCCAGATCATGTGGCCCGACCCGGCCAGCCATTTGCCAGAGGTCGAATCCAGCCGCGTCAGCGCCTCTTCATATTCCAGCAACAAGGATTCGTGGCTGGTATAGAAGCTGACCGTGCGCAGCGCCTCGGCGGTGTCGCTGCCAACACCAGCGGCCTGCATGAAATCAAGCGTATCGCTGATCCGGTTGGCCAGATCGCGGTATCTTGCGGCCTTTTCGCTTTCGGTAAAGCCCAGCGTCCAGGCATGGACCTGATGCACATCGGCATAGCCCCCGGTGGAGAAGGCGCGCAGCAGGTTCAGCGTGGCCGCCGCCTGGGTATAGGCCTGAAGCATCTTGCGCGGATCGGGGATTCGCGCCTCGGGTGAAAAGGCCAGTTCATTGATGATATCGCCACGATAGCTGGGCAGTTCGACTCCATCCACCACCTCGGTAGGAGCCGAGCGCGGTTTGGCGAACTGACCGGCCATGCGGCCCACCTTCACCACCGGCACTTTGGCGCCATAAGTCAGCACCATGGCCATCTGCAACATCACCTTGAACGTGTCGCGGATCGCATCCGCGCTGAACTGTTCAAAGCTTTCCGCACAGTCGCCGCCTTGCAGCAAAAACGCCTCGCCGCGAGAGGCGGCCCCGAGTTTCGCTTTCAGCGACCGCGCTTCTCCGGCAAAGACGAGCGGCGGATAGCTTGCAAGCTGCGCCTCGACGGCTTTCAGCGCTTCTGCATCCGTATACTCAGGCATCTGAACTCGCGGCTTGGCGCGCCAGTCAGATTTGTGCCATTCTGCCATAGTCTTTACTCCGGTTGGACAGGTTGAGCCCGCCTTATACAAAAGCGGACCACCAAGAGCCATAGAGGAATTGCCGCCTTGACGCGCCCTGCGTTTTGGGGGCTAAAGTCCACCTCTAACGCCCATACGACCCCGTCGGTGACGGAGGCAAGGAAAGGCAGTCATGTCGCTCAAGGCAACCCGCGCCCCCGACTCCCAGGAAGCCAAATCGCGCCGTTTCGTTTTTGTGCTGCTGGAGAATTTCACGTTGCTGTCTTTTGCTTCGGCCATGGATTGCCTCCGGCTGGCAAATCGGCATTTGGGGCGGGATTATTATAGTTGGCAGCTTGTTGGCGAAGGTGGTGAAACGGTCAGCTGCTCTACGCGCACCACCTTCACGCTGGATGGCGATCTGGGCGAATTGCATCGCGACGACACCATTATCCTGTGCGGCGGCATCGACATTCAAAAGGCGACCACCAAGAAACTTTTGAACTGGTTGCGGCGCGAGGCCCGCAAGGGCCTGCGTATTGGCGGGTTGTGCACAGCGTCCTATACAATGGCCTGCGCCGGGTTGCTCGAAGGCAAGAAAGCGACCATTCATTGGGAGAACCAGGACAGTTTCGCCGAGGAGTTCGAAGATGTCCTGCTGTCAAAATCGGTTTTTTCCATCGATGGCAACCGCATGACGACAGCGGGCGGCACCTCTTCGATCGACTTGTTTTTACAAATCATCGCCGACGATCTGGGAGAAGACGTGGCCAATTGGGTTGCGGATCAGCAAATTTACAGTTCGATCCGAACCGATCAGGACAACCAGCGCCTGAGCGTACCGACCCGCATCGGGGTCCGTCACCCCAAGTTGAGCATGGTCATCCAGATGATGGAGACCAATATCGAAGAACCGATCAGCCCTTCTATCCTGGCCAAAGAGGTGGGTTTGTCCACCCGACAACTGGAGCGGCTGTTCAGGCGCTATCTCAACCGCTCGCCCAAGCGATACTATATGGAATTGCGTCTGCAAAAGGCGCGCAACCTGCTGATGCAGACGGATATGAGCGTGATCAATGTAGCGCTGGCGTGCGGCTTTGCCTCGCCCAGTCATTTTTCGAAATGTTACCGCGCGCATTACGACACCACGCCCTACCGGGAACGAGGCGCGCACGCGTCGCGCCTGTCGGTATAGGCGCGCAATATTGTGCAAACCTGCATCGATGCCCGCCGACGGCGGGCACTTGCGTTTGCATGCAGGGTGTCCGGCATTGGTGCTCTCAGGTGTTGCTTTGTCCGTTACCCGGGTATTTGCCGGCACAATGCCGCAGCAGGATTCTGGGCAAACCTTATCTGAAAAGACGACTGACGCTTGAAGAAACCTGTCGGCAACCGATTTAGCTTTGGCTTAGAACAGGCGGAAAAGTTTATCAAAATCCGTATCATACTGGATTGAAAGAACGACCCGTCTGCCATCGCGCGCGTGCAGTAGCAGATAAACGTAGAAATATTCGCCTTTCTCGGTCCAAAAGGCCAACATTTCCTGGCGGAAACCGCCCTTCAGCGCCTCGGACCGCACTGTGTCGCTACCGGTGAAGGCGCCCTCGTAAAGTGCCTGAAGCTGGCCGTTCAACCCGGCGATTTCGTCGTTGCTCAGCGCGGCGTCGGGGCGCAGAAAGTCCACTGCATTGCCCAGTTCCCCAGCCATGATCAATTCACTGAACCGGGCCAGCCCCTCGTTAAAGGCGGTGCGCTGATTTTCCTGGGCTGTCAGCGGTAGCGCGGCCAACAACAACAAAAGAACCGTCGGAAGAATTCGAAACATTAAGCTAACCTGTTATTGTCTATGCAATTATGTGTACCCTATCCGCCCGGTGTCAGCCGGTAAAGCGCTCCGCGCCCCTCCGACAGGAACCAGATGCTGCCATCCGGTGCTTCACGGATGTCGCGTACCCGTATGGTGTGGGACGATGCGATGCGTTCGCGTTCCTGCATCGGCTGCCCGGACAGGCGTGAAATGAGATCGAATTTCAGGCTGCCGACAAATATCTGCCCCCGCCAGGCAGGCCACAGCTTGCCCGAATAAATCATCATGCCCGAGGGTGCGATGGACGGATCCCAGTAATAGGCGGGTTGTTTCATACCGGGCCTGGCGGTGCCTTCGCCGATCTTGCGCCCGGAATAATGCACCCCGTACGAAATGACCGGCCAGCCGTAATTTGCTCCCCGCTCGATCCGGTTGATTTCATCGCCGCCCCTGGCCCCGTGTTCCACGGCCCAAAGTTGCCCTGCGCTGTCCAGCGCGCCACCCTGAGGGTTGCGGTGCCCGTAGGACCAGATTTCCGGCTCGACCCCGGCCCGCCCGAGAAAAGGATTGCCCGGTGCCGCGCGCCCGTCGCGCGTAATACGCAGGATACTGCCATTGTGGCGCGACAGGTCCTGGGCCGAGTCAGGGTCGGCCCTGTCGCCAAGGGTGACAAACAGGGTGCCGTCACGCGCCTCGACAAGGCGGCTGCCGAAATGGCGCCCGCCGTCGCTGCCCGGCGTCATTTCCAGGATCGTCGTGACATCGCCAAGCCGGGCGCCGTCCTGCGACAGCCGCGCCCGCGCCACCGCGGTACCCGCGCCGCCCCTTTGCCGTTTGGAATAGGTGAGGAAAATCTCGCGACGCCGGGCAAAATCGCGTGGGATCAGAATGTCCATCAAACCGCCCTGCCCGCGCGCCACCACATTGGGTACACCCGCGACGTCATGCAGCCAGCCGTCCTCGTCCAAACGCCTCAGCTTGCCGCTGCGTTCGGTGATCAGAACCTCGCCCGATGGCAGAAAGCCAAAGCCCCATGGAGTGCGCAGGCCCGAGGCCATCTCTTCGATCCGGGCAAGTTCGGCACCGGTCTGGATCACCTCGGCCTGAACACCGGTCACGGCGACGGCCCAGAACAAAATGGCGAGGGTCTTGAAAAACATGGACAATACTCCGGCGGAATCGGTCTGTCGGAAACTAGCACGAATTGCGATACACCCCGTGAACTAGGTGATCAAATTCTGGTCAGTTGCCCCTTTTCTTTTGAATGCCCCCCGCTTAGGCTCTTTGCTGGAACAAAAAAACCAATCTGGGAGTGTACCAATGAAAAAACTGCTTTTGGCGACAGCCGCGGGCGCGTTGCTGGCTGGAGCGGCCTCGGCCGAGGAAATCAAGCTGGGCGTGATCATGGGCTTTACGGGGCCGATCGAATCCCTGACGCCGGCGATGGCCGCGGGTGGCGAACTGGCGATGAAGGAAGTCAGCGAATCCGGCAAGCTGTTGGGCGGTTCGACTGTTGTCCCCGTGCGCGGCGATTCGACCTGCGTGGATGCCGGCGCGGCGACCGCTGCCGCCGAACGCCTGATCACCTCCGACGGAGTCAAGGGCATCGTGGGCGCGGACTGTTCCGGTGTCACGGGCGCGATCCTGTCGAATGTGGCCATGCCCAATGGCGTTGTGATGATCTCGCCCTCGGCGACCTCACCGGCGCTGTCGAACGCCGAGGATAACGGCGTATTCTTCCGCACGTCGCCGTCGGATGCGCGCCAGGGTCAGGTCATGGCGGATGTGCTGATGGAAAAGGGCTTCAAATCGGCCGCCATCACCTACACCAACAACGACTATGGCAAGGGTCTTGCGGACAGCATCGCCGCCGCCTTCAAGGAAAAGGGTGGCGAAGTCACCGCGGTAACAGCGCATGAAGACGGCAAGGCAGACTATTCGGCCGAAGTTGGCGCGCTGGCATCTGCCGGAGGCGATATCCTGATTGTCGCCGGTTATGTGGACCAGGGTGGTCCCGGCATCATCCGGGCGGCGCTTGACACCGGTGCATTCGACACATTCGCGCTGCCCGATGGCATGATCGGCGCGGCCCTGGAAGCCAACTTTGGCGACGAAATCGAGGGCTCTGTCGGTACGGTGCCAGGTGGCGAAGCCACCAACACGGATATGATCGTCAAGATGATCATGTCGGATTCCTATGACTCGTCTGGCCCCTACATCGGAGAAAGCTACGATGCGGCGGCGCTGATTATGCTGGCCATGCAGGCCGCCGGCTCGTCCGATCCGCAAGTCTACAAGGACAAGGTCATGGACGTGGCCAACGCGCCGGGCGAGAAAATCAATACCGGTGAACTGGCCAAGGGTCTGGAAATTCTGGCAGCCGGCGGCGAGATCGATTATGTCGGTGCGACGGCGGTCGAATTGATCGGCGGCGGCGAAGCGGCTGGCGGCTATCGTGAAATCGTCATCGAAGGTGGCAAGATCACAACCGCCCAGTTCCGCTGATCTCACGACTGAAAAGAAAAAAGAACAGCTCGGCGCTTGTCCGGGCTGTTTTTCCATATATAAGGCGCGGCCAGAATCGCGGACACGCATAACTCACAGGGGGGGGCGTGAGACATGATCGTCGTGCAGGACGTTCACAAGCACTTTGGCGGCTTTCGGGCCGTGGATGGTGCGTCGCTGGCCATTGAACCAGGCTCCATCACCGGGCTGATTGGCCCAAATGGCGCCGGAAAAACTACCCTTTTCAATGTGATCGCCGGGGTTCTTGAACCAACCTCCGGCACAGTCACCATGGATGGCGAGGATATCACGGGCTTGCCGCCGCACGCGCTGTTTCACAAGGGGTTGCTGCGAACTTTCCAGATCGCGCACGAATTTTCGTCAATGAGCTGCCGGGAAAACCTGATGATGGTCCCGGGCGGACAATCTGGCGAAACGCTGTGGAACACGTGGTTCGGGCGCAAACGTATCGCTGATGAGGAACGCGCGCTACGCGCCAAGGCGGATGAAGTTCTGGAATTCCTGACCATCGAACATCTGGCCGATCACAAGGCCGGTCAGGTTTCGGGTGGTCAGAAAAAGCTGCTGGAACTGGGGCGCACCATGATGGTGGACGCCAAGATCGTGTTTCTTGACGAGGTGGGCGCAGGGGTGAACCGTACCCTGCTCAACACCATCGGCGACGCAATCATCCGGCTGAACAAGGAACGCAATTACACCTTTGTCGTGATCGAACACGACATGGATTTCATTGGCCGCCTGTGCGACCCGGTGATCTGCATGGCAGAGGGCAAGGTGTTGGCCACCGGTACGCTGGATCAGATCAAGGCCAACGAACAGGTGATCGAGGCCTATCTGGGCACCGGTCTCAAGAACAAGGACAAGGTAGGGGCATGAGCAACGGCGACTATGGCGACCGGGGCAACAAGGATGCCTCGATTGCGAACCCCAGGGGCAGCGGCGAAATGCGACCTTCCGGGGGAACCGGCAAGGAAATGAACACCCACAGCGCCTTTCTGGTTGGTGACAGCATGACCGGCGGATATGGAAAATCCGGCCCGGATATCCTGCATGATTGCACCGTGGCCGTGGATCCGGGCGAAATCGCGGTCATCGTCGGCCCCAACGGAGCGGGCAAATCCACGGCAATGAAGGCCGTTTTCGGAATGCTCGATCTGCGACAGGGGTCGGTCCGGCTGGACGGCGAGGACATCACCAACCTGTCGCCTCAGGACCGGGTGGTCAAGGGGATGGGGTTTGTGCCGCAAACCTCCAACATATTCACTTCGATGACGGTCGAGGAAAACCTGGAAATGGGTGCCTTCATCCGGCGCGACGATTTCACCGAGACGATGGCGCAGGTCTATGACCTGTTCCCGATCCTGCGCGAAAAGCGTAACCAGCCGGCCGGAGAGCTGTCCGGCGGGCAGCGTCAACAGGTGGCCGTGGGCCGCGCGCTGATGACCAAACCCAAGGTGCTGATGCTGGATGAACCCACCGCCGGTGTATCGCCGATCGTGATGGACGAATTGTTCGACCGCATCATCGAGGTGTCCCGCACCGGCATTCCGATCCTGATGGTGGAACAGAACGCCCGCCAGGCGCTTGAAATCGCAGACAAGGGCTATGTCCTCGTTCAGGGTCGCAACGCCTATACCGGCACCGGCAAGGACCTTCTGGCCGATCCCGAAGTCCGCAAATCCTTTTTGGGGGGCTGACCATGGATTTCCTAAACGCCATCGTGGCGCTGTCCAACTTTGTCCTGATCCCCGCCATTGCCTATGGCAGTCAACTTGCGCTTGGTGCGCTGGGGGTGACACTGATCTATGGCATCCTGCGCTTCTCCAACTTCGCCCATGGCGATACCATGGCCTTTGGCGCGATGATTGCCGTTATGGTAACATGGTGGTTCCAGTCCATGGGCCTGAACTTTGGCCCGTTGCCCACCGCGCTTCTTGCATTGCCCTTCGCTATCTTGGGCACGATGGTACTTGTGCTGATAACAGATCGAATGGTCTACAAGTTCTACCGCGAGCAAAAGGCCAAGCCGGTGATCCTGGTGATCGTGTCCATGGGCGTGATGTTCATCATGAACGGTCTTGTGCGCTTCATCATCGGCCCGAATGATCAGAAATTTGCCGATGGCGAACGTTTCATCATCTCGGTACGCGACTTCAAGGCCATGACCGGCCTCAAGGAAGGTCTGGCCATCAAGACGACCCAGGGTATCACCGTGGTGGTGGCCGTGATCTGTGTGGCCCTTCTGTTCTGGTTTCTTAACCGCACCCGCACGGGCAAATCCATGCGCGCCTATTCCGATAACGAGGATCTGGCGCTTCTGTCGGGCATCAATCCGGAACGCGTGGTCATGTACACATGGCTGATCGTGGCCGCGCTGGCCACCACGGCGGGGGTGCTTTATGGCCTCGACAAAAGCTTCAAGCCGTTTGTCTATTTTCAGTTGCTGCTGCCGATCTTTGCAAGCGCCATCGTCGGCGGCCTCGGCAGCCCAGTGGGCGCCATCGCAGGTGGTTTCGTGATCGCATTCTCCGAGGTCACAATTACCTATGCCTGGAAAAAAGTACTGGTCTACCTGATGCCGGAAAGCCTCGAACCTGACGGGCTCGTTCAACTGCTCAGCACGGACTACAAGTTCGCGGTCAGCTTCGTGATCCTGATCGTGGTGCTGCTGTTCAAGCCCACCGGCCTGTTCAAGGGGAAATCGGTATGACTGATGTTTTGAAAAATACCCTTCTCTTTGCTGCCGTTGGAACGCTGATCCTGCTGACAGGGCTCATGCAAAGTTGGAATTCGGCGCTGCTGATCCTGAACATGGGGCTGATTTCGGCCATCATGGCGCTGGGGGTCAATCTGCAATGGGGATTTGCAGGTTTGTTCAACGTGGGGGTCATGGGGTTTGTCGCCCTGGGTGGGCTTGGCGTGGTTCTGACCTCGGTAGATCCAGTAGGCGAAGCCTGGGCGGCGGGCGGCATCCGCGTGATCATCGGTCTGCTGGCCGGTGCCGGAACAATCGTCGGGGCGGCCTTGGTGTACCAGAACCTGCCGGCCGGGCGTAGCCGCAACTTGCTGTTGATCTTGGTTCTGTTGGGCGGGTTCTTCCTCTATCGCGCGATCTTCGATCCCGGCGTGGCCGCCGTCGAGACCGTGAACCCTGCCGGAACAGGTTTCCTCGGCGGGCTTGGCCTGCCTGTACTCCTCGCCTGGCCCATAGGCGGTCTGTTGGCCGCCGGCGCCGCCTGGCTGATCGGCAAGACAGCCCTGGGCCTGCGGTCGGACTATCTGGCCATCGCCACGCTTGGCATTGCCGAAATCGTGATCGCGGTGATGAAAAACGAAGATTGGCTGGCACGCGGCGTCAAGAACGTGGTCGGCCTGCCGCGCCCCGTGCCCTACGAGATCGACCTGCAACAATCCGCCAGCTTTGTCTCCCGCGCCGAAGGTCTTGGGATCGATCCGGTCACGGCCTCGACACTCTACGTCAAGCTGGGCTACGCGGCGCTGTTTGCCACTGTGCTGCTGATCATCTTCCTGATGGCCCAGGCCGCGCTGAAAAGCCCTTGGGGCCGCATGATGCGCGCGATACGCGACAACGAGGTCGCCGCCGAGGCCATGGGCAAGGATGTCACGCGCCGCCATTTACACATCTTCGTGCTCGGGTCCGCTGTCTGTGGCATTGCCGGAGCGATGATGACCACGCTGGATGGCCAGCTCACGCCAGGCACCTACCAGCCGCTGCGCTATACCTTCCTTGTGTGGGTCATGGTGATCGTGGGCGGATCCGGCAACAATCTTGGCGCGGTCCTTGGCGGCTTCCTGATCTGGTTCCTCTGGGTTCAGGTCGAGCCGATCGGCCTGTGGCTCATGGAAATGATCACCATAGGCATGGCCGAGGACAACGGCTTGCGCCAACACCTGATCGACAGCGCCGCCCATATGCGCCTCCTGACCATGGGAGTGATTCTTCTGGTGGTCCTTCGGTTCAGTCCGCGTGGCCTGATACCCGAAAAATAACATCAAAAGGGGCGCCCAATCCCGATGGGCGCCCCTATCTTCATTTTGCCTGAAAATACTCCGGGGAGTCGCCGGATGGCGACGGGGCAGCGCCCCGCCCGACGCGCATCGCGCGTCACGCCCTGCGCGCCGCATGGCGCACTCTGAAATTACCTTCCCCTGAACAAACCGCCCAGGATCCCGCGCACGATCCGCCGTCCGGTCGTGCCCGACAGCTCCTTCACCACCATCTTGGTCATCGCCTCGCCGAATGTGTCATCCGCCCGCACCCGCAACGTGCGCGACGTGGACCGGCTCACGCGCGAACCGGAATAGCGCCGCGCCGCATTGAACTCCCGACGCGCCGTGTCCATCTCCTCTTCCTGCGCCTCGGCCCGCTCTGCCTGCGCTGCCGCCTTGGAGGCGCGTTCGCGCAGGATCTCATAGGCTGACCTCCGATCAACGACCTCTTCGTACTTTCCGGCAACCGGAGAGATGGCAATCACCTGCTGCCGCATTGCCCCGTCAAGTGGTCCCAATTGTGACGAGGGTGGGCGGATCAGCGTGCGCTCCACGATCCCGGGCACCCCCTTCTTCATCAGCATCGATGTCACCGCCTCGCCCACGCCCACTTCGCGGATCGCGGCCTCGGTATCAAATCGCGGGTTTTCGCGATAGGTTTCGGCCGCCATGCGCAGCGCCTTGCGGTCACGCGCGGTAAAGGCGCGCAGTGCATGTTGCACGCGATTGCCCAACTGGCCCAGAATATCCTCGGGAATGTCATCAGGGTTTTGTGTGACGAAATACACTCCAACCCCCTTTGAGCGGATCAGGCGGGCCACCTGCTCCACCTTGTCCACAAGCGCCTTCGGAGCGTCCTCGAACAGCAGATGCGCCTCGTCAAAAAAGAAAACCAGCTTTGGCTTGTCCGGGTCGCCCACCTCGGGCAATTCCTCGAACAGTTCCGACAAAAGCCACAACAGGAAAGTCGCATATAGCCGGGGGGCGCCCATCAGCTTGTCCGCCGCCAGGATGTTGATCCGTCCACGCCCATCGACATCCGTGCGCATGATATCGCCAAGATCCAACGCAGGTTCGCCAAACAGCTTGGCCCCACCCTGGTTTTCAAGCACCAGCAACCGCCTCTGAATCGCGCCGATCGAATTCACCGATACATTGCCGTAACGCAGTGCGAGGTCAGCACGGTTTTCACCGACCCACACCAGAAGCGATTGCAAATCCTTCAAGTCCAACAATGGCAAACCTTGCTCATCAGCCAATCGGAACGCGATGTTCAAAATGCCTTCCTGCGCCTCGGTCAACTCCATCAGCCGGGCCAATAGCAAGGGGCCCATCTCGGCGACCGTCGTTCGCACCGGATGACCTTGCTCGCCAAACAGATCCCAGAACGTGACCGGAAAGCTGTCATAGCGGTAGTTGTCAAAACCGATTTTCGCGGCGCGCTCGGCAAACGCGCCATGCAGTTTGAAGCCGTCGCTGCCCGCTGCCGCCAACCCCGACAGATCGCCTTTTACATCGGACAGGAATACCGGCACGCCAGCTGAACTAAACCCTTCCGCCAGGATTTGCAGAGTCACCGTTTTTCCGGTGCCTGTCGCCCCCGCAATCAGCCCGTGTCGATTGGCATATTTCAGGGCAAGCCCCTGTTTTTCAGTATAGTTTTCCCCACCGCCACCAACGAATATCTTGCCGTCCATCGCCTGTTGTCCCTTTGTGCCTGGTAACTTTCCGTTCCTAAAGGACATTCTTAACCATTCTCGTCCAGTGTGAAACCTGCCTCGGGGACATGTCCTCCTTGCCTCGGGGTGACTTCCTCCCTGTCAGACTGGGCCGTGCACACTGCACGGCCATTTTTTCGTGGAATATCAGGCAACAGCCCGATTTTTTACTGTTGACGGTCCTCTGGATTCTGCGTACCGTTTCGGCAATGAACAAGTCGGCCAGTCCGACGGGGAGTGAAAAGACGGAAAAGGAGCCTTCGGGCTCCTTTTTCTATTGCCGCAACCAACGCGCTCGCACGCGAAATCTTGCTTGCGGCACGCGATATTCATAAGTCTGAGCACTGACATTTCGGACGGCCCGTGTTAAGCGGGACAAGACAATTCAACGCACAGGGATTCCCATGCCCAAGAAACTCAATCTGATCCTTGCCGCCATACTCGCCTTGGCTGCGGAACCCGTTCTGGCCCAGGGGGTTGGCTCACTCTCCGACGGTTCGCTCGCCATGGGTGAAAAGGTCGAGCAGCCATCGACCGTGCCAACACCCACCTCGCCCGACGATGTCACGGCCGAGACGATCGGTGACTGGGTGCTGGAATGCACCAAGGCCGGCCCCGAGCCACGTCCTTGCCGCCTGTATCAGTTGATGGAGGACGACGCCGGCAACCCGGTGGCCGAGATCACCTTGTACAAGCTGGCGACACCTGCGGGCGGCGCGGTCGCGGGCGCAACCATTGTCGTGCCATTGGAAACCATGCTCACGGCGCAGCTTACCGTGGCCGTGGACGGCGCCAACGCCAAACGCTATCCATTTGCATTCTGCAACCAGATCGGCTGCTTTTCTCGGATCGGACTGAGCCAGGAAGATATCGAAGGTTACAAAGCCGGCACGACGGCCGACATGATCATCGTCCCTGCGGCCGCACCCGATCAGATCGTCAAGGTCAACATGTCCCTGAGCGGCTTTACCAAGGCTTTTGACAGCGCCACGGGCGTGATCGAATAGCCGCACCCGATCCAATCACGACAGAAAGCCGTCCCTTGGGGCGGCTTTTTCATGCGCGATCACACTTTTCGCAACGCCAGTACGGCGTTCAACCCGCCAAAAGCAAAGGCATTGGACAACGCCACAGTCACATTGGCGTCACGGGCTTCATTGGGAACAACGTCCAGTGCGCATTCCGGGTCTGGCTCTTCATAGCCGATGGTGGGCGCAATCACGCCATCGCGAAGCGCCATGATGCAGGCCAGAAGTTCCACTGCGCCGGTGCCGCCGATCAGGTGCCCGTGCATGGATTTGGTCGATGATATCAACAACCTGTCGGCATGCGGCCCAAATACATCCGCCACAGCGCCGCACTCGGTCTTGTCATTCGCCGTCGTACCGGTGCCGTGGGCATTGATGTACCCCACCTCGTCGCGGTTAATTCGGGAATCGGCAAGCGCCCCGGCAATCGCGCGGGCGGCCCCTTGTTTTGACGGCATCACGATATCCGCCGCATCGGAACTCATGGCGAATCCGATTACCTCGGCCATGATTTCGGCGCCCCTCTTGCGGGCGTGCTCCATCTCTTCGAACACAAACACCCCGGCGCCCTCGCCCTGCACCATGCCGTTGCGATTGGCGGAAAACGGGCGGCAGGCATCCTTGGACATGACACGCAATCCCTCCCAGGCCTTGACCCCGCCAAAGCACAGCATGGACTCGGTTCCGCCCGTGATCATCACCGGGGACATGCCGGAACGCACCATCTGGAATGCCTGTGCCATGGCATGGTTAGAGGATGCACAGGCCGAGGCAACCGTGAAACTCGGCCCCTTGAGGTTGAACTCCATACTCACATGGCTTGCGGCCGCGTTGTTCATAAGCTTGGGCACGACAAACGGGTGGACCCGGTTCTTGCCCTCTTCATAGACCGACCGGTAATTTTCATCCAGGGTTTGCATTCCACCGCCGGAATTACCCAGAACCACACCAGATTTGGCTGACAATTCGCCGGAAAACTCCAACTCCGCCTGGCTCAAGGCCTCGCGGGCGGCAACCAGCGTAAACTGGGTGAACCGGTCAAACAGCGCCAGCTGCTGGCGGTTGAACAGGCTTTCAGCCTCGAAGCCACGTACCTGGGCGCCGATCTTGACCGCCAGCCGATCCACATCGCGCATGTCCAACTCGCCAATGCCGCAACGTCCCTCGCGCATGGCCTCCAGCGTATCCGGCACGTTATGCCCCAAAGCATTGACCGTTCCGGCCCCGGTGATGACGACGCGTTTCATTGTGATGTCCAGTCTACGCCTTCTGCGCAATGAGCAGCTTTTCTATGCCCGCTATGATCGAAGCTACAGTGGAGATGTCGAAATCGCTTTGCATGGGTTCGTTGGCATTGAACGGAACCGAAATGTCAAAGGCTTCTTCAATTGCGAAGATACTTTCCACAAGGCCCAGGCTGTCAATCCCCAAGTCTTCGAGAGTGCTTTGCGGGGTCACATCCGATGGCTCGAGTACCGCTTGTTCCGCGATGATTTCAATGACCTTGTCCTTGACGCTCATGCTGTGTTCCTTTCGGCTGACGGAGTCAGGCCCGATTTAGTCATTCGACCCGTTTTTTGAAACAGATTTCTGAAGTGCCGCGACCTGTTTGAACAGGCGCGGCAGGCGGCGCAAAGCCTTATACATTTCCAGATGCGTGTCCATCTTGACGGCGGGATAGCCCAGTATCACTTGACCGCCCGGAACCTTGCTCAGCACCTTGGTACCACCACCCGCGATCACGTTGTCACCGATGACCGTGTTGTCGGTCACGCCCACATGACCGCCCAGCACAACGTTGTTGCCAATTCGTGTGGACCCGGCAATGCCGACTCCGGCCGCAAACAGACAATCGGTACCGACGGTCACGTTATGTGCCACATGAACCAGGTTGTCGATCTTGGTGCCATTGCCGATGCTGGTGTCGCGGATTGTGCCATAGTCCACGCAGGTATTGGCCCCGATCTCGACGTCATCCCCGATCGACACGGCACCAAGCGAATGGATGCGCGCCCATTTTTGCGCCTTCACATCTCCCTGGTCTCCCAAAGAGCCCCGGGCCCTTTCCACCCCCGAAACCTCGGGTGTAACAAAAGACATGCCGTCCGCCCCGATCCGGGCGCCCGGCTGGGCACGAAAACCTGCACCGATTTTGACACGGGCACCAATTGAAACGTGGTCACGCAGAAAGGCGCCCTCTCCCAATACGCTGTCGGCGCCGATATGGCAGAACGGGCCAATGGTGCTGTTTGCCCCGATCCTGGCGCGCGGGCCAATCACCGCATAAGGCGCGACGCGTATGTTCTCGGCAAGGTCCGCCGACGGGTCTATCAAGGCGGTTTCATGAATGCCCCGCGGAAAGTGTTGTCCGGGGTCCATCATTGCGGTCAGCCCCGCCAAGGCAAAGCGCCCGCGCGATGCAACGATCGCCGCCTCAAGCCCCAGCGCCTGCCAGTCGGCCCCCGGCCACAACAACGCCACGCGCGCCGCGCCCCGTGCCAGCCCATCCACGAATTTTGGATTGGTCAGAAGGGCAAGATCGTCTGGCCCGGCGCTGGCCGGTTCGGCCACCTTCGCTATTGCCAGACCGGTGTTTCCGTAGCATTCGGCGTCCAGCGCCGTTGCGATATCCTGAACCGTGTACGCCATGCGCCCCCCGGGGTTGTCGGGGGCGTATTTATCCCTGATGCGAGCGCAAGACCACCCCTTCATTCGCCATCGCCTTCCAGATCTTGGCATCGCGACCATAGACATCACGGCGATACTGAACCGGGCCCTTCGCCTGGGTATAGGCGGTGCGATAGATGATGTGCACCGGAATTGGCTGTTCAAGATCCACCTGGGTTTCACGCTTGGTTTTCAGCCGCTCCTGGAAGAATTCCTTGGGGTTTTCGACTTGCCTGGCCAATAACGCATAGGCAAATTGGAACGGTTCCTGCAACCGGATGCAGCCATGGCTGAAGGCGCGAACCTCTTGATTGAACAGCCTTTTTTCAGGCGTGTCGTGCAGATAAATGTTGTATTTGTTCGGAAACATGAATTTGACCAGTCCCAGCGCGTTTGAATTGCTGGGCGGTTGCTTCATGTCGAAGGGGAAGTTGCGGGCCGAGTAATTGGCAAAATCGACATTGGCCCGATTTACCGTGCGGCCCCGCGCATCGACAAGACGCATATAGCTGACCGCGTTCGGGTTGCGTTTCAGCATCGGCAGATACTCTTTGGTCGCAATGGAACGGGGCACGTTCCATGTCGGGTTAATGACCATGTGTTCCATGGTGTCGGAAAATTCCGGTGTGCGCCGGTCACTCTGGTTCTTGCCCACGACCGACCGGGTCCGGAATGTCACTTTGCCATCGTCATAGATCTTGGCGGTGAAATCGGTCAGGTTCACCGAGATTTCCCGCCCCTCATTGGCCCGGCTAAGCCAGCGTTCACGCTCCATCGCCACCATCACCGATTTCAACCGGTATTCGGGCGGGCGATTTATTTCGTCAATCGTGCTCTTGCTGGCAACACCATCCGCCGTAAGTCCGTGTGCAAGCTGAAAGGCCTGTACCGCCCTCTCGATCTCGCGATCATAAATTGCCGTTGCGCTGCGTCCCATAAAGCCCATTTCGATCAAACGATTTCGCAGGATCACCACGCGCGGGCCACTGTCCCCGGGCGCCAGCTTCGCGCTACCGGGAACTTCGGCCCCCCAACCCCCGGTCGCAACCAACCGCTCCAGCCGAAGTTTTTCCTTCATCAGGCGCAGGTATTCCGGTGACTGCGGCGGCAAGCTACGCAGGAATTCCCGGGGGTCCGGGCTGGCAGCAAAACTGCGGATAAGTTCGCCACGATCGCGGCGCACAACCTCGCGCACCATTCCGCTGTCGATGTCCGAAGGCACGAACATGCCTGATGACACATCGCGTGCGTAGGTCAGAAAGGCCTCGGTCAGGGCCACTTCGACCAATCCCAGAGCGCGGGCGCTGCGCGCGGTTGACATCTCTGAAAGCAGTTGGCCGGCTTCGTACCGCGCGCCGGGCAAGGCATGGTCCTCGGCCCGCGACAACGCCTCGATCAGTGCCTTGCGCCGCGCTTTGTCCAGCGCGCCTTCGCCCGTCCAGACAGGCGCATATTTCCTGTCACGATAGAAAGCGGCGGCATCGGCATCATGCGCGGCCGCTTCGGCCACGGCCTGCTTGAAGGCGGTAACGGCCTGTGCCGGCACTGCGCTCAAAGACACTGTCATCGCCAGGATCACAGCCGGAATGGAAAAGGATTTCAGCCAGAGAATTCGAAACATGAGCAATATCCTCTTGCAGACAGGAAAAGTGCTGACAAGTGTCGGCATTTGTACGCTTCCTGTCCACTTTCTTTTGACCCGGTATTGAAACACTGCACCGGCTGTCGCCCAATTCCAGCGTCGGAGCGCCGAAGCCACAAGTTGGACCAATTAAGCAAATTTTTGCTCAAATGTGTTGATCTGCCCTGCGCGACGAAAACACCTCTTGGTCGGCGAATCGTTCTATGCCATAAAACGCGCACATCTGGGGATGTACACTCATGTCACGTAACATCGTGACCAGGATAGCGACGGGACAGGCGCCGAAACTATGAAAGACAGCAGCTCTTTGAGCATATCCAGACGTGGCCTGCTGGCCGCCTTTGCCGCCACCACCGTGGCCGCAGCACCGACATTTTCCAATGCAGCAGGGTTCTTGCGCGGCGGCGGCGACATCCGCCGCATTCGAATGTATTCCGGGCGCACCGGCGAGAAACTTGATACGATTTACTGGATCGAAGGTGAATATATCAAGGAAGCCGTGAACGAGATCAACATGTTCATGCGCGACTGGCGCACCAGCGATGTCAAGAAGATCGATGTTCGCGCCATCGACATCATGGCCGCGTCACATAATCTTCTGGATGTGAGCGAACCGTATCTGTTGCTGTCTGGATACCGCAGTGCCGCCACGAATGCGATGCTCCGCTCGCGTTCGCGAAACGTGGCGAAAAACTCGCTGCACATCAAGGGACAAGCGGCCGATCTGCGATTGGCATCACGATCGGTCAATCAGATCGCCAAAGCTGCGGAAGTCACCCGTGCCGGCGGTGTCGGGCGTTACACCGGATCGAATTTCGTGCACATGGATAGCGGACCGATCCGCAAATGGGGCCGGTAAGCCGGCCAGATTATCCATGCACCATGAGGACTTGACAAAGGCGCCATGCGGCGCCTATTTCATGTTGGATGCACCGCAGGCGGACCCATGATCAGATCAAATTTCACACGTACCGCGCTCAGTTCCTTGTAAAAACCCAAAAGCGCGCGCCAGGGGGCGCTGATCCTCTCCAGCGCCGCAATCGACGCCACCACGGTTCCGACATCGCTTCGTCCGTGCATCATCAGAACGCCTCCGATGAGCAAAATTCCCACCAGTCCAATGCCGTTCAATAGGTTCATCGCAAATTTCATCGACAACTTCAGCCGAAAGATGCCGCGCCGCGTGGTGTAGATGTGGTCAAAATCGTCCAGAACGCCCTGCTGGGCATCGCGAATCCGTTCCAGGTTTTCTTCGGAAATCGTCGAACTGGCCTCGCGCAATACCAGGGTGCGTTCCTTGACCCTCCGGTTCACGCGCTCCTGTAGCACCAGAACGATGGCCGCTTGCGGCAAGACAATCAACACCAGGAAAACGCCAAGATAAGGCTGTGTGGCGGCAATATAGGTAATCACAGACAGCAGCGTCCCCACCTGTAACAATGGGTTGGCAATGGCCGCTCCGACAAAGCGGCCCACCTCTTCGGATTCGGCAGAGATGATCGTGGCCAATGTGCCGGTGTCGCGGGTGGTTTCCGTTTCGGCAGAGAAACGCGCCTTGTAGATGCCCTGACGAATATCGCGAATTGTGTCTTCGCCCAAAAGGGAGCTGCGGTAGTTCAACACGTACTTGAAGATATTGGTAAGGACGATCACCCCAAGATACCCGGCACACAGCCAGACCAGTCGGGCAAGCTCCATATCCGGACCAAGACCGTTGATAATATCCTTTTGGTACCGCAGCGGGGCGGCCGCCAAAGCCGCGACAATCAATGACAGGACGATCAGCAGGATCTGGCGACGACCGGTATGTGCCCAGATACGTTTGTAAAAATTCAGCATGCTCCGCTCCTGCCTGGCCTTCGGCAACCTTAGGCCAGGCAGATAACGGGTTTCCAGCCCGATGCGAAAACGCCATGGATCAGCCGTTGTAGCGCCAGTTTCCCTTGCGCTCCGATACTTCGGTCTCGCCCGGCAAGAGCGTGCCAAGCCGCACGTCTCCAGCCATGTCGGCCCCGGCCGAACCGGTTGCAGCCTGCTGATCCGCAGCCGGCGAGCCACTGGCGCTGACTTCCGGCTGCGGCGTTGGTGTATCTGCCGCAACAACCGGTTCCGCTTCGGGCGCGTGGGTGGGTACAGCCACGGGCGCCATCACTTCCGGTTCCGCCGTTGCGCGGCCGCTTTCTCGCTTGAGACGAGACACGGCGACATAAACGATTGCGCCCAGAACCACCGACACGAGGAGCGACATCCCCAGCACCGCGGCGCTCACAAGGATCACGGCGATACCGGCTGCCGCGCCTATCATCACCTGCTTCGTTTCCAGTTTCGATGTCATGTTTTCCTCCCCAGATTGGTCGCAAACCCATGCCTGGCGGAATACACAGGCGCCGGTTAGCGGCCTCACTATACACGGGCTTCCGGAAATACACCTAGGTCATGTTGCCGACAGACTGTTCCAATGCCGAAATGGCTTGATGTTCGGGGCGCCAGAAAACGATCTTGCGATCGTGGTTTCGCAGGTGGCGCCCCTGAACGGCGCCTTTTGTCGGTTTGCGAGGCTCCCGAACCGGATGGTCGGGGAAGACCCCGATGAACTGATCCGGCGTGCATCCAACGACAAGGCGTTCCTGGTGTTGCGTGGCCTGGCGAGCCATACCGGTCTGTGTTCTGGCCAAAAGGCGGAGTCACATTGCGTCAAGCGCCGCTTGCCCTTGTCGCAACAGTGCCCCATATCTTTGTTATGCTCAAGTTCACGCCCATCCTGATTGCCCTGATCTATGGCCTTTTGATGTTCCGGTTTTCGGCCTGGCGCACGTCACGCGAACTGGACGCGCGATCCACCGAACTGGCGGACCCTTCGCTTGTGCCCCTGGTCCGGACCATGGCCCGGGCGCTGGACCTGCCCCGCATCCGAGTACATATTTACGAAATCGAGCCGGTCAACGGGCTCGCCGCGCCGGATGGGCGCATTTTCATCACACGCGGCTTTTATAATCGTTATCGCGCCGGCGACGTGACCGCGCCGGAAATGGCCAGCGTCATTGCACACGAACTGGGCCATGTGGCGCTGGGACATTCCCGTCGCCGAATGATCGACTTTTCCGGCCAGAACGCGCTGCGAACGGCCCTGGCCATGGTATTGTCCCGTTTTCTGCCCGGTATCGGACCGATGATCGCCAATTCTGCCATGTCGCTGTTGATGGCGCGCCTGTCACGCTCGGACGAATACGAGGCTGACAGCTATGCCGCCGCACTGCTCACCAAGTCCGGCATCGGCACCGGACCACAGAAATCCCTGTTCCAAAAGCTTGAAAAGCTGACCCAATCAGGCGCCGCGCCCATGCCTGCCTGGTTACTCAGCCACCCCAAGACCGGCGAACGTATCGCGGCCATCGAGGCACTGGAGCACAAATGGGGCATACCCCAAACCTAGCGAAACCGCCGTCAATCAGTAAAAATAAAATTGGCAGGATTATTGACCTGAGCGGCTGAAAACGTGCCCATCAAACCAAGCCCTCCATGGTCCCCGACAAATACGACAACTCCGCCCTGCACATCCTCGAACCGCAGATCGGCAACGGAATTGATGTCGTCATAGTCCAGTTCAATCACGTCCTTTCCGATCTCGAAGTCAGTAATCAGATCGCCCTGGACCATATCATCAAGCTCAAAGAAGAACCGGTCCGCACCTGACCAGCCAGTCAACGTGTCACGGCCCTCGCCGCCCAAAAGCGTATCGGCGCCCTGCCCGCCATTCAGCGTATCGTTTTCGCTGTTGCCGCGCAAAACGTCATCCCCCTTGCTGCCCAGCAACGTATCGGCCCCCTGGTTGCCGGCAAGGGTGTCATTGCCATCATAGCCCTTCATGTCATCATCGCCGCCATGCCCATAGATCGCATCGTCGCCTTCTTCGGCATGAATAAAATCATCGCCGCGTCCGCCCTTGATCTGGTCATCTCCGGTCCCGCCAAAGACGACATCAGTGCCATCCCCGGCCAGGACCGTGTCATTTCCACCCAGGGCGTCAATCTGGTCATTTCCACTTCCGGTTTCGATGGCGTCAGCCCCTTGCGTTCCGGTCACGAAGCGACCGGGATCCGCACCGTTCGGATCGTCTGCGTCCAGGGTAAAGACCATCTGCACCACCTCATAGGGTCTCAACCGCAGCGAAATCTCGTTGTTGTCCAGATTGTTACTGTCCAGAACCAGGTCTTCGATTGTCGCAAGAACGTCGTGTTCGTTGAAATAATAGCGCTCGCCATCCACGATACGGTATTGGGCTTCCACAAGGTTGCCGTCACGGTCGCGGTAGATACCGTCCGAGCTTTCGCTGGATTGGTCATACCCGATCCTAACCGCGCTGGCTGTCTCGAACCGCGTAAACAGGCTCGACACGTCCAGTTCCAGATCCACCGGCTCATCCGTACGCGACAGGATCTGGAATACGATCTTGTCGTCGGACTGATAGGTGATGACTTCCATGCGCCCGTCATCATTGCTGAACTCGGTGTGAACCAGTTCCATCCCCACCAGTTCCGTAGACATCACATCAAACATCGCCCCCCGGGTCGAATTATGCACCCGATCTTCGTCATCCAGCAGAGGCATGTCCGAGCGTGTACCCGCCAGATGTGTCGTCGTGTTGTGGATCGCCGGCCAGCTTTGCGCAGCATCCGCACCCATGTCGATCATATAGGAAAACTGCTTGGCGATCACTCCTGCCCCGCGCATGCCGTTCTGGGGAAAATTCGACGTGCGCACATTCCATTCGGTAATGTGAAGGTCCAGTTCCTTGTCAAAGTTCTGGTCCCAAATCTCGTAATCCTTGTCGATAAATTGTCGTTCGTTGCTGTGTTCGCGGAATACTGAAGTGGTCCCGGAAATCCGGACAGTTAGCTAAGGTGTATCCCGAACTTTTTGGAGGGATACGAGATGGCGAAACG
>NZ_JAECRZ010000019.1 GCF_016019955.1 Thiosulfatihalobacter marinus
GCAGCGCTCAGGCGCATAGCTTGTACGCCTTTTGTCCCATCAAACGATCAAATATGCACGCTCGGGCCTGTTACGCCATCTAGCGTTGGCATGCGGCCTGAACGAGGTTAATCTTCATTAAACTGTTACAAAGCTGCTCGCCATGAACATCACTCACTACATCGCCGAAACCGACGGCAGAAATTCGATTGCTGCCATCTGGTTCAAGCCGAAGGGGCGAAAGTCACCCAGAGTGTTTGACGTCGTCAAGGATAGGTTCGACCCGAATGAGGCAGCTGAGTATTCGGGGGCCTCTGAAGCAGAGATTACCCGATGGCTGCTTGCGCGATCAAAACCGTTCACAGGGTAATGACACCCTGCTCAGCCAATTTTTGTTCCTTGGCTCCACACCCCACGCAGAAGGGGCGCCGCTTCGGTTTGGCGAACCCGAAGTACATCACCCCGCATCCCGACATTTAGAACACCGCGATCATCAAGGCGCGCGGCTTGCGCCGGGTTACGTGTCACGGTTGCAACTGCACGCGGCAGATCATCCCAGACCCGCGCCAGATGGAAGGCCGACAGCAGCAGTGCCGAAGGAACATAGTCGGATGAGACGATGTCCAGCAGGTCCTGCTGAGCCAACGCCTCAGCGGCGACATTGCCGGAATGCGACCCACCGCGGATCAGGTTCGGCGCACCCATCATCACGGCAATACCCTGGTCCCGGCAGGCCTGTGCGGCTTCGACCGTCGTTGGGAATTCTGCAAAACCAACGCCGTTGGTGGCGGATGTCGCGACATGCTCTGCCGTCGTGTCGTCATGGCTGGCCAGAACGGCGCCCAAACGGGTTGCCTCGGCCACCGCGCCCTTTTCATGCTTTGCACCGAACCGCTCCTGAAGGCTGAGCAGGTTTTGCACATGCTCGGCAAATTCGGCATCATTCATACCACGCTTCTTGGCGACATAGGTCTTGAGCGCCGTCAGATCACGGAATTGCCGCTGTCCGGGCGTGTGGTCCATCAGGCTGACAATGCCGACGCGATCTTCGGGGCCAAAGGCGGCCAATTCTTCGAGCAACGTCTCAGAGCAGATCTCGGCGCGCAGGTGAAGAAAGTGGCTGATCTTGAACATGCCTTCCGCGCGCGCAGCCAAAAGCTCGTCGGCCAGTTTGCGGGCATAGTCGATGTAGCGGCCTTTGCCCGAATGGATGGACCCGACGCGCATGGCATCGAACACCGTAGTGATCCCGGTGGAGGCCAGTTCTGCATCATGGGCAAGAAGAGCAGGCAGATGCGGCCAATCGACCTCGGGGCGCGGCTCGATGTGGCGTTCGACATTGTCGGTATGCAACTCCACAAGACCCGGAAGCACCAGATCCCCGCCGCAATCCAAAGCCCCTCTTGGGATGCTGGCACCTTCAGTGATTTCGGAAATGACACCCGCTTCAATCGTGATCGACCCAAGCGCTACCCGATCTGGCAAAACAAGCTGAGCATTGGCAAGACAAAGGTCTGCTGACATCGAAGTGTCACATGCTTTTGCCAAAGACGATGCAGAAAAAGGGGAATTCATGTCATACGCTCGTTTCGCAATTTACTATGTGCCGCCTGAAGGCCCGCTGGCCGACTTCGGCGCGAAATGGCTGGGCTGGGATGTCTTGACGGGCCGCAAGGTGCCTCAATTCGATGTGCCCGGTTTGCATGACATTACAATGACACCGCGCAAATATGGCTTTCACGGAACTCTGAAACCGCCATTCCGCTTGAAAGAGGGTCAAACGATTGAGGCTCTTGAAGCAGCTGTGTCCGACTTGGCAGGTGTGCTTTCTCCTGCAGCTTGTGACGGACTGAAATTGACGCAGTTGGGCCGATTTCTGGCGCTCACGCCCTTTGGGCCACTGGACGGCCTGCAAAGTATCGCTGGGGCCTGTGTCCGCGATCTTGACGGGTTTCGCGCGCCTGCCGGTGAGGCAGAACTTGCGCGACGCCGCAAAGCCGGGCTGAGCAACCGGCAAGAGATGCTGTTGGCGCAGTGGGGCTACCCTTACGTCTTCGAGGAGTTCCGATTCCATATGACACTCACGGGTGGGTTGCCCGAAGGGGACGCGCCGGGTTGGATGGATACCTTGCAAGTTCACCTGCCGGATTTGTCCGCGCCTTTTGTCATGGATCAGATCGCGCTTTGCGGCGAACGGCAGGATGGGCGCTTTGAACTGATCCATCGCTATACGCTCACGGGGTGAAGCAGCTGAGCTGCGCGCGCGATTGTCTGGTTAAGCGGTCCGTCATTGGAAAGCGTGATGACGTCCAGACCTGTCGGTAGAGGCTTTGCCGCCTCGGCGAGGCGTCTGGCGATGTCGGCCTCCGACTCGCGGCCGCGTGCTGCCAACCGGGCAGCCAAGGTCTCGGGCGCTGCCGTGATGTTCAGGACGACGAAGTTTGGGAACGCATCTGCGCCGGCCTGAAGCGCTTTCCGCGAGAAGTTGGCAAGACAGTCGGTGCCCTTGTTCAATTGGTACCTGACTGTTTGAGGAATCCCATAGAACAGCCCATGCGCGCCCCAATGGACGGCGAAAGCCCCATCGCGGGCCAGATCCTGAAACTGCGCCTCAGAGACAGCGTCGTAATCCTCGCCGCCCAGACCTGGCGCGCGCGTGATGACACGCCGTACAAGGTGTAGTGCCGGCATGACTTCGGCCACGCCTTGCATCACGCTGTCTTTGCCCACTCCAGAGGGGCCAACAACCGCGATGAGACGACCTTCGGTCATGCCGCGAGCCCCGGTGTAAACCGGCTGACGTCAATCTCCCGGTCGCACACTCTGGCCCGCGCGGCCTCGTCGTGGAAAATTCCGATGATCGCCGCGCCGCGGGCTTTGGCCTCTTCAATCAGGGACAACACAACTTCGCGGTTGGTCGCATCCAGGCTCGCCGTGGGTTCGTCCAAAAGCATCGCGGGATATGTGTGAGCAAAACCGCGCGCGATGTTGACCCGCTGCTGCTCGCCTCCAGAGAAGGTTGTCGGGGACAGAGACCAGAGCCGCTGCGGGATGTTGAGCTGCGCCAGCAAGTCTTGCGCTCTTGCTTGGGCGTCCTCAGTAGGCACACCGAGGGCCCGCAAGGGGTCCGCGACAACGTCCAGTGTCGGGACGCGCGGAACGACCCGCAGAAACTGGCTGACATAGCCCAGCACCTCGCGGCGCAGCGCAATGATCTCACGGGGCTCGGCCTGAACGATGTCCAGATCGCCGATGCAGATCGATCCCGACTGCGTCAGGTAATTGCCATAAATCATCCGCATCAGGGTCGATTTACCCGCACCCGAAGCCCCGGTCAGCGCGACGCACTCCCCGGGTGCCACGTGAAGGGACACATCGCTGATGACTTCAATCACCGCGCTGCCCTGGTTGTGTAGCGTGAAGGTTTTCGAGACGTCATTTAGAGTGATCATGCGCATGTCTCCTTTGGCCAGTCGAATTGGCGTAGCAACTCGCCCTGTTGGCCGCCTGTTCGTGCAAACGGGGTTGCGGCTGGCTCGTCCGGAAAATCTGTTGTTGCCCAGACTTCGATAGGTGCCTTTCCGGGTTGGCGTGCCGTCTTTGTAAATTCCTCTACCAGCTCAGTCCCAATGCCAATCCCGCGACAGCCGGGATCGACCAAAAGCTCATCCAGCATGGCTGTATCGCCTTGGGCGACTGCGTTCGGGAAGCACCATCCAAGCGCCAGCCCCACGACGGTGTCTTCTTGACGCGCGAGCACAAGGATGGACGCGTTATGTGAAAGAACGCGTTGAATTTGCGTGCAGTCTGGCAATTCTGGCTGCCGCCAACTCTCTGGCAGGGCGGCGACCAAGAACGAAGCGACATCTTGGCAATCCTTTTTCGTAGCCTGAGTGATTTGAACTGTCATCGCTCACACCTGCAAAACGGAAGAGACAAGAAGTTGGGAATAGGCATGCTGCGGATCATCCAGCACCTGATCGGTCAGGCCCGCCTCGACCACCCGGCCCGATTTCATCACCATCAGACGGTCCGCGAGCAGCCGGACGACAGCAAGATCATGGGTGACGATGATTGCCGACAGGCCCATGTCGCGTACCAGCCCGCGCAACAGATCCAGCAGCCGCGCCTGCACCGACACGTCCAGCCCGCCGGTGGGCTCGTCCATGAACACGAGACGTGGCCCCGTCACGAGGTTACGGGCAATCTGCAGGCGCTGCTGCATCCCGCCGGAAAAGGTTGTGGGTCGGTCATCGACGCGGGCGGCGTCGATCTCGACCCGCTCCAGCCAATCCGTGGCCTTGCCGCGAATGTCGCCGTAATGCCGTTCGCCGACAGCCATCAACCGCTCGCCAACATTGCCGCCGGCTGAGACGCCCATACGCAGCCCGTCACGGGCGTGTTGGTGAACGAACGCCCAATCCGTCCGCCCCAACATCCGTCGTTCGGGCTCGGACATGGTGATCGTATCCTTGGGGCCTTCGGTGCGCGTATCGAACACGACCTGACCCGCATCAGGTGGCAGATGCCCCGCCATGCAATTCAGCAGCGTCGATTTGCCAGACCCGGATTCCCCCACGATCCCCATCACCTCTCCGGGATAGAGATCAAAGGACACGTCCGCGCAGCCGATATGTGCGCCGTAGCGTTTGGTGATACCTTGAACCGACAGCAAAGGTGTCATGCCGCGTCCTTTCCTTTGTGTCCTGCGGCGCGCCGGGCTTCGCAGTAATCCGTGTCGGAACAGACAAACATCCGCCCACCCTGATCATCCATGATGACCTCGTCGAGATAGCTGTCCGTCGCATCGCACAGCCCGCAGGGGTGATCCGCCTTGCTGGCCTCGAACGGATGGTCTTCGAAATCGAGGCTCACAACCTGCGTGTAGGGCGGCAGCGCGTATATCCGCTGCTCGCGCCCTGCGCCAAACAGCTGGATGGCGGCCATGTCGCCCAATTTCGGGTTGTCGAATTTCGGGATGGGCGACGGGTCCATGACATAGCGCCCCTCAACCTTCACCGGATAAGCGTAGGAGGTCGCAATGTGGCCGTGCCGGCTGATATCCTCGTAAAGCTTCACATGCATCAGCCCGTATTCCTCAAGGCTGTGCATCTTGCGCGTCTCGCTCTCACGCGGTTCCAGAAAACGCAACGGTTCCGGGATTGGCACCTGGTAGACGAGGATCTGATCCTCGGTCAGCGGCTCTTCGGGGATGCGGTGACGGGTCTGGATGACGCTCGCCTCTGAAGTCGCGGTGGTGGTCTCAACACCCGCGGTGCGTTCAAAGAACGAGCGGATCGAGACCGCATTCGTAGTGTCATCCGCACCTTGGTCGATGACCTTGAACGTGTCATCTGGCGTCAATACAGCGGCCGAAACCTGAACGCCTCCGGTCCCCCAACCATAGGGCATCGGCATCTCGCGGCTGGCAAACGGCACCTGATAGCCGGGGATCGCCAACCCTTTGAGGATTGCGCGGCGGATCATCCGTTTGGTCTGTTCGTCGAGATAGGCGAAGTTGTAGGCTTGATCGGTCATAGTGTTGTCACTTTCCCAAGCAAAGATTGAGCCGGAACAGATGGACCGTGATGTATACGCTTGGTTTTGGAATAATCTGGACACTTGTCGCTTTTGCCTGCTTGATCGCGTTCTCGCGTCAGGATGACTTTCAGGCGGAAACGACCCTGTACAAGGTGCTTATGACCCTGATGCCTTTTGCTGGCTTTCTGGTCATTTGGGATGGTTGGCGCAAACTTCGCCGGTTCCGCAGTGTCCGCGAAGAAGACGGCATGTTCGTGTGGACCGAGCTGGACGGCTCCGAACAGCGCAGCGACATCGATCCGCGTATCGTCTGGGACAAGGAAGACCGGAACTTCAGCGACAACTGAGGTCATTCTGCAGCCTCCGGTACACGGTCCGCGCCTGCTTCGCGTCGCAGCTTCCGCACCAGTTCCAGTTCGGACTGGAAGTCGACATAATGCGGCAGCTTGATGTGCTCCAAGAAGCCCGTCGCCTGAATGTTGTCCGCGTGATAGAGGACGAATTCCGTGTCTTGCGCAGGTGCGCCAACATTGTCTTCGCCCAACTCTTCCCAGCGGAGAGCGCGGTCAACGAGCGCCATTGAGATCGCCTTGCGCTCAGATTGGCCGAAGACCAGCCCATATCCGCGGGTGAATTGCGGTGGCTCTGTCTTTGATCCCTTGAACTGGTTAACGGTTTCGCATTCGGTCAGCGTCACCTCGCCAATCTCGATGGCAAAGCCCAGTTCGGGGATGTCCATCTCGACCGCGACCGCGCCAATGCGCAACTCGCCCACAAAGGCATGGTTGCGCGCATAGCCGCGCTGCGTGGAATAGGCGAGACCAAGCGTGAAGCCTTCATCGGCGCGGGTCAGTGCTTGCAGCCGCAGCGCGCGGTCGGCCGGCATTTCAAGCGGTTCGCGGGTCAGGTCGGGCGGCGGCGTGTCATCATGTGGAGCTTCTTCGATCAGGCCTTCGCGGTTCAGAAACTCTGTCACATGAGGCACGTCGCCTGGAATGCTTTCCCGTGTTGGAGCTTCGGGGACGCCCCCGTCAGCGGCCAGTTTGAAATCGAGCAGCCGGTGCGTGTAGTCGAAAGTCGGCCCCAAGACCTGTCCGCCCGGCAAATCTTTGAACGTGGCCGAGATACGCCGGTCGCAGGCCATTGCACCCGTGTCCACAGGTTCTGACGAACCAAAGCGGGGCAGTGTGGTGCGGTAAGCCCGGATCAGAAAGATCGCCTCGATCAGATCACCGCGCGATTGCTTGATCGCCAAGGCGGCAAGGTCAGGATCATAAAGCGACCCTTCTGCCATGACACGATCCACGGCCAGTTTCAGCTGTTCACGGATTTGCGCGATGCTGAGTTCGGCGACATCCGTATCGCCACGGCGTTCCTCCGCAAGCCAGGCATGCGCGCTTTCAATCGCCCGCTCGCCACCCTTTACAGCCACATACATCAGAAAACCTCCGTGCTGCGAGGCAAAGCCGCCAACCTGTCGCCACAGGTGAAGATGAAATCGAGCCCGAGCGGAAACAGTGCGCGGTTGCTTTGGAAGGCGCGGGTTTCCGGTAGGGACAGCGTGGCCTCAGATTTGATCCCGGGTCCACGCAGCGTCGCGCCGTCCGCTTCGAGTTCGGCACATTCCACGATCAGGGTTGTCGAGCGGTCTGGATATTCCGGCGTTCCAACGGGATAGCTGCCAAGCGGCAACAATGCGTCCCAGTCGCCCACGGCAAACATCGCATGTGATGGGCCTGTCAGCGGGGCGCCGGTGTGAAAGGCCAGCCATTTGCGGACATCGTCCGTGTCAGCCTTGCCAGCGAGATAGACAGGCGTGTCTGTGTCGCACAGGGTCAAAAGAACGGTGCCGGCCGCGACGGACAAGGCTGCGGGAGGAACGGCGCCCTCGATATCTTGAATCCTTCCCGGACGCGCCATGGCTTCCATGACACTCCGGAACGCGTGGGCGGACCCTATGGCGGGATTGTCGAACCCACCTGCCAGAGCGGTTGCCTGCATCAGTCCTCTCCCCGTGCCATTGTGAAAAACTCGACCTTCGTTGCGGCAGCTTTCTCGGCGCGGGCGGTCTTTGCGGCGGTCTGTTCCATGGCGAGCGGGTCAAGAACGGCCTTGCGGACCGCCCCGGCACTGGCTCCCTGCATCAGCGCATCGACAAGGGCGGCTGCCTCGGCATCAGACTTGCGGCGACCCTGAATATAGGCGTGACCGACTTCACCGCTGGCGAGCGTCAGCGCGCAGCGCGTGACAGTCATCTCTCCGATGTTGAAGGGCGCGCCAGTCCCACCGGCGCGGCCGCGGACCATTGTGCTGCCAATCTCAGGCGCGCGCAGCCAAGTGAATTCCGGACGCGTCATAGCGGCATCCAGCAAGGTAGCAACGCGGCCTTCCGGCGCCCTGGCAAGCAGGCCCATCCAGGCTTTTCGCTCGGCGTTCTCGTCGAAAGTGTCTTTCATCTCGACAACTTTTCCATATACTATACAACTATACACATCATAACAGATTCCCCCTCTCAGGACAGAAGAGATTTGTGAAACTTGCGTGACACTTCAGGCAAAACACCCATCTGGCAGGCCATAGCCGATGCGCTCCGCAGTGACCTAGCAGAGGGCAAATACGCGCCCGGAGACAAACTGCCGACCGAGGCAGGTTTGGCCGAGCGCTTTGGAGTCAATCGGCACACAGTACGTCACGGTATCTCGGCTTTGGTTGAAGAAGGTCTGATACGCACCCGTCGTGGTTCTGGTGCTTTCGTCGCAGCCACGCCGACGGACTACCCGATTGGGCAACGTGTGCGGTTCCACGAGAACCTGATCGCCGCGGGCAGGCGACCCGACAAGCGCGTTCTCCAGGTCGAGGAGCGTTCCGCGACGACGGGCGAAGCCAAAGCGCTGCAGATTGCCCCGGGCGATCCGGTTTGCGCCTATCACGGTCTTTCGCTTGCCGACGGTCAGCCCATCGCTGTTTTTGAAAGTCTTTTTCCTCTCGGACGGCTTCCCGGCATCAACGAGGCCCTGAGCCAAACCAGCAGCGTGACCGAAGCGCTGCGGCTCGTTGGCATATCCGACTACACCCGCGCCTCGACCCGTCTGACGGCCGTGCGGGCCACGGCAACGCATGCGCTGCATCTTCAGGTTTCGGAAGGCGACCCACTCTTGAAGTCCTCTGGTGTCAACGTGGATCATGCTGGTATGGCGGTTGAGTTTGGCCGCACATGGTTCGCCGGCGACAGGGTGACGCTGACACTGGAAGGCTAGGTCTCGTATTTTTCGAGAAAGGCTTCAGCCGCGAGGGACCGAAAATCCGGAAGCGCTTGCCGGATATACTCGTGCGACCAATCCCACCACGCCAGTGCGATCAGGCGCTCGGCGATCTCGGGTGGTTGGCGCACGCGCAGCACTTTGGCCGGTGTACCTGCGACAATGGTGTACGGGTCCACATCCTTGGTCACGACGGCGCCCGCGGCAACGACCGCTCCATCGCCTAGGGTCACTTCCGGTTTGATCATTGCGCCTGCACCGATCCATGTGTCATGGCCGATATGGGCCGTGCGAGACCGGCGGTGCGCAAAGAAGTCCTCATCCCGTCCGGCATTGTCCCAGTAGTCATCCGACCGATAGAGGAAGTGATGACAGGCCGCCGTTTGAAGCGGGTGGTCGGTGGCCCCGATCCGCGCAAAGGCCGCGATGTTGGCGAACTTGCCGATCTGCGCATTGGCGACGTCGGCATAACGGTCGCAATAGGAGTAGTCACCGAAATAAGAATTGTTGACCCGGCTGCCTTTGCCAATCTCGATATAAGCACCAAAGGAACTGCCGGTGATTTCGCAGTCCGGGTGAATGAACGGAGTGTCTGCCGAAAGCCGTGCCATCAGTCCTTGCGTCCAATCAGCTTGCCGCGCAGCCAGCCCGAGAACCAATCCATGAACATCACCATGACCACGATCAGGACGATGTAATACGCAACCTCTTCCCAGTCCTTCTGGGTCTGGATTGCTTGGGTCAGCATCAGGCCGATACCACCGCCCGTGATTGCGCCAATGATCGTGGCCGAACGCGTGTTGGATTCCAGAAAGTAGAGGATCTGCGCCAGCAGCACCGGCACAACCTGCGGGATCACGCCGAAGCGGTAACGTTGAAGAGGCTTGGCGCCCGTGGACTCCACGCCTTCGATTTGTTTTTGGTCGACGTTTTCCAGCGCTTCGGAGAAAATCTTGCCGAAGGTGCCAGTATCGGTGATCAGGATCGCCAGCGCACCTGTCAGAGGGCCGGGTCCAAAGGCACGCGCAAGAACCACGGTCCAGATCAACGCATCTACGCCGCGCACAAAGTCAAAGACCCGGCGCGTTGCCGCGCGCAGCATCATGACGGGCGAAAAGCGTTTCGCCGCCATAAAGGCCAGTGGCAGCGCGATGATCGCCGCACCCATGGTGCCAAGGAAGGCCATCAGGATCGTTTCGCCAATCGCCCAGGCGACATCCTTGTGTCGCCACATGGCATTGTTCCACCAGTCGGAAACCGCCCCGGCAATATTGGACCGCGATGGATCGATCTGTTCGCCGAACAGGATCTTGCCAAGACCTTGCCCATGATAGGGGCTGTCGAGAGTAAACCAGAACAGTTCCCACCCCGGGAAATAGTTGAAGACTTCGGTTCGCGCCCCTGTCAGGGTGATGCGGCCCTCGGGTGTGGTGATGCCGATGCGCCGGTTCGAGGCGGAAATCCAATCCGGCAGGTCAGCGGGCAGGTTGCTGGTCAGGCTGCGCCCCTCGGCCCGAACTTCGATCAGCGGGAACCCCGGCAACTCAATCTCGGTTCGGTTGTCCGGAAGGTAGCGCACTATGTGATCGCCGCCCAAATCAATGGTGATGACCTCATCGCCGCTCACCCATTCGGGCCGTTGGCCTTCAGGATATGTGCCTTTGCGTTCGCCTTCGACAGCATAGGTGATCTCGCCGGACCGGTTATCGCGGGTCACGTGCACCTTGTGCGACCAACTGTCAGAGGCCAGCGTGACCGCGTTATCGAGATTGGCACGCCCCGCCAGCCCGGCAATATCGAATGCAAAGAAGATGTAGACCAGATAGGCAAAGATAACTGCGGGGATGCCAAAGCCGACAAGGCGCTTTCGCTGAAACAGTTTGTCGGCGTCCTGTTTGGTCAGGCTCAGATCGGTCGCGGTCATTGGCCTTGCCCCTCGGTCAGTCGGTTGCGATAGCGGCTGGACACTTGATCGAAGAAGACAATCGTCCCGAAGAGCAGGACAAAGATGGCAGCGGCCTCGTCAAAGCGGCCCGGCCCCCATGCCATGGCATTGCGAAGCTCGTAGCCAAGGCCGCCTGCACCCACAAAACCCAGAATGGCAGAGGCGCGGATGTTGATCTCGAAGCGCAGCAGGGAATAGCTGAGATAGTTCGGTGCAACCTGTGGCAGCACACCCAAAAGCATGCGCTGAGACCAGGTTGCGCCGGTGGAGGCGAGGCCCTCGACCGGCTTCAGATCGGCATTTTCAGCCACTTCGGAGAACATCTTACCCAGTGCACCGGCCGTGTGGATCGCAATGGCGATCATCGCAGGCACAGGTCCGCCGCCTAGCACGAAGATCAAAACAAGTGCGATCACGATCTCTGGCACAGCGCGCATAATGTCGGAGATGCGGCGGAACAAAGGGATCAGGCGAGGCCATTTCGCGAGGCCACGCGTCCCGAGCAAGGACAGGAACAACCCGCCAATGGCTCCAATCAGGGTCGAGACAGCGGCAATGTTGATCGTTTCAACAAGGGCCGGGAAGTATTTGGCGATCAAGCCGGGCAGATCGGCTCGTTTTCCCCAGGCTTCTGACAGGACGTCGGCAGGATAATCACCGATCTGGTGCAAACCTTCCCAGAAACCGCCAGCGTTGCGGTCATCAGCGATGTTGAAACCGGACACCATGAGCACGACGAAAATCAAAAGCGTCAGACCACCGTAAAGCCGGCGTCTTTGAACCTGCGCCATATAGCTTGACTGGATGCTGCCCACGCTTTGTGCCGCGCCGCCTAAGGAAATGTCCGCCATGCTGCCCCCGGATACAAAAATACCGACAGGCCCGAAGGCCTGCCGGATACCTCATGAAAATGACTTAGCCGCCGATTTTCGCTTTGCGCGCTTCGACGATCGAGATGTAGGTATCATGGGTGACCGGCTGGAAGCCCAGCGTGTCACCAGCGGCCACACCATAGGCGCAATCAGGGTCACGCTCGTGCAGGCCATCGACCAGAGCCGTCATTGTCTCGCGGACATCTGCAGGCAGCGCTTTGCGGAGCACGACGGGGCCCTCGGGGATCACGTTCGATTTCCAGATTTGGACCATGTCGTTCATATCGACGAGGCCAGCATCAACCGCCTTGCGCAGCGCGCCGGAGTTGTAGCCGTCTTCCCAGTTGCCCTGGCCATCAGCCCAGGTCACGCCACCGTCGATGTCGCCGTTGTTGACTGCAACGATGGTCTGCTCGTGGCCGCCCGTGAACTTCACTTCACCGAAGTACTCGCCATTCTCCATTGTGATGCCGTCTTTGTACTGCGGGATCTCGATGGACGGGATCAGGTAGCCGGACGTGGAGTTCGGGTCGCCAAAGCCAAAGACTTTGCCTTCCATGTCGTCCAGCGAAGTGATGCCGCTGTCCTTGCGGGCAAAGCCGATGGAGTGGTAGCCAATGGAGCCGTCCACGTTGACCTTGATCAGCACAGGCTCAACCGCTTCGGGATCCTGAAGGTAGGTTGCGGCATACGACGAGGCGCCCAGCCACGCCATGTCGATGGTGCCGCCCAGCAGGCCCTGGATCACGCCGTTGTAGTCGGCGGGGGCAAAGAGTTTGGTTTCAACGCCAAGCGCTTCGGTCGTGTAGTCGGCAAGGCACTGGTAGGAGTTCATGCGGTCTTGTGCGTTTTCGCCACCCAGAATGCCGATGCGGAATTCGGTAATTTCCTGAGCGAAAGCGCCGGTGCTGAGCGCGGTTGTGGCGGCAAGCGCCAGTGCGAGGGTCTTTTTCATCTTTGTCTCCAAGTTTGATGCCCTATCGCCTGTCGGCAACTCGAGGGCGGGGTTGATGAAGGTGGCCCGCGAAAGGCGCGGGTGGCAGCTGGCTCAGACGTAGGCTTCCGCTCTGCGGACCTCCGGTCTGTCCAGTGTTTCGATTTCTGTGGATGTGGCGGCTTCCGAGAAGTCGGCACCGGCACCATAGATGTCACGCGCAACGCCGGTGGTCAGTTGCTCTGGCGTGCCATCAAACACGATCCGTCCGTCACGCATCCCGATGACGCGATCACAATAGCGCCGTGCGGTGTCGAGCGTGTGCAGGTTGGCGATGACCATGCGCCCGTCCTCTTCGTGAATCCGGCGCAGGGCCTGCATCACCACCTGGGCGTTCATCGGGTCGAGCGAGGCAATCGGTTCATCGGCGAGAATGATCTTGGGATCTTGCATCAACGCCCGCGCGATGGCGACGCGTTGCTGCTGACCGCCTGAAAGGGCCTCCCCGCGTTTGGGGGCCTGTTCAGCGATGCCAAGCCGGTCGAGAATTTCGATGGCTTTGTGAATGTCCGATTGCGGATAAAGGTTGAACATCGTCGCGAAGGTCGAACGTTTGTTAAGCGTCCCGTGCAGCACGTTGGACACCACATCCATGCGCGGCACGAGGTTGAATTGCTGGAAAATCATCGCACAGCGGGACTGCCAATCCCGTTTGGCGGCACCGCGCAGGGCGCTGATCTCTTCACCTTCGAACGTGATTGTTCCGCTGGTGGCGTCGCTGAGGCGGTTGACCATCCGGAGCAGCGTGGATTTACCGGCCCCTGAACGACCGATGATCCCGATCATGGTTGGTTTGTCTACGGAGATGTTGGCTGCATCCACAGCCGTCTTATCTCCGAACCGCTTGGTCAGCGCGTCGATTTTCAGCATATCGCCCCCATGTTTAGGGGGCGGATAAGGCTGCTACGCTACATCTGCGTGACAGTTTTGATTCAGTTTCTTGGCATTTGCGAAACGGATTTGTGACAGCAAACGTTCTGAAAGACGAGCGTGGGACAGTGATCAACCGCACGCAGTAAGGAAATTTTATCCACAAGCTGTCATAAATCTGTTACATCCGTCATTCTGGCCATCTATGCTGTGACCATGATCAATCGACTTTTTCTCGTGCTGACGATTTGTGTCACTGCGCCAACCCTTGCAAGGGCCAAGATGTCGGATGTCAGCTGTGATGACAGCGCGCGTATGCTTTCGATGCTGACCGAGGTTCTCGGGGCTGAACGTCAGGGCATGGGACTGCGCGACCCCGAAACCATGCTGGAAGTGTGGGTCAGTCCACGGGATGGCGAATGGATGATCGTGCAGAATTACGCGAATGGCACGTCTTGCATCGTGGCCATGGGCGAAAATTGGGAGGCTGGTCTGGCTGGACCAGCCTAGGCCCCTGCTTCTTCCAAACGGTCGGTCGCGGGAGCCGGGCGCAGAGACAGCGCTCCGATCTGCGCGTATTGCTCCACAGTTAAGCAAAAACTCAAGGCATTCAAAGACGGTTCCAACTGCTTAGCATTGCGTCCACTGATTATCGGAGCAGAAACAGCAGGATGTTTGGCGGCCCATGCCACAGCCAAAGTGGCAGGGTCAGTTCCCCATTCACGGGCCAAAGCGGACAGGGACTGCGCCGTCTCCGCCATCCACAGCTGCCCGTATCGGGCCGCATAGCGTTTGTCCGTCGAAAGACGCCCTTCGCCGCCGCTCTGGTACTTGCCCGTGAGCAAACCGCTGCCCAAGGGTGAATAGGGTGCGACGGCAATATCTTCGGAAAGCGCCATCGGGAAAAGCTCCACCTCAGCCTGTCGCTTGACCAAGGAATACATGGGCTGGATTATGTCGATGCGCGTTCCAAGTTGTTCGGCAACGGCTTGTGCTTTCATGACCTGCCAGGCCGCGAAATTGGACACCCCAATGTGCCGAATTTTTCCTTGGGCCTGCAACTCGGACAGTGCTTCGAAGGTTTCAAGCAAAGGGGTCTTGGGATCCCAACGGTGCAGGTACAAGATATCGACGACATCCAGCCTAAGACGAGATAGGCTTTCGTCGAACTGAGTCAGAATATTCTCGCGGCCGCTGCCCCCGGTATAACCGGTTTTTGTCGCTACTATCAGCGCGTCGCGGTCCTGTTTGATGAAGCCGCCCAGCAATTCCTCGGACTGACCGCCTGTATACGTGTGAGCTGTATCGAAAAAGTTGATACCTGCTTCTCGGCAAGCGTCGAACATGACGCGGCTTGCAGCGGCATCTGCAGTCCCGCCGAATTGCATGCATCCAAAACACAAGGGAGACGCGTCCTTGCCATCGAGTGCCTTTAGCCTGACCATGCGTCCTGTTCCAGATTTGGTTTGCCGGTCGAGGCCGCTTAGACTGACCGCGTGAAGGTTTTGTGACAACTGCGCCAACCTTTGCTTTCAAGGTTCGGCCGCTACACCAAAATCACCAGTGATGGCCTTGGTCGAAGACATCTAAAGAAGTGGCAGGTGAATGCGAAACAGCAGTTCTTCGCCTCCTCCATGCGTTAGAGCTTTGTCGCGGCGCTCTACCAGTTGCCCACCGTTCTTTTCGATCACGCGGATCGAGGCCGTGTTTCCCGGGTCGGTCGTAAGGTCCACGAAGGTCAGGCCTGTGCGCCGCGTTTCGGGCAAGAGCGCGCCAAGAGCTGCTGTTGCCAGGCCCTCGCGCCTGCGCCATGGCACAACCGCATAACCGATATGTCCGAGACAAGTCGGTGGCAGGGCATTGGTACCATGCTGCCATCTCAACTCGATACTACCGCAAAAGCCGGCGTGCCAAATCCACCGACGGAAGCTTGGAAGGCGCTTCACGAAGTTGCCGTCTTGAAGTTGGATATCGCCGCCGCGCGCGTCGGGATCATCAAGAGATGCAATGAAGCCCTCAGGATCCAAGGAGATCGCGTGCAATTCCTCTGTCGCCGCCTCTGGCCGGGTGGTGCGAGGTGACCAGCCGGTTTCAAGCGCGGCGCGATAAGCGTCCAGATACTCCAGCGACGGCGTGACGAGCCGCATCTACCGATACTTTTCGATGAAGGCGTCGATCTCCAGCGCGCGGATGTCTGGCAAAGCTGCCTTGTAGGCATCATGGCTCCAATCCCAGACGGCGATCTCTTGCAGGGCGTGGGCCTGCGCCTCGTTGAAACGGCGCTTGAGGACACGCGCTGGCACCCCGCCGACCACGGTGTAGGGCTCCACATCCTTGGTGACGACCGCGCCCGCGCCGATCACGGCGCCCGTCCCGATGGTCACGCCAGCGGTCACGGTCACCCCATGCCCGATCCAGACATCATGGCCAATCGTCACCCAATCAGCTTTGCGCCATTCGAAGAACTCATAATCGTCGGATCCAAGCCCATAAGCTTCGGCACGATAAACAGAATGATGCTGCACAGCGCGCCATGTCGGGTGGTTTCCGGGATTGATACGGGTCGAATTGGCAATCGAGCACATCTTGCCGACCGTAGTCCAAACCACGTGGCAGTCCTTGGTGATGTATGACCAGTCGCCCATGGAGCCGTGCTTGAGAATCGTGCCCTTGCCAACCTCGGTCCACATGCCAAGCTCGAAATCGTCAACAATGGGACCCTCTTGGATGGTGGGCGTTTCGGAAAGCGCGTTCTTGGAACCGGCTCCGGCCATCAGTGCGCGCCTTCCCATTTGCCGATCACACGGGTGCGGATCAGGCCGGAGAGATAGTCAACCATGTAGACCATGGCGATGATCAGGAAGATGATCGTCCAGACCTGATCCCAGAACAGTCCCGAGATCCGGTCCGACAACATGAAGCCGATCCCGCCTGCACCGACAATGCCAAGAATCGTGGACGAGCGGACATTGGATTCAAAGTTGTAGAGCATGATCGACAAGTGCACCGGCAAGACCTGCGGCATGATGCCAAACAGAATCGACTGGAACCGCGATCCGCCCGATGCGACCACGCCCTCAACGGGGCGTTTTGACGTGTTCTCCAATGCTTCAGAGAAGAGTTTACCGAACGTCCCGATTTCAGAGACCGCGATGGCGAGAATGCCTGCCAAGGGCCCCAAACCAAATGCACGGATGAAGATCAGGGCGAGGATCAGAGTTTCAAACGCACGGATGATGTCATAACCGCGCCGTGCCGAATGGCGCAGCCAGAAAATCCGGTTGATGTTTTTGGCTCCGAGGAAGGACACTGGAAAGGCGATAATCAGCCCGAGCACGGTACCGAGGAAGGCCATGGCGACGGTTTCGCCGAGGGCTGTGAACACCTCGACCCATTCGGGCCAGGTTTCCCACAGATGCGGTGGGAACATGAATGAGACCACAGTTCCGAGCCGCTGGAGGCCAACCCAGATCCGTTCAGGTGAAAAGTTGAAATCATAAAGGCACCAGGCAAAGAGCCCAATGAAAAGCGCCCAAAGGCTGATCTTGCGCAGGCGCACGGCGGGTGTGTCGCGAAAAGCCTGCGGCTGCTTGTCCATCCAGTCTTTGATTTGCGCGTCGGTTGGGGTCATGTCGCTGGCCCTTTCTCAAGTCCGATGACCCGATGGCGTAGCTTCTCTGATCCATAATCAATGACCATGACGGTCACAAAGATGATCAAAAACAGGGCCGACAGGTCTGTATACTCTTGCAAAGACAAGGCCTCGCGAAATTCCTGACCTAGCCCGCCAGCGCCGACATAGCCGATAATGGAAGAGGCGCGCACGTTGATCTCGAAGCGCAGCAGCGTGTAGCTGATGATGTTCGGCATGACCTGAGGCACGGCTCCATAGCGGATTTGGTCGAACCAAGTGCCGCCTGCCGCCTTCACACCTTCGAGCGGACGCATATCGATGTTTTCGTTCACTTCCGAATAAAGCTTGCCCAATGCCCCCGCCGTATGCAGACCAATGGCCAGAACACCGGCCATTGGCCCGACCGAGAAGCAAAATACAAAGATCAGCGCCCAGACCAGTTCCGGCACTGTGCGCGCGATCTCAAGATAGCGCCGACAGATCCAAAGCACCCATTTGTTTGGGGCAAGGTTGCGCGAGGCGGGGAAGGACATCACAAACCCGCCAAAGACGCCTAGTGCCGTTGCCATGAAAGCGATCAGCACTGTCTCGATCAGAAGGTTCAGCCAGACCTTCCAGCGCCAGAACCATTCGGCGAAATCCGCGCCTAGGCTGTCCCACCGCAAAGCGGGCAGCGTTTTTTCGATGAACTCGCCCAACCGTGGCAGGCCTGCAGGAATGATCCAGCGCCATTCGCGCGAGCCGTCAGACAGCGTGACCTGCGTGACCTTGAAGAAATCTCCAAGCCATGCCGAAAACGCGAAGAGCGCAAAAAACAGGACACTTGCGATCAGCCAGCCGAGTTTTGCGCGCCGCCTTTGGGCCGCGTAGTCCAATTCAAATTGGTCCATGGGACGCAAAGACGTCACGTCGGCAGCTACGGTCATTTTGGTATCCCAATCCAAATGGACCCCCGCCGGATCGGCGAGGGTCCAAATCTGTAAGCTTACGAACGGCGCTGCTTTTTCAGCCAGTCACGCATGTCCACGATCCACTGGTAGCGCTCTTGATCGACCTCTATCCAGCCTTTCTGGGTGGAGGTCTCACCGCCGGACATTTCCTTGAATGCCGCAGGGTCTTTTTCCGGGATTTCCATAACGGCTTTGGTCATCGCGTCCATCAATTCCTGAGGCAGGTTTGCGCGTGCCGTCAGAGGTCCAGAGGTGATTTCGGGCGACTGCCAGATCGCGCAGGCTTCGCCTTCCGCAATCATTCCCTTTTCGACCATACGCTGGACGATGCCCGAGGTTTCGTTGGTCTGATAAGTGGCTGCGGCGTCAAACGTACCTTGCACGACACCGGCCACGCCAGCCTCATGCGAGCCGGAGAAGGGGATGGCCGAGAAGTAGGTCTTGGGGTCAACTTCCTTGGCGAGGTTGAAGTAAGGCACGGCGTAGCCCGAGGTGCTGTCAGGGTCGGCAAAGGCCAGAACCTTGCCTTCGAGCGAAGCCAGATCATTCAGGCCGCTGTCGCAACGAGTCACGATCACCGAGTAATAACCCGTCGAGCCGTCGTTCTGCACGCGGCTGACCAGCGGAACAACGCCGCCGTCGGTGGCCGTGTAGGCGGCGGCATAAGAGGACGAGCCGAGGAAGGCAAATTCGATCTGATCGGCGCCAAGCGCCTGGATCACACCGTCATAAGCGCCTGCGGTGAAGATTTCGACTTCGACGCCCAGTTCCCGCTCGAGGTATTCCTCGAACGGCGTGTAGCGCGCGATCCGATCTTTTTCGTTCTCACCCGACAGGATGCCGAATTTGATGACTTGGTAGTCTTCTTTCCAGTCCTCTGCGACGGCAGACGTCGCAAGCACTGCGGCCACAGCAGTTGTAATAAAGTATTTCATGGTCAGGTCCCCCTGGGTTGGTTTGGCGATTGGATAAGGTGTCAGGCGGGCAGGGCCACGGATTGGGTGGACGTCACTGCCTCATTGAATTCTCTCAGGCCTTCGAGGCCGTAGATGTCGCGCACAACATCGTCGGTCAGTTGCGCGGCAACCCCGTCAAAGAAGACGCGCCCGTTGCGCATCGCAATGATCCGGTCGCAATAGGCGCGTGCGGTGTCGAGCGTGTGGAGGTTCACAAGAACGGTCAGACCGTCCTCTTTGTTGATCTGGCGCAGGCCATCCATCACAAGCGTCGCATTGGCCGGGTCGAGTGAGGCGATCGGCTCATCGGCAAGCATAATTCTAGGCTGCTGCACAAGCGCTTTTGCGATCGCCACGCGCTGTTGTTGCCCGCCCGAAAGCGTGCCCGCGCGTTGCAGAGCCTGCGGCACCAGATCCAGCCGGTCGAGCGCCTGCAAAGCCATCGCTCGTTCGGCATCAGTGAACTGCATGGCCATTGAACTGAGAAAGCCATGCTCAGCTAAGCGCCCGATCAGCACGTTGGTCAGAACATCGAGCCGGTCTACAAGGTTGAACTGTTGAAAAATCATCGCACAATCGCGGCGCCAGTTACGCAGATCGCGACCGCGCAGGTTGGTGATCTCTGTGCCCCCAAACGAAATCGACCCCTGCGTGGGGTCGATGAGGCGGTTGATCAAACGCAGCATGGTGGACTTGCCGGCGCCTGAGCGTCCAATGACACCGACAAACTGACCTGGCTCGATCTTTAGTGTGACATTGTCGACGGCGCGTGTTTCATCAAAGACTTTGGAAACATTGGTGAGGGTTAGCGCAGACAGGTCAGAAGCAGGCATCGCGATTCATCCGAATGAATTGTGCGTGATTGATGACCTGCTTCTGTGACACCTAAGAGTCCGTTTTGTAAAAGTTGGGTTAAGCGACAGCGGCAACTCTGGATTGGGCGCTAAATCGCGGACCAGAGCCATTCGAAAAAATGGTCTCACCACCAGAGATGGTTTGAACAACCCGGTCATTGGCATCGACGACGACAAGGTCCGCTCGCTTGCCCACGGCAACCTCACCCCTGTCGCTGAGGCCAAGTGCCTTGGCAGGGTTTTTTGAAGCCAGACGCACCGCGCCGACCAGACCACCCGGATCAGACGCGGACAGGGCGCGAATGGCCGGCAAGATGGCAGCAGGGTGATAATCCGCCGCCAAGATGTGCAAAAGCCCCATTGCATGGGCATCGCGCGCAGACAGATTGCCCGAATAGCTTTGCCCGCGCATCGCATTTGGTGCGCCCATGGCAATCATCAGACCGCGCTCCTTTGCGACCTGAGCAGCTTCCAACGTCACAGGGAATTCGCTAATGACGGCCCCGATGTCCGCCATCAAACCAGCCTTTTGCACGGTGTCGTCGTCATGGCTGGCCATTACAACACCGTGTGCTTTGCAGAGCCGCGAGACATCGCGAAGGTTCTCCAATAGCTGTTCGACGGGCACGGCATTGTCCATACGCGTCTGGATTTCTGCGCGGGCTTCTTCTTCGCTTTTCCCGCCCCGCATCCGGTAACCGATCAGCTTTTCGATGTTGCGATACTGGCCTTGACCCGGGGTATGATCCATGACGGACACCAGATCGACGGCTCCTGCGACCAGCAAACCTTCAAGCGCAGCGATGGCATCGGTATAGGTCATGTCAAACCGCGCATGGATGCGGTGATCGACCCGGAGCCCCTGAATGTTGTCTTTGAGCGCGCGAATGATGGCGCTTGTATGCTCAAATGACCGCCGCTCTCCATCCTTCGCGCTGCGCGAGAAAGACACGCCCGCATAGGCCGTCGTTACCCCAGCCGCGGCAAGGCGCGCATCCAGATGACCGACCGCGACCTCCATGGGGAAATCGACCTTCGGGCGAGGTTCCAGTTCCAGCTCGATCATGTCACCGTGCATGTCGATAAAGCCGGGGAAGACGGTGAAGCCACACGGCTGACCTGGGCTGTCAGTGATCTCGGCGATCATACCGTTTTCGATCTTCAGCGCGCCGTTCTCGATGATCCGGTCCGCCAGGATGAGTTTTACGTCAGAGAGCCACATCATCTCGCTCCTCTTGAGGTGCTGCATCGGGGGTTAGATCAACCACGCGGTCAATCAGGTGCATCACATCATCAGGATGGTGGAACACGCCAATCATCGCCGTGCCCTGATCTTTCAACTCTTTCAGCCGTGCCACCAGCGCCCCGCGCGCGTTGGCGTCAAGCGAGGCGGTTGGCTCGTCCAGCATCAACAGTTTCTGCGGCAGGATCAGCGCGCGGGCCAGATTGACCTTTTGCTGTTCGCCTCCAGAAAAGGTTGTTGGATAGGCAGCCCACAGGTCTGGCTTCACGCCAAAGGTTGCAAGCGCTTTGCGGGCGGCTTCTAAAGCGGCTTCAGGCTCCCATCCTGCAAGGCGCAAAGGTTCAGCCACGATGGCCTCGGCGCTCACACGCGGGCGCGCTGTCAGGAATTGCGTGACAAAACCAATTTCCGTGCGCCGCAAATGCGCAACGTCTACATCCGCCGCCCGCGCAAGATCGATCAAACCGTGACTGGAATGAAACCGTATTTCACCGGAGAGCGGCAGGTAAGACCGGTAAAGCGTGCGCAGCAGCGTGGATTTGCCCGCACCGTTTGCGCCCTTGAGCAAAACAAACTCCCCCGCCGCGACGTCAAAGGAAATTTCTTTGAAGGCCGGGATATCCTTTTCCAGATGATGCAGCGAAAAGCCCTTAGTGAGCCGATCGATTTCCAGAACCTGTGTCATAGCTTCGCGTGCACCAGTTGTTGTGTGTAAGGATGTTGCGGATCCTGGAAGATCTGATCCGCAAGCCCAGTCTCAACCACTTCGCCGCGCCGCATCACCATGACCCGGTCCGCGAGCGTGCGGATGACGCCAAGGTCGTGGCTTACAATGACCATGGTGATCTGTCGGTCCTGCTGAAGGCGCTTGAGCGTGTCGAGCACTAGCGCTTGAACGCTCACATCCAAACCCGTGGTCGGCTCATCCAGCAGCAAAAGCGCCGGTTCAAGCGCAATCGCTTTTGCCAGTTGCACCCGCTGTTGCATACCGCCTGAGAGCTCAATCGGCGGCGCGTCAAGGCGATCCAACGGAAACTCTGACGCATCCAAGGCTTCAGTCGCCGCCTGCCGCAGGGTCGCAAAGCTGCGTTCCCCCGCGACGAGAAGACGTTCGGCGACATTGCCTGACGATGAGTGTTTCATCAAAAGGCCAAGATGGGGGTTCTGATAGACAATTCCGATCTTGGTCGCGCAAAGCATCCGGCGGGCAAATCGGTCAAGCTCAAAGAGATTGCCAGACACATCGGGCAAGTCGAGCGTGTAACTGCCGGTCTCGGGGATCTCTTCAAGGTTCATCATCCGCAGCAGCGTCGATTTTCCTGATCCACTTTCGCCGACAATGCCAAGCACCTCGCCCGGATAGGCATGGGCCGAGACATTGCGCACGGCCTGCACCGGGCCATAGGATTTGGAGACGCCATGCACCTCTAGCAGCGGGCGCGTTTCAACGATGCGTGGGGCGTCGAGTGTTAGGGTCATTGCGGCATCTCCCCGTCTTTGTACCAGGTCTCGCCCCGGCTTTCGCCGTTTCCATCCCGTGCGCGAATGGTTTTTACACCCCATTCGCTGTCCGAGACCTCAAAGGCGGAGCTGCCGTCATCCCGCGGGATTTCGTTCATGAAAAAGCCTGTGGTGCCGGAGCGGGTACAGGTCAGAGCTCCGTGCTCTTCGACCTTGTAAGGCACATCCGAGAAGACCAAAGGCTCAACGCGCGTAAATGGTGGGACCGCGAAGATGCGCTTTTCCCGACCTGCCGAAAGGATCGTCAGGTGCTTGGCCATATGCAGTTTCGGGACATCCCAACGGGGGATGGGCGAGGGCGTCATGACATGCCGACCATGCACCAGGCTTGGGTAGCTCGCGCCCTGCATAACCCGGCCCGAGCGCACGATCTGCTCATAGAGCTGCAGCCACATCCGCCCATAGTCTGCATCCGCATGCATCTGGCGTGCGATGGACATGTTGGGCTGGACCGGCCGCAGCGGCTCTGGGTTCGGAACTTGCAACACCAAGACCTGGTCTTCGCGCAGGATTTCCTCGGGGATACGGTGGCGCGATTGGATGAGATCCGCGTCCAACGCATCCTTTGTCGTCGGCGTCCCCGCAACCCGCGCGATAAAGCGCCGTATCGAAGCCGCGTTGACGCTGTCATCGGCGCCTTGGTCGATGACCTTCACGCGTGTTTGCGGGTTCACCAGTGTCAATGACACCTGAAGCCCGCCCGTGCCCCAACCGCGTGCCATGGGCACTTCGCGGCTGGCATAGGGCATCTGGCATCCCGGCACGGCGACGGATTTCAGCATCTTGCGGCGCAGCTCGCGCTTGGCAGAGCCATCAAGGAAGCCATAACTCATCGCTTCCCACGGCTTTGTGAGGGCAGTCAGGCTCATTCCGCGGGCTCCATGTCAGAGGATTTGGATTGTCCAGCCTTCTTGGCCTTCGCATCCCGCATCGCATCTAGCGAAGACTGGAATGTCACATAATGCGGCAGCTTGAAGTGAATGCAGAAGCCCGAGCTTTCGACGCCTTCGGTATGGTAAAGGAAGAATTCCTCTTCGGTGGCCGAGCCTTTTTCCGCACCGGGGCTGTTGAGATCGAGCGTCGCGGCTGCGATGCATTTGACCTCGTTCCAGCCAAAGGTGGCGGCATAGCCGATGCCCAGCTTCTCACCCTTTTTGTCGACGACTTCGGCCTGAGAGACCTTGACCCGGCCCGCAGAAAATTGGCGCCCATCGGGATGGGTGACGGCGATTTCGGCCTCGGCCAAACGCAATTCGTTCACCGTCGGGTGCGCCTGCCCATAGCCGCGCATTGCGGCGTAGCCGAGCGCCAGAACACCGCCGGTTTCTGCCCGAGCAAGGCTTTGCAGCGTATGGGCGCGTTTGGACGGAAACAGCAGCGGCTCTCGTGTCAGATCAGGGATATCGTTGCCTTTGGTCGGATCGTTGGTCGGTGGATCAATCAGGTCGTTCTCCGCCTGCCATGCGCTGACACTGGGTTGATAGGCAGGCGATGGGTTGGTCGCAGGCTCAACGGGTTCGGGCGCATAAGGCGCGCCTTGCAGCACATCGGTCGCCAGAATGCGATGTGCATAGTCAAGGGTCGGCCCCAGAACCTGCCCGCCGGGAATATCCTTGAAGGCGGCAGAGATGCGACGATGGGTAAACAAGGTATCCTGCTCAATCGGTGCCGCCACCTGCAATCGCGGCTGCGTTGTCCGCCATGCGCGAAGCAGCAAAACAGCCTCATAGAGCTCTCCGCCGGTTTGGGCCAAAGCGAGCGCGGCAAGATCTTCGTCATAAAGCGAGGCCTCGCCCATGACCCGGTCGATCAGATAGGGCAGGCTTTTCTTGACCTCTTCAACGCGGTCGCGGTCAAAGCCCCCCATTTCCTCGCGAAAAAGCCGTTCTGATTGTTCGATGGCCCGCTCACCACCGCGTGTTGCGACATAGGCCATTACAACTCCTCCACAGTCGTGGATCGCGGCACGCCAACAACGCGGGCACCATCGACAAAGAACAGATCAAACCCCATCGGGTATCTCAGACGCGCGGCGCGTGCTTTCCAAAACCCATTGGGCAGCCCGCCGAGCTGAAGCGTTACCGCGCCGTCAACGCCCGGTCCGGTCAGCCGCACTCCTGAGCCTGCACCGAGACTGGCCCGGACAATCACCGTCGCCCCTTCGTCAGGGTAATAATCGCTGCCGATCGCAATGTCGGCGAGAGGCTCGGACGTGGCCATTGCCCCCAGAAAGACGTGATCAGCCTTGTCGATGTCAGCCAGTTCGGCGCCGGTGCGCATAATCTCGGGCATCAGGAGCGGGTCAGCTGCGTAGACCAAGCATTCCCTGTCCAGCAGGGCGGGGACAATGCTTTGCTCTCCCGGCTCTGGCAGATCACGGGGCAATCCGGGGCGGCTCAACGTCCAGAGCAAGGCGTCAAACGCCGCGTTGTCACGGCTCTCGGCGAGGCTTGGCGCAGGGGTGGCAAGCATCAGAAGGTCTCCATGTTCACGCGGGTGGCCTCGACGCGGCGCAGCACATCTTCGTCTGCCTGTTGCAATGCCTCGGCCTGCGCGTTGCAAAACGCCTTGCAGTCCGCGCGACGCACATCTGTCGCCATCGCAAGATCAACTAGCGCCATCGCCATCGAGGCCTCGAGGTCATGCCCGCGCCGCATCCCGTAGCCTTGCACCTCGCCCTTGCGAATATGCGCTTCGCTCATCAGCACTTCGCCAAGGTGAAACGCGACGCCTTTGGCCGTGTCGCGCATCGGCAGCATCACCAGACCGCTTTGCGATTGCAGGACTTCGATCTCGCCCAGATCCGGGATCAGGGTTTCCGCGAAACTCTTGAGCTGTATTGCATCGGCGCGCGCCAGCACGCTCAGCGTGTCATCCATCGGAATGCTCCATTGTGAAATTCACCCGCGCCGCGGACCAGATGACCCGGCTGGTCGAGATCGGCATCCCGTCAAGCGTGGCGTCGATGGCCGTGACGACCAGCACGGGAACGTCCGGGTGTTGTTTGAGGGTTTTTGCTTCTTCAAGTTTTGCCGCACGCGAATAGATCGACGTGTGCTGCCGCACATAGTCGTCGATACCGAAGGACCGATATGTCTCTGTCGTGGATCCCAGAACGTCCCGGCGCTCTGCAAAATCGGCGAAACGTTCGGCGCAGTGGTAGCTGGATCCAAAGGCAACCGGCAGATCATTCGCCAGCGTTATCCGCTGGCTTTTGGTCACCCGCGCGCCGGAATTCAACAGAAGTGCCTTTGCCACGTCATGAGGTGCAGAAACGCGACTGGCAGAGACCAAGCGACTGGTCACATCCACGCCCTGCGGGATCAGGTTGCGGCGCAGCCGGGTGCGTTTGCCGATTTGATAGGTCAGCCGTGGCGCATCGGCGACAAAGGTGCCGCGCCCCTGTTCGATGCTGATCTTTCCGTCGCGCGCGAGCGCTTCAAGCGCGCGTCGCACCGAATGTCGACCAATCTCAAACCGATCCGCCAGTTGGGATTCCGTCGGCAACTGATCCCCTGCCGACAAACGCCCAGAGCGGATATCATCTGAAAGGGTATCCCGAATTATGATCCAGTTTTCGCGCGTCATGTCCGATTCATCCGAATGAATTTTGTCTAGGTCACGCGGGTGACACTGGCATGACAAAAGCAGGAAAAACACCGGCGGCGTGGCGAAAGATCAAAGGTCTTACCTTGGCCTTGGAGCACTTATAGCTGAAAGCTCTCGGACGTGTCGGTGAAGTCGTGCAGATGAACGGTCACCTGATCGTCTTGCAACAGAACAACGCCATAAGCTGGCGGTTCAAAATTGCCGTTTATCCGCTCCGCCCGGGCGTTCAGATCAAGGGCCACCTGATGGTTGAGCCCGCGCATGCATGAATAGCTGATTCCGCGCCAATTGCCCCAGATCGCCCGATGAACATGGCCAAAAAACAGGTGGCGGATGCGATTTTTATGCGGCGCAACCACGTCGTGGAACGCCTCTGCATCCAGCATCATGATCGCGTCCATCGCTTTGATCCCGACCTCGAACGGCGGGTGGTGCATGAACAGATAGACGGGGCCGGAGGCCTCCAACTGGTGGGACAGCCAGTCGCGGCGCGCCTCACAATAAGCTCCCGCATGGCCCTCCGGCGCTTTGGTGTCGAGCAGCAAGAACCGCCCGCGCGGCGTCTCAATCGCTTGCTGCACAAAGCCATTTTCGTCACGCGGCAGGTCCGGAAATGTCTGCATCAGCGACGGCGTGTCGTCGTGATTGCCCACCATAAGATGGAATGGGATTTTCAGCTTGGCGATCTCAATTGCAAAACGCGCATAGGCATCTGCGTCGCCCCAATGGGTCATATCGCCCGTGACAATCACAAACTCCGCATCACTGTGTTCGGCGTTGATCGACGTGACAGCCTCGGTCAGTCGCTCTGCCGGGTCCTGACCATAGAGCAGACCGGAACCGACAACATGCGTGTCCGTGAGGTGGATGAACTTCATTCCGCCGCCACAGGCTTTACCCAGTCGTCCCAGCCGGTGCCCGAGGAGAATACCGGGCCGTCCCATGTGAAAGGAATGTCGTGGATTACGGTCGTGTCCTCGCGGACCTCGATCACTGCAAAGGAGGGCGCCATGGGCGCACCATGCAGGAGTTCGGTCTCGGTGAAGTCGGGCAGGGACTGGTTCCCTGTGGACCGCACAGAGGCAAAGGGGATACCGCAATAAGTGCCGGTACAAATCGTATGGATATGGCCGAAATGCAGATAGTCGATTTTGTTGGCAAAGCGTTTGAGCAAGTCGGCAAAGGCAGGCCGATCCTCCGAGACCAGCGCAATTTTGTCCTCGGCGGGCTGGCCGAGTGTCATGACGTTGTGATGCATGAACAGTCGCGCGCGTTTGCAGCTTTCCAGTTGTTTCTCAAGCCAAGCAACCCGGTCCGCACCGAAATGGCCAGCATGCGTGCACGGCGCGGTGGTATCGAGAAAGATGAGCCGCGTGCCCTCCAGATCTTCGACATAGTTCACATAGCCGTTTTCATCGCGCGGATGATCGGGGAACGCGGCCAGGAAATCCGTGCGGTTATCGTGATTGCCCATCAGCAAGCGCACGGGGCAGGGCAGATCCGCAAGCGCGTCTTTGAGCGCGACATAGGCCTGCGGCTCTCCCCAATGGGTGAGGTCGCCGGTGATAATGATCCTGTCGGCATCGGCGTGCTTTGCGCGCACCTCATCCAGGGCCTGCGCAAAACGGCGATGGGGATCGAGCCCGCCCATACGCTCGCCCGGAACGGTCAGGTGAATGTCAGAGATATGGACGAGTTTCATCGAAATGCCTTTCGAAAGAGAGCTGGCCGCCCCGCAAAGGGCGACCAGCCGTTGGGTTTAGCCGTTCGGCAGCAGGTCGGCGATTTCTTCGACCAGCTCTTCTTGCAGCTCTTTCATGTCGGTGGCGTCGCCGGTGACGATGCGTTCGATCCCGTCATAGATCACCTGTGTGATCGCCAAGCCGTTGTCGCCCGGATAGGCCAGCCAGTCGCGCAGCAGCGGCAGCTGATCCACGGCGGTTTGTTTATTCGGGTTCTGCTCGTAGAAATCCGCAAGAATGATCTCGTTGGCTGCCTTGTTCGGCGGCATGTAACCGGTGGTCTTTGCCACTTCGGCAGCGCCTTCGCCCGAGGTGATGTACTTGAGCCATGTCCAGGCGGCCTCACGCACGGCGGGATCTTCGGAGGTCGAGGTCAGCATTGCAGCATTGCCGCCCGCGGGCAGACCCATCGGCGCGCCTTCCAGACCGGGGAAGGGGCCAGTGACCAGTTCAAAATCGCCTTGGCTGCGCTCAACCGCGCCCAGAGCCGAGGTGGACCAGAACATCATGCCGATCTCGCCGGCAGAGAAAGACGCCAGCGCGGCTTTCCATTCGAGGTTCTGCATCTCACATTCGGTGAAGATCTCCTGCATCTGCTCCAGCGCCACCAGCGCCTCGGGGCTGTCCATGGTGACGTTGCCATTCTCGACGATTGCCTTGTCCTGGCTCCAGAGCAAAGCCTGCATGAACCAGTTGCCCGTGATGTTCCAACCCCAGAAGATCGGGTTGTCGATACCGTTGGCCTTCATCGTCTTGCAGGCCGCGATCACGTCGCCCCATGTCTGCGGCAGCTCTTCGATACCGCCTTCGCGCAGGATGTCCATGTTGTAGTAGCCAACCGGCAGCGAGACCGAGAAGGGCAGCCCGTAGACTTCGCCGTTGAACGTGGACAGCGACAGCATGGCTTGGTGATAACCGTCCTTTTCGAAATCAGCCTCGGCAGAGATGAAGGGCTCCAGCGATTGCGCGATGCCCTTGTCGACCAGCGGAGCCTGACGATTCAGGCCCTGCATGGTAACGTCGGGCAAGTTGCCGGATACCGCCTCGCGCAGCACTGTGTTGGTGCCGTCCTCATAGGATTCGTAGGTCGCGCGGAACTTCACCTCGATATTCGGGTGCGCCTCTTTGAAGGCGGGCATCATCGCCTCATAGGTCACGTCAAAGAGGTGGCTATAAGGATAGGCAAACTCGATTGTCACCTTGTCTTCGGCAAAAACAGCGGTGGCGGAGAGCGCCACAGCCATTGCAGTCAGCGTGTATTTCATTACATCTACTCCAGTTGTTGGGGCTGACGGTTTGGCGATTGGCAGACCCCGGTGATAAGCCCGAAAGGGCGGGTGAGTAGGGTGGGAGCGATCCCACCCTATTTCATTCCAGACAGCGTGATCCCCTCGATAAAGCGGCGTTGTGCGACCAGAAATGCGACGATAAGCGGTGTGACAATGATGGTGGCGGTGGCCATCATCGGCCCGAAGAATGACCCGTCTGCGTCCCCTTTGAACTCGCGCAGGCCAAGCGGTGGCGTGAACAGGTCCCGGCTGCCGGTGACAACGATGCGCGGCCAGAAATAGTCGTTCCAATGGGCGACGATGCTGAAGATGGCAAAGGCGAGCAGGGCAGGGATGGCGGTGGGCAGCATGACGCGCCATACGATGGCGAACTCGGTCATCCCGTCCATGCGCGCGGCATCGATCAGATCATCCGGCACAGTCATGAAGAACTGCCGCATCAGGAAAATCCCAAAGACCGAGATCGTCCAGGGCACCACCAACGCGGCATAGGTATTGGTCAGCCCAACCTTGGCCAGCATGATGTAAAGCGGCAGAGCAATCGCGTGCACCGGGATCAGCAGGCAGAACAGCACCAGCCCAAACACCGCCTCTCGGCCCCAGAATTTCAGCTTGGCCAACGCATAAGCTGCGGGCAGGGCGACCAGCACCTGAACAATGAAGATCGACGCGGTGACGATCACCCCGTTCAGCAAATAGCGCAGCAGCGGCGCCTCGATGAAAGCTTTGGAATAGTTGAACACCACGGGGCGCATCGAACAGTCGATTTCGGCCTGCGCCATGATCGCGGCGCGGATCTCGCTGTCGGTCTTGCCCGGATACTGAGGGGCAACGGCTGCAATCTCGTCCCGGTTCGGATCCCGCAGCTTCACGCAGCGCGGGTCGACCATCATCTCTTGCGCGCCAAAGAACCCGCCCACACCCCGGTCAATCTCGCCCGGGCTTTTGAAGGAATAGCTGAGCATCATGTAGAACGGCGCCAGTACGATGATCGCGCCGATCACTAGGATCAGGTGTTTCCAGACGTCGCGTGTCATCAGTAATGCACCTTCCGCTCGACCAGCCAACGCTGGATCAGGGTGAGAAACATCACGAAGACCAAAAACAGCATGGTGATGGCCGAGCCGATGCCAATCAGGTTCTGCTGCACACCTTTCTCGAAGATCGCGAACATCATCACATAGGTGGATTTGTTGGGCCCGCCGCCTTGGGGCCAGAACGCCTCGACCGTGTCAAAGACCTGAAAGGCGCGGATGCAAGAGATTGTCACCACGAACACAGTTGTCGGCCCAAGCGCGGGCCATGTGACGAGCCGGAACCGTTCCCATGCGCTTTTGGCCCCGTCCATTTCGGCAGCGTGATAAAGCTCACGATGCACCGCCGTCAGCCCTGCGAGGTAGAGCACCATGTTAAAGCCAAACCCTTGCCAGATGCCGATGAAACAGAGCACCCAGATGGCGTAGTCCCGATCCCCGAGCCACAAGGGGAAGCCGTCGGCGCAACCATTGGCTAGGAAGGGGACCACCTCAAGGAAGGTGCCGCAGGACAGCTCAAGCGTTTGATTGATTACGCCAATCGTCGGATGCAGCATGAATTCCCAAACAATCGCCATCGCGAGCAATGTCGCCATAACCGGCAAAAAAAAGATCGTCTTGTAGATATCCCCGATCCGCCCCAGCGAATTCACGAGCAGCGCTGCGCCCAGCCCCAATGCAACAGAGACCGGCACGACCACCGCAACATAGGTAAAGGTCGCGATGAACATCTTCTCATAAGTCGAGCGGGAAAACAGGCGGTCGTAATTCTTGAACCCGACCCAGTCAAAGCCGGTATTTCCAAGCGAGTAGTTGGTGAAAGACAGAATGCCCGCCACGACAACAGGCACCAACAGGATCAGAAACATCAAAGCCAGCGCTGGTGCGGTCAGGCCCCAGGCCGTCCGGGCCTGCCGGTTCACTTCGCGCGGCGCGCGCGCGGCGGCTGGCGCGTCAATCGCAGCCATATCAGGCGACCTCCCGCTCACGCATGACGGCGACTTCAAGGCGTCGCCTGCGCTTACCATCCGCGTCGAAAATCAAACCGTCGTTCAGATCAAAGCCCAAACCGACCTCAGCACCCAAGTGCAGCTTGTGGCGCTCAGTAGGAGCTGCGCGCAGGGTCACGCGCGCGGTTTGATCCGCCAGGGCGACTTGCGCATAAACCTCGGACCCGAGGTTTTCCATATGCGCGACAGTCCCGGTCATCACCGGCTCTGCCTGCATGAGTTTCAGCGCTTCCGGACGTAGGCCCAATTGATAGATGCCAGCCTGTGCCACCTCGGCGGCATGGCCCAATACCCGGCCAAACAGGGTCATCTCGGCATTTGCAAGCTCAACCGGCAAGATATTGATCTTTGGCGAGCCTATAAACTCCGCCACACGGATATCGCTGGGGTCTTCGTAGATGACACTGGGCGCATCACATTGCAGGATCTCACCGCCCATCATGACAGCGATCCGGTCTGACATGGTCATTGCTTCGACCTGATCGTGGGTCACATAAATGAAAGTCGCGTTCAGACGGCGGTGAAGCTGCGCGATCTCGGCGCGCGTTTGCACGCGGAGCTTGGCGTCCAGATTGGACAGCGGCTCATCCAGCAGAAACGCAGCCGGTTCCCGCACCAATGCGCGGCCCAAGGCAACCCGCTGACGTTGCCCACCTGAAAGTTGTCCCGGCTTGCGATCCAACAATGCGCTGATTTCCAGCATGTCGGCTGCGTCCTGCACCGCAGAAGCGATCTCGGCACGCTGCTCTTTGGCACCCGGCAGAAAAGGGCCGATCAAAGGCAGTCGTTGCGCGGCTGTCAAGGACCGCATCCGCAAAGGCACAGCGATGTTTTCGGCCACGGTCAAATGCGGATAAAGCGCGTAGGACTGGAACACCATTGACAGGTTGCGAGCCGCCGCGCGCATCCCGGTGACGCCTTTGCCATCAATCGCGATCTCGCCGCTGGTCGGATCCTCAAGACCCGCAATGATCCGCAGCAATGTCGACTTCCCGCACCCTGACGGCCCAACAAGCGACACGAACTCCGCATCCGCGACGTCCAGCGTCACACCTTTCAGCACCTCGGTGTCCCCAAAGCGTTTGGTAACCGATGAGATCGATAGGCCAGCCATGCGATTCCCCCATTCTTTGACACAGGGCTACTGATGCTGAGCCACAATTTTGTGACGTCATATTAGTGAAACCGATGGGGTCTATGGGTTATATGAAAGGCGGTTCAATGCGTCCCAACCATCACCAGTTCATCGCATTCGCCTATGTTGTCCGCGAAGGCAGCTTTTCCGCTGCTGCGGCGCGCATGGGCGTGACACAATCCACGATCACGCAACATATTGGAAATCTGGAAAAGACCGTCGGCACGCTTCTCCTGCGTCGCGGCAGGGACGGAGTGGAGCTCACGCCCACAGGGCAAGAGTTTTATGATCTGGCCGACCGCATGGTGTCGTTGGATGCCGAGGTCTCAGAGCGTCTTGAAGGCTACAACGCCATGAAAAACGGGCGCTTGAACGTCATTGGCAACGCGCCGCAACCGGCGCTCAGGATTATCGGGACCTTCAGGCAACGCTTTCCGAACATCCAGGTGAACTTCGGCCTTTATGACTGGTCGACCGCGACGAATATGCTCCGCAACAGACTGGCCGATGTAGGTTTGATCACGGATGCACCCGTGTCTGACGCGTGGGAGCGCATTCACATAGAGAGCGCCGAATATGTTGTTTACTGTCCAAATGAACACCCTCTGAGCGCGCAGGCATCGGTATCTCTCAAAGACTTACAGGAAGAAACGGTCATTATTCCGGAAAGAGGATCCTTGACAAGGAAGTTGCTTGAGAACGCCTGTCGGACCCACGCCGTTGCGCTCGAACGAACGGTAACGATGGCGACTTTCCCTCTGATGTACGAGGCTGTTTTGCAGGGTATCGGCGTCGCGGTGTTCCTGTGCAACAGTAGTCTGATCAAAAAGTCTGTAACGGAAATTCCGATCCGCGAGATGCCGCAGAAACATGAGACCCATTTGATCGCCACAAAAGACAGGGTGGGTTTGAAACTGATTTCCGAGTTCATCAACTCAGTGAATTAACATAAACCTGATTATGCGAAAATATACTTAATGTTGCGATAGTATATTTTTGTTTGTATGCTGACCCTATCACAGAGGGCCCACAGCATGTGTCATCTACTTAAAAAGCTCCTCCCCTCGGTCGCAGTCGCTCTAACTGTGACAGGTCTCTCGCTGCCTATGTCCGCCCGAGCGCAGACATACCCGATCGATTGCGCGATCCTCCTGTGCTTGTCTGGCGGCTGGCCTGCTTCCGTCCCTTGCGCACGAGCGCGCGCCGAATTCATCCGACGCATTACGCCTTGGCCAGTGGAACCCCCGCTTCAAATCTGGCGCTGTCCTATGGGCGCGTCCTTTGAGACAGCTCCAGCAGCAAACAGTGTAGACCGCATCTTTGAAGCGTTCTTCCAGAAGAACAGCACTGGACCGCGACAATCCTTTCCAGCGCGCGATACCGCTGATCCAATTATGGCTGCTTGGCGCATTCCAGAAACAGCTAGTGACTTCGTTCCTGCCGACCAGGCCCTTCGGCTCATTCAAGATCGCGCGGACATCGATATCAGCGGACCTGAGTTCAACTTCGTGCGATCCATCCGAGTCTTCGATGTCCGGTATGCGCGACAGCATGAATCCGGACGCGACGGCGACTGCAACCGTAGCGCCACCGTGGTCCTCGGCACATACGGAACCCAAGGCGATTTCGCCTGGCAGAGGTCTTCCATCAGCGCCCTACCCTCCGCCCATATCGGCCTCGAACGCTGGGGCCAGAACTGCCCCGGCATCTATCACCGTTCTGTCTTCGTCGACTGGCGTGACTATGAAGGGAACTACGGCTTTGAGCAGGTGAACTACTAGCGGCAACAAAGACAGCGTTGGCATTCGTCCGTGTCGGCCTAAGTGCTCGAAGCTAATCAAACACCGGTCGTTCGCTGCTGCTGCGTCAATGGCTGCTTTCACGTTAGAGCAGGTTAAGTGGTCGATGTTTGAAGATCACTCCGCAGACGACCGGCAGCGAGCGCCGCGCCTCCCACCATAAACGTCGCTGTCCCAAGCATCAGGGTTAGACCTCCAAGCTGATACGTCGCACCGGAGAGGACGGTTCCTGCCAACCGCCCTCCAGCGTTGGCCATATAGTAGAACCCAACATCCATGGTGACCCGCTCTGCCTTCGTGAAGGCAAGGATCAGATAGGAATGGAGGGCGGAGTTAATCGCGAAGATCGCGCCAAAGATCAGTAGGCCCGCAATAAGTGTGATGGTCAGCCACGTCTGAGGACCATCAGATGCCAGGGCCGCAACCGTCAGAGCTGCAGGGATCGCTGAAAGGGTCCATGCCCAACCCTTTGCGGCATACACCAAATCGCTTTCTGACCGTGATGACGCACGTAAAATGCGTGGGGCCGACGCTTGCATGAAGCCGTAGAGGATCACCCAAACCGCCATGAACGTCCCGATCATGAAGAAGGCGGTGCGGTTACCGGAAACGGATCCGTCGGACAGCACCGCATAGAAGTAGATCGGGATCCCAACGACGAACCAGACGTCCCGCGCTCCGAACAGAAACACACGTGCCAATGAGAGCCAGTTCACGTTCGCCGATTTCGAAAAGACCTCCGAGAACTTCGCACCACTTCGACCCTTCGGCAGACCCGACGGCATCGCAATCAACACGGCAATCAGAATGACAGCGAGGATTGCTGCCATCCCGAGGACAGCCCAGACAAAACCGAGCGTCGCCAGCAGCGCGGCCCCCAACAGGAAGCCAAGGCCCTTTACTGCATTCTTGGAACCCGTGAGCAGCGCCACCCAGCGGAACAGCCCGCCATCCTCAGACGGAGCCAATAGTTTGACGGCGGATTTGGACGACATCTTTGCAAGGTCTTTGGCTACGCCACTGGCGCCCTGGACGACCACAACGTAGGCTACGGAAACACCGATAGCCCAGGTCGGGTCAAGCTGTGCCAACGCCAGCAAAGCTAAGACCTGAATGCCAAGGCCCGCATAGAGCGTAGAGGTCAACCCGAAGCGGGCCGCGATCCACCCCGCACAGAGGTTGGTCACCATACCCGCAATCTCATAGAGCACGAACAGGTAGGCCAACTGCACAGGGCTGAAGCCCAACGTGTGGAAGTGCAGCAGCACCAGCATTCTGAGCGCGCCATCGGTGAGCATGAAGGCCCAATATGCCGCCGTCACGGCGATATAGGCCGACAGCCCCTCTGGTCGCGCAGAAGCGTTGGTCACACCGAGGCTCCAACCATCAGCGCCACATCGACGAGACGGTGCGTATAGCCCATTTCATTGTCGTACCAAGCGTAAACCTTTATCTGGGTTCCATTGATGACCATCGTTGATGGCGCATCCACGATGCTGGAGCGTTCGTCATTGGTGTAGTCGGTCGAGACAAGCGGTCGTTCTTCGTAGCCCAGGATGCCTTTCAACTCCCCATCCGCCGCGGCTTTGAAGAGGGCGTTGACCTCTTCCGCCGTTGTCTCCCGCTCCACCTCGAATACACAATCGGTCAGTGACGCGTTCAGGAGCGGAACCCGCACTGCGTGGCCGTTCAGACGCCCGGTCAGTTCCGGATAGATCAACGTGATCGCGGTTGCGCTTCCCGTCGTCGTTGGGATCAGAGAATTCAGAGCCGAACGAGCACGACGCAAATCTTTGGCGGGTCTGTCCACAATCGTTTGGGTGTTCGTTACATCGTGGATTGTGGTGATCGAGCCGTGCTTAATGCCGAGGTTCTCGTGAATGACCTTCACGACCGGCGCGAGGCAGTTTGTCGTGCAGCTTGCCGCCGTGACAATCCGATGTTTGCCTGCGTCATAGATGTCATGGTTCACGCCGTAGACGATATTGGCTGCGTCGCCGTCCTTCACTGGCGCAGAAACGACAACTTTCTTCACACCCGCTTCGAAGTAAGGGGCAAGCTTGGCCTCAGACTTGAAGACCCCGGTGCAATCAATCACGACATCCACGCCTTCCAAGGGAAGGTCCTCGATGTTTCTTGTTCCGATGAACGGAAGCCGCGTGCCATCAATCGTCACGCTGTCCGCATCATGAGAGAAATCGGCTTTCCACCGACCATGCACGGTGTCGAACTCCAAAAGGTGCGCGTGCATCTCTGGATCGCCCACGGCATCGTTGATCCAGGCAATCTTGGCTCCGCGCTCGAGCAGGGGCTTAAGAGCAAGCTTTCCGATCCGGCCAAGGCCATTGAGGGCATAGGTGGTCACTCAGTGGCTCCTTCGTTTGTTTGTGCGATGTCATCCACAGCCTTCTGCAAAGCGATCCGATCAAGAGACGCAATCGGCAAAGCCGTGAAGGCTTTGATACGGTTCAGGAGCGCACCATAGGACTGATGAAACGCCAGGCTCTTTTCAGCGTTCGAGCCTTCGACTTTCACCGGGTCCGGCATACCCCAATGGGCACTTACCGGCTGGCCCGTCCAAGCGGGGCATTCCTCATTGGCTGCTTGATTGCAGACGGTGAAGACGAAGTCGAAGTTTGGGACATCGTCGCCCTGGAAGACCGACACGTTCTTTGACTCCAGAACAGAGATATCATGCCCTTTCTGCTCAAGAACTTCGAGCGCGAATGGATTCAGCTCAGAGCGGGGCTTGGTGCCTGCCGAATAGGCCACGAACCTATCCCCGGCCTCTTTGCGCAGGATCGACTCTGCAAAGATCGAGCGCGCGGAATTGCCGGTGCAGATGAAAAGGACATTGTACTTGCGATCAGTCATTTGACTGCCTCCATCAAAGCCAAAGGATGTGAGGGGTGAACAGATTTCCGGGCGACCACGACAGCAGTCGCGCAGCAGATAGTCGAATGTCTCGCGTGCCGCATCCATGTGGATCGCGTAGCGCAACGAGGTTCCGACACGCACTTGCGTGACCAGACCCGCCTGCTTCAGCGCGTTCACATAGGTCGAGAGTGTATTGGGCTTAAGGTCGAGCGCTTGCGCCAGCTCGGTTGCCGGCACACGATCCGGGTAGCGACGCATGAGCAGCCGGAACAAGGCCAAACGTTGCGGATGACCAAGGGTTGAAAGGCGATTGGGAATCATTATTTCCATGTTTCATGAATTACTGAATTAAATTACTCGACGCAACCACTCTGTCCAGTTTCGTGCACTCAAATATCAATTCATCAGCCTCGCGATGGCAAAAGGATGATTGCGCTTCCGACAAGACAAACTGTCGTATCGAGCACAGCCAACATTCGTCGCCTCGCAGAAGCTGGGAGGTATGGGCTCAGAGTCCGCATTCGCTGCTTGCGACCCCAATGTCCGGTATGCCGGCCGGCCCCAACCATCAAACATGAACTAGCGGCCACCTGAGGAGCCTATCCGTCTTCGCCGCTTCCAATCCGCTTCAAACCATCGAAGTCGATTTCCTGCTTCTGTTCCGCAGTCAGATCCGGCCGGACGTCCGATACAGGCTGGGGCCCGTAGACGTCCCACATCACCGCATGCGCGCCTGTACTCCAGCGATAAACCCAACCAACCACGCTGTACCCATCGGTCCCGATCAGATTGGCGATCGCGACGCCCTCACCTTTGTCATCGTTCACTGTTTACGGACTTCCTGCACTATGGCGCTGAATTTGCGGCATGGTGTCATAAGGCGCTCACTCGCGCCGTAGGCCGCACGTGGTGGATGTTGGCTAACTGCTCTTCATTGAGGTTGCTGGTCTCACGCGGGGACACCCAAAGCGGAACGCCCCAAAATTGCATTGTTTTCAAATCTTGTGGTCGGGCTCCGTGGCGGCTTCGACGATCGCCAGAACCTCCGATAAGTCGAAGCCAAGCGCCCGGGACAATACGATGAACTCGACAACGTCGATCCGTCGCTGGCCACTTTCAATGCGCGCCACGAAAGACTGATGACAGTCGAGCCTGTCCGCCAAGTCTTTCTGCCCCAGACCCGCGTGTTTTCGGGCCTCGACCAAAGACTGACAAAGGGCCAGATGCCCGGTACTCCAGATTGTTTTCGACACGCGTCACATACCTTTTGTGACGTCGCTAGCGGATGAAATCTGTTATCTAAAAAGTAGATATTTGAGGGTGTTATCGGCGTCTGGTTTCCGTCGGGTGCTAGGCTGATGCACACCCAATCGCCCATCAATCCCCCACCAGCTCCAGAAACCGACCGTAGTCCTGACTGACTTCGCGGGCTTCCTCAAAAGCGCGCGCGCGCTCCTGCTCGAGGCAGCGAAAGTAGTCCTGAATGTCCGTGATGTAGACCTCGAAGTCCCGGCGGATGATGTCGGCGTAGTCTCGGGCGGCCCGCGAATCGCTTGGGACGAAAGGTCGAACCGGGGCAAGACAGGATGCCGCGTGGCTTGCAGCCGGAGCGAGCAAAAACAGCGCTACAGACTGCATGCCCACCCATCGGCTCAACCGCAGGTTTCTGAAACCCCTATTTTCCTTGATAGACGCCAATGGCCGTGCCTAGAGTTTGAGTAACCGAGATACAGCCGTATCCGCCGCATTATATCTTGCGGTTAATAATATACTACCGTAACTCTGGGCTTCAAGTGGGAATGCCCGGACGTTGCGCATTTGAAGAAAGCGTGAGCCGGGCCATGAACTGGGACATCGAAGCACCAAATGTGGTTACGGAAGCACGTTTCCGCGAACTCGTGGAAAGCGGCTATAGCGCTGAAATCCTGTGCCAGGAGTCGGCACACAAGAAGGGCCCGAGTTATTACGGGGTCTGGATCATGCGTGTCGTCTCTGACGAAGGCGTGGAAAAACTCCTCGTCACGGCCCGTACCCGGACAACCTACAACGACATCAAAATCCGCGAGTTCAAAACCATCACGGGCGTGGTGTCCTTCCTTATTGGGATCGGTTTCTCCCATGCCGATGTGCCGCTCGAGGAAGGCCAGCGGACGACACACAAGCTGGCTGCAACCGACAAGGGCGGCAGCAAGTAGTCTTCTCCTTTTCTGGTTCCTGACGGGTCCCGCCACCGCGCAGATGGTCTTGGTCATGGAGAGCGATGGCTCTCTGACCCCGTCCCGCTCCCAGGACAGCTTGGCCCGCAATTACAATGACGGCATCGGCCAGGGGTCCGCTGCTGATGAGCTGGCGATCCTCGGCGATACTGACCTTGGGCCAGACGAAATCGAGATGGCATCCCTAGCGCGGCCTGCGCCCCTGCCCCGCGCCGATGTTCTCTCGGCCATCGAGGCCAGGCCCTCTGGGTGCTAGTCGGCATTGCCGGTGTTGCCGCCGCCCCCACCATTGTTGCCGCGGTCTTTGCCGGTGGCTGAGCGCTCACCCCTCTTTCTTGGTCTCGTGCGCCCGCCGAAACTTCTGGGCCTGCCCATCATGTATGCGATGGTCTGGCTCTTCGGTTCGGTGCTGCTCTTCGTCTGGGTCCAGCACATCGCGGTGCTGGGCGTGGCCGCCCTGCTCTATCCCGTGCTTTGGAAGGCCGCGGATTGGGATCCGCGCTTCATCGACGTGATGATGACGGCGCTGCAGGAAACCCCACCGACGCGGAATCGCTCCATTCACGGCGGGGACAGCTATGCGCCCTAATACAGCCTTGAATGAAGCACTCGATCCCCGGACCATGACGCCGGACTGGTATGCGCGCGAGACCCGCCTCGCGCATATGCTGCCTTACGTCAGTCTGGTCGATGACCAGACAGTGCGGACACGGGTGAATGAGCTTTTCCAGTGCATCCGCCTCGATGGGGTCAACAGCTATACGACCGATGATGCCTATCTCGACAAAGTAACTGCGCTCTTTGCCCGGATCATCGCGCAGCTTGGGCCGGAATTCAGCTACTACGTCCACAAGGTCTCAAAGGCGATCACGCCGGACCTCGAGCCCATACGCGAGGACAGTTTCGCTGGAGAAGTTGACCGGCTCTGGCGTGCGAAACTCGAAAGCAGCGGCCTACGCGACAAAACCCTGACGCTCACGGTCATTCACCGCCCGCCTCCCAAGAGCGTTCTGCCCTTCCTCAATCGCAGCGCCCCGGACCGGCTGAAGGAGGCAACCGAGAAACGCCTTCGCCGATTGGGCGAGGCCGTGAGCGTGTTCGTGTCGGGCCTGGCGGAGTTGAACCCACGGGTGCTCACGGCCAAGAGCGGCGAGTTGATCGGCTTTCTGGGTGCCCTCAACACCGGCCAGGAACTGCCGCTCTTTCCCGCCAATACCTACGGCTTCCTCTCCTTCAACGTCGCCAACACCCGCGTGACGTTTCAAGGAGATCACTTCGAGCTTTCCGAAGGCGTCGTGGGCCACCGCTACGGCAAGAGCTTTACCGTCGGGGAATATGCTGAGGCCACCTCCTGCACGATGTTCGACATGCTGAACCTGCCGGTTGATATGATCGTCACGCAGTCCTTCACACCGATCAATTCGAACCTCATGGCGGGCCGCATCAAGCGGCAAAAGCGCCAGATGCAGGCCAGCCAGGATGCGGCCCTGTCGCTCATGGAAGCGCTCGACATCGCCGCCGATGATCTGGAGGCCAAGCGCCAGAGCTTCGGCGAGCACCACATGGTCGTGACGATCTTTTGCGACACGCTGGACGAGTTGCAAACGCTGAGCGCCGAGATCGTCAACGCCGCCGCCGCCGAGGGCGTGAAGATGATCGGCGAGCGGGTCGCGGCCAAGGCGCATTACCTGAGCCAGCATCCCGGCAACCAGCCCAAGCGCGTGCGCGCCAGTGCCATCACCAATCGCAACTTCGCAGATTTCGCGGCCTTCCATCGGACCCAGCTTGGCAAGCCTGCTGAGAAGACCCCCTGGGGGAAGGTCATCACCTACCTGCCAACGCCCGAGCAGAGCGCCTACCGGTTTTCCTATCATGAGCAAGGCAGCCCCGACAAAGAACCGACCAGCGGGCACACATTGATTATGGGACGGCCCGGATCGGGCAAATCGGTGCTTTCCGCCTTTCTCATGACACAGGCCCGTCGAGCAGGGGCGCGGATCTTCGTCTTCGATTACCGTCTCGGTATGGAGATGGCGGTCCGCGCCAATGACGGGCGCTATGCGTCTTTGAAAGCCGGGCAGCCTACAGGCCTCAATCCCCTCTGGACCGAAACCGATAGTCGCGGCACAGCATGGCTCTCGGACTGGCTCGCCACCCTGCTCTATCGTGCCGACAAGCCACTCACTCCGGCACAGACCAACCGCATTCAGGAAGTGGTGCGTCAGAACGCTCAGGCCACGAACCCCGCCCTGCGCAACTGGCGGGATTTTGCATCGCTGTTCGTGTCAACAGATGATGGCGGCGATCTGCACCAGCGTCTTCTCGAATGGACCGAAGAGGGCCGCTACGGCTGGATTTTCGGACAGACGCTGGAAGACACCTTCTCGCTGAAGGGCGATGTGGTGGGCTTCGATCTGACCGGCATTCTCGACAGCGAGGCCGAGAAGGAACGCTTGGCCGTCCTCTCCTATCTCTTCCGCCGGGTTGAGCGCGAGATCGAGGATCGCCGCCCCACCATCATCGTGATCGACGAGGCCTGGAAAGCGCTCGACAACGCGTATTTCGCCGAGCGGCTCTCGAACTGGCTCGTGACCGCACGCAAGCAGAACACCGTCGCGGTGATGATGACGCAATACGCCAGCCAGCTCGAGCGCACCCGAACCGGCAAGACCATCGTCGAAGCGGTACCCACACAAATCCTGCTTCCGAACATCCGCGCCCATGCCGCCGATTACGCGATGCTCAATCTTTACGAGAAGGAACTCGACGTCCTTCTCAACACCGGCAGCGACAGCCGCCTCGCGCTTATCCGCGATGACCAGGGCTCCATCGTGGTCGATGCCGATCTTAGCGCCCTCGGGCCCAATCTCACCATCCTCGGCGGCATGGAAAAAGGCGAGGCGCTGGTCGGCGCCGATTACCGCGACCGCCCGGACTTTTGGAGGCTTTCATGATTCGTACTCTGTTTCTTCTCACCGCGCTCGGCGCTTTGGCCTCCTGCGCGCAGTACCAGGAACCGCAGGCCAATTGCTTTACCTTTCTGGCTTCGACAGCCCCCGTCGCGCCAGATTGTTCCTTCACTCCTCTAGATGCACCGGAGGGTGACGTTGAGGTCTAAGCTGCCCCATATCCTTGCGCTTTGCCTGCTGCCCGGTCTCGCCTTGTCTCAAGGTGTGCCAACCAATGACAGCGAGCTGACCGCGCGCGATATCGTCGAGACCGGTGATCGCGAGGCTGACTTGGCCGTTCAGGCGGACAAGCTTGCCGTGCGCGAACTCATCGCCGAGATCGAACGCGAGCAATTGGCCACCCTGCGGCGCATTCTCGATGCCCAAACCAGTTTTGGCGGTCAGGGCCTGCCGGCGATGATCTCTGGATTGGAGAACGGCAGCGGCGATCCGGACCGCTCCGTCGAGGCGGTCTATGGCACGGGTGAGATCGATCCCAATCCCGGCGGTGCGCAGATGTTCGGGGATGCGGCAGAAAACATAGAGCAGCTCATCATCCGCGTCGCCCAGGAGACCAGCGGCTTTGCGGGCGTGGGGCGCGCCGGACTGTCCCCCGTCCAGTGGCGCGCGCTCCTCCAAGCGCTGATCTGGCAGGAAAGCCGTTTCACCATCGGTGCAAGGTCGCCGGTCGGGGCCTTTGGCCTTACCCAGATTATGCCGGGCACCGCCAGCGATCTCGGCATCAACCCAGAATACTATGACAGCCCCTACCTGCAGGTGCATGGCGGTGCCCGCTATCTCTTGACCCAGCTCAACACCTTCGACGGCAATATCATCAACGCGCTTGCCGCCTATAACGCCGGACCAGGCCGCGTGTTTGAATATGGGGGCGTGCCGCCCTTTGCCGAGACCCAGCACTATGTCCAGGTCATCCCCGAACGCTACAATCTCTACCTAAGCCGCATCGGCGGGATCGAAGCGCTTGGGACGATCGACCCCGCGCTTCTGGCCAATGCAAACCTCTCCCTTACGGGTCATGGGGCGGCCTTTTATGGCAACAACTCACCCGCTGCGATCAGGCAAGCTGCCCTGCGTATCCAAGACATCGTCACGCGGATTTCCGCGACTGAAGACGTGCAGGAAAGCATCGCGCTCAACACCTATGCCCGCGCCGAACTCGTGCGCCTCGTCGCGGCCCGCATCCGGCTACAGGCGGCGCGCACCCGCGTCCTTTCCGCCGAAGAACTGGCACAGGCCAGCGCCCGCATGGCCGAGGGCGCGTTCATGGAATTCACGATCAGGGAGATTGACTGATGGGACGAATGTTTCTGAGAACGGCCTTGGCCACGACACTTGGGATTGGCCTGCATCTTGGCACCCTGTCCCCTGCCCTGGCGCAAGGCGTGCCCGTCGTCGACACCCAGAACATCGCGCAAAACATCCAGCAGCTCCGGCAGATGATCGAAGACGAGATCCTGCAAAACGAGCAGCTGACGCAGCTCCGCGAACAGCTTGCGACACTCACGGACCAACTCGCGGAGCTGCAAAGAACCTATGAAGCGCTCACCCGCCTTGCCGAACTTCCGGAAATCATCCGGACCGAGATGGAGGACGAGCTGAACGGCCTGCTCGATCAGGAGTTCGGCGACATCCTCGCCACCATCGAAGCCATCAAGACAGGTGATTTCTCCGGCCTGTCGGGCTCCGGCGCGGGCGAGATTGAAACCCAGATGGACAGGGTGCTGGCTGATCTCGGATTTGACGACGATACCCTCTCGGAAATGGCCACGAGCGGCAATCCCGGTGCCAACCGTGTGGCCACGCAAGCCACCACCGGTGCGCTCGTCTCGGCTGCGGCCCAGAACAGCTACGAGGACGCGGGCCAATCTCTTGAGCGGGTCGACCGGCTCGTCGGGCTCATCGACGACATGGATGGCCACCTACCAGGAAGGCCAGGTCTATCGACTGAATGTCTCGCTCACCCATGTGACCACGATCGAGTTCGGCGAGGGCGAGAGCATTCGCTCGATCATCGCAGGCGACACGGAAGGCTTCGAGATCGACGGCGTGCCGGGCGGGCAGGCCTTCGCGATCAAACCCGTCGCGCGTGGTGTCCATACCAATGTGACTGTCTATACCAATCTGACCGGGCGAGCGCTTGGTTGGCGTCTCCCAACCAATCTCGAACTTCTTGTTGAGTTAGATATGGGCCGACATGAGCTCCAAAAATGGGAAAGATCGCTAATGAGTAGCTGCGTCTCGGTGACGGCCGAATTGCGTGATCTGATCGCGCATCAGGCCGCAGACCTAGCGGCTCAGCGCCCAAAGACAACCTCGATCGATGTTGAGCACGACGATGATCCGGGTTTTCGATGGATACCCCTCTGCCCGTCACCGGAACGGCTATTCAAGGTATATGCCGGCGAACTTGACGAGGCAAAAATGGTCCGGTCAGCCTTCGAATTCGCGCAACGCGATTTGAGAACACTTGGCCCGCCCAAAGGCTACTCGGAGGAACAGTTCCTGGAGTACGTTGCAGATCGACTCCAGCAGCTGGAAGTCGTCCAGAAAGTGGTCTCTGCCAGCAGTTCAGGTGTTTCGGATTCTCAGGCGGCCGAGCTAATCGCAGATTATATCGATGTGTCATCAATGATCGGTCCGACTGACGCCTGGAGAATTCTCAAGCAATGGATGATGCACTTCTTTCCGGAGCAATATCGAATAGAGGTAGGCCAAGAGGTCTTGGTCAAGGGCCGAACCATTTCTTCCGGGTAGCGCTGCCATCCATTGAACTAGCCATTCGCTGGTTCTTCACTTAACTCGAAGATCAAACCGGCTCCCTGATGTTGATTGACGTCCTGAAAGGTTTCTTGGGCGGAAGCATTGATGATGATCTTGCCAATGTCTACGCTTGCACCATCACCTGGTACTTTGCAGGGCTTCGGCTTGGCATCTGACTTGTAATCAACACCCGTTGTGAACAGAGCATCTAACGCGCTCGGAGCCAAGGTCGACTGGAGTTTCGCCCTGCTAGTATCGTAGACCTCCGCGAGAGCCGCCCGAACCTCTTTCATAAAGTCAAACCTGTGCGCAGCGTCGAAGGCTAGCCGATTGGAGCTCTCACCTACCAGAATTCCATCGAGGTTCGTCGCCAATGGCACAAGTTCGCGGTGGCTGTTCGTGAAATACACTGCACACCGAACCGGGAACATCGATGGCATGGTTTTCAGTTCTCCAACCCGACCCAAGTCACTGAGTAACTTTTGTTGCAGCGCAATTGCCGTATGCTCCTTCAACCTCGCAGGAACAAAACACGAGCCGTGCGGCGACAGAAGATTGGTGAGCGCGTCGCTCCCAATCGTCTCAATATGCTTCAAGTCCCATTTGACGATACCGCGCAATTCCGCATTCAAATCCAAGACGGGTGTATGAACTCCATTGGCTACGGCTTTGAAGTTGAGCGCGCTGTGATCGTGAAAGGCACCCGCGAGCAATAGGACGCGCTTGGCCTTTGGTGGATCGCGCACGAGATCGCACAAGGGTGTCAGAACGAGGAATACGCGTCGCTCGTCACCCTCAAAAATTGTTCCTTTCCGAACATCGGGTCCGTCCGCTTCCGGTAAAATCGCAAGAATGTCTCCTAGTGAAACTGGAAAGCCGCTACTCGGATCAAGTTGCCTTCTTTTTTCATTTACAAACAGTGTCTTACGAACAACCTCAAGCGTGTTCTTGTTCCCCGTGATTGAATTCGGGGGAAAGGACGTCGCTTCTAGCGAGTTGAGAGCGATCGCTGCGTCGATAACGCCTTGTTCCGCCTCCAGTTCATGTGCCAGCACTGCATCCATGATATCGACCATGTAGCCACCCAACGGCACTCCTTCTGACGAGAGCATCTGTTTCACGTGAGAAAGATCCTCGAGATCGAGCTTCCGAACTTCACTTTGCGCACGTTGCAGCGCTTGTGAGATCCCGGTCTCCCAGGATTTTAGGAACGCCCACAGCTTCAGCGCATCTCCTCGATGCTCAGACAATTCGAAGACAAGCTGCTCAAGGTGCCCGTCCTTTTCAATTTCCGACTTTTTGATGGTCCTGAAGCCAGATGCCAGTAGCCCCGTCTTGTCGCGAAACTCATGGCGAAGGTCATGGAGGCCGTTGTGTGCAGAGGTCAGTATCACAATAGGCGGGTTGCCGGCCCGATCCTTCAAGATCTCTTTCAAGCCGCTGATGGATCGCTCCTTATCCCCCTCCGCTTGCTCAGACCCAAGAAACAGATCGACAATAATAAGATCGGCCTCTTTTGCGGCGGCAACGAAATCCCTTCCGATTTCGCTTACTTTCAAGCCGATGCCACCAAGCTTCGCGGCCGCAGCGTCGATGAATTTCCGGACTTGCTGTTGATTTCCGAGGAATGCCTCAAACACCTTGCCGAGAGCGTTACCAGAAAATTCCTCCCGCCGTTCAAATGTTAGCGTGACGAAGGCCTGGTCTTTGATCAGTGCTTCCGCATCGAGATCCTTATGCTCGGGGTAGATCTCATCGAGCAACGCTTTGTCCTCGTCTGTCAAATCAGCCCAGAAAACCGACCATTCATCATCCACATTTCCAAGGTCGGACACTAGGGGTGACGGATCTACGCCGTCATCGACAATTATTGCTGTAGCAACGCCGTTTTGTTGGATATCCATTAGGTTTGTTCCGAAATACAATACTCAAATGTATTCAGGCGCCCGAAATCGTTGACCGGCTCCTCTTGTAGCTCGAGTGAACCACCTGCTGCGACGGCGTTGGCCCTGGCGATGTAAAGACCTAAGCCGCGCCGTTTCTTGCTCTCTTTTAAGGAGAAGAACATATCAAAGATGCGATCTTTATGTTCAGGGTCGATCCCCGGGCCATTGTCCGAAAAAATGATTCTAGTCGGAGAGCCGACAATGCTGACATTGATCTGAGGCTCGAACAGAGGCGACTTCTCCTTTTCTAGGCTCAACCAGTAGACAGAATTCGCAAGTAGATTTTCGAATATCTGCACAACATAGCCTTTGACCGTCTTAGTCGTGAAGCGGTCTTTTGGCGGTTCATACTTAAGATGAATTCCGTGCCTTATGAACTGAGTCTGATGATCCTCAAGGGTCTCGCTGATGAGCTGGGTGAGCGAAAATGTCTCGGGTGCTTGTCGTCCGCTTACACTCAATGGGTCCAGAATGCGCAGTCTCTTGTGTATGCTCTTCATCGAAGCCGCCAACCCATCTAAGCCTGTTACGACTTCGTCCGACGTTGCCGTGCTTCGGATTTCCCGAATGCGCTCCAAAGCATGCTCTGAAGTGGTCCCGGTTTTTCGGACAGCTCAGCGGCTGATCTAAGGTGTATCCGGGTTGGTTTTCATGCCGCCAATTT
>NZ_JAECRZ010000001.1 GCF_016019955.1 Thiosulfatihalobacter marinus
GGGCGCCCACTGGGTGGTTTCGTTGGCGATTCCCCGGGGGGGCCCCTGGGCGCCGCCCGCCTTTTATGCGCCGGGGGGGGCGGGGGGGGGGGGGGGGCCCCCCCCCCGCCGCCCCGGCCCAACCGGCACAGCTGCCCGCCTCAGCGGGCGGCGATGACGGGCGGGAGCCCCTTCTCAGCGCGGCCGGTGCACATGGGCGCTTTGCACCAGGCCAAAAGCCAGCATCAACACCAGCATGGCCGACCCGCCATAACTGACCAGCGGCAAGGGCACGCCAACAACCGGAGCCAGCCCCATCACCATTGCCATGTTGACCGCGAAAAACAGGAAGAAGGCGCCGGTGATGCCCAGCGTCAGCAAGGACGAATAGCGATCCCGGTTCATCAGCGCGGACGCGACACAGAACAGCACGATCAGCAGATACAGTGACAACAGCGAAACAGCGCCGACAAAGCCGAACTCCTCGGCCAGGGTCGTAAAGATGAAATCGGTCTGTTTTTCTGGCAGAAAGTTCAGCCGCGATTGCGTGCCTTGCATGAAGCCGCGCCCGGTCCAGCCTCCCGAACCCAGCGCGATCTTGGACTGAGTGATGTGATAGCCCGCGCCCAGCGGATCCATGGACGGGTCCAGAAACGTGTCGATACGGCGATACTGGTAATTTTTCAGGAGTTGCCAGCCAGTTCCACGCGACTGGAACACGGCAACCACCATACCCGCCACCAGCCCGGCCACGACCGCGAAATAACCCCAGTGCACCCCGCCCACGAACATCACGATCGCCCCGCCGGTGATCAGCAGGATCGAGGTTCCCAGATCGGGCTGGCGCAGGACCAGCGCCGTGGGCAGCAGGATCAGGACAACCGGGATCAGCACCCAAAGCGGGTGCGATGTGCGTCGGGCGGGCAGCCAGTCGTAATAGGCGGCCAGCGCCATCACCAGCGTGATCTTCATCAGTTCGGACGGTTGCAGCCGCATGAACCCGAGATCGATCCAGCGCTGGGCGCCCATGCCGACACTGCCCATGAACTCGACCAGTACCAGCAACAGTATGGTCACGAGATAGGCCGCCCCGGAAACCGAGCGCCAGAACCAGATCGGCACCATTGCCACGAACAGCATCAGGCCCAGGCCCAGCACATAGCGTTTGATCTGCGGTTCGGCCCAGGGCGAGAACGACCCGCCCGCGACGGAATAAAGCATCATGAAGCCCACCCCGGCCACCGCCGTCAGCAACAGGATCAGCGGCCAGTTCAGATACAGCACCTTGCGCAGCCCGGTGGGGACATATTTGACAGAATATTCCAGATAGCTCATGCCCGGTTCCGCCGTGTGATCTCGCGCCCGGGGGCAAGCCGCTCCAGCGCCTCTTGCTGGACCCGGATTCGCTCGCGGTCCTTGGCCGGATAGGCCATCAGGGGTGGCGGGCCGCCGTAAAGCGCCTGAAGTGTCACGTCACGCGCGATCGGCGCCGCCGCCGTGGAGCCGCCGCCGCCATGCTCGACGACCACCGCCACCGCGATCTCGGGGGCCTCGAAGGGGGCAAAATTCACGAACAACGCGTGGTCGCGCCGGTTCCAGGGCAGGTCTTCGTTGCGGATCACGCCGCTGGCGCGTTCGGCGGCGGTGATGTTGCGGACCTGGCTGGTGCCGGTCTTGCCGGCCATGCGAAAGGCGTCCTCGATAATGCGACTGCCATAGGCCGTGCCGCGCCGGTGGTTGGACACTTCGAACATGCCGCTCTGAACCCTGCGCAGCTGGTCGGGGTCGAACCCCATGGAGGCGGGTTCCGGAATGGGCGTTTCGATCCCGTTTATCGATTTGACCAGCCGCGGTTCAATATCCTTGCCCGAGGCCAGCCGCGCCGTCATGACCGCAAGTTGGAGAGGGGAAGTCTGCACGTAACCCTGCCCGATCGAGGTATTGACGGTGTCGCCGATCACCCAGGGTTCACCGCGGACGGTTTCCTTCCAGACGCGCGAGGGATTCAACCCATGGGCGATTCCGGAAAGCGGCAGATCAGAGCGCAATCCCAGCCCGAACCGCTCGGCCATGGCCGAAATCTTGTCAATGCCGGTCTTCATCGCAAGATCATAGAAGTACACATCGCAGCTTTCGCGCAGGGCGGCGCCCAACGCGACATGCCCGTGGCCCGAGCGTTTCCAGCAATGGAACCGGCGGTTGGCGATTTCCAGATAGCCCGGGCAAAAGACCGTTTCGTCAGGGTCTATGCTGCCCTCTTGAAGCGCCGCCAGCGCCACGACCATCTTGAAGGTCGATCCGGGCGGGTAAGTGCCCTGAACGGATTTGGCCGCCAGAGGACGAAACTGGTTTTCCGTAAGGGCGCGGTAATCGTCCACCGAGATGCCCTCGACAAAGTTGTTGGGATCGAAGGAAGGCGAGGACGCCAGCGTCAGCACGTCGCCGTTGCGGCAATCCACCACCGCAACCGAGGCGCTTTGTTCCCCCAGACGAGCCTGGGTATAGGATTGTAGCGCCTGGTCGATGGTCAACTGCATGTCGTCGCCCTGCTGGCCCTCGCGCCGGTCCAGTTCGCGCATGACACGCCCCACGGCATTGACCTCGACCCGCTTGGTTCCGGCCTTGCCCCGCAGTTGCTCTTCCAGCTTGGCCTCCAGCCCCACCTTGCCGATCTGAAAACGGGGTATGCGCAAAAGCTGGTCGGGATCTTCGATCCGGGACAGGTCGTAATCGGAGACCGGGCCGACATAGCCCAGCACATGCGCAAAATCCCCGCGCAGCGGATAGTAGCGCGACAGGCCCACTTCGGGGGTGACGCCGGGCAGGGCCGGGGCGTTGACGGCAACGCGGCTCATTTCCTTCCAGGTCACGCGATCGGCGATGGTGACGGGCAGGAATGGCGCCGAGCGGTGCATTTCGGTCATCGCCCGTTCCAGCTCGGCCGGGTCCAGTTCGATCAGCCGGGCCAGACGCGCGATCACCGCGTCCACGTCGCCGGCATCCTCGCGCACCATGGTGATGCGATACGAGGGCTCGTTGCGCGCAAGAACGACACCGTTGCGGTCGAATATCTCGCCGCGCGCCGGAGGGATCAGGCGGATATTGATGCGGTTTTCCTCGGCCAGCATGCGGAACTGCTCGGCCTGGTCAACTTGCAGATACCGCATCCGCAGGCCCAGAACACCGGCAACGGCCACCTGCGCGCCGCCCAGCAAGAGCGCGCGGCGGCTGAGGCGGGCGTGGCTGGCGCCAAGTTCGGCGGGCGATTTTCTCATGTCACGGCTCCCATGGCGGTGTCCCGCGCCTTGGTTCGGCGCACGCCGCACAGAATTGCCGAAAGAAACACGACGAGCGGGTAGATGGCGATGTTCATGATCACCTGCATCAGCGGCAATCCCAGCGGCACGTGATGCACCATGAAGATCGTCAGCCCAAGCCGATAGGTCAGTGCCACGCCCACCATCACCGCCGCGGCCGTCAGCCATTCGGTGGTAAAGGTGGCGGCGCGCAGCCCGCTGGCGCGGCTGTTCAGGAAGTGGGTGGCCACGACCATGATCGCCGCCAGCAGCCCCGGAGGGCGCAGCAGCAGGAGATCGGCCAGAAGAAACAGTGCGGCGACCAAAACAGGCGGGGTGTATTTTGGTTGCCGCGCAGCCCAGGCCACGGTCAGTACCACAAGCCAGTCTGGCCCGGCCCAGCGCCGTGGAGTTGTTTCCAGCGGCAAAAGCTGAAGAAAAAGGATAGCCAGGCACAGCACGGCGAACGTAAGCCGCATCACCCATTTGCGGGATACCAGTCCGCTAGCCATCGTTCCCTCCTGCTGACGCCGCGGCCTGCGCAGGGGCCACCACAGAGCCCGGCGTGGTGACTTTTTCCTGGCCGCGATCCCGCAGGACGCGCAGGAATTCCAGCCGTTCGTAATCCGCCGACAGCCGCACCCGCAGCCGTCCTCCCGGATCGGTGGCGACATGGCCGATCAGCAGGCCGCCGGGAAACACGCCGCCATCCCCGGACGTGACAACCCGGTCGCCCGGGCGCACCAGTTCCGGGGTTTCCAGGAAATCCACATTTGGCGCGATCGAGTTGTCGCCCGCGATCAGCGCGGTCTGGCCGGAAGGCTGGATGATTGCGGGAATGCGGCTGGAACTGTCGGTCAGCAGGATCACACGCGACGTGGATTTTCCGACACCGGAAATGCGCCCGACCAGGCCGATTCCGTCCATCGCGGCCCAGCCATCCACGACCCCGTCGCGTGCGCCGATATTGAGCAGCACGGATTGGCGGAAAGGCGAACCGCTGTCGGCCAGTACCACGCCGGTGATATAGGTCAGCCGGGGATCAAGCCGCACGTTGTTGAGATCCAGCAGCCGGGCGTTTTCCTGTTCCAGCTGAAGCGCGGCCTCTTTCCAGGCCTTCATTTGCTGAAGCTCGCGCCGAAGTTCCTGATTTTGTTCGACGATACGCTGATAGCTTTGAACGTTGCGGAACAGGTTCACCGTGGCGGTGACTGGTGCCATGGCCCAATCGAAGCTGGGCACCACCCGGTCCGTTACCTGTGCGCGAAACCGTTCTACGCGGGGGCTGTCGATCCGCCAGATCAGGAAGATGCCGATCAGACACAGCACCAGAACGCTCAACAACAAACGCTTGAGCGGGCCTGAATAGTCTTCGCCTTGGTTGCGGTCTCTGGCCACCTTGCCCCCGGGAGTGGTTCAGGTTCAACGGGTTACATGTAGCACGCCCCCGCGCGCCGTCCAAACGGCGCCGCGTCAGCTGTCGTAATCGATCGCGTGGCGCAGCTGTTTTTCGTATTCCAACGCCTTGCCGGTGCCCATGGCGACACAGTTGAGGCTTTCATCGGCGATCGACACGGCGAGGCCGGTCTGTTCGCGCAACGCCAGATCGAGATCGCCCAGAAGCGCGCCGCCCCCGGTGAGCATGACGCCGCGATCCACGATATCCGCCGCCAGGTCGGGCGGGGTGGCTTCGAGCGCGGTCATCACGGCCTCGCAGATCTGCTGAACCGGTTCGGCCAGCGCCTCGGCCACCTGGGCCTGGCTGATTTCGGTTTCCTTGGGCACGCCGTTCAGCAGGTCGCGGCCGCGGATCTGCATCGACTGGCCGCGCCCGTCATCGGGCATGCGCGCGGTGCCGATCGAGGTCTTGATCCGCTCGGCGGTGGATTCCCCGACGAGCAGATTCTGCTGGCGGCGCAGATAGTTGATGATGGCTTCGTCCATACGGTCGCCGCCCACCCGGACCGAGCGCGCATAGACGATGTCGCCCAGGCTCAGCACGGCCACTTCGGTGGTGCCGCCGCCGATATCGACCACCATGTTGCCGGTGGGATCGGTGATCGGCATCCCGGCGCCGATGGCGGCGGCGATGGGTTCCGCGATCAGCCCCGCGCGGCGGGCGCCGGCGCTGAGAACCGATTGCCGGATCGCCCTTTTCTCTACCGGCGTGGCGCCATGGGGGACGCAGACGATGATCTTAGGCTTGGAGAAGGTCGAGCGTTTGTGCACCTTGCGGATGAAGTGTTTGATCATCTCCTCAGCGGTGTCGAAATCGGCGATCACCCCGTCGCGCATCGGGCGGATGGCCTCGATCGAGCCGGGTGTGCGGCCCAGCATCAGCTTGGCGTCCTCGCCCACGGCGAGCACCTTTTTCACGCCGTCCTTGACATGATAGGCGACCACGGAGGGTTCGCTGAGAATGATGCCTTTGCCCTTGACGTAGACGAGTGTATTCGCCGTTCCAAGGTCGATGGCCATGTCGGATGTGAACAGGCCGCCCAGATTTCCCAGCATGCGTATTTTCCGTTCCCCAGAAATTCAAAAAGGGCCCGCGACTCTGTCGGCTGCGGGCCGACCTTCTTATATGGAGTGCAGCCGGTTTGTGAAAGACCCTGACCGGTGCAAATGCGCGTGAATCCGCCGCGCGGGGTGTTCCTGCCGGAAGCGCTTGCATTTCCGGGCGCGAAATGGGCATCTCCGGGTCAGGAAGAAGGGGCGCAACATGTTGAGCTATCAGCATATTTACCATGCGGGCAATCTGGCGGACGTGCATAAGCACGCGCTGTTGGCGGTCATGCTGGCCTATATGGGGCAGAAGCCCAAGCCGATCAGCTATCTGGAGACCCATGCCGGGCGGGGGCTGTACCGGCTGGATGATGCGGCGGCGTTGAAAACCGGCGAGGCGGCGGCGGGGATTGGCGTGGCGCAAGGCTGGTTTGGAGAGAAACACCCCTATTATCAGGCGCTTGCAGATGTTCGCGCGCGCCATGGCGATGCGGCCTATCCGGGGTCTCCGGCGCTGGCGGCGGCGTTGTTACGGGACGCGGACCGGATGCATCTGGCCGAGTTGCACCCGCAGGAATGCGATGCCTTGCGGCTTGCGATGCGCGGATCGGGGGCGAAGATCCACCATCAGGACGGGTTCGGGATGGCGATGGGGGTTTGTCCGCCAGAGCCGCGCCGGGGGCTGTGCATGATTGATCCGAGTTATGAAATCAAGAGTGATTACAAGACAATACCGGGATTTGTGGGCAAGCTGCATCGCAAGTGGAACGTGGGGGTGATCGCCTTGTGGTACCCGATATTGAGTGACGCGGGCCACAAGGGGATGATCGCGGCGCTCAAGCAACAGGGACTGCCAAAAATGTTGCACCACGAGGTGCGGTTTCCACCGGTCCGGGAGGGGCACCGGATGGTGGGATCGGGGCTGTTCGTGGTGAATGCGCCTTATGGTGCGCAGGACGAGGCGGACCGGCTGGGGCGGCATTTCGCGGCGCTGGGGTGAGGCCCGGCAGGTTGCGCGGGCGGCGGCGTTGGGGATTTGAGTATTTTCGGAACAATGAAAGGTTAAGCATGTCTGTCCGGGGCGGGCGATGTGAGGTGGCGGGCGGGCGGCGAATCGGGGTGACTCGCCTAGGTTAACAGGGCGGAACGGGGCGCGGCATTGCGTTGGTATCGCGTCGGTATTGCGTCGGTACTGGCGTGCGAAATCGCGCGGTTAAGCCTGTGGGCGGCGGGTTTGCGGGATGTTCATCTGCGATCGGGGCGTTTGCCGCAGGCGCGGCGCGCGGGGGATTCGCCCTGGCGCCGCCCATGCCCGGTTTGTCATGCTTTGGCCGGGGACCAGAAGGACCGCCCCGGAGGGGCGGCCCGTGGGTTTGGTCCGGCATAGTGGGGTCAGGTGAGATCCTTGTAGGAAATCTCGCGCGAATCCGCGCCCTGGCCCATCTTGCCGCGCCGCACGATCAGGCGGTTGAGAGCGTGGATATAGGCCTTGGCGGAGGCGACCACCGTGTCGGTATTGGCTGACTGGCCGGTGGCGATGACGCCGTCTTCTTCGAGCCGGACAGAGACCGTGGCCTGGGCATCGGTGCCTTCGGTCACGGCGTGCACCTGGTAGAGTTGCAGATGGGCCGAGGAGGGGTGCAGGGCGCGGATGGCGCGGAACGTGGCGTCCACCGGGCCGTCGCCGGTTTCGCTGGCCGACACGTCGCGCCCGTCGATTTCCATTTCGACGGTGGCTTCGGCCGGACCGCCGGTGCCGCAGACCACTTTCATCGAGACCAGTTTCAGCGTGTCGTTCTCGGCGTCCTCGCCGACGCGCACCAATGCAATGATGTCGTCGTCGAAGACTTCTTTCTTGCGGTCGGCCAGTTCCTTGAAGCGGACGAAGATGTCCTTGAGCTGATTGTCGCCCACGTCAAAGCCCAGATTGTGCAGCTTGTCGCGCAGCGCGGCGCGGCCCGAATGTTTGCCCAGCGGCAGCGAGGTGCCCGAGAGGCCGATATCCTCGGGGCGCATGATCTCGAAATTCTCGCGGTTCTTGAGCATCCCGTCCTGGTGGATGCCGCTTTCATGGGCGAAGGCGTTCTTGCCGACGATCGCCTTGTTGAACTGCACCGCAAAGCCCGACACCGTGGCGACGCGGCGGGAGATGGCCATGATCTTGGTGGTGTCGATGCCGGTGGTCCAGGGCATGATGTCGTGGCGGGTTTTCATTGCCATGACCACCTCTTCGAGCGCGGTGTTGCCGGCGCGTTCGCCCAGCCCGTTGATGGTGCATTCGATCTGGCGCGCGCCACCGGCGACGGCGGCCAGCGCGTTGGCCGTGGCCATGCCAAGGTCATTGTGGCAATGGGTGGCGAAGATCACCTCGTCCGCGCCGGGAACGGTTTCGATCAGGCGGCGGATCAGGCTCGCGCTTTCGTCCGGGGCGGTGTAGCCGACGGTATCGGGGATGTTGATCGTGCTGGCGCCGGCCTTGATCGCGATCTCCACCACGCGGCACAGGTAGTCCCATTCGGTGCGGGTGGCATCCATGGGCGACCATTGCACGTTGTCGCACAGGTTGCGGGCGTGGCTCACAGTCTCGTGGATCTTGTCGGCCATCTCATCCATGGTGAGGTTGGGAATGGCGCGGTGCAGCGGCGAGGTGCCGATGAAGGTGTGGATACGGTTCAGCCGCGCGTGTTTCACCGCCTCCCAGCAGCGGTCGATATCGGCGAAATTGGCGCGCGCCAGGCCGCAGATGCGGCTGTTCACCGCGTTTTTCGCGATCTCGGACACGGCGGCGAAATCGCCTTCGGAGGCGATCGGAAAGCCGGCCTCGATGATGTCCACGCCCATGTCATCGAGCATGGCTGCGATTTCGAGCTTTTCGTCATGGGTCATGGTGGCGCCGGGGCTTTGTTCGCCGTCGCGCAGGGTGGTGTCGAAAATGACAACGCGGTCGTTCTGGGGGGTATCGGTCATGTCGGGTTCTTTCTGATTTCTGCTGGTTGCGGGGCGCGAAGGCACATCCTCTGAGCGGTCGCGCCAGGCAATGGCACGCTCAGAGGCGGGCTAGCAGCAGAAGGAGGCCGGCCGGAATCGCCAGGGCCGCCAGGGCGCGGCTGCGCTGGTGGTCGAATGCGATATGGGCCGTACTGATCATGGGGCAGACTATAGGATTGGCAAAAAGGAATGAAAAGCGGGAATTTGCCGGATTGGCCGGTCTTCGGCCGCGCCGCGTCCCGACACGGGGCCGCGCGCAAACGGGGCCGCGCGAAACCGGGCGGTGGCCGGGGCCGGAATCAGTTTTGCAGCGCGCCGTTGTCCCATTGGCCGGTGGCCTCTTCGCCGCCGGCATAGCGCATGGTGCCTTCGCCCTGGCGTTTGCCGGCCTTGAACGTGCCTTCGTAGATATCGCCATTGGCATAGGTGGCGACGCCGACGCCATCGATCTCTCCGGCTTTCCATTCCCCGGCATAGGTGAAGCCGTCCGGCATGACGATCTCGCCGACGCCTTCGCGCTGGCCGTTGACGAACTGCCCGGTATAGACCGTGCCATCCGCATAGGTGGCCTTGCCCATGCCGTGGCGCTGGCCATCCGCCCAGGCGCCTTCGTAGCGGTAGCCGTCGGAATAGGTCATCACGCCGTTGCCGTGATTGCGGGCGTTCTTGAATTCGCCCTCGTAGGTCAGCCCGTTGGCATAGGTGGCCCTGCCGACGCCGTCGATCACGCCGTTCTTCCAGTCGCCTTCGTAGACCGAGCCATCGGGGTAGGTGATCCTGCCCTGGCCATCCGCCAGATCGTCCTTGAACTGGCCGGCATAGACCGAGCCGTCGGGATAAGTGACCTGGCCCTGGCCTTCGATTCGGCCATTGACCCAGCTGCCCACATAGACATAGCCATCGGCGCCGGTGAAAGTGCCCTGGCCGTGGCGTTGGTCGGCTTCGAACTGGCCCTCGTACACGTCGCCATTTGCGTAGGTGACGCGGCCTTCGCCCTGGCGCTGACCGCCGACCAGTTGTCCCACATACATATCGCCATTGGGCTGGGTCAGGGTTCCGGTTCCTTCGATCTGGCCATTCGCCCAGGTGCCGGAATAGACCAGCCCGTCCGCCATGGTCAGCGTGCCCTGGCCGGCGCGTTCGCCGGCGACGATTTCGCCGTCATAGACGGTGCCGTCGGCATAGGTGATCCTGCCCAGACCTTCCTTGACGCCATTGATCCAGTCGCCTTCGTAGCGGTAGCCGCCGGGCGACAGCATCACGCCCTTGCCGTGGTGATTGGCATTCAGGAAGCCGCCTTCGTAGCGCACGCCATTGGCGTAGATCGCCACGCCCTGGCCGGTGATCTTGCCTTCGGCCCATTCGCCTTCGTAAGTGCCGCCATCGGTGAAGGTGATCTTGCCGATGCCGTGCGGTTTGCCCTTGGCGAATTCGCCCTCGTAGACCGAGCCGTTGGGGAAGCGGGCCGTGCCCATGCCCTTGATCTCGCCGTCGATCCACTGGCCGGAATATTCATAACCGTTGGGCAGCCGGTAGGTGCCGGTCCCGTGTTGCAGCCCGCCCTTGAAGGTGCCCTCGTAGACGCCGCCATCGTCGTATTGTTTGGTCAGGACCTGCCCGTCCTGGGCCAGCGCGGGCGCGGCGGCCAACAGGAAGGCAAAGGTAAGTGCCTGAGTTCTGCTCATCTTTTTGGTCCCCATGGGTTTGCCCCTGCCGGCTGTGCGGCTTTTGCGAAATTCTAGGGCATGGGGGCGGCATGGGCAACGGGTTTTGCGCCTTTGCGCTTTTCCCCGCCGCCGGTTCTGGTAAATCTGCCTGCAAGCGATGTGACAGGAGGCCGGAATGGCTGACACTTTTCGTCTGACGATGGCCCAGGCCAACCCCGTGATGGGCGATCTGGAGGGCAATGCCGCCAGGGTGCGCGAGGTCTGGCAACAGGCAAAGGACGCCGGGTCGGATCTGGTGGCGTTCCCGGAGATGTTCATCGTGGGCTATAACGCGCAGGATCTGATCCTGAAGCCGGCCTTGCAGGCGGCGGCGCTGGACGTGATTGACCGGCTGGCCGCCGATTGCGCCGATGGGCCGGTGATTGCGGTGGGCGGGCCGTATGCCCATGCGGGCAAGCTGTACAACGCCTATTTCGTCCTGAAGGGGGGCAAGGTGGTGCATCGCCAGCTGAAACACCATTTGCCAAACTACACGGTGTTCGACGAGGCGCGTCTGTTCGATCCGGGGCCGGTGAGCGGGCCGTATGACGTAAACGGGGTGCGGATCGGCTCTCCGATCTGCGAGGATGCGTGGTTTGGGGATGTGCCGGAAACCATGCAGGAGACCGGCGCCGAAATCCTGATCGTGCCCAACGGATCGCCCTATTATCGGGACAAGTTTGACCGGCGCGTGACCCATATGGTGGCGCGTGTGATCGAGACCGGGCTGCCGCTGGTCTATCTGAACATGGTGGGCGGACAGGATGACCAGGTGTTTGACGGCGGCTCGTTCGTGCTGAACCCCGGCGGGGAACTGGCGATGCAGTTGCCGGTTTTTGACGAGGTGGTGGCGCATGTCGGGTTTACCCGGACGGAGCGCGGCTGGCGCTGCGAAGCCGGTCCCCGGGCGGTGCTGCCTGCCGGTGAGGAACAGGATTACCGGGTCTGTGTGGAAGCGTTGCGCGACTATATGGGCAAGACCGGGTTCCGGAAGGTGCTGCTGGGCCTGTCGGGGGGGATCGACAGCGCGCTGGTGGCGACGATCGCGGTGGACGCGCTGGGGGCGGACAACGTGCGCTGTGTGATGCTGCCCAGCGAATACACCTCGCAAGGCTCGCTGGACGATGCCGAGGATATCGCGAAGCGGCTGGGCGTGCGGTATGATTTTGTGCCGATTGCCGAGGGGCGCGCGGCGATCACCAACACACTTGCGCCTTTGTTTGCGGGCACCGAGCCGGGGTTGACCGAAGAGAATATCCAGAGCCGTCTGCGCGGCCTGTTGTTGATGGCGCTCAGCAACAAGTTTGGCGAGATGCTGCTGACCACCGGCAACAAGTCCGAGGTGGCGGTGGGCTATGCCACGATCTATGGCGACATGGCGGGCGGCTATAACCCGATCAAGGACATGTACAAGACGCGGGTGTTCGAAACCTCGCGCTGGCGCAACGCGGTGCATCGGGAGTGGATGAGTGGCCCCGCGGGCGAGGTGATCCCGCCCGCGATCATCGACAAGCCGCCAAGTGCCGAGCTGCGACCGGACCAGAAGGACGAGGACAGTCTGCCGCCCTATGACGTGCTGGACGCGATTTTGTTCATGCTGGTGGATGAAGACAAATCTGTCGCCGAGTGCGTGGCCGCCGGGTATGATCGCGAGACCGTCAAACGGGTCGAACACCTGATTTACATCAGTGAATACAAGCGGTTTCAGTCCGCCCCCGGTGCCCGGCTGAGCAAGAAGGCGTTCTGGCTGGACCGGCGCTATCCGATCGTGAACCGGTTTCGCGACCCGAGTTAGAGTGCGCGCGATCAACCCGAGGCCGGGATGGGGCGCGGCGGGGCGCAGGATACCGGTGTTTTGCGGCTCTGCCAAAATCCGATTGCTGGCCCCGGCCTTCACGGCCGTCGCCCAAATGCCTGCCGCAACCGCGCGGACGATTGGTGATCCCGCCGGGAATGACGCCGCCTGCGCGCCGCGCCAATGCCGCTGCTAGGGGGTCAGCAGTTTGCGGAACATTGTGTCGAGATAGGCGTCTGCGCCTTGCAGAATGGCCTTGTCGCCGGTCATCAGAACCCGCACCTGGGCGTCGAAATCGGCATAATGCTGGGTGGTGGCCCAGATCGAGAAGATCAGGTGACGCGGATCGACCGGGGCCAGCCTGCCGGCATCGATCCAGCGTTGAATCAGGGCGGTCTTTTCGTCAAAGAGCGGTTTCAGCCCGGACAGGAGATGCGGCCCCATGCGCGGGGCGCCTTGCAGGATTTCATTGGCAAAGAGGCGGCTTTCGCGCGGGTAGGCGCGGCTCATTTCCAGTTTGCGGTGCACATAGGCCAGAAGTTCGTCAAGCGGATCGCCATCCGGATTCATTTCCCGGAGCGGATCGAGCCAGGTTGCCATAAGCTGGTTCAGAAGGGTGACATGGATGTCCTTCTTGCCGTCGAAATAATACAGGATGTTGGGTTTGGAGAGGCCGGATTCCTCGGATATCTGATCCAGCGTCGCGCCGCGATAGCCATGGCCGGAGAACACGTCGAGCGCGGCATCCAGAATGCGCCTGCGGTTGCGTTGCTGGATGCGGCTGGGTTTCTTGGCGGGGCCGGGGGCCATGGCGGTCCTTTCGGGTCAGTCCAGCGCGCCGATGCCGCGCAGGATGATCTGTTTGACGCTGGCCTTGGCCGCGTCCCATTGCGTATCGGACAGCGGCGCACCGCCGTTCAGCGTTTCGATCTGGTGGCCGAAATCGGCATAGTGCTGGGTTGTGGCCCAAAGCATATAGAGCAGATGGTCGGGATCGATCGGGTCCATCCGGCCCTCTTCGGTCCAGCGCCGGATAATCGCGGCGCGCCCCTCTGTCCATTCCATCAGCGTGGTTTCGAGATAGTCCTGGATGACGGGTGCACCATGCATCACCTCGGAGGCCCAGACCTTGGAGCCTTCGGGGTGGCGGCGCGAGATTTCCATCTTGGCGTCGATATAGGCGCCGATTCCCTCGGCCGGGCCGTCGGCGGCGTCAAAGATGTCGGCCGCTTGCAGCCAGATCTGGAAAATATTCTGCACCACCTGTCGGTAAAGCGATTCCTTGGTGGGGAAATAATAGTGCAGGTTGGCCTTGGGCAGGCCGGCCACATCGGCAATCAACTGCATCGTGGCCCCGCCAAACCCTGCCTCGGCAAAGACTTTTTCCGCTGCCGACAAAATAAGCTTTTCGCTTTCCTGGCGGCGTTCTTTCTTGCTGCTGGCGCGGCGGATGGGGGGCATGGAACCTGCCTTGAGAATTTTCTTGACCGTTTGGTCAGGGTGTGGTGCTCTGAATTTGACCATACGGTCAGGAAGTGCGCGAAAGCAAGAGGCCAGGAGGCCCGCAGCGAAACAGGGGAGAAAATGGCATGGCGGCACCCGGTGAAAACCTGAAGGTAAACGCGGACCGGCTGTGGGACAGCCTGATGGAGATGGCCAGGATCGGTCCCGGCGTGGCGGGGGGCAACAACCGCCAGACGGTGACGGATGAGGATGGCGAGGGGCGTGCCCTGTTCCAGAAATGGTGCGAGGATGTGGGCTGTACCATGGGGCTGGACACGATGGGCAACATGTTTGCCCACTATCCGGGAACCGACCCGGAGGCCTTGCCGGTCTATGTGGGGTCGCATCTGGATACCCAGCCGACGGGCGGCAAATATGACGGGGTTCTGGGCGTGCTGGGCGGGCTGGAGATCCTGCGCACGATCAGGGATCTGGGGATCAGGACGAAACATCCGATCGTGGTGACGAACTGGACCAACGAGGAGGGCACGCGGTTTGCCCCGGCGATGCTGGCCTCTGGCGTGTTTGCCGGTGTGCATACCGAGGACTGGGCCTATGCGCGCACGGACGCCGAGGGCAAGACGTTCGGCGACGAGCTGAAGCGGATCGGCTGGCGTGGCGACGAGCCGGTGGGCGCGCGCGGGATGCATGCCATGTTCGAGTTGCATATCGAGCAGGGGCCGATCCTGGAGGCCGAGGGCAAGGATATCGGGGTTGTCACCCACGGGCAGGGGCTGAGCTGGACGCAGGTGACGATCGAGGGCAAGGACAGCCACACCGGATCGACACCGATGCCGATGCGCCGGAACGCCGGGCTGGGCATGGCGCGGGTGCTGGAGAAGGTGGACGAGATCGCCTGGAGCCATGCGCCGCACGCGGTGGGGGCGGCCGGGCATATCGATGTCTATCCAAATTCGCGCAACGTGATCCCCGGCAAGGTGGTGTTCACGGTGGATTTCCGCTCGCCCGAATTGTCGGTGATCGAGGACATGGAGGCGCGGCTGCGTGTCGAGGGGCGGAAGATTGCCGACGGGATGGGGCTGAGCATATCGTTCGAGAAGGTGGGCGGGTTTGACCCGGTGCAGTTCGATGAGGGCTGTGTCGGGGCGGTGCGCGGCGCGGCGGAGCGGCTGGGTTATTCGCATATGGATATCATTTCCGGGGCGGGGCATGATGCCTGCTGGATCAACCAGGTGGCGCCGACGGCGATGGTGATGTGCCCCTGCGTGGACGGGCTGAGCCATAACGAGGCGGAAGAGATTTCCAGGGAATGGGCCGCCGCCGGTGCCGATGTGCTGATGCATGCGGTGTTGGAAACGGCACAAATCGTGGAGTGACGCGGATGCCGGGGGGCCAGCCCCCCGGACCCCCCGGAGTATTTGGGGCAAAATGAAGAAGGGACGGCGGACAGGATCATGATCGCGGACATCAGCCATGCGGCGCGCGTGCGGGCGTTGATTGCCGCCGAGTTGCGGGATTATGACCCCGCGCGGGCGGCGCGTGTGGTGGGCTGGGGCGCACCGATGAGCGCCGAGTGGCACCGGGTGACGTTGGCGGAGTTCCGGGCGGCGATGATCGCGCCGGTCGAGGTTGAGGTGACGTTTTCGGGGGGCGTGTCGATGATGTGCTGGGCGGTGACGCGCAGCGATGGCGACTACCGGGTGGTCTGGGTGCCGTCTGCCGAAACCTTTTCGCTGGTGACGGAAAGCAAATTCGGCCCCGTGGATATCGGGGTGCATGGCGACGCGATCGGGGTGTTCGGGTCGGTCTAGAGAACAACAGGGAGTTTGAGAAATGTCGACGGTTATCAAGAACGGAACGATTGTGACGGCGGATCTGACCTATAAGGCGGATGTGCTGGTTGAGGGCGGGGTGATCGCCGGGATCGGGCCGGATCTGAAGGGGGACAAGGCGCTGGACGCCAGCGGGTGTTACGTGATGCCGGGTGGAATTGACCCGCATACGCATCTGGAGATGCCGTTCATGGGCACCTATTCCAGCGATGATTTCGAAAGCGGTACGCGCGCTGGTCTGGCCGGGGGCACCACGATGGTGGTGGATTTCGCGTTGCCCAATCCGGGCGAGAGCCTGCTGGATGCGCTGAAACGCTGGGACAACAAATCGACGCGCGCCAATTGCGATTACTCCTTTCACATGGCGGTGACATGGTGGGGCGAGCAGGTGTTTGACGACATCAAGACCGTGATCGAGACGCGCGGGATCAACACGTTCAAGCATTTCATGGCCTACAAGGGCGCGTTGATGGTGAATGACGACGAGCTTTATGCCTCGTTCCAGCGGCTGGCGGAGCTGGGCGGGATTGCCATGGTGCATGCCGAGAATGGCGACGTGGTGGCGGAGTTGAGTGCAAAGCTGTTGGCACAGGGCAATACCGGGCCCGAAGCCCATGCCTATTCGCGCCCGCCGCAGGTGGAGGGCGAGGCCACCAACCGCGCGATCATGATCGCCGACATGGCCGGTGTGCCGCTTTATGTGGTGCACACGTCCTGCGAGGACAGCCACGAGGCGATCCGGCGCGCGCGGATGCAGGGCAAGCGGGTCTGGGGCGAGCCGTTGATCCAGCATCTGACGCTGGACGAGAGCGAGTATTTCAATACCGATTGGGATCACGCCGCGCGCCGTGTCATGTCACCGCCCTTTCGCAACAAACAGCATCAGGACAGCTTGTGGGCCGGGTTGCAGTCGGGGTCGTTGTCGGTTGTGGCGACCGATCATTGTGCGTTCACCACGGAACAGAAACGCTATGGTGTGGGGGATTTCACCAAGATCCCGAACGGCACCGGCGGGTTGGAGGACCGGATGCCGATGCTGTGGACGCATGGGGTGGCGACGGGGCGGTTGACGATGAATGAGTTTGTCGCCGTGACTTCGACCAATATTGCCAAGATCCTGAACTGTTACCCGAAGAAGGGTGCGATTCTGGTGGGCGCGGATGCCGATATTGTCGTGTGGGATCCTGAAAAGGAAAAGACCATTTCGGCCGGCAGCCAGCAATCGGCGATCGATTACAACGTGTTCGAGGGCAAGCAGGTCAAGGGCCTGCCGCGCTATACGCTGACACGCGGACAGGTGGCCGTGAATGATGGCGCGATCCAGACGCAGGAGGGCCATGGCGAATTCGTGGCGCGCGAGGCGAATGCGACCGTGAACAGGGCGCTGTCCACGTGGAAAGAGCTGACCGCGCCGCGCCCGGTTGAGCGTAGCGGAATCCCCGCAACCGGCGTTTGATTGGTTTCCCCGGGGCGTAAATGGCTCCTCGGGGAACTGGACCTGCCCGAAACGGGCAAACAAGTGAGACCTGTATGAGCGACGCACCTGTCATCGAAGCCAAGAACCTGAGCCTGACCTTCCAGACGAATGACGGCCCGGTCCATGCGCTCAAGGATGTGAACCTTGAGATCAACAAGGGCGATTTCGTAAGCTTCATCGGCCCGTCCGGCTGTGGCAAAACCACTTTCCTGCGGGTGATTGCCGACCTGGAGCACCCAACCGCCGGTGAGATCACGGTGAACGGGATGAGCGCGCAGGAGGCGCGGCGCGCGCGGGCCTATGGGTATGTGTTCCAGCACGCAGGGCTGTATCCCTGGCGCACGATCGGCGGCAATATCCGCCTGCCGCTGGAGATCATGGGGGTGAACAAGGCCGAACAGGACGAAGCGGTGCGCGAGGTGCTGGACCTGGTGCATCTGGACGGTTTCGAAAAGAAATACCCCTGGCAATTGTCCGGCGGGATGCAGCAGCGCGCGAGCATCGCGCGCGCCCTGGCGTTCCACGCCGACATCCTGTTGATGGACGAGCCGTTCGGCGCTCTGGACGAGATCGTGCGCGATCACCTGAACGAACAGCTTCTCGACTTGTGGGCGCGCACCAACAAGACCATCGGCTTTGTCACCCATTCGATCCCGGAGGCGGTATATCTGAGTACCAAGATCGTGGTGATGTCGCCCCGGCCGGGACGGATAACGGATGTGATCGACAGCCCGCTGCCAAAGGAGAGGCCGCTGGATATCCGTGACAGCAAGGAATTCATCGAAATCGCGCACCGGGTGCGCGACGGATTGCGCGCGGGGCACGAAGATGATTGACATCCCGCCCCCGCAACGCCGCCTTGCCCCTTTTGGGGAAGCAAAGCCTTTCACCGTTCACGGCCATCGGCTCTCCAGCCTGTACCGCGTGATCAGGAAACCACCAATTCCTTTCATTGTTCTTAAAATACTCAACAATTCCGCCCGTGAGACCGGGCGTGCCGTTTTGAGTATTTGTGGAACAATGAAAGCAGCTTTGGTCATGGGTACGGAGGTTGTGGCATGAGCGCGCTTTGGTATCGTGTCGGGCCGGTGATCACGGTTGTGATCGCCATTTTTGTGCTTTGGTATGCCGGGGCGGTGGCGTTGAATTCGGCCTGGGCCTATGACAAGGCCAAGCGCGCCGGGGTGGAGCTGAGCACATCCGAGCTGATTGCCGACACGTTGAGCCAGGACAAGCCCAAGCTGCCGGCGCCCCACCAGGTGGGGCGTGAGATATGGAAGACGACCGGCGGGATGGTGGCCTCGGGGCGGGCGTTTTCCAAGCGTTCGCTGATCTATCACAGCTGGATCACGCTGAGTTCGACCTTGCTGGGGTTCGTGATGGGCACGGCGCTGGGCATCGGGCTGGCGGTGGGGATCGTTTACAACCGGACCATGGACATGAGCGTGATGCCCTGGGTGATCGCCAGCCAGACCATTCCGATCCTGGCGATTGCGCCGATGATCATCGTGGTGTTGAACGCGATCGGCATATCCGGGCTTTTGCCCAAGGCGGTGATTTCCATGTATCTGTCGTTCTTCCCGGTGGTTGTCGGCATGGTCAAGGGGCTGCGCAGCCCCGGGCGGATGCAGCTGGACCAGATGAAGACCTGGAACGCCAGCGGGGGGCAGGAGTTCCGGAAGCTGCGGTTGCCGAGCTCGATGCCGTATCTGTTCACCTCGCTCAAGGTGGCGATGGCAGCGTCGCTGGTGGGGGCGATCGTGGGTGAGTTGCCCACGGGCGCCGTGGCGGGCCTTGGCGCGCGGCTTCTGGCGGGGAGTTATTACGGGCAGACGATCCAGATATGGAGCGCGCTGATCACGGCGGCGGCCCTGGCGGCCAGTCTTGTGGGGCTTATCGGGTTTGTGCAGAAGGCGGTTCTCAAGCGGATGGGGATGGCGTGATGGGGTGGTTGATTGCAGCGATCGGTATCTGGCTGGGCGGCTGGGCGCTGAATGTCTGGCTGGCGCGGCAGCCGCGCACGCGGGCGCGCGCGTTGGCGGTGCCGGTCATCTTTGGCGTCACGCTGGTGTTGATCTGGGAAGGCGTGGTGCGTGGGTTCGAGATCAACCCGGTTTTGTTGCCGCCGCCTTCGGCGATCCTGATCCGGTTTGGCACGTCGCTGCCGATCCTGTGGGAGGATTTTGTGCAGACCGCGATCAAGGGCGCGTTGTCGGGCTATGTCATCGGCTGCGGCGCGGCGTTCCTGACGGCGGTGGTGATCGACCGGTTTCCGTTCCTGCAACGCGGGCTGTTGCCGGTGGGCAATTTCGTGGCGGCCCTACCGATCATCGGCATGGCGCCGATCCTGGTGATGTGGTTCGGTTTTGACTGGCAGTCCAAGGCCGCCGTGGTGGTGGTGATGGTGTTTTTCCCGATGCTGGTGAACACGGTGCAGGGGCTTCAGGCCACGGATGCGATGCAGCGCGACCTGATGCGCACCTATGCGTCAGGCTATTGGCAGACGCTGATGAAGCTGCGCCTGCCGGCCGCGATGCCGTTCATCTTCAACGGGCTGAAAATTTCGACAACGCTGGCGCTGATTGGTGCTATCGTGGCCGAGTTCTTCGGTTCGCCCATCAAGGGGATGGGGTTTCGCATTTCGACCGAGGTGGGGCGGCTGGCGCTTGATATGGTCTGGGCCGAGATCGTGGTCGCGGCCATTGTGGGATCCGCCTTTTATGGCGGTGTGGCGCTTGTGGAGAAAGCCGTCACATTCTGGCATCCTTCGCAACGGGGATGAGCATGACAACAACAATAATGAAACGTTCAACAAGGAGAGTAAAACTATGAAGACACTGATGAAAACCATCAGCGCGGCGGCGCTGGGCCTTGCTGCGGGCATGGCGCAGGCGGCGGAAGACGTGACGCTGCAACTGAAATGGGTCACGCAGGCGCAGTTTGCGGGCTATTACGTGGCGCTGGACAAGGGCTTTTACAAGGAAGAGGGGCTGGATGTCACGATCAAGCCGGGCGGCCCGGACATCGCGCCGGCGCAGGTGATCGCGGGCGGCGGGGCCGATGTGGTTCTGGACTGGATGCCGTCGGCGCTGGCCAGCCGCGAAAAGGGTCTGGCGCTGGTGAATATCGCCCAGCCGTTCAAATCGTCGGGCATGATGCTGACCTGCCGCAAGGATGCCGGGATCTCGTCGCCGGCCGATTTCGCGGGCAAGACGCTGGGCGTGTGGTTCTATGGCAATGAATACCCCTTCCTGAGCTGGATGAGCAAGCTGGGCCTGGCCACGGATGGTTCCGATGGCGGTGTGACCGTGCTTAAGCAGGGCTTCAACGTGGATCCGATCCTGCAAGGCCAGGCGGCCTGTGTGTCGACCATGACCTATAACGAATACTGGCAGATCATCGATGCGGGCCTGACCCCGGATGACCTGGTGGTGTTCAAGTATGAGGATCAGGGCGTCGCGACGCTGGAAGACGGCATGTATGTGCTGGAGGACAACCTGAAGGATCCGGCCTTTGCGGACAGGATGGTGCGGTTCGTGCGCGCGTCGATGAAGGGCTGGAAATGGGCCGAGGAAAACCCGGACGAGGCCGCGATGATCGTTCTGGACAATGATGCATCGGGTGCACAGACCGAGGAACATCAGAAACGGATGATGCGTGAGGTGGCCAAGCTGACCGCGGGCAGCAACGGCGCGCTGGACCCGGCCGATTACGAACGGACGGTAGAAAGCCTGCTGTCGGGCGGATCCGATCCTGTCATCACCATGAAGCCCGAAGGCGCCTGGACGCACATGATTACCGACAAGGCGCTGAACTGAGGCGAGACTTGCCATTGCTCCTGACGGGGGGCGGGGGCCGGGCGCAAGCCCGGCCCTTTTGATTTGCGCATATCGGTGGCTGTGATAGCAGGCGGACATGGTGCAGTGGATCAGGGATAATCCGGCGGTGCAAACCGTCTTGACGTTGGTGGCCGGCGTGGCGGGGGCGGCGCTGGGCGGGCTGATCGGGCTGCCGCTTTATCAGATCACAGGGCCTGCGATCCTGGTGGGGGCGCTGGCGTTGACAGGGCTGCCGCTGGCGATTGCCGTGCCGGTGCGCGACCTGGCGTTTCTGGTGGTGGGGATCGGCGTGGGCGCGGGCATGAACGCGCAGGCGCGCGAGGCGATCCTCAAGTGGCCGTTTGCCTTGCTGGCGCTGGTGGTGATGCTGGTGGCGATCATGTTCCTGTGCCGCTGGATGCTGATGCGCGGCTTTGGGTTCGACCGCCGGGCGGCGGTGCTGGCATCGTCCCCCGGACATCTGAGTTTCGTGATCGCGATGAGCACGGCGCTGGAGGCGGATGTGGCGCGGATCACGGTGATCCAGACCATCCGGGTGATGGCGATGACGGTGGCGGTGCCTTTTGCGCTGATGCTGGCGGGGGCGGATCTGGATCGTCCGGTGGCCGCGCCGGATGCGGTGATGGGATGGGGGGCGTTGGCGGCGCTGGTGCTGGCGACGATCGCGATTGCGCCGCTGCTGCGGCGGCTGAAGGTGCCGGCGCATTTCCTGTTGGCGGGCATGGGCGTTTCGGCGGTGGCGCATTTGCTGGAGTGGACGCCCGGCGCGATGCATCCCGGCCTGGCCTTGCTGGGGTTTGTGGCAATCGGCACGCTGATCGGGACGCGGTTCACGGGTATATCGCTCAAGCTGCTGGGGCAGATGAGCGTGGCCGGGTTGTGTGTGACTGGCGTGGCGATGGGCATGGCGGTGCTGTTCGCGGTGCCGGTGGCGGCGTTTCTGGGAATGCCGGTGAGCCATGTGGTGGTGGCGTTTGCGCCCGGTGGGCTGGACACCATGATCGCGATGGGCGGTGTGTTGGCGGCGGATGCCGGGTTTGTCGCGGCCAGCCATGTCGGGCGGCTGGTGGTGCTGCCGGTTCTGGTGCCGCTGATGCTGGGGCGGGGTTCAAAGCCGGGATAGCGCGCCTATATATCGATTGAATGGAATGTGATCTGGAGGTCCGGGATGGCCGGGAAGAAACTGACATGTCTGGCATGTGGGCAGATGAATCGCGTGCCGTTTGACAAGCTGGCGGCGGGGCCGAAATGCGGCACCTGTGGCGCGGAATTGGCGGGCGGCACGGTGGCCGAGGTGGATCTGGCGACGCTGGAAAAGGCGGCGCGCAATGACGATCTGCCCATCGTGGTGGATTTCTGGGCGCCGTGGTGCGGGCCGTGCCGCCAGATGGCGCCGCAATATCAGACGGCGGCGCAGGCGTTGCAAGGGCAGGTGCGGCTGGTCAAGCTGAACACCGAGGCCCACCCGAACGCGGGTGCAAAATACCGCATCCGGGGCATTCCTACCATGGCCGTCTTTTCAAATGGTAAAGAGCGGGCGCGCCAGTCGGGGGCGATGCCGTCACAGGCAATCGTGAGCTGGATCACGGCGCATACGTAAGGGGAAACCTCTGCCGAGAGGCGGCCGCCGGCATGGCCTAGCGACGCAGCGCGTTCAGCAGGTACCGGGGCAGGCGCGCCACCACGCTGCGGGCCAGTTCGGGATAGTCCAGTTCACCCGCAAGCAGACGCATGTATTGCATCCGCACCGTGCCGGAACGGCGGAACGTGGCGGTGAACGCCTTTTGCCAGCGCGGGGCGAAGATGATGCGGCGCAGGCGGCGGGCGATGCGCAGGTTGCGGTGTATGTCTTTTAGCGCGGTCCGGTAGCGGGGCAGGGCAGTCTCGGGCGCCCCGGCGGCCAGCGCGTCAAGCGCGGCCTGCGCGGCAAGTTGTCCGCTTTGCATGGCCAGGGCGATGCCCTCGCCGGTGATCGGATCGACCAGCCCGGCGGCATCTCCGGCCAGCAGCACGGGGCCGCGCCCGGGCGTTTGGCGAAAGTCGCCAAAGGGCAGGTAATGGCCCTTGAAGCGGGTCTGCGCGGGATCGAGGCCAAGGCCGAGCAGGTAGTCCGAGAACCGCGCCTTCATGTCGGGGTTGGGGGCGTGCAGCCCGCCCACGCCCACGGTGGTGGAGCCCTGTTTCGGGAAGGACCAGCCATAGCCCCAACTGGCGGCGGCGAAATCGATGCGCAGGGGCTGATTGGCGGGATCTTGCGCGGTGGGGGGCACCTCGATTTCAAGGCCGAACCCGATGCTGTCGCCGGAGAAAGCGGCGCCAAAGAGGTGGCGGGCGACAATGGAATTGACCCCGTCCGCGCCGATCAGGATATCGCCCGATATCGTGGTGCCGTCGCGAAAAGTGACCGTATTGTCAGAGAGTTGCGCGATGGCACGGCCCGAGTAGTCGGCGGCTCCGGCGTGCAGCGCGTGGCGGAACAGCGTGTCGTCCAGATCGCGCCGCATGGTCAGGTGCAGGGGCGGGATATCGTGCAGCACCGCAAGGGTGCGGCCGGTGTGCCAGAAGGCGATTTCGGTGCGGCTGATGGCGCGGGACAGATCGAAATCCTGCCCGAAGACCGCGCGATAGGTGGCGCGGCTACGCTCGGTGAACAGACCGCCGCACAGCTTGTCGCGGGGAAAGCGCGCCTTGTCGATCAGGGCCACGCGCCGGCCCTGGCGCGCGGCCCATGTGGCCGCGGCGCTGCCCGCGGGGCCGGCGCCGATCACGAGGATGTCGAATTTCATCAGCGCTTGTCCCCCGGGGTTGGCGTTATGCCGGTTCTACCAGCTTTCGCGCGCCGCGCCAGAGGGTTAGGGTGGCAGCGAACCAGGACAGGGAACAGTGACATGGCGCAAGAAACCCAACCCACCGGCGAGGCCACTTTGCGGGTACAGGCCATGCCGGCGGATGTGAATGTGAATGGCGATATCTTTGGCGGCTGGGTGCTGAGCCAGATGGATATTGCCAGCGGCATCGTGGCGGCGCAGCGCGGGCAGGGGCGCGTGACCACGGTGGGGGTGGATGCGATGAAATTCATCCGCCCGGTGCAGGTGGGCGACATCCTGGCGGTGTGGGCCTGGGTGGAGCGGGTGGGGCGCAGCTCGATGGGGATACGGATCGAGGCCTGGGCCAAGCGCCGTCACCGGGGGATCTCGGAGAAGGTGACAGAGGCGGTCTTTACCTATGTGGCGATCGACGAAAACGGCCGCCCGCGCCCGGTGCCGCCCGAGGCATAGGCCGGGCGCAATCGCCCGGAATGCCGGGTCGGCGCGGGATCGGTATTGCGTCGGTATTGCGACGGTGCGCCCGTGCGCTGGCGCAGGGCGGTGTTAAGACGGATCTGGCAGGGTGGCGGCAAAGAGGAGTACCGACCATGCCGACCAAGACCCAACGCATCGCCCGCGAACGTCTGACCCGCAACCTGATCTGGCTGAACAACGAGCTGTGGCTGCCGGCGGCCATGCGCGAGGATGTGCCCGAGGCTTGGCACACGCTGGAACAGGACGTGGATGTGGACGAGCCCAAGGACAAGATCACACTGTATGTGGATCGCTCGGTGGCCAGGTTCTACCGGGCCATGGGCAAGGGGTATCAGGAGCGGATCAACCGGTTGCTGGCGACCTGGGCGCAGATGAAGATTGCCGACGAACTGCGGGTGGATGCGTTGATCCGGGATCGGCTGGACGGGGAAATCTGAGGCGCGGTTTGGCCCGGGCAAGGCGGCTTTGGGCCGAAGACCGGGGGCGCGGCGACGTTTGAATTGCGGGTATCGCCGTCTGCCCCGGACAAGGCCGCAATCAGCGTGCCGGAGGTTAGCGCACGCCGATCGGAAGCTGCTGGGCCTCGCTCCAGTGTCGCGGCGACTGCCCGAACATGCGTTTGAACTCTCTGCTGAACTGTGACGGGCTGACATAGCCGACATCCAGTGCCGCTTCGTTGACCGTCATGCCGCCGGAAATCTTCATCGCGGCATTGTTCAGCCGCATCGATTTCACGAACTGGATCGGAGCCATCGATGTCGCCTGCTTGAATTTTCGGTGAAACACCGCCCGGCTCATGCCTGCGCGGGCCGCCATGTCATCAATCGAAATCGGTGCATCCAGCCGGGCGGAAACCTGTGCGATGGACCGCGCAATGGCATTTCCGGGGCCGAAAGCCTGCCGCGCAAATATCCCCGCCTCGCCCTTCAGTAAAGCATAATGCACCTCGCGCAATCGCGCATCCCCCAGGATCGCCGCATCCGTCCGGTTGGTCCCAAGGGTCAGCAGCCGATACAGAGCATCGCCAAAGGCCGCATCCCATCGGGCCAGCTTGATCCCTTGCGCAGGCAGGCCGCTCTTGCCCGGGGGCAGCACCCCGCCGGCGGTCTCCATCTGCATCGCCAGTGTCGTCAATGCCTGCGGGTCGAGCGAGATGAACACGCCAAGGAGGGGATTGTCGGGCGATGCAGTGGGCGTGCCCGCCTTGACCGGCATCGACATCGGACAGCACAGGTATTGGCGCGCGTCATAGACATATCGCTGGCCGTCAAAGACAGCCTCCTTGGCCCCGCTGACAATGGCGACGACACAGGGTTCGTAGACAACCGGGGCACAGGGGATCGCCCGGGTTGCCCGAAACAGGCGCACGCCCTTGATGCCGGTTTCCGTCAGACCGTCATCATCGGTGCGGGACGCGATCAGGTGCTTGATCCGGTCTTTGCTCATGGAGCTTGTCTAAGGCCTTTCAGGGCGCATTCGCAATGGGTTTGATACAATCAGGCAAGAAAACGCGACGAATTCGCATGGTGTCAGGCTGAAATGAGAGTTATTTGCATGTTCTGGACGGAATGGCACCCCGCGCGGCAAGACCGCCTGCGGCACAAGGAGAATGACAATGCCAGACAGGACTTTTGGACCAGCGGGCTGGACCCCCGAACGGCTTGGCTCGCTCGTGGGCAAAACCTATGTGATCACCGGGGGCAACGCGGGCGCCGGTTTCCAGGCGTCGCGCATTCTTTTGTCAAAGGGCGCGCGTGTGGTGATGCTGAACCGCAACGCCGGGAAATCCGACGCTGCGGTCAAGGACCTGAAGACGGAGTTCGGGCCAGAGGCCGAGGTTGGATTTGTCCGCATGGACCTGTCCGAGCTGGCAAGCGTTCGCGCGGCGGCAGGTGAGGTGCTGGCAACAGTCCCTCGCATTGATGCGCTGATCTGCAATGCCGCTATTGCGCAGGTGCCGACACGGAAGCTGACCGTTGACGGCTTTGAAAGCCAGCTTGGTACCAACCACTACGGCCATTTCGTGCTGCGCGGGATGCTTTTTGACCGCGTTGAGGAGTCGCAAGGGCGGATCGTGGTCGTGGCCAGCCTTGGCTACAATATGGGGACCAGGACGATCCGGTTCGACGATATGAACTGGGACAGGAACTACAGCGCCAACCCGGTCTACAGCCAATCCAAGCTGGCGCAGATGATGTTTGCGTATGAATTGCAGGATCGCGTCAGGGCCGCGGGAAAATCGGTGGACGTGTATGTATGCCATCCGGGGGCTTCCGCGACTTCGCTGATCCGCACAAGCGGCGGTTTCCTGACGCGTGTGGCGTGGTGGCTGATGACCAAGTCGCCAATGGTGCAAACCGCCGAGAAAGGCGCCTATCCGGAAGTGATGTGCGCGACCGAACGCGGGCTGGAGCAGCGGGCGCTGTACGGCCCGACAGGCCGAATGGAATGCGTCGGCCCGGTCGGAAAGGGTACGTTGAACCCGCACGCCCATGACAAGGCGGTCATGTCAAGACTGTGGGATGTGTCTGAAAAGGCGACAGGGTTCAGTTGGAGCGTTTGATCAAGAATCGGCGGGGTGGTGCAGGACTAATGGGTCCTGACCCTAGACCTTGGTCCAGCCGAAATCGTCCAGATCGCGGGGGGCGGGGCGCAGGCTCCAGACCAGAAGACCGGTGGCGGCTGGAAAACCGAAGGAAAACGCGAGATAGGTGCCCAGCCCCTGCCAGAAACCGACATCCTGAAACAGCATCTGCACGGCGGCCGTGACGATGCCGATGAAGCTTCCGATAAAGATCAGGATCAGGGCCATGGGCGGCTCCTTTCATGCGGTTCGCGTTCAGGAAAGCAGCGCAATGGGGCAGGAATGTGGCGCGGATCGGGCGGTGGTGTGCGTTTGTGGCCAATTCTGGCGTGCCGCGGGGGGAATTTGCCGGGCGGCGGGGTTGACCTTGGGGGCGTGCCCGCGCAAACCCTTCATCACAGTTTCAAAGGATTACGAGATGAAGTTGCGCAGCCAACAGTGGTTTGACAATCCCGACAACCCCGGCATGACGGCGCTGTATATCGAGCGCTATCTGAATTTCGGCATCACGCGCGAGGAATTGCAATCGGGCAAGCCGATCATCGGTATTGCACAGACCGGCAGCGATCTGAGCCCCTGCAACCGCCATCATATCGAGCTGGCCAAGCGTGTGCGCGAAGGGATCGTGGCCGCGGGCGGAATCTGTTTCGAATTTCCGGTGCATCCCATTCAGGAAACCGGCAAGCGCCCGACGGCGGCGCTTGACCGGAACCTGGCCTATCTGGGGCTGGTCGAGAGCCTGTATGGCTATCCGATTGACGGCGTGGTGCTGACCATCGGTTGCGACAAGACCACGCCGGCGCTGTTGATGGCGGCGGCGACGGTGAATATTCCGGCGATTGCTCTGTCGGTGGGGCCAATGCTGAACGGGTGGTACAAGGGCACGCGCGCCGGGTCGGGCACGGCGATCTGGCAGGCACGCAAGGCGCTTGCGGCGGGCGAGATCGGGTATGACCAGTTCATGGATGTGGCCACGGCCTCGGCCCCGTCGGTGGGCTATTGCAACACAATGGGCACGGCAAGCACGATGAATTCGCTGGCCGAGGCGCTGGGAATGCAGTTGCCGGGCAGCGCGTCGATCCCGGCGCCCTATCGCGAACGCGGGCAGATCAGCTATGCCACCGGCAAGCGCATCGTCGAGATGGTGCATGAAGACCTCAAGCCCAGCGATGTGATGACGCGCGCGGCGTTTGAAAACGCCATTGTGGCCAATTCCGCGATTGGCGGCAGCACGAACGCGCCGATCCATCTGAACGCGGTGGCGGCCCATCTGGGGATCGGGCTGACCAATGACGACTGGCAGCGGCTGGGGCATCGGATCCCGCTATTGGCCAATGTGCAGCCGGCGGGGGCGTATCTGGCGGAGGATTTCCATCATGCCGGGGGCGTGGCGGGGATCATGGCGGAATTGCTGGCCCATGACGCGCTGCCGCACCCGGAGGCGATCACGGTGAATGGCCGCACTCTGGGCGAGAACTATGCCGGCGCCGGGGTACAGGACGCGGATGTGATCCGGCCTTTTGACGCGCCGCTGAAAAAGGATGCGGGGTTCATCAACCTGCGCGGCACCCTGTTTGACAGCGCGATCATGAAGACATCGGTGATTTCCGAGGATTTTCGGGCGCGTTATCTGAGCAACCCGGAGGACCCGGAGGCGTTCGAGGGGCGGGCCATCGTGTTTGACGGGCCGGAAGATTATCACGACCGGATCGACGACCCGGCGCTGAAGATCGATGCCGGCTGTGTGCTGGTGATCCGGGGCGCGGGGCCGATCGGCTATCCCGGTGGGGCCGAGGTGGTGAACATGCAGCCCCCCGCAAGCCTTTTGAAACAGGGCATCGAGGAACTGCCCTGTATCGGCGACGGGCGGCAATCGGGCACGTCGGGCAGCCCGTCGATCCTGAACGCCGCGCCCGAGGCGGCGGCGATGGGAGGGCTGGCGCTGCTGGAGACGGGCGATGTGATCCGCATCGACCTGCGCAAGGGGCGGGCCGATATCCTGCTGGACGAAGCCACGCTGGCGGCGCGGCGCGCGGCGTTGGAGGCGCGGGGCGGGTTTGGCTATCCCGAGAGCCAGACCCCCTGGCAGGAAATCCAGCGCGGGGTGGTGGACCAGTTCGACAAGGGCATGGTGCTGAAACCCGCCGTCAAATATCAGCGCATCGCGCAGACCAGGGGCGTGGCGCGCGACAACCACTAGGGTCAGGATTAATGGGTCCTGACCCTAAAGCGTTCCGCTGGGTACCTGAGGCAGGGATCGGGCGGGGCGGCGCGCAGGAAATCGGCAAGTCGCGCGCGCCGCCAAGATCCTTTTTGACAGCCCGTTTTGGGGGCAGGCCCCTAGAACCGGTAAAAGCCGTGTGCGGTGGCGCCGAACACCTGCGGCTGCATGTCGGCCGGAATCAGCGTGTCATAGGCCGTGGCCAGCGCGGCGTAGCTGGAATAAAGGCTGTCGACCGGGAAGTTCGAGCCAAACATGGTGCGGGCCGGGCCGAATTGCGCCAGGCAGGTTTCGACGATCGGGCGGATTGTCCCGACGCTCCAGCCGTGATCGAACATGCCAAGCCCCGAGAGCTTGCAGGTGACGTTGGGCAGGGCCGAGAGACGTTCGAGCCTGGTTGCCCAGTCGCGCAGGCCTTGCGCGCTGCGATCATGCGGGGAGCCGGCGTGGCAGAGCGCGACCGGAAGGTCGGGCACTTGTTCCAGCACATCCGCCGTGGCCGGGATCAGCGCCGGAGTGAGTTGCAGATCAAAGGACAGGCCCCGCGCGGCAAGCGATTTGAGACCGTCGACAAAAGCAGGGTCGGACAGCAGCCTGTTGGTGCCGGTAACGGCATCCTCGCCCGGCGCGCGGCCCACGATCTGGCGGGCGCCGCGCAGGGTGGGCAGGGTTTGGAAACGGTCCAGATGCGCCTCGCGGTCGGGGGCCGCCAGGTCGCAGAACACGACCTGGGCCAGGGGCCAGCCGGGGTTGGCATCGGCCTGTGCCTGCACCCATTGCGCCTCGGCCCAGCCATCGGCCGCACCGACCTGGATATGGACCGAGCCAGAGATGCCCTGCGCCGCCGCATCGGCGCGGAATTCGGGCAGCAGGTAGTCGCGCTGGATCGGGGAGGGATCACCAAAGAACCGCCACGCGCCGCGCTCCATCAGCCACGGATAGGTGACGGCAGAGAGATCCCAAAGGTGGTGATGGGCGTCGATCCTCATGGTGTTTCAATCCCCGTGGTGCGGGCCAGAATATCGACGCCCTGGGTTTTCCAGAAATGCAGCAGGTCGATGAAGATCCAGTTTTCGGCCAGCTTGTCGGTACCGCGCCGGTAGATGTCGATCACGCGAAACTCGCCTGCGCTGCCGGTGGCGGGCATACCCATGAAGCCCCCCGTTGGGCGGGCCGTGAAATTGGGCCAGCCGAAGAAGCCGCCGTAATGGCCTTCGGCAAGGCGACAGATATGGGCGGTTTTGCTGCGGTCTGTAAAGGACGCGCGGAAGGGGCCGGAATGCTGGCGGGCATAGCGCGCGATCGTGTAGGTGGCGCCGATGCCTTCGGGCCCCCACCAGAGCATGTTGTCATCCCATGAGCGGGCGAGTTCCTCTTCCAGCGGCAGGCCCAGCTGCCATTGGCCAAGGTCAAGGATCATGGCCTGAATGGCGGTGAGGGTTTTTTCGCCCGCGTCGGCGGGCTGGGGATCGAACATCAGGCCGTCATGAGTGAGGGGGCCGGGTTGAACGAGGTGGGCGGCGGTTTGCGGCGGAAAGGGGTTTTGCCCGGCCTGCACCATCAGGTGGGGGATGTCGAAATACATTGCCGTTTCGGTGATCCTGCCGCCGTCGACCCGGTGAAAGGCGCAATAGCGCAGCATGGCGAGTTTGCCAGTGGGGCGAATGCCCAGCCAAGGCTGATCGAACAGGCCCATCAAGTGCCCCATCGACACGACCCAGACGCCACCCGCCGACAGCGTATTCTGCCCGGCCATGAAGATATCCATGCGCCGTTGCAGGCGGGTGAAAGAGCTGCGCAGCGGCTGCCAGAATTGTTCGGCCACCGCGCGCGCCGTGGTGATTTCGTTGAAGGGATGGAATCCCCGCCAGAGCAGATTCGGGGCGCAGAACGTCTCTGTCACGCGCGGAATTTCTGCGATTTCGGCACTTTCGAGCGCGCTGTAATAGGCGCGGACGATGTTTTTTTCAGCCTGGAAGCTCACCGGATTTACCTTTTGTGCTCAGTTGGTTGGTGGGGATCATGAGTCGTGGTTTCCCCTGGGTCAGCACTATTTTTGCATACGTATGCAGAAATGTCTTGCCTAAAGTGACATGTCGCGCCTACCATTTTGCAAGCGTATGCAAAACGATTCCGACCGGGAGGTGGACATGGCCGAGATTCAACTGCGCAATGTGGGCAAGCGGTGGGGCTCGTTTGTGGGGGTCGACAATTTCGACCTGACGATCGCGGACAAGGAATTTCTGGTGCTGCTGGGGCCGTCGGGCTGTGGCAAGACCACGACCATGCGCATGATTGCCGGTCTGGAGGATGTCACCGAGGGCGACATCACGATTGACGGCAGGGTGGTGAACGACCTGGAGCCGAAGGATCGCGATGTGGCGATGGTGTTCCAGTCTTACGCGCTGTATCCGAACATGAACGTTTACGAGAATATCCGGTTTCCGTTGAAGGTGCGCGGCATCGATCCGGCGACTCATGACGAGAAGGTGCGCCGTGCCAGCGCCATGGTGGAGCTGGATGAGTTCCTGCATCGCAAGCCGGCGGAGCTTTCGGGTGGTCAGCGTCAGCGCGTGGCTCTGGCCCGTGCGATCGTGCGCGAACCCAATGTGTTCCTGATGGACGAGCCGCTGTCGAACCTTGACGCCAAGTTGCGGGTGAGCACCCGCGCCCAGATCAAGAACCTGTCGCATGAACTGGCCGTGACCACGATTTACGTCACCCATGACCAGATCGAGGCGATGACGCTGGCGGATCGGGTTGTGGTGATGAAACGGGGCGTGGTGCAGCAGGTCGGCAGCCCGACCGAGATTTACGACAATCCCGCCAATACCTTTGTGGCAAGCTTTATCGGCTCGCCGGCGATGAACCTGATGGATGGCGAGGTGAAGGGCGGTGTGTTCAGCGCACAGCATACGCGGATCGGCGGGCTGACGGCGCCGGACGGCCCGGTGACACTGGGCTTTCGGGCCGAGGATGCCGCGCTGGCCGAGGACGGGCAGGGCCAGATCAACGCGCCGATCTACACACTGGAATTGCTGGGCGATGCCACGATGGTGTCGATCCGCATCGGTGGGGCGCTGGTGTCGGTCAAGGCCGACAAGAATTTCCGGGCCGAGATCGACGACATGGTGTCGATCCGGGTGCCGGCGGAGATTTGTCATCTTTACGAAGCGACCGAGGATGGCGCGCGCATCGGGGGCTGAGCCTCTGCAACCTGCTGTCTGTAAGGGGCGGCATATCAGGGTCCGGACGTGCACGACGGACCTGCATCAACCGGGAGATAGATGATGCTCAAGAAACTTGTAATGGCCGGCGCGATGTCGCTGATGGCGTCAGGAGCCTGGGCGGCCTGTGCCTATGAAAACACCACGCCGATCAAATCGTTGTCGGCGGGGTTCCAGGCATGGAAGGCCGTCACCGACGCGATGGCGGAATGCGGCAACTTTGCCGCCTCGCTGGATCAGGACTTTCGCGAGAAACAGCCCGAAGCCTTTGCCGCGAAGCCGTCGCTGTATCATATTGGCGGGGTCGCCAATTCGACCATGATCCCGCTGCTCAATGCGGGGACGATTCGTCCGCTGGATGATCTGGTGGCCAAGTACGGTCAGAACCTGACCCCGAACCAGTTGATCAAGGTTGATGGTGTCACTTACGCGATTGCCATGATGGTGAACGCCCAGCACCTGATGTATCGCGAGGACATTCTGAGCGATCTTGGCATCGCGGTGCCGACGACTTATGCCGAGATGCTGGACGCGGCGGCCAAGATCAAGGAAGCCGGCGTTGTTGACTATCCGATCGGCGGCACGTTCAAGACCGGCTGGAACCTGGCCGAGGAATTCGTGAACAACTTCCTGGGTGAGGGCGGCGATTTCTTCACCCAGGGCAACATGCCCAATATCAACAACGAAAAAGGCATGGCCGCGCTGGAGGTGATGAAGGCGCTGACCGAGTACATGGACCCGGAATACCTGGTGTCTGACTCGACCTATGTGCAGCAGCAATTCCAGCAGGGCAAGATCGCCATGGCGAACCTGTGGGCCAGCCGAGCCGGTGCGATGAACGACGAAGCCGAAAGCCAGGTTGTGGGCAAGGTTATCATGGCGGCCGCGCCGATGGGATCGGCGGCCCCGGCCTCGTCGCTGTGGTGGGACGGAATCGTGATCGCCAGCAACATCTCGGACGAGGAAGCCGAAGCCGCGTTCCAGGTGGCGATGGAGGGCATCGATGAAGAGATGGTCAAGGCCAACAACGATCTCGCCGTCTGGCTGATCCCGGGCTACGAGCCCGGTGCGCTGGCCGCGGGCGCGGCCGCCACCGCCGCGGCAGGCGCGCGCCCCTACCCGGCCTCGGGTCCGATGGGCATCATGCACACCGCGCTGGGCAATGGCATCTCGGCCTACCTGACCGGTGCAAAAGACGCCGCAACCACCCTCGCGGATATCGAGGCCGCCTATGTTTCGGCCGCGAAAGAAGCTGGTCTTGTGAAGTAAGACCTCTCCTCCCCTCGGGGGGCTTCGGCCCCCCGATTTTTCCCGCAGACCGGTATGTTCGCAGGATCATGAGAAAGGCAGAGCCATGAATTTCAAGACATTCGCAGCCTTCGTCGGACCCTCTGTCTTTATGATGCTCCTGTTCATCGCCTTTCCACTGGCGACTGTGTTCAAGAACAGCTTTTATGTGACGCAGCCTGTTTACGAGACCGTTGTGGCCGAAACCTGCACGCCGGGGTTCCTGACCCAGACCTGCGTGACCGAGGAAAAGTCCATTCCCAGGCTGGACGAGGATGGCGAGATTGTCACCACCACCTCGTATGTCGGGCTGCAAAGCTATGGCAACGTGCTGGAACTGGGACGGGCCTGGGAGGCGTTGTCGCAGGGCAGCTGGGCGGCATTCCAGTCGATCGATTTCTGGAAGGCGCTGCGCTTCACGCTGATGTTCACGCTGGTCACTCTGCCACTTGTGCTGGGAGGTGGGCTGGCGATTGCATTGATGATCAACAATGCCTCGCGGCTGGTCAAAGGCCCGGTGATCTTCATCTCGCTGTTGCCGTTCATCATCACACCGGTGATCGGCGCCTTGTCGATCAACTGGCTGTTTCGCGGCGACGGTATCCTGACCGCGTTTCTGGAGTGGTACCTGGCGCGGGACGTGGCGATGTTTGCCCAGGCCTGGACAATCGAGGTTTTGCTGATGGTTTACCGTGTCTGGTCCGTCGCGCCCTTTGCCGCCATCGTGTTCTACGCGGGGCTTCAGACCGTGAACTCGGATGCGCTTGAAAGCGCGGTTATCGACGGCGCGAGCCGCTGGCAGCGTCTGAAATACGTGGTCATTCCGCATCTGATGCCGCTGATCGTCTTTATCTCGATGATCCACCTGATGGACGCCTATCGCGCCTTTGAAGAAGTCGTCGGCTTTTCCTCGCAGGGCTATGTCATCACGCTGCAATGGCTGACCTATGACTTTCTTGTGCCGGATGAGGCCGGGAACCGGTCCATCAGCCGCGCATCGGCCTCGGCCATGCTGACCATGATCGGGATTGCCCTGTTGCTGATCCCGCTGCTGCGCCGCACCTGGCGCGACCACAAGGGAGGACATTGAGATGTCGTCGCGCGCATTGCAACAGCCGCTGGGGCTCAGACTTACTTCGGCCAGCTTCCTTGCCATCTGGTGCCTGGTCGCCGCTTTCCCGATCTTCTGGATCGTGGTGATGAGCTTCAAGTCGCCGGTGGACGCTTATGATCCGAACGCGCTGAACGTGATCCTGGGGCCGAACACGCTGGCGGCGGGCAAGGGGCTTTCGATTCTGGATATTGTCCTGGGTATCGTGGTGATCTGGGTCACGATCCGCCTGTGCGCGCGCAAGCTGCCGGGGATGGTGCGCAGCCATGCGCCCGGCGGACAGGTGGTGTTCGGCTGGATCATTGCCGGGCTGGTGGCTGTGCTGGGGTTCCTGGTTGTGTTTTTTGCGATCCTGCCGGTGGTGCTGAACCTGTTGAACCCGATCCTGGGGCCGCTGGGGCGGGATGTGATCGGCATGACACCGGAGCATTACAAGACGGTCTGGATCGACCGGGGGTTTTCCAACAATTTCAAGAACTCGCTGATCGTGACCACCGGGGTTGTCACCGTGTCCCTGACCGTGGGCACGCTGGCGGGCTATGGGCTGGCGCGGTCGGGAAGCACGCTGGCGTTCTGGATACTGATCATTGCGCTGATCTTTCGGGCCCTGCCGCATTCGGTGCTGGTGGCCGGCTATCTGCCGGTGTTCATCAGCTCTTCCGAGTGGCTTAGCCCCGTTCTGGGCGAGAACGCGCCCACGCTGTATGGCAAGCCGATGGCGGTGATCGCGGTACTGGTGGCAATCAACCAGCCCTTCACGATCTGGATGTTGCGCTCGTTTTTCCAGAACATCCCGGCCGAGCTGGACGAGGCCGCGCGGGTGGACGGGTGCAGCCATTTCCAGGCGTTCCGCCGGGTGATCATGCCGGTGATGTGGCCGGGTGTCATTACCACGGGGCTGTTCAGCTTTCTGTTGGGATACAACGATTTTCTTGTGACCTCGCTGCTGCTGGATGCGCAGAACCAGACCATGGTTCCGGCCATTGCGGGCATGTTCAACCGCGAGACCACCACCACCGACCAGGTGGTGGCGGTGGCTGCCGCGGTGTCGATTACCGCGCCGCTGTTCTTCCTGGTCATGGCATTCCAGCGCCAGATCGTCAGCGGGCTGACCGCGGGGGCGGTGAAGGGGTGATGAGCTGTGCGGCGCGGCATAAGGCCCTGGGGCGTCATCCGGCACTGAACAGGATGCCGCGGGATTTCATCTGGTCCGGGGGATTTTCCCCGGTACAGACCACTCCCGACGCATACTGAAAGGAAGAGACCATGAAAGCCAGCCGTCCAGAACAAGCGGTCCTGACCCGCGATACGGACATGAGCAAGACAGAGCAGACCCGCGCCGTGATCGAAGGCATGGTTGACGGGCTGAACGACCACAGGATTGACGACATCGGCGAGTTTTTTGCCGAAGGGTTCCGCTGGATCGGCAACCGGGGGTGCGGCACCAAGACCGGGTTGAAGGAATTCCAGGACAATTGGCAACGCCCCTTTCAGGCGGCGTTTTCCGATAAGGTATGTGTTGATGAGGCCCGGCTGTACATGGGCGAGTGGGCGGCGGCCTTTGGCCGTCAGGAAGCCACCCATTCGGGGGAGTTCCTGGGTATCGCCCCGACCGGAAAGCGGGTGGAGATCCGTTACATGGACTTCTGGAAAGTGGTCGATGGCAAGATCGTGGACAACTGGGTGAACGTGGATTTCGCCCATGTGGCGGCGCAACTGGGCGTGGACCTGTTCAACGGCGAGGGCTGGGAAGCCTATGATCACGGCGCGAAAGTGGCGCCGCGCCCCGACGGGAATTGAAACGTGTTCCGGGCCGGCCCCGGAACCTGGCAAAGGAGGCCCCGGCGCGGCTCTGGGGCGGGTATGGGAAAATGACGATGGAATATCTGAAACGGGGCAAGCCCGAAGCGGACCGGGCCGAGGATGACGCCAGGACACGCGCCGTGGTCGAGGCGACGCTCAAGGATATCGAGACGCGCGGTGACGCGGCGGTGCGGGATTTGTCGGAAAAGTTCGACGCGTATTCGCCGGAGAGTTTCCGGCTGAGTCAGGACGAGATTGACGCGCTGATCGCGCAGCTGAGTGCGCGCGAGCTGGCCGATATCAGGTTTGCGCAGGAACAGGTTGTGAATTTTGCCCGCGCGCAACGGGACTCGATGCTGGATATCGAGGTCGAGACCATGCCCGGCGTGATCCTGGGCCACAAGAATATTCCGGTGCAATCGGTGGGCTGTTACATCCCCGGTGGCAAGTTTCCGATGGTGGCCAGCGCCCATATGTCGGTGGCCACGGCCAAGGTGGCGGGCGTGCCGCGCATTGTCGCCTGCACCCCGCCGTTCAACGGCAAGCCCAATCCCGGCGTGATCGCGGCGATGCATCTGGGGGGGGCGGACGAGATTTACGTGATGGGCGGTATCCAGGCGATCGGGGCCATGGCGATCGGGACCGAGACCATCGATCCGGTGCATATGCTGGTGGGGCCGGGCAACGCCTTTGTCGCCGAGGCCAAGCGGCAGTTGTTCGGCCGGGTCGGTATCGATCTGTTTGCCGGGCCGACGGAAACCATGGTGATCGCCGATGACACGGTGGATGCGGAACTGTGTGCGACCGACCTGCTGGGGCAGGCGGAACATGGCTATAACTCGCCCGCAGTGTTGCTGACCACCTCGCGCAAATTGGCCGAAGAGACCCTGGCCGAGATCGACCGCATTCTGGGTATCCTGCCCACGGCGGGCACGGCGAAAGTGTCGTGGGAAGATTATGGCGAAGTGATTCTGTGCGACAGTTATGACGAGATGCTGGCCGTGGCGGATGACTATGCCAGCGAGCATGTGCAGGTGATGACGGAGCGCGATGACTGGTTCCTGGAGAACATGACCTGTTATGGTGCGCTGTTCCTGGGCGCGCGCACCAACGTGGCCAATGGCGACAAGGTGATCGGCACCAACCATACGCTGCCCACCAGGAAGGCCGGGCGCTATACGGGGGGGCTTTGGGTTGGCAAGTTTCTGAAGACGCACAGCTATCAGAAAGTGACCACCGATGAGGCGGCGACGCTGATCGGGGAATACGGGTCACGGTTGTGCATGCTGGAGGGATTTGTCGGCCATGCCGAGCAGTGCAACATTCGCGTACGCCGCTTTGGCGGGATCAACGTGCCCTATGGCGAGGGCGCGCCCGGTCGGGACGCGGCGGAGTAAGGTTTTTGCGGCAGATGCGAGGGGCCAGCCCCTCGCGCTCCCCGGAGTATTTTTGGAACAATGAAGATGGACGTTCAGAGCCAGAACAAAGAGTTGATCGCACCCGTTCGGGCGGCGATGTATGATTTTGACCTGGGGGCGCTGAAGGCGTTGCTGGGAGCGGTTTCGGCGCCCGACGCGGTGTTTCATCTGTGTTTTCCGTTCGGGGACACGGTGGGGGCCGAAGCGTTTTGCGATCATGCCTATGGCGGATTGCTGGACGCCTGGCCGGACCTGGAGCGGCGCGACTATATCGTGATGGCGGGGCCGGATGAGGATGGGGCCGAATGGGTTGGCTGTGGCGGCTATTATACCGGCACGTTCGAGGCGCCGTGGCTGGATATTCCACCGACGGGCCATCAGACGCATATGCGGTTTCACGAGTTCTTCCGCATCGAGGATGGCAGGATCGCGGAGTTTCAGGCGTTGTGGGACATTCCCGAGGTGATGCTTCAGGCCAATGCCTGGCCGCTGGCGCCGTCGCTGGGCCGGGAATGGCATGTGCCGGGGCCGGCCACCTGTGACGGGATCGTGCCGGGGCCCTATGACATGCGAAAAGGGACGGCATCGCGTCAGCATATCATCGACATGCTGGAGCATATGAAGCGCCACCCGTCGCGGGGGGGGCCGGAAGTCATGGAGATGGACCGGTTCTGGCATGACACGATGAGCTGGTACGGTCCGTCGGGCATCGGTACGGGGCGTGGCATTCGCGGATTTCGCAACTGGCACCAGATTCCGTTTTTGAACGGGATGCCGGATCGCGGGAAATACGTGGACGAGATCGATTATCATTTTTTCGGGGATGGCGATTATGCCGCCGTGACGGGCTGGCCGGACATGATCCAGACCGTGACCCACGGTGGATGGATGGGCATTGCGCCTTCGGGCAGGAAGATCACCATGCGCAGCCTTGATTTCTGGCGCATCGAAAACGGCAGGATTCGCGAGAACTGGGTGCTTGTCGATCTGTTGGATGCCTATGACCAGTTGGGCGTGGACGTGTTTGCCCGCTTGCGCGAGTTCAACAAGGTCCGCAACATGGGCCGACTGAAGATACCGGATGGAATGAGTTGATGAGCCAACTGCCACACACGCCGTCTTTTGGCCTTGGGGGCAAGCGCGCGCTTGTCACCGGGGCGTCGTCTGGCATCGGGCAGGGCTGTGCGGTGGCGCTGGCCGAGGCGGGGGCGCACGTGGTCTGTGCGGCGCGCGGGGCGGCCAGGCTGGAGGAGACAGTCGCGGCCATGGCGGCGCGGGGGCTGAGCGCGGAGGCACGGGTGCTGGACCAGACCGATCTGGGCGCGCTGGCGGATATGTTTGTGGGCGATGTCTTTGATATCGTGGTCAATTCGGCGGGGTTGGCGCGCCATGCTCCGGCCGTTGAGACGACCCCGGAAGCGTATGACGCCGTGATGAGCGTCAATCTGCGGTCGGCCTATTTCCTGTCCGCCTTTGGGGCCAGGGCGTTGATCGATGCGGGCCGGCCCGGTTCGATCATTCATGTCAGCAGCCAGATGGGCCATGTCGGAGGCATTGATCGCGCTGTCTATTGCGCGACAAAGCACGGGCTGGAAGGCATGGTGAAATCCATGGCGATCGAATGGGGACCGCGCAACGTGCGGATCAACACGATTTGCCCGACCTTCATTCGCACGCCGTTGGGCGCGCAGACCCTTGCGATCCCTGAGCGGCGCAAATGGATCGAGGAAAAGATCAAGCTGGGCCGGGTGGGCGAGGTGGAGGACATCATGGGGGCGGTGGTGTACCTGGCGTCCGATGCCTCGGGGCTGGTCACGGGGGCGTCCATGCTGATTGACGGAGGTTGGACGGCGGATTGATGAAGGACAAGATCACCTCGTTTCAGGTTGCGCAACGGGCCGGTGTGAGCCAGTCGGCGGTAAGCCGCGTGTTCACGCCGGGGGCGTCGGTGAGCAAGAAGACCGAAGCCAAGGTGCGCGCCGCGGCGACGGAACTGGGGTATCGTCCGAATGTGCTGGCCCGCGCGATGGTGTCGGGCAAGAGCCGGATCATCGGGCTGGTCGTGGCCTATCTGGACAATCACTTTTACCCCGAGGCGCTGGAGAAGTTGTCCAACGCGCTGCAGGCCAGGGGCTATCACGTGCTGGTGTTCATGGCCTCGCAGACGGCGGGCAATATCGATGACGTGATGGCCGAAATTCTGGACTATCAGGTGGACGGGATCGTGATGGCCTCGGCGGCGATGTCGTCGGACATCGCGTCGCGGTGCCAGCAGGCCGGGGTGCCTGTGGTGCTGTTCAACAGAAGCCAGGACATTGACGGGATCACCTCGGTCACGTCGGATAATATTGCCGGCGGGCGCAAGGCGGCCGAGTTCCTGCTGGCGGGAGGGCATGAGCGGATTGCCTATGTCGCCGGGTGGGAAGGCGCGTCAACGCAGCGCGACCGCGAGGCCGGGTTCCGTGCCGGGCTTGCGGGGGCGGGGGTGGTGCTGTTTGCCCGTGCGGTGGGTGACTACCGCACCGCGGAGGCGCAGGCGGCGGCGCGCGCGCTGTTTGACGTGGCCCCGGCGATGCGGCCGGATGCGGTATTCGTGGCCAATGACCACATGGCCTTTGCCGTGATGGACGTGATCCGGTTCGAACTGGGCCTGCGCATCCCCGAGGATGTATCGGTGGTGGGGTATGATGACGTGCCCCCGGCGGCCTGGGCCGCCTATAATCTGACCACGGTGCGCCAGCGCGCGAACCTGATGGTGGAAGAGACCGTGGACGCGCTTATGGCGCATATCGAGACACCTGATACCGCCGCGCCGCGCCGGGTGGCTATCGATGGACCGCTGGTGGTGCGCGGATCGGCAAGAATGCCCGGGGCAAGGGTGCAATTTGACAAGGATGGAACATGAAGGGCTTTGATCCCAAATTCGTCGATTTTCCCGATTACATCATCGGGATCACCAGGGAGATCTGGGAAGATCGCGGCATTGCCACGCTGCACCAATATTACGGCGACGATATCGTGGTACGTTCGCCCGCGTCGGTGGTGATCGGCAACCAGAACGTCATCGGCGCCACGATGGCCACCCTGGCCGAATTCCCGGACCGGGAATTGCTGGGCGAGGACGTGATCTGGTGTGGCACGCCCGAAGAGGGGATGTTGTCGTCTCACCGGATCATTTCCACCGCGACCCATGCGCGGGACGGCGTATATGGCAAGGCCACGGGCAAGCGGTTGCGATACCGTATCCTGGCGGATTGTCATGCGATCGACAACCAGATCAACGATGAATGGCTGATCCGCGACCAGGGCGCGATCGTGCGCCAGATGGGGTGGGACCCCAAGGAATACGCCGCCGGGCTGATCGAGCGGGAAGGCGGGCCGGAGGCCTGCGTGAAGCCGCTGACGCCGCATACCGACCAGCCGGGCCCCTACAAAGGCAAGGGCAATGACAATGCGTGGGGCGCGCGCTATGCCGATTTGCTGAGCGGCATGATGGGCGCGGACATGCGCCGGATCGAGAGCGAATACGACCGGGCGGTGCAATGCGAATATCCGGGCGGTCTTACCGGCCATGGTTGGGGCGCGGTTGACAGTTTCTGGATGGGGCTGCGCGCCGCGTTCCCGAATGCCGCGTTCACGGTCGAGCATGTGATCGGGCGCGAGGACGAGATGATGTGCCCGCGCGCTGCGGTGCGCTGGAGCCTGTGGGGCAAGCATGAAGGCTGGGGCGCGTTTGGCGTGCCGACCGGGGCGGAGGTCTATGTTCTGGGGATCAGTCACGCCGATTTTGGCGCGGTGATATCGGGCCAGCCCAAGGTGCGGCGCGAATTCACGCTGTTTGATGAAACCGCGGTTTGGAAGCAGATCCTGCTGCAAACGGGGGCTTAGGTGGTTGGAGGCAAGGCAGTCGGGCTGGACGAAAGCCAGGCGCGGCGGCGATTTCATGCGCACCGCCAGTCGTTGCGGGCGCGCCGGCTGAACAACCGCCCGCCCGGGACCGCCAGGGTGATCTGAAAGACCTTGTCCGGGCCTGACCCGAGACCGTTTCAATTTTGCAAGCGACCCCGGTAAACCCTCGGGGCGCGACGGAGAAAAGCAAATGTCCATCCAAGACCGCATCGTGCGCTATGGCGACCTGCAACCCTGCAAGACAGCCTTTATCGACGCCCATACGCCGGGCAGCGATCAGAAAGAGAACTTTACCATCATTGGCGGCGGCGTCAGCGAAAGCCCCGACCAGCACGTGCACCTGACTGACAAGATCGGGTTCAACATCGGTGCGGCGGGGCAGCCGCCCAAATGCCGCAACTCGCTGCACAGCCACACCACCGCAGAAGTGTTTTTCGTGCTCAGGGGCCGCTGGCGGTTCTTCTGGGGGCGCTGGGGAGATGCCGGGGAATTCGTGGCCGAGGAGGGCGATATCTTCAACATTCCGACCGGGATTTTCCGAGGGTTCGAGAATATCGGGACGGATTACGGGATGATCATGGCCATTCTGGGAGGGGACGATGCCGGAGGCGGCGTGACATGGGCGCCGCAGGTGATCGAGGACGCCCGGGACCACGGGCTGATCCTGGGGGAAAACGGTGTTCTGTATGACAGCAAGAAGGGCGAGAGCCTGCCCCATAACGTGGGCCCGATGCCGGTGTTGCGCGAGGAAGAGCTGAAGTCTTTCCCGGAAGTGCCGGTGGAGGCGGTGGTGCGCGACTATGTGGCGCGCTATTGGGATCTGATGGCGCTGTCCGGCAGGAAGCCGGCCAAGGTGATCGGCGAGGATGCGCTGTTGCGGGACAAGCCGGGATTCGAAGTGGAATTCCTGAGCCGCAATTCGATCCCGGACGAGATGCACGCGCATGACAAGCCGACCGTTCTGATGCCGGTGCGTGGCCATTGGAAGCTGCGCCATGACGGGGGCGCGACTGTGCTCAACCCCGGAGATACCTGTCTGGTGAATGCGGGCGAACGGCACGCGCTGGCGCCCTCGATGACGGGCGAGGCGAGCCTCTATCGCGTCACCGCGACGGATGATCCGGCCGGGGCCACCTGGGCGGGCTAAGCCAGGCCACTGTTGCACGGGAGGCCGTTGCGCGACGGCCTCCCGATGCGGGACGGGGAAGGACGGGAAAGGACAGGAAATGAGCGAGATGGCGACGGACCTGTCGGACAAGACGCGGCAGATTTACGAGGACCAGGCCGAACAGTTTGACCGCGACCGGAGCCGCAAGCTTTTCGAGGCGCGCTGGCTGGCCCGGTTTTCCGACGGTTTACCGCGCGGCGCCCGGGTGCTGGACCTGGGATGCGGCGCGGGCGAGCCGATCGCAAGCTGGCTGATCGCCGAGGGGTTTCGTTATACCGGCGTGGACTATGCCGAAGCGATGCTGGCGATTGCGCGCGGGCGCTGGCCCGAGGGCGACTGGCGGCTGGCGGATATGCGTAAGCTGGATCTGGGCGAGCAGTTTGACGGAATCGTGGCCTGGGACAGTTTCTTTCATCTGACCCGCAACGAGCAACGCGCCTGTCTGCCCCTGTTGGGGCGGCATCTGAAGCCCGGGGGGCAGTTGCTGGTGACGGTGGGGCATGGCAACGCAGAGGTGACAGGGCGTGTCGGCGGCGAAACCGTATATCACGCGAGCCTGTCGCCGGCCGAATATGCCGGCCTGCTGGAAGATTGCGGGATGTTGATGACCGGGTTTCTGGCACAGGATCCGGAATGCGAAAAACACAGCGTGCTTTTGGCGCGCAAGCTGAAACAGCCGTGAGAGGACAGACCGATGCGTATTCCGACAACCCATGTGGGCAGCCTGCCGCGCACGCAAGAAGTGGTGGATTTCATCTTTGCGCGCGAGCATGAAAAGCCGTTCGATCAGGCCGCGTTCGATGCCTGCATGACGGCGGCGGTGGATGAAACGGTCCGCCGGCAGGTGGCCGCCGGGGTGGATATCGTCAGCGATGGCGAAACCTCGAAAATATCCTATGCCACCTATGTGAAGGATCGCTACACCGGGTTTGCCGGAGACAGCGAGCGCAACGCGCCCGCCGATCTGAAGATGTTTCCGGGCTTCCTGCAACGGCTGGCCGACGATGGCGGCACACCGCAATATGCGCGCCCCAAATGCGTGGGCGCGGTGACATCGAAGGGGCAGGGCGAGCTGGAAAAGGATATCGCCAACCTCAAGGCCGCGATGGCGGCGCACGGGGTGGAGCGCGGGTTCATGAATGCCGCCAGTCCCGGAGTGATCTCCTTGTTTTTGCAGAACGATTTCTACAAGACGCGCGAGGCCTATCTTGCGGCGCTGGCCGATGCGATGAAGGCAGAATATGAAACCATCGTGGCGGCGGGGCTGGATTTGCAGCTGGATTGCCCGGACCTTGCGCTCAGCCGTCACATGCTGTTCACCGATCTCGGCGACGAGGAATTTGTCAAGGTGGCGGATATGCATGTGGCGGCGCTGAACCATGCGCTGCGGGACGTGCCGCAGGACAGGGTGCGCGTGCATATCTGCTGGGGCAATTACGAAGGCCCGCATTGCTGTGACATCGCCATGGACAAGGTGTTTTCGACGCTGATGGCAACCAAATCGCGTTATGTGCTGTTTGAAACGTCCAACCCGCGCCATGCCCATGAATGGACCACGTTCCGTGACCGCAAGGCGGAAATTCCCGACGACAAGGTGCTGGTCCCCGGTGTGGTGGACACGACGACCAATTTCGTCGAGCATCCCGAGTTGGTGCGTCAGCGGATCGGGCGGTTCGTGGATATCGTGGGGCGCGAGCGGGTGATTGCGGGAAGCGACTGTGGCTTTGGCACATTCGCCGGGTTCGGCGCGGTGGATCCGGAGATCGCCTATGCCAAGCTGGGCGCCCTGGCCGAGGGGGCGGGGCTGGTCTGATGACACCCCTTTTGCTGCTGCCGGGCATGATGTGCGACGCGCGCCTTTTCGGGCCGCAGATCGCGGCCTTTTCCGGGAAGGTGGCGATGATGTCGATGCCGATGGGGGCGCGTGACGACATGGGTGCGCTGGCGGCGGACGTTCTGGCCTGCGCGCCCGCCCGGTTTGCCATGGCCGGGCTGTCGATGGGCGGTATCCTGGCGATGGAAGTGCTGCGGCGGGCGCCGGAGCGCGTGGCGGGAATGGCGCTGATGGATACCAACCCGCTCGCCGAGACCGAGGCGGCGAAGGCGCGGCGCGGGCCGCAGATCGCGGCGGCGAAGGCGGGCGAGTTGCGCCGCGTGATGCGGGACGAGATGAAGCCGAACTACCTGGCGGACGGGCCGGACAGAGGGGCCATTCTGGAGTTGTGCATGGTCATGGCAACGGATCTTGGGCCGGATGTTTTTATCAACCAGTCAAAGGCTTTGCGAGACCGGCGCGACCAGTGCGACACGCTGCGCGGCTTTGACGGGCCGGCGCTGGTGCTGTGCGGGCGGCAAGATGTGCTGTGCCCGGTGGAACGGCATGAGTTGATACACGGGCTGTTGAATAACAGCCGGTTGGAAATCATCGAGGACGCGGGGCATTTGCCAACCTTGGAAGCCCCCGAACGGACAAATGCAGCGCTGGGGCGCTGGCTGGAGGACCTATGACACCATCATTGCTGGAGCTGTTGCGCAAGGTCGATACGCCGACCGTGTGCAACGCGATCGAAGTGGCCGAGGGCAAGCGCGGCTTCAACCGTTTCACGCGCGGCACCATGCTGTGTTCGGCGCCCGGGGAAGGGGCCATCGTGGGCTATGCGCGCACCGCCAGGATTGCCGCCGCCAATCCGCCGCAGGAGCCGCCCGAGGTGATCCGCGCGCGGCGCATGGCCTATTACAAGCATATGGCCGACGGGCCGTTGCCCTCGGTTGCCGTGGTGGAAGACGTGGATTATCCCCATGCCGTGGGTGCCTTTTGGGGCGAGATCAACACCAGCGTGCACAAGGGGTTTGGCATGGTCGGGGCGCTGACCAACGGGGTGATGCGCGATCTTGGCGACCTGCCCGAGGGGTTTCCGGTGGTTGCCGGATCGATCGGGCCGAGCCACGGTTTCGTGCATGTGCGCGAGGTTGGCACGCCGGTGACGATTTTCGGGATGGAGGTGACGGTGGGCGACCTGATCCACGCCGACCGGCACGGCGCGCTGGTGGTGCCGCAAGCGGTGATTGCAACGTTGGAAGGCGCGATCCGAAAATTGTTGGAGACCGAAGGGATCGTGCTGGAAGCGGCGCGGGACGGGTTCGATTTCGAACGGTTTTGCGAGGTTTGGGCGCAGTTCGAAGCGGCGCGCACCTGATCTGATCACAACAGGGACAGACACGGCCCGGGGGCGCGATCCGTCGGGGGGTTACGGGGGAACGAATTTGTTGTGTACAAAGTGTATTCAAATAAAGTACATGAGATATGCAATGGGGAAGCGGATGAGTCGCTTTGCGTTCACAGGCATGGGGAGCGATGATGAAAGATGAAGCCAGACAGCGGCGGCAACAGCTGTATGACCATCTGAAAATGTCGATCCTGACCCTGCGCCTGGCGCCGGGCAGCGATCTGGACGAGGCCGCGCTGAGCCAGGCGTTCGGTCTGTCGCGCACACCGCTGCGCGAGGTGTTCCGCGAGATGGCGGGCGCGGGTTATCTGGATCTGCGCGCCAATCGCGGCGCGCGGGTCAGCGAGATGGGCTATGCCACGCTGCGCGATTTCTTTCTGGCGGCACCGATGATCTATGGCGCGATCCTGCGGCTGGCGGCGCTGAATGCCACACCGGTGCAGATTGCCGCGCTGAAGGACGCACAGGCGGCGTTTCGGGCGACGTTGCGCACGGGTGGCGGCGCGGACCGGGCGCTGGCCAACAACCGGTTTCACGAGGTCACGGGCGAGATGGCGGGCAATGTCTATCTGTTGCCCAGCTTTCACCGGCTGTTGATTGATCACGCAAGGATCTCGATGACGTTCTACCGGCCCGGCGACGCGCGGATGGCCGAGAACGTGGCCGAGGCCAGCGCGCATCACGAGGCGATCATAGCCGCGATCGAGGCGCGCGACGCGGATGCGGCAGAGGCTTTGGCCGAGGCGCATTGGAACCTGTCGCGCGGCCATATCGAGATGTTCGTGATGCCGGACGGGCTGACCATGACATTGGGCGCGATGCCCGGAGCGGCGGAGGGGATGAGATGACACCGATATTCCGGTTCGAGGGCATATATACGCCGGTGGTGACACCCTATCACGCCGACGGGGCGGTGAACTGGGAGGCGCTGGCCGATGTGGTGGACTACCTTGTTGAAAACGGGGTGCACGGGCTGATCTCGGGCGGATCCACGGGCGAGAATTACGCCCAGACAGTTGCCGAACGGCTGGAGATTGCGCGGTTCACGAAAGACCGGCTGGGCACGCGGCTGCCATTTGTGATGGGCACCGGCGCGATGCTGACCGGCGACTCGATCGCGCTGGCCCTTGGCGGGCGCGAGATGGGGGCGGATGCGATCCTGCTGGCCAGCCCGCCCTATGCGGTGCCGACGGATCGGGAAAATGCGCTGAATGCGCTGGCCATCGACAAGGCGGCCAATCTGCCGGTGATGTTGTACAATTACCCCGGCCGGACCGGGACGATGATGGGCGAAGACTTTCTGGACCGGGTGGGGCGCAGCCGGAATTTCTGTGGCATCAAGGAAAGCTCGGGCGATATCAACCGGGTGCATCTGTTGGCGCGGGAATACCCGCATATCGCGCTGGGCTGTGGCATGGACGATCAGGCGCTGGAGTTCTTTGCCTGGGGCGCGCCGTTCTGGGTGTGCGGCGGATCAAATTTTCTGCCGCGCGAACATGTGGCGCTGTATGACGCCTGTCGGCGGGACGGCGATTTCGCCAGAGGGCGGCGGATCATGTCGGCGATGTTGCCGCTGATGCGGGTGCTGGAGCAGGGCGGAAAGTTCATCCAGACGATCAAATATGGCGTGACGCTGAACGGCATCCCGGCAGAGGCCGTGCGCGCGCCCCTGAAGGGGCTGAACAAGGACGACAAGCGGGTGCTGGAACAGGTGGTGGGGGTGCTGACCCGCACGGTTGCCGGCATACAGGCGGAGGGCTGAGACATGGCATTGCTGACACGGGACGAATATGGCGCGATTGCCGCCGGTCTGGATTTTCCGGGCGGGGCATTTATCGACGGGAGCTACCGGCCCGCGATTTCGGGGGCGGTGTTTGACACGGTGAACCCGGCCACTGGCGAGGTGCTGGCGCAGGTGGCGGCCTGTGGGGCGGACGACGTGGATTTCGCCGTGCAAAAGGCGCGGGCGGCGTTCGAGGACGGGCGCTGGGCGCGGCGCCCCCCGGCAGAGCGCAAGGCGGTGCTGATCCGGCTGGCCAGGCTGATCGCGCGCAACGCGCGCGACCTGGCGGTGATGGAGAGCCTGGACAGCGGCAAGACGATCTTTGACTGCGAAACCGTCGATCTGCCCGAAACCGTCAACTGTCTGACATGGCACGCCGAGGCGATTGACAAGATCTATGATCAGGTGTCGCCGCCTTCGGATGATCACATCGCGATGATCCTGCGCGAGCCGGTGGGGGTGGTGGGGTTGGTGCTGCCGTGGAATTTCCCCTTGCTGATGCTGGCCTGGAAGATCGCGCCCGCGCTGGCGGCGGGCTGTTCGGTGGTGGTGAAACCGGCCGAGGAAACCGCGCTCACGGCCTTGCGGGTGGCCGGGCTGGCCGCCGAGGCCGGGCTGCCTCGGGGGGTGTTGAACGTGGTGCCGGGGGGCGGGGCCGAGGTGGGCGAGCCGATCGGGCGGCACATGGATATCGACATGGTGTCGTTCACCGGGTCAACCGAAACCGGCAAGCGGTTCCTGACCTATGCCGGGGAGAGCAACGCCAAGGAGGTGGTGCTGGAAATGGGCGGCAAGAACCCGGCGGTGGTGCTGGAGGATGCCGACAATCTTGACCGTGTGGCGCAGCATGTGGTGAACGGGGCGTTCTGGAACATGGGCGAGAATTGTTCGGCCAGTTCGCGTCTGATCGTGCACAGGGCGGTCAGGGACGCGTTGCTGGCGCGGATCCAGGCCCATGTGCGGCACTGGAACACGGGCGACCCGCTGAACCCGGAAACGCGGTTGGGCGCGTTGGTCAGCAAGGCGCATTTCAACAAGGTTTCCGGGTATCTGAGCGGTGCGGGTGATGTTCTGATCGGAGGGCGGGCCAGGGATGGGTTTGTCGAGGCGACGGTGGTTGCGGTGCCGGACAGTTCCGACCGGCTGGCGCGTGAAGAGATTTTCGGGCCGGTGCTGAGCGTGATCGAGGTGGCCGGGTTTGACGAGGCCATCGCGCTGGCCAACGATACCGAATACGGGCTGTGTGCATCGATCTTCACGTCGGATGTCAAACGCGCCATTCGCGGCGCGCGGGCGCTTCGGGCGGGGACGGTGACGGTGAACTGTTTTGGTGAGGGCGATATCACGACGCCGTTTGGCGGCTATGGTCAATCGGGGTTCGGCGGGCGCGACAACGGATTGGCGGCGCATGATCAGTATACCCGGCTGAAGACCCTGTGGATCGATCTGGCCGATGATGCCGACGAGGCGGTGGACTGATGCAGAGAACGGCGCGCCGCCTTCCGGTTCAGCGGGGGGTGGCGGCGTGGAATGCCATTCTGGAGCCGCAGGGCGCGCCGCGCGTGCTGGAGGCGGACCGGACGGCGGATTTTGTGGTGGTGGGCGCGGGCTTTGCCGGGCTGAGCGCGGCGCGGCGGCTGACCGGGTTGCAGCCAGGCGCGCGGATCGCGGTGCTGGAGGCCGGGCGCGTGGCCGAGGGCGCGGCGGGGCGCAATTCGGGTTTCATGATCGATCTGCCGCATGATCTGACCAGCGCGGATTATGCCGGCGCGGGGGACGAACGGGCGCTGATTGCGCTGAACCGGCGGGCCCAGGAATTTGCCGCGGACGCCGCGCGGGCTTATGGTATTGCGCCCGAATACCTGGACCCGGCGGGCAAGGTGAATGGCGCGGCGGGTGCTGCGGCCATGGCCCATAACGAAAGCTATGCACGGCACCTGGAGGCGCTGGGCGAGCCTTGCGAAATGCTGGATGCGCGCCAGATGCGCGACTTGACGGGCAGCGGGTATTACCGCTCGGGGCTGTATACGCCGGGCACGGTAATGTTGCAGCCGGCCGGGTATGTGCGCGGGCTGGCGGCGGGACTGACACGCAGTGGCGTGGATGTCTACGAGGCCTCGCCGGTCACGGGATACCGCAGGGATGGCAGCGGCTGGCGGGTGCAGACGCCGCGCGGGGCGGTGTCGGCGGGGCGGGTGATCCTGGCGGTCAACGGGCATCTGGAGAGTTTCGGTTATGCCCGTGACCGGCTGATGCAGATCTTCCTGTTCGCGGTGATGACGCCGGAGCTTGGCCCGGAGGCGCTGGCGGCGTTGGGCGGGGCGCCGCGCTGGGGGATCACGCCGTCCGACCCGATGGGCACCACGGTGCGGCGGATCGACAGCGGGCAGGGCGGCAACCGGATCGTGACCCGCAGCTGCGCCGTTCTGCGCCCCGGAATGCGCCCCCGGGCAGGTGATCTGGCGCGGGCCGCGCGGGTGATGCAACGCAAGTTCGATGCGCGGTTCCCGCAACTGGCCGGAATGGCGATGGAACATGCCTGGGCCGGGCATCTGTGTCTGAGCCTGAACGGTGTGGCGGTCAATCGCGAGGTGGAGGAGGGAGTGTTCTCGGCCTGTGTGCAGAACGGGCTGGGCACGGCGCGCGGGACGTTGACGGGTATCGGCGCGGCGGAGCTGGCCTGTGGCGAGACCAGCGACATCACCCGTCATTTCAGTACCCAGCCGGACCCCAAACGCCTGCCGCCGCGCCCGTTGCGCGAGATCGGTGCCAATGCGGTGTTGCGGTGGCGCGAATGGCGGGCGCGGGGGGAATAGGCGCGGGTGGGGCGCCGGCCGTGCGGTTTGTCCGCGACGAAGGGCAGGATTCGCGCGCGATTTCCGAGGTTTTGATTGCAGTTGACGGGCGAATCCACCTTTGATTGGCCCATGTCTGCGCCAAGTCTCACATTGGAGGGGTCCGATTCGGGGGCCGTCCTGCATCTGGCCGGGCGGTTCCTGACGCGTTCGTTGGGAACCGTCGAGAAGCGCTTTGCCGACTTGTCGGGCGGGACGGGGCCATTGCGCATCGACATGAGCGAAGTGGATGTCGTGGATACCGGCGGCGCCTGGCTGATCTGCGATCTGATGGCACGGTTGCAGGCGGAGGGTGTCGCGGTGGAGCTTGTGGGCGTGAAGGACGCGCACCGGGCGCTGATTGATACGGTGCGCGACGCCATACCGGAAGAACATGGCGAGGAGGAGGCCGCGCGCGGCCTTGTGCCTTGGCTTGAGCGGCTGGGCAAGGGTGTGGTTGGGGCGGGGAAGGACACCGCCTCGATATTGAGTTTTCTGGGGCAGACTCTGGCGGCGCTGGCCAAGGGGCTGGTGCGGCCATGGACGTTGCGGGGGGCGTCTCTGGTCAGCCAGATGGATGACGCGGGATTCAAGGCGGTGCCGATCGTGGCGCTGATGGGATTTCTGATCGGTGTCGTGCTGGCGTTTCAGGGCGCGACACAGTTGCAGCAGTTCGGAGCGGAAGTGTTCGTTGTCGAGCTGATTTCGATCTCGGTTCTGCGCGAGTTGGGGATCCTGCTGACAGCTATTATCGTGGCGGGCCGGTCGGGTTCTGCGTTTACGGCCTCGGTCGGGTCGATGAAGGTGCAGGAAGAGATCGACGCGATGCGCACGCTTGGGCTGGACCCGATCGAGGTTCTGGTATTGCCGCGCGTGCTGGCGCTGTTGATCATGCTGCCGATCCTGGGGTTCATCGCCAACATGGCCGGGCTGTTTGGCGGTGCCCTGATGAGTTGGATCAATCTGGGTGTCAGCCCGGGCATGTTCATCACCCGGTTGCAGGAAAACACCGATTTCTGGCACCTGGCCGTGGGCATGATCAAGGCGCCGTTCTTTGCCGTGGTGATCGGGGTGATCGCCTGCTGGCAGGCTTTTCAGGTGCGCGGATCGTCCACCAGCGTGGGCCAGCGCACCACCGCTTCGGTGGTGCAGTCGATCTTTCTGGTGATCGCGATTGACGCGCTGTTTTCCATCTTTTTCGCGGAGATGGGGATATGATGGACGGTGTGATGCAACAGCAGGTGCAGGGCGCCGGCGAGACCCGTGAGGCGGTGATCACGGTGCGGGGGTTGCGCAACCAGTTCGGGGCGCAGGTGGTGCATGACAATCTGGATCTGGATGTGTGGCGCGGCGAGGTGCTGGGCATCGTGGGCGGGTCGGGCACCGGCAAGTCGGTGCTGTTGCGCACCATCGTGGGGCTGAACCGGCCCGCCGCCGGGAGCATCGACGTGCTGGGCGTGGATGTGCTGAACGCCAGCGACGCCGATCGCCAGACCGTGGAGCAACGCTGGGGGGTGGCGTTTCAGGACGGGGCGCTGTTTTCGGCGCTGACCGTGTTGCAGAACGTGATGGCGCCGATGCGCGAACATCTGAAGATGAGCCATGCGTTGATGCGGGCGCTGGGCGAGTTGAAGATCAGCCTTGTCGGCCTGCCGCCACTGGCCTGTGGCAAGTTCCCGTCAGAGCTTTCCGGCGGGATGCGCAAGCGTGCCGCGCTGGCGCGGGCGCTGGCGATGGACCCGGAGATCGTGTTTCTGGACGAACCCACTGCGGGACTCGACCCGATTGGCGCGGCAGCGTATGACGAACTGATCGGCGAGTTGCAACGCTCGCTGGGGTTGACGGTGTTCATGGTCACGCATGACCTGGACAGCCTGTATGCGATTTGCGACCGGATCGCCGTTCTGGCGGAAAAGAAGGTTCTGATCGAGGGGCCGATCGGGGAGATGACGAAGGTCGATCATCCCTGGGTCCAGGAATATTTCACCGGCCCGCGCGCACGTGCGGCGCAGGAAAAGGGTTTGGGACGCGGGTAGGATCATGGAGACACGGGCGAATTATATCCTGATCGGCGCCTTTACCCTGGCGGGCATTATCGGCGCGTTCGGGTTTCTGTTGTGGCTGGCCAAGATCGACGTGGACCGGCAATACGCCTATTACGATGTGTTGTTTGACAATGTCGCCGGGCTGAGCAGCGCCGGGGATGTGCGTTATAACGGCTTGCCGGTGGGGCAGGTGGTGGATCTGCGGCTGGACGCGGAGGATCCGGCCAAGGTGCGGGTTCGTCTGGAACTGGACGCGACCACGCCGGTGCACACCGACACGGTTGCGCAGTTGCAATCGCAAGGCGTGACCGGCGTCAGCTATGTGGCGCTGTCGGGTGGCTCGGCGGATGCGCCGCGCCTGCCGCGCGGGGGCGTGATCCAAAGCGAATCCAGCGCGCTGCAATCGATATTCGAGGGCGCGCCGCAGTTGCTGGAAAAGGCCATTGCGTTGCTGGAAGACGTGCGCGAGGTGTTGAATGATGACAACCGCATGGCGGTGTCGGACATGCTGAGCAATCTCAGCTCGGCATCGGGGCGGCTGGACAGTGCGCTGGCGGATTTCGAAACCCTGTCGGGCAACCTGGGTGAGGCGGCGCAGGCGATTGCCGGGTTCACCGACCGGCTGGAGACCCTTTCGGACACGGCGGAGGTGACGTTGCAGGAGGCGACGGAAACCTTGCAGGGCGTGCGCGGGGCGGTGGACAACGCGGGCGAAGCCTTTGCCACGGCGGACGGGCTGATGCAGGGCCAGCTCATGGATTTCATCGAACGTGGCGCCGAGGCGGCGCGTACGCTGGACAGTGTTGTCAAGACGCTCGAGCCATCGGTGGTGGCGGCGATGCAATCGGCGCAGGGGCTGATTGGCGAGCGTTTGCCCGAACTGGTGGCGCAGTTGCAGGACACGGCCGCGGTGGTCGAGGATCAGGTGGCGATAGTGGGTGAGGATGCGTCGCGGCTGATGGCGCGCTACGAGGACGTGGGCGCGGAGGTGCAGGCGCGGGTGGCGCAGGCCGAAAGCGCGATCTCGGCGCTTGAAGGCGCGTCGCTCAAGGCCGGTGAAACGCTGGAGTCGGTGCGCAGGACATCGGATGTGGCGGGCAGCGTTCTGGAAGAGGATATTCGGCCGCTGGCGGACGAGGCCACCGCGACGATGGCCACGGCGCGCGATCTGGCTGAGCAGCGTCTGCCGGGGCTGATCGACCAGACGCAAAGCACGCTGGCCACGGTGGAGACCGAAGCGCGCGCCCTGTCGGGCAGCGCGCAGGTGGCGCTGGCAGAGGCCACGGCGAGGTTGGGCGAGGCGCAGGCGACGCTGGCGGCGTTCCGGGAGTCGGTGGCGCAGGCCGAGGACATGCTGGCCTCGGTGACGGAGACCTCTGACATCATCGGCGCGCTGGTACGCGAAGACGGTGCGGCGCTGGTGGCGGATGCGCGGGTGGCGGCGCAAGAGGCGCGGGCGGCGATCGAAACGATCAATGTGGCGGTGCAGGACGATCTGCCCGGCATGATGGCGGATGTGCGGGACGCGGCGCAGACAGCGAACCGGGTGATCGACGAGGTTGGCGCACAGGTCGGCGGGGCGGCGGGCACGTTTGACAGGCTGGCCGATGAGAGCGGCGTGGCGCTGGCGGCGGCGACGGATGCGTTTGCCAATGCCAATGAAACGCTGGCCGCGATCAGCACGGCGATGGAATCGGCCGAGGGCACGCTGGGCGCCGCGGAACAGACATTCACCTCGGTCAATGCGATTATCGACGAGGATATTGACGGTATGGTGGTGGACATTCGCCGGGCCGTGGACGCCTTTACCACCACTGTCACCGGCGTGTCGGATGACTTTGACAGGGTGGCGGACGAGGTGCTGGCGGCCTCGGAATCGGCGGCCGATCTGATGGCGACGGTGGACGGGATCGTGCAGGCCAACCGTTTGCAGGTCAGCGAGTTCATGCGGATCGGTCTGCCACAGTTTGTGCGGTTCATCGAGGAATCGCGGCTGTTGGTCGGAAATCTTGAACGGCTGGCCAAACGGGTCGAACGCGATCCGGCCCGCTTCCTGCTTGGTACACAAAATTCGGAGTTCCGCCGATGACACGGGTTTCCCTTTTCCTTGCCCTTCTCGCGATGTCCGGCCTGAGCGCCTGTGCCGGGATCGGCACGCTGAGCCGGGCGGCGACGCCGTCCGATCTGTATGCGCTGACACCCAAGAGCACGTTTTCATCATCCCTTCCGCGCCTGAATCAGCAGATCGTGGTAGAGGAGCCAACCGCCACCTCGGCGGTGGATACCGACCAGGTGGCGGTGATGCCCAACCCGTTGCAGGTGCAGTACCTGCCCAATGTGCGCTGGGTGGATCGTGCGCCGCTGATTGTGCAGACGCTGTTGGTGGAGAGCTTTGAAAACAGCGGCAAGGTGGCCGCCGTGGGGCGGTCAGGCGTGGGGCTGCGGGCGGATTATGTCATCGTGTCGGATCTGCGCGAGTTTCAGGCAGAGGTGCCCGAAGGGGCGGGCGAAGACAGTTTGCTGGATGTTCGGGTTCGGCTGAACATCAAGATCCTGGATGCCTTCAACGAACAGATCATTGCCTCGAGCGGATTTGCCAAGACCCGCAAGGCCGAAAGCGACGAGATGATCGACATTGCCGGGGCGTTCGATTCGGCGCTGGGCGCGGCGATGCGGGACGCGGTGGAGTGGAGCATCCGCAAGATCAACGACCACGCCAGCGCCAATCCCAGGCCGGACCTGTATTCGCGCCGCGCCGGGAGGTAGCGCGGAATTCAGATCTGGTCCTGTATTTCGTACCAGCCATAGACCAGCGGCAGGATCAGGCGGCGCCATGATCCCAGTTCGAACCGGCGCAGCGGGGCTGACATGAGGCCGGGTGTTGGGGGGCCGGTGCCGGTGATCCGGGCTGCCAGAAGCCGGCCGGCATAGCTTCCCATTGCCACGCCATTGCCGTGATAGCAGAGCGCCGCCCAGGTGTTGTCCATCCCCGGCACCTGCCCGGCAAAGGGCGTGAGGTTGCGCGCCAGTGCCACCAGGCCGGACCAGAAATGCGCCGTGTCCACGCCGCGCCAGGCGGGGAACATACGGTCGAAATCGCGCCGCGCCCGTTTGCGGGTTGCGGCAAAGCCGGCCGGGGTGGCGCGGTAATCGGCGCGCAGGCCAAATAGCATCCGGTTGTCCGGCAACAGGCGGAAATAATGCAGCAGGTGGCGGGTGTCATAGCTCATCTGGCGGCTGGTCCAGCCCTGCGCGGTCAGTTCGTGCCCGGACAGGGGGCGGGTGACGAGGATCGAGCTTTGCACCGGCAGCACCCGTCCGCCCAGCCAGCGCGGCAGGTCTTCGGCGCCATAGCCGTTGGTGGCCAGGATCAGGTTGGTCGCGCGGATGGTGCCGGTGGGCGTGTGCAGCAGGTGGGCGCCTGTCGCGTCGCGTCTCAGCGCGGCGACGGGGCTGTTGCCATGCAGGCGGGCCCCGGCGGCGCGCGCGGCGTCGGTCAGACCGGCGATGTATTTCATCGGATTCAGGGCAAAGCCGATGGGGACGGTGAGCGCGCCGTGAAACTCGGGGCTGTTCAGGCCGTGTTCGGGCAGGGCCTCGCGCGGCAGGACCGTGGGGGCGATGCCATAATGGCGCTGGTAATAGGCGGCCCCGTCCTGCAACGCCGCAATGCGTGAGGCGCGGTGCGCCAACAGGGTTTCGCCCCGCGAATGGGTGTCGGCCTCGATGCCATGATCGGCAAGCAGGGCGGCGACGTGATCGACGGCGGCGCGTTCGGCGTCAAGGTATTCGCGGGCCGCCCCGGCACCGTGGCGCTTGGCCAGCCCGTCAAAATCGAGCTTGGCGCCGCCAAGGCAGCAGAACCCGCCATTGCGCCCGGATGCGCCCCAGCCGGGCTGGTTCGCGTCCAGCACCACGACATCCTGTCCGGCCCGCGCCAGCGCCAGCGCGGCATTCAGCCCGGTGAATCCGGCGCCGATGACCGCTGTTTCACAGTGTTGTGCCCCGTCGATCGGCGGGCAGGCGGGCGGGGTGGCCGTGGTGCGCCAGAAATTGTCGGCGATGGGGGCAGGGCCATAGGCCATCGGCTCGTACAGGTGCCGCCCGGGCAGCGTGTCGGGCATCAGCCGGCTGCCATCTGTTCTTCGGCCTGCCGGCGTTTGACCGCGCGCTTGGTGACAAGCGACGCCGAGATCGTGCCGACCGCGACAATCAGGATCAGGATGGTCGAAAGCGCGTTGATTTCCGGGCTGACGCCGAGACGCACGGACGAGAAGATCTTGATCGGCAGCGTGGTAGAGGACGGTCCGGCCACGAAGGAGGCGATCACCAGATCGTCCAGCGACAGGGTCAGCGCCAGCAACCAGCCCGACACCACTGCGGGCGCGATGATCGGCAGGGTAACGAGGCGGAAGGCTTCGAACGCGGAACTGCCCAGATCAAGCGCGGCCTCTTCCAGAGACTTGTCAAAGCTGACAAGGCGCGAGCTGACCACCACGGACACGTAGCACATGGAGAAGGTGGCGTGGGCCAGAACGATGGTGAACATGCCGCGATCCAGCCCGATCGAGATGAACAGAAGCAGCAGCGAAAGGCCGGTGATGACTTCGGGCATCACCAGTGGCGCGTAGATCATGCCGGAAAACAGCGTGCGCCCGAAGAAGCGCCCGCCGCGCACCAGCACATAGGCCGCCATGGTGCCCAGCACGGTGGCGATGGTGGAGGAGGCAACGCCCACCTTGAGCGTGACCAGCGCGGCATCCAGAAAGGCCTGGTTTTGCAGCAGTTCGCCATACCATTTGGTCGAGAAACCGGCCCAGACGGTGACAAGACGGCTTTCGTTGAAGCTGAAGATGATCAGGATCACCATCGGCAGGTAGAGAAAGGCAAATCCCAGTGCAAGCGAGGTGGTGTTGAACCATGTCAGGCGTCTCATTGTTCCGCCTCCATCATCTTTTGCTGATTGCGCTGATACATCACGATCGGGACGATCAGGATCAGGAGCAGCACCACCGCCACCGCGCTGGCCACAGGCCAGTCGCGATTGGCGAAGAATTCCTCGTAAAGCACCTTGCCGATCATCAATGTGCGCGACCCACCCAGAAGCGAGGGGATCACGAATTCTCCCAAGGCCGGGATGAAGACCAGAAAACAGCCCGCGATAATGCCCGGACGGGCCAGGGGCATGGTGATCAGCCAGAAGGCCGAGGTGCGCGAACAGCCCAGATCGACGGCGGCCTCGTTGAGCGAGGTGTCGAGCTTTTCCAGCGTGGCATAGATCGGCAGGATCATGAATGGGCAATAGGTGTAGACAATGCCGATATAGACCGCCCAGTTGGTATTGAGGATGATCAGCGGTTCCGAGATGAGGCCGATGCCCATCAGGAACTGGTTGAGAAAGCCCTCCTGGGAGAGAATGCCCATCCACGAATAGACCCGGATCAGGAAGCTGGTCCAGAAGGGCAGGATCACCAGCATCATCAGCGTGGGGCGCCATTCATCGGGCGCGTTGGCCATGCCATAGGCGATGGGAAAGCTGACCAGCAGGGTAAGCGCGGTGGCAATGGACGCGATTTTCAGGCTGGAGAGATAGGCCTTCCAGTACAGATCGTCGTCGGTCAGGAACACGTAGTTTTCGAAATCCAGCTCGGACAGAAACGTCTTGAACCCGGCCCAGCCCGTGGCGAGATCAAGCGTGGGAGTGTAGGGCGGAATCGAGATCGCGTAATCGGACAGAGAGATCTTGAACACGATGCCGAAGGGCACAAGGAACAGCAGGAACAGCCAGAGATACGGGACCGAGATCAGCGAGAAGCGGCGTAAATTCATGGATGCGCCCTCATTTGTCCAGCACGATGCCGGCGGTTTCGGTCCAGCTGAGCCAGACATCGTCTTCCCAGGTCAGTTCCCGGCGCGACAGGCGGCGGTTGTTGGCGGTCTGGGCCTTGACGCGGGTGCCGTTGGCCAGCAGCACGCTGTAGACCGAAAGGCTGCCCAGATAGGCGATGTCTTCGATCCTGCCCTGTATGACGTTGGTGCGGTCGCTCGGGCGGTCCTTGGAAATGGAGACTTTCTCGGGGCGGATGGCAAAGGTGCAGCGCGCCTGCGTCTCGGGGGCGTGCGGGCATTCGGCCACCAGCGGCGGCTGGCCCTCGGCCCAGTGCAGAAGGGTCTTGCCGTCGCCGCGCGGGCTGGCGTTGCCCTCGATCAGGTTCACGTCGCCGATGAAATCGGCCACGTAGACGGAATTTGGGGTTTCATAGATGCGGTCGGGTGTGTCGACCTGGATCAGACGGCCGTCATCCATCACCGCGATGCGGGAGGCGACGGTCATCGCCTCTTCCTGATCATGGGTGACGATCACGAAGGTGGTGCCGGTTTTTTCCTGGATGTCCATCAGTTCGAACTGCGTGTCCTGGCGCAGTTTCTTGTCAAGCGCGCCCAGCGGTTCGTCAAGCAACAGCAGCTTGGGCGCCTTGGCCAGCGAGCGGGCCAGCGCGACGCGCTGGCGCTGGCCACCGGAAATCTGGTGCGGCTTGCGGCGGGCGAATTTGTCCAGCCGGACCAGCTTGATCATCTCTTCGACTCGCGCGGCGACCTGCTCTTTGGGCAGTCTGTCACGGCGCAGGCCGAAGGCGATATTGTCCCAGACGGACAGATGCGGGAACAGCGCGTAGCTTTGGAACATCATGTTCACCGCGCGTTTGTTGGGAGGCACGCCCGCCATGTCCTGCCCATCGATGGTGATGGTGCCCGATGTCGGGGTTTCGAACCCGCCCAGCATCCGCATCAGCGTGGTCTTGCCACAGCCCGAGGGGCCAAGCAGGGCAAAGAATTCGCGCCGGTAGATATCAAGGCTGATCGAATCGATGGCGGTGAAATCGCCGAACCGCTTGGTGACGTTCGAAAACGCGATCAGCGGTGTTTCGTCCGGGTCGTGCCAGGGCGCGAAAACGGTTTTCTCGGCCGATTGGTTCATCGGGATCCCTCCTTGGTCATTGGCATCCGGGGTCTGTCGCCCGGTTGGCGCGCGGCCTGTGGTGATATTGCGCGCATGGGCCGGGGCGATGCAAAGGCGAAGTTGACCCCGCGGTCACCAGAACCTGAATCGCCCCAACTATGGGCGATATCGCAGGCTGAGGAGGCAAAGGGCATACGCGGCTCCGGCGTGTCGTTGGATGATGATCGCCATATTTGATCAAAAAATTGATTCGATGCAATGCGAAGCCGGGCGCTTTTGTCGATATACTGACCGGAATACGGCCCGGAGCAACCACAGCCTGCGGTGGTTCGCAACGAAAAATCACGCCGGGTAATGTCGGAAATGGCAAGAAAAGCAGAGCCGGGAGGGGCTTGAGACGAGAATGCGGGCGTTTCCGGGAACGTGCCAAAGCGGTGTCGATTTTTTTGATCAAAAAAGCAGCGGATGGGCCGATGACCGACGTTTGGCACGATCCACGCCTGGCGGTCGACACGGAACCCGCCGCCACTTGCGGGAAGGTCTTTTCCCCTGTCCGGATTTGCGCTAGGGACAATCGCAAGCGGTCCCTTAGCTCAACTGGATAGAGCAGCTGACTTCTAATCAGCAGGTTGAGGGTTCGAGTCCTTCAGGGATCGCCACTTTCAAGAGAGTCTTTTGAATACACAACGATCCGCGATCCGGTCTTTGGCTCATTGGCGCGGGTTCGGGTTGAAATCCGGTTCGGTTGCGCGTTGATGGTATCCGTTGACCTTCGGAAGTGTTCGCATGGATTCGCAAGACAAGAGACCGGTAGACCTGTTCGTGATCGGCGGCGGAATCAATGGTTGCGGCATCGCGCGGGATGCGGCGGGGCGGGGGCTGGTGGTGGAACTGGCGGAAATGGGCGATCTGGCCTCGGCCACGTCTTCGGCCTCGACCAAGCTGTTCCATGGCGGATTGCGGTATCTGGAGTATTTCGAACTCCGGCTGGTGCGCGAGGCCCTGAGCGAGCGGGAAACCCTGTTGTCGGCAATGCCGCATATCAGCTGGCCGATGCGTTTCGTGCTGCCCTATAACCGCGAGATGCGGTTTGATGCGGACACGTCGGCGTCCAGGCTGTTGAGCTTTTTCCTGCCCTGGATGGAGGGACGGCGACCGGTCTGGATGATCCGGCTGGGGCTGTTTCTGTATGACCATCTGGGTGGGCGCAGGATCCTGCCGGGAACCCGGCGCGTGGACCTGAAGGCCGATCCGGTGGGTGCGGCGCTGAAGGACCGGTTCGAAAAGGCGTTTGAATATTCCGATTGCTGGGTCGAGGACAGCCGCCTTGTGGTGCTGAACGCGCGCGACGCGGCGGCGCGCGGGGCACGGATCCGGACGCGGTGCAAGGTGGTGGCGGCGGAGTGCCGTGACGGGCTGTGGCATGTGACCTGCGAGGATGTCGAGAGCGGCGCGCGATCGGTCACGCTGGCGCGCGCGCTGGTGAATGCGGCCGGGCCCTGGGTGGCGCAGGTGATCGGCGGCGTGATGCAGCGGGACAGTCAGGAAAGTGTGCGGCTGGTACGAGGCAGCCATATCGTGACAGGGCGGCTGTTTGATCACGACAAGTGCTACTTCTTTCAGGGCCGGGATGGGCGGATCATTTTTGCGATACCTTACGAGCAGGATTTCACGCTGATCGGGACAACGGATCAGCCCCATTCCGGGCCGGACACACGCCCGGAATGCACCGACGAGGAGGCGCAGTATCTGTGCGATTTCGCGTCGGAATATTTCGAACGTCCCGTGACGATGGCCGACATTGTATGGCGCTATTCCGGGGTGCGGCCGCTTTTCGATGACGGGGAAAGCTCGGCCACGGCGGCGACGCGCGATTATGTGCTAAAGCTGGAACATCCCGGTGCGCCGCTGCTGAATGTGTTCGGCGGCAAGATCACGACCTATCGACGGCTGGCCGAGGCGGCGCTGGGCAAGCTGGGACCGGCATTGGGTATGCAAAAGGCGGGCTGGACGGCGGGCGTGCCGCTGCCCGGCGGGGATTTTGCGGTGGATGGCGTGGCGGCGCAGATCGAGGGTTTGCAAGGCGCGTATCCGTTTCTGGACAGTGCCTGGGCGGCGCGGCTGGTGCGGGCCTATGGCACCGAGGCAAGCGACATGTTGGGCGATGCGCATTCGGTTGACGATCTGGGAACGGATTTTGGCGCGACCCTGTATGCGCGCGAAGTGACATGGCTGATGACACGGGAATTTGCGTGCAGGGCGGATGATGTGTTGTGGCGGCGCGGCAAGCTGGGGCTGCGGGTGAACGCGGATCAGGCGGCGGCGCTGGATCGCTGGATGACCGGGGCGCGTCAAAATGCTCGGGCGGGGGCGATTGCGAAGAATTGATATTTGACGCGACCCGATCTATAGGGGGCGTGACCCGTGCCCGGCCATCGTGGCGCGCGACGATGAAATTGACGGAACCCGGCCCCGGCCGCCCCAAATCTCTAGTCGAGACACTATCCCGACGCTGAAAAAAAGGTTGTGAGAAAATGGCAGACCATAAATCCGCAGACATATTGTATACCATTGTAGACGAAGCGCCCGAACTGGCCTCGGCCTCGTTCCTGCCGATCATCCGCAAGTTCGTTTCGGCGGCTGGAATCACGGTGGGCACACCGGATATTTCGCTGGCCGGGCGCATCATCGCGACCTTTCCGGAAAACCTGACCGAGGCGCAGCGCCAGTCCGACGATCTGGCCGCGCTGGGAGAACTGGTGAAGACGCCGACCGCGAATGTGATCAAGCTGCCCAATATCTCGGCTTCGGTACCACAGCTGACCGCCGCCGTGGCGGAGTTGCAGGCGCAGGGCTATGACATTCCGAACTATCCCGAAGACCCGCAGACCGACGCGGACAAGGCGATCCGCGCGCGATTCGATGCGATCAAGGGATCTGCCGTGAACCCGGTTCTGCGCGAAGGCAATTCGGACCGTCGTGCGGCCAGGGCCGTAAAGAACTATGCCCGGAACAACCCGCATTCGATGGGCACATGGTCAGGCGACAGCAAGACCAGGGTGTCGTCCATGCCGGACAATGATTTCTATGCCAACGAAGTGTCGGCCACCATCACCGGGGCGCAGGCCGGGGATGCGAAGATCGAGTTTGTCGGCAAGGATGGCAGCGTGAGCGTGCTGAAGGACAACTGGCCGCTGGACGCTGGCACGGTGGCGGATGCGACCTTTATGAGCGCCAGGGCGCTGGGCGGGTTCCTGGCCGAGGCCATCGAGGATACCCGGAAAGACGGCACCATGTTCTCGCTTCACATGAAGGCGACCATGATGAAAGTGTCGGACCCGATCATCTTTGGCCACGCGGTCAAGGCGTGGCTGGGGCCGGTCTGGGCGCAGCATGGCGAGGCGATCGTGGCCGCCGGCGGGGCACCGAATTCGGGGCTGGGCGCGGTTCTGGCCGCCATTGACACCCTGGATAATGCAGAAGAGATCAAGGCCGGGATCGCCGCGCTGGAACGCCCGTCCATGTATATGGTGGACAGCGACAAGGGCATCACCAACCTGCATGTGCCCAGCGATGTGATCATCGATGCCTCGATGCCGGCGGTGATCCGCGCGGGCGGCAAGGGTTGGGACGAAACCGGCGCCAAGGGCGACACGAATTGCGTGATCCCCGACCGTTGCTATTCGACCGTCTATGACGAGACCATCAACTTCTTCAAGGCCAACGGCGCGCTGGACGTGACCACCGCCGGGTCGGTGGCCAATGTCGGACTGATGGCGCAGAAGGCCGAGGAATACGGCAGCCACCCCACCACGTTCGAAGCGCCTGCCGATGGCACCATCCGCGTGGTTCTGGCCAATGGCGAAACGCTGCATTCGCATGACGTGGAAGCCGGAGACATCTGGCGCGCCTGCACAGTGAAGCAGGCCCCGATCGAGAACTGGATCGAGCTGGCGATGGACCGTCAGCGACTGACCGGGTCCGAGGCGATTTTCTGGCTGGACGAAAACCGTGCCCATGACGCGGAACTGATCCAGTACGTGAAGCCCGCATTGGAAGCCGCTGGTGTGGCGGACAAGTTTCTGATCATGGCCCCGCGCGAGGCAACCCGCCAGTCGCTGGAAACCATCACGGCGGGCAAGGACAGCATCGCGATCACCGGCAATGTGCTGCGCGACTACCTGACCGATCTGTTCCCGATTCTGGAGCTTGGGACCTCGGCCAAGATGCTGTCGATCGTGAAGCTGATGAAGGGCGGCGGGCTGTTTGAAACCGGCGCGGGCGGTTCGGCCCCCAAACACGTGCAGCAGCTGGTGGAACAAAACCACCTGCGCTGGGATTCGATGGGGGAATTCTGTGCCCTTGGGGAATCGCTGAATTTTCTGGCCGACAGCCGGGGTAACGCCAAGGCCGGAGTGCTGGGCCGGGCTGCCGAAGCGGCCACGCAAGGGATCCTGGACAATAACCGGTCGCCCAGCCGCAAGGTGGGGGAACCGGACAACCGCGACAGCCATTACTGGTTCGCGCGCTACTGGGCCGAGGCGCTGGCGGCACAGACGGATGATGCCGGTCTGGCGGCCGAATTTGCGCCGGTTGCCAAGGCGCTGGCAGATGGCGAAGCCGCGATCCTTGCCGAGTTGGCGGCGGTACAGGGGCCGGCCGTGGATATTGGCGGGTATTATCTCCCGTCAGTGGAAGAGAAGGCCAGGGTGATGCGCCCCAGCGCGACGCTGAACGCGATCATCGACTAAGATTGCCACGTGACAGCAGATCAGGGGCGCGCCTTGCCGGGCGCGCCCTTTTTCGTGGCTGGCGGCATGGGGGCGCCGGGTTTGGCCCTATCGCGGGTTGGCGATCTCTGGCAGGCTGCTGACGGCATCAGAACGGAGCGCGCAGCAATGGTCGAGATAATGAGCAACCCGTATCGCGGCGAGGGCCTGCCGGGGCGCACGGGCGCATTGCATCCCAGCGGGGATGCGGGCGCGGTGGCGCGGTTGCTGGCGCTGTGCCCGGCGCATGGCGAAACGCCCCTGACGCAAAGCCCGGCCCTGGCGCGCGCGGCAGGTGTGGGCGCGGTCTGGATCAAGGATGAACGCGGGCGCATGGGCTTGGGCAGTTTCAAGGCGCTGGGGGCGGCCTATTGCATCGCCCATGACGCCGATCAAGTGGGCACCGGCCCATGGGAGCATCGGTTGCAGGGGCGCACCTATGCAACCGCAAGCGCGGGCAATCACGGCATGTCGGTTGCCGCCGGGGCGCGGGTGTTCGGCGCGCACGCGGTGATCTATCTGGCCGGGACCGTGCCGGACGCCTTTGCCGCCCGCCTGCGCGCGCAGGGCGCCCGGGTGGTGCGTGCGGGCGCGGATTACGAAGCCAGTATGCGCGCCGCCGCGGCGGATGCGGATGCCAATGGCTGGACCTTGCTGAGCGACAGCACCTGGGAGGGCATGACCGGTCCGGGATACCGGGTGATGGAAGGATATCTGCAAATGGCCGCGGAGGCGGCGGCGCAGATCGGCGCGGCTCCGACGCATATCCTGTTGCAGGCCGGTGTTGGCGGGCTGGCGGCGGCGGTTGCGGGATATGCGCGGCAGGTCTGGGGCGCGGGGCCGCGGATTGTCGTGGTCGAGCCCGAGGCCGCGCCTGCGCTGATCGAAAGCATTCGCGCCGGTCGGCTGGTGGATACGCAGGGCCCGGTGTCGGCAATGGGGCGGCTGGATTGCAAGACTGGCTCGATGGTGGCGCTGGACGGGCTGGCGCGGGATGCGGATGTGTTTGTCACGATTACCGAAGCCGAGGCAGAGGCGGCCATGGCGCCGCTGGCAGCGGCGGGGCTGGCCACCACACCATCGGGCGGCGCGGGGCTGGCGGCGCTGTTGTCGGGGGTGGCGGGGATCGGCGCCGGGGCGCGGGTGCTGTGTTTCCTGAGCGAGGGACCGGAGGATGGCTGAGCGCGGCTTTCCCGAGGCCGAGTTTCACCGGCGGCGCGATGCGTTGCAGGGTGAAATGGCGCGGCACGGGCTGGATGCGCTGCTGCTGACATCGGCGGCGGATGTGTTCTATGTGACCGGTTTTCTGACCCGGTTCTGGGAAAGTCCGGCGCGGCCCTGGTTCGTGGTTGTGCCGGGTACGGGCGATCCGGTGGCGGTGATCCCGTCCATCGGCGCGGCCCTGATGGGGCAGACATGGCTGAGCGACATCCGGTGCTGGGATGCTCCGTTTCCGGGCGATGACGGGGTCAGCCTGTTGGCGGATGCGCTGGCGGGGCTGGTGCCGGAGGGCGGGGAAATTGGTGTCCCGATGGGGCTGGAGACCCAGTTGCGCATGCCACTGGCGGATTACGCGGATGTGGCGGCGCGTATTGCGCCGCGCCGGTTCGTGGACGGCACGGCGGCGGTTCAGCGGGTGCGCGAGATCAAGTCCGAGGCCGAGATCGACAGGATCCGCGCGGCCTGTGGCGTGGCGGACCGGGCCTTTGCCCGCGTGGGCGAATATGCCGCCGCGGGCGTGCCGCTGGAGCGGGTGTTCCGCGATTTCCAGCGGGTGCTGCTGGAGGAGGGCGCGGATTGGGTGGCCTATACCGCCGGTGGCGCCGGGCCGGGCGGGTATGGCGACGTGATTTCGCCCGCCGGTTCAAGGCCGTTGCAGGCCGGCGATGTGCTGATGCTGGATACCGGCGCGGTGCGCGACGGCTATTTCTGCGACTTTGACCGCAACTGGGCAATCGGGCCGGCCGATGACACGGCAAAGCGGGCCTATGGGGCGCTGTATGCGGCCACCGGGGCGGTTCTGCGGGATCTGCGCCCGGGGATGCTGGCGCGCGACGTGCACGGGCAGTTCATACGGGAGTTGGCGGCGCGGGGCACGGTGCCGGGTGGCGGGCGGCTGGGGCATGGGCTTGGGATCACGCTGACGGAATGGCCGAGTTTCACCGCGCATGACACCACCGTGTTGCGCGCGGGCATGGTGCTGACGCTGGAGCCGGGGGTGGAGATCGCGCCGGGGGTGATCCAGGTGCACGAGGAAAACATCGTGCTGCGCGCCGATGGGGCCGAATTGTTGTCGGCCCGCGCGCCCGAAGCTTTGCCGGAGTTGACATGATGGCGGATTTTCCCTTTTCGATGACCGGACCGATCGGGACGCGGGCGACCCTGGGGCTGATCGTGCTGAAATATGACGAGACGCTGGAACAGGACATGCGCCGCCTGTTTCCGTCCCGCGATGTGGCGCTGTATGTCAGCCGGGTGCCCAGCGGTGACGAGGTGACGCCCGATACGCTGGGCGCGATGCAGGCAACCTTGCCCGCCGCCGCCGGGCTGTTGCCGCCGGATGCCCCGTTTGACGCGGTGGGATATGGCTGCACCTCCGGCACGACGGTGATCGGCGCCGAACGGGTGGCGGCGCTGGTGCGCCAGGGGGTTGTAACCAGGTCTGTCAGCGATCCGCTGACCGCTGCGCTGGCGGCGTGCCGGGCCTTGAACGTGGCGCGTCTGGGCGTGGTGACGCCCTATGTGGGCGAAGTTTCGGGGCCGGTGTGCCGCGCGTTCGAAACGGGCGGCATCGCGGTGGCGAAAACAGTGTCTTTCGGCGAAGCCGGAGAAGCGCGGGTGGCGCGGATCGACGCGGGCTCGGTGCGGGCGGCGGCGCTCGAGGTGGGCCGGGACGATGATGTGGAGGCGGTGTTCCTGAGCTGTACGAACCTGCGCACTCTGGATGTGATCGACAATCTGGAGGCGGAACTGGGCAAGCCGGTATTCGGTTCCAACGCCGCCCTGGCCTGGCACATGGCGCGGCTGAGCGGCGCGCCCGTGGCCGGGGACGCGCCCGGACGGGTGTTTCAGACATAATGTTCACCATGTCGCAAGCTGGCATGACAGGTCGCGAATGGCTTGCTCAATGTGATGAAAACAACCGGGAGACTGTGGCATGAAGATTGGCTTTATCGGGCTTGGAAATGTAGGCGGCAAGCTGAGCGGCAGCCTCTTGCGCAACGGCATGTCCCTGATGGTGCATGATCTGGACGCCGATCTGGTGGCGGCAAAGGTTGCCGACGGGGCGACCGCCGCGCAGGGCCCGGCACAGATGATGCGCCATTGCGACGCGGTGATCACCTGCCTGCCCTCGCCGGCGGCGTCGGACGCGGTACTTCAGGAAATGCTGCCCGAGATGGGGCCGGGCAAGATCTGGATGGAAATGTCCACGACCGACGAGGCCGAGGTCAAGCGGCTGGGCGCGCTGGTCATCGAACGGGGCGGCGCGGCGGTGGACTGTCCGGTGTCCGGCGGCTGTCACCGGGCCGATACCGGCAATATCTCGATCTTCGCAGGCTGCGACCGGGCTACGTTCGAGCGGATCCTGCCGCTGCTGACCACGATGGGACGGCGTATCCTGCATACCGGCGAACTTGGCTCCGCCTCGATCCTCAAGGTGGTCACGAACTACCTGGCCACCGCCAACCTGATCACCTGCGCCGAGGCGCTGGTCACGGCCAAAGCCGCCGGGATGGACCTGAACACCGCCTACGAGGCCATCAGGATCAGCTCGGGAACATCCTTTGTACATGAAACCGAAAGCCAGGTGATCCTGAACGGATCCCGCGACATCAGCTTCACCATGGATCTTGTCAAAAAGGATATCGGCCTGTTCCAGCAGGTCGCCGACCGCGCCGGGGTGCCGCTGGAAATGAACCCGCTGATGATGCGGATCTTCGATGACGGTATCGCGCGCTATGGCGCACGCGAGCTGTCGCCCAACATCATCCGGCGGCTGGAAGAGGCGACAGGGTTGGATATCCGCGCACCTGGTTTTCCGGCCGAAATGCGCGACGACGAGCCCGAAGAACCCGGCTATGAGGTCATTCCCACCGGGCGGGTCTGACAGGACCCCGATCTTCTTTTGGCCTGAAATATCGCGGGGGAGTCGCCACCGGCGACGGGGGCAGCGCCCCCCCAAGGCTCAGCTTTGCTGAGCCACCGGGCGTGTCACGCCTTGGGATGGGTGCGGTTGTAGATATCCATCAGCCGCGCCGTGTCGACCTCGGTATAGGTCTGGGTGGTGGACAGCGACGCATGGCCCAACAATTCCTGAATCGCGCGCAGATCGCCCCCCGCCGCCAGAAGATGCGTGGCAAAGCTGTGACGCAGCGCGTGCGGCGTGGCGGTGGCGGGCAGGCCCAGCTGCATCCGGGTCTGCGCCATCACCTTCTGCACCTGGCGCGGATTCAGCGCGCCACCGCGCGCGCCACGAAACAGTGCCGCGTCAGGCTCGGCGGCAAAAGGGCAATGCCGCAGATAGGCATCCACGGCTTCGCGCGCCGCGTCGATCACCGGCACAACCCGTTCCTTGCCGCCCTTACCGACGATCCGCAGCGCCGCGGGCAGGGGCGCGTCGCGCCCCTTCAGACCCAGCGCCTCGGAGATGCGCAGACCGCAGCCATAAAGCAACGTTACCACGGCCGTATCGCGGGCTCCGATCCATCCCTTGTCCGATTGCAACTCGACCGTGTTGATCACCGCGCGCGCGGCATCTTCGGCCAGGGGGCGGGGCAGCCTGGGCTGAAATTTTGGTGCCCGCGCCGACAGAACAGCCGTGGGTTCAAACCCTTCCCGTTCGGCCAGCCAGCGATAAAAGCTCTTGACCGCCGAAAGCTTGCGCGCAAGTGAACGCGCGCCAAGCCCCGTCCCACGTGCCTGAGCCATCCAGGCGCGCATGTCGGGCACGCCGATGCGGGCAAGCGGCGCCAAGCCCTGCGGCCCGCCCATGTGACCGGTCATGAAGCCCAGGAATTCCAGCAAGTCGCCACGATAGGCCTTGAGCGTGTTTTCGGATGCGCCCGACAGGGCCGCGCGCTGCGCGAGGAATGCGTCAACCGCCGATATGGCGGCCGGGCTGATCACGACAACCAGCGGCGCATGGCCCGTTCGAAGACCCCCGCGAAGAAGGCCAGAAGATCGGTGCCCTGCTGGGGCGTAAAGTGATGCGGGTCTTCGGCGCCCATCACCAGCAATCCGGGCAGGCGCCCTGTGCCGAAATCCAGTTTCAGACAGGCTTCGGAGCGAATCCAGTCCGCCTGCTCGCCATAGATGTTTTCCACCCCGGTCTGGATCTGGCGCAATGTCACCTGGCGCAGGGGCACATTGCGCCCGCCGGTCAGGTAATTCTCGATAAAGCCGGGTTCGGCCACGGCCAGCACGTCACCCAGACTTTGGATTGCGTCGTCGTTTTGGGTGTCTTCGCCGGATTCCAGAACAAGGCGCACGGCGTCGACACGCAGAATGCCGGCAACCTCGCCCCCGAGATCGTGCAGGAAGGATTCGAAATCCACCGGGTCGAACATTCGCAGGATGGCGCGATGCACCTGATTGGTGCCGGCAAGGTTTTCATAGGCGGCCGCGATCACCGAGCGGTGCGTGTCTTCTAGCCGGTCCAGCCGCGCCTCGAGACGTTCCATCGCAATGCCGCGCAGATCGACGATATTGCCGCCCATGGTTTTTTCATTGGCTGCGATCAGGGCGCGCATCAGATCGCGGTCTTCCAGAATCACATCGGGCTGCGAGATGATCTTTTCGCGCAGTGTGTCGTCGATCTTGGGCATGCTGCTCATGGGTATCGGGCCGTTTTCCGGGTCTTTCGCGGGACACTATCAGAGCCGCGCGGCAAATGCCGCAACTTTTTTTCTCACTGGTAAAGGCGGGTCCGCGGCTTGTGCCGCCTGTGGGGCGCGGGCTAGGTTTGGGTGCAGATAATGATGGGGCAGAGCATGATTCCGGTTCAGGGATATCGGGGCGCGCGGGTGGCGGTGCTGGGTTTGGGGCGGTCCGGGTTGGCAACGGCGCGCGCCTTGCGGGCCGGCGGGGCCGAGGCGGTCTGCTGGGACGACAATCCGGGCGCGCGCGATCGCGCCGGGGCGGATGGGTTTGACTGTTCCGACCTTTCCGCACCGGGGGCAATGGAGGGGCTTGCGGCGCTGATCGTCAGCCCGGGCATTCCCCATCTGTTCCCTGCGCCCAACCCGGTTGTGGCCGCCGCCCTGGCCGCCGGCGTGCCGGTGGACAATGATATCGGTTTGTTCTTCCGGTCTTTCGCCACGCGTGACTGGGACGGCTATGACGTGTCGCCCAAAGTGGTGGCGGTGACGGGGTCGAATGGCAAATCGACCACCTCCGCCCTGATCCATCATGTTTTGAGCACGACCGGCAGGCGTTGCCAGTTGGCCGGGAATATCGGGCGCGGGGTGCTGGACCTGGAACCGGCGGAGGATGGCGAGGTGGTGGTGCTGGAACTGTCGAGCTACCAGACGGACCTGGCGCGCGCGCTGACCCCGGATATTGCGGTGTTTACAAACCTGTCGCCCGATCACCTTGACCGGCATGGCGGGATGGGCGGCTATTTCGCGGCCAAGCGACGGTTGTTCGCCGAGGGCGGGCCGGACCGCGCGGTGATCGGTGTGGACGAAATCGAAGGCCAGTACCTTGCCAACCAGCTTTCCGAAGGGCCGGGCGATGACCGGGTGATCCGCGTGGTGTCGGGGCGCAAGCCCGGCGGCGCGGGCTGGGAAGTGGGCGCGCGCAAGGGGTTTCTGAGCGAGTGGCGCAAGGGGCGTCAGCTGGGGGCGATCGACCTGCGCGCCATCCGGGGCCTGCCAGGCGCGCATAACCACCAGAACGCCTGTGCCGCCTATGCGGTGGCGCGCGCGCTGGGGCTGGGGCCAAGGATGATCGAAAAGGCTTTTGCCAGCTTTACCGGTCTGCCCCATCGCAGCCAGATCGTGGCCGAAGCGAACGGCGTGACCTATGTGAATGACAGCAAGGCGACCAACGTGGATGCGGCGGCCAAGGCGCTGGGGGCATTCCCCAGCATCCGCTGGATCTGTGGCGGGCTGGAAAAAGAGGGCGGGCTGGGAGATTTGGCCGGTCACGCGGGCGCGGTGCGCAAGGCCTATGTGATCGGGCGCGAGGCGGCCGGCTTTGCCATGCAACTCAAGGGGATCGAGGCCGAGGTTTGTACCACGATGGAACAGGCCGTGGCGCGCGCGGTCGAAGAGGCCGAACCGGGCGACACGGTGCTGCTGGCCCCGGCGGCGGCAAGTTTCGACCAATATGACAGTTTCGAGCGGCGCGGCGAGGATTTCGTGACACAGGTCAGACGCCAAACCGGAACTTAGCGCGCGCGGATCGCGGTGCCGGCGGCCCAGCCCGAAGACCAGGCCCACTGAAAATTGAACCCGCCCAGCCAGCCGGTCACATCGACCGCTTCGCCGATCACATAAAGCCCCGGCACATCGCGCGCCATCATCGTGCGCGAGTCAAGCGCATCCGTATCGACGCCGCCCAGGGTGACTTCGGCGGTGCGATAACCTTCGGTACCGGACGGGCGCAATTGCCAATTGGTCAATTGGTCGCTCAGGGCGCGCAATGCGTCATCGCTCTGGTCCGCGAGATTGCCGGTCAGGCCCAGGTCACGCGACAGGTGTTCGGCCAGCCGGGATGGCAGAAGCTGCGAGAGAATGGTCGACAGATTACGCCGCCCCTCGGACCGGCGGCGCAGGCGCAGCTCCGAAAAAAGATCGTGATCGGGAAAGAGGTTGATCGAGATCGCGTCGCCTTCACGCCAGTAGGAGCTGATTTGCAGCATGGCCGGACCGGATAGGCCGCGATGGGTGAACAACATGGCCTCGTCAAAGCCGGGGCCGCCGGCCATGGCGCGCACCGGATGGGCGACGCCGGTCAGGGGTTTGAACCGGCCATCGGGGAATGTGAATGGCACAAGCCCGGCGCGGGTGGGTACAATCGGCAGGCCAAATTGGCGCGCGATATCATAGGCAAGCCCGGTTGCCCCCATCTTGGGGATCGATTTGCCGCCCGTGGCCAGCACCAGGTTTTCCGCGGTCAGGGTCCGGCGATTGCCGTGCTGCTCCAGAGTGACACGAAACACGTGACCATCGTGGGCGACGGCGCGCACATGTGTGTCAAGCCAGAGTTCAGCGCCCGCAGACTGCATTTCAGATCGGAGCATCGTAATGATGTCCCTGGCACTTCTGTCACAAAACAGTTGGCCGAGGGTCTTCTCGTGATAGGGGATGGCGTGGCGGGCGATGAGGTCGATGAAGTCCCACTGGGTATAGCGGGAGAGCGCAGACTTGCAGAAATGCGGGTTCTGCGACAGGAAGTTTTCCGGGCCGGTGTGAAGGTTGGTGAAATTGCAACGCCCGCCGCCCGAAATGCGGATTTTTTCGCCCGGCGCGCGCGCATGGTCGATCACAAGCGTTTGCCCGCCGGAATGCGCGGCGCACATCATGCCGGCTGCGCCGGCCCCCAGGATGATGGTGTCATATTCCATGATCGCGACCTGCCGCAAGGACGGCAGCGGGTCAAGGGGGCGCTGCCCCCGTCGCCGATGGCGACTCCCCCGGGATATTTTCAGCCAAAAGAAGAACCGTGTGCGATCCGCCTTCTTTTGGCGAGAAATATCCCGGGGGTGAATTGGCCATGGGCCAAGAGGGGGCTGGCCCCCTTTTTTGCGCATAAGATGCAAGGCGCTTTGCAAGGGCGGGGTTCGGTGATAGAATCGGACCCAGACCCGGTTAACGGGCATCAATGAGGCAGAGATCGGCGGATTCCGATGACAGAGATGGTTTATGGCGCGCTGCCTGCGAGGGAGCGTGAGCCGGTTCTACCGAAATGGTGGCAGACGCTGGACAAATGGACGGTTACGTCCATCCTTTTGCTATTCGGAATCGGCATTCTTCTGGGCATGGCGGCATCGCCGCCGTTGGCCGCAAAAAACGGGTTCGAGCCGTTTTACTATGTCAAGAAACAAGTCATTTTTGGCGGGGCCGCCCTGGTGGCCATGCTGATCACGTCCATGATGTCGCCTCGATTGGTGCGGCGCCTTGCGGTGCTTGGATTCATTATCACGTTGGTGGCGACCGCTTTGTTGCCATTTCTGGGTACGGATTACGGCAAGGGGGCGATGCGCTGGTATTCGCTGGGATTTGCTTCGGTTCAGCCTTCGGAATTCCTCAAGCCTGGCTTTGTGGTGGTGGCGGCCTGGCTGATGGCGGCCAATGAAGAGATCAACGGCCCGCCGGGACGAACCTGGTCCTTTTTGTTGATGGTCACGATCGTGGTGATGCTGGCGATGCAGCCCGATTTCGGGCAGGCGGCATTGATCCTGTTTGGGTGGTCGGTGATGTATTTCGTCAGCGGCGCGCCGATGGTTCTGATCGGCGGAATATTGCTGGCGATCTATCCGCTGGCGCAGTTCGCTTATAACAATTCCGAGCATTTCGCCCGGCGCATTGACGGGTTTCTGGATCGTTCGCTCGATCCGACAACGCAAATCGGATACGCGACGAATGCCATTCGCGAAGGTGGCCTGTTTGGTGTGGGTGTCGGCGAGGGGCAGGTCAAGTGGAGCCTGCCGGACGCGCATACAGATTTCATTATTTCCGTTGCCGCGGAAGAATATGGCCTGATCCTGGTGTTCTGTATCATCGCGCTTTACGCCACCATCGTGTTGCGCAGCTATTTCCGACTGATGCGGGAGCGTGACCCGTTCATTCGCCTGGCAGGCACCGGGCTGGTGGCCATTTTTGGCGTGCAGGCGATGATCAACATGGGCGTTGCCGTGCGGCTTTTGCCCTCCAAGGGCATGACCTTGCCTTTCGTCAGCTACGGGGGCTCTTCGCTGATCGCGGGGGGGATTGCAGTTGGCATGATTCTGGCGTTTACCCGCAGCCGGCCTCAGGGCGAGATCGGGGATATACTGCGGGGACATGTCAGATGAACAAACAGCCATTGCTGGTGATCGCGGCGGGCGGCACCGGGGGGCACATGTTTCCGGCGCAGGCGCTGGCGGAGGTGATGCTGCACAAGGGCTGGCGCGTGAAGCTGAGCACGGATGCGCGCGGGGCGCGTTACACGGGTGGGTTTCCGCACACGGTAGAAATCGAGGAAGTGGCGAGCGCGACTTTTGCGCGGGGCGGAGCTTTGGCCCGGCTCATGGTGCCGCTGCGAATTCTTGGCGGCGTTTTGGCGGCGGTCATGATGTTTCGCAGGGACCGCCCGGAAGTGGTCGTCGGTTTTGGCGGCTATCCGAGCATCCCGGCCATCGGCGCGGCCTGGTTGCTGAAGTTGCCGCGCATGATCCATGAGCAAAACGGTGTATTGGGGCGGGTGAACGCAAGATTTGCCGGTCGCGTCGACTGTGTGGCCTGTGGAACCTGGCCAACCGCGTTACCAGAAGGGGTGGAGGGCACCCATACCGGCAATCCGGTGCGCCGGGCGGTATTGGAACGCGCGGCATCGGGCTATATCCCGCCGGGGGAATACCCGGTGTCGATCCTGGTGATCGGCGGCTCTCAGGGCGCGCGCATCCTGAGCGATACGGTCCCGTTGGCGATTGCGGCATTGCCCGAGGGGCTGCGGCGCAACGTGCGCGTCAGCCATCAGGCCCGGGACGAGGATTTCGACCGGGTGACGGCATTTTATGCACAACAGGGGATTTCGGCGGAGGTGCAGCCGTTTTTCAATGACGTTCCGGCACGGATGAGCGAGGCGCAACTGGTGATTTCACGCTCGGGCGCGTCGAGCGTGGCGGATATCAGCGTGATCGGACGGCCGTCGATCCTGATTCCCTACGCCGCTGCCACCGCGGATCACCAGACCGCCAATGCGCGTGGTTTGGTCAAGGCGGGGGGGGCGATCCTGATCCCGGAAAGCCAATTGACGGTCGAGGCGCTGACAAGGCAGATCGTGAACATACTGTCCAACCCCGAGGGGGCGAGCCAGATGGCAAACGCGGCGCTGTCGGTGGGCAAGCCCGACGCCACGGAAAACCTGGTGGCGCTGGTGGAAATGCTGGCAAGCAAGGAAAACTGAGTCATGAATGCTGCAACCAAACTGCCCGGGGATGTCGGGCCGATCCATTTTGTGGGTATTGGCGGGATCGGCATGTCGGGCATTGCCGAGGTGCTGCTGAACCACGGCTATGTGGTGCAGGGATCGGACCTGAAGACCAGCAAGATCACTGATCGCCTGGTGGCGCGCGGGGCGACGCTGTTCCTGGGGCAGAAGGCGGAAAACCTGGAAGGGGCCGAGGTGGTTGTGATCTCGTCGGCGATCAAGCTGGGCAATCCCGAACTGGACGAGGCGCGCCTGCGCGGATTGCCGGTGGTGCGCCGGGCCGAAATGCTGGCCGAACTGATGCGGCTGAAGTCGAATATTGCCGTGGCCGGAACCCATGGCAAGACCACCACCACGACCATGGTGGCTGCCTTGCTGGATCACGGCCGGTTCGATCCGACGGTGATCAATGGCGGGATCATCCACGCCTATGACAGCAATGCGCGGGTGGGTGCTGGCGAATGGATGGTCGTCGAAGCGGATGAGAGCGACGGGACGTTCAACCGGTTGCCCGCCACGATCGCGATTGTCACCAATATCGATCCCGAGCACATGGAGCACTGGGGCACGATCGAGAACCTGCGCGACGGGTTTCACGAATTTGTTTCCAACATTCCGTTTTACGGGCTGGCGGTATGTTGCACCGATCACCCCGAGGTTCAGGCGTTGGTCGGGCGGATCACGGATCGGCGGGTGGTGACGTTCGGGTTCAACGCTCAGGCGGATGTACGCGCGGTGAACCTGCGCTACGAGCGCGGCGTGGCGCATTTCGACATTGCCTTGCAGAGCGAGGGCAGCGTAATTGAGGGCTGCACCCTGCCGATGCCGGGGGATCACAACGTGTCCAACGCGCTGAGTGCCGTGGCGGTGGCGCGCCATCTGGGCATGAAGAAGGCGGAAATTCGCGAGGCGCTGGCGGCGTTCGGAGGGGTGAACCGGCGGTTCACCAAGGTGGGCGAAGTGATGGGCGGTGTGCCGGTGATCGATGATTACGGGCATCACCCGGTCGAGATTGCCGCCGTTCTCAAGGCCGCGCGTCAGGCGATTGGCGAACAGGGGCGGGTGATCGCCGTGCATCAGCCGCACCGCTACACGCGGCTGCATTCGCTGTTCGAGGATTTCTGCGCCTGTTTCAACGAGGCTGATATTGTGGGGATCGCCGAGGTCTTTGCCGCCGGCGAGGAGCCGATTGCCGGGGCCAGCCGGGACGATCTGGTGGCCGGTCTGATCGCACATGGGCATCGGCACGCCCGTGCCATCGACAGCGAAGACGATCTTTCGGACATGGTGCGCGACGCCGCGCGGCCCGGGGATATCGTGGTCTGTCTTGGCGCCGGTACGATCAGTGCCTGGGCGAACAATTTGCCAAAGCGGCTGGAATAGGCCCGCGAGGCGGCGCTTTTCAGTTGATTGCGGATGCCTTCGGCGAGAGTATTTGTGGAACAATGAATACAGGGCGGGGCAGAGGCGGGGCGTGGCGGAGCATCTGAAACGGCGAATTGGACTGGGCTTGCTGACGGCCTACGGGGTTGGCGTCATGGTGGGCGCGGGCATCTATCTGCTGGTGGGGGCTGTGGCCGGGGATGCCGGGATCTGGGCGCCGCTGGCCTTTTTGCTGGCCGGGTTGGTGGCGGCGCCGACGGCATTGAGCTATTCCGAACTGAGCACACGCATTCCCGAGGCCGCGGGGGAGGCGGCCTTTGTCTACGAGGGGTTCAACAGCCAGACTTTGGCGGTTCTGGTTGGTCTGGGCATCGTGGCTACGGGCATGATTTCGGCGGCGGCGGTTCTGCGGGGCGGGGTGGGGTATCTGCTGGTTGTGCTGGAGGTGCCGGATCTGGCGGCAATCATTGTTCTGGGTGCGCTGTTGACGGCTGTGGCGGCCTGGGGCGTGATGGAGAGCCTGTCGCTTGCCGCGCTGTTCACGGTGATCGAGCTGATCGGGCTGGGCCTGGTGGTCTGGGCCGGGATGAGCGCGCCGCCGGTGAGCGACTGGCAGGCGCCGCCCGAAATTGCCTGGGCCGGTGTGAGCGCGGGCGCGGTGCTGGCGTTTTTCGCCTTTATCGGGTTCGAAGACATCGTGAACATGGCCGAGGAGGTCTCGAAACCGGAACGGACCATGCCGCGCGCCATCCTGATCGCGCTGGGTGTGACGACGCTGATTTATGCGCTGGTGACGCTGGCCACGGTTCGGGCGGTTCCGCAGGGGGTGCTGGCGCTCAGTGACAAGCCGCTGGCGCTTGTCTGGCAGGCGGGGCGTGGCGGAGAGGGGCGGTTTCTGGCGGCGATCGCGGTGTTTGCGGCGCTCAATGGGGTTCTGGCGCAGATTGTCATGGCGAGCCGGGTGTTGTTTGGACTGGGCAAGCGCAGCGCGGGATTGCGCGTGTTCCATCACGCCCATCCCCGCCGGGGCACACCGGTCCTGGCGACGGTTCTGGTGGGCGCCTGTGTGATCGCCGGGGCGCTGGCCTTGCCGGTGGCCGTTTTGGCCGAGGCGACGGCGTCGATCCTTTTGGCGGTCTTCGTGATTGTCAATCTGGCCCTGATCCTGTTGAAACGAAGGGGGGGCGAAGCGCCGTTTCGGGTGCCGATGGCGGTGCCGGTGGCAGGGTTCGTCCTGTCGGGCGGTGCTTTGGCGCTGAATCTGGGAGTGTGGCCATGAATATTGCGCTGATCCTAGCCGCGTTTTGGGTCATCGCCGCCGCGGGAGTGGCGATGTTGCCGATGCGGCGGCAATATGCGCCGGGTGTTGTGTTGCTTGTCGCGGCGCCGGTGTTGATCGGCGTGATCTGGTGGCAGCAGGGCGCATGGCTGGGCGGCGCGGCGCTGTTCGGGTTCGTGTCGATGTTCCGCCGGCCGCTGATCTATGTCTATCGCCGCGCACGCGGTTTGCGGGACCGGGAGGAGATCGGATGAGCCTGTCGCTGACGCTTGCGTTGTTATGGTTGCTGGCGGCGAATGTGCGCGCGATGTTTCCGTCGCGGGACAATCTGTGGCGCTTTGCCTATGGCATGATCGCCATAGGTGTACCGATCCTGATCGGGGTGGCTGTTCAAAATGGGATCTGGATGGCTTTGCTGGTTCTGGTGATGGCGGCCTGGGTGATGCGCTGGCCGGTGATTTATCTGACACGCTGGATCCGGAGGCAATTGGGATGATGCTGGACCTTGCCCTGGGGTTGAACGCGTTGATCTGGTTCGCCGCTCTGGTTTTTCCGGCCTTTGGGTTTGCCAAGGGATATTACGGCCAGCGCGACGTGCTGATGCGGGCGCAGTTGATCCTGTTGTCGCTTTTGGCGTTGCTGCTGGCGACCGCCGAAGTGTTGAAGGTGATAGGTGCGCCGGACCAGGTGGGAGACCTTGACCAATTGCTGCGATACCGGTTCTGGGCGATTGGCGGGCTGGCGGCGGCCTCGGCACTGGGATGGGCGGCCTTTGCCCTTGGGCGGGCGCGGGCGCGGCGCAAGCGGGGCGGTGCCTGATCTTGCCCGAGCCGGGCGAGTTCTGTATCGGTTCCGCGCCGGATGACACGACCGCAAGGAGCAGACCCGATGATCGACATGCCCACCCCGCGCGGCAAGCTGACCGCGCATGTCGCGCTGGACAGGCTGACATGGTTGCGGGTTGGTGGCCCGGCGGACTGGCTGTTTCAGCCCGCCGATACCGATGACCTGGCCGATTTCCTGCGGGCGCTGCCCGGCGATGTGGCGGTGTTTCCGATGGGTGTGGGCAGCAACCTGATCGTGCGGGATGGCGGCTTGCGCGCTGTGGTGGTGCGACTGGGGCGCGGGTTCAATGGTATTGAGATTCAGGGAAACCGGGTGCGCGCGGGCGTGGCGGCGCTGGATGCGCATGTGGCGCGCAAGGCGGCGCAAGCGGGGATCGACCTGACCTTTCTGCGCACCATACCCGGCGCCGTGGGGGGGGCGGTGCGAATGAATGCGGGATGTTATGGCACCTATGTCGCGGATGTCTTTGTCGAGGCGCGTGCGGTGACGCGGGCTGGTGAAATTGTGACCCTGACGGCGGATGATCTGAAGTTCCGTTATCGCCAGACCGACCTGCCCGAGGGCTGGGTTCTGATCGAGGCGGTTTTCGAGGGTCCGGGTGGCGATGCCGAAGAGCTTGTGGCGCGGATGCAGGCGCAGTTGGACAAGCGGGACGCGACGCAACCCACCCGCGAGCGTTCTGCCGGCAGTACGTTTCGCAACCCGAGCGGGTTTTCCAGCACGGGGCAGGCCGACGACGTGCATGATCTGAAAGCCTGGAAGCTGATCGATGATGCCGGGTTGCGCGGCGCGCGCGTGGGTGGCGCGCAGATGAGCGAGAAACATTCGAATTTCATGATCAATACCGGTGGCGCGTCGGCCGCAGACCTGGAGAAACTGGGCGAGCAGGTGAGAAAAAGGGTTTTCCAAAACAGCGGAATACAGCTAGAGTGGGAAATCATGCGCGTCGGAGAACCGGCGGCGGAGTGATCCCGGCCACAGAATACATCAAGGGCCGGAAAAAGAACGATAAAAACAGGGCCCAGAGAGGCGGAAAAGCCTCCGAACGCCCGGGACATTGAGGCACATTTGGGTATGTCGAGCAGGACAAACCCCAAAGTGGCGGTATTGATGGGCGGCTTCTCGGCTGAGCGGGAGGTGTCGCTATCGACAGGGCGTGAATGCGCCGCCGCGCTGCGGGAAGCGGGAATTGAAGTGGTCGAGGTCGATGCGGGCCGCGATCTGCCTGTGCGCCTGGACGGGATCGGGCCGGATGTCTGTTTCAATGCATTGCATGGCCGATGGGGCGAAGACGGCTGCGTGCAGGGCATTCTTGAGTGGATGGGTCTGCCGTATACGCATTCCGGCGTTCTGGCCTCGGCACTGGCGATGGACAAGCAACGCTCCAAGGACGTGTATCGGGCTGCCGGTTTGCCGGTGGTGGACAGCATCATCCGCACAAAGGCCGATGTGGCGGCGCGCCATGTGATGGACCCGCCCTATGTGGTGAAGCCCAACAACGAGGGCAGCTCGGTTGGTATTTACATCGTCACCGAGGCAAGCAACGGCCCGCCGCGGCTTTCCGAGGACATGCCCGAACATGTGATGGTGGAAGCCTATGCACCGGGGCGCGAGCTGACCACGACGGTGATGGGAGACCGGGCCCTGACGGTCACGGATATCCTGACGGACGGGTGGTATGACTATCACGCGAAATATGCCGAGGGCGGATCGCGCCATGTGGTGCCGGCGGACATCCCACAGGAGATTCACGATGCGTGTCTGGACTATGCGCTGCGGGCGCATCGCGCGCTGGGGTGTCGTGGTGTGAGCCGGACCGATTTCCGCTGGGACGAGGCGCGGGGGCTGGCGGGGCTGATCCTGTTGGAGACCAATACCCAGCCGGGCATGACACCGACATCGCTGGTGCCGGAGCAGGCGCAACAGGTGGGCATCGGATTTCCTGAATTATGCCGCTGGATCGTGGAGGACGCCTCGTGCAACCGATAGGCTCGCGCCCGGATCCGGCACCGTCGCGCTGGGCCTACCGGCTGGAGCGGTTGATGCTGACGCCGCTGTTCCGGTTCGGGCTGCGGTTTGTGCTGCCCTTTGCGCTTGTGGCCGGGATGTCGCTTGTGTGGCTGATGGATCAGGATCGGCGGGATCGGCTGGTGATGGCCTATAACGACCTGCGAACCGAAGTCGCCACACGCCCGGAATTCATGGTCAGCGCCATGGCGATCGATGGCGCGTCCAAGGGCATTGCCGAAGATATTCGCGAGATCATGCCGATCGATTTCCCCATCAGTTCCTTTGATCTGGAACTGGACGAAATTCAGGCCCGCATTTCGGAGCTTCCCGCGATCGCGCGATCGGCGGTGCGGGTAAAGCCGGGCGGTATCCTGCAAATTCTTGTGACAGAGCGCGACCCGGTAATTTTGTGGCGCACGTATGACGGGCTCGATCTGGTGGATCGGCAAGGCTATGTGACCGGCCCGGCCCGGGCGCGGGGCCTGTATCCTGACCTGCCGCTGATGGCGGGTGACGGTGCGGACCGCGCTGTGAAGGAAGCCTTGCAGCTATACGCCGCGGCAGGGCCACTGAGAGGCCGTATCCGGGGCCTGGTGCGCGTGGGCGAGCGGCGATGGGATGCGGTGCTGGATCGCGACCAGCGCATCCTGCTGCCGGAAACCGGTGCCGTGCAGGCGCTGGAACGGGTGATCGCGTTGAGCGAGGCACAGGACATGCTGGAGCGCGATCTTTTGGTTGTGGATATGCGGCTTGCGGCGCGACCGACGATCCGGTTGGCCGAGGCAGCGGCGGAAGACTGGTGGCGGATCAGCCAGATGACATTGGGGAAATTGCAGCAATGATCGAGCTTTACGAATCCCAGAGAGCGATGCGCAACATGCGCAAGGCGGCCATGCAGCGAGGCGTTGTCGCGGTTCTGGATGTGGGTAGTTCCAAGATTGCCTGCCTTGTGTTGCGGTTTGACGGCAGCGACAAGCTTGCAGAGATGGACGGTGTTGGCCCGATGGCCGGGCAAAGCGGTTTCCGGGTGATCGGGGCGGCGACGACGCGGTCGCGCGGGGTGCGGTTTGGCGAAATCAACGCGATGCAGGAAACCGAACGCGCGATCCGCACCGCGATTCAGGCAGCCCAGAAAATGGCCAAGATCCGGGTGGACCACGTGATCGCCTGTTTTGCCGGAGCCGAGCCGCGTTCCTATGGGTTGGACGGGAGCATCGACCTTGAGGGGCACGTGGTTACGGAGCAGGATGTCGCGCGCGTGCTGGCGGCCTGTGACGCCCCGGATTTCGGTGCGAACCGCGAGGTTCTGCACGCCCAGCCGGTCAATTTTGCGCTGGATCACCGGTCTGGTCTGGGCGATCCGCGTGGGCAGATGGGGCAGCGATTGACCACGGACATGCATATGCTGACTGTCGATGAGGCCGCCGTGCAGAACCTGGCGCATTGCGTGAAGCGCTGTGACCTGGAGCTGGCCGGGATTGCATCGTCTTCTTATGTTTCGGGGCTTTCGGCGCTGGTGGAGGACGAGCAGGAGCTTGGCGCGGCCTGTATCGACATGGGCGGCGGAGCGACCGGCATCTCGATCTTCATGAAAAAGCACATGATCTATGCCGATGCCGTACGCATGGGCGGGGAACATGTGACCGGAGACATCTCGATGGGCTTGCAGGTGCCCAAGGCGACAGCCGAACGTATCAAGACGTTTTACGGCGGCGTTGTGGCCACCGGAATGGACGACCGCGAGATGATCGAGCTGGAGGGCGATACCGGCGATTGGGAACATGACCGGCGCTCGGTCAGCCGGGCCGAGTTGATCGGGATCATGCGGCCCAGGGTCGAGGAGATCCTCGAAGAGGTGCGGGCGCGGCTGGACGTTGCCGGCTTTGATCATCTGCCAAGCCAGCAGATCGTGCTGACCGGTGGCGGCAGCCAGATTCCGGGGCTTGACGGGCTGGCCAGCAAGATTTTGGGTCAGCAGGTACGGCTGGGCCGTCCGATGCGCGTGCATGGGCTTCCGCAGGCGGCGACGGGGCCGGGATTTGCCAGCGCCGTCGGCATGTGCCTTTTCGCCACCCATCCCCAGGACGAATGGTGGGATTTCGAACTGCCGGTGGAGCGGTATCCGGGGCGCAGCCTGCGCCGCGCGGTGCGCTGGTTCCGGGACAATTGGTAGAAACGTGCGCGCTTTTTCCGGGTGACGGCGCCCACGGATCGCGATAAACTGGGCGCCAACACGTCCGAAAAGGGCGGGCAGGAGAGCCGGGCAGCGGGCCTCTGAAACATGTCAGATCCAATTGAGCGCACGCCGTGTCGGGGTGTGGCGCGTCAGATGTTGTTGTGTGTCGACCCGCGTGAGCCGCAAAATATGTGAAAACTGGCAAGATGCCGCCGGAATATGGGCTTTTCCCCCCATATTTTGCGGTAAAAATGCCTTTTTTGGATGACGATTCAGTAAAGCACGGCTAATAATGGGCTTGAGTAGGCAGAAATAACCCCCGCGAAGCGGGTAAAACAACAGGCGGACAGTTCCATGACATTGAATCTGACGATGCCCGACGAGGCGGACCTGAAACCCCGTATCACCGTTTTCGGTGTCGGCGGAGCCGGTGGCAATGCGGTTAACAACATGATCGCGAAAGAGCTGGACGGCGTCGATTTCGTTGTGGCCAACACCGATGCGCAGGCGCTTCAGCAAAGCGATGCGACGAGCCGTATCCAACTGGGCGTGAAAGTAACCGAAGGATTGGGTGCCGGGGCGCGCGCCAGTGTCGGCGCGGCTGCCGCCGAGGAAAGCATCGAACAGATCGTGGATCACCTGGCCGGGGCGCATATGTGCTTTATCACGGCCGGCATGGGCGGTGGCACCGGAACCGGTGCAGCGCCGATCATCGCGCAAGCCGCCCGCGAATTGGGGGTGCTGACCGTTGGCGTCGTGACCAAGCCCTTCCAGTTCGAGGGTGCCAAGCGGATGCGCCAGGCGGAAGAGGGTGTTGAAACCCTGCAAAAGATGGTCGACACGTTGATCATCATTCCCAACCAGAACCTGTTCCGCCTTGCAAACGAGAAGACAACCTTTACCGAGGCGTTTTCGATGGCAGACGATGTGCTGTATCAGGGCGTCAAGGGGGTGACGGATCTGATGGTGCGCCCTGGCCTGATCAACCTCGACTTTGCCGATGTGCGTGCCGTGATGGACGAGATGGGCAAGGCGATGATGGGCACCGGCGAGGCCGAGGGCGAGGATCGCGCCATTCAGGCCGCCGAAAAGGCGATCGCCAACCCGCTGCTGGACGAAATCAGCCTGCGTGGCGCAAAGGGTGTTCTGATCAATATCACCGGCGGGCACGACCTGACCCTGTTCGAACTGGACGAGGCCGCCAATCGCATCCGCGAGGAAGTGGACGCGGACGCCAATATCATCGTTGGCTCGACCATGGATAATAATATGGAAGGCGCGATGCGCGTTTCGGTCGTGGCCACGGGGATTGACGCGGCCGAAGTGACTTCGCCAATGCCGATCCCGCGCCGGTCGATGAAACAGCCGCTGACCCAGCAGGTATCGCAGGAAACCGCCGAAGAGACGGCGCACCAGGCTGAAGACAGCGCACCGCCTGTCTATGTGGCGGATACGCCTGTCGCAGAGCCGACATTGTTCTCGGATCTGGATGCCCAGAGAGCCGCCGCCGAAGATCAGATGGAAGACATCTTCGAGGAAGAGCAGGTTGCCGCGCCGGTTTTCGAACCGGCGGCGCGCGATGATGATCTGCCGCCGCCGGCCTATCAGCCGGCCCCGGTGCAGGCGTTCGAACCGGAAATGGTGGAAGAAGAGCCCGAGGAATTCGTGGCGCCGCGGCGGCCTGCGGCCGGGACGCCGACACCACAGATGATCGAGCGCCTGAAGGCGGCGGTGGACAAGGCCCCTGCCGCGGCGCCGGCCCCACGACCCATGGCGCAAAAGCCGCAACCGGAAGAGCGCGCACGATTTGGTATCAACTCGCTGATCAATCGCATGACGGGCCATGGGTCCGAGGCACAAGGCCACCCCGCACAAGCGGTGCGCCAGCAGCCCAGCATGGCCGCGCCCGAGCCGGAAGCCCACGAGGAAGAAGATCAGGACCGGATCGAAATCCCGGCCTTCCTGCGTCGCCAGGCGAACTGATTTTTCCGGCAGGAACACGTTAGATTGGGCCGCGCGAGTCGCGGCCCTTTTCTATTGGTTATCAGTCGGTTGGATTGGGGTTGGCGGGGTTTCGCCGATTTGTTTCAGCCATGTTTCAGGCCGTTACAAAGATTGAATTGTGATGCACATGTGAAACGACTACCTCAAGGGTGCGGCGCAATGGGGAGCGCCTTGGCAACTTTGGCAACTGGGGAACACAGTGCAAGCAACGCTGAAATCATCGATCCGCTTTTCCGGCAAGGGCCTGCATTCAGGCGCCCCGGCGCGCATGACCATCCATCCGGCCTCGGCCGATTACGGGATCTGGTTCCGCCGTGCCGACATACTGCTGGGCGATGCGATGATTCCTGCGCGATGGGACGCGGTCGAGCAGACGGCGCTGTGCACACGGGTGCTGAACGATGCCGGCGTTTCGGTTTCGACAATCGAACATGTCATGGCCGCGCTGGCGGGTTGTGGCGTGCACAACGCCCTGATCGAGGTGGATGGCCCGGAAGTGCCGATCATGGATGGCAGCGCGGCGGAATTCGTTCGCGCGATCCTGCGGGGCGGGGTCATTTCCCAAGGTGTTCCAGCGCGTGCGATCGAGGTATTGAAACCGGTTGCCGTGACCCGGGGAGAAGCCCGCGCCGAGCTGGCGCCGGACACGGAACTGCGCATCGATTTCCACATTGATTTTGATGACGCCGCGATCGGGCGTCAATCCAAGTGCCTGACAATGGCCAATGGCAGTTTTGTCCGCGAATTGAGTGACAGTCGCACCTTTTGCCGTCGGGCAGACGTGGAGGCGATGCGCGCAAACGGGCTGGCTTTGGGGGGCACGTTGGATAACGCGGTCGTCGTGGACGGCGATACGGTGCTGACGCCGGGTGGGCTACGCCACCAGGACGAAGCCGTGCGCCACAAGATGCTGGACGCGCTGGGCGATCTCGCCTTGGCGGGTGCGCCCATTCTGGGCCGGTATACCGGTATTCGTGCCGGTCACGCGCTGACCAACGAGTTGTTGCGGACGCTTTTCGCCGACCCGGCCGCCTGGCGGTTCGTGGAATGCAGCCCTGAACAGGCGGCAAGATTACCGGGCGCGGGCGTGCACGCGGCGGAAATCCCCGCTGTCGCCTGACCCTTGGTGCACAAAAGCCGCCAAAGACGTTTTGCACCGGAATTTTCTATGCTAACAGCTTGTCAAAGGGTGGGGTTTGCCCGCCGCAAAGCAAGAGGTTGAGCAGCATGGCAGGCATGGGGGTGCGCATTCGTTCTGTCGGATTGGTACTGGTGCTGGCGGTGCTGGCAGCGTGTTCAACATCCACAGCGGAACGGGCCAAGCGCGGCGATGTTTCGCTGGAAGGGTTTACTGCCGAGCAGATCTATCAGCGGGGCGAATACGAGCTGAGCCGTGGCAAGGGTGAGGACGCCGCGTTTTTCTTTTCGGAGGTTGAACGGCTTTATCCCTATTCGGAGCTGACAAAGCGCGCCTTGATCATGCAGGCATTTGCCTATCACAAGGGCAAGCTGTATCCCGAAGCGCGCGCAGCAGCGCAACGCTATATTGATTTCTACCCTGCGGATGACGATGCCGCCTATGCCCAATACCTGTTGGCGCTGAGTTATTATGACCAGATTGACGAGGTCGGTCGGGACCAGGGGCTGACATTCCAGGCCTTGCAGGAGCTTCGCAAGGTGATCGAGCTTTACCCCGACACCGAGTATGCGCGGTCTTCGATGTTGAAATTCGATCTTGCGTTCGATCAGCTGGCCGCCAAGGAAATGGAAATCGGTCGCTATTATCTGCGGCGAGATCACTATGCGGCGGCGATCAAGCGATTCCGGATAGTGGTGGAAGATTTCCAGACGACCACGCACACCGCAGAGGCGCTGCACCGGCTTGTCGAATCCTACCTGGCGCTGGGTCTGACCGACGAGGCGCAGACCGCCGCGGCGATCCTGGGCTACAATTTCCAGTCGACCGATTGGTATCAGGACAGTTTCAAGTTGCTGACCGAACAGGGGCTGAAGCCACGTGCGAAGGGCGACAACTGGCTGAGCCGGGTCTATCGCCAGACGGTTCAGGGCAAGTGGCTGTAACCGGTCGCGGTTTGGGGAAGAGCGCGGATGCTGCGCACGCTTGATATCAGGGACATGCTGATCATTGACCGGCTGGAATTGCAGTTCCGGCCGGGGTTGAATGTGCTGACCGGCGAAACTGGCGCCGGCAAATCAATCCTGCTGGATTCGCTGGGTTTCGTTCTGGGCTGGCGGGGGCGGGCCGAACTGGTGCGCAGCGGGGCGGATCAGGGCGAGGTTGTCGCCGTGTTCGATCTGCCCGCCGGACATGCCGCGCACGACATTCTGGACGAGGCGGGATTGCCGGTGGGCGATGAATTGGTTCTGCGCCGGGTCAACAGCCGTGACGGGCGCAAGACCGCCTGGGTGAATGACCGGCGCTGTTCGGGTGAGGTTCTGCGCCTGCTTTCAGAGACCCTAGTCGAGCTGCACGGGCAGCATGATGACCGCGGGTTGTTGAATCCGCGCGGTCACCGGGCAGTCCTGGACAGTTTTGCCGAAACCGGTGCGGAGCGGGCGCAAACCCGGGCGGCATGGGGTGCGATGGCGGCGGCGCGCAAGGCGCTGGCCGAGGCCGAGGCCGCGCTGGATGCAGCACGGGCGGAAGAAGATTTCCTGCGTCATGCGGTGGGTGAACTGGATGCGATGGACCCACAGCCGGGAGAAGAGGCCGAACTGGACAGCCGCCGGCGGATGATGCAGGGCGCGGAAAAATTGCGCGAGACCGTGGCGCGGGCGCATATGGCGTTGGGACTTGAAGGGGCCGAGGGGGCCATGGGCGATGCGCTTCGCTGGCTGGAGAGCGCCGTTGACGGCACCGAGGGGATGCTGAACGGGCCGCTGGCGGCGTTGGAACGATCCCTGAACGAGCTTGGCGAGGCTGTGGACGGAGTGGAGCGATGCCTTGAGGCGTTGGTCTTCAACCCGCATGAGCTGGAAGAAACCGAGGAGCGCTTGTTTGCGTTGCGTGGACTTGCGCGCAAACACGGTGTGACGCCGGATGAGCTGGGCGCATTTGCGGAAGATTTGCGGGCGCGGCTGGCGGCGCTGGATGCCGGAGAAGGCAATATCGCCGGGCTGCGCGCCGCATTGGCCGATGCCGGGAAAGGCTATGACATTGCCGCCGATGCGCTTTGTCAAAGGCGCAGGCAAGCGGCGGGCCGGCTGGACAAGGCGGTGATGGCGGAACTGGCGCCGCTGAAGATGGAGCGCGCTGTTTTCGAAACCCGCCTGAGTGTGGCCGAGCCCGGCCCGGACGGGCGCGACCAGGTGGAATTTGTCGTGGCCACGAATCCCGGTGCACCGGCCGGACCCCTGGCCAGAATCGCTTCGGGCGGGGAATTGAGCCGGTTCCTGTTGGCGCTGAAGGTGTGCCTGACACAGGATGTGGGCGGCCTGACCATGATCTTTGACGAGATCGACAGGGGCGTGGGCGGCGCTACGGCCGATGCCGTAGGGCGCAGGCTGGCGGCTCTGGCAGGGCAAGGCCAGGTGCTGGTCGTGACCCATTCACCGCAGGTGGCGGCGCTGGGGGCGCATCACTGGCGGGTCGAGAAAGCGGTGACTGGCGGGCAGACGCTAAGCCGGGTGGTGCCCTTGTCGGCGGACGATCGGGTGGACGAGATCGCCCGGATGCTTTCGGGCGATACGATCACCAACGAGGCCCGCGCCGCAGCAAAGGCGTTGCTGGGCTAGGGTTGTCTGGCCGGTGTTGATGGTCTGCGTTCAGGGGAACAGGGTTAACGCTTTGCTCGTGCGCGGAATTTCCGCTACAGCTTGAACAAACTCCCAACCAGTCGGGGCGGCATGGCAAAGTCGGTCGGATCTTTCCTGTCAGAAAGCGCGCGTCAGGCGGCCCATACCTGCAAGGGCGGCTGGAATGTGTTGGTGCACAAGGGGCCGAGCCAGTTTCAGTTCTGGCTGATCGCACTGATGATCGGCATCGCGGCGGGATTTGCAGCGCTGGCATTTCGCAAGGGCATCACCTGGTTGCAATCCAGCCTTTATGGCACGGATGACCTGAACCGGCTGCACAGCTTTGCCGAGTCGATGCCCTGGTACATGTTGTTGATCATTCCAACAGTCGGCGGGCTTGCGGTTGGGCTGATCCTGCATCGGTTTACGCCGGATGGCCGGGTGCGGTCAGTGGCCGATGTCATCGAGGGCGCGGCGCTGCACAAGGGTCGGGTTGAGGTGCGCGAGGGTCTGGCTTCGGCGCTGGCGTCGCTGATTACGCTGAGCTCGGGCGGATCCACGGGCCGGGAAGGGCCGGTGGTGCATATCGCCGGAGTGATCGCCAGCTGGGTCAGCAACCGTATCCGCGCCGACGGTATCACCGGGCGCGATCTGTTGGGCTGCGCCGTGGCCGCCGCCGTGTCGGCAAGTTTCAACGCGCCCATCGCCGGGGCCTTGTTCGCGTTGGAGGTGGTTTTGCGCCATTTCGCGGTGCACGCCTTTGCTCCGATTGTGATCGCAAGTGTGGCCGGAACGGTGATCAACCGGCTGGAATTCGGGGACGTGACCGAATTCTATCTGCCCGCGGCATCAGCGTTGGAGTTTTACCAGGAACTGCCTGCCTTTCTGCTGCTTGGGGGGCTGAGCGGGCTTGTCGCGGTGGCCTTGATGTGGACGATCTTTTGGGCCGAGGACATGGCCAACCATGTTCAGGACGGGCTGAGGATGCCGCGATGGCTGAGGCCCGCAGTATCGGGCGCCTTGCTGGGCGTGCTGGCGATATGGTTTCCGCATGTTATCGGCGTGGGATATGAAACAACTTCTGCCGCACTGACGGGGCAGCTTGTGTTGCACGAGGCGATCGTGTTCGCCGTGCTCAAGGTGGTGGCCGTGTCGATCACCATGGCCGGGCGCATGGGCGGCGGCGTGTTTTCGCCCTCTCTGATGCTGGGCGCGCTGACAGGCCTGGCCTTTGGCATGATCGCGACAGCGGTGTTTCCCGACGTGTCGGGTACGGCAACACTTTATGCTCTGGCCGGGACGGGCGCGGTGGCCGCTGCGGTGCTGGGCGCGCCGATTTCCACCACATTGATCGTGTTCGAACTGACCGGAGACTGGCAGACCGGATTGGCGGTGATGGTGTCGGTGTCGATTTCGACCGCGCTGGGATCGCGTCTGGTGGATCGGTCGTTCTTCCTGACTCAGTTGGCGCGACGCAATGTGCATGTGGCTGCCGGCCCGCAGGCCTATTTGCTGAGCATGTTCCGCGTGACGCGGGTGATGCGCGCGTCAGAAGATCCGCGCGCCGCGCCCGAGGACATGTGCTGGGAGATGATCGGCGAGGGAACCTATGTGGACAGCAACGCGACGCTGGAAAGTGCCATGCCGCTGTTGGAGGCGACAGATGTGCCGTTCGTTCCGGTGGTGTTGACGCGCACAGAAGGAGATCCGCCAGAGCTTTTGGGGGCGTTGTTCCACGTGGATGCACTGCGCGCCTACAACCAGGCTCTGGCCGCAACCGCTGCGGAAGAGCACAGCTGATCCGGCCGGACAGCGCCGCCCCGAACAAAGCAGGGTCCGGTCAGACCCGCTCGACCGTCACCAGATCGCTTTTGGAGAACGCAATGTGATCCCTGATGCGCGCGGCATCCTTCAGTGGATTTTCATAGCTCCAGGCCGCATTGGCGATGGTCTGACTTTTCGTCACGATCGAAAAATACGAAGCGTCGCCCTTGTGGGGGCAATGCGTGCTGTGGTCGGAGTTGTCCAGAAAGGCCATGGCAATGTCATCGCGCGGAAAATAGATCACGGGATCATAGTTACCTTCGCACAGTTCCAGGGCATTGGCGCTTTCTCCCAGAACGGCGCCTCCGGCGCGCACGGTCCAGTTGCCCTGCGCCTTTCGGATGGAGATCGGCTTGTTCATCGCTTTCGTCCCTTGGTTCAGGCTGCATGGCAGTATCGGCGGGCCGGGTAACAGCAGCGGATCGCCCGCGCCAGCCCGTCACAACGGCGCGGTGGCGCGATCCAACCACAAACGCGCCGGATTATCCAGCCGTGGTCCGATCAGACGACGACACGTCGCATGGTAATCGTTGATCCAGCTGCGTTCGCCAGCGTCAAGCATGTCGGCGAGGATCAGGCGCCGGTCAATCGGCGCATAGGTGAGCGTGCGGAACCGCAACATGGCGCGGTGGTCGTCGCCACCGGGCAGGGGCGCGGCCTCTTCCACGACGATCAGGTTCTCGATGCGGATGCCAAAGGCGCCGGGCCGATAATAGCCCGGCTCGTTGGACAGGATCATGCCTGGTTCCAACGGTACGTCGCTGACCCGGCTCAGCCGCTGGGGGCCTTCATGCACACACAGATAGGCACCCACGCCATGGCCCAGCCCATGGTCGAAATCCTGCCCCGCCATCCAGAGTGGCACGCGGCCCACGGCCTCGATATGCGCCCCGGCAAGTCCACGCGGCCAACGCAGACGCGACACGGCGATCATGCCTTGCAACACCCGGGTAAAGGCGCGTTTTTCGTCGTCGCCCACATGGCCCACCGGCAGGGTGCGGGTGATGTCCGTGGTGCCGTCGCGATACTGCCCGCCGCTGTCCAGAACAAGCAGGTCGCCGTCTTTCAGGGCACGGTTGCTTTCCTCGGTCACGCGGTAATGCATAATGGCGCCATGCGGGCCGGTCCCGGCGATGGTGTCAAAGCTGATGTCCAGAAGAGCATTGCCGGCACGGCGGCACTCTTCCAGCTTGGTAACGATGTCGATCTCGCTGATACCCGTGTCGGCATGATCGTCAAACCAGGCAAGGAACTGCGCCACCGCCGCGCCGTCGCGCAGATGGGCCTCGGCCATGCCCTGTATTTCGGAGCCGTTCTTGCGGGCCTTGGGCAGGGCGCAGGGTTCGGCACCAAAGACGACAGGAACCCCGGCGGCGTCCAGCGCCTGGCGCACCGCAACCGGCGCGCTGTCCCTGTGCAGCCGGACCGGCCCGGCAAGCCTTGCGAGCCAGGGCAGAAAATCCTGCGGGTCGTGCCGGCGCACGGCCTCGCCCAAATGGTCCTTCAGCCCCTCAAGCTTGGCGGCGGCCATGAACAGATCTACGCTGCCATCGGCCATCAGAACCGCAAAGCCATGGGCCAGAGGATTGCGCGGGATATCGGCACCGCGGATGTTGAGAAGCCAGGCCAGGCTGTCGGGCAAGGTGATCACGGCCGCCGCATGGCCGGCGCGACACAGATCCGCGGCCAGGCGGGATCGCTTTTCATCATGCGACTCGCCCGCGTGAACAAGGGGTTGCACCGATGCCCGAGCCATTGGCGGGCCGGGCTGATCCTCCCAGATCCGGTCTATCAGATTCTCACCGGGCACTAGCGCGATGTCATGATCCGCCAGCGCGGCCTCCAGCTCCTCGATTTGCCCAACAGTGTAGAGCCATGGATCAAAGCCGACAGAACCCTTGCCCAGATGCCCGGCCAGCCACGGCCCCGGCTTTACCTCCGGCCAATCCACCGGCGTGAAACAGTCCGCAACCTGCTCGCGCACCTGTGTGCGGTACCGCCCGTCGACAAATACGCCCGCCTCTGCCGCCAACACCACGCAAAACCCGGCGGAGCCGGTGAACCCGGTCAACCAGGCCAGCCGGTCATCCCGCGGCGCGACATACTCGCCCTGATGCGCATCGGCACGCGGAACCAGATAGCCCTGCAAGCCCGCGTCCGACATGGCGGCGCGCAGTTTCGCCAGCCGCGCCGGGCCCTGCTCCGGCCGCGCCAGAACGGTGAAATCCTGAAACATAGCTTCCCCCTGTTACTTGCGGTCAAGCTAGCGCCCGACCGCCCAAAGGCAAGCCGACACGTCTTCATTTTGCCAAAAATACTCTGGGGGAGTCGCAGCCATGCTGCGGCGGGGGCAACGCCCCCTTACCCGGCGCGGCGAATCCCCATCACCCGTGCACGGGCGCGCGGGTCGCTGTCAAACAGGGCGGCAAGCTGCTCTGTCATGGCACCGGCAAGCTGTTCGACATCGGTGATCGTCACCGCCCGATCGTAATAGCGCGTCACGTCATGCCCGATGCCGATCGCCAGCAATTCAACCTGTTTGCGCTTTTCCACCATGGCGATCACGTCGCGCAGATGCTTTTCCAGGTAATTGGCCGGGTTGACCGACAACGTGGAATCATCCACCGGCGCCCCGTCAGAGATTACCATCAGGATCTTGCGGGCCTCGCGGCGGGCCAGCATCCGGCGGTGGGCCCATTCCAACGCCTCGCCGTCGATGTTTTCCTTGAGCAGCCCCTCTTTCATCATCAGCCCCAGGTTCTGGCGCGACCGGCGCATGGGGGCGTCGGCCTGTTTGTAGATGATGTGGCGCAAATCGTTCAGGCGCCCGGGCTGTTGCGGGCGGCCCTCGTTCAACCATTTCTCGCGGCTTTGCCCGCCTTTCCATGCGCGGGTGGTGAACCCAAGTATCTCCACCTTGACGTTGCACCGTTCCAGCGTGCGCGCCAGAACATCTGCGCAAATGGCGGCAATCGAGATCGGGCGGCCACGCATCGAGCCGGAATTGTCCAACAGCAGCGTCACCACTGTATCGCGAAACTCGGTGTCTTTCTCGACCTTGAAGCTGAGCGGGGTGGTCGGGTTGGCCACCACCCGCGCCAGCCGGCCGGCGTCCAGAATGCCCTCTTCGCGGTCAAATTCCCAGGACCGGTTCTGCTGCGCCTGAAGGCGGCGTTGCAGCTTGTTGGCCAGCCGGCTGACCGCGCCCTTGAGCGGTTCCAGCTGCTGATCCAGATAGGCGCGCAGCCGTTCCAGCTCGACCGGCTCGGCCAGTTCCTCGGCGGCGATTTCCTCGTCATGGGCGGTGTCAAACACGACGTAATCCGGATCGGCCTCCGAGACCGGCGGGGGCGGGGGCGGTTCAAGCGGCGCTTCGCCCTCGGGCATCTCTGCCTCTTCGCCCATTTCCTCTTCGGCCATTTCGTCCATCGAGACCTGCGCCTCGGTCATGTCCTGCTGATCTTCCTGGGACTGCTCGGGATTGGACTCGCTGTCTTCCTGGCTGTCATCCTGGCCGGTGCTGTCGGGATCGTCCTGGTCTTCGGCGTTTTCCTCGGCGTCGTCCTGCTGATCGTCGTCCATTTCATCGGGATCGTCGCCAAGCTGGTCGCCATAGCCCAGATCGTCGATGATCTGGCGGGCAAACCGGGCAAAGCTCTGCTGGTCGGACAATCTGTCTTGCAGGTCGTCCAGATGATCACCGGCGCTTTGCTCGATAAAGCCGCGCCACAGGTTCATCACGTTATCCGCGCCCGAAGGCAGGTCGCGCCCGGTGGCAAGGTGCCGGATCAGGTAGCCCGCCGCGACGGATAGCGGCGCCTCTTCGGATGAGGTGATGTCGCCATAGCCTCGGCTTGTGGCCTCATGCGAAATCTTGACATCGATATTGCTGGCGGTGCCGGGCATGTGGCGCGCGCCCATGGCCTCGCAGCGGGCGGTTTCCATCGCCTCGTACAGATCGCGCGCGATGCCCTGCGGCGGGGCATAGCGGGTGTGGGTGGCGGTGTCGTGATACTTGCGGTGCAGGGCCAGCGCATCCGCCGTGCCGCGCGCCAGAAGCACCTCGTCGCGGCTCATCCGCCGGCTGACCTGAGGCAGGCGCATCGCGTCGCCGGACAAACCGGCGGGATCGACCGAATAGGTGACGCTCAGTTCGGGATCGTCGGCCATGACCTTGGTGGCTTCGGCCAGCGCCTTTTTGAACGGATCGGCGGGATTGTCGGATTTCGTGCTCATGAAAGTGGTATTCCACGGGTGCCCGGCCAAGTGCAAGTCACGATCGAAGCAACAACCGCATGTCAGCCCAGCAACAGGGCCCGGCAGGCTTCGACGTTGCGCGCCGCAAGGGTTTGCGCGCGCCGCTGGATACGTATGTCCGAACCGAACGTGGCCCGTGTAAGCAGCGCGGCCTGGGCCATCTTGGCCTCGACCCGCCAGCTTAGCACTCGGCGTCCCTGATCGGGGGGCATGATGGCATCCAGGATGTCGAGAACCGAAGCGCGTTCACTCTGAATGGTGTCGGCCCTGGCGCCGTCAAACATCCACTGGAACTCCATTTCGGCGGAAAGCCGACCGGCACAGGTTGCGAAAAAACGAACCGGATCTTCCTGGGCGGGGAATTGGCCAGGCGCCGCAGCGCCGAAGGGCGCAAGTACCGCGCTAACCAACAGGGAACCCAAAATTGTTCTTAAATCGCCCATAAGGCAATCATCGGACAGAATTTTCAGCCCAACAAGTGGGCAGTTTGCGAAAACTGTCCCAAGTTGCTCGGATCACGCGGAGAATTCGGCAACGAGCAAAAAAAAGGCCGACCCTGCAAGAGTCGGCCGGTGTTCCAGGCTGGAGCCTTTTTAACCGAGGCTGACGCTGGCCGCGCTTTCGGGCAGTTCCTCGTCAAAGCATCTCTGGTAGAACTCGGCCACGGTCTGGCGCTCCAACTCGTCGCATTTGTTGAGGAAACTGAGGCGGAAGGCATAGCCGACATTGCGGAAAATCTCGGCATTGAGCGCCCAGTTGATCACGGTGCGCGGGCTCATCACGGTGGACAGATCGCCATTCATGAAGGCGGTGCGCGAGAGATCAGCCACTGTGACCATCTGGCTGACGATCTTGCGGCCCTTCTCGGTGTTGTAATGCGGCGCCTTGGACAGGACGATGGCGGTTTCGGCATCGTGGCTGAGATAATTCAGTGTCGCCACCAGAGACCAGCGGTCCATCTGGGCCTGGTTGATCTGTTGGGTGCCGTGATACAGCCCGGTCGTGTCGCCCAGACCTACGGTGTTGGCGGTGGCGAACAGGCGGAAATAGGGGTTGGGCGTAATGACCTCGTTCTGATCCAGCAGGGTCAGCTTGCCGTCATGTTCCAGAACCCGTTGGATCACGAACATCACGTCGGCCCGGCCCGCATCGTATTCGTCGAACACGATGGCGGTGGGGTTGCGCAATGCCCAGGGTAGAATGCCTTCGTGAAATTCCGTCACCTGCTTGCCGTCGCGCAGCTTGATCGCGTCCTTGCCGATCAGGTCGATCCGCGAGATGTGGCTGTCGAGGTTGACGCGCACACAGGGCCAGTTCAGGCGGGCGGCGACCTGTTCGATATGGGTCGATTTGCCGGTGCCGTGATAGCCCTGAATCATCACCCGGCGGTTATGCGCAAAACCAGCCAGGATCGCCAGCGTGGTGTCGGGGTCGAATTTGTAGGTGGGGTCGATCTCGGGGACGCGGTCGGTGCGCTCGTCGAATCCGCGCACCTTCATGTCGGAATCGATGCCAAATACATCCCGAACCAGAATGTCCTCGGTGGGTTTGGCGTTCTCGTTCGTCATCTGAGCATTCCTTCTCGCATCGGCCCTGTCGCTTTCGGCCCAAACTCGCCGGTCCATTTCACCGCGCGTTCGTGCACCATATTGCGCCTGATCACAAGGGCAAGCGCAGATTGAAAGTGGTGTTGCCATCCGGCGCGGTCAGCCGGCGCCGGGCATAATCCAAGCGCGGGTATCAGGGGGGCATGGTCCTGCCATGCAATCCCGGCGGACGCGCGGAAAGGCGACGGACCGGATTCGGACCGGCCCGTCCTGTGTGCGAAGGCCGCCTAGGCCGCCTGTGCCATTTCGGGAGGCATGACAAAGCGGTAGCCCAACCCGTAAAGCGTTTCGATTGCGTCGAAATCCGGATCGACCTTGCGCAACTTCAACCGGATTCGCTTGATCTGGCTGTCGATGCTGCGGTCGGTCACATAGATGTCCTCGCCATAGGCAATGTCCAGAACCTTGGCGCGGCTGAACACAAAATTCGGGCGCTGGGCGATGATCCACAGCACGTTGAATTCCGTCACGGTCATTTGCACTGGTTGGTCATTCCACGTGACCAGGTGGCAATCGCGATCCATGTAAAGCGCGCCGCGTGTGATCGTGGCGCCGTCGCCAGCGGACAGGGGGGCGGCCTCGGGTTTGCGGCGCAGGCAGGCGCGCACCCGTTCCACCAGAACACGCGGAGAGAACGGTTTGTGCACGAAGTCATCGGCCCCCATGCGCAGGCCCATGGCCTCGTCCACGTCGGACACTTCGCCGCTGAGAAACATCACCGGCAGATTCGAGGTTTCCCGGATGCGGCGCAGTACCTCGAACCCGTCCACGCGCGGCATCTGCACATCCAGCAGGGCCATGTCGGGTCTGGACCGCCCGATCGCGCGCAGCGCCAGTTCGGGGTCGGTGTAGGACTGAACCTTGTGGCCCTCGTTTTCCAGCAGAGAGGCGACAGTGGTGAGGATGTTGCGGTCGTCATCGACCAAGAGAAGATGGGCCATGGTGTTGTTACTCCCTTCCAACGGCAGAGATGGCCGCGCCGGTCACGACAAGGCGTGAAACGGCGGCCCGGGCCTGATCAAGCCGCGTGTCGCGATTGGGCCTGGCGGCGGTTTTGTCGCGCAGGCGGGTCAGAATCCCAACCCCGAGATACTGGACAGCCGGCAAGAGCGTGGTAGCGGTGCGGCGCTCGGCCGCCATTTGTTTGATCATGTAAATTTCCCCCAAGGTATCAGTGGCTTGATGCGCCGGATTGCCCGAGGTAGGAGGCTCTGCTTCATGGCCTTGCCCTCGGTTCCTCCCTGATATGGGCGGCAATCGACCTTAATGATTTGGCCGAGTCGTCAGAAAATTGGGAATATTTGCCAAGACAGCGGAGTTCGCGCCGAAAAGTGAGGGGCTTTGCGGGAAATGTGGCGTGGTCGGGGGCGCAGTGGCACGGATCCGCGCCGCGTCAACAAGCGACGGCGCCGTTCAGTCGGGGCGACGGGCAAGGGGAGCCGGGTGGCATCTCCAAACCGATGGCCAGCATGCCGCCCGGGCAGATCACTTGAAGTTGCGGCTGTCCTTGAGTTGATCCCAGGCCCAGACCACTTCTTGCAGCTGTTCTTCCTGGCTGCGGTCGCCACCGTTCATGTCGGGGTGCAGCACCTTGATCAATTTCTTGTAGGCCTTGCGCACGTCGGCCTTGGACCAGGAGTCCTTGGCTTCGAGGATTTCGATGGCGCGGCGTTCGGTCGGGGGTAGGCGGCGCGTGCCGCTGACGCCCTTGCCGGGATTTTGCGTTGCGTTGGCGCCCAGAACCTGATGCGGATCTTCGATGCCCAACCGGGCCCAGGCGCGGGCCTCGGGATCGGTGAATTTCTTGGTCTCGCGCTCCCACACCTTGTCCTTGGACATCTGGGCGTTGATCTCGGCTTCGGTGGTGCCGTCAAAGAAATTCCATTTGAGATTGTACTCGCGCACATGGTCCTTGCAGAACCACTTGTATTCGTCGAGGACATCGGGCGCCCTGGGTGCACGGTACTTGCCCGCCTCTTCGCAGCCGTCATGTTCGCAGACACGGACAGACGTTTCCTGGGCACCGGACATGCCGCGCCGACCGCGGGGGTTATTCTTCTTGGCCGACTTCACGGACATATCAAAACCGAAGGGATCTGGTTTGGGCATGATCTCACCTTTTCGACTCGGAGCGGGGAGTTTAGCCTAACCGCGCGCAGATAGAAGAGGCAGGAGGCAAAAAACATGACCGTGAGACAGGAAATTCATGACCGGCTGACGGCGGCGTTTGCGCCGCGCGCGCTGGACGTGGTGGACGACAGCGAACGCCATCGCGGTCATGCCGGGTATCAGGAAGGCGGCGAGAGCCATTTCAACGTGATGATCCGCGCCGGTGCATTTGAGGGTTTGAGCCGCGTTGCCCGTCATAGGGCCGTGCACAAGGCGCTGGGCGGCGATCTGGTGGCGCGCATTCACGCATTGGCCCTGGATATCGACGGCTAGGTCAGGTGTCCGGTTTGTTTCGGGCGCGTGCGCGCAGAGCCACGGGAATGGTGGTGACGGAGTCGCCTTCTTCCGGGTCGCGCTCGGCAGAGGCGCCGGTCAGGCTGTCTTCGGCCAGGAGCAGCGGGCTTTGGGGCGTGTCCTTTGGCGATACGTCCGGGCCTTCCTTTGGCCTTTCCGCAGGCTGAGGCGCGGGTATGTCAGGTTCGGGCGAGTCCGGTTCGGGCGGCGCCGGAAGCTCTGCCAGCCTGGGCGCTTCCAGTTTGCGGGGGGAAAACTCGGAAAGATCGCCGGCTCTGGGGCGACGGAACACCATGACGCTGCGATAGGTCGTTGTGTTGGAGGTCAAGCCGGCGCGTTCTTCGTTTGGAAGCGTTTCGGCACGCTGAAACTCCCAGCCGTCGGCCGCCAACTGGTTCATGAGGCTTTCCAGCGCATTGGCAAAGCGCCCCTGTGGGGTTTTGACGCCCTTGGCCTTCTGGCCCCTGGCGGGCGCGGGAACAACTTTATACTCGTAATGGGTCATGGGTTTACTGGGTCTGATGAGGCGGCAACTGGGCCGGATTGACTATTTCTTCTTTCGCATGTTCTTGGGCAGCAGGGTCAGGCTCACGGGATAATCCGGGATGTCTGCCGACGGTTTGAACATCGCCCAGGAGGGGAACTTGTCCTGGGGATCGCGCGGCTCTGAAAGGGCGGTGCGCATTACCGGCTGATCCACCAGCAGCGCAAAGGTATTCACGGAATACTGGACCAGCGGCCAGTTCGGATCATAGTCGTGCCCGGCGATCATGCCGCCGACCTTGACCTTGGCGTACCAGTCGAAAATCGTCTTGCCCCGGTTTTCGCCGGTATGGGCATAGCCGTCGATATAGACAAAATCGAAATGCTCGTCGGGGAAGGCATCAAGGGCTTCGTCGAATGTCATGCGCAAAAGCCAATAGGGTTTGCCCATGCCCACGTTTTTCAATGCGGCAATGTATTCGGCTGTATCGTGACGGTCGCCATAGACATCGACGCCGTAGAATTGTGAAAACAGGCCGGTTTGTATCATTCGCTTGGAATACCAGCCGCCGGCCACGCCCAGTTCGATCCCGATCAGACCATCGCGTTCCAGGAATTGCGGCAAGTCCTTGCGTTCCTGCACGATATCGACAATTTCGGCCTTGGGCGGTTTCATGAAATGCAACGTGTCACGAATGTGGGCACGCGGTCCAGTGGGTTCTGCGCGGATGCGCCTATTTGTGGCGGATCGCCATTTGTCGCCCCACACGCGGTGGGCGCGGCAGCGAGCGGTGGGCGGCCATCAGCGTCCTGACCCGCGCGTGAATATCGTCGGGCATGGGGGCCACGTTTGGGCCGGATTGATCGATATGCAGGCCCAACCCTTCGGCGGTGGCCGAGACCCAGCCATCTTCGTGAATCAGTTCCTGATAGAAATGAAAGGAGCGGTCATTGTGATCCAGCAACTGGAAGCTGGCGCGCACGCTGTCGCCCAGGTGAATCTCGCGCAGATAGCAGACATGGGTTTCCGCCGAAAATGTGGTACAGCCGGTGCGTTCGCGATAGCCTGGGCCAAATCCGAGCCGTTCCCAGATTTCATCCACCCCGCGATCGAACAGAACATTGTAATAGGCCATGTTGAGATGGCCGTTATAATCGATCCAGTCTTTCTCTACCGGCATCGGGCCGGAAAGGAAGGGCGTGTCTGTCATCCGTGGACCTTTCCGAGTGATCTTCAGGAGTTCGTGTCTTCGCCACGTGCCTGTCGTTTGCTTGCCGGTACCCCGCGCAAGGCGGCGATGGCGGCACCGGTAATGCTCCAGATGCGGCGCTTGCCCGGTGTATAGCTGCCGCGATTGGCGTGGGGAAAGGGCGCGTCGGGCACCGGTTTTCCAAGGAATTCGCAAACCTCCTGCCAGCCGGAGCCGTCTTCCCAGCAGACTTCCAGCAAATCGCCGGGGCGGTCGCGGAAATATTCGCGCACCTCGGCATAGTGAGAGCGAAAACGGTTCAGGAAGACATCCTCGTAACCCGCAGGGAAACCGATCCCGTAAGTGTAGGTTTGCGACTTGTCCGGCAGGCAGCCAAGATGGTTGACCGCGCTGGCGATCCATCTGGCCTCGTCGCGGGTGGTCAGGATGAATTTCGAACCGGGATAGCGAACGTCCATTGCCTTGTAAAGATTGGGCCAGGGATGATCCTCGAACGCGTCATGCGCGTCCGCCAGTTCATAGGCCGGTGTCAGATCGCCCTGCATCAGGCGTGGTACGATCTCGCTGCCGCCACTTTTGACGGTGTATCCCAGTTCCCAATAGATCTTGCGCAAGGTCTTGGTGCCGGTTTTCTGAAAACCGATGCCGAATACCTTGGGTTCCATCAGATCGGCCATGACTGCGTGTCCTTGTCTGCGTGCCCTATCCAGTTCCGGCTTTTGCGTCTCTGCCAAATTCCCAAGAGCAGACCCCGCGCGGGATATGACATCATCGGCTCACTGGCCCAGCTTTTTCTGAACCAGTTCGTTGACAGCCTTGGGGTTTGCCTTGCCGCCCGTGGATTTCATAACCTGCCCGACGAACCATCCGGCAAGCTTGGGGTTCACCCTGGCTTTTTCAACCTGGGCCGGGTTGTCGGCGATGATCTGGTCAAGGGCGGCTTCGATCGCGCCGGTATCCGTGACCTGCTTCATGCCGCGTTCCTCGACGATCTGCGCGGGCTCACCACCTTCGGTATAGACGATCTCGAACAGATCCTTGGCAATCTTGCCCGAGATGGTCTCGGCCTTGATCAGATCGACGATCCCGCCCAACTGCGCCGGGCTGACCGGGCTGTCGGTGATATCGCGGTCGTCTTTCTTGAGGCGGCCGAACAGTTCGTTGATGACCCAGTTCGCGGCCAGCTTGCCATCGCGGCCCTCGGCAACGGCTTCGAAATAGGCGGCACTTTCGGCTTCGGCGGTCAGCACCGACGCATCATATTCGGTAAGGCCGAAGTCACTGACAAACCGCGCCTTTTTCTGGTCGGGAAGTTCCGGCAGGGTGGCGGCGATATCGTCCACCCAACCCTGTTCGATTTCCAGCGGCAACAGGTCGGGGCAGGGGAAGTAGCGATAATCATGCGCCTCTTCCTTGCTCCGCATCGAACGGGTTTCGTTCTTGTCGGGGTCGTAGAGGCGGGTTTCCTGTTCGACCGCGCCGCCGGCCTCGACGATGGCGATCTGGCGACGGGCCTCGTATTCGATGGCGGCCTGGATAAAGCGCATCGAGTTCATGTTCTTGATCTCGCAGCGCGTGCCCAGGTGGCCGAAATCCTGGGTTTCCATGTATTTTTCATAGGCGTCGGGGCGGCAGACCGATACGTTCACATCCGCGCGCAGGTTGCCGTTCTGCATATTGCCGTCGCAGGTGCCGAGATAGCGCAGAATCTGGCGCATCTTGGTCACATATGCAGCGGCCTCTTCGGGGCCGCGAATGTCGGGGCGGCTGACAATTTCCATCAGCGCCACGCCGGTGCGGTTGAGATCCACAAAGGACATGTTCGGATCCATGTCATGCACGGATTTGCCCGCATCCTGTTCCAGATGGATACGTTCGATCCGCACCTTGCGGGCCACGCCCGGCCCCATATCCACCAGGATTTCGCCTTCGCCCACGATGGGCTCGTAAAGCTGGCTGATCTGGTAGCCTTGCGGCAGGTCGGGATAAAAGTAGTTCTTGCGGTCAAAGGCAGATTTCAGGTGAATTTCCGCCTTGAGGCCCAGCCCGGTGCGCACCGCCTGTTCCACACAGTATTCATTGATCACCGGCAACATGCCCGGCATGGCCGCGTCCACGAAGGCCACGTTGGAATTCGGCTCGGCCCCGAACTGGGTGGAGGCGCCCGAAAACAGCTTGGCGTTCGAGGCAACCTGGGCATGAACCTCCATTCCGATGACCAGTTCCCAGTCATGTTTGGCGCCCGCGATCACCTTGGGCTTGGGGGTTTCATAGGTCAGGTCGAGCATTGCTCCGGCTCCTTGCAACTCTGGCTGGCCTGCGTTCTAGGCCAGCCCGGGTGCAGGGGCAAGAGGCGAGCGCCTATGGGTTGATCTGGGTGATGCCCTCGGGCGTGAAATAGACGGTCTGCCCGGCCTGAAGGCCGGCAAGGAATGGCATCGCGACCGCGTGCAGGGCGATTTCCTTGCCTTTTTGGGCCAGCCTGTCCTTGGAAATGATGCGCGACGTGTTTTCGAAGCCGATTTCGGCATGACCCCAGATCAGCGGGTGGATTTCGCGAAGATGTTCGCGCACGACCCGGTCAAAGCCATGCCGCAGGGCGGGCGGGAGATCCTGGCGAAGGCCGTCTTCGTAATACTGTTCGCGCGATATTTGCCAACTGCGGAACAGGTGTGCCGCCATGAGATTGGCGATGTGCTGATCCTTGACGCGCGTCAGAATGTCGGACACGCCATCCAGGAAATACTCGATTTCCAGCATTTCCAGCCCGGTCGGATCAACCAGCAGAGCATCGAACCACACCCAGGTATACCCTCCGGCGCCCCAGATATCGAAGGTTTGGGCGGCGACCCGGCGGGCTTGCAGATCAAGCTGTTCGAAATCGCCGTACCAGCGCGGCAGCAGATAGTTGCCAAGGGCGCGCATATGGCGCGGGTTGGCAGGATCAAGGGAGATCAGCGATTCGAACTCTTGCGCAAGCAGGGTTGCGGGGTGCGGATTGCCCGGCAAGAGCGCGCAACGCGCGGCCGACAGGGCCGGCGAATGGTGCTTTTTCGGGCAGAACCGTTGCAGTATGTCAGAGGCGCGGTCGAAATGGGCGTGGAATGCCTCGCGATTGATTTCCCGTATGTCGTCCTTGGCAGCGGCGCCGCGCCAGGCCCAGCCGATGTCGATATGCATGTGGGCGACGATCAATGCGAGCGGATAGCTGTCGGGAAAGTCCTCCAGCATGTATTCCAACCCTTCGATGCCGGAAAAGAAATCGGCATCCTTGGCCGGACGGCCGTGCAGAAGCGCGTGCTCGGCGGCGCGCACCACGTCGGACCGGGCGCCAAAGATCATCAGGTCGGCCAGGGGTGTGCCGGCCTTGGTGGTGGCGCGGTTCTGGTCATGTGTGCGGATCAGGTCTTCAAGCTCTTCCCACAGTTCCTGACGGGCCAGGAACAGGCCGCGTTCGCGGGTTGCGTCGCTTTCCATCTGGTCAGGGGTGGATGTGTTGATCGGAATCTGAAGTCGGTCTTGCAGATCGCGGTAGGTTTGAGGGGCTTCCAGGGATGAGTCCTCGGGCGCTTCACGACGCGACAGAGGCAATTTCCGCGTCAGTTTGCGCAGCGCCGGGGCAGAAACGCCCTGCGCAGAATTGGTGTCTGATGAAAAGAGTTTCATAGGGTGGCACTGCTCCGTTTATTGCTGCCACTATGAAATCCGTTTCAGGCCAAAAAAGGGCACCAAGTTGAAATCATGGGGTCAGCCCGGCACGGATTGGCCACGATCTCAGATCACCCGAAAGTGGTGCCGTTCCACCTTGATCCCGCGCGCCTGGAACGCTTCCTCGAGCGTTTTGTGCGCGGGCAGCACATCCTGGGGAAGGCGCAGTTTGCTGCCATCGACAAGCATCACGGTGACACGAACCGAAACGTCCAGGCGGGTATCCAGGCGAACCTGGCGAATCCGGTCAAGCGTCAGCTCGCCGGATTGGGTCGGGCATTTCCAGCGCATCGTGTCGTCTGTCATTTCAAAGGTGGATACCGGATTGAGCAGAAGATCGACAAGCGCCGGAATGGCAAAGAGCGACAGAAATACAAGGATCCATGTCATCGTGCCGATGCTGTACAACCCGCCAAGCAGGGCGGCGGCCAGAGCCAGCGCGCCAAAGGTGCGCAGCGTCCGGCCCTGATTGTGAACGATCAGCGCCTCGGCCATCATCGCCCCCCGGCCACGTCAAGCATGGTGCCCGTCACATAAGAGGCCTCGTCCGAGAGCAGGAACAGAATGGCGCGGGCCACCTCCTGTGCCGATCCGGTGCGCCTTATCGGCACCATATGCGCCATGCGCCGCGCGCGGTCGGGTTCGCCGCCCTTGGCGTGAATATCGGTTTCGATCAGGCCGGGGCGCACACCGTTGACGCGGATATTGTCGGGCGCCACCTCCTCGCCCAGCCCCTTGGTGAAAATGTCGATCGCGGCCTTGGAGGCGGCATAATCGACATATTGGTTGGCCGATCCGATCCGCGCGGCGGCAGAGGAAAGATTGACGATGGCGCCTCCCTGACCCTGAGCCTGCATCCGCAGCACGGTCTCTTTCGCGACCAGCATGGCGCCGATCACGTTCACGTCGAACATGCGGCGCAGCCGATCATGGGTGAGATCCGTGACCCCGGCGGTCTGCCCGACGATGCCGGCATTGTTGACCAGCGCATCGATCCGCCCGAAACGCGCGTCGATCGCGGCGAACATCGCGGAAAGCTCGTCGGGCCGGGCCACATCCGCCGGGCAAAGCAGGGCCTGCGCTCCGGCGGCCTGGCAATCGTCCGCCACGGCGGCGGCGCCGGCGTGATCCGTGCGGTAATTCAGGGCCAGGTCATAGCCACGCTCTGCGGCCAGCCGCGCGGTTGCTGCGCCGATCCCCGCGCTGGCCCCGGTGATCAGACAGATCCTGCGCATCTTCAGGCCCCCCTGATGCGGGTTATCATCTCGGTCGTGTCGCGGCTGAGGCCGGGCTGTGCCGCGATCCGGTCAAGCTGTGCCGCGATCAGGGCCTGGCGCTGCGGATCATAGCGTTTCCAGGTCTGGAAGGCGGTCGACATGCGCGCTGTGGTCTGCGGATTGACCGGGTCCAGCCGGATCAGCCAGTCGGCCAGCAGCGCGTAGGCGGCGCCGTCGCCGTGGTGGAACCCCGCGTGGTGCATCTGCATCGCGCCCATCACCGCGCGGAAGCGGTTGGGGTTTTTCCAGTCAAAATCGGCATGACCGGTCAGCTGGCGGGCCGTGCCTGCGGTGTCATGGGGCTTGGAATGCAGGACTTGCAGACCGAACCACTTGTCGATCACCAGACGGTCATCGCGCCATTGCCGATAGAACGCGTCCAGCGCGTTCTCGCCCTGTCCGGCATCCAGAAGCGCGCCCAGCGCGGCGAGTTGCTGGGTCATGTTGTCGGCTTGGGCATATTGCGCGGCGGCGGTAGCCCCCTGATCCAGCCGGGTCAGCAGGCCAAGGGCTGCATTGGCCAGGGCGCGTTTGCCGGCAGGCTCCGCTTCGGGAGAGAACGGGCCTTCGGTTTGGTTTTCCGCGTATAGCGTCGGCAGGAAATCGGCAAAGGCCGTGGCCTTGGCCTGCCGCAGGTCTTCGGAGGCTGCGTGGATGGCGGCAGGATCGGGCACGGTGCCGCTCTGGTGCAGCAAACCGGCAAGTTCCGATTGCGACGGCTGGCCCAGCATCAGCGCGCGATAGGCCGGATCAAGTCCGGTATCGCACAGCACGGCGCCCAGCCCGTCCAGATAGGCGGTATCGGGCGGCGTGCCGTCGGTTATGGACGCAATCAGAGAGTTGCGCGCCAGCATCCGCCCGGCTTCCCACCGATTGAACGGATCGGTGTCATGGGCCAGCAGGAAAGCGCGGCGTTCATTGTCTATTTCGTGGTCCAGGATAACGGGCGCCGAAAAATCGCGCAGGATCGACGGGATCGGCCGCGTGGCATGGCCGGGGAAGGCAAAGCTTTGCTTTGCCTTCGTGAGTTCCAGAACGGTCGTGGGCTGAACCTCGTCCCCGTTGGGGTTGAGCAGGCCGATCTTGATCGGAATGACCTGTGGCGCCTTGTCCGGCTGGCCCGGTGTGGGCGCGGTGGACTGGCGCAATGTCAGGGTGAGCGTTTCGCCTGAATACGCCTCTTGGACATGCACGCGGGGCGTGCCGGATTGCGCATACCAGCGTTTGAACTGGCTCAGATCGCGCCCGGTGGCGTCTTCGAACACTTTCAGCCAATCCTCGATCGTGGCCGCGTCGCCGTCGTGTCGCTCGAAATAGAGGTCCAGCGCCCTGGAATAGGCCGCGTCCCCGACCAGTGTTTTCAGCATGCCAATGACTTCGGCGCCCTTTTCATAGACGGTCGCGGTGTAGAAGTTGTTGATTTCCTGAAAACTTTCAGGGCGGACCGGATGCGAGAGCGGCCCCTGATCCTCGGGGAACTGGCGCGCGCGCAGGGCCAGCACGTTTGAAATCCGGGCCACCGGGGCCGACCGCATGTCGGCGGTGAATTGCTGATCGCGAAACACGGTCAGCCCTTCTTTCAGACAAAGCTGGAACCAGTCGCGGCAGGTGATGCGGTTGCCGGTCCAGTTGTGGAAATATTCGTGCGCGATGATCGCCTCGATCCGTTCGAAATTGGCGTCCGTCGCGGTTTCCGGGCTGGCCAGAACGCAGGAAGAGTTGAAGATGTTCAACCCCTTGTTCTCCATCGCGCCCATGTTGAAATCATCCACCGCCACGATGTTGAATTCGTCCAGATCGTATTCGCGCCCATAGATGTCTTCGTCCCATTTCATGGACTTTTTCAGCGCCTCCATACCAAAGGCGCATTTGTGTTCGTCGCCGGGGCGCACCCAAATGGCAAGGTGTACATCCTTGCCGGACATGGTGGTGAACGTGTCTTCATGGGCGATCAGGTTGCCCGCGACCAGGGCGAAGAGATAGGCCGGCTTGGGCCAGGGATCCTGATAGATCGAAACATTGGACGCCGGGGTTTTCGTGCTGTCCTGTTCGTAATACAGGCCGTTGCCGTTGGACAGCATGACGGGCGTGTTTTGTGCGTCGCTTTCGATCCGCACCGTGAACCGCGCCATCACGTCCGGGCGGTCGGGATACCATGTGATCTTGCGAAACCCCTCGGCCTCGCATTGGGTGCAATACATGCCGCCCGACATGTAAAGCCCTTCCAGCGCGGTGTTGGCCGACGGGTTGATTTCGACCTCGGCCTCCCAGTTGAACGGCGCATGGGGCACGTTCACCTCGATCCCGCCCGCGACTTCGGTCAGGTCCGCGTCGTGACCGTCAACCCTGGCCGATACATGAGTGAGCCCTTCGCCATGCAGGAAAAACGGACGATCCGGCACATCGTAATCGGGCCGGAACCGAATGCGCGAGATCACGCGGGTGGCGGTTGGGTGAAGACGAAAGGTGAGGTGCACATCGTCGATGATCCAGCCAAAAGGTTTGTAGTCCTTGAGATAGATCGTTTGGGGGGCGGCATCGCGCATGGGAGTATCCTGTGGCCTGAACTGCCCCAAGGTGTAGCGCATCGGCACAGGCCCGCAAGGGGGCGCAAGGCTCTTGTCACCGCGTTTGCTGAAACTGATTGCCCGGTTTCTTGAAAAAGCTGAAAATCCATCTGGTAAAAAACGCGGACCGGTTTTGTTGCCTATAGGAAACGCATGTTCTAATTGGAAACGCATACAATGGTGCACAATAGGGGTGAAAAATGGCGGAACGGGTCGAAAAGCACGGACTTGAAGTGGCGCAGGCGCTGGTGTCGTTCATCGAGGAACAGGCGCTTCCCGGCACTGGCGTGTCGGCAGACCGCTTCTGGCAGGGGCTGAGTGCGCTGGCACATGATCTGGGTCCGAAGAACCGCGCCCTTCTGGAAACGCGCGCTTCGCTCCAGCAGCAGATCGATGCCTGGCATGTCGCGCGCCGCGGCAAGCCTCATGATGCGGCTGCGTATCGCTCCTTTCTGGAGGAGATCGGCTATCTGGTGCCAGAGGGGCCGGATTTCCGGATCGAGACCCGGAATGTGGACCCCGAGATCGCGCATGTGCCCGGTCCGCAGTTGGTCGTGCCGATCACCAACGCCCGTTTCGCGCTGAATGCCGCCAATGCGCGTTGGGGAAACCTGTATGATGCGCTGTATGGCACGGATGCGCTGGGTGATCTGCCCACCGGCAGCGGCTATGACGCGGCGCGCGGCGCGCGTGTGATAGCCTGGGCCAAGGAATTTCTGGACAGGTCCGTGCCGCTGGACGGCGCCAGATGGGCCGATGTGACAGGCATCGAGGCCGGTGACACGCTGGTGTTCCGAACGGCGCAGGGACCGGTTTCGCTTGCGGACAAGGCCCGGTATCTGGGCCACATGGCTGTCGATGGCTGGCGTGGCGTGCTGCTGGAGAACAACCGGCTGAAGATCGAGATCCTGATCAACCCCGAGGTGGGGCCGGGCCGGACCGACGCGGCGGGGATCGCGGCGGTCAATCTTGAGGCTGCCATGTCGACGATCATGGATTGCGAAGATTCAGTGGCCTGTGTGGACGCCGAGGACAAGGTGCTGGCCTATGGCAACTGGCTGGGCCTGATGAGGCGTGATCTGGCCGAGGAAGTCAGCAAGGGCGGCGAGACCTTTACCCGCAAGCTGCATGACGACGCGACCTATACCGCGCCGGGTGGCGTGCCGTTCTCTGTGAAATGCCGCTCTTTGATGCTGATACGCAATGTTGGCCATTTGATGACCAACCCGGCGGTGCTGGATCGGGAGGGCAATGAGATCGGCGAAGGGCTGATGGACGCGCTGGTCACGGTGATGATCGCGATGCACGATCTGAAATCGCAAGGCGGCAATTCGGACCATGGCTCGGTCTATGTGGTCAAGCCCAAGATGCACGGGCCGGAGGAGGTGGCGTTCGCGGTCGAGATTTTCGACCGGGTCGAGGATATTCTGGGCCTGCCGCGCAATACCGTGAAGATGGGCATCATGGATGAGGAACGCCGCACAAGCGTCAACCTCAAGGAATGCATCCGCGCCGCGAAAGAGCGGGTGGCCTTCATCAATACCGGATTTCTGGATCGCACGGGGGACGAGATTCACACCTCGATGGAGGCGGGACCGGTGCTGTGCAAGGGAGACATGAAATCGACCCCCTGGATCACATCCTACGAGGATCGCAATGTCGACATAGGATTGGCCTGCGGCTTGCAGGGCAGGGCGCAGATCGGCAAGGGCATGTGGGCCATGCCCGACCTGATGGCGGCGATGCTGGAGCAGAAGATCGGGCATCCGATCTCGGGGGCCAACTGTGCCTGGGTGCCGTCGCCAACCGCCGCGACGCTGCATGCCACGCATTACCACGAGGTCGATGTGTTGGCCCGTCAGGACGAGATCCGGGCCGGTGGTGCACGCGGGACGTTGGAAGACCTGCTGAGGATCCCGGTGTTGCCGGGAGAGAACCTGAGCGACGAAGTGATCGCGCGGGAGATCGAGAACAACGCGCAGGGTATCCTGGGTTACGTGGTGCGCTGGGTGGACCAGGGTATCGGGTGTTCCAAGGTGCCTGATATCAACGATGTCGGCCTGATGGAGGATCGCGCGACGTGCCGTATTTCCAGCCAGGCGCTTGCGAACTGGTTGCATCACGGGGTGGTCAGCGAAGCGCAGGTGATGGAGACCATGAAGAAGATGGCCGCCGTGGTGGATCGTCAGAATGCGGGCGATCCCGCCTATCGCCCGTTGGCGCCGGGCTTTCACGGTGTGGCGTTCCGGGCGGCCTGTGATCTGGTATTCCGGGGGCGCGCGCAGCCCTCGGGCTACACCGAGCCGGTGCTGCACGCGCGGCGCCTGGAGATGAAGGCCGCTCTTTGAGTTGGGAACGGAGCGAGGGGGCTGTCTGCCCCCTCGCGCTCCCCCGAGGATATTTGGGACCAAAAGAAGATCCGGGGCTGATGGGGCTGGGATGATTGGCGCTTGATGTTTGGGCTTTTTCTTGTCGCGTGCCCGACCTATGTTGGGCTATGGAAACGCAGAGCACGAGGCATTGAATGGCGCGGCCCGTCGTCGGCATTATCGGAAATCAGTACCTGATCAACGATCAGTACCCGGCCCATGCCGGGGGGACGATGAATTCCGAGGCCGTGGCCGGGGTGAGCGGGTGCATGCCGTTGTTGGTGCCGGCCGATCCGCGGTTCGTTTCGGTGCCGGAGTTGCTGGACACCTGCGACGGTTTCCTGCTGACCGGCGGGCGCCCGAACGTGCATCCGGAAGAATATGGCGAGGCCGCCACCGAGGCGCATGGTGCGTTCGACAGGGCGCGGGATGCGATCACGCTGCCGCTGGTGCGCGCCTGCGTCGAGAGCGGCCAGCCGTTTCTGGGCATTTGTCGCGGCTTTCAGGAAGTGAACGTGGCCATGGGCGGATCGCTGTATCCCGAGATCCGTGATTTGCCGGGGCGCGACAATCACCGGATGCCGCCGGAGGGGACTCTGGAAGAGAAATTCGCCTTGCGTCACAGCGTGACATTTACAGAGCAAGGTGTGTTTCACCGGCTGATGGGCGCGCGGACCGTGATGACGAATACACTGCACGGGCAGGGCATCAAGCGGGCTGGAGCGCGTGTGTCGATTGACGGGTACGCACCGGATGGCACGCCGGAGGCCACTTATATCGAGGGCGCCCCCGGTTTTACTTTGTCGGTGCAATGGCACCCGGAATGGGATGCGGCAAATGACCCGGTGTCGCGCCCGCTTTTCCTGGCATTTGGCGAAGCGGTTCGGGCGTGGAACGAGGATCGCCGCGCGGTGCCGGTGCTCAGATCAGCGTAAGGTTCGGGCGGGCAGCGCGCATTGCGGCGCGGCGCGGCTGGCGCGGGTTTGTGGCGCCGTTGGCCTGCAACAGAGCCGCCGCTTCGTAGCGTTTCAGGCAGCGTCGCGCCGTTGGGCCGTAGTTGGAGAGATCTTCACGCAAGTCGGGGAATTCCCTGAACATATCTTCGCGCTCGTCGTCGCCAAGCCCGGCCACACCGGAATCGGCGGCGTGAAAGCTTTCGGTTTCGACACCTTCGGCATAGATGATCTGATGTCGGTCCAGCATCAGGTGCACATAGGTGACAAAGCTGCGTGGCAGGCGGAAGGCACGTTCGTCATCGACCATGTGCAGGGCCGAGACCAGCACTTCGCGTTCGCCAAAGAGCAATTCGGCGCGCCAGTCGGACAGCAGGAAACGGTGCTGGGGAGACACCAGCAAAGTGCGCTTTGCATTGGGCAGGACATCGGATGTGACGGCCACCGGGGCAAGGCGATCATGGGCGGGGACCGTGCGGTTGCCGATCCAGCGGATGGGTTGCAGGCCTTCGTCCTTGGTCATTACCAGATCCCCGGCGCGCAGGGTTTCGACGGGGCGTTCGCCCTGATCGGTCAGGATGTTGGTGCCCGGCGTGAAGCAGATGATATTCTCGATTTCAGAGAATGTGACCGTGGTGCCGTCAAGCAGTTGCACGGTGCCCGAAAGCCCGCCGTTGGAATCGTCCGGGTTGGTGATGACAAGCGTTGAGCGATCCGCGAGGCCGTTGAGGTTCAGGGTGTCGCCGTTGGTTTCGCCATTCTCTCCGCCGACGATCACGATATCGCCGGTATCCCCGGTATCGGTGATGATGAACGTGTCGTCGCCCTGGTTTCCAAAAGCGGTGTCGCCTTGGCCGACATAAAGCGTGTCGTCGCCACTGCCGCCGCGCATCGTGTCGGTTCCGGTGCCGCCACTCAGGACATCCGCGCCCGAACCGCCGCTCAGGTCATCATTGTCCGCACCCCCGTCAAGCGTGTCGTCGCCCGCCGCACCAAGCAACGTGTCGTTGCCGCCGTTGCCGAATATCAGGTCATTGCCGCCGCCGCCAACCAGCCGGTCGTCGCCATCACCGCCGATAATGGTGTCGTCGCCGCCCCCGGCATAAACCTCGTCGTTGCCTGCGCCACCTTCAAGGCTGTCGTCGCCGCCGGTGGTCGGGATTGCATCGAATTCAATATTCGAAACCCAGACCGCCTGGGTGCCGTTCAGACCGTTTTCATAGATGATCTCGATTTGCGCGACCGGGCCGGGGATTTCGATCAGCGCCGAACCGGTTGCATCCGATGCGGATTCGCCCAGGTTGCCTGCGGTGATGGTGTTGCCCGAAACCGTGTCATTCGCGCCCGGCGTGATATTGACCGTGACCGTATTTCCGTCCGCGTCAAAGGCATTGACCGTTACCGTGTCGCGGTGATTGCCGGACGCCCAGTCGATATCGGAAATGCGAAACGTGACATTGAGCACTTCATCCTCGACACCGGCACCGGACGCCGCGGCAAAATCGACCGTCGTCGTGGAGGTGGCGCCGTCGCCGTTCCCGTACAGGCGCAGCGAGGAATTGGGATCGAATTCCTCGTCGGCGCCTCGATAGATCGTGTCGGTTGTCTCCAGATTCGCGGTGGCCCCGTTATTGCCATCATTGGAGAAGGACAGGGTGACATCAATGGTGCCGGTGTTCTGGGTAAAGCCGGAAAAAACATCAGCTCCGTCAGAGCCTTGGGCGGACCAGTCCAGGGTTTCCGCGTTGACCCCGTCGCCATAGATGACGTCGTTCCCGTCAGAGGCTTCGACCGTGTCGTTGTCGGTGCCGGCGTCGATCGTGTCGTCGCCCTGGCCTGACTGGATCAGGTCGTCACCGCTGCCCGCCTCGATGGAATCGTTCAGTCCGCCGGTGCCCGTGCCGGAACCGCCATCAACCTGATCCCCATCAGGATCGGCATATGTATCGTCAATCGTGTCGTCGCCGGCGGTGCCTTCAATCAGCCCGTCGCGGCTGTCATAGCTGGGGGCGCTGGTGACGGTGGAGGATGTGAGGGTGTCGACGGGGCCGTAGGACGGGACGAAGTAGACGTTGCCGTCGTTGGCGAGGTAGTAGTTTCCGGGTTCGCTTTCGTTGGTGTAGGTGGAGCCGTTCCAGGTGCCCGACCAGATCCAGGTACCGGAGCCGAGAAACGAGTCGGTGGTGAACGTGACAAGAGGGTCAACGATGCTATCGTTAACATCCAGGGAGTAATCTCCCAATTGTACCAGGTACCCGGACGGCATCTTGCTGCTCCAACCATGTTCCCGGAGTTGATCCCGGGATTCACGTGCTGGTAGTCTGGTGCAGTCCTACGGCAGCATTTTGTATCAATTGAGATGATTTTGCGGTGTTCGCGATTGGGGCGCGCGCGGCAGTATCATGGGGCGGTGACGTAACGCATTGGTGTTACAGGTTAAATTATATCTGCCGCGAGGCCATCAGAAGACCGGGGCGCGACCGCCCCATATTGGCCGCAATTTGACGGCGCGCGGCCCCGGTGCCGGCCCGGCGAACCATGGCGCGAAAACAGCAAAATACCGTGTCGGCGGCGCGTCGGTATCACGTCGGTATTGCGTCGGTGAAAAACCCCGGAATTGACCCGGACGGGGCCGGCACGCCGCGCGGGCCGGGGGCGCGGCGTGAACGGCGAGGGCGGCGTGTCAGATGTCGCCGCCGGCGATCTGGATCGTCTGGCCGTTGACGCTGCCGGAATGGGGCGAGCAGAGCCAGCGCGCGGCCTCGGAAATCTCCTCGGGCGCGATCAGCCGTTTGTGGCGGTTGGCACCGACCATCATTTTGAGCGCGTCCTCTTCGGAAACACCGGCGCGTTCCTTGATCGAAGTGACATTGCGGGTGATGATGTCGGTCTCGACATAGGCCGGGCAGATCGCGTTGAAGGTGAAGGGCGTGCCCAGATAATCTTCGGACAGCGATCGCATCAGGCCGATGACGCCGTGCTTGGTGGCGGAATAGGCCAGCCCGCCCTTCAGCCCGCGCACCCCGGCGATCGAGGAGATGATGATGACCCGGCCCCAGTCTGTCTGAAACATCGACCCAAAGCTTTCGCGGATCGTCAGGAAGGCGCCGGTGAGGTTGGTGGCGACCATGTTGTTCCAGAAGTCCAGATCGGTGTTGTGCAGGGCGCGGCCTTCGGCGATCCCGGCATTGGCGACACAGATCTGAACCGGGCCGCGCGCGGCAACCGCGCTGGCGACGCCCTGAACGATGCTGTCTTCGCGGCGCACATCCATGACCAGCGGGTGCAGGCCCGGATTGTCGGCGGCAACCTGCTCCAGAACCCCGGCCCGGCGCCCGGTGATCGTGACCTCGGCCCCGTCCTGGGCCAGTGAGCGGGCAATGGCCAGGCCGATCCCGGTGCCGCCGCCGGTGACAAGCGCGTGTTTGCCTTGCAGATGCATGTCGTTCTCCCTTTTGGTTGTACGCAGAATTCACGCAGGAGCACCGGCTGGCAAGCCGGGAGGAGGGAAAGCGCCGCAGCGTCGCTTTTATAATTCACAAATGCGAATTTGTTGTTTAGTTTTCGGAGAAAGCATTCCGAAGGAGAGTTCATGTTGCGCGTTTCAACCCTTGCCGCCGTTCTGGCGGTTGCATTTGCCGGGGCGTCGGCGGCCAGCGAGGAGATCGCCGATCAGTATCCGCAATCGGAATTGTATTCCAAGCCGGTCGAGGTGATCCCCTATGTCTGGTCCGCCATCGGGGCGACGGCGCCGCCGACCTATGAAAACGCCGGGCACAACAACAACCTGTCCTTCATCGTGACCGACGAGGGGGTGGTGGTGATCAATGCCGGCGCGTCGGCGCGGCTGGCGGCGGCGCTGCATGACGAGATCAGGGCGGTGACGGATCAGCCGGTGGTTCTGGTGATCAACGAGAACGGGCAGGGCCATGCCATGCTGGGCAATTCCTATTGGGCCGATCAGGGAGTGGATATCCTGGCCCATGAGGACGCCATCGAGACCTTCCGGGAAGAGGCGGATTTTATCCTGCAAGCGATGCAGCGCTATAACCGTGACAAGGCCGAGGGCACGCGCATCGCGATACCGAACCTGTCCTTTGAGGACACCTATGATCTGACCCTGGGAGGCGTGGATATCCGGGTGATGCATATGGGGCCGGCCCATGAACCGGGCGACACGCAGGTGTGGTTGCCGCAATGGGGGTTGCTGATCGCCGGTGACATTGCGTTTCACGAGCGCATGTTGCCGATCTTCGAGGGCGTCTGCACAAGCTGCTGGCTTGAGACATGGGAAACCAGGATGGAACCGCTGGCGCCCACCTATGTGATACCGGGCCATGGGCATCCGACCAACCTGGCGCAGGTGCGGCGCTATACATACGACTATCTGATCGACCTGCGCGCAAAGATCGGCGCGCATATCGAGGCGGGCGGCGATCTGGCGGGGGCCTATTACGTGGATCAGGAGCGGTGGCGCAATCTGGACACGTTCGAAGAGCTGGCCACCAAAAACGCGGGTCGGGTATTCGAGGAAATGGAATGGGAATGACACAGGGCTGAAAATTCCAATTCTGCGGCGCCTTGTCGGCTTGCCTTTGCGTCAGGAAGTGACCATAGCAGCCTTATGTATCGGAATTCGGACGAGTCATGTGATGGAGCGGCTTTGCGGGGCCGGTTCGGTGACGGCGCATTCCGGACATATGTTTGCATACAAGGGATGGAATGACATGCTGCGTTGGCTTGATATGCCGCCGGTGTGGCTTGGCCTGTTTCTGGTGTTGGGATGGACCCAGTCCAGGATTCTGCCCATGGGGCTGGACCTGAGCGGCGGTTGGTTCGATCTGCTGAGCGGTATTCTGGTGGGCGGCGGCGTGATCCTGGTTGCGCTGGCGGCCAGCGAGATGCGCCGGCAGAAAACCACGATCATTCCACACAAGGAGGCGGACCGGCTGGTGCAGAGCGGGATCTTTTCGCGCACCCGCAATCCGATCTATCTGGGCGACACGATGGTCCTGTTGGGGCTGCTGCTGTATTGGGACGCCATACTGGCGCTGGTTCTTGTGCCGGTGTTCGTGTGGGTGATCGAGCGGCGGTTCGTCATCCCCGAGGAAAACCGGCTGCGGCGCAAGTTCCGGGCGGATTTCGCCCGCTACTGCCAGAAAACGCGCCGGTGGCTGTGATGACGTGGCGATCCGGACAATCGAACGGCGCGTTCCCTTGCTTGTGCAACACCAAAGGGCGCTGTAAAACTTTTTGCAAGTGCAGCATGAACTGCGCGCAACAATCTTGCTCTTTCACCGAAGGGGGATCGAAAACGTGAAAATCGGAACACCAAAGGAGGTGTTTGCAGGCGAAAACCGGGTGGCGATGACGCCCGATTCTGCGAAACAGCTTCAGAAACTGGGCTATGACTGTGCGGTGGAAACCGGCGCCGGGGCGAATGCTGGCTTTTCGGATGCGGACTATGAGGCGGCCGGGGTCGAGATCGTCAAGACGGCTGCCGCGCTTTGGAAGACCAGCGATATCGTTGCCAAGGTCCGCCAGCCCAACGCCACCGAACTGAAGCGCCTGACCAAGGGCAAGACGCTGATTTCATTCTTCAATCCCGGCGGGAACGAAGAGGGAATGGACGCGGCCAGGGCCAAGGGCGCGAATGTGATCGCCATGGAGATGGTGCCGCGCATCAGCCGTGCCCAGAAGATGGACGCGCTGTCGTCGATGGCCAATATCGCGGGCTATCGCGCGGTGATCGAGGCCGGCAACAATTTCGGCCGGTTCTTTACCGGACAGGTGACGGCCGCGGGCAAGGTGCCGCCGGCCAAGGTTCTGGTGGTGGGCGCCGGTGTGGCCGGGCTGGCCGCGATCGGCACGTCCACGTCGCTTGGCGCGATCACCTATGCGTTCGATGTGCGCCCGGAAGTGGCCGAGCAGGTGGAATCGATGGGCGCCGAGTTCGTCTATCTGGATTTCGAGGAGGAGCAGCAGGATGGCGCGGCCACCGGCGGCTATGCCTCGGTGCAGTCCGAGGAATTCCGCAATGCGCAGCTGGCCAAGTTCCGGGAACTGGCCCCGGAAGTGGATATCGTGATCACCACCGCGCTGATCCCCAACCGCGAGGCGCCCGAACTGTGGACCGAGGACATGGTGGCGGCGATGAAGCCGGGATCGGTGATCGTGGACCTGGCGGCGGAAAAGGGCGGCAACTGCAAGCTGACCGTCGCGGATGAGAAGATCGTGACCGAGAATGGCGTGACCATTGTCGGCTATACCGATTTCCCCAGCCGGATGGCGTCGCAGGCGTCGACGCTGTACGCCACCAACATCCGCCACATGATGACCGATCTGACCCCCGAAAAGGACGGACAGATCAATCACGACATGGAAGACGACGTGATCCGCGGCGCCACCGTGACCTATCAGGGCGAGATCACCTTCCCGCCGCCGCCGCCCAAGGTGCAGGCCATTGCCGCCAAGCCCAAGGTCGAGGTGAAGGAGCTGACGCCGGAAGAGAAGCGCGCCGCCGAGGTGGCCGCGTTCAAGGCGCAGACCAAACAGCAGGTGACATTGCTGTCGGTCGGCGCGGTGTTGCTGCTGGGGGTGGGGCTTGTCGCGCCGGCCAGCTTCATGCAGCATTTCATCGTGTTCGTTCTGGCGGTGTTTGTCGGCTTCCAGGTGATCTGGAATGTCAGCCACAGCCTGCACACGCCGCTGATGGCCGTGACCAACGCGATTTCGTCGATTATCATCCTGGGCGCCCTGATGCAGATCGGTTCGGGCAGCTTCCTGGTGATCCTGCTTGCCGCGCTTTCGGTCTTTATGGCCGGGATCAATATTTTCGGCGGCTTCCTCGTGACACGGCGCATGCTCGCCATGTTCCAGAAATCTTAAGGAGGTCGGGATCATGGACTTCGGATTCACGACTGCCGCCTATGTTGTTGCGGCTGTTCTATTCATTCTCTCGCTGGGCGGTCTTTCGGGGCAGGAAAGCGCGAAACGCGCCGTGTGGTACGGCATTGTCGGCATGGGGCTGGCGGTGTTAGCCACGCTGATCGGCCCCGGTGCGGGGCTGTGGTGGCTGTCGATCATCCTGATCGCCGCCGGTGGCTTGATCGGCTATCAGCTGGCCAGCAAGGTCGAGATGACCCAGATGCCGGAACTGGTGGCTGGTATGCACGCGCTTGTGGGCCTGGCGGCGGTGTTCGTCGGCTTCAACGCGCATTTTGAGCTGGGCAATGTCATGGCGATGAGCCCGGACGGCACGCTGCCTCTGTCCAAGGAACTGGCCAAGGGCCTGGACGGGTTTGCGGCGCTTCTGGCCAAGAAGGACGGGGTTGAAATCGGTATCCTGCGGGTGGAAGCCAGCCTGGGTATCTGGATCGGTGCCGTGACCTTTACCGGGTCGGTCATCGCCTATGGCAAGCTGTCAGGCAAGGTGACATCGAACGCCGTCAAGCTGCCCGGCGGGCACGCGCTGAACGCCGGTGCGGCGCTGATCTCGTTGATCTGCCTGATCTGGTACCTGAACTCGGGCGGTGTTCTGCCGCTGTTGATCCTGACGCTGGCGGCGCTTTTCATCGGGTATCACCTGATCATGGGCATTGGCGGGGCCGACATGCCGGTGGTTGTGTCGATGCTCAACAGCTACTCGGGCTGGGCGGCTGCGGCCATTGGTTTCAGCCTTGGCAATGACCTGCTGATCGTGGTCGGGGCGCTGGTGGGCTCGTCGGGCGCCATCCTGTCCTACATCATGTGCAAGGCGATGAACCGTTCCTTTGTGTCGGTGATCCTGGGCGGGTTTGGCGGTGCGGCAGGTCCGCAGATGGAAGTCGAGGGCGAGCAGATCGCCATCGAGGCCGACGGTGTTGCCGCCGCCCTGGAAGACGCTGACAGCGTGATAATCATTCCGGGCTACGGCATGGCGGTGGCGCAGGCCCAGCAGAACGTGGCCGAGCTGACCCGGCGTTTGCGCGCCAAGGGCAAGACGGTGCGATTTGCGATCCACCCGGTTGCGGGCCGATTGCCGGGGCACATGAACGTGCTTCTGGCCGAAGCCAAGGTGCCGTATGATATCGTTCTGGAAATGGACGAGATCAACGAGGATTTCCCGGAGACCGATGTGTCTATCGTGATCGGGTCGAACGACATCGTGAACCCCGCCGCGCAGGAAGATCCCAACAGCCCGATTGCCGGGATGCCGGTTCTGGAATGCTGGAAATCCAAGCAGGTGTTTGTGTCCAAACGGGGGCAGGGCACCGGCTATTCCGGCATCGAGAACCCATTGTTCTTCAAGGAGAACACGCGCATGTTCTATGGGGATGCCAAGCAGTCGCTGGACAAGTTGCTGACGCTGATTGACTGATCCGCGTGCGGGTTTTGCAGATTGGAAGGGCGCCCCGGCCTTGGGGCACCCTTTCTTTTTGTGACGGGGTCTGGGGGCGTAGCCCCCACCGCAGCGGGGCTGCGGCTCCCCCAGAGTATTTCTGGCAAAATGAAGAATGGGGTGGCTTTAGAGGGAGTTAGCCGGGGTTGTATACCGTTGCATCCAGCTAAGGTGCTGAAAAGGCGCATTTTTCTTTACTTGAGGGGGATATTGTCTAGGGTGTGGCCAGATTTGGAGAGCCGAGATGCAACCGATTGAAGACCATCCTTTGCGGTACAAGATGGCCAATGAGCTTCATGCGCGCCCGTTCCCGTCGGTCGAGGTGCCTGCGACAGCTGTGTTTCTGGCGATCAAGCAGGCTGAAGATGCGGTGGCGCGGGATCGGGGTGCGGATCTGGCGCATCTGATTGCCTTGCTGGACCGGCACGGCGCGGCGCATCCGCAGCCCGGTGCCACGCATTATTCGGGTGAGATCGGGCGGCATTACCTGAAATGGGAGCAGCATACCGAGTTTGTGACATACACGGTGTTCACGCGGGGGCTGTCGGCTCGGGCGTTCGATCCGGCGGAGTTCGAGGTGTTTCCCGAGGACTGGCTGGCGGATGCGCCGGGGGTGCGGGTGACATCGGCGCTGATCCGGGTTGCGCCGCGCCCCGAGCGCGCGCAGGTATTGGCGGATCTGGGAGACTGGTTTGTTCCCGAAAGCCTGGCGGTGTCGGAGGTGCTGGACGGGGCGGCGGTGGTGGCCACGGATTTCCGGATCAACCCGGCGGGGCATTTGCGGATTGCCGCGCTGGTGGACCGCAGCGCGGATGCGCGGCGGGTGGGGCGGATCGTGCAGCGGTTATGCGAGATCGAGACCTACAAGAGCATGTCGATGATGGGGTTCGCGCGGGCGCGCGACCTGTCGGGGCGGATGGGCGAGATCGAGGCGCGGCTGACGCGGATGATGGCGGGGATCAGCCATGGCGATGCGCCGGCGGACGCGGTTCTGGACGATCTGTTGCAAGCCTCGGCGGAGTTGGAGAGGCTGATTGCGGAAAGCTCGTTCCGGTTCGGGGCGACGGGCGCTTATGAGGCGATCGTGAACCAGCGGATCGAGGTGTTGCGCGAGGAGCGGTTCGAGGGGCGGCAGACCTTTGGCGAATTCATGATGCGCCGGTATGATCCGGCGATGCGCACGGTGGCCTCGACCCGGTCGCGGCTGGAGGCGCTGGCGGAGCGCGCGATGCGCGCGGGCGAGTTGCTGCGCACCAAGGTGGATGTGGCGCGTTCGGCGCAGAACCAGGCGTTGCTGGAGAGCATGGACCGGCGCGCGGATCTGGCGCTGCGTTTGCAGGAGACTGTCGAGGGGCTTTCGGTGGTGGCGATCAGCTATTACGCGGTGTCGCTGGCAGGGTATCTTCTGTATCCGCTGGCCGGGGCGCTGGGGGTGGGCAAGGGTGTGTTGACGGCGGGGATCACGGTGCCGGTTGTGGGTGCGGTGTGGTGGATGGTGCGCCGGATCAGGGCGCGGATGCATTGACGCGAAAAGGCCGGGCGCGTGGCCCGGCCCTGGCGGGATCGGCTGGTTTTCAGCGGCCCCGGATACGCGGATCGAGCGCGTCGCGCAGGCCGTCGCCCAGGTAGTTGACCGACAGCACCGTCAGCGAGATGGCCAGGCCGGGCCAGAACACCCGTTCGGGATAGTCCTGGAGGTATTGCGTGGCGTCGTTGAGCAGGCGGCCCCAGGTGGGGAAGTCGGGCGGGAAGCCGAGGCCCAGGAAGGACAGCGCGCTTTCGGTGATGATGGCGTTGGCGATGCCAAGCGTGGCCGAAACCATGATCGGCGACAGCACGTTGGGCAGGATGTGCCGGGTGATCATGCGGCTGTTGGGGGTGCCGATGGAGCGGGCGGCGAGGATGAACTCGCGTTCCTTGAGTGCCAGCACGTCGCCGCGCACGATGCGCGCGGTGGGCATCCAGCTGGTGATGCCGATCGCCACGACGATCAGGATGAAGATGCCGCGTTCGGGGCCGACGGCGGCCGAGAGCGGTTCGCGAAAGAGCAGCATCATGACCAGCAGCAGGGGCAGGATGGGCAGGGCCAGGAACAGGTCTGTCAGGCGCATCAGCGGGCCGTCGAGCCGTTTGAAGAACCCGGCGGTGATGCCGATGAAGCTGCCCAGGCCAAGCGCCAGAAGCATGGCGGTCAGGCCGACCGAGATCGAGGTTTGGCCGCCGGCCATCATCCGGGCCAGCGTGTCGCGGCCCAGCTGGTCCGTGCCGAAGGGATGCGCCCAGGACGGGCCCTGGTTGCGGGCGCGGATGTCGATGAATTGCGAATCGTAGGGCCACAGCCACGGGCCGATGAAGACGCCCAGCACGATGACGATGAAGATGACGCCGCCCAGCAGCGCGCCCTTGTGGGCCTTGAACTGGTGCCAGACATCGACCCACTGGCTGCGTGGCGGGGTTGCGGGCTGGGGGTTGCTTAGCTCAGTCATAGCGGATCCTCGGGTCAAGAATGCCGTAGAGCACGTCGGCGATCAGGTTGAAGAACACGATCAGGAAGGCGAACATGAAGGTCAGCGTCTGCACAGTGGGCAGGTCGTTGGCCTGAATGGCGCCAATCAGTTGTGCGCCGATGCCGTTCACCGAGAAGATCTGTTCGGTGATGATGGCGCCGCCGAAAATGGCGGGCAGGCCAAGCGCGATCACGGTGACGACCGGGATCATCGAGTTGCGCAGCACATGCACCAGCACGACGACGCGCTCTGACAGGCCCTTGGCGCGGGCGGTGCGCACGTAATCCTGATTGAGGTTGTCCAGCATCGAGGCGCGCATGTAGCGGCTGATCTGGGCGGTGGTTTGCAGGGCAAGCACCATCACCGGCATGATCATCTGGCGAAGCTGGTAGATGAAGCTGTCCCAGTCGGTGACCTTGTGGGTGGTGTCATAGATGAAGGGGAACCAGCCCAGTTGCACCGAGAAGATCACGATCACCAGCGGCCCGGTAAAGAAGGGCGGGATCGAATAGCCGATCATGGTGATGAAAGTGCCGGCCTGATCAAAAACCGAATACTGGCGATAGGCAGAGTAGATGCCGATGGGCAGGGCGATCAGGATGCCGACCACATAGGACATGCCCACAACCCACATCGTCTGGGGCAGGCGTTGTACCACGACATCCATGACCGGGGCGCGGTGTTGCCAGCTTATGACGCGCAGCTTGCCTTCGGAAAAGGCGGTGCCGAAGTAATGATCGATCAGAACCTGCGGTTCGATCCAGAAGAACTGGACCAGCCATTTCCAGAACCGGACATAGCCCGGTTCGCCCAGACCAAGGGCCAGGCGCATCTTTTCCTTGACTTCGGGGGGCACGGTCAGCGGGACCTGGGCCATCGGATCGCCCGGTGCAAGTTCGAGCAGAAGGAAGATGACGAGGCTGATGAAAAGGAGCGTCGGGATCGCGAGGATCAGACGGCGAATGGTAAAGGTCAGCATTTGCGGCGCCTTTATGCGTCAGTCATTACTTGTGTCAAAGCACCGAACAGCGACCTGCCTGCCGGGCACCGGATAGAAACGGGGCGGGCACAAGGCCCGCCCCGGCTTGGTTGGCTTACTTGATACGATACCAGTCGGCAACATTCCAAAGTTCGGAATCCCAGGTATTCAGAACGACGCCGCCCAGGCTGTTGGCGTGGGCCGAGACACGGCCACGATCCACCAGCGGCACGATCGTGTAGGTTTCCTTGGTCAGCATCTCGTTCATCTTCTTGGAAAGCGCATAACGGGTTTCCAGATCGGAGGTGCGCGACAGCTCGTCTACCAGCTTGTCATACTCGGGATCACAGAAGCGGTTGATGTTTTCGCCCTGCCACTGCGTTTCCGGGCGCGGCTCGTTGTTACAACGATACATCGACAGATAGGCCTGAGGATCGGTGCCATCGAAGTTGTTGGCATACATTTCCACGTCGGCATAGAACTTCTGGAACGTGTCGGGCGAACCCGGATCGCCGCCAAAGAACACCGAGGCGTTCAGGTTGCGCAGCTCGGTTTCGACACCGATCTCGCCCCACCACTGCTTGATCAGCGCCTGGAAATCCTGACGCACGGCATTGGTCGAGGTCTGGTAAAGGATCGACAGGCGCACGCCGTCCTTGGCACGGATGCCATCGGCACCTTTCACCCAGCCCGCTTTGTCAAGCAGCGCGTTGGCGCCGGCGATGTCCTGGGTCAGACAATCGGTGTTGTCGGAGGCGTAAACCGCCGGTCCGGGAACCAGGTTACAGGTGGGTCGGCCGGCCTGACCATAGCCGATTTCCACCAGCAGGTTGCGGTCGATGGCCATCGACAGGGCCTTGCGCACATTGATGTCGCTGAGGAACGGGTGCGGTGCCTTGCGTGTCGACCGGGTGTCGGCGTCAAGCGACGGCGACGGATCGGTCAAATTCATCTCCAGACGCTCGACCAGCGAACCGAAGGCCGCGATCGGCTTGCCCTTGCCGCCTTCGGCCATCTTGGCCAGAACGTCGGGGGCCAGCTGAAGGTTCCAGGCATAGTCGAACTCGCCGGTTTCCAGAACCGCGCGGCCCGCCGCCGTGGCATCGCCGCCGCCCTTGAAGGTCAGCGTGGCAAAGGCCGGTTTGGCCGGATCACGATAGTTCGGGTTGGCCGACATCGAGATCACGTCGTTCGGTTTGAACTCGTCCACGACAAACGGGCCGGTGCCGATCGGGGCAAAGTTGGCCTCGGTGCATTCGGGGGCCTTGGCGCCCATGCAGTTCTTGAACTGGGCCATCTGGATAATGGGTGACTGGCCGCCCATGAAGGGGCCGTACGGGTTTGGCTTGGGCTCGGAGAAGTTCACCTTGACCGTCAGGTCGTCCACGATTTCGACAGTGTCGACACCGTCAAACTTGGCCAGCTGCGCGCAGCCGCCTTCGGGGTCCATGCAGTAATCGGCGGTGAATTTCACGTCCGCCGAGGTGACGGGCGATCCGTCCGACCAGAGCAGGCCGGGTTTCAGCTTCCAGGTGATCGACTTCAGATCCTCGGACACGCCACCATTGTCCACGGTCGGGATCTCTTCGGCCAGATAGGGCACCAGATTGCCATTGGGGTCATAGCGGCCAAGGGGCTCGATCACCAGCGAGGCGGATTCGATATCCTTGGTTCCGCCCGACAGAAACGGGTTCAGGATCGACGGGGCCTGCCAGTAAATGATATTTACATGGCCGTCCGAGCCGCGTTCCGCAGCCATGGCCGCAGGGGTCATGGCAAACGCGACGGCAGCGCCGAGCACAAGTGTCTTAATTCTCATCATACACTCCTTGTTGGGCACATTGCTGTGCTTGATCAGGCGAATTCAGTCCGCCCGGATTATGGTTGTCATGAAGGATATCGGGCGCCGGTTTCCCGCGCGCCCAGGCAGCTTTTTGCCGGTTCCCCTCTCGACTGCCTGTTATCTCAGACCAGCGGCCCGGAAAAAGCAAGCGTTCCTTTTGGGATGACGTTGCGCAATCCGGTCATTCCGCAAGCCCGTGTTTGACTTTCGGGCGGTGCTGTCTGTAGCGTTCGGGCCTGAGCAAACACCAACACCACGCGGGGAGTTATCGCGATGCTGGACAGGGCCATTGCCTCGATCGAGAACCTGAAGGTCGAGTTCCAGACAAAGGACGGCCCGGTGGTGGGGGTAGAGGATGTTTCGTTCCAGGTTTTCCCGGGCGAAACCGTTTGTATCGTTGGCGAATCCGGGTCCGGCAAATCGGTTTCCAGCCTGTCGCTGATGCGGCTGGTAGAGTTCGGCGGTGGTGAAATTTCGGGCGGTCGGCTGTTGTTTGATCGCCGCGATGACGGCGAGGCGGATCTGGCGGAAACCGATCAGGATCTGATGCGCACGATTCGCGGCAACGAGATCGGGATGATCTTTCAGGAGCCGATGACGGCGTTGAATCCGGTGTTCACGGTGGGCCGTCAGCTGACCGAGGGGTTGCGGCTGCACAAGAAGATGTCCAGGGCACAAGCCGAGGCGCGCGCGCTGGAATTGTTGCAGCAGGTACGTATCCCCGAGCCGGAGCGGCGGTTGTTGCAATATCCGCACGAGCTTTCGGGCGGGATGCGTCAGCGGGTGGTGATTGCCATGGCGATGGCGTGCGAGCCGCGCCTGCTGATCGCGGATGAACCGACAACGGCGCTGGACGTGACGATCCAGGCCGAAATACTGGCGCTGATGGATCGGCTGAAGCGCGAGACCGGCACGGCGGTGATGTTCATCACCCATGACATGGCGGTGGTGGCGCAGATGGCGGATCGCGTTGTCGTGATGTTCCGGGGCAACAAGGTGGAAGAGGGCACGGTTCAGGAGATTTTCGAGAATCCGACCCATGATTACACCAAGGCGCTTTTGGCGGCGGTGCCCAAGCTGGGCGACATGAATGGCACGGATCTGCCCCGGCCGATGAAGCTGTTTGGTGACGACACGCATTCGACCGCGCCGATCCCGGGCACGAACGAGCCGCTTCTGGAGGTGAGCCACCTTGTTACCCGGTTCCCCGTGCAGGGCGGGTTGTTGCGGCGCACCGTGGCCAAGGTGCACGCGGTCGAGGATGTGTCGTTCACGGTTAACAAGGGGCAGACCCTGTCGCTGGTGGGCGAATCGGGTTGCGGCAAATCCACGGCGGGGCGGTCGATCCTGCGGCTGGTCGAGCCGGAATCCGGGCGGGTGCAGTTTGACGATCGCGACGTGATCGCGCTTACCCCGAGGGAGATGCACAAGGTCCGCCAGGACATGCAGATGATTTTCCAGGATCCGTTCGCCTCGCTCAACCCGCAGATGAAGCTGAGCGATCAGGTGGCCGAGCCGATGCGCAATTACGGCACCCACAAGGGCAGCGAAATGCAGGACCGCGTGGCGATGCTGTTTGACCGCGTGGAACTGCCGCGCAGCTATATGAACCGCTATCCGCATGAATTGTCCGGCGGTCAGCGGCAGCGGATTGCGATTGCACGCGCGCTGGCGCTGAACCCCAAGCTGATTGTGGCCGACGAAGCGGTGTCGGCGCTGGATGTGTCGGTCCAGGCGCAGGTGCTGAACCTGATGATGGAATTGCAGGCCGAGCTGGGGATTTCCTATCTGTTCATCAGCCATGACATGGCGGTGGTCGAGCGTGTCAGCCATCAGGTGGGGGTGATGTATCTGGGCCGGATCGTGGAACTGGGCCCGCGCCGCGCGGTGTTCGAAGACCCGCAGCACCCCTATACCCAGGCATTGATGAAGGCGGTGCCGATCGCCGATCCGAACAAGCGCAAGTCGGAAAAGGATCTGAACTTCAAGCCGATCCCGTCGCCGATCCATCCGATCGGCTATGAACCGGAACCGTCCGTCTACAAGGAGGTCTCTCCGGGCCACAAGGTGCTGATCTCGGAAAGCGGGTATTGAGGGGCGCGCGTCTTTCGGGATGTGGTTGCGGAGTTAAGTAATTCCCGGCAAAGTGGCGCCGTTGCAGACCCCCGCCCGAAAGAAAGAGAGTTCGTTATGGCCGAGCGCCTGACACCCCGTGCGATATTGGACAGGCTTGTGGCCTTTCCCACCGTCAGCCACGATACCAACCTGCCTTTGATTGACTGGGTCGGGGATTATCTGGGCAGTCACGGCATTCAGACCCATCGCCACCCGCATGAAACCGCGCCCGACAAGGCGGCGTTGTTCGCGCATGTCGGTCCCGCGGTCGAGGGGGCGGTTGTGTTGTCGGGGCACACGGATGTGGTGCCGGTAGAGGGCCAGCCCTGGAATACCGATCCGTTCGAAGTGGTCGAGAAGGACGGCAAGCTGTTCGGCCGGGGCACCTGCGACATGAAGGGGTTCGACGCGCTGGCGATCTGGGCCATGGTCGAGGCGCGATACAGTGGCATTGCCCGTCCGTTGCAACTGGCGTTGAGCTATGACGAGGAGATCGGCTGTACCGGCGCGCCACCATTGATCGAAAGCATGAACAAGGTGTTGCCCAAGGGCAGTGCCGTGATCGTGGGCGAGCCGTCGATGATGGGCGCGGTGACGGGGCACAAGGGCGGATCGGGGTTCCATGTGCATGTGCGCGGCTTCGAGGTGCATTCATCGATCATGCACACGGGTGTGAACGCGATCATGTATGGCGCCAGGCTGATAGACTGGGCCAATGCGATGAACGCGGAAAACCAGGCCAGGACACCGGGCGAGGTGGATGCGGTGTTTGATCCGCCCTGGACCACGGTGCATGTGGGCACGATTATCGGCGGCACGGCGCATAATATCACGGCGCTGGATTGCCGGTTCGGGCTGGATTTCCGGTTTGTGCCCGGCGATTCCCCGTTGGGCTGGAAAGAGCGGGCGCGCGCCAGGGCGGCCGAGATCGAGGCCGACATGCAGTCAGTGGCGCCAAGTGCCCATATCGAGATGACCGAATATTTCGGGGTGCCGGCGCTGGTGCCGGAAGAGGATGGCGAGGCCGAACGGATCGTGCGCCGCCTGACCGGCGACAATGCGCCCCGCGTGGTCAGCTATGGCACCGAGGCCGGGCATTTTCAGAACGCCGGCTACTCGGCGGTGATCTGTGGTCCGGGGGATATCGCGCAGGCGCATCAGCCGGACGAATACCTGAGTGTGGCGCAGTTCGAGGCCGGGCAGGCGTTCATGACGGATCTGGTTGACATGCTGAAGGGCTAGGGTAGGGCATGGCCGGTTTTCCGATCACGCTGAACAGCCCGGTGGAACATGCCGGGCCGCTGCCCGAAACCGCGGATGTGGTGATCATCGGTGGCGGGGTGATCGGTGTGAGCGCGGCCTATTTCCTTGCGCGCAGGGGGTTGCGGCCTGTGGTGTTGGAAAAAGGGCGTATCGCGGGCGAACAATCGGCGCGCAACTGGGGCTGGATCCGCCAGCAGGGGCGTGATCTGGCCGAAGTGCCGATCATGATCGAGGCGAACCGGCTTTGGCGGGAGATGGCGGCCGATGTTGATGAGGATATTGGTCTCAAGACCTGTGGGCTGACCTATTTTTCGTCGGGCGAGGCCGAGACCGCGCGCTATGAAGACTGGCTGAAGGAAGCCGTTCCGATGGGGGTGGACAGCCGGTTGCTGTCGTCGCGAGAGGTGGACGCGCTGATACCCGGCATGACGGAACGCTACGGTGCGGCGCTGCACACAGCGTCGGACATGACGGCCGAGCCGTGGCTGGCGGTGCCGGCGCTGGCACGGGCGGCGGTGCGTCACGGGGCGGTGATCGTGGAGAATTGCGCCGCGCGGGTGCTGGATCGCGAAGCCGGGCGGGTGTCGGGCGTGGTGAGCGAAAAGGGCCGTATCCGCGCGCCCGAGGTGATCGTGGCGGGGGGCGCGTGGTCTTCCTTGTTCCTGCGCAACGAGGGCGTTTCGATCCCGCAATTGTCTGTGCGGGCCAGCGTGGCTGCCACGCGGGCCTTGCCGGATGTGCACAAGGGAGGCGCGGTGGGTGAACACCTGGCGTTCCGGCGGCGGGCGGATGGCGGCTATACGATTGCGGCCTCGGGCTATCACGAGAAGTTCCTGGGCCGGGATTCGATCCGGCATCTGCGCGCCTATATTCCGCAGCTTCGGCGCGCGCCTTTTGCGCGGACCTACAGGTTGCGGGCGCCTGAACCGGGCTACCCCGATGGCTGGGGTACGCGGCGGCGCTGGCAGGGGAGCGACGAAAGCCCGTTCGAGCGGATGCGCATCCTTGATCCGGCGCCCAACGCGGGCAAGATCGAGGAAATGCGCGCTGCGTTCGAAGCGTTGCTGCCGGCGCTGGGCAAGGTAGAGATCGCGGCCAGCTGGGCCGGCATGATCGATTCCATGCCCGATATCGTGCCGGTGGTGGATCGCGCGCCTGTGGAGGGCCTGAGCATCTGCACCGGCATGTGCGGGCATGGGTTCGGCATCGGGCCGGGCTTTGGCCGGGTGATGGCCGACATGGTGCTGGGCGGCGAAATCGGGCATGATCTGAGCCGGTTCCGGCTGGCGCGGTTCAGCGATGGATCGGTGCCGGAACTTGGCCCGGATCTTTGATGCAACGCGAATGAACAGGGGGGTGACATGCCCGTAAAGAACAGTTTTTCCGAGATACATCAGGAGATTACCGGGTGGCGGCGGCATCTGCACGAAATTCCCGAGCTGATGTATGACCTGCCGGAGACAACCGCCTTTGTGCAGGAGCGGCTGCGTGCGATCGGTGTGGACGAGATCACGCCGGGCATCGGGCGATCGGGCATTGTGGCGGTGATCAAGGGTCGGCAGGACACGCAGGGGCGGGTGATCGGGCTGCGCGCGGATATGGACGCGCTGCCGATCCACGAGGCGACGGGGCTGGACTATGCCAGCCGCACCGACGGCAAGATGCATGCCTGCGGCCATGACGGGCATACGGCGATCCTGCTTGGGGCGGCGCAATACCTGACCGAGACCCGCAACTTTGATGGTACGGCGGTGCTGATCTTTCAACCCGCCGAAGAGGGCGGCGCCGGTGGCAAGGCGATGTGTGACGATGGGCTGATGGATCGCTGGGGGATTCAGGAGGTTTACGGGTTGCACAACACGCCCGGTCTGCCGGTGGGGCAGTTCGCCATTCGCCCGGGGCCGTTGCTGGCGTCGGCGGATGAGTTCGAGATCACGGTGACGGGCAAGGGCGGCCATGCGGCGGCGCCGCATGAGGCGGTGGATACGACATTGGTGGCGGCGCAGATTGTTGTTTCCTTGCAGTCGGTTGTGGCGCGCTCGGTGGATCCGATCCATCGCGTTGTGGTGACGGTGGGGACGTTTGAAACCGACAGTGTGGCCTCAAACGTGATTGCCCATCAGGTGCGGATGAAGGGCACTGTGCGCACCTTGGACGGGCAAAACCGGGCGCTGGCCCGGCGCCGCATTCGCGAGGTGGCCGAGGGCACGGCGGCGGCTTTTGGCGCGCGCGCCGAAATGACGTGGGAGGACGGTTATCCGCCGACCGTCAACCACGAGACCCAGACCGGATATGCCCTGGACGCGGCGCGGGCCGTGGCGGGGGCGGCCAATGTGATTGACGATGTCGATCCGATCATGCCGGCCGAGGATTTTTCGTTTATGCTTGAAGAGCGCCCCGGCGCCTATATCTTTCTGGGCAATGGCGACACGATGATGTGCCACCATCCACAATACCAATTTGACGACGACGCGATTCCGGCCGGGTGTAGCTGGTTCGCGGAACTGGTCGAGCGGCGGATGCCGTTGGGCTGACATACCACCAAGGAGCGAACAGACATGCCCGTAAAGAACCGATTTGCCGAATTGCAGGCCGAGATTACCGAATGGCGCCGGGATATCCATGAACATCCCGAGATCCTGTTCGAAACCCATCGCACCAGCGCGCTGGTGGCCGAAAAGCTGAAGGAATTTGGCTGTGACGAGGTTGTCACGGGGATTGGCCGCACCGGGGTTGTTGGCGTGATCAGGGGCAAGGAAAGCGGATCGGGCAAGGTGATCGGGCTGCGCGCCGACATGGATGCGCTGCCGATTCATGAGGCAACGGGGCTGGGCTATGCGTCCAAGACGCCGGGCGCGATGCATGCCTGCGGCCATGACGGACATACGGCGATGTTGCTTGGCGCGGCCAGGTACCTGTCGGAGACCCGCAATTTTGACGGCACGGTCGTGGTGATCTTTCAGCCCGCCGAAGAAGGCGGCGGCGGCGGCAAGGAGATGTGCGACGACGGCATGATGGACCGCTGGGGCATTCAGGAGGTCTATGGGATGCATAACTGGCCGGGCAAGCCAACGGGCAGTTTCGCCATTCGTCCGGGCGCGTTTTTTGCGGCCACCGATCAGTTCGACATCGTGTTCGAGGGCAAGGGCGGCCACGCCGCCAAGCCGCATGAGACCGTGGATACCACGGTGATGGCCGCCCAGGCGGTGATGGCCTTGCAAACGATCACCAGCCGCAACGCCGACCCGGTGGACCAGATCGTGGTGTCGGTGACGTCGTTCGAAACCTCGTCCAACGCGTTCAACGTGATCCCGCAGACCGTGCATCTGAAAGGCACCGTGCGCACCATGTCCAACACGATGCGCGATCTGGCCGAAAAGCGGATCAAGGAGATCTGCACCGGGGTCGGCGCCACCTTTGGCGGCACGGCGGATATCAAGTATCACCGTGGCTATCCGGTGATGGTGAACAGCGAGGAGCAGACGCAGTTCGCCGCCGAGGTGGCCCGCTCGGTCAGCGGGCAATGCGATGACGCGCCGCTGGTGATGGGGGGCGAGGATTTTGCCTTTATGCTGGAGGAACGCCCCGGCGCCTATATCCTTGTCGGCAATGGCGACACGGCGATGGTGCATCACCCGGAATACAATTTCAACGACGATGCCATTCCGGCCGGGTGCAGCTGGTGGGCCGAGATCGTGGAAAGACGGATGCCCGCGGCCTGATCCCCTGTGGCAATGCGCAAGACCCGGACCTATTGACCGGTCCGGGCCGAACAGCTAGGCCCATTTCAAGGGAACACGTGAGGTAAGTGCCGATGCCGTCGGACGGAATTGTTGAAAGACTGACGGTGTGGAACAACCGCCGTATTGAAAAACGGCGCCTGCGGGCGCCGTTTCGCAAAACCAGCCATGGCTTTGAGTATCGTGGCATATCGGTGCAGTACACCGACGATTGGGAGCGCCACGAAAGGGCGCTGATCGAAACCTTGCTGGGCCGTGTCGACCGGTTTGTGAATGTGGGCGCACATTACGGGTTCTATGCCTGCCTGGCGCGCAGCCGCGGTGTGCCGGTGATCGCGCTGGAGCCTGTGGACGCCAATTTTCGCATGTTGATGGACAATCTTCAGCACAACGGGTTTGAAGATGACGCGATCCTGATCCATTCCGCCGCCGGGCCGGCCCCTGGCATTGCCGAGATCACCGGCGTGTTTTCCGGCGGCACGTTGACCGCAAACAGCAAGAAGCCGGCCTCGTTGAGCCAGAAAACCCCGGTTGTGCCGCTGGATGCGGTGGTGCCTGTAAGTGACGGGCAGACATTGGTGGTGATGGATGTGGAAGGGTTCGAATACGAGGCGCTAAGCGGCGCGACGGCGCTGTTGGCCGCGCCCGGGCGGGTGAGTTGGCTGATCGAAATCGTACCAAGCACGACGAATCGGGATGGTGTGCTGGTGGAAAACGCGAATTATCGCGCCACGTTCGGGATGATGTTCGATGCCGGATATCAGGCCTGGCTGATCGAAGAGACATCGCGTCGGCTGGGACCGGAAGAGATTGAGGCGGCAATGGCGCGCAATCCTGCCGATCGGCCGATCGGCAACGTGCTGTTCATGGCGGCAGGGGCCGACATCAGCGAAGTGATCCGGGACCGGGCCGGAGCCTGAAGCGTCCCGCCTTGCACCTGAGGACGGGACAAGGTGGGCCGCCGCGCAGGATGTCAGCCTGTCGCGCGCGCCGCCAAGATCCAGTGATTCAGGTTTCTGGCGGAACGCTTTAACCGCCGGTATGGCTCATGTGGCGCGACATTTGCCCATCCACGGCCTGGCGGGAATAATCAAAGTCATGGCCCTTGGGCTTGAGCCGGATGGCGGCGCGGATCGCCTCTTCCAGCGCGCCTTCGCCTTCGGGGCTGGCACGCAGGGGCGCGCGCAGGTCGGCCATGTCTTCCTGTCCCAGGCACATGAAAAGCTGGCCTGTGCAGGTCAGGCGCACGCGGTTGCAACTTTCGCAGAAATTGTGGGTCAGGGGCGTGATGAAGCCGATCTTCTGGCCGGTTTCCTCGATCCGCACATAGCGCGCGGGGCCGCCGGTGCGTTCGGCGAGATCGGTCAGCGTATAGCGTTCGGCAAGGCGTGCACGCAGGTCGTTGAGCGACCAGTATTGATCAAGCCGGTCTTCATTGCCCAGATCGCCCATCGGCATGACTTCGATCCAGGTCATGTCCATGTCGCGGCTGGCGCACCAATCCGCCAGGGTGAACAATTCATCCTCGTTAAAGCCCTTGAGAGCGACGGCGTTGATCTTGATCCGCAGACCGGCCTGTTGCGCGGCGTCGATGCCGCGCATGACCTGGGGCAGCCGGCCCCAGCGGGTGATCTCGGCAAACTTGGTTTCGTCAATCGTGTCGAGCGAGATATTCACGCGCCGCACGCCGCAATCGTAAAGCTCTGTGGCGAAGCGTTCGAGCTGCGAGCCGTTGGTGGTGAGCGTCAGTTCCCGGAGTTCGCCGCTGTCCAGATGGCGCTTCATGGCCCGGAAAAAGGTCATGATGTCGCGCCGCACCAGTGGTTCGCCCCCGGTGATACGCAGTTTCCGCACACCCAGCCGGATGAAAGTGGAACACATGCGATCCAGCTCTTCGAGTGTCAGAAGCTCTTTCTTTGGCAGAAAGGTCATGTTTTCGGCCATGCAATAGACACAGCGGAAATCGCAGCGGTCAGTCACCGATACCCGAAGGTAATTCACGGCGCGCTGAAAAGGATCGATCAAAGGTGTTGTCATACCCAACTTGGTAGAGGCGATTGGCCGCCGGGGCAAGTGCGGCGAAGGTTGTAGAGGCTCACAATCGGGTGCAGTATCGGTGTCATGAAACAGGTGGTTGTGCTGGCCTTGTGTGCCGGGTTGACAGGATGTGGTGCGGTGGACCTCAAGATGCCGCGTTGGGGCAAGGCGGATGCCGGTGCCGCGCGCGTGCCGGATGGTGAGCTGCGCCCCGTGCCGCGCCCCGATCCCCCGGAGGACGTGACCAGGGGCGACCGGTCGGGCGCGCCCGCCGGGCCGCTGGGCATGACGGTGGTGTCATTGGGAAGCGCGTCCGAGCCGGGGATGTGGCTGAAAACGCCGCTTGTGGCGGGCTCGCGTCAGGGCGACGTGATCTGGCAGGGCAGGCGCGCAGAGGTGACATTGATCCCGATCGATGGGGAAAACAGCGCGGGAAGCCGCATGTCATTGCAGGCGATGCAGGCGCTGGGGCTACCGCTGACAGAGCTTGCCGAGGTGCAGGTGATCGCAAGGTAACGCCAGATGCGTTTCAGTTCAGGTATTTGGCGGCCTCTTTTCGCGCGAAAGTCTTCATGCGGGTGCCATGCGCGTCCAGAAAGGCGCGGGTGCGGGCGGGATCGTGCTTGGACAGGTCGCGCAGCCACCATGCCACGGCCTTCTGAATGAACCAGTCCGGCTCGTTTACATACGCGGCGGCCCATCCCAGCACCTGATCGCGAACCGCAAGTTCGTGCGGTTTCGGGAAATTCTGTTTGGCAAAGGGCAGGGTGATCACCAGCGCGGCCCGGCGTGTCCACATATGGGTGGACGTGGCCCACGGCGCGATATCGGCGATGCGGGCCGGATCGGCAGAGAGCCGTTTTTGCCCGGCCATACAGGCGTGATCGGCGATGGCCCAGCTGTCAAAATCGGGCACCCAGCTTTGGATCAGAGCCCAGGCGGGGCTGTCCGGGCGCAGCCGGGCCTGGGTCAGGAGCTTTGCGGCCGCGATGCGGGCCTCGAAAATATCGGTTTGCCAAAGCGCGCCGGCCAGCGCCACGCGCGCATCGACATCAAGCGTCTGACGCCAGGATTTGGTGAGATCGTTGATCGCGGTGTTTGGAATGCCGATCACCGGGCGGGATTGCTTGTGATAGGCGGACATCTGTTCGGCACGGCCCGGTTCGGCAAGCGCGCGCAACTGGTCGAGGGCCATTTCCGGGGTTTGGGGCGCGTCGCTCACCTATTCCACCGTGACCGATTTCGCCAGGTTGCGGGGCTGGTCCACATCCGTGCCCTTGGCGATGGCGGTGTGATAGGCCAGCAGTTGCGCGGGCAGCGCGTAGAGAATAGGGGTCAGGATCGGATCGGTTGCGGGCAGACGGATGATCTGCCAGGCGCCCTCACCGCCCTCTTTGGCGCCCGCCGCATCGGTGATCAGCAGCACCTTGCCATTGCGCGCCATGACCTCCTGCATATTGGACACCGACTTGTCGAACAGGGCGTCGCGCGGCGCCAGAACCACAATCGGCACGGACTTGTCAATCAGCGCAATCGGTCCGTGCTTGAGTTCGCCTGATGCATAAGCTTCGGCATGTATATAGCTGATTTCCTTTAATTTTAGAGCGCCTTCAAGCGCCAGAGGATACATCAGGCCACGCCCCAGGAAAAGAATGTCGCGGGCCTCGGCCAGCCTGGCGGCGACCTCTGCGATCTCGGTCTCGCGTTCCAGAGCGACGTTCAGAACGCCCGGCAAGGCGCGCAGGGCCGACAGGCGATCGGCCAGCGCGGCGTCTTCAAGCACACCCCGATCCGATGCCGCCTTGAGCGCCAGCATCAACAGCACGGTCAACTGGCAGGTGAACGCCTTGGTCGAGGCAACGCCAATCTCGGTTCCGGCAAGAATGGGCAGGGCCAGATCGCTTTCGCGGGCGATCGAGCTTTCGGGCACGTTGACGACCGACACGATCCCGGCGGCCTTGCCCTGGCAATACCGCAGGGCGGCAAGCGTGTCGGCGGTTTCGCCAGACTGGGACACAAAAAGCGCGGCGGTGCGCGCAGGGATCGGCGGTTCGCGGTAGCGGAATTCGCTGGCGATATCGACATCCACGGGAATGCCCGCCACCTGTTCGAACCAGTATTTGGCTGTGACACAGGCGTAATAGGCGGTGCCGCAGGCCACCATCGTCAGCCGGTCGATCTTTGCAAAATCCAGCCCCGGTTCGGGCAGCACGACGCGCGCGCCGTCCCTGGACAGATAGTGGTCGATCGCTTCGCCAATCACGGTGGGCTGTTCGGCGATTTCCTTGGCCATGAAATGCTTGTGCCCGCCCTTGTCGATACGGGCCTGATCCAGCTGAATCTGTTTCAGCGGCCGATTGGCCAGGTCCCCGTCCGCGTTGCGAATTTCCAGGCTGGTACGCGTCAGGACGGCGCTGTCGCCCTCGTCCAGATAGGTGATGCGATCAGTCAGCGGCGCGAGCGCGATGGCGTCGGAGCCGACGTACATCTCGCCGTCCCCGTGGCCGATTGCCAGGGGCGAACCCTTGCGGGCGGCAAAGATCAGATCGTCTTCTCCCTGAAACAGAAAGGCCAGCGCAAAGGCGCCTTCAAGACGGGACAGGGTCTTGCGGGCGGCCGCGACGGGCCCCAGCCCCGCCTCCATGTAAATCTGGGTCAGCAGCGCCACGGTTTCCGTATCGGTCTCGGTGACAAAGGACATGCCTGCCGCCGCCACCTCTTGGCGCAGATCGCGGAAATTCTCGATGATGCCATTGTGCACGACGGCCACCGGACCGGCCTGATGCGGGTGGGCGTTGACAACCGTCGGGGCACCGTGCGTGGCCCAGCGGGTATGACCGATGCCCGCCTTGCCGCGCAGCGAGTCATGCACGAGAAGGTCGGACAGGTTCACCAGTTTTCCCACAGCGCGGCGCCGGTCGAGAATGCCGTCATGAACGGTGGCGATTCCGGCGCTGTCATAACCGCGATATTCCAACCGCTTAAGCGCCTCGACAAGGATCGGCGCTGCCTCGTGGTCTCCAAGCACCCCAACAATTCCGCACATTTCAGCTCACCTCGCCGCGCTTTTTCTTTTTGATCTTTAACAATTCGAACAATTTAACCGCCAGGCCCGGTTTGTTCACCTGATCCGCCCGCGCCAGCGCCAGAGCGGCGTCAGGCACGTCTTTGGTGATGACGGACCCGGATCCCGTCATGGCATTGTCGCCCACCGAGACCGGGGCCACCAGCATGGTGTTGGAGCCGATGAAGGTGTTGTTGCCAATCACGGTGTGGTGTTTCATGACGCCGTCGTAATTGCAGGTGATGGTTCCGGCGCCGATATTGGAGGCCTCGCCCACGGTGGCATCGCCGACATAGGACAGGTGGTTGACCTTGCTGCCCTGACCAATTGTGGCGTTCTTGATCTCGACAAAGTTGCCGATACGGGTGTCTTCGGACAGTTCAGTGCCGGGGCGGAGCCGCGCGTAGGGGCCAACGATGCTGCCGCGCGCCACATGGCAGCCTTCGAGATGGGAAAAGGCGCGGATATGGGCGCCGCTTTCAACGGTGACGCCGGGGCCGAAATACACGTTCGGTTCGATAACGGTGTCGCGGCCGATCACGGTATCAAACGACAGCATGACGGTTTCGGGCTGTTGCAGCGTGACCCCGAGATCAAGCAGGTCGTCGCGGGCGCGGGCCTGGAAAACGGCCTCGGCCCGGGCAAGGTGAGCACGCGAATTGATGCCCAGCGTTTCCGTCTCGTCGCAGGATACGGCGGTGACGGAAAGGCCGCGTGCGCGGGCGATGCCAACGATATCCGTAAGGTAATACTCGGCCTGGGCGTTTTGCGGTTTCACCGCGTCGATCAAATCAAACAGCTGCGCGCTGCTTGCCAGCATAACACCGGAATTACAGAATGATACGGTGCGTTCCTCAGGTGTTGCATCGGCGTATTCGACGATCCGCTCAAGGCTGTCCCCCCGCATCAAAAGCCGTCCGTACCTGCCAGGATCGGCGGCCTGGAAACCCAGCACCACAACCGCGTTGCCCGCCCGCGCCGCGACCATCCTGTGCAGGGTTTCGGCACTGACGAAAGGGGTGTCGCCAAAGAGCACGATAACGTCCCCTTCAAAGCCGGCCAGGGCCGTGCGGGCGGCATTCACCGCGTGGGCGGTGCCGTTCTGTTCGGCCTGCAACACGACGGTGGCGGCGGGATCGTATTGTGCCACGGCATCGCGCACCGCGTCGAACCCGTGTCCGGCCACGACAACCGTGCGTTCGGGATCAAGCGCGGACCCGGCCTGCATGGCGTGCACCAGCATGGGCGCGTTGGCGATCTGGTGCAGAACCTTGGGCTGGTCGGAGTTCATCCTGGTCCCTTTGCCTGCGGCCAGGATGACAAGTGCGGTGCTCATGGGCGTTTTCTCTTTGTAATTTGTTGGCGCCCGTTTTATCCGGTTGCGGCAAGGGCGCAAGGCCGGGGGCAATCAAAACTGATTGCGCGCTGTAACAGCGAAGGCGAAAAGGCGCGCATATGGAGGCGGGGCCGGACCATGCGGACAGTGGTATTCGATCTTGACGGAACGCTGGCCGATACCAGCGGCGATCTGATCGCGGCGGCCAATCATTGCTTTCGTGACATGGGGTTTGGCGACATTCTTGATGTGTCGGGTGACGCGGGCGTGGCGTTGCGCGGCGGGCGCCGGATGCTGACAGAGGGGCTGACCCGGTTGGGGCGCATGGATCCGGGCATGGTGGATCGCTATTATCCGGTGCTGCTGGATGCCTATGGCGCGGCGATTTCGGAACACACGGTGTTTTATCCCGGGGCGCTGGACGCGATCCGGACGCTGGCGTCGCGGGGTTATGGTTTGGGGATATGCACCAACAAGCCCGAGGTGCTGGCGCAAAAGCTGTTGCGGGAGCTTGGCGCGCTTGACCTGTTTGGCGCGCTGGTCGGGGCGGATACCTTGCCGGTGCGCAAGCCGGACCCGGCGCCGCTGAGAGAAACCGTGCGGCGGCTGGGCGGCGATCCGGCGATGACTGTGTTGATCGGCGACAGCGACACCGACCGCAATACCGCGCGGGCGGCGGGCGTGCCTTCGGTTCTGGTCACGTTCGGGCCGGGTGGCGAGGACATGGCGGCGTTGGCGCCCGAGGCGTTGTTGGAGGATTTTGCCGACCTGCCGGACCTTGTTCAGGCCTTGATCGGGCGCAACAGCTGATCCGAGAGGTGGGACAGGGGCCTCTCATCAAGCCCTGACAGGCTTTCTTCGATGCGGCTGGCGTGATCGCGCCCCAGAACCGGATCGGCCAGGGCGTGATATTTCGCGCGCAGTTCGGATGGCGATGGCGGGGCGGTGTGGTCCCAGCGGGGTTCGTGCCAATCGCTTTCGAACCGCGCCCGGCCGGTGTGGATGATGACGCGGGCAAGGCGTTTCAGCGGAAACTGCCGGTTGGCGTGATCGTTTTCGACCATGGTGATTTTGCTGGCAAGGTTCAGGATGTCGGTGTCGTGCACCGCGTTGTCGCAGATGTCGTTGGGTGTGATCGCGCCACGGGCCAGAGCGATGGCGACGGGAAATGACGTGGAGTATTGCGCGGCTTCGGTGCTGTCGGGCGTGGGCATGGCGAGGCGCACGGATTCGTGGAACGTGTGAATTTCGATATGGGTGATCGCCTCGGCGGTCAGGTCGTGGGTGCGGCGCAGATGCAGGGCGGCTTCGATCGGGGCCTGTGCCCAGCGGCAGACCGGGTAGGGTTTGTAATATTGTTCGAGCATGTACCAGCGCGTGCCGAGATCGGCCCAGAACGCAGGTGCCTGTTCCACGGTGAGTGCGGGGGCGCCGGTGAAGCCGGCCAGGGCGAGGTTCACCGCCGAAACGCCGGTCATGGCGCCCCAGCCGGAGCCGTCCTTGACCATTGTCGGGGTGTCGATACAGCGCATCATCTGGCTGCGGGGGCCGTGATATTCGGCGATGCCGAGCGCGTGTCGGGTGGTTTCGGCGGGCAGGTTCCTCAGGCGTGCGCCGGCGGCGGCGGCGGTGACGGCGCCCCAGCTGCCCGATGTGTGATAGTCGGGCACGGTGGCGTGTTGCGCCATGGCGGCGCGCGCGCCAAATTCATAGCCCAGAACGATGGATGTGAGGAAATCGCGCCCGGATACGCCCGCTGCGTGGCCCAGCATCAGCGCGGCGGGGAAAAGCGGAGCGCCGATATGGCCCTTGGCCGGGTTGAAGCCGTCGTGACCGTCCAGCGCATCGATTGTCATGCCTGCCGCCAGGGCCGCGCCCGAGGCCGAAGCCGTACGCCCGTCAAACAGCATGGGCAGCGTGCCGCCGAATTCGGCATGGGCATGGCCGCGGATGATCCGGGACAGCCGTGTGCCCAGCCCGCCGGCGGCAACGCCGATCAGGTCGAGCAGGCTGAGTTCCGCCTGTGCGCGGACCGGGGCGGGGATGTCGGACCAGGACAGGCCGTGGATGAATGCAAGCGCCGGGGGCATGGGAAATTCCTTGTGGCAACGGGGCCAGCCTAGCAACCGGCGCGGCGCGAAATGGGCGGGGGGCGACGTTTTGATGTCGCATTTCCGATGATACGGGCCGATTGGCGCGCGGCGCGGCGATTGCGGCGGCGGGCGGGCTGGCGTAAGGCTGGAGCAGGACAACACAGGTGGCGAGGCGCGCATGAGAGAGGTGTTCACCGGCAATTTCACGCAGCAGGAACCGATTCCGCCAGAGGCGATAGATGCGGCTGTGGCCGTGATGCGGTCAGGGCGGTTGCATCGCTATAATGTTGGTCCCGGAGAAACCGGCGAGGCGGCGCTGCTGGAGCAGGAATTCGCCGCGATGACCGGGGCGAAGTATTGCCTGGCGGTGGCCTCGGGCGGGTATGCGATGGGCTGTGCGTTGCGCGCTGTCGGGGTCGCGCCGGGCGACAGGGTGCTGACCAATGCTTTCACGCTGGCCCCGGTGCCCGGCGCGATTGCCAGTGTCGGCGCGGTGCCGGTTTTTGTGGGCGTGACCGGGGGGCTGGTGATCGATCTGGACGATCTGGCCGCCAAGGCGGATCAGGCCGATGTGCTGATGCTGAGCCATATGCGCGGGCATATCGTGGATATGGACGCGCTGATGGCGCTGTGCGCGGCGCGTGGGCTGACAGTGATCGAGGATTGCGCGCACACGATGGGCGGCGCGTGGGCCGGCGTGCCGTCGGGGCGGCACGGGCGTGTGGCCTGTTATTCGACGCAAACCTACAAGCATGTGAATTCCGGCGAAGGCGGGTTTCTGATCACCGATGACGCCGAAGTGATGGCGCGGGCGGTGATCCTGTCGGGATCCTACATGCTTTTTGACAGGCATCTGGCGGCGCCGGGAGCGGAGGTGTTCGAGCGGGTAAAATACGACACGCCGAATGTCTCGGGGCGAATGGACAATCTGCGCGCCGCGATCCTGCGCCCGCAACTGCGCAATCTGTCCGATCAGGTGGCGGCGTGGAACGCGCGTTACCGGGTGGTGGAGGACGGGCTGCGCGGCACGCCCGGTCTGACGCTCATCGAGCGGCCCGAGGCAGAGGGTTTTGTCGGGTCGTCCATCCAGTTCCTGTTGTCGGGCTGGCGCGAGGCGCGGGTGGGCGAGGTCTTGCGGCGCTGCGCGGCGCGCGGGGTCGAGCTGAAGTGGTTCGGCGGCGCCGAGCCGGCCGGATTCACGTCGCGATACGACAGCTGGCGTTATGCGCCAAGCGCGCCCATGCCGGAGACAGATCGCATCCTGCGCGGGCTTGTGGACATGCGCCTGCCGCTGACCTTTGACCTGGAGGATTGCGCGCTGATCGCGCGGATCGTTTCCGGCGAAGTGTCGGTTGTGCATCAGTCTGCCGAATAACCGGTTTTGAATAGCCTTCGGGGTTTTGCGTGAACTTGCCGCCGTGCGGTGGGCGGGGCGGCCTTGCCATGCGCCGTTGCAAGGCAATTGACGGGAATCGATTCCGCTGATATCCGTTTTAATGAACGAGCGTTCAATAACGGGAGAGAGCGAGCGATGTTTCTGCATACGATGGAGTTTGATCTGGGCGAAGACGTCAATGCCATGCGCGATATGGTGCATCGCTTTGCGCAGGAGCGGATCAAGCCGATTGCCGCCGAGGTGGATCAGAAGAACGAGTTCCCCAGCCAGCTTTGGAAGGAATTCGGCGATCTGGGTCTGCTGGGCGTGACCGTCCCCGAGGAATATGGCGGGGCGGGGATGTCGTATCTGGCGCATGTGATCGCGGGCGAGGAGATTGCGCGGGCCAGCGCGAGCGTCGCTCTGAGCTATGGGGCGCATTCCAACCTGTGTGTGAACCAGATCAAGCTGAACGGCAATGAAGCGCAAAAGCAGAAATATCTGCCGCGCCTGATTTCGGGCGAGCATGTTGGCGCCTTGGCGATGTCGGAACCCAGCGCCGGGTCGGACGTTGTCAGCATGAAACTGCGCGCCGACAAGAAGAACGATCGCTATGTGCTGAATGGCAACAAATACTGGATCACCAACGGTCCGGATGCCGATACGCTGGTGGTTTATGCCAAGACCGACATGAACGCGGGCGCGCGCGGGATCACGGCCTTTCTGATCGAGAAAGAGATGAAGGGGTTTTCGACCAGCCCGCATTTCGACAAGCTGGGGATGCGCGGATCGAATACTGCCGAGCTGATCTTTGAGGATGTCGAGGTGCCGTTCGAAAACGTGCTGGGCGAGGAAGGCAAAGGCGTGGCCGTGCTGATGTCCGGGCTGGATTACGAACGCGTGGTGCTGTCGTCGATCGGCACCGGGCTGATGGCGGCCTGCCTGGACGAGGTGATGCCCTACATGGTGGAGCGCAAGCAGTTCGGACAGCCGATCGGGAATTTCCAGCTGATGCAGGGCAAGATTGCCGACATGTACACGGCGATGAACTCGGCGCGTGCCTATGTGTATGAATGTGCCAAGGCCTGTGATGCCGGCCGGATCACGCGGCAGGATGCGGCGGCCTGTTGTCTTTATGCGTCCGAAGCGGCGATGGCGCAGGCGCATCAGGCGGTGCAGGCCTTTGGCGGGGCGGGCTATCTGAGCGACAACCCGGTGGGGCGGATTTTCCGCGACGCCAAGCTGATGGAAATCGGCGCGGGCACCAGCGAAATCCGGCGGATGCTGATCGGGCGCGAATTGATGAGCGCGCAGTCGTGATCCGCGCGTTTTGCGTTCTGGCCCTGATGCCGGTGCCGTTGGCTGCTCAGGAGATGGTGTTTTCACCGGTGGCCACGGAGACCTGCCTGGCCAACATGGCCGAAGGGCAGGACCCGGATACATGCGTGGGTGAATCGGCCAATGCCTGCATGGAGGCGACGCCGGGTGGCTGGTCGACGATCGGCATGAGCCGTTGCTACGACCAAGAGCGCCTGTACTGGGATGCGCGTCTGAATGCGGCGTATCGGCTGGCGCGCGCAGAGGCGAAAAAGATAGATGCAGAGATGCGGGAGATCGGCTCGTCCGCGCCCTCGCAGGCGGATGCGCTGCGCGACATGCAGCGGGCCTGGATCGGCTTTCGCGATGCCAGCTGCGACTATGAACGCGCGCTGTGGGGCGGGGGCACCGGGGGCGGGCCGGCCAGTGTGGCGTGCCACATGTTCATGACCGCCGAGCAGGCCCGTTTTCTGGAAACCGCCGGGCTGGGCGATTGAGATTGGGATAAAGAGATGAGCAAGATTCACTCCAAGATCATCACAGGGTCCGAGGATTTCGTGGCCAACCGGGCCGCGCATCTGGAGATGATCGAGACCATTTGTGCCGCGGCCGGCGTGGCCGCGCAGGGTGGGGGCGAAAAATCACGGGCGCGCCATCTGAGCCGGGGCAAGATGCTGCCGCGCGACCGGGTGGCCAATCTGTTGGATCCGGGGTCTCCGTTTCTGGAGATCGGGGCGACGGCGGCGCATGACATGTATGACGGTGCGGCGCCGGGGGCCGGTGTGGTGGCCGGGATCGGGCAGGTGCACGGGCAGGAGGTGATGGTGGTGTGCAATGATGCCACCGTGAAGGGCGGCACCTATTTCCCGATGACCGTCAAGAAACATCTGCGCGCGCAGGAGATTGCAGAGGCCAACCGGCTGCCCTGCATCTATCTGGTGGATTCGGGGGGCGCGAACCTGCCCCAGCAGGATGAGGTATTTCCGGACCGCGATCATTTCGGGCGGATCTTCTACAATCAGGCCAATATGAGCGCGCAGGGCATTCCCCAGATTGCGGTGGTGATGGGGTCCTGTACGGCGGGGGGGGCCTATGTGCCGGCGATGTCGGACGTGACGATCATCGTGCGCGAGCAGGGTACGATCTTTCTGGCCGGGCCGCCTTTGGTGAAGGCGGCGACCGGCGAGGTGGTGAGTGCCGAGGATCTGGGCGGCGGCGATGTGCACACGCGTCTGTCCGGTGTGGCGGATTACCTGGCCGATGACGATGCCCATGCGCTGGCGCTGGCGCGTCAGGCGGTCAGCCATCTCAATCGCGCCAGGCCCGGGACGGTGGAGTGGGCAACGCCCGAAGAGCCGGCCTATGACCCTGAGGAGATCCTTGGGGTGGTGCCGGCGGGGTTGCGCACGCCCTATGACATCCGCGAGGTAATTGCGCGGGTGGTGGATGGGTCGCGGTTTGATGAATTCAAGCGGCGGTTCGGGGAAACGCTGGTTTGTGGCTTTGCCCATGTCAAAGGCTGCCCGGTCGGGATCGTGGCCAATAACGGTGTGTTGTATTCCGAAAGCGCCGTGAAGGGCGCGCATTTCATCGAGCTGTGTTCGCAACGCGGTATTCCGCTGGTGTTCCTGCAAAATATCACCGGGTTCATGGTGGGGCAGAAATACGAAAGCGAAGGCATCGCGCGGCACGGGGCCAAGATGGTAACGGCGGTGGCAACCACGAAGGTGCCCAAGATCACCATGTTGGTGGGCGGCTCGTTCGGGGCGGGCAATTACGGGATGGCCGGGCGCGCCTATAGCCCGCGCTTTTTGTGGACCTGGCCCAACAGCCGTATCTCGGTGATGGGCGGTGAGCAGGCCGCCGGGGTTCTGGCCACCGTCAGGCGCGATGCGATCGAGCGGGCCGGGCAGGAATGGTCGGCCGGGGATGAGGCCGAGTTCAAGCGGCCCACGCTGGAGATGTTCGAGCGCCAGAGCCACCCGCTTTATGCCAGTGCGCGGCTGTGGGATGACGGGATCATCGATCCGCGCAAGACCCGCGACGTGCTGTATCTGAGCCTTTCGGCGGCATTGAACGCACCGATTGAAGAGACGAAGTTCGGCGTATTCCGGATGTGATCGGTGGGGGCCAGCCCCCACACGCAGGTTTGACGTGGGGGCCAGCCCCCACACGCAGGTTTGACGTGGGGGCCAGCCCCCACACCCCCGGAGTATTTCCGGCAAAATGAAGACATGGACCGGAGGTCGCGAGATGTTTGACAAGATCCTGATTGCCAACCGGGGTGAGATTGCTTGCCGTGTGATGGAGACAGCGCGCCGGCTGGGCGTAAAGACAGTGGCCGTCTATTCGGACGCGGATGAGCGGGCCCGGCATGTGGCGCTGGCCGATCAGGCCGTGCATATCGGTGGTCCGGCACCGGGCGAGAGTTATCTGAAGGGCGATGTGATTATCCGGGCGGCGCTTGAGACCGGCGCGCAGGCGATCCATCCCGGATATGGGTTCCTGTCGGAGAACCCGGATTTCGTGGAGGCGGTCGAGGCGGCGGGGCTGGTGTTTATCGGGCCTTCGGCGGATGCGATCCGCAAGATGGGGCTGAAGGATGCGGCCAAGGCGCTGATGGAAGAGGCGAATGTTCCGGTGGTGCCCGGGTATCATGGCAAGAATCAGGACCCGGAGCATCTGAGCGGCGCCGCTGATGCGATCGGGTATCCGGTGTTGATCAAGGCAGTGGCCGGGGGCGGCGGCAAGGGGATGCGGTTGGTAGAGAAGCCGGCCGATTTCATGGACTCGCTGAAATCGGCGCAGGGCGAGGCCAGGACCGCGTTTGGCAACCCGGATGTGTTGATCGAGAAATATGTCCAGCAGCCGCGCCATATCGAGGTTCAGGTGTTCGGGAATGGAGCGCGGGCGGTTCATCTTTTTGAGCGCGACTGTTCGTTGCAGCGTCGGCACCAGAAGGTGATCGAGGAAGCGCCGGCACCGGGCATGATCCCGGAGATGCGCGCCGCGATGGGGGCGGCGGCGGTGCGGGCCGCCGAGGCGATCGGCTACAAGGGTGCGGGCACGATCGAGTTCATCGTGGACGGCGCGGACGGGCTGCGCACGGATGGGTTCTGGTTCATGGAGATGAACACGCGGTTGCAGGTGGAGCATCCTGTTACCGAGGCGATCACCGGGGTTGACCTGGTGGAGTGGCAATTGCGCGTGGCCTCGGGCGAGGGGTTGCCCATGTCGCAGAGTGATTTGTCGATCAGTGGCCACGCATTCGAGGCGCGGATCTATGCCGAGGATGTGCCCAAGGGGTTTCTGCCGGCGACGGGCACGTTGAGCCATCTGGAGTTTCCGGCCACGGCGCGGGTGGACAGCGGTGTGCGGCCCGGCGACACGATCAGCCCCTGGTATGATCCGATGATTGCCAAGCTGGTGGTGCACGGGGCCACCCGCGAGATCGCGCTCAAGCAGTTGGAAACGGCGCTGCGTCACACGGATGTGGCCGGGACCGTGACCAATGTGTCGTTTCTGGCGCTGTTGTCGGCGCAGCCGGATTTTGTGGCCGGTCGGGTGGATACCGGCCTGATCGCACGTGATCTGGAGCGGTTGTCCGTGACGCCGGTGGCCTGTACGAAGGCGCGCTCTGTCGCGGCGCTGAGCGCGCTGGGGTTGATGCGAGGGGCCAAGGCGGCGCCCGGGCCGGCCTTTGTGATGTGGACGCCGCTGGAGCATTCCGTGGCGCTGATGCATCATGACGCGCGGATTGACGCGAAGGTGACAGTTGTCGGAACGGGGGATTACCGGGTGGATCTTGGCGATGCGCGGCACCATGTCTGGTATGGTGAGGGGGCGTGGTGGGTTGATCAGACCAAGGTACAGGCCCGGATGGCCCGTTATGGCGCTGACCTGACGGTGTTCTGGGGCAATGCCTATCATTTTCATGTCATCGATCCGCTGGAGCGCGAAGACGAGGCAGGCGTGGGCGGCAATCTGATCGCGGCACCGATGCCGGGGCTGATCAAGGCGGTGTATGCCGAGGCCGGGCAGGTTGTTTCGCAGGGCGACAGGCTGGCCGTGCTGGAAGCGATGAAGATGGAACATTCGCTGCTGGCGGTGCGCGATGGCGTGGTGGCCGAGGTTCTGGTGCGAGACGGGCAGCAGGTTGAGGAAGGTGCGGCCCTGATCCGGCTGGAAGAGGACGAGGAGGCCGCGGCGTGACCCGGTTGCATCACATCCCGTTTTCGCGATCGTTTCGCATTCTGTGGCTGTTGGAAGAGATGGGTCTGGCCACTGAAATAAGGCGCTATTCGCTGACGGACGGATCGTTGCGGGCCTCGGAATTCAAGGCGATTTCGCCGGTGGGGCGGGTTCCGGCGCTGGAGATCGACGACATCACGATTTACGAGAGTGGCGCCATTGTCGAATATCTGACCGAAACGCGGCCAGAGCTTGGGCTGGGGCGCTTGCCGGGCGATGCGGAGCGGGTGGCGTATCTGGAATGGCTGGGCTTTGCCGAAACGCAGGCCAGCATCATCGCGTCGCTGAACATGCAGCACCTGTTCATGGGTGATCCGACCCCTGCGGCGCCGGTGGTGCTGAAACTGGAGGCGGCGCGTCTGGGTGCGACTTTGAAGGCAATGGAGCGGGTGTTGGGCGCGCATGACTGGCTGTTGCCGTCGGGCTTTTGCGCGGCGGATACGATGATGGGGTTCAACCTGTTTTCCGCGCCCTATTATGTGCGGATGGACAGGTTTGAAAACGTGCGGGCCTATGTGAAGCGGATCGAGGCCAGACCGGCTTATCAGCGGGCGCGGGCGCTGGACGGTGTGCAGGAGTTCTACAAGAAGGATTTCTATGAGGTGCCCGATGGCTGAATTTGTCGAAATCTTCGAGATGGGTCCGCGGGACGGGCTTCAGAATGAAAAGCGCCATATTCCGACCGAAGAGAAGATTGCGCTGGTCAATTGCCTGAGCCGCGCGGGGTTCCGCCGCATCGAGGTGGCCAGTTTCGTCAGCCCAAAATGGGTGCCGCAGATGGCGGATTCGGCGCAGGTTCTGGCCAATATCGACCGGGTCGAAGGGGTGTCCTATGCGGCGCTGACGCCGAACATGCAGGGGTTCAACCGGGCGGTGATGGCACAGGCCGACGAGATCGCGATTTTCGGGTCGGCCTCGGAGGGGTTTTCCAAGGCCAATATCAATGCCACGATTGCCGGGTCGCTGGAGCGGTTTGCGCCGGTGGTGGAGGCGGCGCGCGATGTGAACCTGCCGGTGCGCGGCTATATCTCCTGTGTGACGGACTGCCCCTATGACGGGCCGACGCCGCCGGAAAAAGTGGCCGAAGTGGCGGCGCATTTGCGTGATGCGGGGTGTTACGAGATTTCGCTGGGCGACACGATCGGACAGGGCACGCCCGAGAGAATCTCTGCGATGCTGGAGGCGGTTTTGCAGGAGGTGCCTGCCGCCAGGTTGGCCGGGCATTACCATGACACTGCCGGACGGGCCTTGATGAATATCGAAGCGTCGCTGGCCCTGGGCGTGCGGGTGTTTGATGCCGCTGTTGGCGGGTTGGGCGGGTGCCCCTATGCACCGGGCGCGGCGGGGAATGTCGCGACCGAGGCGGTGAACGGGCTGTTGTTGTCGTTGGGCTATGAGACGGGGCTGGATGGGGCCGTGCTTGACGAAGCGGCGGCGATGGCGCGGGCCATGCGGTCCGGGTGAACAAGAAATTTCGAAACTTCTTGCCAAAATTCTTTGAAGAATTTTGCAACGGGAGGGGAGCGCATGTTTGAGACAATATCCGTGGAAGTGGATGCGCGCGGGGTCGCGACGCTGATGCTGAACCGGCCCGAGAAGCACAATGCGATGTCGGGCGAGATGCTGACGGAACTCAGGGTGGCGGCCGGGCAATTGGGCGCGGATGACGACGTGCGGGCCGTGGTTCTGACCGGGGCGGGCAAATCCTTTTGCGCGGGCGGCGATCTGGGGTGGATGCAAAAACAGCGCGACATGGCGCCGGATGTGCGCGGCAGGGAGGCGCGCAAGCTGGCCGAGATGTTGCAGGCGCTCAATACCCTGCCCAAGCCGGTGATCGGGCGTGTGCAGGGCAATGCTTTTGGCGGCGGCGTGGGCATGGCCTGTGTCTGTGACGTGGCGATCGGGGTGGACGGGCTGACCATGGGGTTCACGGAAACGCGGCTTGGGCTGATCCCGGCCACGATCGGGCCTTATGTCGTGGCGCGCATGGGCGAGGCCAGGGCGCGGCGCGTGTTCATGTCGGCCCGGCTGTTCAAGGCCGAGGAGGCGGTGGCGCTGGACATCCTGGCGCGGGTGGTCCCCGCCGACCGGCTGGATGATGCGGTCGAAGCGGAAATCGCGCCTTACCTTGCCTGTGCGCCGGGCGCCGTGGCCCGCGCCAAGGCGCTGACCCGTGCCCTTGGGCCACGGATTGACGACGCGGTGATTGATCACACGATCGACGAATTGGTGGCGTGTTGGGAAGGCGACGAGGCACGTGAAGGCATCCGGGCGTTCTTTGCCCGCGAAAAGCCCAACTGGGGGCAGGGTTAGGGAAATTTTAGGCGCTTCGGGATGTCTGTGGTGCGCAGCATTTAATCTGACTGATTTGCTTGGTTTTTGGCCGCTTCTGGAATCATCGCCACCTTGAGAGGGGATTCCGAGCGCCAATCTCCAAACGGGGGGCCGACCGATTGCCGCATGGGTTTCCCGATTGATCGCATACCTTTGTATGCAAAGGAAAAACAGGTCAAAATCCAAAAACTGAATGTGATTGGGGTCGGTTGACCCCGACATGGGGCAGGGGTAAACCCCGCTTAGTCTATAGAGCCATTTGACTGCACGGCATTTCGTGCATGAAAGGAGCTACCCCGTGGAAGAGATGCTCAGGGAATACTTTCCCATTATCGTCTTCTTGGCCGTCGCCATTGCGCTCGGTCTTGTATTCATTCTCGCAGCCGTCGTTCTTGCCGTTCGCAACCCCGACCCTGAAAAGGTGAGTGCTTATGAGTGCGGTTTCAATGCCTTTGACGACGCGCGGATGAAATTTGATGTCAGGTTCTACCTGGTGTCGATCCTGTTCATCATTTTCGATCTGGAAATTGCCTTTCTGTTTCCCTGGGCGGTGGCCTTCAAGGACGTGCCCATGGTGGGTTTCTGGTCGATGATGGTTTTCCTGGGCGTGCTGACCATCGGCTTTGCCTATGAATGGAAGAAAGGGGCCCTGGAATGGGAGTGATGACGGGGAGCAACACCGCCGGCGCCGACCGTGAGGTGGCCACGCAGGCGCTGAACAAGGAATTGCAGGACAAGGGTTTTCTGCTGACTTCGGCGGAAGACCTGATCAACTGGGGCCGCACCGGCAGCCTGCACTGGATGACGTTTGGCCTGGCCTGTTGCGCGGTCGAGATGATCCATACGTCGATGCCGCGCTATGACCTTGAGCGTTTTGGCACCGCGCCGCGCGCCTCTCCGCGTCAGTCGGACGTGATGATCGTGGCCGGAACGCTGACCAACAAGATGGCGCCGGCGCTGCGCAAGGTCTATGATCAGATGCCCGAGCCGCGCTATGTGATCTCGATGGGATCCTGCGCCAATGGCGGCGGTTATTACCACTATTCCTACAGCGTTGTGCGCGGTTGTGACCGGATCGTGCCGGTTGACATCTATGTGCCCGGCTGCCCGCCGACCGCAGAGGCGCTGATGTATGGTGTCATGCAGTTGCAACGCAAGATCCGCCGCACGGGGACGATTGAGAGATGAGCGAAGCCCTCAAAGAACTTGGTACTCATATCGAGCTGAAGCGCCCTGATTGCGTGCTGGGCTGGGATGTCAGCTTTGGCGAACTGAATGTGGACGTGGCCCCGGCGAATATTGCCGGGTTCGTCGAGTTTCTGAAAGCCGATGCGACCTGCCGCTTTGCGACGCTGGTGGATATCACCGCCGTGGATTACCCGGATCGCGCCAAGCGGTTCAACGTGATTTATCACCTGCTGTCGATGCACCAGAACCAGCGCATTCGCCTGCGGGTTGGCATCCGCGAGGATGAGATGGTGCCGTCGATCACCGGCATTCACCCCTGCGCCAACTGGCCCGAGCGGGAAGTGTTCGACATGTTCGGCATCATCTTTTCCGATCATCCCGACCTGCGCCGCCTGCTGACCGATTATGGCTTTCGCGGCTTTCCGCTGCGCAAGGATTTCCCGACCACCGGCTATACCGAGGTGCGCTATGACGAGGTGCAGAAGCGGGTCGTCTACGAGCCGGTACAGTTGACCCAGGATTACCGCCAGTTTGATTTCATGAGCCCGTGGGAAGGGGCGCAGTATATCCTTCCGGGTGACGAGAAGGGGGACGCGAAATGATGGACGGCTCCAAGTTTGACGACGGCAGCACGGACACGCCGGCGGGTGAACAGAAAATCCGCAATTTCAATCTGAATTTCGGCCCCCAGCACCCCGCCGCGCATGGTGTGCTGCGGCTGGTTCTGGAACTGGACGGCGAGATCGTCGAACGCTGCGACCCGCATGTCGGGTTGTTGCATCGCGGTACCGAAAAGCTGATGGAGAGCCGCACCTATCTTCAGAACCTGCCCTATCTGGACCGGCTGGATTACGTGGCGCCGATGAACCAGGAGCATGCCTGGTGCCTGGCCATCGAGAAGCTGACCGGTACCGTGGTGCCGCGCCGTGGCCAGCTGATCCGGGTGCTGTTCTGCGAGATCGGCCGTGTTCTGAACCACCTGATGAACGTGTGTTCGCAGGCGATGGACGTGGGCGCGCTGACCCCGAACCTTTGGGGCTTTGAAGAGCGCGAAAAGCTCATGATCTTCTACGAGCGGGCCTGTGGCGCGCGCCTGCACGCGAACTATTTCCGCCCCGGCGGCGTGCATCAGGATGTGCCCGACAAGCTGCTGGATGATATCGAGGAATGGGCGCTGGGCTTTCCGCAGATGCTGGACGATTGCGAGGGGCTGTTGACCGAGAACCGCGTGTTCAAGCAGCGCAATGTCGATATCTGTGTGGTTGATGCGGATACCGCGCTGGAGCACGGGTATTCGGGTGTGATGCTGCGGTCGGCTGGTATGGCCTGGGACTTGCGCCGCGCGCAACCCTACGAATGTTATGACGAGTTCGACTTCAAGATCCCGGTGGGCAAGAACGGCGATTGTTATGACCGCTACCTGATGCGCATGGCCGAGATGCGCGAGTCGACCTCGATCATCCGTCAGGCGATCGTCAAGCTGCGCGAAGCCACGGGTGACGTGATGGCGCGCGGCAAGCTGAGCCCGCCCAAGCGTGGCGAGATGAAGACCTCGATGGAAGCCCTGATCCACCATTTCAAACTGTATACCGAAGGCTTTCACGTGCCCGAGGGCGAGGTTTATGCCGCCGTCGAGGCGCCCAAGGGCGAATTCGGCGTGTATATCGTGGGCGATGGCACCAACCGGCCATATCGCGCCAAGCTGCGCGCGCCGGGCTACATGCATCTGCAATCGCTGGATCACATCACCACCGGCCACCAGCTGGCCGATGTGGCTGCCATTATCGGCACAATCGACATCGTGTTTGGGGAGATTGACCGCTGATGCTTCGTCGTCTGTATCACGAACAACCCGAGAGCTTTGCCTTCAGCCCGGCCAATCAGGAATGGGCCGAAGCGCAGATCACCAAATACCCCGAAGGGCGTCAGGCGAGCGCGGTGATCCCGCTGTTGTGGCGGGCCCAGGAACAGGAAGGCTGGCTTTCCAAGCCGGCGATCGAATATGTCGCCGACATGCTGGGTATGGCCTATATCCGTGTTCTGGAAGTGGCGTCGTTCTATTTCATGTTCCAGATGCAGCCGGTCGGATCGGTTGCGCATATCCAGATCTGCGGCACGCTGTCGTGCATGATCTGCGGCGCTGAAGACCTGATCGCGGTCTGCAAGGAAAAAATCGCCGAACAGCCCCACACGCTGAGCGCGGACGGCAAGTTCAGCTGGGAAGAGGTGGAGTGCCTTGGTGCCTGCACCAATGCGCCCATGGCGCAGATCGGCAAGGATTACTACGAAGATATGACGGCGGAAGGTTTTGCCCGGATGCTGGACGACATGGCGGCCGGCAAGGTGCCGGTGCCCGGCCCGCAGAACGGGCGCTATGCGTCCGAGCCGTTGTCCGGTCTGACCAGCCTCAAGGAATATGACAGCGGGCGCACGCAGTATAATGCAAGTGTGCAGCTGGCGACGGATATCGGGGATACAATCAAGCGGATAGACGGCACCGAAGTGCCGATCCTGACGCCCTGGATTGGCGCGGACGGCAAGGTTGCGGGCCGCGAAGCCGATGCAAACCCGCCCGCCGAGGCGCCAGCGCCGAAACCGGCTGTCAAGCAGGCCGAAGAGGCCCGCAAGGCCGGGAAACCCGCCGCCAAGGCCGCGCCGAAGGCCGAGGCAAAGGCCTCGCCGTCCCCGGAACAGGCTGTGACCGAAAAGGCGCCTGCCGCGAAAACAGTGGCGAGCACCGGTCCTGACGATCTCAAGCAGCTCAAGGGCGTTGGTCCGGCGCTGGAGAAAAAGCTCCATGCCGCCGGAGTGACCACTTTCGCGCAGATCGCGGCCTGGGGCCCCGAGGAAATCGCCGACATGGACGGCAAGCTGTCGTTCAAGGGGCGGATCGAGCGGGACGGCTGGGTTGATCAGGCGCGGCTGCTGGCGGCCGGAGAAGAAACCGAGTTCTCGAAGAAAGTCTCCAAGGGTGGGGTTTACGAGGACTAGGACATGACCACGGAGCAACAGGAACAGGCATTGGCACGCAAGGGGCGCATGGTTGCCCTGGTGATCGCCGGAGCGATAGTGGCCTGGATTGTGCTTCAGTGGGTGGGAAAACAGGCAGGGTTGCCAGGGCGTTATGCGCTGTTGTTCGACTTTGCCGCAATCGCCGCGCTGATCTGGGCGCTGGTGAACATCTATCAGATCTGGCGCGCGCGCCAGGCAAGCAAAGGGTAACGGGATGCTCAAGGATCAGGACCGTATCTTTACCAATCTCTACGGTATGCATGACCGCAGCCTGAAAGGCGCGCAGGCGCGCGGCCATTGGGATGGCACGGCAAAGATCATCCAGCAGGGACGTGGGGCGATCGTCGATCAGATGAAGGCCTCCGGTTTGCGCGGACGCGGCGGCGCGGGCTTTCCGACCGGCCTCAAGTGGTCGTTCATGCCCAAGGAAAGCGATGGCCGCCCGGCCTATCTGGTGATCAACGCCGACGAATCCGAGCCGGGCACCTGCAAGGATCGCGAGATCATGCGCCACGATCCGCATACGCTGATCGAGGGGGCGCTGATTGCGTCTTTCGCGATGGGTGCGCATACCTCGTATATCTATATTCGCGGCGAATATATCCGCGAGCGCGAGGCGTTGCAGGCGGCGATCGACGAAGCATATGATGCTGGTTTGCTTGGCAGAAACGCCGCTGGTTCGGGTTGGGATTTCGACCTGTTCCTGCATCACGGGGCCGGCGCCTATATCTGTGGCGAGGAAACCGCGCTGCTGGAAAGCCTTGAGGGCAAGAAGGGGATGCCGCGCATGAAGCCGCCATTCCCGGCCGGAGCGGGCCTGTATGGCTGCCCGACCACCGTGAACAACGTGGAATCGATTGCCGTGGTGCCGACCATCCTGCGCCGCGGGCCGGAATGGTTTGCGGGATTTGGCCGACCGAACAATGCGGGCACCAAGATTTTCGGCATCTCGGGCCATGTGAACACTCCCTGCGTGGTCGAGGAAGAGATGTCGATCAGCTTTGAAGAGTTGATCGAAAAGCATTGCGGCGGAATTCGCGGCGGCTGGGACAACCTCTTGGCCGTGATCCCCGGCGGATCGTCGGTGCCCTGTGTGCGGGGCGAGAACATGCGTGACGCGGTGATGGATTTCGACGCGCTGCGCGAGGTTGGATCGTCGCTTGGCACCGCGGCGGTGATTGTCATGGACAAGCAGACCGACATCATCAAGGCGATCTGGCGCCTGTCCAAGTTTTACAAGCATGAAAGCTGTGGCCAGTGCACCCCCTGCCGCGAAGGCACCGGCTGGATGATGCGCGTCATGGATCGTCTGGTTCGGGGCGAGGCCGAGATCGAAGAGATCGACATGCTGTTTGACGTGACCAAACAGGTTGAGGGCCACACGATCTGTGCGCTTGGCGACGCGGCGGCCTGGCCAATTCAGGGCCTGATCCGCAATTTCCGCGAAGAGATCGAGGACCGGATCAAGGCGAACAAGAGCGGCCGCATGGGCGCGATGGCGGCGGAGTGAATGACGTGACCGGCACCGCTTTCTTACCTTCTGTCACTCCGCAACGCGCCGGTATCGTGTGCCTTCTGGCCGCGACCCTGGTTCTGTCGGCCTGTGGCAATCGCAAGGAAGACAAGGTGGCGTTCAACGGGATCTATTTCTCGTCCAAGGCCGATCGCGTGTCCAAGGAAGAACGCGATCATTTCCGGGTGCAGGTCAAGAAGGCGACTCAGGATCTTGGGGCCGCGCGCGAGGCGGGACGTTACGCGGCGACCCGCTATTGCATCGAACAATACGGAACGTCGTCGATCGAATGGGTGATCGGCCCGGACAGCGAATCCATCGTCCCGGTGGATGGTGCGATCCAGTTGGAAGGGTACTGCCAACCATGACAATCGGGGCGGCATATCCGGGATGTTATTGCCTTACAGGGTGCGGATGCGCCTTTTGGATGGAGTCAGGCGTGGTGCCAGTCCAACCGAAGGGAGTGTCTTCATGACCCGAGTTACAACCGCAATGATGGCTTGCAGCGTTCTTGTCGCCGGTGCCGGCGCAGCTTTGGCGAAACCGCCGCTGCGTGACGTGCCCGAGATCGACGACTACGTGTATTACACGCTTGTCGCCTATGAGATCGGCGAACAATGCCCGACGATTTCAGCCCGCAAGCTGAAGGGGATCAGCGATCTTTGGGCGTTGGGGCGCAAGGCCAAGGCGATGGGTTACACCGAAGCCGAGATCAAGGCCTATGTCCGTTCGGATGCGGAAAAGGCGCGCATGGTAAAGCGCGGCGAGGCCTACATGAAAACCAAGGGCGTCACTTATGACGACCCAGAGACATTCTGTGCGCTGGGGCGTGCGGAAATCGAGAAAAACAGCGCGATCGGCGTGTATTTGAGGGCGAAATGAGTCATGTCTGACCTACGCAAGATCATCATCGACGACACGGAAGTCGAAGTAGAGGGCGCGATGACCCTGATCCAGGCCTGTGAAGAGGCCGGGGTGGAGATTCCACGCTTTTGCTATCACGAGCGTCTGTCGATCGCCGGCAACTGCCGGATGTGCCTTGTCGAGGTTGTGGGCGGGCCGCCGAAGCCGGCAGCCTCCTGCGCCATGCAGGTGCGCGACTTGCGTCCGGGCCCCGAAGGCCAGCCGCCGGTGGTCAAGACCAACTCGCCCATGGTCAAGAAGGCCCGCGAAGGCGTGATGGAATTCATGCTGATCAACCACCCGCTGGATTGCCCGATCTGCGATCAGGGCGGCGAGTGCGATTTGCAGGACCAGGCTATGGCCTATGGCATGTCCGGGACACGTTTCCAGGAAGCCAAGCGCGCGGTAGACGATCTGGACCTTGGCCCGCTTGTGTCGACCACGATGACCCGCTGCATCAGCTGTACGCGGTGCGTGCGCTTTACCACAGAGGTGGCCGGCATCACCCAGATGGGCCAGACCGGCCGGGGCGAGGATGCCGAGATCACCAGCTATCTGAATCAGACGCTGGTTTCGAACCTGCAAGGCAACATCATCGATCTGTGCCCGGTGGGTGCGCTGACATCCAAGCCTTATGCGTTCACTGCCCGCCCCTGGGAGCTGACCAAGACCGAAACCATCGACGTGATGGATGCGTTGGGCAGCAATATCCGGGTGGACACAAAGGGCCGTGAAGTGATGCGCATTCTGCCGCGCAATCATGATGGCGTGAACGAGGAATGGATTTCCGACAAGACCCGCTTTGTCTGGGACGGTCTGCGCCGCCAGCGGCTGGACAAACCCTATGTCCGCGTGGACGGCAAACTGAAGCCCGCCAGCTGGGGTGAGGCGCTGGCCGCCGCCGCGGGCGCGATGAAGGGCAAGAAGATTGCCGCGTTGGTGGGGGATCTGGCGCCGGTCGAGGCGGTGTTTGCGCTCAGGCAGCTTGTGCAGGGGCTGGGTGGATCTATCGAATGCCGGACAAACGGCGCGGTTCTGCCAGCTGGCAACCGGTCTGCCTATGTGGGCAATGCTTCGATTGAAGATATTGATTCTGCTCGGAAAATCATTCTGGTCGGGACCAACCCACGCGACGAGGCGCCGGTGCTGAACGCACGGATCCGCAAGGCGTGGTCCAAAGGGGCCGAGGTGACGGTTGTCGGCGCCAAGGGTATGGATCTGACCTATGATTATTCCTATGCCGGCCCGGGCCGCATACCGCTGAACAAGCTGGTCGAGGACTCGCGCGCGCAAGAGGGCGCCATTGTGATCGTCGGGCAGGGCGCCATCTGCGAGGGTGACGGTATCGCGGTACTGGGGCAGGCGATGACGCTGACGGAAAAACTGGGCGGCAAGATGCTGGTGCTGCATACCGCTGCCAGCCGTGTGGGCGCGATGGACGTGGGTGCCGTGACCCAGGGCGGGATCGATGCGGCCATGGATGGTGCAGAAGTTGTGTACAACCTGGGCGCTGACGAGGTGGAGATCGGCGAGGGTGCCTTTGTGATCTATCAGGGCAGCCATGGGGATCGGGGTGCACACCGCGCCGACGTGATCCTGCCTGCCGCCGCCTATACCGAGGAAAACGGCCTGTTCGTGAATACCGAGGGCCGCCCGCAACTGGCGATGCGCGCCGGGTTCGCACCGGGCGAGGCCAAGGAAAACTGGGCCATTCTGCGCGCGCTGAGCGCAGAACTGGGCGCGGCGCTGCCGTATGACTCGCTGGCACAGCTGCGGACGGCCCTTGTGGCCGAAGTGCCGCATCTGGCACAGATCGATCAGGTGGCCGACAATGGTTGGGAGCCTCTGGACGCCAAAGAACTTGGCAAAGGGGCGTTCAAGTTGGCGGTTTCAGATTTCTACCTGACCAACCCGATCGCGCGCGCCAGCGAGCTGATGGCCGAGCTTTCAGCCAACGCCAAGGCGCGTGGCGCCGGCAAGATCGCGGCGGAGTAAGGCATCGTCATGATCCCTCGTCTTCTCATACCCTTGTTCAGCCTGGCTGCTTTTGCCGGGCTGTCGGCCTGCGCCAATCCGCAGGCCGCTGGGGTATCGCGCGGCGAGGTGGCGTTTGAACCGGTTTACCAGGGCGTGGACACGCGGCTTCTGGAAGGCGATCTGGTGAATTTCCAGGTCATCATGACCGGCGCGCGGGACGAACGGGACGTGGCCGAATATGCCGAATGCGCGGCGGCGCAATATGCGCTGATCCGCGGCTTCGGCTTTGCGCGGCATCTGCGCACAACCATTGATTTTCAGGGTGGTGTCTGGCGAGGGGATGCGGTTTACACCATCTCGTCGGCCCTGCCACGCGGATTGAAGACGATTGACGCCGAAGTCATCGTGTCAAGCTGCGAAGATAACGGAATACCCACGGTGTGAGGACCCATGATTGAATTCTTTACCACCACCTACCTAGGGATCTTTCTGCTCACATTGGGGCAGGTTCTTCTGGTTGTCGTGCCTCTGCTCGTGGCGCTGGCCTTTCTGCTTTACGCCGACCGCAAGATCTGGGCGGCGGTTCAGCTGCGCCGGGGCCCCAACGTCGTGGGCACCTTCGGCCTGCTGCAATCCTTTGCCGACTTCATCAAGTATATCGTCAAGGAAATCGTCTATCCGGCTGGTGCCGACAAGGTGGTGTTCCTTCTGGCGCCGATGATCAGCCTGGTGATGGCAACCGTTGCCTGGGCGGTGATCCCGTTCAATGATGGATGGGTGGTTTCGAACATCAACGTCGCGATCCTGTATGTCTTTGCGGTCTCCTCGCTGGAGGTTTACGGCGTGATCATGGGGGGCTGGGCGTCGAACTCGAAATACCCGTTCCTTGGCAGCCTGCGTTCGGCGGCTCAGATGATTTCCTACGAGGTGTCGATCGGCCTGATCATCATCGGTATCATCATCTCGACTGGCTCGATGAACTTTGGCGATATCGTGCGCGCGCAGGATGGGGCATACGGGCTGTTCAGCTGGTACTGGCTGCCGCATTTCCCGATGCTGTTCCTGTTCCTGATCTCGGCCATGGCCGAAACCAACCGCCCGCCATTTGACCTTCCCGAGGCGGAATCGGAGCTGGTGGCGGGCTATCAGGTGGAATATTCCTCGACCCCGTTCCTGTTGTTCATGATCGGCGAATACGTGGCAATCGTGCTGATGTGCGCGCTGGTATCGGTGATCTTCCTGGGTGGCTGGCTGTCGCCGATCCCCGGCTTGCCGGACGGTATTCTGTGGATGCTGGGCAAGATCGTGTTCGTCTTCTTCATCTTCTCGATGGTCAAGGCGATCGCGCCCCGGTACCGCTATGACCAACTGATGCGCATCGGCTGGAAAGTATTCCTGCCCATGTCGCTGATCTGGGTCGTGCTGGTGGCGTTCTTCGCGAAATTCGAACTTTTCGGCGGCGCCTATGCCCGCTGGGCAATCGGAGGCTGATATGACGGCAATCGACTATAAACGTGCCGCCGGCTACTTCCTGCTGAAGGATTTCATCGGTGGGTTCCGTCTGGGCATGAAGTATTTCTTCAAGCCCAAGGCGACGATCAACTATCCGCATGAAAAAGGCCCGCTGAGCCCGCGGTTTCGCGGCGAGCACGCGCTGCGCCGTTACCCGAACGGCGAGGAACGCTGTATCGCCTGCAAACTGTGTGAGGCAATCTGCCCGGCGCAGGCCATTACCATCGACGCGGAACCGCGCGAAGATGGCAGCCGCCGCACCACGCGTTATGACATCGACATGACCAAGTGCATTTATTGCGGCTTCTGCCAGGAAGCCTGCCCGGTGGATGCGATCGTGGAAGGCCCCAATTTCGAATTCGCCACCGAGACCCGCGAAGAACTGTTTTACGACAAGGCCAAACTTCTGGAAAACGGAGACCGCTGGGAAGCCGAGATTGCCCGCAATATCGAACTGGATGCACCGTACAGATGACCGATTCCAAGAACCCCTTTGAAGCGATGTTCGCGCAGTATCAGGAAATGGCGAAAACCATGAACCCTGCGCTGGAATCGTTTACCCCGAAAGGGTTCGAGGCGCTTTGGCCAACCATGCCCAAGGACGTCATGGAGATGTTCTTTGGCAATACGATCAACAAGGACGGGCTGGACGCCAAGACCCGTCTGCTGCTGACGCTGGCGGCGCTCACGGTTCTGGGCGCGCAGGCTGATGCACAAATCCGCCTTACGGTCCGGCATCTGCTGGAAGCGGGCGCTACGAAACAGGAAATCGTCGAGACCATCGGCCAGATGTCGATGTTCGCCGGCATTCCCGCCAGCACGCGCGCCATGGAACTGGCGCAGGAGGTTCTGGCGGACAAAGAGGGAAGTGACACATGACCGTCGCGGCAATTGCATTTTACCTGTTTGCGATCTGCGTGATTGCTGGCGGGCTTTTCACCGTCATCAGCCGCAATCCGGTGCATTCGGTGCTTTGGCTGATCCTGGCCTTCCTGAGTTCGGCCGGGCTGTTCGTTCTGCTGGGGGCGGAATTCGTCGCCATGCTTTTGATCATTGTCTATGTGGGCGCCGTCGCCGTTCTGTTCCTGTTCGTGGTGATGATGCTGGACGTGGATTTTGCCGAACTCAAGGGCAGCATGGCGCAATATATGCCGCTGGCGCTGTTGATCGGTGTGATCCTGCTGATGCAGCTGGGCCTGGCCTTTGGCGCCTGGGAAGTCTCGGATCAGGCCGAGGCGCTGCGCGGCGCGGTCACGCCGGCCGATGTGCAGAATACCGCCGCGCTGGGCACGATCCTGTATGACCAGTATTTCCTGCTGTTCCAGCTGGCCGGTCTGATCCTGCTGGTCGCCATGATCGGTGCCATCGTGCTGACCCTGCGCCACCGCAAGGACATCAAGCGCCAGAACGTTCTGGAACAGATGTGGCGCGACCCGGCCAAGTCAATGGAACTGAAAGACGTGAAACCGGGGCAGGGGCTCTGAGATTTTCGCGCCGCATGGCGGCTGGCGCGTGGCCCGGAAAAGGGCGGCACAAGACAAGATGAGAGGCTCCGGATCGGATCCGGGGCGCGACGAGAAAAAGAAAGACGAACGGGGCAACCCTGAGGGACGACATGATTGGACTTGAACATTATCTGGGCGTGGCCGCGACGTTGTTTGTCATCGGCATTTTCGGCCTCTTCCTGAACCGGAAGAACGTGATCATCCTGCTGATGTCGATCGAATTGATACTTCTTTCGGTCAACATCAACCTGGTGGCTTTCTCCAGCTTCCTCGGGGATCTGGTGGGACAGGTCTTTACCCTGTTCGTGCTGACCGTGGCCGCCGCCGAGGCCGCCATCGGCCTGGCGATCCTGGTTTCGTTCTTCCGTAACCGCGGCACGATCGCGGTGGAAGATGTCAACGTGATGAAAGGCTAAGGACAAATGGAAAAGATCATCCTCTTTGCCCCGCTTGTCGGCAGCCTGATTGCAGGGTTCGGCTGGCGGCTGACCGGCGAACGCGCCGCGCAGTGGATCACGACCGGCCTGTTGTTCCTGGCCTGCCTGCTGAGCTGGATCGTGTTCCTGAGCCTGGGTAGCGAAACCCAGCAGATCCACATCATGAATTTCATCCAGTCGGGCACGCTTGATACCGCGTGGTCGATCCGGGTGGACCGGCTGACCGCGATCATGCTGATCGTTGTCACCACGGTGTCCGCGCTGGTGCATCTGTATTCGGTCGGATACATGGCGCATGACGAGGCCTGGGGCGAGGGCGAGCATTACAAGGCGCGTTTCTTTGCCTACCTGTCATTCTTTACCTTTGCGATGCTGGCACTTGTAACGGCGGATGACCTGATCCAGATGTTCTTTGGCTGGGAAGGTGTGGGCGTTGCCTCGTATCTGCTTATCGGGTTCTACTACAAGAAACCCTCGGCCAATGCGGCGGCGATCAAGGCGTTTGTGGTCAACCGGGTGGGCGATTTCGGCTTTGCGCTGGGGATTTTCGGCCTGTTCTATCTGACCGACAGCATCAAGTTTGACGACATCTTTGCCGCCGCCCCGGCGCTGGCGGACACGCAGCTGGAATTCCTGTGGCGCGAATGGAATGCCGCCAACCTGCTGGCCTTCCTTTTGTTTGTTGGCGCGATGGGCAAATCGGCACAGCTTTTCCTGCACACATGGTTGCCGGACGCGATGGAAGGCCCGACCCCTGTGTCGGCACTGATCCATGCCGCCACCATGGTGACGGCCGGTGTCTTTCTTGTGGCGCGCATGTCGCCGCTGATGGAATACGCGCCCGAGGCGACTGCCTTTATCACCTTCCTTGGCGCCACCACGGCCTTTGTGGCCGCGACCATCGGTCTGGTGCAGAACGATATCAAGCGCGTGATCGCCTATTCGACCATGTCCCAGCTGGGGTACATGTTCGTGGCGGCGGGCGTAGGCGTTTATTCGGTGGCCATGTTCCACCTGCTGACCCATGCTTTCTTTAAGGCGATGCTGTTCCTGGGGGCCGGTTCGGTGATCCACGCGATGCATCACGAACAGGACATGCGCAACTATGGCGGGCTGCGCAAGAAGATCCCCTATACCTACTGGGCGATGATGATCGGCACGCTGGCCATCACCGGTGTTGGCATTCCGCTGACGACAATCGGTTTTGCCGGATTCCTGTCCAAGGACGCGATCATCGAAAGCGCCTATGCGGGCACAGATGGCGGATACGCGTTCTGGATGCTGGTCATCGCGGCGCTGTTCACCAGCTTCTACAGCTGGCGGCTTATGTTCCTGACCTTCTTCGGAGAGCCGCGCGGCAACAAACATACGCATGACCATGCGCATGAAAGCCCCAAAGTCATGCTGATCCCGCTTGGCGTGCTGGCGCTGGGTGCGATTTTCTCGGGGATGATCTGGTACGGGTCGTTCTTTGGCAGCACGGAACAGGTCAACAAGTTCTTCGGCATTCCTTATGAAGCTGTCGAGGGAAAAACCGGGCATGGCGAGGGCGATGCCGCTGTCAAGGAAACCAAAAGCGCCAAGCCGGTGGCCGTTTCGGATCCTGCCCAGGCGCCCAAGGGCGCGATCTTCATGGCCCCGGACAACAAGGTTTTGTCCAAGGCGCACTATGCCCCCAAATGGGTCAAGGTCAGCCCCTTCGTGGCCATGGTCATCGGTCTGATTTTCGCGCTGTGGTTCTATGTCTGGAACCCGTCGATGCCGGCAAAGGCAGCCGAGAGCCAGCGTCCCTTGTACCTGTTCCTGCTGAACAAGTGGTACTTTGATGAAATCTACGACTTCCTTTTTGTGCGCCCGGCAAAAGCACTTGGACGGTTCCTGTGGAAGCGCGGCGACGGGAATGTCATTGACGGCTCGATCAACAGCGTGGCCATGGGCATTGTTCCCTGGGTCACGCGGCTCGCGGGGCGGGCGCAGTCTGGTTACATCTTCACTTACGCCTTTGCCATGGTGATTGGCATCGTCGTGCTGATCACATGGATGACGCTCAGCGGAGGAGCGCAATAATGAACGACAGCCTGCTCTCTCTCGTCACCTTCATTCCCGCGCTGGCGGCGGCGATCCTCGCCATCTTCCTGCGCGGCGAAGAGGCCGCGGCGCAGCGTAATGCCAAATGGGTCGCCCTGGTGGCCACGGTGATCACTTTTCTGGTGTCGCTATTCGTTCTGGCCGGGTTCGATCCGCAAAACACCGATTTCCAGTTTGTCGAGGAACGCGACTGGCTGCTGGGCCTGAAATACAAGCTGGGCGTGGACGGTATCTCGGTGCTGTTCGTCATGCTGACCACGTTCATGATGCCGCTGGTGATCTGGGCGTCCTGGGGTGTGGAGCGGCGCGTCAAGGAATACATGATCGCCTTCCTGTTGCTGGAAACGCTGATGCTGGGCGTGTTCATGGCGCTGGATCTGGTGCTGTTCTACCTGTTCTTCGAAGCGGGTCTGATCCCGATGTTCCTGATTATCGGGATCTGGGGCGGAAAAGATCGCATTTACGCCAGCTTCAAGTTCTTCCTGTATACTTTCCTTGGGTCGGTGCTGATGCTGGTGGCGCTGGTCGGAATGTTCGTGGATGCGGGCACGACTGACATTCCGACACTGATGAACCACACCTTTGCATCGGAAACGATTTCGGTGCTGGGCATTCAGGTGATTGGCGGTCTTCAAACGCTGATGTTCCTTGCCTTCTTTGCCAGCTTTGCGGTGAAATTGCCGATGTGGCCGGTGCATACCTGGTTGCCGGATGCGCATGTTCAGGCGCCCACGGCCGGGTCGGTGGTGCTGGCGGCGATCCTGTTGAAGATGGGCGGCTATGGCTTCCTGCGCTTCAGCCTGCCGATGTTTCCGATCGGTTCCGAACTTATGACGCCGCTGGTGTTCTGGCTGTCGGCCATCGCGATCGTCTATACCTCGCTGGTCGCGCTGGTTCAGGAAGACATGAAAAAGCTGATCGCCTATTCGTCCGTGGCCCATATGGGGTATGTGACAATCGGGATCTTCGCGGCGAACCAACAAGGCATTGACGGCGCCATTTTCCAGATGCTGAGCCACGGCTTCATCTCGGGCGCGCTGTTCATGTGTGTGGGCGTGATCTATGACCGGATGCACACCCGCGAGATCGATGCCTATGGTGGCCTTGTGAACCGGATGCCGGCCTATGCGCTGATCTTCATGTTCTTCACCATGGCCAATGTCGGCCTGCCTGGTACATCTGGATTTGTCGGCGAGTTCCTGACCCTGGTGGGGATTTTCCAGGTCAATACCTGGGTGGCGCTGGTGGCAACTTCGGGCGTCATTTTCTCGGCGGGCTACGCATTGTGGCTTTATCGCCGTGTGGTTCTGGGCGACCTGATCAAGGAAAGCCTGAAGACGATCCAGGACATGACCGCGCGCGAGAAATGGATTTTCGCGCCGCTGGTGGCCATGACCCTGTTGCTGGGGGTGTATCCGGCCCTGGTAACGGACATCATCGGCCCATCGGTCGAGAATCTGATTTCCAACTATGAAACCGCTCTGGCCAATGCCCCCTCGGGCAACCAGATGACATCGCACTAGGGAGAGCTTGAGACATGATCCAGGCTGATCTGAATATCATCCTGCCCGAGATCCTGCTGTCGGTCTACGCGATGGTCGCGCTGATCGGGGCGGTTTACGGCGGCAAAGACAAGCTGGCGCCGATGCTGACCTGGCTGACGGCCATTGTTTTCGTCCTTTTGGGCGCGTGGATCGGCATGACGGGGGCGGGCGAAAACCTGGCCTTTGACGGCATGTTCCAGGATGACGGGTTCTCGCGCTTTGCCAAGGTCACGATCCTGTTCTCGGCGGCTGCCGTCCTGATCATGGGGCAGGACTACATGAGCCGCCGCGGCATGTTGCGGTTTGAATATCCGGTCCTGATCGCCCTGTCGGCGGTTGGCATGATGATGATGGTTTCCGCTGGCGACCTGATGGCGCTGTATATGGGGCTGGAGCTGCAATCCCTGGCACTTTATGTTGTGGCGTCGCTGCGCCGCGACAGCGTGAAATCGACCGAAGCGGGCATGAAGTACTTTGTACTGGGCGCGCTGAGTTCGGGTCTGCTGTTGTATGGTGCATCGCTGGTTTATGGCTTTGCCGGCACCACGAATTTTGCCGGGATTATCGAAGCGGCGGGCGAAGGCCATATTCCGCTGGGCCTGTTGTTCGGTCTGACCTTCGTGACTGCCGGGCTGGCCTTCAAGGTATCGGCCGTGCCGTTCCACATGTGGACGCCTGACGTGTACGAGGGCGCGCCCACGCCGATCACCGCCTTTTTCGCCACAGCGCCCAAGGTTGCGGCCATGGGTTTGCTGGCGCGGGTGCTGCATGACGCCTTTGGTGGCGCCGTTGGCGACTGGCAGCAGATCGTCGCGCTGTTGTCGGTGCTGAGCATGTTCCTGGGGGCTGTTGCGGCGATCGGTCAGCGCAATATCAAGCGCCTGATGGCCTATTCGTCGATCGCGCATATGGGATATGCGCTGATGGGGTTGGCGGCGGGCACGGCCTTTGGCGTGCAGGCGATGCTGATCTATATGGTGATCTACGTCACGATGAATGTGGGCACCTTTGCCTTTATCCTGTCGATGGAGCGTGACGGACAGCCGGTGACGGATATTACGTCGCTGAACATGTATGCCAGGCGCGAGCCGGGCCGCGCTTTGGCGATGCTGATCCTGTTGTTCTCGCTGGCCGGCGTTCCGCCGCTGGTGGGATTCTTCGGCAAGTTCTACGTGCTGCGTGCGGCTTATGAAGCCGGGTTGGCATGGCTGGCGGTGCTGGGTGTGGTCGCGTCGGTGGTTGGCGCATTTTATTATCTGCGCATCGTCTTTTACATGTATTTTGGCGAAGAGGGCGAGGCGCTGGATAAGGGCCGCTCTGTGGTGCAGTACGTGTTCCTGATGGCATCGGCCGCGGCGATGCTGCTGGGCGTGGTGAATCTGTTTGGCATTGAAACTGTCGCGCAGGCCGCGTCGCTGGCCCTGGTCAACTGAGCCGGTTTGCCGGAAGTTTCGGTTGTTTGAAGGTGACGCGCCCGGGGGGCGCGTCGCTTTTTTTGAATTGATGCCTCCGGCGGGAGTATTTTTGGCAAAATGAAGGCGAGGGACTGGCCAGAGGGCTATGGACGGCGGGTGTTGGCCGAGGTGGACAGTACCAATGCCGAAGCCATGCGGATTGCCGATGGTCTGTCCGGGCCGGAGTGGATTTTGGGATTGCGTCAGACCAGGGGTCGCGGGCGCCGGGGCAGGGCCTGGGCCGATCCGGCGGGCAATTTCTCTGCAACGCTGGTTCTGCGCCCTGGCGAGAGCCCGGACCAGGTGGCGCTGCGCAGCTTTGTTGCGGCACTGGCGCTTTATGATGCAATTGCCGAAGCGATCGGGCGCACGGATTGCATTGCGCTAAAGTGGCCGAATGACGTTTTGCTGAATGGCGGCAAGGTGGCGGGCATATTGCTGGAAAGCGCCGGGATGGCCGGGGGCAGGGTTCGCCATCTGGCGATTGGGATCGGGGTCAATTTGCGCAGCGCGCCGGCGGGGCGTGATGTTGAGACACGCGCCTTGCGCCCGGTGGCATTGCTTTCGGAGATGGGAATTGAGCAGACACCAGAGGCTTTTCTGGACCTATTGGCCTTGGCCTATGCGCGCCGGGAGGCCAGTTTCGTCACCTATGGGTTTGCCCCAATCCGCGCGGCCTGGCTGGAGCGGGCGGCGCGACTGGGCGAGGTGATCACGGCGCGTATGGCGCGGGACGAAATCGCGGGCGTCTTTGAAACGGTGGACTTGAACGGCAATCTGGTGTTGAACACCGCGAAGGGCCGTGTCGCCATTCCGGCGGCGGATGTCTTTTTCTGAGGCTGAGACAAGGAAACGCGCCTATGCTTCTGGCGATTGATTGCGGCAACACCAACACGGTGTTTTCGATCTGGGATGGTGAAAAATTCCTGTGCACCTTGCGCACGTCTACCCATCACGCGCGCACGGCTGACGCGTATTTCACCTGGTTTTCGACGTTGATCAAGCATTACGAGATCGATCTGGACATCTCTGAAGTGATCATCAGTTCGACCGTGCCGCGGGTGGTGTTCAACCTGCGTGTCTTTGCCGACCGGTTTTTCAATTGCCGTCCGCTGGTTGTTGGCAAACCGGAATGTCGCCTGCCTGTGGAGGCGCGGGTGGATGAGGGAACGATTGTGGGGCCGGACCGGCTTGTGAACACGGCCGGGGCGTTTGACCGTCATGGCGGGGATCTGATTGTGGTGGATTTTGGAACCGCGACCACGTTTGACGTTGTGGCCAGCGACGGGGCCTATATTGGCGGGGTGATCGCGCCGGGTGTGAACCTGAGCCTGGAGGCGCTGCACAATGCCGCCGCCGCGCTGCCGCATGTGGATATCGCCAAGCCCCTGGCGGTGATCGGCACCAATACCGTGGCCTGCATCCAATCCGGGGTGTTCTGGGGCTATGTCGGGCTGGTGCGTGAAATCTGTGACCGGATCAAGGCCGAGCGCGACAGGCCCATGCAAGTGATCGCGACAGGCGGGCTGGCGCCGTTGTTCCAGCAATCGGTCGATCTGTTCGACTGTTTCGAAGAAGACCTGACAATGCACGGCCTGACCGTGATTCACAAATACAACAAGGATACCGCCGCGTGAGCGATAATCGACTGATTTACCTGCCCCTGGGTGGGGCGGGCGAGATAGGTATGAATGCCTATGTTTATGGCTATGGCCCCGAAGGGAAGGAACGGCTGATCCTTGTTGATCTGGGCGTGGCGTTTTCCGACATGGATACCAGCCCCGGCGTGGACCTGATCTTTGCCGATATTACCTGGCTGGCCGAAAACAAGGACCGGCTGGAGGCTGTGTTCATCACCCATGCGCATGAGGATCATGTCGGCGCCATCGGGCATTACTGGGATCGTCTGGGCGTGCCGGTTTATGCGCGCGCCTTTACTGCGCATCTGGCGCGGTTCAAGATGGCCGACCGGGGCCAGCCCGAAGAGGCGGTGCGGACGGTGTCGGCCTGGCCCGAGACAACCAGCGCCGGGCCGTTTACCGTTGGGTTCCTTCCGATCAGCCATTCCATTCCCGAAAGCGCGGCATTGGTGATCGACAGTCCGGCAGGACGGGTGATCCATTCGGGCGATTTCAAGCTGGATGAAACCCCGGTGGTGGGCGAGGCATTTGACGCCGATCTGTGGGCCGATGTGGCGAAACCGGGCGTAAAGGCGCTGATCTGCGATTCGACCAACGTGTTTTCGGAACATGCCGGCCGTTCCGAGGCCAGCGTGGGCCCGGAAATCGAAACGCTGGTGGCGAACGCGCCGCAAATGGTGGTGGCCACGACTTTTGCCTCGAACGTGGCGCGGGTAAAAACCCTGGCCGAGGCCGGACAACGCGCCGGGCGCTCTGTCTGCCTGATGGGGCGGGCGATGCGGCGCATGATCGAAGCGTCGATCACCACCGGTGTGCTGGCGGATTTTCCCAAGGTGATCAGCCCCGAGGAGGCGGCGCAGATTCCGCGTGAAAGCCTGATGCTGATCGTGACCGGCAGCCAGGGCGAACGGCGCGCGGCCAGCGCCCAGCTGGCGCGTGGGAAATACAACGGCATCACCCTGAAAGAAGGTGATCTGTTCCTGTTTTCCTCCAAGACCATTCCGGGCAACGAGCGCGGTGTGATCCGCGTGGTCAACCAGTTTTCGGAAATGGGGGTTGACGTGGTGGATGACAGTTCGGGGCGCTACCACGTTTCGGGCCATGCCAACCGGCCTGATCTCAAGCGGCTGCATGACATTGTGGACCCGGAAATGGTGATCCCCAATCACGGTGAACACCGGCATTTGCGCGAACATGCCAAGCTGGCCGCCGAGGGTGGGCGCGGGTCTATCGTGGCGGTGAACGGCACCATGCTGGACCTCAGCGGGGCGGCGCCCTCTATTGCCGGCTATGTCGAAACCGGGCGGACCTATCTGGACGGATCGGTGCAGATCGGGGCGCTTGACGGTATCGTGCGGGATCGCATCCGGGTGGCGCTGAACGGGCATATTACCGTTTCGGTGATCCTGGACGAGGACGACGAACCGCTGGGCGAAGCCTGGGTGGAGCTGAAGGGCCTGCCGGAACTGGGCCGGTCGGACGCTCCGCTTGTGGATGTTCTGGAAGAAGACCTGAGTCAGTTTCTGGGGCGTGCGGGGGCTAAAACTCTGGCCGATGACGACAAGCTGGGGGGCGAGTTGCGGCGCATTGCGCGCAACGGGTGTCAGGCAGAGATCGGCAAGAAACCTGAAACCACGGTGATTATCAGCCGGTTGAGCTGAGCGGCGGCCTGTTACCGACGCGCAAACGGCGAAAACGGAACAGATTGGGGCAGGGTGGGGCGGTTTCCTTTGGATATGTTCCCGGGGAGATCAACATGCCCTATTCTGCCGCCGATCTGATCGATTATGACCGCTACCCGATCCATCGGGAAGGCGCTGCGCGGTCTGCGCTGTTAGAGGATGTGCGTGCGTCCCTGGCGCAGGATGGATGCGCGGTTCTCAAGGGGTTTTTGACGCCGCTCGGTGTGCGCGCCATTGCGGCAGAGGCCGATGGCGTTGCAGGGCGGGGGCATCGCAGCTTTAACCGCACCAACCCCTATTTTACCACCGACGATCCCTCGCTTCCGGCGGATCATCCGCGGCGGCGCTTCTTTGAGCGTTCGAACTGCTTCATTGCAGCGGACAATTTTGCCAAACACGGGCCGCTGCGTATTGTGCATGACAGTTCCGGCTTTGACCGGTTCATTCAGGCGTGCTTGCAAGAACCTGACGGCAGGTTCTTTCGCTATGCCGATCCGCTGGCCGATGTGATCGTGAACATGGCGACCGAAGGAAATGGGTTTCCATGGCATTTTGACACCAATAATTTCACCGTCACACTCGCAATTCAAAACGCGCAAGAGGGCGGTGCGTTTGAATATGCCCCCAATATCCGATCGGACAGTGAGAATTTCGAAGAAGTGTCGCGCGTGCTTGAAGACCGCTCGGACCGGGTGACGGTGTTACATCTGGAGCCGGGCGACCTGCAATTGTTCAAGGGGCGCTATTCGCTGCACCGGGTTGCGCCATTACGGGGGGCAACACCACGCTATGTTGCGATCTTTTCCTATGTCGAACAGCCCGACATGGTGGGGTCGCCCGAACGCACACGGCAGCTTTATGGCCGTGTTCTGCCCGTTCATCTGGAACGGGCAGGTTTGAGGGGGGACAGGCTGATCGACTAGGGGGTCAGCTGGCGTCGCGCTCGTCGAAGCTGAGCGCGATGAACGAGGGCATGTGATCGCCCATGCCGACAATTTTCTTGTCGTTGTCGCGCCCGCCACGGCTGCGCGTGCGGGTGCTGCCGGAGCGGCTGCTGTCAGGCTTTTCGGTCCGTTGCTTGGGCGCGATCTCGGCAATTTGCGCTTCTTTCGCCTCGGGCTTGTCGCCGGCCTTGCGCGACGAACTGCGTGTGCTTTCCCGCTTTTCCGGCTTCTCGGATGTCACGGCCTTGTCTGGCTTGCCTGTCGGCCTGGCCGGGTTTTCGACCCGGGTGATATCCTTCTGGATCAGCTTTTCCACGGCGTCGAAGTTTTTTTCGTCGCGGGGGGTGCAGATGGTGAACGCCTTGCCCTCACGTCCGGCGCGCCCGGTGCGGCCAATGCGGTGCACGTAATCCTCGGCGTGGCCGGGAACGTCAAAGTTGAACACATGGCTGACGGCGGGCACGTCCAACCCACGCGCGGCCACGTCAGACGCCACGAGAATCCGCAACTCTCCATTGCGGAACGAATCCAGCGTGCGTGTGCGCTGGCTCTGGTCCAGATCCCCATGGATTGGCGCCGCGTCATAGCCGTATTTCTTGAGCGATTTCGCGGTGATATCCACATCCGTCTTGCGGTTGCAGAAGATAATCGCGTTGGTGCATTTGTCGCCTTCGCTGTCGATCAGCGCGCGCAGAACCTTGCGTTTCTCGCTGCCTTCTCGGTCGCGGCGGCTGGCCTTGAACATGACCACGGCCTGTTCGATGGTTTCCGACGCCGTGGCCTGGCGCGCAACCTCGATCCGCGCCGGGGCGGACAGGAACGTATTGGTGATCCGTTCGATTTCCGGCGCCATGGTCGCCGAGAAAAACAGTGTCTGCCGGGTGAACGGTGTGAGCGAGAAGATTCGTTCGATGTCGGGAATGAAGCCCATGTCCAGCATCCGGTCGGCTTCGTCCACGACCATGACCTGAACACCGGTGAGCAACAGCTTGCCGCGTTCGAAATGGTCAAGCAACCGGCCTGGCGTGGCAATAAGCACGTCCACGCCCTTGTCGATCAGCGAATCCTGTTCCTTGAAGCTGACGCCGCCAATCAGCAACGCCTTGGTCAGTTTCAGGTGCTTGGAATAGGTATCAAAGTTTTCGGCCACCTGAGCGGCCAGTTCCCGCGTGGGGCACAAAACAAGGCTGCGCGGCATTCTCGCCCGGGCGCGGCCCCGTGCCAGCAGGGACAGCATCGGCAGCGTAAAGCTGGCCGTTTTGCCCGTGCCCGTCTGGGCAATGCCCAACACGTCCTTGCCTTCAAGGGCGGGCGGAATCGCGCCGGCCTGAATTGGGGTGGGAGTTTCGTAGCCCGCTTCGCTGACCGCTTTCAGCACCTTCGGGTTGAGGTTCAAGTCGGAAAATTTTGTCATGTGTATCCGTGGTTTACGGACACTGGTTGGCCCGTAGCATCTGGTGTTGGGTCAGGCCCGGATGGCCTCGCATGGCAGCGTGTCAATGTCCCACGCGGGCCTTGTATCGCAAGGTCTGCGAATGGTCAACAAAGCCTGTGGTTCGACAGGGCGCTTTTGCTGATTCAGCATCAATCTAGCCAAAATCAGGAAATTGTTTCCCTCTTTTGCTGTCGAGGTCCAGGTGAAAGACGCGCAGCAGGCCGTTATCCTTCAGCTTGTCCAGCAATTCCGGACGGGCCTGGCAGACTTCGGCGTAAAAGTCGCGCAGGGCGGTCTCGCCGCCTTCGGCCAGCAGAAAGGTGAACAACTCGTGCAGCGACAGCCCGCCAAGCTCGGGTTTGCGGGTGGGTTTCAACTCGCTGCGGTAGCTGCCCCTGGTCATCCGATAATCAAGGATCTTCTGCCAGGCATCCCATCCGGAAATATGGCGGTGACACAGTTCGATCCCGTCCATCACCATCCGGGGGCCGATTTCCTGCTTGGCAATCATGCCCCGGTGAATGCGGAAATCGACCGGGCCAAGGCCCGTACGGATAAAGATCTTGCCGACAAAATGGCTGACAAACCCGCCCCGCAGGTAGCCGCCGAAATTGGGGTACAGGTCTTTTTCCAGGCCGATCCGGCTGTCGCCACCGGGCATCCAGGCCTTGCAATAGGTGGCGGCTGGGTCAAGCCCGTCGATACCGTCGCTTGCCAGCGCTTCGGCGGGGCGCACGCGGGCGCATTGGATGTCGTCGGGCAGACCGGAGAGCAGCGTGGACACGGGGCGCGAGGGGCACAGGAATTCGTCCACGTCGATATGGGCCAGCCACTCCAACCCGGTCGCGTTCCGGTAGGCGTGGCTGGCATTGGCGGTCTGGCGGGGTTGGTGACGTTCCGGCTTCTTGCGCCCGAGCGCCGCCCAATAATCGCCATCGGTGCGCGTGACCGTGACCCTGGGGTGGGCCTCCAGCGCCTGCTGGGCGCGCGGGTTCTGATTGTCGAGATAGATGAAGAGGTGTTCGGCACCCAGGTCCAGGTGATACGCCACGAAATCCAGGATTTCGCGGGCCGGAGCCTTGATCGTGGCGACAATCCCCCAGCGGCTCATTCGCGCGCCACCTGACGTTCGCGCCGGATGCGCATGGTTTTCAGGCGCCGGAAAATGCCGCCCGGCTCGCGGTTGAGTTCTTCCAGAAGGTGGCAGGCCAGCGGGCCGATCACTGGATCGCCCCGCGCCTGATCCCAGACCGGTGCGACAAGATTGATGTCCAACCCACCGGATTTCAGGGAAAAACTTTCCATGTCCAGCGGAAGACGTGCCTTGACCCGGCGCCCGAAACCAAATGCCTGATCCGGGGACTTGCCGCTGAATGTGCGCTCGAACTCATAGAGTTTCATCATCCCGAACAACATGCGCAGGGCATGACCCACTTCGCGCTGTGTCGGGGTATTGCCATGATCGGCAAAGGTTTGCACCGAGGAGACAAGCCAGCGCAGGCTGAGCGCGCCGATCAGGTGATCGGCCTCTTCTGCCCAGAGGCGGCGGAACAGCGCCGGGGCGTGATCGGGATGGGCGCGCTTGCGCAGGTTGGAAATGAGCAGGCCATTCAGGCAGGCAAGTTCCGAGTTGCCGACAAATTCGCGCGCGATGTCGCGGCGTTTCCAGGCCCAGGACGTGCGCGGATCGTCGGGCTGTTTCTTGGCGGCGCTGGCGGGGACAAGGGCCGATTTGAGGGCGCCCAGATCACAGTCCAGCGGTGGAAGCGAGTCGGGGCCGAAATTGAACGGGTCGCGCCGCCCCTCATAGCGCTCCAGCAGGGCGGGCAACCCGCCGGGATAAGTGAGGTCTTCATCCGTCATGGCGGCAGAATTGCACGGCGGGTTTTCCCATGCAATTGCGGATCGGGTCAGACCATCATTTCCTTTGTCGCCGTCAGCTTGATGTCGGGATAATCGCGTTCGACCCGGTCGATATCCCATTGCAGGCGGGTCAGGTACACCACGTCGCCGTCATGGTCATAGCTGATATGCTGTTTGTTGGAATTGGCAAATTTGTCAATGGCTTCACGCGAACCGTTCACCCAGCGCGCCGAGGTGAACTGGCTTTGTTCGAACCGCACGGGCAGCCCGTATTCCAGTTCGATCCGGCTGGCCAGCACTTCGAATTGCAGCTGGCCGACAACTCCGACAATAAAGCCCGAACCGATCATCGGCTTGAACACTTTGGCGGCGCCTTCCTCGGCAAATTGCATCAGCGCCTTTTCCAGGTGCTTGGCCTTCATCGGGTCGCCCGCGCGGATGCCTTGCAGCAGTTCCGGCGCGAAAGACGGAATGCCCGTGACGCGCAGCGCCTCGCCTTCGGTCAGGGTGTCACCGATGCGCAGTTGGCCGTGGTTGGGGATGCCGATGATATCGCCGGCCCAGGCCTCTTCGGCCAGTTCGCGATCCGAGGCCAGGAACAGCACGGGATTGGAAATGGCCATCGGTTTCCTGGACCGTACATGGGTCAGCTTCATGCCGCGCCGGAAGTGGCCCGAGGCCATGCGCACAAAGGCGACGCGGTCGCGATGTTTGGGATCCATATTGGCCTGAACCTTGAAGACAAAGCCGGAAACCTTTGTTTCTTCGGGCGAAATCTTGCGCGGTTGCGCGGTTTGCACCTGCGGTTCGGGGCCGTAATTGCCGATGCCCTGCATCAGTTCGCGCACGCCAAAGGAGTTGATTGCCGAGCCGAACCAGATCGGGGTCATATGCCCTTCGAGCACAGATTGCGGGTTCAGCGCGGGCAACAATTCGCGCGCCATCTCGACCTCTTCCAGAAATTTCTCCAGCAGATGCGCCGGGATATGTTCGGCGAGTTTCGGATCATCCAGCCCCTTGATTTCAACCGAGTCCGCGACAACGTTGCGGTCGGCCCGGTCCATCAGTTCCAGCCGGTCGTTCAGCAGGTCATAGCACCCCATGAACTCGCGCCCCATGCCGATGGGCCAGCTTGCCGGAGTCACGTCGATGGCCAGGTTTTCCTGAATCTCGTCGATGATGTCGAACGTATCGCGGCTTTCCCGGTCCATCTTGTTGCAGAAAGTCAGAATAGGAAGGTCGCGTAAGCGGCAGACTTCAAAGAGTTTTTGCGTCTGGCTTTCCACACCTTTGGCGCCGTCGATCACCATCACCGCCGCATCCACCGCCGTCAGGGTGCGATAGGTGTCTTCGGAAAAGTCCGAGTGGCCCGGCGTGTCTACGAGATTGAACCGGTAGGGGCCGAAATCGAACGACATTGCCGAAGCCGAAACCGAAATGCCCCGGTCCTGTTCCATCTTCATGAAATCCGAACGGGTGCGGCGCGCTTCGCCCTTGGCGCGCACTTGTCCGGCCATCTGGATGGCGCCGCCGTACAGAAGGAATTTCTCGGTCAGGGTGGTCTTGCCCGCATCCGGGTGCGAGATGATCGCAAAGGTGCGGCGGCGCGCGATTTCGGCGGGCAATTCGGGGCGGTTCGAGGCGGTGTCCAACATGAGCGCGCGTATAGGTGGGCGCGCGACAATTCGCAAGGAAAAGCGCGCGTTACTTGGAGGAGGCGCGTTTCAGAAGTTCGGCGGCGTCGGGGCGGTCAAGCAGGCTTTTGTGCACTTCGTATTCCAGATGCCGCCGGCTTTGATTGCCGGGCAGCTTGCTTTGCATGTCGCCCGGTAGCATGGCTTGCGTTCGGGTGTCGATCTGCGACGTTTCGGCAGAGATTCCCTCGGCAAAGATGATCTGGTGACTGTCGAACATCAGCTGAAAATAGTCGACGAATCCGCCCTCCTGAACACGCACGCTATTGCCGTTTACAATGTGGCGGGCCTTGACCATCAGTTCGGACCGGCCCGCGCCGATATGATCGTGACGCTGGTAGATGAACAGCCGGTGATCGGGACTGACGCGCAAATCATCGGTGTTGTTCAGCGTACCGGCGGTGATCAGGATCGGGGCAAATTCCCCAACGGCGCGCTGGACGGTATGGCCGATCCAGCGGATTTCCTGCGGGCCGTCATCGCGGGTCAGGATGCGGTCGCCCACCTGCAATGTCTCGATCGGTTTCTGTTCGCCCGTGGCGGTGGTGATGCGCGTGCCACGGGTAAAGCTGACACAGGCCAGTTGCGCCAGCCGGGCAACCGCGTTTTCCGTGTCGATCCCGACAAGAACATAGTCTGTCTTGAGGCCAAGTGGCGCCAGCGGGGCACCGTAGATTTCGGAAATGTTGCCGTCGTCGTCGACCTCGACCAGAACCAGCACTTCTATGGTGCCCCCCGAGGGCGGCATGAACGTGGCCACGCAATCCAGGAAGATGCGGGCGTTCTGTGCGCCCAACGTGCTGTCATGCGCGATGTGAAATTGCCCCTCCCCGTCAACGCCCAGAGACAGGCTTTGCGGCTCGGCCCCCGTCGCCAGGGCATAGGTATCGTCGGGCACCATTTCCTGTGCATATGACAGGCCGTCGCCCAGATTGGCCCCGTTGGTGACGCGCAGCATGTCAGCCCGGAAGACGGGCAGGCGCTGGGACGGCTGGGCGGTTTCGGGGCGTTGGGGTGACATGGTGGCAGGGTCTCTTGAAGTAGGTGTTTGATCAAGGGATAAACGAAAAATGTGGCAGTATCGCGCCAGAGCGCGGGCAAGACGCTGGCATCCCGGGCAAATCGGGTATTTGTTCGGGGCAACGCAACGGGGAGAATCGCATGGATTTGGGAATCAAGGGTAAACGAGCGCTGGTATGTGCGTCGTCCAAGGGGCTGGGGCTGGGCTGTGCCCGCGCATTGGCCGCCGAGGGTGTCGACCTGATCATGAACGCGCGCGGCGCTGATGCGCTGGAGGCGGCGGCAGGGGCGATCCGCACGGAATTCGGGGTGGATGTTGTCACCGTGGCCTGTGACGTAAGCACGCCCGAGGGGCAAACGACGCTGATCGAGGCGGCGCAAGGTGTTGATATCCTTGTAAACAATGCCGGTGGTCCGCCGCCGGGCATGTGGACGGATTGGGATCGCGAAGATTTCATCAAGGCGCTGGACGCCAACATGCTGGCGCCGATCGCGCTGATGAAGGCGCTGGTGCCGGGCATGATGGAGCGCGGCTGGGGCCGGGTCGTCAACATTACTTCACAATCGGTTAAGGCACCGATCGCCGTGCTGGGCCTGTCGAATTCGGCGCGCGCCGGGCTTACGGGATACGTTGCCGGAACCTCGCGGCAGGTGGCACCTTACGGAGTGAATATTAACAATCTGCTGCCCGGCAGTCACGACACCGACCGGATCGCGGCGCTGGATTCGGGAAATGCAGCCAAGGACGGGAAATCGGTGGAAGAGGCGCGTGCAGCGCGCCAGTCGTCGATCCCGGCGGGCCGGGACGGCGACCCGCGCGATTTCGGGGCCACCTGCGCCTTCATGTGCTCGCAATATGCCAGCTTTATGGTGGGGCAGAACATCCTGCTGGATGGGGGCAACATCAACGCCACGCTGTAACGGGTGGCACAAGGGGGTTGCCTGAAAGCCCCGCTGTTTCAGCGAAGATTGCCTGGATGTCCCGGTGGCGGAACATGCCGCCGGGGCCGATGAGGCGGCGCCCGCGCCTGCGGCTGCGATGCGTTCGCAGGGTTGAAGCGGGGCAGGGGGGCTGATAGAGATCGGCGAAACCCGATGATTTCCCTCGGGGATTGCAAGAGGCCCACGTGCAGTCGCAGCCAGAACAGACCCCACCACCCCGGCTGGAAGTGCGCCACCTGCGTCGCGCCTTTGGCGATCGGCAGGTGGTGGATGACGTGTCGTTGAAGATCATGCCGGGCAAGGTATTGTGCCTGTTGGGGCCGTCGGGCTGTGGCAAGTCAACGACCCTGCGGATGATCGCCGGGGTCGACATGCAGGACAGTGGCGAGATCTATGTGGATGGCAATCTGGTTTGCGACACCGTGTTCCGCATTCCGCCCGAGAGGCGCCAGATTGGCCTTATGTTTCAAGACTTTGCGCTTTTTCCGCATCTGAGTGTGGCGGATAATGTCGCCTTTGGCCTCAAGGGCGGGCGCGCCGAAAAGCGGGCGCGGGTCGAGGCCTTGCTGGCCAGGGTCAACCTGGGCTGGGCCATTGACAAGTTTCCGCATGTGCTTTCGGGGGGTGAACAGCAGCGGATCGCCCTGGCCCGCGCGCTGGCACCGCGCCCCCGGATCATGCTGATGGACGAACCGTTTTCCGGTTTGGACAATCGCTTGCGCGACGAGATCCGCGACCAGACATTAAGCCTTTTGAAAGAAGAAGACACGGCGGTGATGCTGGTGACGCACGAGCCGGAAGAGGCGATGCGCATGGCCGACGAGATCGCGCTGATGCGGCAGGGCAAGATCGTGCAACAGGGCGCACCATACAATATCTACAACGCACCGGTTGATCGCGAAGCAGTTGCTTTTTTCAGCGATATCAACGTGATACGAGGGACAAGCAAGGGCGCGCTGACCGATACGCCCTTTGGTCAGTTCCTGACGCCGGGGCTGGCGGATGGGGCCAGGGTGGATATCGTGATCCGCCCCCAACACCTGAAGCTGGATTTCGATCGCGATGGCAAGGGACCGCTGCCCACCGCCAGCGACGGGGTGGCGGCGCGCGGCGTGGTGAATCGGGCGCGGTTCATGGGCAATGAAAGCCTTGTGGAATTCCGGATGGACTACGACGGAAGCGAATTGAAAGTGACCGTGCCCAACGTGTTCCTGCCCGCCAAAGGCACACCGCTGTGGCTGACGATCCGGCGGGATCGGTGCTTTGTGTTTCCGTCCAGGGGCTGAGGGCCGTCCCAAGCCGGTCAGTTTCGCGATTCGATGGTTAACGGCGTTGTTTTGCTGGGATTTGCAGTTCGGCGCCACGTCGGTATTGCGTCGGTATGGCGTCGGCATCAGGGGGCGGCGCCGCCGGTGTTAACCCGGCGTACGCGGTTAACGGCGGGAAACCGTTCCTGACGCGTCGTAATCCTGCAACCGCTTGCCCGGTTCGTCGACAAACAGGCCGGGCAGGATGGCGACGCTGTCGATCCGGTCCAGCCGGAGGGTTTCGAAGGCGTCGGCGGTTTCGTTCCAGACCACGCATGTCCAGACCCGGCCCCAATAGTCGAGTTTGAGCGGGCGTGTATCGATCCGGTGTCCGTCCGAAAGGGTCAGACGCAGTTTCTGGCGGGCGCGGATTGCGGTGCGCAGCGGCGCGAGATGGCGAAAGCCCTGTGCGGCGTCGGCAAAGGGGTAGACGGCAAAGCCGAAGCTTTTGGGGGGGGCGCGGCTGTCTTCGGGCAGCACCGCATCGATCTTGGCCGAGAGGGTTTCGGCGGCAGCGTGCAGTTCGCCTTCCATGCTGGAGCCAACCACCGCCAACCCGATATGCAGCGCCTCAAGTTCGGATTCCGTGAGGTTCAGCGGCGGCAGTGTGATCGCGGCGCGCGCGGTATAGCCCAGCCCGCGTTCGCCCTCGACCGGGATGCCGGAGGCCGCGAGCGTATCCATGTCGCGGTAGATCGTGCGCATGGACACGCCCAGCCGCGCGGCCATGTCCTGGGCACGGTGCAGCCGGCCATCCTTGAGGATATCGATCAGGGCATAAAGCCGGTCTGCACGTTTCATCCGAGAGGGCCTTAACTGACAAAAAACTGGCAACTGACAGGATAATGGCAAAACAAGTGACAAAACACCCCCAAAACGCCGCGCGGGCGATAGGTTTGGCGCTTTTCGCGGCTCTGGCAACGCGCTAGGACAGGGGCGTCATGTACCGGGCGGGGGCGCCCGTCGAGAGGAGAACCATCATGGGTATTGGAAATATTGGTCTGCCGGGCCTTCTGTTGATCGCGATCGTGGTGCTGGTGCTGTTTGGCCGGGGCAAGATCTCGGGGCTGATGGGCGAGGTGGGCAAGGGCATCACGTCGTTCAAGCGGGGCATCAACGAGGGTCAGAAGGAGCTGGAGCAGGAAGAAGCTGCCGACGCGGCCAAGGATGTGACGCCCGAAGACGAAAAAGACAAAGTCTGAGCCGGGGTTTGACATCCCATGTTTGATCTGGGTTTCGCAGAGCTTCTGGTGATCGGCATCGTCGCGCTGATCGTGGTGGGCCCCAAGGATTTGCCCGTGCTGTTCCGGCAAGTGGGCAAGTTTGTCGGCCGGGCCAAGGCGATGGCGCGCGAGTTTTCAAGCGCGATGAACGATGCCGCCGACCAGGCCGGGGTCAAGGACGTGGCCGACAGTCTGAAATCGGCCACGGACGGGTTGAACAAGATGTCCAACCCGATGAAGGCGGCCAGCGATGCGGTCAAGGACTCGGCCAGCTCGTTCACCAAGCTGGACCTGGATCCGGACAGCGAAACCGGCAAGTTGTCGCAGGAGCGCGCCGACGCGGCCAAGAAGATCCGCGAGGCCACGGCCCGCAAGGCGCTGGAGAGAAAAGCCGCAGAGGAGGCCGCCGCCGCCGAGGCCGCCGCGGCGCAAGGCGCGCCGGCTGACACGTTGCCCGAGGACAAGGCATGACCACCAATACCGACGAGATCGAGGACAGCTCTGCCCCGTTGATCGAGCATCTGGCCGAACTGCGCACGCGGCTGATCCGGTCCGTGATCGCTTTGCTGATCGGCGTCAGCGTGATGTTCATTCCGATCGGTGGCGATTTCATCGCGGTGCATATCCTGAATTTCCTGCTGACGCCGATCGAGGCGTCATTGCGGGCGCTGGGGGATCCGTCGCCGACGCTGCAATACACATCGCCGCAGGAATATCTGTTCACGCTGTTCCGCATTTCGCTGGTCTTCGGCTTTGCGCTGGCCTTTCCGGTGATCGCCTTTCAGATGTGGCGGTTCGTGGCGCCGGGGCTGTACCGGAACGAAAAGGGGGCCTTGCTGCCGTTCATGATCGCGTCGCCGTTCATGTTCCTGCTGGGCGCGTCCTTTGCGCATTTCGTGGTGACACCGCTGGCGATGTCGTTCTTTCTGGGCTTTGCCGATGTCAGTTCGATCTTTGCCAACCTGCTGTCAGGGGCCGCGCCGGAAATGCCGGGCGATGCCGTGATGGTTCCCGAAACCCAGGACGGGATCAAGGTGACGTTCTTTGGGAAGGTCAACGAAAGCCTTGATATCACGCTGAAATTCATCATTGCCTTTGGGTTGTGTTTTCAGCTTCCGGTATTGTTGACCTTGATGGGCAAGGCCGGGCTGGTCAGCGCCGAGGGGCTGGGCCGGGTGCGAAAATACGCCATGGTCGGCATCCTTGTGCTGGCGGCGCTGGTGACGCCGCCGGATGTGGTGACACAGCTGATCCTGTTCACGGTGGTCTATGGGCTGTACGAGGTGTCGATTTTCCTGGTCAGGCGGGTTGAGAAGGCCCGCAAGGAAAAGCTGAAGGCTGAAGGGGTGTGGTTCGAGGATGACGAGGAAGCGTTCGACGATCCGTTGATGGATGAGTTCGACGCGGACGAGGACGACGACGCCGCCGGCAAGGCCTGAGGCGGGTCGGGACCGGTCCGAAGGAAACGGTCCGAAGGAAACGGGGCGCGCCGGTTGGGCGCGCCCTTTTTGATGGCGCGCCGGCCCCTTGCCCGCGGACGCGGAACATGGTTTCTGGGCGGCGCGATCAAGAGGGGGCCAGGATGGACAACGACACGCTGAACCGCATTGCCGGGGCATTGGAACGGATGGCGCCCGCGCCGCTGGCCGCGCCGGATTTCGGGGCCGCGCATGGGTTTGTGTGGCATGTGGAGCCGGACCGGCTGGAGCCGGTGGCGCGCATCAACCGGGTGGCGCTGGAGCTGTTGGTCGGGGTCGACCGGTCGCGCGATACGCTGCTGGAGAACACGGTGCAGTTCGCGCGCGGGCTGCCCGCCAACAACGCGCTGTTGTGGGGCGCGCGCGGGATGGGCAAATCCTCGTTGGTGAAGGCGGTCCATGCCGAGGTGCTGGCGCGGGGGCTGGATCTCAAGATCGTGGAATTGCAGCGCGAGGACCTGCCCAGCGTATCGCGGCTCTTGAACCTGCTGCGCGGGCGCGGCGAGCGGTTTCTGCTGTTTTGCGACGACCTGTCGTTTTCCCATGACGACCAGCATTACAAGAGCCTGAAGGCGGTGCTGGATGGCGGGATCGAGGGGCGGCCCGACAATGTGGTGTTCTATGCCACGTCGAACCGGCGCCACCTGATGCCGCGCGACATGATCGAGAACGAGCGCTCCAGCGCGATCAGCCCGTCCGAGGCGGTGGAGGAAAAAGTGTCCCTGTCCGACAGGTTCGGTCTGTGGCTGGGATTTCATCCGTGCGGTCAGGATGCGTATCTGGAGATGATCCGGGGCTATTGCGCGGCGTATGGGGTGGAGATCGACGACGACACGCTGTGGGCCGAGGCGATCGAGTGGCAGGCGACGCGCGGATCCCGTTCGGGCCGGGTGGCGTGGCAGTATTTCACCGACCTGGCCGGGCGGCGGGGCGTGGTGATCGACGCATAGAGATGCCCGCTCCGGGGCGGCGGGCCGGACGCGCCCGGACGCGTCAGTTCAGGTACGGCATCGGGTCGATGCTGTCGAAGCCCTTGCGCAGTTCGAAATGCACGAAGCTGCTTTTGGCGGGCACGACGGCGATTTTCTGGTCCCGCTTGACGCTGTCGCCCTTGGCGACCGAAATGTCGGCGACGTTGAAATAGACCGTCATCAGATTGTCGGGGTGGCGGATGACGACAATCAGGTTCTCGTCGGAATCCCTGGTGATCGCGGCAACCTCGCCATCGGCGGCCGCCATGACCGGTTTGCCGGTCTCGCCGGCAATGTCGATGCCGTTGTTCTTGCCCTTGGAATAGGGGACAATGATCTTGCCATCCACCGGATAGCTCATCCGGGAGGTCGTGGTTTGCGACTTGCCCAGATCGGGCGAGGCCGGTTTTGCCACCGGGGTTGCGGTATCGTCCGCGGGCAGCGGTTTGGAGGCGCTGGGTGGGGTCGGCGTGGGCGAGCCCTGGCCCGGCTTGGGCGTGGCAGAGACAGCGGCGGTGGTGGTTGCGGCCGTCGCCGTTGTGGATGTCCTTTTGGCGGCAGGATCGACTGGCGGGATCAGCAGGATCTGGTTCTCGCGGATGGTGAAATCGCTGTCCAGCCCGTTCCATTCGGCCAGCGCCCGCACCGAAACATCATAGAGCCGTGAAATGGTAAAGGCGGTTTCGCCGCGCTTGACCTTGTGGCGGATCGGCTCATAGCCGGTCTGGGGCGTGTCCCTGGCGGCGGGTTCGGGCGCGGGGGCCAGCCTTTCGGTGGCCACGTCCGGCCTGGACTTGTCGATTGCGCTGCCGGCCAGGGCGGCGATGTCGACATTGCTGTCAGGGGGGCGAACGACACCGCTGCCGCCGGTGGCCCCGGAAGGTTCGGCCACCTTGTAGGGCAGGGCGACAATCTCGCCCTGGCGCAGTTTGGCTTCGGGCTGGATGCCATTGTACCTGGCCAGTTCGCCCGTGGGTATGCCGACACGCGCGGACACATCGGCCAGCGTGTCGTCCCGCCGGGCCACGGCCACCTGGTAGCCGGGATAGGAGATGATGCCGCGATTGTCCGGCTGGGGGCGTTTGGCGGTGGCGGATTTGGCGGCGGTGGTAGTGTCCAGCCCGGCGCCCAGCCCGCTGCGCAGGTCCAGATCGAACCCGTCGGCGCAAGCCGCCACAAAGGCGAGCGACAGGCCCGCCATTGTCATCCGTGCGGTACGTGCAGGAAATACTGCCATCTCGATGTCCTCACATGCGGCCCTTTTAGGAATGGTCTTGCGCCGGGGCCAGTTCTGTCACTCGTCAATATCCGGATGCGCGGGTTTGTGCCCAAAACCAAGGGGAAAACCGGCCCGGAATGCTCAATTTTCGCGCGCGATGCCTTCGATCAGGGGCACAAAGCGCACCGGGCGCATTTCGTCATAGTCGAACCCGGTTTCCGTCCGCCGCACGCGGATCAGGCTTTGCACCGCATCCGACTGGCCCACGGGCAGCACCATGATACCCCCGATCTTGAGCTGGGCCAAGAGCGGGCCGGGCGGGTCTTCGGCGGCGGCGGTCACGATGATGCGGTCAAAGGGGGCCTGGTCGGGCAGGCCGAAGCTGCCATCCGAAGTGAAGGCGGTGATGTTGACGAGGTCCAGCGCCTCGAATATCTCGCGCGCCTCGCGCACCAGGCGCTTGTGCCGGTCGACGGTATAGACCCGGCGGGCCAGCAGCGACAGGATCGCGGCCTGGTAGCCCGAGCCGGTGCCCACTTCGAGCACCTTGTCGCGCGGGCTGACTTGCAGCGCCTGGGTCATCAGGCCGACAACCGAGGGTTGTGAGATGGTCTGACCGCAGGCGATGGGCAGCGGCGTGTCCTCGTAGGCGCGTTCGGAAAACAGACCCCGCACGAACCGGCCCCGGTCGATACGTTCCATGGCCGTCAGCACCGCCGGATCGGTGACGCCGCGCGAGCGCAGCGCGAAGAGGAACTGCATCTTGCGTTCGGCGGCGCTGGTGTCGGGGTCGCTCATTCGATGTCTTTCAGCGCGGCCAGCGCGTCATGGGCGGTGAGGTCGGCGCGCATGGGCGTGACCGAGATGTAGCCGTCAAGATTGGCCGCCGCATCGCTGCCCGGTTCTGTCGGGGCCTGCTGATTGCCGCCGCGCGCCCACAAAAACCGCCGCCCCGAGGGGGAGGCGTGCGGTTCGACGGAAAAGCAGGTGCCCTGGCGCATCCCTTGCGGTGCGGCCCGGATGCCGCGTACGTCATCGGCCATGACGGGCGGGAAATTGATGTTGTAGAACAGCCGGTATGCGCCGGGGTCGGCGGGCGCCGCCGCCAGCACCTTGCGTACCACATCGGCGCCGTATTGCGCCGCGGCATCGAACGGGTCTTCGGCGGTGGCATTCGCGGGGCCGAGATATTGCGACAGCGCCATGGCCGGGATGCCCTGGAGCGCGCCTTCCATGGCGCCGCCCAGCGTGCCGGAATAGAGTGCGTTTTCGGCCGAGTTGTTGCCCCGGTTCACACCCGACAGGATCAGGTCTGGCGGGGTGCCCTTCATCACGTCATGCACCCCGGCGAGCACACAATCGGCCGGGCTGCCCTCGGCGGCAAAGCGGCGGTCGCCCATTCGGGCGATCATCGTGGGGTGGGTGTAGCTGATGCAGTGGGCGACGCCGGATTGTTCGAAGGCGGGCGCCACTGTCCAGACTTCGCCATCCGGTCCGGCCACCTCGGCGGCGATCCTGGCCAGCACCGCGAGGCCCGGGGCATTGATGCCGTCGTCATTGGTGATCAGAATGCGCATGGCCTGCCCCGCTTGTCGCCTTTGCCCTGTCTAGTGGAGCCTGTGACGGGGAGCAAGTGGGGCGGTTCAGAGCATGGCCAGAAGGCGGGCGGCCTCGTCCAGCGGGCTGGTCAGCGCATCGCGGTCCTGGCCGGGATAGAAGCGGGCGCGCAGGCCGGTGGGCATCGGTTGCGGCGCGAGGATCGACACGCGTGGCCCGATCCGGGCATTTTCGGCCTGCCAGTTGCGCACAAGGGCGATCTGGCCGGTCTTGGTGGCGCCGTAGGAGCCGAAGAACTTTTCCCCGATATGGGTGTCTTCGAAGAACACGGCGTGCCCGTCGTCGCCCAGCAGGGGGGTGAGGAAAGGGACCAGGCGGCCGGTGGCTTCGAGGTTGATGCGCACGGATTTGTCCCAGTCTTTCGGGTCGATATGTCCGGCGGGGGTGAGCGGGGCGCCGTGGATGGCGGTGTGCAGCCACAGATCGACCTTGCCCCAGCGGTCATGGATCGAGCGGCAGAGCTGGGCCATGGCATCGACATTGGTGATGTCCATCGGCGCCAGCGTGGCCTTGCCGCCCCTGGCCTGGATGCGGTCATCCAGTTCTTCCAGCGCGCCGGTGGTGCGGGCGACGGCAACGATGTGGTACTCTGGCGCGAGGGCTTCGGCCAATGCGGCGCCCAGGCCGCGCGATGCGCCGGTGATCAGCGCGATTTTCTCGGTGGTGCTCATGGGGTGTCATGTGCGGTCTTTGGCGGGCTAGGTCAAGGGGGGCGCTGCCCCCATCGCCGCAAAGCGGCGATTCCCCCGGAGTATTTCGGGCAAAATGAAGACGGGGGTCAGGCCGGGGCGGGCGCATTGCCGCGTTGATCGACGAGGAAATCCGTGGCGATGGCGCCCAGCCACATGGCAAGCAGCGCGAGCCAGGCGGTGGCGACGAAGATCGATCCGCCGGTGACGCCGTTGCCGATGGCGCAGCCGCCCGCGAGCATGGCGCCGAATCCCATCAGGACGGCGCCGAGGATGGCGCGGCGCATATTGGCTTCGTCCTCAAAGCCCTGAAACCGGAACTGTCCGGCCAACAGGGCCGAGAGGAAGGCGCCCAGCACCACCCCGGGCACGAGGCCGATATCGAATTCCAGCACCGCGTTGCGATCCAGGAAAAACATCAGCGTGCGGGCCGAGGGGCCGGAGAAGGTGGCGCTTTCGATCTGGACCGGATCGAAGGCGACCTGGGCCAGGCCAAAGGTGAGCACCCAGCCCAGTGCGACGGCGAAGCCGACGCCGGAGGCAAAGATCAGCCGTGCCGCGCCGATGCGGTTGTGCCGCGCGATCGTCAGCGCCACGAGCGCCATGGCCGCGCCCAAGGACAGGCCGGACAATTCGGGCAGGCCCAGCGCGGCGATCAGATCGACATTGCGCCCGCCCGAGGTGATCCACAGCCCGGCAAGCCGGTCGCGCAGGGGCGACAGCAGGCCGGAGAGGCTCATCTGGGCGACGACCGCGAAGATCAGGCCGGACACGACCGAGCGCAGGTTGCCGGTGGCCGCCAGCACGAGCAGCCGTCCCGAGCATCCGCGCGCGAGCACCATGCCGACGCCGAAGATCAGCCCGCCCAGGATCGCGCCTGACCAGCTTCCGGGGACGGCCATCATGCGGGCATCGGCGGCGCGCATCAGCCCAAGCGCCTGTGCGCCCTGCACCCAGACTATGGCGGTGGAGAGGGTCAGCAGCCACACCGCGACATTGTCGCCCAGCCGCCGGCGGGCGAATTCCACCGTGGCCGCGCGCAGGCAGAAGCGCGAGCGTTGCGCGGCGACGCCGAAGACCAGCCCGGTCATCAGGCCGAGAACCGCCGCCGTGGGGGCTTCGCCAATGCTTTCGACAAGGGTCAGGATAGTCATGAGCAAACCTATATTGAAATGCGAATGTGTATATGTATTGAGTGCGGACACCGGATGTGCATTGATCCAGATCAGACCTGCATCAATTTGCACTCGCCTTTCGCCGTCCGGAGGCGTATTTGCACCGCATGTTAAGCAAAATGACTCTTGATGATGCGGCGCATCTGCCGGTGTGGCGGCGGCCGGTCACGCTGTTGCTGCTGATGGCGCTGGCGATGCCGATCGCGTTCAATACCTGGTCGGCGCTGCTCAACAATTTCGTGATCGAAGTGGCGCAGTTTGACGGGGCTGATATTGGCCTGCTGCACACGGTGCGCGAGATCCCGGGATTTCTGGCGGTCGGGGTGATTGCCGTGCTGTTGTTCATGCGCGAGCAGGTGCTGGGGCTGGTGGCGCTGATCCTGTTGGGGGTGGCAACGGCGGTGACGGCGTGGTTTCCGTCGCTGGCCGGGATTCTGACGATCACGATGTTGAGTTCGATCGGGTTTCATTACTATGAAACGGTGAACCAGTCATTGCAGTTGCAATGGCTGGACAAGGCGCGCGCGCCCAGGGTGCTGGGGTGGCTGCTGGCGGCGGGATCGGCGGCGACGCTGGTGGCCTATGGGGCCATCGTTCTGACCTGGGAGCGGTTCGGGCTGAGCTATAGTTTTGTTTACCTGCTGAGCGGCGGGCTGACCGCGCTGATTGCGATCTATTGCATGCTGGTCTTTCCGCAATTCGAGAGCCGCACGCCGCAGCTGCGCAAGATGGTGCTGAAGCGGCGCTATTGGCTGTATTACGCGTTGCAGTTCATGGCCGGGGCGCGGCGGCAGATCTTTGTGGTGTTTGCCGGGTTCATGATGGTGGAGCGGTTTGGGTTCCAGGTGCATGAGATCACGGCGCTGTATCTGATCAACCTGGTGATCAATATGGCGGCGGCACCGCTGTTCGGGGTGGCGGTTGCGCGGTTTGGCGAGCGGCGCACGCTGATGTTCGAATATGCCGGGCTGACGATTGTATTCCTGGCCTATGGCGGTATCTATTTCTTTGGCTGGGGCGTGGTGCTGGCGGCGGTGCTGTATGTGGTGGACCATATTCTGTTCGCGCTGGCGCTGGCGCTGAAGACCTATTTTCAGAAGATCGCCGATCCCGAGGATATCGCGCCCACCGCGGCGGTGGCCTTTACCATCAATCATATCGCGGCTGTATTCCTGCCGGTCCTGCTGGGCCTGATGTGGCTGTTGTCGCCGGGGGCGGTGTTTGCGCTGGCGGCGGCCATGGCGGCGGTGTCGCTGGCGCTGGCCACGCTGATCCCGCGCCACCCGGAAAAGGGCAACGAAACGCGGTTGGCGCGCCCTGTGCCGGCCCGGGCGGCATAACGCATGGCCCAGCGGCGTGCGCGGTTCCTGGAAGGATCGACCATGGGGCATGTGGTGCGCATGACCCTGACCGGGGCGGCGGGCATCACCTTTGTTTTCCTGGTCGATCTGGCCAACCTGTTCTGGATCGCCTGGCTGGGGGATCAGCGGCTGGTGGCGGCGATCGGTTTTGCCTTTGCCATTCAGTTCTTTGCGGTGTCGATCGGCGTGGGGTTGATGATCGCGGGCACGGCGGTGGTGTCGCGCCGGATCGGCATGGGGGATTTCGAGCGCGCCCGGCACGAGGCAAGTTCGGCGCTGATCCTCACGGCGCTGGTGCAGGGGGGGGTGGCGCTGGGCGTGGTGACGTTGCGCGAGCCGATGCTGCGGCTGGCCGGGGCCGAGGGGGACACGCTGGCGTTGGCGTCGCGCTATATCCTGATTTCGATGCCGTCGCTGTTCATCATGGCGTTCGGGCTGGCCGGGCAGGCCAGTTTGCGGGCCGAGGGCGACGGGCGGCGGTCGATGTATGTCACGCTGACCAGTGGCACGGTGGCGATGATTGTCGATCCGTTCCTGATCCTTGGGCTTGGGCTGGGGCTGGACGGGGCGGCGCTGGGCGTGATCCTGTCGCGGTTCGTGATGGCGGGCATGGCGCTGCGCTTTGCGATCGGGGTGCATGACCTGTTCGCGCGCCCGGCGCTGTGGGCGGTGCGGCGCTGTATCGGGCCGTTTGCGCGGGTGGCGCTGCCGGCGATCCTGACCCAGATGGCAACGCCGTTTGGCAATTACCTGCTGACCGGGGTTATCGCCGGGTTCGGCGACAATGCGGTGGCGGCCTGGGCGGTGGTGAACCGGCTGACGGTGGTGGCCTTTGGCGGCATCTTTTCGCTGTCGGGCGCGATTGGCGGCATATTTGGCCAGAACTACGGGGCGGAACTTTTTGACCGGTTGCGGCAGACATTCCGCGACGCGCTGGTGTTTTGCACGGGGTATACGCTGTTGGCCTGGGCGCTGTTGGCGGGGACGGCGCAATATGTGATTGCGGGGTTCGGGCTGATCGGGGACGGGGTGTTGGTGTACGAGGCCTTTGCCTATGTGGGGGCGGGGGCATTTGTGTTCATCGGGGCGTTGTTTGTATCGAACGCGACTTTCAACAACCTGGACAGGCCGGCCCGGTCGACGGCGCTGAACTGGATGCGGGACGGGGTGTTGATCCTGCCGGTGGCCTGGTGGATGGCGGCGCTGTTCCAGGCGCCGGGCGTGATTTACGCGCAATCCGGAGTGGGCGGCGCGGTGGGCGTGCTGGCGGCGCTGTGGAGTTGGCGGTTCCTGCGCGGGATCGGGCCGCGCGCCTGAGGGGCGCGTGCGTCGGCAAATCGGCTGGCTTGACCTTGGGCGCCGGGGCGACTAGGCCCGCAGCACCCTTCTGGAGATCACATCATGCCGACATTCACCGCCTTCACCACCCTGGAAACCAAGGCCCGGGCCGGGGCGCTTGGCGACGCGATGGAGCGGTTGCGCCCGGAGCCTACCGGCGTGGGCGTGTTCGAGATCGAGGACGGTTCGGGCCTGTGGGAAGTGGGCGGCTATTTCACCGAGAGCCCGGACGAGGCCGGGCTGGCGGTGTTGGCGGCGGCGTTCGGCGCCAGGCCCTTTGCGGTCAGCGAATTGCCGGAAACCGACTGGGTGGCCAAGGTAAGGCGCGAATTGGCGCCGGTGGTGGCCGGGCGGTTCTTTGTCCATGGCAGCCATGATGCGGACAAGGTGCCCGCGACCGCCGAGCCGTTGTTGATCGAGGCGGCGATGGCGTTTGGCACCGGGCATCACGGCACCACGCTGGGCTGTCTGAGCGCGCTGGACCGGCTGGCAAGCGGGGGGTTTGTCGGGCGCAACGTGGCCGATATCGGCTGTGGCACCGCCGTTCTGGCGATGGGCGCGGCGCGGATCTGGCCGGGCACTGTTCTGGCCAGCGATATCGACGAGGTGGCGGTGGACGTGGCCGAGGCCAATGTAAAGGCCAACGGGCTGGAGGGGCGGGTGATCTGCCTTGAGGCGGCGGGGTTCGGACATCCCGATCTGGCGGCCAGGGCACCCTATGACCTGGTGTTTGCAAATATCCTGAAAGCGCCGCTGGTGGACCTGGCCCCGGACATGGGCGCCAGTATTGCGCCGGGGGGCCATGCGATCCTGTCCGGTATCCTGAATGAACAGGCCGACGAGGTGGTCGCGGCCTATGACGCCGCCGGGTTCGATATCCATACGCGAGAAGAGATCGGCGAGTGGACGACGCTGACTCTGACCCGGCGCTGAGGCTGGCGAACCGGGGTCGAATCGGGCGGTTCGGAGGCCGCCCTTCTGGGGGGCCATTTATGTGGCGCCGTTCCAGTTTCCTGAACAATATGAACAGCATGTGCGCATTGTTTCCAGGGAGACGGATCAAATCGGGCAGGTCTGCCCCATTTGTCCAAAATTCGCCGCATTTCCCCGGTTGCGCCACATTTTCGCCACATTTGAAATCCACTTTGGCCATGTTTGGTGGGGGCCGAACATGAGTATGTTGCCATGAGTGAATCGCAAGCCGAATTTCACGACCGCCTGGCCAAAATCTATCGCAAAGAGGCCAGGGGACGTAGATCCCGCCAAAGGGTTGTCATCAATCGGGACGGATATGTCATCGTGCGTGGTGCCGGGCGCCGGCGCGGGATCCCGTGGACCGGTCTGGTAATGCTGGCCGTCGCGTTTTTTGGCCTGAAGGGCGCGATCATCGCCCAGTTTGGCCCCGATTTCTATTCGCAGCGCGTGGCGCGGCTGGACGGCGGCAATGTCGTCGAGAAGGCCGCCGCCTGGACCATGCAGCCCGACCCGGTATCGCGTTGGGTGTCGGTGCAGATCAAGACGCTGAAATAATTCGCTGACCCTCCAATTCAGCTCTGGTCAAAGGCCCTGCGTTTCTCTCCGCAGGGCCTTTGGTCCGTTATGTGGTTGGATGCTGCCAAATGGGCAAGGAAAAACCGCGCATCCGGGGGATGCGCGGTCTACCGACCCAAAGGTCTGAAAACCGTGTCATGGCGCGGCAGGCGCTTTAGATGAAGCTTTCGATGTCGCCGCGCGACAGGCCGATATCGTCCAGTTCGCGATCCGAAAGGCCGCGCAGCGCATTGCGTGTCATGCGGCGGTCGTTCCAGCTTGTGAACGTGGCCAGCAGGGCGGCAAAGGTCTGACCGAAGCGGCCGGAAAAGGTGGGGGCATAGACGGAGTCGTAAGAGGCCATGTCAGTCTTCCTTCTGTTTGGTTGTGGATGATGGTCCGTTTTCGTCTGGCGGCACCTAAGAGCGCCCGGGACAGAAGACAAGCGCCAAAAATGGCATAGGTGGCATGCGTTTTCTGCATTCCTTGGACCCGGTGGAAACGCCAATGAAACAAGGGCTGAAAGCGACGTTTGGCGTGTCGTTTTCCGACCGTTCCTGCGGACGGTTGGGTGGCGGGTGTCGTGTCCGTGAGTTGCGATGCCGCGAATGGGCATCGGTGTATTCCGCTTGGTCTTTGTTCCCGTTTCGTGCTAGTGCTACAAAAAAGCAACAAATAACGGGCGGCAGCGGCGACAAAGATGCGGGTTTTGGGAATTGACCCCGGTTTGCGAAACATGGGGTGGGGCGTGATCGATGCTCAGGGCAGCCGACTCAGCCATGTTGCGAACGGAATCTGCCATTCGGTCGGGCAGGATCTGGCGGCACGGCTGTTGTCGCTGCACGAACAGTTGAGCGCAGTCGTGGCGCGGTTTGGCCCCGACGAGGCGGCGATCGAGCAGACATTCGTGAACAAAGACGGCGCTGGCACGCTGAAGCTGGGCCAGGCGCGCGGGATCGCGTTGCTGGTGCCTGCGCAGGCCGGGTTGCCGGTGGGGGAATATGCCCCCAACAAGGTCAAGAAGACGATTGTGGGCGCGGGCCATGCCGAGAAACAGCAGGTGGAATACATGGTAAAGCTGCAATTGCCGGGGGTCGTGATCCATGGTGCGGATGCGGCGGATGCGCTGGCCATAGCCATGTGCCACGCCCATTACGCGCGGGCCGGGGCCGGTTACGCGGCGGCGGTGCGGAGGGCGCGGGCATGATCGGCAAGCTGAGCGGGCGGATCGGATACCGGGCCAGCGATCACGTGCTGATCGAGGTCGGCGGCGTGGGCTATGTGGTGTATTGCTCGGACCGGACGCTGGCGGCGTTGCCGGGACCGGGGGAGGCGGCGGCGGTCTATACCGATCTTCTGGTGCGCGAGGATCTGTTGCAGTTGTTCGGGTTCTCGTCGCTGCTGGAAAAGGAATGGCACCGGTTGCTGATGAGCGTACAGGGGATCGGGGCGAAGGCGTCATTGGCAATCCTGGGCGCGTTGGGAGCGGACGGGGTGAGCCGGGCGGTGGCGCTGGGAGATGTGACGGCGATCAAGGCGGCCAAGGGCGTGGGGCCAAAGACGGCGCAGCGCGTGGTGATCGAGTTGAAGGACAAGGCGCCGGCGGTGATGGCGCTGGGGGCGAGTCTGGGCGAGACACTGGGCGGGACGCCGGGCGAGAAACCGGGCGAGGAGACAGTCGGCGGGGCGCCGGCGTTGGACGAGGCGCTGGTGGAGGTGGAACGCGCGCCGGCGCCGGGCCAGGTGGCGCCCGTGGCCAGCGGGGCCGGCGCGGCGCAGGTCCAGGCGGATGCGCTTTCGGCTCTGGGCAACCTGGGATATGCGCCTTCGGAGGCCGCGGGCGCGGTGGCGCAGGCGTCGGGAGAAGACCCGGCGGCGGATGTGGCCGGGCTGATCCGGGCGGCGCTCAAGCTGTTGGCACCGAAGGGATAATTCATGGAACAGCCGGACCCGACATTGCGCCCTGAGCCGCGCCCGGAGGATGCCGACCGCGCGCTGCGCCCGCAGACGCTGGACGCCTTCATCGGGCAGGCCGAGGCGCGGGCCAATCTGAAGGTGTTCATCGAGAGCGCGAAGCAGCGCGGCGAGGCGATGGACCACACGTTGTTTCATGGCCCGCCCGGATTGGGCAAGACCACGTTGGCGCAGATCATGGCGCGCGAGTTGGGGGTGAGTTTCCGCATGACCTCGGGGCCGGTTTTGGCCAAGGCGGGAGATCTGGCGGCGATCCTGACCAACCTGGAAGCGCGGGATGTGCTTTTTATTGATGAAATTCATAGGCTTAATCCGGCAGTTGAGGAGGTTCTCTATCCCGCGATGGAGGATTTCGAGCTGGATCTGGTGATTGGCGAGGGACCGGCCGCGCGTACGGTGCGCATTGAATTGCAGCCTTTCACGCTGGTGGGGGCGACAACGCGGCTGGGGCTGTTGACCACGCCGCTGCGCGACCGGTTCGGAATTCCGACGCGGTTGCAGTTTTACACCGAGGACGAATTGCATGAGATCGTCACGCGCAATGCCCGCAAGCTGAACGTGCCGGCCGCTGACGGGGGCGCGCGCGAGATTGCGCGGCGGTCGCGCGGAACGCCCCGGATTGCGGGCCGCCTGTTGCGGCGGGTGGTGGATTTCGCGCTGGTCGAGGGGGATGGCCGGATCTCGAAAACCCTTGCGGACGGGGCACTTACCCGGTTGGGGGTGGATCATCTGGGGCTGGATGGGGCGGATCGGCGCTATTTGCGCTTTATTGCCGAGAACTATGCCGGGGGGCCGGTGGGGATCGATACGATCAGCGCGGCGCTGAGCGAGGCGCGCGACGCGATCGAAGAGGTGATCGAGCCGTTCCTGCTGCAACAGGGATTGATCCAGCGCACGCCGCGCGGGCGGATGCTGGCGCAGAAGGCGTGGACGCATCTGGGGCTGGCGGCGCCGCAGGGGCGCGACCAGGGGCAGCTGTTTGAATAGGCCTGGCGGTGGGATGAGTATTTGGGGAACATTGAAAGGTTAACCGGATTTTGCCGGTGCGGGCGCGTTGCGCGGTTGGCGGGGGTGCGAATCGGGCTTTCCGGCCTTGGTTAACGGGGCAATCCGGGATCGGCGGAGCGTCGGCAACACGTCGGTATCGTGTCGGTATGGAGTGGCGGATCTGCGTGGTAAACGCGCCGTGCGTTGCGCGGGTGCTCTTGCGCGTGGCGCGGCGGGCGGGCATGAAGCGGCGGGTTTGGCTTTGCTGGAGGCGTGACGATGGCGCGACTGACACCGGAAGAGATTGAAGCACTGTTCCTGCGCGCGGACGGGCGGTACGGGTTTGCACGCTGGGGGCGGCCGATCGCGCCGGTGGTGTTCGGGGTGGAGGACGCGACCCTGGCTGTTGTGAAGGGGGCGCTGGAGGCGGTGTGCACCCTGGCCGGGCACCGGATGGCCGAGACCGACCCCGAGCTGGGCGCCAATCTGATGGTGTTTTTCTTTCGGGAATGGGAGGAGTTGCTGGAGGTGCCCGACCTTGGGCGGCTGATTCCGGAGCTTGACTCGCTGGTGGCGCGGTTGCGATTGGCGGAGGCCACGCAGTATCGGGCGTTCCGGTTTGACGGGGACGGGGCGATTCAGGCGGCGTTTGTGTTTGTGCGCATGACCGCAGAGATGGCGCGGCTTCCGGCGGAGACGCTGGCATTGGCCCAGGCGGTGCAGGTGATCGTGACCTGGGGGGAGCGGGCCTTTGCCGGGACTTCGCCGCTGGCGGTGTTGCCGGAGAGCGGCGCGACGGTGTTGCGCCCCGAGATTGCCGGGGTGATCGTTGCCGCCTATGATCGGATGATGCCGGTGGCGGCGCAGGATGCGAGCCACGCGCTGCGCCTGTATGCGCGGCTTCAGGGGGATGCGTGAATGAGCGGTGCGGCGGACCATTGGGACAAGGTTTATGCGGCCGGCCCGCGCGAGGGGCTGAGCTGGTACGAGCCGGATGGCGGGGTTTCGGCCCGGCTTATCGCGGAGCACGCCGCGCCCGGGGCGCCGGTTGTCATGGTGGGCGCGGGGCGAAGCCGGTTGCCGGGGGCATTGCGGACGTCCGGGTTTGGCGATGTGACCGCGCTGGATCTGTCGGACGCGGCGCTTGAGGCCCTGGCGGCGGAAGCTGCCTGGGTGCGCTGCATCCGCGCGGATGTGACCCGGTGGGTGCCGGAGCGCCGTTACGGTGTTTGGCAGGATCGGGCGGTGTTTCATTTCCTGACCACGCCGGAAGCGCAGGCGGCCTATCGCCGGGTGATGGTGCAGGCGCTGGCGCCGGGGGGGATTGCGGTGATCGGCACCTTTGACGAGGACGGGCCGGAGCGGTGCTCGGGATTGCCGGTGCAGCGTTGGAGCGGTGCCGGGCTGGAACAATGGGCCGGGGCGGACTTCGTGCCGCGCGCGCGGTTGCGGCAGGTGCATGTGACACCGCAGGGGCGCGAACAGCCGTTTGTTTTTGTGGTGTTAGAGCGGGTTTGACGCGGTGGTTGACGCGGTGGTTGAATTGCGGGCGCCAGGCGCGTAGGCATTTCCGTGGAAAACGGGAAAGCGAGTGTGCGCCATGATCTACAGATTGCCGATCCGTGTGTATTACGAAGATACCGACATGGGCGGGATCGTGTATTACGCCAATTACCTGAAATTCATCGAGCGCGGGCGCAGCGAGTGGGTGCGCGAGATCGGACTGGATCAGCACGAGATGAAGGCCGATGGCGTGGTGTTCGCGGTGCGCCGGGTGGAGGCGGATTACCTGGGATCGGCCCGGCTGGATGACGAGCTTGTGGTGGAAACGCGGGTGGCCAATGTGACGGCGGCGCGGCTGGTGATGGAGCAATGGGTGAAGCGGGGCGAAGAGGTGCTGTTTCATGCCATGGTGACGGCGGTGTGCATGAACGAGGCGGGCCAGCCGGTACGGCTTCCGGCGCTGGTGCGGCGGCTGATGCATTGAGGCTGCCCCGCGCGGGCGGGCGGCGCTGTTCGATTGTGGCTGTGCGGGGCGTTCGGCAAGAGTGCCGGGGCGGCGCAGGGGGCGGGACGTGCGCGAAAATCCGCGCCTGACGCCAATTTGATGGTATTCCCCGTGGAACTGCGCTAATTTTGCTGCAAAACAAGGCCCGGAGATGGGGCCACAGAGCAGAGCAGGCAGAATGGAAGCAGCAGTCGACTTTTCCATGTGGGCGCTTTTCGCGCGCGCAACCCTGACCGTGAAACTGGTGATGTTGCTGTTGGTGGTGGCGTCGTTCTGGTCATGGTCGGTGATCATTCAGAAAACCGTTCTGTTTCGGACGGCCCGCCGGGAGGCGCGGAAGTTTGACCGGGCGTTCTGGTCCGGCGAGCCGCTGGATCAGCTGTTCGAGGAGCTGGGGCCGGAACCGAAGGGGCGTTCGGAGCGGATTTTCGCGGCCGGCATGGTGGAGTGGCAGCGCAGCCACCGGCAGGATGGCGGGCTGATCGCGAATGCCACAAGCCGGATCGACCGGTCCATGGATGTGGCCATCGTGAAGGAGGCCGAGGTGTTGCAGAAAGGGTTGCCGGTGCTGGCGACGGTGGGGTCGACCGCGCCGTTCGTGGGGCTGTTCGGCACGGTCTGGGGCATCATGAACGCCTTTATCGAGATCGCGGCGCAGCAGAACACCAACCTGGCCGTGGTGGCGCCGGGCATCGCCGAGGCGCTGCTGGCCACGGGGCTGGGGCTTTTGGCGGCGATTCCGGCGGTGATCTTCTATAACAAGCTGAGTTCGGACAGCGACCGGATCGTGGCCGGGTACGAAGCCTTTGCCGACGAGTTCGCCACTATCCTGTCGCGCCAGCTGGACGCCTGAGCCATGGGGGCCGGGGTCATGCAATCGGGCGGGGGGGGTGGCAAGCGGCGGCGCAGGTCGCGGCGCCGCTCTGCGCCGATGTCCGAGATCAACGTCACCCCTTTTGTGGATGTGATGCTGGTGCTGTTGATCATTTTCATGGTGGCGGCGCCGCTGTTGACGGTGGGGGTGCCGGTGGAATTGCCCAAGACGGCGGCCAACCCGCTGCCCGGCGAGCAGGAAGAGCCGCTGACGGTGACGATCGGCCCGGATCTGGGCATCACCATCCAGACCACGCAGGTGACGGCGCAGGACCTGGTGCCCAAGCTGCGCGCGATCGCCGTCGAGCGGGAGTCGGACCGGGTGTATCTGCGCGCGGATGGCAGCATTCCCTACGAGGCGGTGGTGCAGGTGATGGGCGCGCTGAATGCCGGGGGGTTTGCCAATATCGGGCTGGTCACGGATATCGGGGGGCCGTCGATGGATGGCAGCCCGGAAAACTGAGGCGCGCGGTTGCATATCGGGCATTATATCTCGGGCGCGGCACATGCCGGGCTGATCGGCTGGGTGCTGGTGGGCGACGTGTTCCGCGCCGACCCGCCGCCGCTTGAGGTGACCGATGTGGCGGTGATCTCGACCGAGGAATTCGCGGCCTTGCAGCGTGCGCAGCAGGCGCCGGTGACGGAAACCGAGGTGGCGGTGCCGGTGATCCCGGAGGCCGAGGTGGAGACCCCCGAAGTGGCGACGCCCGAGGATGCGCCGGTGGATGTGCCCACGCCCGAGGCGGCGGCCGCGGCAGAGCCGGACACGACGCCGGACCTGAGCGACATGGCGGCGCCCGAACCGCAGGACGTGACCGACGCCGCGCCGGTGCTGATCACGCCCGAGGTGGACACGGCGGCGGTGGTGCCCGAGCGCGCGCCGCGTCCGGTGGTGCGCCCGGCGCCGCGGGTGGCGCCCGAGCCGGTGGCGCAACCCGAGCCGGACACGACCATCGCCGACGAGGTGCAGGAGGCCACCCGGCCCGACGCGCGCGGCGAAGCGGCCGAGAAGCCCAAAGAAGAGACCGCCCCCGAGGCCGCCAGCACCGAGATCGCCACCGAGCCCAAGGCCGAACCCGAGGAAAAGGCCGCCAGCGCGGCGCCAAGCCGGTCGGTGCGCCCGCGCACGCGCCCGGTGGCGCGCCCGGATCCGGCGCCCGCCAGGGAGGCGGCGGTGGCGGCGGCGCTGAAAGAGGCCAGCGACCAGCAGGCCCCGGCGGCGCGGCCGCCCGGCGGACCACCTTTGACCAGAGGGGAGAAGGACGGGTTGCGTGTGGCGGTTCAGAATTGCTGGGTGGTGGATGTCGGCTCGCGCGCGGCGGATGTGACGGTAACGGTAGGCTTTTCGCTGGACAAGAGCGGAAAGGTCCAGGGCGATATCCGCATGATCGGCGCATCGGGCGGGGACGAGGCCGCTGCCACCTCCGCGTTCCAGGCGGCGCGTCGGGCGGTGTTGCGTTGTCAGAAAAGCGGTTATGATTTGCCAATAGAGAAATATGACAATTGGCGTGACGTGGAAATTACTTTCAATCCCGAGAACATGAGGCGGAAATGACCAGAGTCTTCGCAAACTTTCTAATGGGGCTGATTCTGCTCGGGGCGGCGACGGCCGGCGGCGTGGCACAGGCGCAAAACGGCCCGCTCCGGATCGAGATCACCGAGGGCGTGATCGAGCCTTTGCCCTTTGCCGTGCCCGATTTCGTGGCCGAGACACCCGGATCCAACCAGATTTCCAAGGATATCAGCCGCGTCATTGCCGAAGACCTGAGCGGCACCGGGCTGTTCCGGGAAATCCCGGCCCAGGCGCATATCTCGACCATCACGAATTTCGCCAGCCCGGTGCAGTTCGCCGACTGGAAGGCGATCAATGCCCAGGCGCTGATCACCGGGGGTGTCAGCGTGAGCGGCAACCAGCTTGAGGTGAAATTCCGCGTGTGGGACGTGTTCGCCGGGCAGGAGCTGGGCAATGGCCTGCGCTTCAAGGGTACCACCGATGGCTGGCGGCGCATGGCGCACAAGGTGGCGGATGCCGTCTATAGCCGGATCACGGGCGAGGGCGGATATTTCGACAGCCGCGTCGTGTTCGTGAGCGAAACCGGCCCCAAGAACGACCGCAAGAAGCGGCTGGGGATCATGGATTATGACGGAGCCAACCTGCAATATCTGACCGACAGCAGCGCCATTGTGCTGGCACCGCGGTTTTCGCCCACGGGCAAGGAGGTCTTGTACACCAGCTATGAAACCGGCTTTCCGCAGGTCTATCTGATGGATGTGGCCTCGGTGCGCCGCAAGGTGATGTCGGACGAGGTGGGCACGATGAGCTTTGCGCCGCGGTTCTCGCCCGATGGCAAGAGCGTGGTGATGTCCGTCACCGAGGGGGGCAATACCGATCTGTACCGGATGGATGTTGCCAGCGGACAGCGCACGCGGCTGACCAATGGACCGGCGATTGAAACCGCGCCCAGCTTCAGCCCGGACGGTACCAGGATCGTGTTCGAAAGCGACCGGTCGGGATCACAGCAGCTTTATGTGATGGCCGCGTCGGGCGGCGAGGCGACCCGGATCAGTTCCGGTCAAGGGCGCTATGGCACGCCGGTCTGGAGCCCGCGCGGCGATCTGATCGCGTTCACCAAGCAGAACAAGGGCCGGTTCCATATCGGCGTGATGCGCACCGATGGCAGCGAAGAGCGGCTGTTGACGGCATCGTTCCTGGATGAGGGTCCGACCTGGGCGCCCAACGGACGGGTGATCATGTTCACCCGTGAAACGCGCGGTGCGGATGGGGTGTCGGCGCTGTATTCGGTGGATGTGTCGGGACGCAATCTGAAGCGGGTCAGGATGAACGGCGGCGGATCCGATCCCAGCTGGTCGCCGCTGCAATAGGGGCCGTTTCAAAGGCCGGAGCGTTATGGTATGAAATCCCTCAAAGACAAGGGCAAAGAGGCGAGGCAGAAAAGATGAGACATGTGACGAAGGCGGCATTGCTGGTGGCGGGTCTGACATTGGCGGCTTGCGCCAACAGCGATCTGTATTCCGGCACCGACGGGCCGGGCAGCCAGAGCGGCGCGACGGCGGGCAGCGTGGACGATCCGACATCGATCGCCCATTTCCAGCAGGTGGTTGGCGACAGGGTGTTGTTTGCGGTGGACCAGTCCACGCTGAGCGACGAGGGGCGGCTGACGGTGCTGGCCCAGGCGAACTGGTTGTTGGACAACCCGGAATATACCGCCGTGGTCGAGGGCCATGCCGACGAGCAGGGCACACGCGAATATAACCTGGCGCTGGGCGCGCGGCGCGCCAGCGCGGTGCGCCAGTTGCTGGTGGCGCAGGGCGTTTCGGCCAACCGCATCCGAACGGTGAGCTATGGCAAGGAGCGCCCGATCGAACTGTGTTCGGCCGAAAGCTGTTATGCGCAGAATCGCCGCGCGGTGACGGTTCTGGCCGCGGGTGCAACGGGGTAAGTCACGATGAGGACACGTCAGGTTCTGGTCCTGGCCCTGATCTCGGCCCTGGGCGCGGCGGTGGTGCTGGCACCGGTGGCGGGGCGGGCACAGTCGCGCTCGGAAACGCTGGCCGATATCCGCCAGCAGCTTTCGGTGCTGTATGTGGAAATCCAACGGCTGAAACGCGAGCTGAACACCACCGGCGCCCCGGGTTCCGTTCCGGCGGGGGGCACCACGCTGGAGCGGCTGGACGCGATCGAGGCACAGCTGCAATCGCTGACCGGCAAGACCGAACAGCTGCAATTCCGGGTGGAGCGGATCGTCGAGGATGGCACCAACCGGATCGGCGATCTGGAGTTCCGGCTGGTCGAGCTGGAGGGCGGCGATCTGAGCCAGCTGGGCGAGACCAGCACCCTGGGCGGGGACATGGGCGACCTGCCGCCCGCCGGAGGGGACGAGCGGGCCGGCAATGACGCCGCGAGCGAACTGGCGGTGGGCGAGAGCGCGGATTTCGAGCGCGCCCGCGCGGCGCTGGAGGCGGGCGAATACGGCGCCGCCGCCGATCAGTTCACCGGCTTTGTCGACACCTATCCGGGCAGCCCGCTGGAAGCCGAGGCGCATTTGCGGCGCGGTCAGGCTTATGAGGGGCTGGGCGAGAACACGCGCGCGGCGCGGGCCTTTCTGGAAGCCTATTCCGGGGCGCCGCAGGGCAGCGTGGCAGCGGAGGCGCTGTTCAATCTGGGCCGCTCTCTGGGCAAACTTGAGCAGACCAACGAGGCCTGTGTGACGCTCAACGAAGTTGGTGTGCGCTATCCGGGCGCGCCCGAAGTGGCGCAGGCCCGCGCCGAGATGGCACGGCTTCAGTGCCAGTGAGCCTGCAAACCCGGCTGGCCGAGGCGCTGGCCGGGATGTTGCCCGGCGATGACACACCCGAAGGGGAACGGCTCCGAACCTGGCCCCGGATTGGGGTGGCGGTGTCGGGCGGCGGCGATTCGCTGGCGCTGCTGGACCTGTTGCACGAGGCGGGAGTGGCGCTGGCGGTGGCGAGCGTGGATCACGGGCTGCGACCGCAGGCGCGCGACGAGATGGCGCTGGTGGCGCGGTATTGCGCCGCGCGGGGGCTGGATCACGCGATCTTGACCTGGCGCTGGGACGGGCACGGCAATGTGCAGGACGCAGCCCGGCAAGGGCGCGGTGCAGCGATTGCGCAATGGGCGCAGGGCTGCGGGATCGGTCACGTGGCGCTGGGCCACACGGCGGATGACCAAGCGGAAACGGTACTGATGCGGCTGGCGCGCGGATCGGGCGTGGACGGGCTGGCGGCGATGGCACCGGTGGCCCGGCGGGAGGGCATCACCTGGCTGCGGCCCTTGCTGGAGGTGCGGCGCGCCGAGCTGCGCGATTACTTGCGTGCCCAGGGGCTGCGCTGGGCGGAGGATCCGAGCAACGAGGATACGGGGTATGCGCGGGTGCGGGTGCGCCAGGCGATTGCCGCGCTGGATCTGGATGTGGCGCGGCTGACGCGCACGGCGGCGCATATGGCGCGGGCGCGGGCCGCGCTGGAATACGGTATGGCCGCGCTGGCGCGGACAGTTGTGACTTTGGAGGCGGGCGACGTGGTGATCGAGGCCGCGCCGTTCGATGCGGCCCCGGACGAGCTGCGCGCCCGTCTTCTGGCCGAGGCATTGTGCTGGGTCTCGGGGCAGAGCTATCGGCCACGCCATGACGCGCTGGTCGGGGCGCTGGAAGCCGCGCGGCCGGTGGCGCTGCATGGCTGTCTGGTGATCCGCAAGGGGGGGCGGATGCGTATCCTGCGGGAATGGAAGGCCGTCGCGGCGGTGTCCTGTGCCTTGGGAGAGCCGTGGGACGGGCGCTGGCGGCTGATTGGACCTGGAGGAAAAGGTATGAAAATCAGGGCGTTGGGCGAGGACGGTTTGCGTGAGTGCCCGGGCTGGCGGGACGGCGGGCTGCCGCGCCAGAGCGTGATCTCCAGCCCGGCGGTTTGGCGCGACGCAGTGTTGGTGGCGGCGCCTTTCGCCGGGCTGGCACGGGGCTGGCGCGCGGTGATGGAACCGGAACGGGCGGATTTCCCCGGTCTGGGACGGGATCAGGGACAATTATCGCATTGAACCTGCTGGCGTGATGTCTATTTAACTGTAACACCCGCTGTGATAGGGACAGCGCCGGTCTAACCTTGGGAGATTTGCCTTGGGCAACGCACGCAATATTGCATTTTGGGTCGTTCTTTTTCTGCTGATCCTGGCTCTGTTCAATTTGTTCAGCGGTGATGGCACGACATTGCAAAGCCGTGAGAACAGCTATTCGGATTTCGTGGCCGCCGTGGAAAACGATCAGGTGGCCAGTGTCACGCTGGATGGAGAGAAGGTGCGGTATTCCACCAAGGACGGCACCAGCTATGTCACGATCAAGCCAACCGATGCCGAAGTGACGAACCTGCTGATCGACAAGAACATCCCGGTGCGCGCCGAGAGCCAGGAGCAGAGCGGGTTCCAGGCGTTCCTGCTGAGCCTGCTGCCGTTCCTGTTGCTGATCGGCGTGTGGATCTATTTCATGAACCGGATGCAGGGCGGCGGCAAGGGGGGGGCCATGGGCTTTGGCAAGTCCAAGGCCAAGATGCTGACCGAGAAACATGGCCGCGTGACGTTTGACGACGTGGCGGGGATCGACGAGGCCAAGGAAGAGCTGGAAGAGATCGTGGAATTCCTGCGCAACCCGCAGAAATTCAGCCGTCTGGGCGGCAAGATCCCCAAGGGCGCGCTGCTGGTGGGCCCTCCGGGCACCGGCAAGACGCTTTTGGCGCGCGCGATCGCGGGCGAGGCGGGCGTGCCGTTCTTTACCATCTCCGGCTCGGATTTCGTGGAGATGTTCGTGGGTGTGGGCGCGTCCCGTGTGCGTGACATGTTCGAACAGGCCAAGAAGAACGCGCCCTGTATCGTGTTCATCGACGAGATCGACGCCGTGGGCCGCCATCGTGGCGCCGGCTATGGTGGTGGCAATGACGAGCGCGAACAGACGCTGAACCAGCTTCTGGTGGAAATGGACGGGTTCGAGGCCAATGAGGGTGTGATCATCCTGGCGGCCACGAACCGCAAGGATGTGCTGGACCCGGCGCTGTTGCGTCCGGGCCGGTTCGACCGGAACGTGACCGTGGGTAACCCCGATATCAAGGGGCGCGAGAAGATCCTGGCGGTGCATGCCCGCAAGACTCCGCTGGGCCCGGATGTGGATCTGCGCATCATCGCGCGCGGCACGCCCGGGTTTTCGGGCGCGGACCTGGCCAACCTGGTGAACGAGGCCGCGTTGATGGCGGCGCGTGTGGGGCGGCGTTTCGTGACCATGGAAGATTTCGAGAACGCCAAGGACAAGGTGATGATGGGGGCGGAGCGCCGCAGCATGGTGCTGACCGCCGATCAGAAGGAAAAGACCGCCTATCACGAGGCCGGGCACGCGGTTGTGGGTCTGAAGCTGCCGGAATGCGATCCGGTCTACAAGGCGACGATCATTCCGCGCGGTGGGGCGCTGGGGATGGTGGTGAGTTTGCCGGAAATGGACCGGCTGAACTGGCATCGCGACGAATGTGAGCAAAAGCTGGCCATGACCATGGCGGGCAAGGCCGCCGAGGTGATCAAATACGGCGAGGATCACGTGTCCAACGGGCCGGCTGGCGATATCCAGCAGGCCAGCCAGCTGGCACGCGCGATGGTGATGCGCTGGGGCATGTCCGACAAGGTGGGCAATATCGATTATGCCGAGGCGCATGAAGGCTATAGCGGCAATACCGCCGGGTTCTCGGTTTCGGCCCATACCAAGGAACTGATCGAGGAAGAGGTGAAGCGGTTCATCCAGCGCGGCTATGAGCGGGCGCATGAGATCCTTGTGGAGCACAAGGACGAATGGGAACGGCTGGCCGAAGGGTTGCTGGAATACGAGACCCTGACCGGCGACGAGATCAAGCGCGTCATGAAGGGCGAACCGCCTCATACGGGCGGGGATAATGATGACGAGCCGGATCAGGGCAACGCGCCCAGCATTACGGCGGTGCCCAAGACCAAACCGCGCAAGAAACCAAGCGGCGAAGGCGGGATGGAGCCGGAACCGACAGCTTGAGACATATCACAGGGCCGGGGAATACCCCGGCCCTTTCGCATGGGCGGTTGCGGAATTCGCCACGAATTCCGGTGCCGGGCGGATCGAGGGGCGCGCGAAATAATGGCGGACTGGAACCCGGCGCAATACGAGGCTTTCGCCGACCAGCGGCTGCAACCGGCGCTGGACCTGCTGGCGCGGGTGGGATCGGTGCCCGAAGGCGACGTGATCGACCTTGGCTGTGGCAATGGCCCCGTTGGCCCGGCGCTGGCTGCGCGGTTTGGCACGCGGAGGTTGATCGGCATGGACAATTCACCGGCGATGCTGGCGCGCGCGGCGGAGCGGGGTGTCTATGCGGCGCTGGAAGAGGCGGATATCGCGGGCTGGGCGCCGGAAGGTGCGCCGGCGGTGATCTATTCCAACGCGGCCCTGCAATGGCTGGGGGATCACGATACACTGATCCCGGCGCTGGCCCGGAGGCTGGCGCCGGGGGGTATGCTCGCCGTGCAGATGCCGGCGCAGAATGCCGCGCCGTCCCATGCGGGATGGAGCAGGGCCTGGCGCGCGGTGTTTGCGGATCGGCCTGTTGCCACAAGCTCGCAAATCCTGACCGGCGCACAATATCATGACCTGCTGTCTCCGCTGGGCGAGATGCGGGTGTGGCAGACCGAATATCTGCAACATCTGGCGCCGGTTGGCGCGGGTCATCCGGTACGGCAGTTCACGCAAGCCACCTTTGGCCGTCCGTTTCTGGCGGGGCTGGACAGGCGCGCGCGGGACCGGCTGATCGCGGCCTATGAGGCAGAGTTGCGCGCGGCCTATCCGCCGCGTCAGGATGGGTCGGTCCTGTTTCCATTCCGGCGATTGTTCTTTACGCTGCGCCGGAGGTGACGGGAATTGGAGGCGCGGGGCGGATGCCGGCTTTGAAAACAACGCAGTTTCGCGGAGAAATCGTCTGGCTGGGCCGGGTGGCGGATTCGGAGGCGGATCTGCGCGCCGCGCCGATGGATGCGCTGGAGCTGAAACTGGGTGGGGCGGTGGGCGAGCACCATGGCGGGATCACGCGCCCGTCTTGCAGCCGGGTTCTGGCGCTGCATCCGCGCGGGACGGAGATCGCCAATACGCGCCAGCTTTCGGTGGTTGCGGCCGAGGATCTGGCGGCGATCGCCGCGGCGATCGGGCTGGGGGTGCTGGATCCGGCCATGCTGGGCGCGTCGATGGTGTTGCGGGGTCTGCCGGACCTGAGCCACCTGCCGCCATCCTCGCGGTTGCAGGCCGACAGCGGTGCCACGCTGGTGGTGGACATGGAAAACCGCCCCTGCGTGTTGCCGGGCAAGGTGATCGAGGCGGCGCATCCGGGCGCGGGCAGGACATTCAAGGCCGCCGCCGCGGGGCGGCGCGGGGTGACGGCCTGGGTGGAGCGGCCCGGCGCGGTAAAGCTGGGCGATGTGCTGCGCCTGTTCATCCCGGATCAGCCTGTCTGGCACCACCTGGAGGCGGCGCGCGCGCCGTAGCGCCCGGCGCGCCGATGGGGTGCAGCCGTTTCCAAAAAGAAACCGCCGCCGCCGATCCCGACGCAAGCAGCGCGGAAAATGTCGGAAATGCCGACCTGCGTGGGGGCGGTGCAGGCTAGTGTTCCGGGCAGATGCAACAATATCGCTGCAACAGGGACTGACATGACCTTCAAAACCGATATCGAGATTGCCCGCGAGGCAAAGAAACGCCCCATCCAGGAGATCGGGGCCAAGCTGGGCATTGGCAGCGACGATCTGCTGCCTTATGGCCATGACAAGGCCAAGGTGAGCCAGGAGTTCATCAACTCGGTTCAGGGGCGCGAGAATGGCAAGCTGATCCTTGTCACCGCGATCAACCCGACCCCGGCAGGCGAGGGAAAGACCACCACAACGGTGGGGCTGGGCGACGGGCTGTGTGCGATCGGAAAGAAGGCGGCGATCTGTATTCGCGAAGCCTCGCTTGGGCCGAATTTCGGCATGAAGGGCGGCGCCGCGGGGGGCGGGTATGCGCAGATCGTGCCGATGGAGGAGATGAACCTGCATTTCACCGGCGATTTCCATGCGATCACGGCGGCGCATAACCTGTTGAGCGCGATGATCGACAACCATATCTACTGGGGCAACGAGCTGGAGATTGACGAGCGCCGCGTGACCTGGCGCCGGGTGCTGGACATGAACGACCGCGCGTTGCGGGACATGGTGACAAGCCTGGGCGGGGTGGCCAACGGGTTCCCGCGCCAGACCGGGTTTGACATCACGGTGGCGTCGGAGGTGATGGCGATCCTGTGTCTTGCCAATGATCTGAACGATCTGCAAAAGCGGCTGGGCGACATGATCGTGGCCTATCGCCGGGACCGTTCGCCGATTTATGCGCGCGATATCAAGGCCGATGGCGCGATGACGGTTCTGCTCAGGGATGCGATGCAGCCCAATCTGGTGCAGACGCTGGAGAATAACCCGGCCTTTGTGCATGGCGGGCCGTTTGCCAATATCGCGCATGGGTGCAATTCGGTGATTGCCACCACAACGGCGCTCAAGGTGGCGGATTACGTGGTGACGGAAGCCGGGTTCGGCGCCGATCTTGGGGCCGAGAAATTCATGAACATCAAGTGCCGCAAGGCCGGGCTGGCGCCCGACTGTGTGGTGCTGGTGGCGACGATCCGCGCGATGAAGATGAATGGCGGCGTGGCCAAGGCCGATCTGGGGCCCGAAAACGTGGCGGCCGTGAAAGAGGGCTGTGCCAACCTGGGCCGCCATATCGGCAACCTCAAGCAATTCGGTGTTCCGGTGGTGGTGGCGATAAACCATTTTGTCACCGATACCGACGCGGAGGTTCAGGCGGTCAGGGACTATGTGGCCGGTCAGGGCGCCGAAGCGATCCTGTGCCAGCATTGGGAAAAGGGCTCGGAAGGGACGAAGGAACTGGCCAGGCGTGTGGCCGAGATCGCCGATGCGGGGGTGAGCCAGTTCGCGCCGCTTTACAACGACGAAATGAGCCTGTTCGGAAAGATAGAGCGGGTGGCGACGGCGATCTATCGCGCCGACGAGGTGTTGGCGGACAAGAAGATTCGCGACCAGCTGCGGACCTGGGAGGAGGCCGGGTACGGACATCTGCCGGTCTGCATGGCCAAGACGCAGTATTCGTTTTCCACCGATCCCAACCTGCGCGGCGCCCCGACCGGGCATTCGGTGCCGATCCGCGAGGTGCGGCTGAGTGCGGGGGCCGGGTTTGTCGTGGTGATCTGCGGCGAGATCATGACCATGCCGGGCCTGCCGCGCAAGCCGGCCGCCGAGACTATCCGGATCAACGACGAAGGATTGGTTGAAGGATTGTTCTGAGCGGGGCGAGGCGCGGGCCCGGCATCGAGCCGGCCCCGCGCCTGGTGCCTCCGGCGGGAGTATTTCCGGCAAAATGAAGGCGCGCGTGGGGTTGCATCGGAATGTGCGATGATGGACACCGGGGCGTGATCTGACGAGGAAGAAAAATGGCGGCGACACGTATTGACGGCAAGGCCTTTGCGGCCAGGGTGCGCGAGAAGGTGGCGGAGCATGTGGCCCGGCTGAAGGCGGAAAACGGAATCACGCCGGGATTGGCGGTGGTGCTGGTGGGGGAAGATCCGGCGAGCCAGGTCTATGTGCGGTCCAAGGGCAAGCAGACTGTTGAAGTGGGTATGAATTCCTATGAACACAAGCTGGAAGCCGATACGGGCGAGGCCGATCTGCTGGCGCTGATCGCGCGGTTGAACGCGGATCCGGCGGTGCATGGCATTCTGGTGCAGTTGCCGTTGCCGGGCCATCTGAACGAAGATCTGGTGATCAACGCGATTGCCCCGGAAAAGGATGTGGACGGGTTCCATATTTCCAATGTCGGGCTTTTGGGTACGGGGCAGAAGAGCATGGTGCCCTGCACGCCGCTGGGCTGTCTGATGATGTTGCGTGACCATCACGGGAGCCTTTCGGGGCTGGATGCGGTGGTTGTGGGGCGCTCCAACATCGTGGGCAAGCCGATGGCGCAATTGTTGCTGGGTGACAGTTGTACCGTGACGATCGCGCATTCGCGGACCCGGGATTTGCCGGATGTGGTGCGCCGCGCCGATATCGTGGTGGCGGCCGTGGGACGGCCCGAGATGGTGCCGGGCGACTGGATCAAGCCGGGCGCGACGGTGATCGACGTTGGCATCAACCGTATCGACGCGCCGGAAAAGGGCGAAGGCAAGACGCGGCTGGTGGGGGATGTGCATTTCGAGAGCGCCGCCGCGGTGGCCGGAGCGATCACGCCGGTGCCGGGCGGGGTGGGGCCAATGACGATTGCCTGCCTTTTGGCCAACACGGTCACGGCCTGTTGCCGGGCCAACGGGCTTGCCGAGCCGGAAGGGCTGACGGCCTGACGGGCGGACATTTCCGAGGAACAATGACGGGCCGGGCCGGGAACCGCCTTAGCCTTTGGGCAGGATCGGGACCATGGTGCCGGTCATCAGCGCGATTTGCGTGCGGGTGGCGCCGGTGATGGCGAAGACCTCGGCCTGAACGATCACCAGGCGGCGGCCGGGTTTGATCACGCGGCCTGTGGCCTGGATCAGGTCGCCCCGTGCGGGGGCAAGCAGGTGGATATTCATCTCGCTGGTGAGCACTTCGGACTGTTCCGGCATGACCGAGAGGGCGGCGTAGCCCGCCGCCGAATCGCCCAGTCCAAACGTATGGGCGGCATGGGCGTAGCCATGTTGCTGGCGGCAGTTTTCGGGGATCGTGGCGGTGATTGTCACGGCGCCGGGGGAAATTTCCGCCAGCTGCGCGCCGAATGTGGCCATCATCGACTGGGCGGCAAAGCTGGTTTCGATCTTGTTCACGATTTCAGGAGACAAGTGCACCGGTTTTCCCCTTATGCGTATTGTCGGGTGACGGGATAATTGGCAGAAGAAAGGCAATTGAGACGGAAGGCAAGCGGCCAGTCCGGCGGGGAGTATTTTTGACCGAGATCCCGGGTAAGAGATTGAAGAAGATAGAAATTGTTTTTCGCATGGTGTTCGGGGCGATGTTCACCCCGCGCATATTGGCGATCTGGATCATCCTGTGTGTCGTTGCGGTTGCCGCCAGCCCGTTCGGGACGTTCACGTCGATGCGGTTCAGCCAGCGGCTGATCTATTGGGTCAGCGTGGTGACGATGTCCTTTGTTCTGGGATTTGGCGGGCATGGGTTGGCCGTGATTGTCGGGCCGCGCCGGGATGCGGCGGGGCGGTTTTTCCTGGAGGGTTTGTTTGCCGCGCTGTTGATTTCGACGGCGGTGTGGGGCATTGGGCGGATCCCGTATTTTGCGGCCGCCGGTGCCAATCTTTCGTACCGGCTGGCGCTGGCCTATGTGCTGCTTGTGACCATTGCGGTGGTCGGCATCCGTGCCATTGTGGTTCAGGCCTTTGGCGCGCCGTCGCGGGCGGCAATGCGATTTCAGCCGCGCCTGGCGGAGCGTTTGTCAGAGGGGATGGGATCGCGGATCCTGTCGTTGAGCGTGACGGATCATTCGGTTTGTGTGAGTACGGACAGGGGGCAGGAGGTGATCAGGATGCGCCTGACCGATGCGATTGGCGAGATGGAGGGTGTGGAGGGGTTCCGGGTGCACCGCTCGCACTGGGTGGCGCGGGATGCGATCAGGGGGCATGACGCGGCGCAGGGGCGCGTGTTCCTGGAATTGGTCAACGGCGCGCGTGTTCCGGTCAGCCGGACCTATCGGGGCGCGTTGGAGGAAGCCGGTATTATTTAGTGATTACAGGGGCGTGCGTCGGTTGTTTAACGTGGCATGGGGATCATGCGCGGGGTCTGGCCGGTGAGGATGGCACGGGCTTCGGGGCGCATGAGGGTGCTGAGCACGTCATCCGTGCTGCGCAGCCCGCCGGTATAGGTGCCAAAGGCGGGCAGGATCACGCGGTCGCTGTCAAACAGAAAGGCCGGGCGGGAGATCGCGCGCAGCCGGGTTTGCACACGAACTTTGGGGTGGTAATGGCCTGAAATCTCGCCACTTTGACCGGCCTGCGCGATATGGCGGAAGACCAGCGGCGGGCGCGGCAATTCGGCCAGGTGGGTGCCGCCCAGATCCATCGGCCCGGGGTCGTGGTTGCCCTCGATCCAGACCCAGCGCCGCCCGGCCTGAAGGCGGTTGATCCACAGCCGGTCGGATTCGGCCAGGGTGCGGGCGGCTTCGGGATCGTCGAAACTGTCGCCCAGACACACGACAGTGCCCGCATTGGTCATGCGCAGATCGTTTTCCAGCCGGATCAGCGTGTCGCGGGTTTCGTAGGGCGGCAGAGCGGCGCCGCCCTGGCGCAGGACGCGGCCAGCCTTGCCCAGATGCAGATCGGAGACCACCAGCAGGCGCTGATCGGCCCACCAAAGGCCGCCGGAGCCAAGCGCGGTGAGGGCCGCGCCGGCCAGGGAAAACTGTACGCCGTTCATGGTGAATTGCTAGACGGCGGGCGGCGCCGGTGCAAGCGTGATGCGCCCGGGCCTGCTTGATTCCGGCAATAAGCCCGCCATCGGGCCATCGCGGCGCGGGGCTACATGGCGGACAGGCCGCTTTGGCGCATCAGCGCGTCGGTTTCTTCGGCAAGCAGCCGCTCTTCGGCGCTGCCGCTTTGCACCGAGACCTTGCCCATTTCCAGGAACAAAGGCGCGGAAAAGGGGGTGACATGCGGCGTGCGGACAAGATCGATGCGGGTGCCAACGCGGGAAAGCAGGTCTTGGATCCGGCCAAAATCCACCAGCCCGCGCAACGCCTCTTGACGGGTGATCTGCATCAGCAGGTGGTCGGGATCGTATTTCCGAAGCGTGTCGTAGAGGATGTCCGAGGAAAACGTGGCCTGGCGCCCGGATTTCCGCTTGCCGGGGCTGTTGCGTTCGATCAGCCCGGCAATGGTGGCGGCGCCGCGAAAGCTGCGTTTCATCAGCGCATTGCCCGCCAGCCAGCCATCAAGACCGTCGCGCATCCCGTTGAGATCAAACAGGGGTTTGGGATCGCTCACGGCATCCAGCCCCCAGATCAGGGTGGCATAGTCGGTGGAGACAAAGCCCATGGGTGCGAGGCCGGTTTCCTCCATCCGCTTGGTCAGGATCAGCCCCAGTGTTTGTTGTGCATTGCGCCCGGCAAAACCGTAGATGCACAGGTTTTCGCGCCCGTCATGGGGGAAACTTTCGATCAGGAGCCGGTCCGGTTCCGGCAGGCGCGACATCTGGCGTTGCAGGCTTAGCCAGGCGAGGGTGTGGGCGGGCAGTTCGGGCCAGTCATTGCGTTGGAGATTGCGCAGGATACGCTGAGAGAGCTGGGTGGATGTGGCGAATTTCGTGCCGGAAAACACGGCGATACGCGGCTTTCTTGAAGCATTGCGCGAGACTTCGACAGTCAGTTCCCGCAAGCCTTCATACCGCACGATCCGGCCACCGATCAGGAATGTATCCCCGGCCGACAGCGTGGCGGCAAAGCTCTCTTCCACCTCGCCCAGCGGCTTGCCGCCGCGCGCGCGGCGCAGCCGTACCTTGAGCCGGTCGCTGTCCTGGATGGTGCCCGCGTTCATGCGGATCGAGGCGGCGGCGCGCGGATCGCGCAGGTGCCAGCGCCCGTCCGGGCGGCGTTGCAGGCGTTGCCAGCGGTCATAGGCGCGCAGGGCATAGCCGCCGGTGGCGCAGAAATCGAGGCAGGCCTCGAATTCGGCGCGCGACAGATCGGCAAAGGCGCCAACCGTGCGGACTTCGCGCAACAGATCGTCGGCATCGAACGGCCCGGCGGCGGCGGTCAGCAGGATATGCTGGCACAGCACGTCGCGCGGGCCGGGGCCGCGGGGATCGCCGTCCAGATCATGGTCGCGCACCGCCTGGAGCGCGGCGACGCATTCCACGATTTCCCAGCGGTTGGCGGGCACCAGAAGCGCCTTGGAGGGAGCATTGTAGCGGTGATTGGCGCGCCCGATGCGTTGCACCAGGCGTTTCACGTTCTTGGGGGCGCCGACCTGGATCACCAGATCGACATCGCCCCAGTCCAGCCCGAGATCCAGCGAGCCGGTGCAGACAATGGCGCGCAAGTCGCCGCGCACCATGGCGGATTCGACCCGGTGGCGCTGCTCGCGGTCCAGCGAGCCGTGGTGGATGCCGATCGGCAGGCTTTCGTCATTGGCCAGCCACAGGTTGCGAAAGAAGATCTCGGCCTGCGCGCGGGTGTTGTGAAAGATCAGCGTGGTCTTGTGTTGCTTGACCTGTTCCAGAACCGCAGGGATCGCATAGGCCGCCCCACCCCCCGACCAGGGCGGGGGGGTATCCGTTTCCAGCATGGAAATATCGGGGTCCGGGCCGGGATCGGCGGTGATGATCTCGCAGGGGTCGGGATGGCGGGCCAGCAGGGCGGCGATGTCGTCGGGGCGGTCGATCGTGGCCGACAGGCCGACCCGGCGCAGATCCGGGCACAGGGTTTGCAGCCGGGCCAGCGCCAGGAACAGCTGATCGCCGCGTTTGCTTTCGGCAAGGGCGTGCACCTCGTCCACGATCACCCGTTTCAGCCCGGCAAAGATGCGGGGCGCGTCCGGGTAGGAGGTGAGCAGCGCAAGGCTTTCGGGGGTGGTGAGCAGGATGTGGGGCGGATCGGCGCGCTGGCGTTTCCTGACGGTGTTGGACGTGTCGCCGGTCCGGTCTTCGATGCGGATGGGCAGGCCGATTTCGTCCACCGGGGTGCGCAGGTTGCGCTTGATATCGGCGGCCAGCGCCTTGAGCGGGCTGACATAAAGCGTGTGCAGCCCGGCATGAGGCGCGCGGGCCAGATCGGCGAGCGTGGGCAGAAAACCGGCCATTGTCTTGCCGCCGCCGGTGGGGGCGATCAGCAGCACGCAGGGCGCATTGGCCCTGTCGAGCATGGCGCGCTGATGCGGGTGCGGCTGCCAGCCGCGCCGGGCGAACCAGGTTTCAAGCTCTGGTGGCAGGGCCGGTTGGGCCAATGGGGATCAGTCCTGATCGGGGCCGCAGAACAGGCGATACAGCATGCCGATCACTTCGGCGGTGTTCTGGTCGGCCAGGCTGTAATAGATCGTCTTGCCGTCGCGCCGGGTGGAGACCAGCCCCTCTTCGCGCAGGCGGGCGAGCATCTGGCTGACGGCGGCCTGGCGGATTTCCAGCAGGTTTTCCAGTTCGCCCACGGATTTCTCGCCCGATCCCAGGTGGCACAGGATCATCAGGCGGCCTTCGTGGGCCAATGTCTTGAGATAGGCGGCGGCCGCGGCGGCGCTGTGGGCCATTTCCGAAGGGGGGGCAGGGGGCGATTGCATGTTCATGTCGGCGCATCCTTGGAACTTTTGCTTGATATAGCATGGCTCTGGCCGCAATGCGAGATTGTGGCGCTATTGGGCCGCCGGGCGCGTGGCAAGCTGGGCGTGCCGCCAGGCCTGCGCGCAATACGCCCGGACGAAAACCCGGGTGTATCCGGGCGCTATTGGGTGACGGGTGGCGCGCCGCCCTGAAAATTGTTGCCAAGCCGGTAGTCGCAGGGGGCATCCTGCATTTCCAGGTGCAGCCCGTCACCGGTATAGGGGTGGGCGCGGGCCAGGTCTTCGTCCAGCTCGATGCCAAGGCCGGGGCCGGAGGGCAGGCGGATATAGCCGTCTTCGACGCGAAAGGCGTTCTTGATCAGGGCATAGTGGAAATCGGTCTCGATGCTTTCCACCAGCAGGCAGTTGGGGATCGAGAATCCAAGCTGGAGATTGGCGGCCCATTCGACCGGTCCGGCATAGAGATGCGGCGCCATCTGGGCGTTGTGGGCCTCGGCGATGGCGGCGACTTTCTTCATTTCCCAGATTCCGCCGGCGCGCCCCAGGGCGGGTTGCAGGATGCTGGCGGCACCCTGGCGCAGCACTTCGGCAAACTCGGCCTTGGTGGTCAGCCGTTCGCCGGTGGCGACAGGGGTGGTGACGGCCTGTGCCACGCGGGCCATTTCGGCGATATTGTCGGGCGGGATCGGTTCTTCGAACCACAGCGGCGCATAGGGTTCGAGCGCGGTGCCAAGCCGGATCGCCCCGGCGGTGGAGAACTGGCCATGGGTGCCGAACAGCAGGTCGGCGCGGTCGCCCACGGCCTTGCGGATGGCGGCGCAGAAGGCGACGGATTTGGTGATGTCGTTCATGGCCGGCATGTGCCCGCCGCGCATTGTATAGGGGCCGGCGGGATCGAATTTCACCGCCGTATAGCCCTTGTCCACCATGGCGAGGGCAGATTCGGCAGCCATGTCGGGCGAGGACCAGAACCTGTTCAGATCGTGATGGGGCAGGGGGTAGAGGTAGGTATAGGCGCGCAGCCTGTCATTCATGCGCCCGCCGATCAGGGCGTGCACGGGGCGGTCGCGATCCTTGCCCAGGATGTCCCAGCAGGCGATTTCAAGCCCCGAGAAGGCGCCCATCACGGTCAGGTCGGGGCGTTGGGTGAAGCCCGAGGAATAGCAGCGGCGGAACAGGCGCTCGATATTTTCGGGGTTTTCGTCAAGGAAATACCGCGTGAACAGATCGGTGATGACATGGGTCATCGCGTCCGGTCCGATCGTCGAGGCATAACATTCGCCCCAGCCGGTGATCCCGGTATCGGTGGTGAGTTTCACCAGAATCCAGTAGCGTCCGCCCCAGCCGGGGGCCGGAGGGGCGGTGACGATGATGTCGAGATCTTGCAGGCGCATCCGGGTCTCCCTTTGGCCAGCAGGGTGGCGGTGCGGGCGAAGTGGCGCAAGCCAAAAAGCGACGGCGGCGCGTCGGAGCCGGGGGTGTAACGTCAAGTCAGCCGTGACAGCATGCACGGGACGCGGCAAGTTTGACGCCAGGGGAGAACGGGGAGACAAGAGATGCTGAAATGGAGTTTGCGCGGGCTGGGGTTCGCGGTGTTGGTGCTGATCGCGGTGATCGCGGTGCGCACCGGGCAGTACCGCCCGGCACCCGTGGCCGAAAACGAGCCGTTTGCATTTGGCGCCGATCTGGACAAGGCGGTGCGGGATCTGAGCGCGGCCGTCACCTTTCGGACGGTCTCGACCGACATGACCCGCCCGGATTTCCGCGCCTTTCTGGGCTGGATGGAAACCACATGGCCGCAGGTGTTTGCCACGATGGAACGCGTGGTGCTGGACCCGGCGACGCCGCTTTACATATGGCAGGGCCGCGATGACACGCTGCCGCCGATCCTGTTGGCAGCGCATTACGACGTGGTGCCGGTGGCGCCTGTGGCGCTGGATCAATGGGCGTATCCGCCCTATGCGGGCGTGGTGGCGGATGGCTTTGTCTGGGGGCGTGGTACGCTGGACAACAAGGGCGCGCTGGTGGCGATCATGACGGCGGCCGAACAGCTGATCGGCGAGGGGTTCACGCCGCAACGCACGATTTACCTGAGCTTTGGGGGCGACGAGGAAACCGGCGGCACCGGGGCGCAGGCCGTGGCCGACTTTCTGACGGCAAGGAGCCAACGGCTGGGCTGGGCGCTGGACGAGGGCTCTTTCGTGCTCGACAGGATCATCCCCGGGCTGGACGTGCCGGTGGCCAGCATCAACATCGCCGAAAAGGGCTATGTCACGATGACGCTGGTGGCGACGGGCGCGGGCGGGCACAGCTCGATGCCGCCGCGTGAAACGGCGGTGGGCAAGCTGGCCACGGCGGTGGCCAAGTTGCAGGCCACACCGGTGCCGGGCGGGCTGACCGGTGTTTCGGAAGAGTTCTTTGACGCGCTGGGGCGGTATTTCAGCATCGAGAAACGGGCGATTTTCGCCAATCGCTGGCTGTTTGAACCGCTGCTCGAAGGCATTCTTGCAGGCGCACCATCCACGGACGCGATGCTGCGCACGACCACGGCGCCGACCATGCTGTCAGGCTCGCCCAAGGAGAACGTTCTGGCGCAGCGGGCCACGGCAACGATCAATTTCCGCATTCATCCACGCGATTCCATTGACGATATCGTGGCCCATGTGCGCGACACGATCGACGACGACAGTATCGAAATCGAAATGAATCGCGATTTCGCCTCGCCAGCCTCGCCGGTGTCTGACAGCAGCGGGCCGGGGTACCTTGCCATCGAAGCCTCGATCCGCGCCACCTTTGGCCCGATCGCCTCTGTGCCGGGGCTGACCATTGCGGCCACGGACGCCCGACATTATGCCACGGCGGCGGACGCGGCCTATCGCATCAATCCGTTTCGGATCACGGCGGATGACCTGACCCGCTTTCATGGGGTGAACGAACGGTTGTCGGTCGAGAATCTTGAAAAGGGGATCACTTTCTACGGGTCGCTGATGTCGGGGTTGTGAGGGGCCAGGGCTGGATTCCCCAGCCCATGCCACCCTGTCCTAGCTGAACAGGATCACATTGCGCCTGGCCGATCCCGTCCTGGTATCGGCGATGGCCTCGTTGATCTGGTCCAGCGTCCAGCGCCCCGAGATCAGTTCGTCCAGTTTCAGGCGGCCCTGGTGATAAAGATCGACCATCCAGGGAATGTCGCGCTGGATCACCACATCGCCCATCTTGGAGCCGATCATGCCCTGACCGACAGCGGCCAGGATCACCGGTTCGTAGGTGGATGTTGCGCCCGAATGGGGCATCCCGACCATGATCACCCTGCCGCCCCGGCCCAGATAGCGCGGCGCGTCGTCATAGGCGGGAATGGCGCCGACCGTGACAATCACCGCATCCGCGCCGCGCCCCATGGCGCGCATGGCGGCGATCCACGGCTTGCGCCCGGTGGCCAGGATACCGTCGGTCGCGCCGAATTGTTTGGCGATGTCCAGCTTTTCCTGCGACATGTCCACGGCCACGATGCGCCGCGCCCCGGCGATGCGCGCGCCCTGAATGGCATTCAGCCCAACGCCGCCCGCACCGATCACAACCACGTCCTGTCCGGCGCGCAGTTCAGCGGCATTGACCACCGCGCCAACCCCGGTGATGACCCCGCAGGCCACCAGCGCGGCGCAATCCATGGGCATGTCATCGTTGATCTTCACCACCTGGCGGTGGCTGACCACCACCTTTTCGGCAAAGGCACCACAGGCCATGGCCTGATGCAACGGGCCACCCGCGGCGGTTCGCAGCGGATGGCTGTCGCCGTCCACCGGGGTCTCGCAGATCGTCGGCTTGCCGCCGGCGCAGGACGGGCAGGCACCGCAGGCGCGGATCAGGGTCACGATGACAGGATCGCCCGGCGCCAGCCCGCTCACGCCGGGGCCGATCGCGGTAATGTGCCCGGCGGCCTCGTGCCCATAGACGGCGGGCAGCGTGCCGCCCCAGCCGCCTTCGGCAAAGGAGATGTCGGAATGGCAGATGGCCACGGCCTTCAGCGTGACCTCGATTTCGCCCATCCCGGGCGCGGCCAGCTGGATGTCCTCGATCACCAGCGGCTGGCCGAATTCATGGCACACGGCGGCCTTGATGGTTTGCATGGCGCTCTCCCTTGTTGTTCCGGATCAGAATTGAAGCTGAGGCAGGCAAAGGCGAGTCAAAAAACACGGCCCACCGATGATGTGACCCTACGTCGGTTTGCGTGACGGCAGAAAGACGATGATCGCCAGCCCCATCAGGGCCGCCGAAAGCAGGAAGGGCGCGCCGGGCAGATAGATCGGGGCATCCGCGCCCGAGAAGGTGGCGAAAACCTGTGTCATCACCAGCGGCGCCAGGATCGTGGCCAGCGAGGTAAGCGAAGACAACAGCCCCTGCAACTCGCCCTGGCTGTCATCGGGCACCCGGCGCGACAGGATGCCCTGCAACGCGGGCAGCCCGACCGCGCCAAAGGCAAAGACCGGCACCATCGCCAGCAACAGCGTGCCCGAGGCGACAAAGCCCAGGAACACAAACGAGGCCAGTTCGATGACAAGGCCGATAATCACCGTGCGGCGGTTGCCGAATATGCGGATCGTGGGGGCGATCAGCGCGCCCTGCACAATGGCGAAACCCACCCCGTAAGCAGCAAGGGACAGGCCGATCATTCCCGGCGACCAGCCAAAACGCTGGACAGTGAAATAGGGCCAGATCACCGGATATACGGCGGTGGCCACCTGGTACAGAAAGAACACGATCAACAACTTGCCCACCGCCGGCAGCCGCCCCAGCGCGGCCAGCGATCCAAGCGGATTGGCGCGTTTCCAGGCAAAGGCGCGGCGGGTGGCGTCGGTCACGGTTTCCTTCAGCACCACCAAGCCCAACAGCGCGTTCATCCCCGCCAGCGCTGCCGCCGCCCAGAACGGCGCGCGGGTGCCGAACTCGGCCAGCACCCCGCCCAGGACCGGGCCCAGCACAAATCCGATCCCGAACCCGGCGCCGATCACACCAAAGGCGCGGGCCTTTTCCTGCGGCGTGGAAATATCGGCCATATAGGCCAGCGCCGTGGCATAGGTGGCCGCCGTCACCCCGGCGATGATACGCCCCAGAACCAAGAGCCAGATCGTCTGCGCCAACGCCATCACCACATAATCGGCGGCCATCACCGCCAGCGACACAAGCAGGACCGGGCGCCGCCCGAACCGGTCGGACAGGCTGCCAAGAAACGGGCCGCACAGGAACTGCATCACCGCGAACACCGTCGACAGGATCCCACCCCAGATCGCGGCCTGGGCAAGGTCGCCACCGGTCACGTCGCGAATCAGATCGGGCATCACCGGCAGGATCAGACCGAAGCCCATGGCGTCGATCACTGCCGTTGCAAGGATCACGAGAACGGGCAGGCGGGTGAACATGAAACCTCCGGGAGACCGCGCGAAATGAGCCACGAAACGGGGCGGGCGTCAACGCTCTTGCCACCACCTGACACGCGGAACTCACCCCCGGTCTTCATTTTGCCGGAAATACTCCGGGGGAGTCGCCGCAAGGCGACGGGGGCGGCGCCCCCTCCTTGCCTAAAGCCCGGCCACCCGCGCCGCAAAACCGCGCGCCAGCGCCGGGGCCTGCCCCATCTGCGTGCCCGGATCAAACACCGATGACAGATCCAGGCCCGGATGGGCACGATGCGCCAGCAACGCCAGCGCCTGGCCGGTTGCGCGCGCCTCCCCGCACAGTGATTTCACCGCCGCCTGCGCCTCGGGGCGGGGCATCCGCGCGGCGAGGGCAAAACTCAGCGCCTCGGCATGGATCAGGCCCAGCGGGTCGGCGCCGGCCGCCATCATGGCCACCGGATCCGGCACCAGCCCGTCACAGGCCGTCCGTGCAATGGTCAGCGCCGAAGCCGCCCCCAGGCACAGCTGCGGCAGGGCCAGCCACTCGGCAAACCACGCCGCCCCGTCCCGCTGGTGGGCGTGCATGGCGCCGTCCTGAAGCGTGGCCATCAGCCCGCCCGACTGGCGCGCCAGCGCCACAAGCGCCGAAGCCGCCACCGGATTCCGCTTCTGCGGCATGGTCGAGGAGGCCCCGGCAGGGCCGATCGAGACCTCTGCGATCCCCGATTGCGCCAGCGCCACCAGGTCGGTTCCCAGCTTGCCCAGCGCGGCAGTCACCCGCGCCAGCCAGGCGGCGATGCGCAACACCGGGCCGCGATCCGTGTGCCAGCTGCGGCCCGGATCGGCCAGGGACAGCGCGCGGGCCAGCGCGGCGCGGGTTTCGCCCGCCTTCTCGCCCAGCGCGCCCGCCGTGCCCGCGGCGCCCGACAGCGACACCCAAAGCGCGCCATCGCGCAGCGCGGGCAACTCCTCAAGCAGGTCGGTCAGCGGGTTGCCCCATTCGGCGCATTGCGCACCAAAGCTGGTGAGCGTGGCGTGCTGCCCCCAGCTGCGCCCGGCCATCGGCGTGTCTGCGTGGGCCAGGGCCTGCGTGCCAAGCGTCGCCAGGATCGCGCGCAGATCGGTTTCGCACAGGGTCAGCAACTGGCGCAGCCGCAACATCAGGCCGGTGTCGATAATATCCTGCGACGTGGCGCCCCAGTGGATATACTGGCTGTGCCCTGGGGCCTCCATCGCCTTGGCAAACGCGGCCACCAGCCCCGGCACGCTGACGCCGTTCTGCCCTGTCGCCCCGGCCAGCCCGGCCGGATCGATCTGCACCTCCATCGCACTGCGCTGTATGAAAAAGGCGCTGTCCTGCGGGATGATGCCCTGCTCGCCCTGCACCTTGGCGAGCATTCCCTCGACCAGCAGCATGGCGCGCAGTTCGGCGCTGTCGGTGAACAGGCGCCCGGCCTCGCCAGTGGGAAAGAGCCGCGCGAATATCGGGCTGTCGAAGACGGATCCGGCCATTGTGTCAGTCCTTGAGGATATGGTCGATCAGACGGGCCAGCCCCTGTGGGTCGGCAAAGAAGGGCGAGTGGCCCGTGGCGATTTCATGCACGTCTTCGGGCGGCCAGTCAGCGGTCATCGTGACCTGAAATTCGGGCGGGATGGTGCGGTCATCCATGCAGCGGATATAGGTCTTCGGCGTGCCCGCCTGACCGGCGCCCAGCCGGATCGGGGTTTCCTGGGGCGCGATGGCCTGGGGGCAGAGCCGCATATTGGCGAATTCGGCGGTGCCGGGGGGGCAATCGTGATAAAACACCGCCTGGGTTTGCAGCGGATCGATGGTAAAGCTTTGCCCGTCAGGCGCGCGCAGCACGGCGTGCATCAGCGGCTGGTAGGGCGCCGTGCGGCGCATGTTGGCCAGCGAATACCCGTCCCACGGCGCATAGGCGCAAAGATAGATCAGCCGCGCGATGCGCCCCGGCGCCAGATCGGCGGCGCGGGTGGCGGGAAAGCCGCCCCAGCTATGGGCCAGGACCACGGTGTTTTCGCGCAGCCCGTCCACCACCGCCTGTGCGCAGCTGTCCAGCGTGACCGCGCCGACCGGGGTGGGATCGGCGCCGTGGCCGGGCATGTCGATGCTGCGCGCGGAGTGGCCCAGCGCCTCCAGTGCCGGTTCCAGATCACGCCAGCACCAGGCGCCGTGACAGGATCCATGCACCAGCAGGATGTCAGACATGGCCGGTTTCCCGAAGGAATCCGGTCAGCAGCGCGGCATAGGTTTCGGGGACTTCGACACAGGGCAGATGCCCGGCGCGCCGGATCAGTTCAAAGCGCGATCCGGGGATCAGACCAACGGTTTCGCGCACCAGATCGGGCGGTGTGCCGCCGTCTTCGGACCCGGCGATGCCCAGCGTGGGCAGGCGCAGCCCTGCGGTGGGCGTATAGAAATCCGTACCCTGGATCGCCGCCGAACAGCCGGTGAAGCCCTCAAGCGGCGTGCGTTCGAACATGTTGCGCCAAAGCGCCAGTTCCGGGCGCGACAGGAACGGCTTGGAGAACCAGCGTTCCATGGTCCCGTCCGCCAGGGCGGCCACGCCGTTTTCGCGCGCCATGGCGATCCGCTGGTCCCAGATCTCGCGCGTGCCGATCTTGGCGCCGGTATTGGACAGCACCAGCGCACGCACCAGATCCAGCCGTTTCGCGGCCAGCCCCTGTGCGATCATGCCGCCAACCGAAAGCCCAACCACCAGCGCCTCGCGCACGTCGAGCATATCCAGCAATTGTTCGGCGTCGCGCACCAGCGTACCCATGGCATAGGGCGCGGGTGGACAATCCGACAGGCCGTGACCGCGCTTGTCATAGCGGATGAGGCGCAGGCCGTCGGGCAGGTGCGGCAGGATCGGATCCCAGAGCCGCAGATCGGTGCCCAGCGAATTGATGAACAGGACCGGCGCGCCCGCAGGGTCGCCGTCGATGCGGTAATGCAGGCGGGTGCCGTCAAGATCGGCGATTTGCATGGTCATTCTCCCGGTTTCAAATGCGCCCGGAACGGGCTGTGACGTTTGGCTTGTCGGTCATCGGGCGGTGCGGCCCGGTATGCCATTGTGGTTTCCGATGGTGAAGGGGCGCGATGTCGGGGCGTGGCGGCATGTCTAATCGTATCGTGTGACGGCCGCGGCAAACACATCCGCATCCACATTGCCACCGGTACAAACCGCCACGACCGCCTCGCCCTGAATGTCTTGCCCGTGAAACAGCGCCGCCGCCAGCGCCACGGCGCCGCCGGGTTCCACCACGATCTTGAGCCGTTTGAAGGCCAGCGCCATGGCGCGCAGCGCCTGTTCCTCGGTCACGACAAGGCCGGGGCCGCAGAGCCGCGCCATGATCGGAAAGGTGATCTCGCCCGGCGCCGGCGTGATGATGGCGTCGCACAGGCTGCCGGACTGGCGGGAATTGGTTTGGATTCGCCCCGAGATCAGCGAACGGGCGGTATCGTCAAACCCTTCCGGTTCGCAGGGGCGCGCGCGCAGTCCCGGCGCCTCGGCCTCCAGCGCCAGCGCGATCCCCGAGGTCAGCCCGCCGCCGCCGCAACAGACCAGCACATCGCCCGCCTCAACCCCTTCGGCATGCGCCTGTGCGGCGATTTCCAAACCGGTGGTGCCCTGGCCCGCGATCACCTGGGGTTCGTCATAGGGACGGATCAGGGTAAGATCGCGTCCGGCGGCGATTGCATTGCCCACGTCCTCGCGGCTTTCGCCGCCGGCGCGGTCGTACAGCACCACCTCGGCCCCAAGCGCGCGGGTGTTTTCGATCTTGAGCCGGGGCGCGTCGGTGGGCATGACGATCACCGACGGGATGCCGTGCCGGGCGGCGGCAAGGGCCACGCCCTGCGCATGATTGCCCGAGGAATAGGCGATGACGCCGCGTTTGCGGGTTTCGGGATCAAGCGCGGAGACCGCCGACCAGCCGCCGCGAAACTTGAACGAGCCGGTATGTTGCAGGCATTCCGGCTTGACCAGCACGCGTCGTCCGGCGATGTCGTCAAGAAACGGCGAGGTGAGAAGCGGCGTACGCCGGGCGTGGCCGTTGAGCCGCTTGGCGGCGGCGCGGATCATATCGATATTCATGAAGTTTCCTGTTGGCGCAGCGCGTCGATCCAGCGGCTCAAGACCGACACGCTCTCTGGTTCGTCAAGAAAAGGTACATGGCCGCGATCCGCGACCTGTGCAGCGATCATCGGCAGGCGACTTTGCATTTCCGCAAAGGTTTCGGGGCTGAGAATGTCAGAGTTGACCCCGCGCAACCCGGCCACCGGAAGACCCGCCAGCGCGTCGAACAGCGGCCAGAGGTCGGGCGGATCGGCCTTGGGGTCAAAGGCGGCCAGGGTGGCGTCGCGCAGTTTCGGATCGTAATTGATGCGCAGGCCCCCGGGTGTTTCGATGAAGTGCCGTTCCACTTCTTCACGCCAGCGCGATGCGGGTACATTTGCAAAGCCGGCCATGCGGCTGCCGAACACGGCGGCGGCCTGGTCATGGGTTTTCCAGACCGGATCGCGGCCCAGGAAATCCAGCACCACCGCCAATCCGTCGGGATCGATCACCGGGCCGACATCGTTGAAACAGACCCCCGTCAGCCGGTCGCGCGCCATGGCCGCAAGCGTCAGCGCGATCAGCCCGCCGCGCGACGTGCCGAGAATGCCCGCCGAGGGCAGATCGAGGTGATCGAGCAATTCCAGCGCATCCTGGGCCTCGCGCGGGATAGTGTAGGTGGTAAAATCTTCGGCCCAGTCGGACTTGCCGCGCCCGCGATAATCCATGCGGATCACGCGCGCGCCGGCAAGCGCCGGAATGGCATAGTCGAAATCGGTACTGTTTCGGGTCAGGCCGGAGAGACAAAGCACGACCGGACCGGCGCCGCCGGTGTCGTCATAGTAGAGCGAGAGGCCATCGGAACTGGTGAAACGAGGCATCAGCGGTGGGTCTCCTGCGGGATTCCGGTCAGATCGTTGAGCACGAGTTGCGGGGTCCAGGGCAGGCGGTCGATCGGTTCGCCGGCGCGGTTGACCCAGGCGGTGGTGAAGCCGAAACCGGTGGCACAAGCGGCATCCCAGCCGTTCGAGCTGACAAAGAGCACGTTCTCGGGCGCGCAGTTGAAACGCTTCAGGACCAGATCATAGACCGCGGCGGCGGGTTTGAAGATGCCCACGCTTTCGACCGACAGCACGTCATCCAGCAACGCGCCAATTCCGGCCGACCGGACCGCGCCATCGAGCATGTCCGGCGAGCCGTTCGAAAGGATCGCGGTATTCATGCCCTGGTCCTTGAGTTCGGCCAGCATGTGCGGCACTTCGGGGTAGGCGGAGAGTTCCCAGTAAAGCTGTAGCAGGCGTTCGCGCAGCTCCGGGTCGCGGTCCAGCCCGGCATTTTCCAGCGCCCAGTCAAGGCCATTGCGAGTGACCTCCCAGAAATCGGTATGGGCACCGGCGACGGCGCGCAGCCAGGTATATTGCAACTGCTTCAGGCGCCAGTCGGTGGCCACGCGCGGCCAATGTTCGCCAAAGGCTTCGCGGCCCGGCTCGGCGGCAGCCTCGCGCGCGGCGGCGGCAACGTCGAACAAGGTGCCGTAAGCGTCGAAGATGCAGGTGGTGATAGGCATGGGATCCTCCCTGATTTTGGGGATGGTGGCAGGAAATGCGCGCGGGGAAAAGGGGCGTTTGGCTGGGGGTGGCAGAAGCCGGGCGACCTGTTTGTGATTCGGGGCAGGGGTGACTAGGGTGCCCGCGTCAAGCCGCGCGTCATGCGCGGAGAAACGCAGAAAGTAAGGATATTTCATGACAGCCGCAAAATCGGGCGATACGGTACGCATCCACTATACGGGAACGCTGAACGACGGCTCCGTCTTCGACAGTTCACAAGGGCGCGAGCCGCTGGAATTCACGCTGGGCGCGGGGCAGGTGATTCCCGGGTTCGATGCGGCGGTGGACGGTATGGCCGTCGGCGACAGGAAAGTGGCCGAGATCCCGGCTGACGAGGCCTATGGCCCGCGCCATGACCAGGCGGTGCAGGACGTTCCGCGCGCCGACATCCCGGCCGAGATCCCGCTGGAAGTGGGGCTGCAATTGCAGATGCAGTCGCCCACGGGGCAGGTGATGCCGGTAACAGTGACGGCAATCACCGACGATGCCGTGACACTGGATGCCAATCACATGCTGGCGGGCAAGGATCTGACATTTGCCATCGAACTGGTGTCGATCGGATAAGCGACCGCAAACCCGAAAGAGGCAAAAGCCCGCTCGGCGCCGGCAGGTTTTTTCCTTTTCGACCTGCACTCGCGCGGCAGGTGTCAGCGCCGTGAGTATTTCGGGAACAATGAAAGCGGGGGTAGGGGCCGTCTTTCATTGTTCCGACAATACTCCGGGGGTTTGGGGGCAGCGCCCCCATGCCGCGCTAGAGGTTTTCGGGCTGGGGCATTCCCAGCACGTGGTAGCCGCCATCGACACGGATGATCTCGCCCGTGGTGCAGATCCCGGCATCCGAAGCCAGGTAGACGGCGGTGCCGCCGATCGCCGCCAGTGTGGCATTGGCGCGCATCGGGGCGTTGGCACCGGTATGTTTGAACGTGGCGCGCGCGCCGCCGATCACGGCGCCGGCCAGGGTTTTCATCGGGCCGGGCGAGATCGCGTTGACGCGGATGCCATCGGGGCCCAGATCGTTGGCCAGGTAGCGCGTGGCGCTTTCCAGCGCCGCCTTGGCCACACCCATGACGTTGTAATACGGGGTCACGCGATTGGAGCCCTGGTAGGTCATGGTCAGGATCGTGCCGCCGTTTTCGGCCATCATCGGGTGCGCGCGGCGGGCGACTTCGATCAGCGAGTAGCAGGAAATATCAAGCGAATTCTTGAAGTTGTCGCGGGTTGTATCGACAAACCGTCCGGTCAGCTCGTTCTTGTCGGAATAGGCGATGGCGTGCACGACGAAATCGATGGTGGGCCATCTGGCCGAAAGCTCTTCGAAGGCACGATCCAGCGAGGCGTCGTCGGTCACGTCGACATCGACAAGAAACTCGCTGCCCAGACTGGCAACCAGCGGAGTGACACGTTTGCCGAAGGCCTCGCCCTGATAGGTAAATGCCAGTTCGGCCCCGGCTTCGTGCATGGCTTTGGCGATGCCCCAGGCGATGGAGCGTTCATTGGCGACGCCCATGATCAGGCCGCGCTTGCCCTTGAGAATATCCGACATCGTTTTCGTTATCCCTTGAATTTCGACAGCAGCATGGACCCGTTGGTTCCGCCAAATCCGAAGCTGTTCGTCATCACCGTATCGAGGCCGGCGTTTTCGATTGTTTTTGTGGCAATTTCGTCCGGGTTGATTGCCGGATCAAGCGTGTCGACATTGATCGACGGCGTAATGAAATCATTCTTGAGCATCAGCAGGCAGAAAATCGCCTCCAATGCCCCGGCCGCGCCCTGGGCATGGCCGGTCATCGACTTGGTCGAGGAGATCGGCGGCTGGGCTTGTCCGGCAAAGACGCGGCGCACGGCCTCGACTTCGCCCACATCGCCCACCGGGGTCGATGTGCCGTGGGCGTTGATGTAATCCACCTTGCGCCCCTGGGGCAGGGTTTGCAGGGCCAGGCGCATGGCGCGTTCGCCGCCTTCACCGGAGGGGGCCACCATGTCATGGCCGTCCGAGGTGGCGGCAATTCCGGTGACTTCGGCATAGATCTGCGCGCCGCGCGCAAGAGCGTGGTCCAGGTCTTCCAGCACCACAATACCGCCGCCGCCCGAGATCACGAAGCCGTCGCGATCCGCGTCAAAGGCGCGGGATGCCCTTTCGGGCGTGTCATTGTATTTCGAGGACATGGCGCCCATCGCGTCAAACAGGCAGGACAGCGTCCAGTCCAGTTCCTCGCCCCCGCCGGCAAACATCACGTCCTGTTTGCCCATCATGATCTGTTCGGCGGCGTTGCCGATGCAATGCAGCGACGTGGAACAGGCCGAGGTGATGGAATAGTTGATGCCTTTGATCCTGAACGCGGTCGCCAGGTTGGCCGAGATCGTCGAGGACATGCATTTGGGAACGGCGAAAGGGCCGATGCGTTTGGTCGCGCCGGATTTCAGCACGGTCTGGTGGGCGGCGAGCATGGCCGAGGTGGACGGCCCGCCGGACCCCGCGACAAGGCCGGTGCGTTCGTTGACCACGTGATCCTCGGTCAGCCCGGCATCGGCGATGGCCTGACCCATGGCAATATGGGCATAGGCGGCGCCCGGCCCCATGAACCGCAGGGTGCGTTTGTCGACGAACTCTTTCACGTCGATCTTCAGGGCGCCCGCGATGCGGCTGCGAAAGCCGTGCATTTCCATTTCGGGGCTGGCCACGATGCCGGAGGTGCCCGCCTTGAGCGAAGCGGTGACTTCTTCGGCGTTGTTTCCGATGGACGAGACGATGCCCAGTCCGGTGACGACGACGCGACGCATACGTGCACTCCCTTGTTTGCTTAAGCCTTACTAGGCGTTGCGCGGGAGCGGTGCAAGGTGGGTTGGAAGGGCAGGATGCGTTTCACGCAAGATCAGACCGGCGCCCGGCCGCGCGGGCAATGCGGGCCTTTGCGCGGCCATTCAAAAGTGGATTGCGCCGCTCAGGCCGCATCGCTTTGCGTTGCCGGATCGCGCAGCCAGGCCGCTATGTCATGTGTGGTTGGTGCGACACAGGTTGCCAGCCCCTGGGTATATTCGAGAAACGCTTCGAGGTTCCGCGCGCTTACGCCCAGGATGACCGGAACGCCCCCGGCGACCGCTTCGGCGATCAATCCCCGAAAACCGCGCCCTTCGGCCTCGTGCTTGCCGAATTTGTTGACGATCAGGACATCCGCGGCCCTGGCGAGCTGGTGCTGGGAGGCCGCTACGGCCTGTTCCAGCGCCGACGGGTTCAGGCGGCAGCCGCGCGCGCCGGGGCCAAGCGACTGGGAAATCCGGATCGTGGGTCCGTCGGGCAGAATCTTGAGATCCATGTCGCAACGGTGGTCCTTGCCGGTTCGGAGATTGGTCTGGACGACACCGCAGGTGCGCCAGCCGGAGGCGTCCAGATCCCTGGCCACCCGGGCCAGAAGGCCGTCGTCGCGAGCAGGTCCGGCTGAGGTTACATAGGCGATTTTCATACGGTCCCGTCCCTTCTGTCTATCCGGCCTGCGCCCGGGCGAATGCCTCCAGCAAGACAAGGGCATTGCGCGCCGGCATGGCGGATGTCAGCACCCGCGCGGCATGTTCCCCGGCAATCGGGGAACGCGAAAGCAGCTCCGACAGGGTTGCGATGTGGTCGGATTGCAGCAACCTGTCGACGGCGGCGATGACCGTGGGTCCGTCGGGTGCCTTCAGCACATTGCCAAGGGCGGATTCGCGCACGGCAGAGGCTTGATCGGTGACATGATCCAGCGCCGCGCCCGGGGGCAGCATGGCCACGGCGGCGGCCCTGATCAGGGCGTCTTCATCCACCAGGGCCCGGGCCTGGATATCCGCGGTGGCGCCATGTGCGCACAGGATGCGAAACGCGGCGAAGCGAATGACCGGATCGGTCTCCTCCAGCGCGGACAGGGCCGCGGTGCGGGCTTGCGGGCCTGCGCGCCCGTCCTCGGCCAGGCGGGCCAGCTGTTCCCATGCGGTGGTGCGCAGGCCGTTATCCGTATCGTCGAGCCGGGAGAGAATGGCCGTTTCGAGCCGTGCATCCGGCAGGTCGGCGGCAATCGTCATGGCCACGCGCGACAGATCGTCGGCTACCGTTTCCGGGCCTTCGACGGCGCGGCGTTTGCGCTTTTTTCCGCTTTGCCCGTCCGGGGCGGCCTTGTCCTGAGCCGGGGAAACAGGCGGGTCCGCCGACAATTCGGACTGGATGGAGGCGACTGTCGAGGAAGCGGTGTCCGCCGCTTCGGCGGTATCGGGGACGATGTCGCCATCGGCGGTGATCCGAACCCGATTGGCGCGCGCGCGATCCTCTTCGTCTCTGGGCGCCGTCAGATCCGCCGCCTCTTCGGGCGGGCGTTTCTGGAGCCGGTCCCGGGGCGGCAGAACCGAGCCGGCAATGGCCTGGGCAAGGATTCCGATTGCTTCGCCATCGCCGTCGTCGGCCATGCTCCTGAGACCGTGCAGGGCCGCGACGCGGACCTGTTGGGCGGCGCTGGACAGCAAGGCCGTCAGGTGCGTCAATCTGTTCGGGACGTGGCGATGCGCCAGCGCCCGAACGGCGGCGACACGCAGGTCCAGCGGGCGGTGCGGGTTCGCGGCCAACTCGATCAGGGGCGTTTCGCAACGATCCGGAGCAAGCATTGGCAGAAGTGCGGCCGCAGCCCCCGCAAGATCTGTATTGGCGGATTGCAGCCATGCCAGGGCGTTGTCGACAAGGGGAGCGTGCAGGTTGGCGGGGACCGGCAGGTCAAGACAGGCCAGGGCGGTGGCTTGCACCTGCGGGCTGTTATCTGCCAGGGCCTGATGGACGAGGGACGGGTGATCCCCGGCCAGGCGCATGAGAGCCGCGGATCGAATGGCCGGATCGGTGTCCTGGAACAGGGCGGACAAGCGCGTGTCCGTGTCGGGCAATACAGACATGCCCAGGAGCCTGATCTGCGTGTCGGCAGAGCTCACGATGACATCCGCATATTCCAGGATTGCATCGGGCGCGACCCGAACAAGCGCCTGCGCCGCGCGTTTGCGCGACAGGGCGTCGCCCACTTCGATCTGGGCGAGCAACCACGGCACGCCGTCGCTGCCCATGTCCGCGAGCGCGGCGAATACCTGGGTATCCAGATTTTGCCCGAATTCATCGGCCATGGCCGCGAACATGTCATCGATCGCTTCGGTTGCGCCCATCTTGCCAAGCGCCTGGATGCAGGCTGTCTGAATGTCCAGCCAGTCTTCCCAATCGCCCAGCTGGTCTTCCCAATGAACGCGGCCCTCGCAACGCGATTGCATCAGGTCGCGCAGCAACCGGGCAGAGGTGTCGTCCTTGAGGTTTGCCAATGTATGGATCGCGGCCAGTTTCACTTCGCGGACCGGATCCCCTTCCAGCGAGGCCCGCAGATCGGGCGCATCGCCGGGCAGGGCGTGCGCCGCGAGTGCTTCCATCGCGTCGCTGCGGACATCCGGGTCTTCATCCAGAATGGCCTTGAGCAACGCCTCCCGTATCCCGGTGCCTTGCGCATCCTGCGCGGCAAGCGCGCGAATGGCGGCGCAGCGCAGAACGTCATTGTCATGGCTGCAAAAGGGCAGGATCGCGGATACGGCGTCGATCTTCTGGGTTGCGGGGTGGGGAATGTCGGCGATCATGGGAGCCCTCTCTTGAGCAAAAGGAGCCGCCCGGCACGTGGATCTGCGCCGGGCGGCGTTGTCAGGCCGTTACGCGATATCGCGGCGGGCAAAGGACATCGAGCGGAACTGCGATTTATAGGGGCTTTCACCCATCTTGCGCACCTTGCCGACACCCATCTTGTAGTTGTAGTTGCCGCTGATCCAGTCGACCACGCGACCGGACAGGGCGTTTGCCGGCTGAGCGGTATGCAGGAAGTCCATGTACCCCACGTTTTGCTTTACCGCGGGCGTGACGATGGCGACGGCGGTGATCGAGGCCTTGGTCAGTTCGATATGGCCGTTCTTCATCAGCGATGTGAATTCGAAATCATCGCCTTCGACACCGACGATGGTGTCTTTCTGCACCGGGATGCGATCGGAATAGACCTGGACGTAATCGCCGCTTTCGATGCCACGGGCGGCGGCGATGTCCGGGTGGATCTCGATCCAGTTCTCGGGCCAGCGCTGTACGATATACGGGCGGCGGCGGTCATCATATCCCGATTGCCAACGCTCGTTGATCCGGCCGGACGTGATCCAGATCTCGTCTTCACGCGGCTTGAGCCACTCCCAGTAGCCCGCGAACAGATCCCAGGGCGCCTTCTGGATGTTGCATTTGCCGGTCTGGCTGTTGAAATGGGTCAGTTTCTTGTTGAAGACGTTCTTGCCCACCGGGCCTTCTTCGGGCAGCACGCGATTGACATCATGCAGGCGCTTGGTGCCTTCGAGCGAGCCGTCTTCCAGCATCAGGACAGGCCCCTGGATACCGTTAGTGCCGAATTCGCCCATCTTTTCATGCAGGGTCTTGCCCTCGCGCTTGGCAACGACATTGACCATGTTGAAGTCCTTGCGAGACCCGCGCGAATAGCGCGCCCCTTCTTCCAGCACGTCATTGGAGGTTTGCCAGTCGAAACCTTCAAAGCCCATTTTCCTGGCCAGCTGGGCGATGATCCACCAGTCCGACTTGGATTCGCCCGGCGCGTCGTAGAACTTGGGGTACAGGCGCAGGCGCCGTTCGCCATTGGCGCGGGTGAACGTGTCTTCGCCCCAGCCCGAGGCCGGAAACACGATGTCGGCATAGCGCGCGCCAATCGGATCGACCAGATAGATATCCTGGTTCCACACCACCATGCCGCCGCTGTCGGCGCGCCGCTTCAGCGTGTCGATGATGTCCTGTTTTTCAAAGCTCTGCACCTGATGCGGATTGCGCGTGGTCAGCTCGTCGAACTTGGCTTGCAGGCTTTGCGAGCCGCACATGGCCTGGACCCAGGTTGTTCCGATCACATGCGCCAGCCTTGTGTGGCCGCTCATCAGGTACCGGTCGGTATCCATGGCGCGGCGACGGCGGCCGGGAAGTTTTTCGGGTGACTTGTTGCGGGGATACCCGCCGCCCCGCAGCCCGCCGCGCTGGTGGCCGCCGGCGCGACCGATCATCTGGCCGGGGCGCCCGCCGGCCCCGACGACAATGCCAAGCGCCGAAATCGCCTGGGTGTTGCCGGTGTTGTTGGACCAGTAGAACCCCTTTTCAATCATGATCGAGGTCTTGGGCCGGGTGCCGTCGGACCTGGGCTTGGCCATCCATTCGGCGGCGGTATAGATCTTCTGCACGTCGATCTGGGCGATCTCGGCGGCTTTTTCCGGCTCGGCATAGTCCTGGGCCAGCAGCCATTCCTTCCAGTCGTCAAAGCCGCTGGTCTGAAACTTGCCCCAGGTCGTGCGCCATTGCCAGGGCGTGTTCCGGGTGCCCTGGCCGAAGCCCGAGGAGCTTTCCCATTTGTTGTTGACCCAGTTCTTGATCCATTCGTCGTCCTGCCAGCCGTTTTCGACGATAACACGGGCGATCGCCAGGACAACGGGCAGGTCCGTGCCGGGCTGGATGTCCAGCAACAGGCCGCCGTTCTTTTCCGCGAATGCCACACCGGCGGTGCGGCGCGGCACCATGAAGATCGCCTTCTGCCCGCCCTGGATCGCGGGCATGATGTAGTCGGTAAACAGGATGGTCTTGGTTTCGTAGGGATCGGTGCCGCAGATCAGCAAGGTATCGGCGGCGGCCCAGTCTTCGTAGCTGGGGCCGAAATTGTCGAACCCGGCATCGCGGAAGCCCGGTGTCGAGGTGACATCCGATGGCGTGTCGTGGAAGGTGAAATTCGCGGTGCGGACATTGCGCAGCGCATATTTCGTGATCGCGTAGGTGTTCTCCATGAAGCCATAAGAGAATGTCCTGACGCCATAGGCATTGGTCCCGTGCTTTTCCAGCACGTGGTTGCCGACCTCTGCCGCGATATCCAGCGCGAAATCCCAGGTCACGGGCATCAGCACGCCGAACATGCGCACCATCGGGCTTTTCAGCCGGTCGCGGGTCGGGGTTTGCGGGTTGTAGACCTTTTGCGCCAGAGCGCCGCCGCGGATCGACGAGTTGCCGGAATAATTGACGAATTCGGCGTCCTTGTCGGGGATGATCACCACATGATGCGGTTCGCCGTTATGCAGCACGATGTTGTGCTGGTTCGGCGCCACCCAGGCGCCAAGCGGCGCGACCGGGAAATCTTCGCCAAAGGCGTTCTGGTCGGCGGCGGGACCGCCATTGCGGTTGCCCGCGACCGGCCAGCGGTAGACCTTGTAGCCGCAGGCGACAACGCAATAGTCACAGGCTGTCGGGATCACCTCGGCATCTGGCGGCGGCAGGGGGATGGACTGTTCGGGCACGTAATATGGTGTGGACATGGGGGTTCCTCCTCAGCCCTGAAGATTGTCAAAGCGGCCGTAGATCAGGCCGAACATGCCGACGGCGTAGATGTCGTCGCCGTCGAGTTCGAGCAGCACCTGGGGCAGCGATTGATACGCCTGGCCCGAGATGAAGATGCCGTGGCGCGTCAGATCGAATGTGGTCAGGTGCAGCGGGCACGGTCCCAGCGCCTTGTCGGCAGCCTGGTAGGTGCCCTGCAACGGCCCGCCCTGGTGGGTGCAGGTGTAATTGAAGGCAACCACGTCCTTGTCCGGCCCAAGGCCGCCTCCGGCCAGTTTGCCCAGTTTCACAAGAATGGATTCGGCATATTGTCCTTCGTCGGGGTATTCGAAATCGAAGGGTTCATCGACCTTGAGGTCGCTGAGCCTGGCAATGAACTTGCGCGGATAGGTCGAGATCACCGCCGGAGTCTGGGCCTGGGGCATTCCGGGGATGCCAACCATGACAACCGTTGTGGCGATGCCGCCGGTCAGGAGAAACTGCCGCCTGTTCATAAGGCATTTGCGTGTGCCTGCCTCGGCGGCCTCGCCGTTTTCGCCGTTGATGGCGGCAACAATCTTGGGATCGAGCTTGGTCATTTGGGCTCTCCTTTTCAGTTCTGCGCCACGGGCAGGGGTTGCATTTCGGGGATCTCGGGCTGTTGCGGCAGGATCTCGTCGCCGCTCAGGCTTTCGAGGAAGGCCACGAGATCGTCGATTTCACCGTCGTTCAGCCCCAGGGGCTGGATGAGATCGCTCTTGGTGTCCGCAAACTCGTTGGTGCCGCCACCTTCGTTGTAGAACACCACCACGTCGCGCAGCGTTTCCAGCATCCCGTTATGCATGTAGGGGTAGGTGTATTTCGTATAGCGCAGGCTGGGGACGCGGAACTTTCCCTTGTCGGCGGTCTGCTTGGTGCGGAAATACAGCCCCGGATCGTCCTTGGTGGAGCGGTACATCTTTTCGGTCGATCCCTTGGCCAGCAGTTCGAAGCGGAAGGTGATCTGGGCAACCGGATCGGTTTCCCAGCCGTCGAAAGGTGGCACGCCGATATTGTAGTAGGCCTCGTTGGTCAGCAGCGCGCCGTTGTGGCAGGTGGCGCAGCTGGCCTTGCCGGTAAACAGATCCAGCCCGCGTTTCTGCTGCGCGCTCAGCGCGTCGTCATCGCCTCGCATGTACTCGTCGAACGGCGTGTCGGTCTGGACCAAGGTGCGCTCGTAAGCTGCGATGGCCATGTAGGCATTGCGCACCAGCGGCCAGTCGTCGCCGAACACTTGCTTGAACGCGGCACGGTATTCCGGGACGAAGGCCAGACGCGCCTCCATCATGTCGTCCTCGCCATTCCCCGCGACGCCGCCGCGCGCGGCGGACCGGGCCTGACCTTCGAGCGACTTGGACGCGCCCGCCCAGAACAGCTTGCCGTAATAGGCCGAGTTGATGATGGTCTGGCTGTTGCGCCAGTGGGTCGTTCCCGGATAGCCGAAGCTGATCTTGTCCTGCACGGCCCAGCCCGCTTCGGGCAGGTGGCAGGACGCGCAGGAGATGCCGTAATTGCCCGACAGGATCGGATCAAAGAACAGCTTTTCGCCCAGCGCGATCTTTTCCGGGGTCATCGGGTTGTCCGCCGGGATGGGCGGCGGGCCGAGGGGCGCCAGGTTTTCCGGGCGATCCTGTGCAGTGACAGTCGAGGCCAGCCCGAGGGCGACTCCGGCGGCAATGAGTGTTGTGCGTTTCATAATTCCGCCCTCCATCAATTCGGCACGTCGCGCCAGTTTTCGATCAGTTGGTAATCGTAGTCGTCTTCGCGCCAGACATAGGCGTCGGTGTCGAAACTCTCGCCCGAGAGGCTTTCGAGGAACGCCACCAGATCCGCCTTTTCGCTGGGCACAAGCCCCAGGGGCTTCAACCGGCTGTCCTTGAGCGGGTCCGCCCCGCCGCCGGCGTCGTAGAAATCGACCACCTCTTCCAGCGTTGCCATGATGCCGTTGTGCATATAGGGCGCGGTATAGGTCAGCTCGCGCAATGTCGGCGTCAGGAACGTGCGGCGCTTGTCCTGTTGGTGGGTGCGAATGTAGGCGCCCAGATCCTCGCGCAGGTTCATGTAATCCTCGACGCCCATGAACTTGGCATAGGTCACGAAGGCCGAATGCCGTTGAGGATCGGACCAGATGTCCGGGTTGTTGGCCACACCGGTATTGTAGGGCTGGTCATCGGTGAACCGGGAGCCGGAATGGCACGACGCGCAGTTGGCCTTGCCTTCGAAAATGACCTGGCCGCGCTGGGCGGCGGCCGAAAGCGTGCCGGTATCGATCGGGGCATTGCGCGATTGAATGGTCTGCTGGAAGGCTTGCAGCGCATTGCGCGCGCCGCCATTGGATGGCTCTCCCAGACCGGCTGCCGCGAACATCTCGACATATACCGGATCCTGCTTCAGCCGGTCCTGCATGATGCGCATGTCCATGTTCATCAGGTAGGTCTCGGTGATCATCTCGCGGGTCACGTCGTTCAGGTTGGTGCCCAGCCGGCCATCGTGCAGCCAGGCGTCGCGATAGCCGGTATTGGCCAGCGTTGGCGTATTGCGGAAATGGGCGGCGCCGGTATAGGCGTCGCTCAATGCCTGGCCATCGGTAAAGGCCTTGCCGGGTTGGTGGCAGCTTGCACAGGCCAGCGAGGCGTCGCCGGACAGGCGGGTGTCGTAGAACAACCGCTTGCCCAGTTCGGCGCGTGCCGGATTGACATCAAGCGGTGGCTCCGGTGTTACGGCCTCTTGGGCCAGGGCGCTGCTTCCCATTAACAGCGCCGTTAGTGCCAGGGTTCTCATGATCATGCGCTATCTCCTTTCACGACCGTTCGGGCCGGGTTATGTGCGCCGACACGGTTTTGCGGCGAATTCTGAATATGAGCGTGGCGGGGGGATGCCGGCCTGTGGTCCGGCGCCCGGACCGAAGACAGGGCCGCGGCGATCTTGCCGGCGGCCTCGGGCAGCCATTCCGGGGTGTCCGCCGCCGCCGGATCTGAAGGGTTTGCGCAGAACGCGATCACGTTCGCGCCGGCAAAATCATTGCTGTCCTGTCTGGCCACGATGCCCCCCTGGCACGTTGGAGTCGTGTTCGGGGGCAATCCTGCACGCGGCGTCCGCACCCGAGAATACACGTCGGTCTTCGACATGAGCCTAGCGTCCCGGTGCGGCGGTGTTGTTGCGGGCAGGGTTATGAAATGTGATTTTTTGTGACGAAATGTTGCGGTGCGTTCAACGTCCGCGCACCCTGGTCAGGCATCGAGCAGGTTGCGAATCCGGTGGGCCAGCTGGACCGGATCGACGGGTTTGCGCATCAGAATCGGGCCGGTATCGTCTTCATTGGCGGAGTCGGGATAGTAGGCGCTGCAAAAAATCACCGGCAGTGTCGGGCGCATCTGGCGAATGTGCGCGACAAGGTCTTCGCCGCTCATGCCGGGCATCACCATGTCCGAGATGACCAGATCGTAGCGTTGCGGCTTGGCGCGGAACCGCTCCAGCGCCACCAGCGGAGATGTGAACGCCTCGACCCGGTATCCAAGCCGAAGCAACACCCGCCGGAATGTTCCGGCGATCTCGGCCTCGTCATCAATGACCATGATCACCTCGTGCCCGCCCTGCGGCGCCGCGGCGGCCATGGCCACCGATTGCGCCGACAGGCTGGTGGCCGGAATATCGACCGTGAAGCAACTGCCCTGGCCCGGGGTGCTTTCGACGGAGATGTGCCCGTGCATTTCGTCGACAAGCCCGAACACGACGGACAATCCCAGCCCCGATCCCTTGCCCAGAGGTTTGGTGGTAAAGAAGGGTTCAAAGAGATGCGCCCTGGTCTGGGCCGACATTCCCGGCCCATCGTCCGAAACGCTTAGACGTACCCAGCCATCGGCGCGCAATTCGCAATTGTCCAGCCGGTCGTGATGGTCCAGGTTTACCCGGATTGTGCCTTCGTCGCCCCCCAGGGCCTCGGCGGCGTTTCGGCACAGGTTCATCACCACCTGGTGCAGATGGGTCGGATCGCCCAGCACGGCGGTATTCCCCGACGCCGTGGCCACTTCCAGCGCCACCGTCGGCGGTATGGATGCGCGCAGCAGATTGACGACCTCATCAACGATTTGCGACAGGATCACCGGCTGGAGCCTGCCCGGTTCGCGGCGCGCGAATGTCAGCAGCTCCTGGACCAGGCTTTGCGCGCGCCGCGCCGCAATCGCGATTTGTCCGATCTCTTTTCCAAGATCGCTGTCGGGTTCGGCATCCAGCGCGGCAAGATGCGCAGCGCCGACGATCGTGGTCAGGATATTGTTGAAATCATGGGCGACACCCCCGGCCAGCTGCCCCACGGCCTCCAGTTTCTGGGCCCGGACGATCTGTTCGCGTACCTGCCGCTTTTCGGTGATGTCTTCTCCGAAGCCGATATAGTTGGTGATTTCGCCCGCCGGGTTCACCAGGGGAAGAATGGTGGTTTCGGCCCAGTAGCTGGAGCCGTCCCGACATCGGTTGCGGAACACGCCATGCCAGGTTTCACCCCTTGACAGTGTTTTGCGAAGCTCCGAATAGAGGCCGGGCGCGGCATCGCCCGATTGCAGGAACGCCGGCGTTCTGCCGATGATTTCCGGCAGCGTCCAGCCGGTCATGTCCTGGAATTTCCGGTTCACATACTGGATGCGGGCGTCGGTATCCGTCATCACGATCGTGGCCGGGCTTTGTTCGACCGCGGCGGCCAGACGGCTTTGCGCGCGTTCAAGGCGCCGTCTTTCCACGAGTTCGGCCTCGAGACGGGCCACCGCGCCGCGCAGATTGCGCACCAGAATCACCAGCAATGTTCCGATGACAGAGGCTGCGAGAACCAGCGCGAACAGCGACAGAAACCCGATCCAGATGAGTTGCCGGCCCTGCCGGACCGCGGCCTCGATCCGCGCCGAGCTGCGGCTTTGATGATCGTGCCAGATGCTTTCCAGCTCTGCCAGCGCCCTGATCGCGCCGCTGTCGTCCACCCGAACCAGCGCGTCGGTCCGGGCCGGCGCCCAGCCCTCCCGGGCCGCGCGGGCCGCAATCGGAATCTTTGCTTCGTAGGCGGCAATCGTCCGTGCGATCCTGTCAAGGGCGTCGGCCTCGCCCGGCAGCAGGTCGGAGGCGAGAAAATCCGACATGACCGCGTTGAACCGGGCGACCTGGGCGCGGGTCGCCTTCAGATAGGCCGGGTCCTGGCGCAACACGAAATTCTTGAAATTGTGAATGATCCCGCCATACCCGAGATGTCCGCGAATCGTGCTGATCCAGATGCCTTTTTTCTCGGAGACATTGGCATATTGCGACCAGCTGGCCTCGACCTCTTCAAACTGTGCGCGGGTTTGAAAACCCAGGGTCAGACCCAGCGCGACAGTGACCAGCAGAAGGGTTGCGGCGGCGGAGGCAATGGCCAGAAAACGGCGAATCGAAAGTTCCGGTACTTGCGGTGTCATTCTCGGCCCCTTCAATTGCGCCGCGAAAGTCGCGAATCTATAACGCATCATAGGGGGCCGGTTAATCATGCAACACAGCATTCTAATTGTTGATGACGATCAACAGCTTACGTCGTTTCTTGGGCGATTCTTCGCAAAGCACGGCTATCAGGCGACAACGGTTGGAACCGCGGCGCAGACCTTTGCCGCGCTTGAAAATGGCGCGTTCGATCTGGTGATCCTGGACTTGATCCTGCCTGATGAGGATGGGTTGGAAGTGGCCAAGACCTTGCGCAAGACCACCGGGATCCCGATCATCATGCTGACTGCCCGCGACGACATTTATGATCGGATCGTGGGGCTGGAACTGGGGGCGGATGACTATGTCACCAAACCCTATGAGCCGCGCGAATTGCTGGCGCGGGTGCGCACCGTGTTGCGCCGGACCGCGAAGCATGAGACCGGCGAAACGCCCGAGCGGAATTCGCAGCGCGTGATGTGTTTTGACGATTTCGAGCTGGATACCCTGAAGGCATCGGTGTCGCGCCGGTCCGACGGGCAGGTTCTGGATCTTACAAGTACGGAATTCGCGCTGCTTCGGGTCCTGTCGGAGGCCGGTGGGGATGTACTTCGCCGCGAAGAGATCCTTGACGCGGTTTATGGCAATGCCATCACGATCACGGATCGGGCGATCGACGCCCATGTTGCGCGCCTGCGCAAGAAGCTGTCCGCCGCCGATGCGCGCAGTGACATAATTCGCACCATTCACGGTGTCGGTTACAAGCTGACAGCGCAAGTCGAATAGGCGCCGCCCTGCGCGGACAGGGCCGCGGGACGGTTCTGCGCACGGACGCGGCGCACCGGATGGGACAAGTCTGTGTGGCGGGCGCGTGAAACAGGCGCCAGAAGGCCCCTGTTTCCGGTCACGTACCGGTCAGGCGATGTACAGGCAGCCTCAGCTTTCGCTGAGCGCCACGCGCATGTTCTTGACTTCGTAGATCACTTCGCCATCCGCTTCGACGATGCCGTCGGCGACGCCCATGGTCAGGCGGCGGGTCTGGATCGCCTTGGTGAAGTCGATCTTGTAGGTCAGCATCTTGCGGTCGGGGCGCACCATGCCTTTGAGCTTGACTTCGCCCACGCCCAGCGCATAGCCGCGCCCGGTCCAGCCACGCCAGCCCAGATTGAAGCCGGTCAGCTGCCAAAGGCCGTCCAGGCCAAGGCAACCGGGCATGATCGGGTTGCCGGGGAAGTGGCAGTCAAAGAACCACAGGTCGGGCGTAATGTCGAATTCCGCAAGGATGTGGCCCTTGCCATGGGCGCCGCCATCGGCCGACACCTCGGTGATCCGGTCCATCATCAGCATCGGCGGGGCGGGCAGCTGGGCATTGCCGGGGCCAAAGAGTTCGCCGCGGGCGCATTTCAGCAGGTCCGCTTTGTCGAAGCTGGTGGGATAGTCGGCCATGCGGTTGGGTTCCCTGTCATGTCAGTGGTCAGTCCTGCCCCCTCTAGCACCGTGCCAAGCGGTCCTGCAAGGCGAGTGTGGTCGCAGCCGTCAAGTTGCAACTCATTTTCATTTGAAAAACCTGCTCCGGACGGGTTATATGATCAGTCAGGGAACCGATATGACGCGCATGACTACCCAGGTAAACGACAATGGAACACGGTGGCTGGCCAGCAAGGGGCTTCGCCCGACACGGCAGCGCGTGGCGCTGGCGTCGCTTCTGGTGGGGGATGGTCAGGACCGGCACGTGACGGCCGAGAGCCTGTTTGCCGCCGTGCGTGAAGCGGGCGAGAGCGTTTCTCTGGCCACGGTCTACAACACGCTGCGGGCCTTTTGCGAGGCCGGTTTGATGCAGGAAATCACGGTGGACGGATCCAAGAGCTATTTTGACACCAATACCGGGGACCATCCGCATTTCTTCTGGGAAGACGACCGGGTGCTGACCGATGCGCCGGCGCAGGATTTGCAGATCACGCGCTTGCCGCAGGCGCCCGAGGGGGCGGAGATTTCCAAGATTGACGTGGTGATCCGGCTGCGCCGGAGCTGATTGCCTGCGCCTGTGGCTTGTGTCAGCATGGGCCGCGAGAGTGAGCGGGAGGATTTCATGAAAGCTGTGACCTGGCGCGCCTTTGGCGCGGCGCGGGATGTATTGCGCATCCAAGAGATGGAAACACCGGTGCCCGGTATCGGCGAAGTGGCGGTGCGGGTGGCATTTTCCGGGGTGAACCCGTCGGATGTGAAGGCGCGCGGCGGGGCAAGGCCCGGCGTGACCAAGCCGCCCTTTGAGGTGATCGTGCCCCATAGCGACGGGGCCGGCGTGATCGCGGCGGTGGGCGCGGGGGTGGATCCGGGGCGCGTGGGCGAACGTGTGTGGATCTGGAACGGCCAGTGGCAGCGGCCCTTCGGCACCTGTGCCGAGGTGATCTGTCTGCCCGAAGCGCAGGCGGTGGCATTGCCCGAGGGGGTATCGCTGGAAACCGGCGCGGTGCTGGGCATTCCCGGGCTGACGGCTTGTCACTGTGTGTTCGGGGCCGGCGAGGTGGCCGGCAAGACGGTGCTGGTGTCGGGCGGGGCTGGCTCGGTCGGGTTTCTGGCGGTGCAGCTGGCCAAATGGGGCGGGGCGCGGGTGTTGGCGACCTGCGGCGCGCGCGATATCGCGCGGGTGCGTGATGCCGGGGCGGACGCGGTGTTTGCCTATGATGACCCGGATCTGGCGCAAAAGATCATGGCGGCAACCGGCGGGCATGGCGTGGATCTGGGTGTTGAGGTGGAGTTTGGCGCCAATGCCGGTTTGCTGGGCGAGGTGATGGCGCCTTGTGGCCATGTGTCGATCTATGGCTCTGCCCGGGACATGGCGCCGACATTGCCGTTCGGGCCGATGCTGTTCAAGGCGCTGACGCTGGATATCGTGCTGATCTACATCCTGCCCGCGCCCGAGCGCGCGGCGGCGATCGGCCGATTGCACGCGGCGCTGAGGGACGGGGCGCTGGTTCTGCCCGCGCCGAACGTCTTTGACATGCAGGCGGCGGCGCAGGCCCATGAGATGGTGGAGCGGGGCGGGCGCACGGGGGCGGTGCTGGTCAGGATGTGAGGCGCGCGGCGCAAGCGGAGTCCAATCCGTTTGGCACAGGGCGTTTTCTGACGCCGTGTGCCGGGTATCTCAGAACCATTGCCCCGGTTCCATCAGCCCGAGATCGAGCAATTGGCGCGAGTGCCATTCGAATGGCACGGAATTGTGCCATTTGAAATCGTGGACTTCGAAAGTGCTGCCCGGATTGGCCTTGAGCGCCTTGGCGGTGCGAAAGGAACAGACTGCCGCCGTCAGGTTGTTGTGCCAGGGGCAGGCATAGGTGTTGTATTCTTCGTCGCTGAAGGTGAAGCCGGTGCGCAGGCGCAGTCCAGCCTTGGCGCGAAAGATCGAGATGCGGTCTATCTTGCGGCGGGATTGGGGAATGTGTTCCTCGAACCGCCAGCGCAGGCCACCGAAAAAATCGAGCTGACGTTCCCTGGGATGGTTGTGATTGTCCGCGTCTGCGCGGGCCAGCGCGTAATAGCCGGTCCGGTCCATCTGGGCATCTTCCAGAGAGACCGCGTTGGGCACCGCCGCCAGATCCGGCGCATAGAGATCGATCACATAGGTCAGCATTGCGTCGCGCCGTTCCTCGGTGTGGAAGGTCAGCATCTCGCCGATCGTGCGGGTCTCGCAGAACGGATAGAACAGGTATTCTGCGTTGAAACAGTAATAGAACCACAATCCCGGCGCGGCCCCGGCCACGGCGGTGACGGCATCCAGCATGGTCTGACCACGCGGATGATCCATGTGGACGCGCGGGCATCGCTCGGCCAGGTCCGGCGCGATGGAGAAGGCATCGGGCAGAAAGGCGATGACCGATTTGAAGCCGAGATCCAGATGATGCCGCAGGGTGGTGTCAATCTCGACATCATCCTCGACAAAGATCAGCGCCACCGGCCCCTTGGCCAGATGGCTTTTGCCCGCCCGCAGAAAGTGGGAAACGGATGTATACTGCATACCCGTCCTCGCCGTTGTTTTGCCGCCAGATTCGGCTAATTCGGGGTGCATTGCAAGCCGCCCCTGTTTTGATGTAGGCAGGCGCCCTGAAACCGCGACGGGACCGAAACCATGGCCGATACCAAAAAGCTGTATATCAAGACATATGGCTGTCAGATGAATGTCTATGACAGCGAGCGCATGGCCGAGGCGATGGGCGGGGCGGGCTATGAGACGACCGACAGGCCGGACGACGCGGACATGATCCTGCTGAACACCTGCCATATCCGCGAAAAGGCGGCCGAAAAGGTGTATTCCGAACTGGGTCGGTTCAAGGGGCTGAAGGCCGGGAAGCCGGATCTGAAGATCGGCGTGGCGGGGTGCGTGGCGCAGGCCGAGGGCGAAGAGATCATGCGGCGTCAGCCGCTGGTGGATCTGGTGGTGGGGCCGCAGGCCTATCACCGCCTGCCCGAGATGGAGGCCAGAACACAGGCCGGGCAAAAGGCGCTGGACACGGATTTCCCGGAAGAAGACAAGTTTGAAAAGCTGAAAAGCCGCCCCAAGGCCAAGCGCGGGCCGACGGCATTCCTGACCGTGCAGGAGGGATGTGACAAGTTTTGCGCCTTTTGCGTGGTGCCCTATACGCGCGGGGCCGAGGTGAGCCGCCCGGTGGACCGCATCCTGACCGAGGCGCGCGACCTGGTAGAGCGCGGCGTGCGCGAAATCACATTGCTGGGGCAGAACGTGAATGCCTATCACGGGGCCGGGCCGCACGGCGACATGACGTTGGCCGGGCTGATCCGGGAACTGGACAAGGTGGACGGGCTGGCGCGCATCCGGTTCACCACCAGCCATCCCAACGACATGATGGACGACCTGATCGAGGCGCATGGTACCTGCGAGAAACTGATGCCCTATCTGCATTTGCCGGTGCAATCGGGCAGCAACAAGATCCTGAAGCGCATGAACCGCAGCCACGACCGCGACAGCTATTTGCGGCTGGTCGAGCGCATTCGCGCCGCGCGCCCCGATATCCTGTTGTCGGGTGACTTCATTGTCGGGTTTCCCGAAGAGACCGAGGCGGATTTTCAGGACACGATGGACCTGATCGAAGAGGTGAAGTACGGGCAGGCATTCAGCTTCAAGTATTCGCCGCGCCCCGGCACGCCGGCTGCGGAACGTGCGATGGTGGAAGACGGCGAAGCGTCGGACCGGCTGTATCGTTTGCAGGCGCTGATCACGAAGCAACAGCGCGAGATCCAGGATTCCATGATCGGGCGCGAGGTGAACGTGCTGTTCGAGAAACCCGGCCGCCTGGCCGGGCAGATGGTGGGCAAGTCTGAATATCTGCACGCCGTGCATGTTGCGGAGTGTGACGCGGAAATCGGTGAAATCGCGCAGGTCAGAATCGTTGAGAGCGGCGCCAATTCCCTGGCCGGACAGCTGTTGCGCGATTGATCTCGCAGGGGAAACAATGCCCGGCAATCCGAGAAATTGGTGAATGCCGAAAGCGGGGCCTGCCCCATTTGTGCCATGTTTTTGCCATTTTTTTTCCCGGTCACGAATAGTTGGCTGGATTAATCCTTCACAAGTGGGCCAATTCCGCTAAGCTGTTCGAATTAGTGAAGGTCTTGATTTCGAAAACGATTCACGGGATCGGCTTTCGGGGGATATTGAGAGGATCAAGCTGTGGCGGACAATTCGAGAAAGACGATCCGGGCCATACTGGGAGGGATCGCCGCTGTTTGCATGGCAATTGTGGCAACCCTGCAACCGGCCTCTGCTCAGAACAAGCGCACCGTTCTGGGGCAGGAATACGTGCCAACGATCTGGGTGGACCCGGACGGGTGCGAACATTGGGTCATGGATGACGGCGCCGAGGGGTACATGACCCCGCATGTCAACCGGCAGGGCATTCCGGTCTGTCGACGGGGCAACGTGTGCGGGGTAATGAACTCGGATCAGTTCTTTGCCACCGACAAGTACAATATCAACTCGGCCAACAAAAAGCGCCTGATGGAATTCTTTCAGAATTCCACTGCCTCGGCATTTATCATTGCCGGGCATACCGACAGCCGCGCCAGCGACGAATACAACATGCGCCTGAGCTATAACCGCGCCAACGCGGTGGCCAAGGTGGCCAAGCAGACCGGCGCGCGGATCGCCGATGTGCGCGGATATGGCGAGCGGATGCCGCGTGCGACGAACAAGACGGCGGCCGGCATGGCCCAGAACCGTCGCGTCGAAATCATCTGTTTGCGCTGAGGAGGGACGACATGAAACTGAAAATGGGTACGCTCCTTCTGGCGCTGGGCGTCTTGGTGGCGGCATGTGACAACAAGGTCGACAAGACAGTGGACCGCGGCTGGGACAGCAAGCATCTGAGCACGCTGAAGGCCGGAATCTGGGTCGATCCGAACGGGTGCGACCACTGGATCATCGATGACGGGTTCGAAGGTTACCTGTCGCAGCGGCTGGACCCGTATGGCAAACCGGTCTGCTCGGGGGCAGCCCCTCCGGGTGTGGCGACAGGGCCGTTCAAGAAAGGCTCGCCGGTCAAGGATCAGATCTGATCCGGCCCACAGGACAAGAGACCGCGCCTCAACCGGCGCGGTTTTTTTGTGCGGTTTCTGCGCGGTCATGGAAAATTCACCAAGCCGGTGCTTGCGTGTGGCAACGCATCTTGGCACGATCAGGGTACAACGACTCTCTTAAACCCAGGAGATATGCTTGGCCATTGGCGCGATGACCCCACCGCCCGCATCCGAAGCGACCACAGAAACGCTGGTTGAATTCCCGGATAATCGTTTGCTGATAGACCTTTGCGGTGAATATGATCGTAATCTGGCCGATATAGAGCAGAAGGTGGGTGTTCAGATACTGCGCCGCGGCAACCAGTTGGCCATTCATGGCGAAGAGGCCGCGCGGGCCGAGGCGCAAGACGTGCTGGCGGCGCTGTACGCGCGGCTGGAAACCGGAAAATCCGTGGAAAGCGGAGATATCGACCGCGAGATTCGCATGGGCGGTTCGGAAACCGGCACCGGCGCGCGGGATGGCGATCAGCTGGAGATGTTCCGCGGCGGGACGGTCGAGATCAAGACGCGCAAGAAGCTGGTCGAGCCGCGCACCGAGGCGCAAAAAGCCTATGTGCTGTCGCTGTTCAACAATGAACTGGCCTTTGGCATCGGTCCGGCTGGCACGGGCAAGACCTATCTGGCCGTGGCTGTTGGCGTGTCGATGTTCATCCAGGGCCACGTGGATCGCATCATCCTGTCGCGCCCCGCCGTCGAGGCCGGGGAAAAGCTGGGCTATCTGCCGGGCGACATGAAGGACAAGGTCGATCCTTACATGCAGCCGCTTTATGATGCGCTGAACGATTTCCTGCCGGGCAAGCAACTGGCCAAGCTGATCGAGGAAAAACGCATCGAGATCGCGCCGCTGGCCTTCATGCGCGGGCGCACGCTGGCCAATGCCTTCGTGGTGCTCGACGAGGCGCAGAACGCGACCACGATGCAGATGAAAATGTTCCTGACCCGTCTGGGCGAAGGCAGCCGCATGGTGATCACCGGTGATCGCAGCCAGATCGACCTGCCACGCGGCGTGCCTTCGGGGCTGCGCGATGCCGAACGGCTTTTGGGCAAGGTCGGCGGTATCAGCTTCAACTATTTCACCGCCAGGGACGTGGTGCGCCATCCGCTGGTGGCGGCGATCATCGAAGCCTATGACGCGGATGCCCAACGCGCCATGGCCGACAGGTCCAAGGGCGCCTGAGCCTTCTTTTGGCCCCAAATATCCCGGGGGGGGCCTTGAAAATCCACAAGATTTTCAAGGCGGGGGGCTGGCCCCCCGCCACTACGCTCAACCGGCCCACATGCGGATCAGGTTGGAACGGGACTTTGACAACAACCGGCGCGGGTCCGGATCTTCTGTTGCATCGATCGCGCGCCACAGATCGAACAGGATCTCGCGCCGGGCCGGATCGCGCACCCAGCTTTGGAACCAGCCGATCACCACCAGCCGCTCGCCGCGCGTGACCGGGTTGACCCGGTGCAGCGTGGTGGACGGATAGACGATCGCCTCGCCTTGCGGCAGCTTGAAGGGCCGATCCTCGATCCGGTCGCCGATCACCAGTTCGCCACCCGCATAGCTGCCCGGGTCGGACAGGAAAAGGGTAAACGACACATCGGCCCGCGCCCCCGCGATCAGCGCATTGTCGACATGATCGCCGTATTGCCCGCCCCCCGCCGTTCGGCTGACGATCAGGCGGGCCGCGACGCGCGGATAGGCCACGGCCCGGAAACCGGGATGAGCCAGGAGCGTGGCTTGCACCTTGTCCAGCACGGCGCGGGTCCGGGCGCTGTCGGCGGCCTGTTCGTTGTCCTTGACGGTCCGCGCGACGGTGCCCGCGGTGCGGCTGCCATCCTCGAACGGCAGATCGGCAGCGGCGGCGGACAGGACCGCCACCTCTGCCTGACTCAGCAGGTCACTGAGGACGATAGGCATCACACCCCCTGCCGCAGGGCGATGATCTCGATCCAGCCGGTGGCCACCGACAGTTGCGAGGCGTCTGTGGCAGCCGTGTCGGAGGCAAGGCCGGGATAAAGCGCCTCCAGCCCGTCAAGCTGCTCCAGCACGTCGCGCCCGGCCTGTTCCCCGGCATCGGCCAGCGCCTGTGCGCGGGCGCGGGCAACGTTGTAAAAGCCCCAGCTGTCGCGGTATTCGATGGCGATGTCGACCGCTCCGTCCCCGGCAACACCTCCCGCGTAATCCGCCGCTGCCAGCGCCACCATGTCCTTGATGGACATGAGCCGGTCCCGCAGGCTTGCCCCCGGGGCGGCGGCGTTCCGGGCCAGCGCGGTCAACAATGCCTCGAACGCGGCACGCAGCTCGGCATCCTCGGCCCCGTCGCGCACGGCGGCGACAAAGGCGGCATCCTCGGCCCGAAAGCCGGGGGCATCATAGCCGGCCAGCGCCGCTTCGATGTCTTCGTAGAACGCGTGATGGCTTTCTTCCATATGGGCGCGGGCGAGATCTCTTTCGCCGTCCAGGTACAGCTGGGCAATGATGCGGTAGGTGCCTTCGAAATAGCCCAGCTGCGTCAGGAACGCGGACGGGCCTTCGGACAGTTCGACGCCGGCCTCGCCGGATTCACCGGCCTCTCCGCCCTCGCTGGCATGGGCCGCGCTGCCGGGCAGGGTGCTGGCGACGCTGACGGCGCCGACAACAACGGGATGAGCCGCGGCCAGGGCGGTTGCGGCCACGGTGCCGGCCAGGGTCCATCGGCGGGGGGTGACGTTACGGAGGGTTTTGGGTGAGGTCATTGGATGATTCCTTCAATAACTGAGTATTTTTGTAGGAATAAAATCGAGTTCCTGGGCTGTCAACGGGTTTTGCCCTGTCGCCGGGGATTTTCCCGCGCTAAAGAAGGGCATGACCATGGATATCGTGTTGGAAGATGAACGGTGGGCGGCGCTGGATCTGGCGGCGCTGGCGCAACAGGCCGAAGCCGGTGTCTGCGCCGCTTTCGGCCTGTCCCCCGAGGGGTTCGAGATTGCGCTTCTGGCCTGTGACGACGCGCGGATCGCGGCGCTGAACGGGGATTTTCGCGACAAGCCCCAGCCGACGAATGTATTGAGCTGGCCCAGCGACGCGCGCGGGGCCGCACTCGACGGAGAGAGACCCACGCCACCCGAACCGGGGGTGCCGGAGATGCCCCGCGAGCTGGGCGATATCGCGATTGCCTTTGAGACCTGCCTGCGGGAGGCCGAATCGGCGGGCAAGCCCGTGGCCAGCCACGTGACCCATCTTCTGGTGCACGGGCTTTTGCACCTGCTGGGCTATGATCACGTTCGTGACAAAGATGCCACTTTGATGGAGGCGCTTGAAACGGACATACTTGGCAAGATGGGGATCGCGGACCCATATAGGTAGAAATGGGGCATGTTCCCCGATGGAAAGGACCAATGGGCGACAGTACCGACGGGTCTTCTGAGGCGGCGCAGCGCGCGCAGCCGGAAGGCCGGATATCTCGCAAGGGCGGATTTTTTCACCGCCTTTTTTCTTCTTCCAACGCCGAGAGCGACACTGTGCCGGGGCAGGCGGAGACGCCGGTCGTGCCGGCACCGCAGACCCATGGCATGATCAACCTGCGCCGGATGCGGGTTGAGGATGTGGCGATTCCCAAGGCCGATATCGTGGCCGTGCCGACGACGATCACCAAGGACGAACTGGTGCGGCTGTTTCGCGAAAGCGGGCTGACCCGGCTGCCGGTGTACGAGGGCACGCTGGATACGCCTATCGGGTTCGTTCACCTCAAGGATTTCGCGCTGAGCCACGGATTCAACGGATCCGGGGGCGCGTTTGCCATCAAGAAAGAACTTCGCCCGCTGTTGTTCGTGCCGCCATCGATGTCGATCGGCGTGTTGCTGACGCGGATGCAGACCGAGCGCCGCCACATGGCGCTGGTGATCGACGAATATGGCGGGGTGGACGGGCTGGTGACGATCGAGGATCTGATCGAGCAGGTGATCGGCGAGATCGCGGACGAGCATGACGCCGACGAGGCCGAGTTGTGGACCGAGGAAAAGCCCGGCACTTATCTGGCGCTGGCCAAGACTCCGCTTGAGGAATTCGAGGCCGCGATTGGCCGGTCGCTGACCCATTACGACGAGGTCGATGTCGAGGAAGTGGAAACACTGGGCGGGCTGGTGTTCATGCTGTGCGGCCATGTGCCCGCGCGCGGCGAAGTCGTGGAACTGCCGGACGGTGTGGAATTCGAGGTGGTGGACGCCGATCCGCGCCGGATCAAGCGGTTGCGGGTGATCTTGTCGGGGAGCAATGGAAATGACTGAAACGGTATCGGGGCGCCGGGCGGCGGCTTCGCGCTGGCGTGGGATGGCCGGTCCATTGGCTGTTCCGCTGGCCGCCGGGGCGCTGGCGGGGCTGGGGCATCCGCCTTTCGATCTGTGGTTCCTGACGCCGCTGGGGCTGGCGGTCGGGATCTGGTTCCTGGGGCGGTGCGCCACGCCGGGGGCCGGCTTTCGCGCCGGGCTGGCGCTGGGCGCCGGGTATTTCGCGGTTGCGCTGCACTGGATCGTCGAGCCGTTTCTGGTGGATGCGCCGCGCTATGGCTGGATGGCGCCGTTTGCGCTGGTTCTGATGGCGCTGGGCATGGCGCTGTTCTGGGCGGTGGCGTTCTGGGGCGTGCGGCGGATGGGGCGGGCGACCTGGCCGGTTGTGCCGCTGCTGGCGCTGGGCGAGCTGACGCGCGCCTACCTGTTTGGCGGGTTCCCCTGGGCGATGCCGTCTTATGTGTTTGTCAACGGGCTGACCGGGCAGGTAGCGGCGTGGATCGGGCCGCACGGGGTGAATGTGATTATGTTTGCGCTGGCGCTGGCCGGGGCGCTGGCGCTGGGCGGACAGGGCCGGGCGCGATGGCCGGGCGGCGTGGTGCTGGCGGCGGGGATCGCGATATCCGCCCTGCCGGTGCCCGAGGCACCGCTGGCCGGGCCGGAGGCGCAGGTGGTGCGGCTGATCCAGCCGAACGCCCCGCAGGATCAGAAATGGGATCCGGCCTATATGCGGATGTTCTTTGAGCGTTCGGTGGCGTTCACCGGGATGGGCGCGCAGCGCCCGGACCTGATCGTGTGGCCGGAAACCTCGGTGCCGATCCTGCTGAACCGGGCGGACACGACACTGGCCGTCATCGCCGAGGCGGCGGCGGGCGCGCAGGTGGTCCTGGGCATCAACCGGCTGGACGGCGAGCGGGCCTATAACTCGGCCATACGGATGGACGGGCAGGGCGTGGTGACGGATATCTATGACAAGCACCATCTTGTGCCCTTTGGCGAATATATTCCGCTGGGAGATCTGCTGGGCCGGTTCGGGCTGAGCGGGCTGGCCAGCCGCGATGGCAACGGGTTTTCCGCCGGGCCGGGGCCGCGACTGATGGATCTGGGGCCGGTTGGCCGGGCGCTGCCGCTGATCTGCTATGAGGCGGTGTTTCCGCAGGATGTGAACGGCGCGCCGGAACGTCCCGATCTGTTGTTGCAGATCACCAATGACGCCTGGTTCGGCAATTTTTCGGGCCCTTATCAGCACCTGGCGCAGGCGCGGATGCGGGCCATCGAACAGGGGCTGCCGATGTTGCGCGCGGCCAATACCGGCGTGTCGGCGGCGATTGACGCGCGCGGGCGCGTGGTGGCCAGCCTGCCGCTGAACGAGGACGGGTTCCTGGACGTGGCCCTGCCGCCAAAGCTGGCCCCCACGTTGTATCCGCGCACCGGCGATTGGCCGCTGGCGGTGTTGCTGGCAATCCTTACCGCGGTCTTGGCGGTGCGCGCGCGGCGGGAAAGCAATTGACCCGCCCGCATGCGGGGCGTATGGCGCATTGGAAATCTGTCGTCACAACGGCTTCCTGGCGTGGCGATACAAACCCCAATGGAGCATTTCATGGCCAGACAGAACTATATCTTTACCTCTGAAAGCGTTTCAGAGGGGCATCCCGACAAGGTGTGCGACCGGATTTCCGACGCGGTGTTGGACGCGTTCCTGTCCGAAGAGCCCGAGGCGCGGGTGGCATGTGAGACCTTTGCCACCACCAACCGTGTGGTGATTGGCGGCGAAGTGGGGCTGTCGGACAAGGCCAAGCTGACCGAATACATGGGCCGGATCGACGAGATTGCGCGCGACTGCATCAAGGATATCGGCTACGAGCAGGAAAAGTTTCACCACGAGACCGTGGAAGTGACCAACCTGTTGCACGAACAATCCGCCCATATTGCCCAGGGCGTGAACGCTGCCGACAACAAGGACGAAGGCGCGGGCGATCAGGGCATCATGTTCGGTTTCGCCACCAACGAAACGGATGCGCTGATGCCGGCGCCGATCCAGTATTCCCATGCCATTCTGCGGCGTCTGGCCGAGGTGCGCAAATCCGGCGCCGAGCCGACGCTGGGCCCGGACGCGAAATCGCAGCTGTCGGTTGTTTATCGCGACGGCAAGCCGGTGGGGGTAAGTTCGATCGTGCTGTCGACACAGCACATGGACGAGACCATGACCAGCGCCGATGTGCGCGCCGTGGTCGAGCCTTATATCCGCGAGACCCTGCCCGAGGGCTGGATCACCGATCAGACCGTGTGGCATGTGAACCCGACCGGCAAGTTCGTGATCGGTGGACCGGATGGCGATGCCGGGCTGACCGGCCGCAAGATCATCGTGGACACGTATGGCGGCGCCGCGCCGCATGGGGGCGGGGCGTTCTCGGGCAAGGATCCGACCAAGGTGGACCGCTCGGCGGCCTATGCCGCGCGCTATCTGGCCAAGAACGTGGTGGCGGCGGGCATGGCCGACAAATGCACGATCCAGCTGAGCTATGCCATCGGTGTCAGCGAGCCGCTGTCGATCTATGCCGATACGCACGGGTCCGGCAATGTCGAGGATGCGGCGATCGAGAAGGCCGTGGGCGAGATCATGAACCTGACCCCGCGCGGCATTCGCCAGCATCTGCAACTGAACAAGCCGATCTACCAACGCACCGCGGCCTATGGCCATTTCGGGCGTCAGCCCAGCGAGGATGGCGGGTTCAGCTGGGAGCGCACCGATCTGGTGGAGGCGCTGAAGCGGGCGGTCTGACGGCAGGCGGTTGCAAAACCGCAAAGATGCAAAAACCTGACAAGGCCAAGGCTTTTCCCTGACGGAAGGCTTTGGCCTTTGCCGTGTCTTGTGCCACCTTTGCGCTGCGAACAGAGAGGATTTCCGCATGCTGATCGACGTTGCTTTGCCGCTTTCGCTGGCCTTCATCATGTTTTCCCTTGGTTTCGGGCTGACATTTGCCGATTTCGGACGGGTTCTGACCATGCCGCGCGCGGTGCTGGTGGGCATGGCGGGACAGGTGGTGCTGGTGCCGGTGGTGGCGTATCTGCTGGTGATATTCACCAGCCTGCCGCCGGCGCTGGCCTTTGGGGTGATGTTGCTGAGCTTTTGTCCGGGTGGGGTGACATCCAACATCCTGACCAAGCTGGCGGGGGGCACGGTGGCGCTGTCGATCACGCTGACGGCGGTGGTCAGCCTGTTGTCGGTGCTGACGGTGCCGGCGCTGGTGGGCTGGGCGGCGGGGGCGTTCCTGACCGGGGACGCGCCCGAGATCAACGTGGCCGCGATTGGTTTTTCGATGTTTGCCATCACGGCCGTTCCTGTGGTGATCGGCCTGCTGATCCGTTTTGTCGCCCCGGACTTCGCGGCGCGGCGCGAGCGGATGGTTTCGGGTGTCGCGCTGGTGTTGTTCGTGGTGATCGTGTTGGCGGCGCTGATCACCAACTGGGACATGTTCATTGCCAATATCGCCCGTTTGGGGCCACTTCTTGTGGCGCTGAACCTTGTGCTGCTGATCCTGGGGATCGTGATGGCGCGCGTCCTTGGGCTGGGCGGGGGTGACGGGCTGTGCATCTCGATCGAGATGGGGGTGCAGAACGCCGCGCTGGGCATCACCGTGGCCGGGTTGGTGGCGCAGACCGGGGGTATTCCCGAATACGCGGTGCCGGCGGCGCTTTATGGGATCACGATGTATATCGTGACGATTCCGGGCATGTTCGTGTTGCGGATGTTGTTTGGCAAAGCTTGACGGCGGGGGCCGCATTGGGCAAAGGCAGGCCCGCAAAGCAAAGTGAGAGCCATGCCCGCCGATAACCACCCGGACAAACACCCCTCTGGCGCCCCGTGGCGCAATTTCTATGGCCGCTTCAAGGGCAAGGGCCTGCGCCCCAGCCAGGAGACCTATCTGAACGAGGACCTGGCCAGGCTGTCGCCCGGCAAGGTGGATTGGGAGACCAATCCCGAGCGCGCGCCGCTGGCGCTTGACGCGCTGTTCGGGGGGCGGGACGTGTGGCTTGAGATCGGCTTTGGCGGGGGCGAGCACATGGTGCACCAGGCGGTGCAGAACCCGGATGTCGGCCTTATCGGCTGCGAGCCTTATATCAACGGCGTGGCGATGTTGCTTGGCAAGATCCGCGATGCCGGTGCCGGCAATCTGCGGGTGCATCCCGGTGACGTGCGCGACATGTTCGACGTGCTGCCCACGGACAGCATCGCGCGCGCCTTTCTGCTGTATCCCGATCCCTGGCCCAAGAAACGCCACCACCGGCGCCGGTTTGTGACCCCTGAACATCTGGAGCCGCTGGCGCGGGTGCTCAGACCGGGGGCGATTTTCCGGGTGGCGACGGACATTCCCGATTATGTGCGTCAGACGCTGGAGCAAGTGCCCCGCCATGGATTCGAATGGCTGGCCGAGCGGCCCGCCGACTGGCGCACGCCCTGGGGCGACTGGATATCCACGCGCTATGAACAGAAGGCATTTCGCGAAGGGCGCACCCCGCATTACCTGACATTCAGAAAGACTTGAAACCGCGCGTGTGATAACACTCATGAGGCGAGTATTTCAGATCAAAGGGGTGCCTCATGCCCGATTACCGAATGACGAATTGCCATATCCATTTGTTCACGCTGGACCATGTGCCACAGAATTTCCCGGTGCCGATTGTCGGGTTTCTGCGCGGTCAGCCGGGGCTGATCAACGCCATTGCCTGGGTGTTGGAAAAAACCTTCTGGAAGGATCAGGGCGGGCAGGTGCGCCGTCTTGGCCGGATGGCGGCGGTGGGGCGCAAACCCACGCAGGAGGCGGTGTTGCGCAGCGTCCTGCATCAGTATTCGACGGGCACGCGGTTTGTGGTGTTGCCGATGGATATCGCGGCGGGGGGCTATGACACGCCTGAAATATCGCTGGAACAGCAGCATTACGACTTGCATCGGCTGGCCAGCAAGCCGCAGTTCCGGGATTTGCTGGTGCCGTTTGCCAAGGTGCACCCGGCGCGCGGGCAGGCGGCGTTTGACGAGTTTCGCAAATGTATCGAGGAGTACGGGTTCAGGGGGCTGAAACTGTATCCCAAGCTGGGCCATGCGCCCGACGACCGGCTGTTGATGGACAAGGTTTACCCCTATTGCGTGGACAACAACCTGCCGGTGATCACCCATTGTTCGCGCGGCGGGGTCTATGCCAGGGGCTGGGACAGCCGGCGCGGCGAGGAAATGGGCGCCCCGTTGCGCTATGTGCCGGTGCTGGAGGCGTTTCCCGAGCTGCGTATCAACCTGGCGCATTTCGGCGGCAGCCGGGAATGGGCGGATTACGTGGCCGGGATCGATCCGCTGGATCCGGCCGCGCGGCGGCGCAACTGGGTGACATGTATCCGTGACATGATCAATTCGGGCAAGTATCCGAACCTGTACACCGATATTTCCTATACGATGTTCGACTTCGAAGAGAACATGCCGTTTCTGGCGGTGTTCCTGGAAAAGGAGAGCCTGCGCAGGAAGGTGCTGTTCGGGTCGGATTACTACATGACCAAGCAAGAGGACCTGAGCGAGCGGGCGGTATCGATGCGGCTGCGCCACGCGCTTGGGGCGGACGTGTTTCGCGAGATTTCCGAGGTCAATCCCACGCTGTGGCTGACCGGGGGGCATGGTTAGGGCCCTGCCGGGGCAAATCGCGCCATGGACGGATGGCTGTTGTTGCGCTAACAGCGAAAAAAACGACCCAATAGGAAGCGCATTCATGTCCGGCCACGGCACACCGATCCCGATGACATCCCACCCCTGCGGCCCGCTGACGGGCCAGGCGCATGTGCCCGGCGACAAGTCGATTTCGCACCGCTCGCTGATCCTTGGCGCGATGGCGGTGGGGGAAACCCGGATCAGCGGCCTTCTGGAGGGCGAGGATGTGCTGGACACGGCGCGCGCGATGCGTGCCTTCGGGGCCGAGGTGACGGATCATGGCGGCGGCGAATGGTCGGTGCATGGTGTGGGCGTGGGCGGTTTTGCCGAACCGCGGAACGTGATCGATTGCGGCAATTCGGGCACCGGGGTGCGGCTGATCATGGGGGCGATGGCCACGACCGGTATCACCGCCACCTTTACCGGCGATGCCAGCCTGAACAAGCGCCCGATGGCGCGGGTCACGGATCCGATCGCGCTGTTCGGGGCGCAGGCCGTGGGCCGGTCGGGCGGGCGGCTGCCGATGACCATCGTGGGCGCGGCCGATCCTGTGCCGGTGCGCTACGAAGTGCCGATGCCGTCGGCCCAGGTGAAATCGGCGGTGTTGCTGGCGGGGCTGAACGCGCCGGGACAGACCGTGGTGATCGAAAAAGAGGCCACGCGCGACCATACCGAGCGGATGCTGCGGGGCTTTGGCGCGCGGATCACCACCGAAAATTCCGATGCGGGACGGGTGATCACGCTGACAGGTCAGCCCGAACTGAAGCCGCAAACCATCGCCGTGCCGCGCGATCCCTCTTCGGCGGCGTTTCCGGTATGCGCCGCGATCATCACGCCCGGTTCGGACGTTCTGGTGCCCAATATCGGGCTGAACCCCACCCGAGCCGGGCTGTTCACCACGCTGCGCGAAATGGGCGCGGACCTGACCTATGAAAACGAACGCGAAGAGGGCGGCGAGCCGGTGGCCGATCTGCGCGCCAGGTTTTCGCCCGACCTGAAGGGTATCGAGGTGGACCCGGCGCGCGCCGCGAGCATGATCGACGAGTATCCGGTCCTGTCGGTGGTGGCGGCTTTTGCGCAGGGAGATACGGTGATGAAGGGCGTCGGGGAATTGCGCGTCAAGGAAAGCGACCGGATCGACGCCATGGCCACCGGGCTGCGCCTGAACGGGGTCGCGGTGGACGAGGGCGAAGACTGGTGGATCGTGCACGGGCTGGGCCATGGCAACGTGCCGGGTGGCGCGACCTGTGAAAGCCATCTGGACCACCGCATTGCCATGTCGTTCATGGTGATGGGCATGGCCGCGCAAAACCCGGTAAGCGTGGATGACGGCGGCCCGATTGCCACCTCTTTTCCGATCTTCGAGCCGCTCATGGCCGGGCTGGGGGCCAATGTTGCGAGAGCCGATCGGTGAGCCGCTATGCCAGGTCATTCGCCGCACTCAGCGTGATCACATCAGGGGTTTACGCGGTGTTGGTGACGCTTGGCCTGCGCAATCTCGTGGTGGGCGATCCGCCCATGCAGCCGTTTGATCTGCGCCTGCTGGGCTATACCTATTTTGAGGCCACATTTTACCTGGAACACCTGCCCGCCAGGGCCGTTGCGCTGTATGCGGGGCCCTTGCGGGCGCTGGATACGGTGTTTCCGGCATTGATGGGCCTTTGGCTGGGCTGGGCGCTGTGGGGGCTGACGCGCAATGTGCACGCCTGGAGCCGTGTGATCCTGATGGTGGTGCCGGGCGGTTATGTGATCATGGATCTGGCGGAAAACGCGCTGATCTCGGAGATGCTGCACCATGGGCCGGGCGCGATCAGCGGCGAGCTTGTCGCCCTGGCGAGCAGCTATACCGTGACGAAGTTCTTCACGCTTTTTGTTGCTTTTGCGCTTTTGTCGGTCATGATCGTGTTCAATGTGGGCAAGAAAAGACGCGGCTGGCGCGGTTGAGCCGGCGGCGCGGAGAGCGCATGAGGGCGGCATTCTGGATCAGTTTCGCGGGCGCGGCGGGGGTGTACCTGACCATGGTGCTGTGGTCGCTGCCTTTCGTTTCGGATGCCGCCGGTGGGCTGGCGCCGTTCGACATGCGCCCCCTGGGCTATTCCGGCGAGCAGGCCCGCGCGTTTCTGGCGGCGCTGAGCGACGAGGGGCGGGTCTTTTACATCGACGTGCAGCACAAGCTGGACATCCTCTATCCTGCCCTGCTGGGGCTGGCGCTGGTGCTTGGGTTCCAGCTGTTGTTTCCGCGTCCCTGGGCGATGGTGTTCTCGGTGATCGCTCTGGTTGGGGTGGCGGCGGATTACCTGGAGAATTACCTTGTCACCGTCATGCTGACCAGCGACGCGCCGGTGGCGGACAAGCTGGTGTCGCTGGCGAGCTTCTGGACGGTGAGCAAATCGCTGTCGGCGACGATCAGTTTCCTGGTTCTCTTGCTGGGGTTCGGCTGGATGGTTCTGCGCCGCTGGGGGCGTTAGCCGCTTGCATCCACGCGCCCGGATTGGGATAGAGGGGCGCGCAGAGGAACGGGGATTTCATGAGCTTTACCATTGCCATAGACGGGCCCGCCGCGGCGGGGAAGGGAACCATTTCCAGGGCGGTTGCGGCACATTTCGGCTTTGCCCATCTGGATACCGGGCTGCTGTATCGTGCGGTCGGCGCGCGAGTTCTGGCCGGGGCGGACCCATTGGCGGCGGCGCGGGCGCTGGTGGCGGAGGATCTGGAGGCCGAGGGGCTGCGCGCGCCCGAAGTGGCGCAGGCGGCCAGCAAGGTGGCGGTGCTGCCAGAGGTGCGTGCGGCGCTGGTGGATTTCCAGCGTGCCTTTGCCCGGCGCGCAGGCGGCGCGGTGCTGGATGGGCGCGATATCGGGACGGTGATCTGCCCCGAGGCAGAGGCCAAGCTGTTCGTGACCGCAAGCGCCGAGGTGCGGGCCGGGCGACGGTATCTGGAGCTGGAGGCCGGGGGCGCGCAGGTGAGCCGCGAGCAGGTGCTGGCCGATGTGATCGAGCGCGACCGGCGTGACCGGGAGCGCGCCGAGGCGCCATTGGTTGCGGCGCGCGACGCGGTGGAAATTGACACGTCCCAGATGGATATCGACAGCGCGGTGGCGGCCGCGATTGCCGCCGTAGAAGCGCGAATGGAAGGGAAAAACCCATGAAAATGCAACAGCTTGGTGGGTGCGGCCCGGTGTCGGCGCTGGGTGTCGGGGCGATGTCGTTCGGCAATTTCTACGGGCCGACCACCGAGGCCAATTCCCACGCCATCCTTGATGCCGCGCTGGCCGCCGGTGTCACCCATGTGGACACGGCCAACGTGTATGGCATGGGCGGATCGGAGGCGGCGATCGGCTCTTTCCTGAAGGCGCGCGGGGCGGGGACGCGGGCGCGGTTCTTCATTGCGACCAAGGCGGCGATCACCCGGGACGACGCCGGAAACCGCTGTTTTCGCAATGACCTGGCGCATCTGGAGGCGGAACTGGATCAGAGCCTGGCGCGGATGGGCACGGATCATGTGGACCTGTTCTATGTGCATCGGCGCGACCCGGATATGCCGATTGAAGACGTGGCCGGTGCGCTTGGTGAGTTGAAAAAGAAGGGCAAGATCAAGGGGATAGGTTTTTCCGAGATCGCGCCCGCGTCGTTGCGCCGGGCCGCCGCCGAGCATCCGGTGGATGCGGTGCAGTCGGAGTATTCGCTGGGGGTGCGCGCGCCCGAACTGGGGCTGGTGCAGGCTTGCAAGGATCTGGGCACGGCGCTGGTTGGCTTTGGGCCGGTGGGCCGCTCGTTCCTGACAGACGATCCGATCCCGCTGTCCCGCGTGCCCGATCTGGGCTGGCTGAAGGTCAATCCGCGCTTTCAGGAGCCGAATTATTCCAACAATATCAAGGCGACAGACGCGTTTCGCGCGCTGGCGGCGGATATGGGCCTGCCCGCTGCGGCGCTGGCGATTGCCTGGGTTCTGGCGCAGGGCGCGCATGTGTTTGCCATTCCCGGCACGCGGTCTGTGGCGCATTTCGAAGAGTTGGTGACGGGCGCCGGGGTGGCGCTGAGCGCGGCGCAGCTGGCCGAGATCACGCGGGTGCTGCCGGCGGGCTGGGCGCATGGCGATCGCTATTCGGCGGGCCAATGGGTGGGACCGGAGCGGTTCTGCTGAGGCCTGGGCGCGATTCGAGGGTTAATGCCCTTGTTTTGCAGGTTTTTTTGCTTCGGCGGCACGTCGGTATTGCGTCGGTATTGCATCGGCGCGCGGGCGGGCCGGACGCGCCGTTAACAGGGCGCGCGCCGGGATAAAGGCCACCCGGCGCAGCTGACCCTAGATTCCGATTTCGTCACGCAACTGACGGCGCAGGATCTTGCCAGACGGCGATTTGGGCACTGTCTCGACCACGCGCAGGTGGCGGATCTGTTTGTAATGCGCCAACCGGCCCTCGAAGAACGCCTGAATGTCTTGCAGGCTTGGCGCGTTGCCGGCGGCGGCGGCGACAAAGGCCATGGGCACTTCGCCGGAAGCGTCATCGGGCACGCCGATCACCGCGGCATCGGTGACGGCCGGGTGGGCGAGCAGCGTTGCCTCCAGTTCCGCCGGGGCGACCTGAAACCCCTTGACCTTGATCAGCTCCTTGACCCGGTCGGTCAGATAGAGAAAACCGTCTTCGTCGAACCGGCCAATATCGCCGGTATGCAGCCAGCCGTCCGGATCGATGGTTTCGGCGGTGGCGTCGGGATTGTTGAGATAGCCCTTCATCACCTGCGGCCCGCGCACCAGCACTTCGCCGGTGTCGGTTGGCGCGAGCGATGCGCCGGTATCGGGATTGATGATGCGGCATTCGGTATTGGGCACGGTCACGCCCGAAGCGCCCGGTTTGCCCTTGCCGCCGGGCGAGATGTGGCTGGCGGGGCTGAGTTCGGTCATGCCGTAGCCCTGTGCCACGGTGGTGCCCAGCCGTGTGGCCAGCGCCTCGGCCACGTCGCCCCCCAGGGGCGCGGCGGCGGAAAAGACCTGTTCGACATGCGACAGATCGTAGGTATCGACCACCGGATGCTTGGCCAGGGCCAGCGCCACCGGGGGCACAACCCACAGCCGACGGGTGCGGTATTTGCAGGCCAGCTCCAGGAACATTTCCAGATCGAACCGGGGCATGGTGACAAGCCCGCCGCCCGCCGCGAGATAGACATTCATCAGAACCTGAAGGCCGTAGATGTGGAAAAAGGGCAGGAACGCCAGGGTCAGTTCACCGGCGTCGACATCGGCCGGGGCCAGCATCTGGCTGATATTCACGACCAGGTTGCGATGGGTCAGCATCACCCCTTTGGGCAGGCCGGTGGTGCCCGAGGAATAGGGCAGGGCGACGACGTGATTGGCCGCATCCACCGGGGTCTGGGTATCCTGAGCGGGGCCCATGAGCGCAGAGAGCGGGGTTGTGCCCGGCGGGGCCTCGCCGATCACGACGATATCCTGCACGCCGGTGCCGCGCGCCGCCTGTGTCGCGATGTCGGCAAAGGGCGCCACGGTGATCAGCAGGTCGGCCCCGGCATCGGCCAGCTGATAGGCGACTTCGGGCGCGGTATAGGTGGGGTTGATCGTGGTGATCGTGCCGCCGGCCCAGGCGACGCCATGCGCCACGACGCAATATTCGGGCAGGTTGGGCGCCATGATCGCCACACATTTTCCGGCCCCAAGCCCGGCGGCGTTCAGCCCGCCGGCCAGCGATTTGACCGCGGCGATGAATTCCGCGCCGGTCATGGGCCGCCCGGAAGGCCCGTCGACAAGGATGGTCATGTCCGGGTCGATGCCGTCGAAGACACGTTGGGTCATGGTCTTGTCGCTGATCGGGACGGGCGGAAAGGGGCTGGTGATGGTTGACATTGGCGTTCCTCCTGGGCGAAGGCTAGCGCGCGGGGCGCGAATTCCCAAACGAAACCGCCCAAAGCGCTTGCCAGCAGGGCGCAAAGCGAATATATCGCGCCCGTCGACAAGGCGATCAACGCCATAGAACAAGAGAGACGAGCAGGGTCGGAGCCTCCGGCCCTCTTTGTTTTAGGGTTCGCCGGGTTGGCACACCGCCCGCAGGCAACGGGCATCAAGACCGCCCTCAAGCAGCGAAGCGGTAGGGCACTCAATTCGCCCTCAAGCAGCGAAGCGGTAGGGCACTCAATTCGCCCTCAAGCAGCGAAGCGGCAGGGCACTCAATCCGCCCTCATGCCGCGAAGCGGCAGGGCATAGATAAAGACCGGCGGAGACAACCGCTCGGCCAGAAAAAATGTTTGTAAAGGAATGAAACGCCAGATGGCTAATACAACCATGGAGGAATTCGAAGCCCTCCTGAATGAAAGCTTCGAAATGGACACCCCGAACGAGGGTTCGGTTGTCAAAGGCAAGGTTATCGCGATCGAAGCGGGCCAGGCCATTATCGATGTCGGCTACAAGATGGAAGGCCGCGTTGATCTCAAGGAATTCGCAAATCCCGGTGAAGCCCCTGAAATCGCCGTTGGCGACGAGGTGGAAGTCTACCTGCGCGCGGCTGAAAACGCCCGCGGCGAAGCGGTTATCTCGCGCGAGATGGCCCGCCGTGAAGAAGCCTGGGACCGCCTGGAAAAAGCATATGCCGACGACCAGCGCGTCGAAGGCGCGATCTTTGGCCGTGTCAAGGGCGGCTTTACGGTTGACCTGGGTGGCGCCGTGGCCTTTCTGCCGGGCAGCCAGGTTGACGTGCGCCCCGTGCGCGACGCCGGCCCGCTGATGGGGCTGAAGCAGCCGTTCCAGATCCTGAAGATGGACCGTCGCCGTGGCAACATCGTTGTGTCGCGCCGCGCCATTCTGGAAGAGAGCCGCGCCGAGCAGCGCGCCGAAGTCATCGGCAACCTGACCGAGGGTCAGGCGGTGGACGGTGTGGTCAAGAACATCACCGAATACGGGGCCTTCGTTGACCTGGGCGGCGTTGACGGCCTGTTGCACGTCACCGACATGGCCTGGCGCCGTGTGAACCACCCGTCGGAGATCCTGTCGATCGGCGAGACCGTCAAGGTTCAGGTCATCAAGATCAACAAGGAAACCCATCGTATTTCGCTGGGCATGAAGCAGTTGCAGGACGATCCGTGGGATCTGGTGGCGGGCAAGTACCCGCTGAGCTCGGTCCACAAGGGCCGCGTGACCAACATCACCGATTACGGCGCCTTCGTGGAGCTGGAACCCGGTGTCGAAGGCCTGGTTCACGTCAGCGAAATGTCCTGGACCAAGAAGAACGTGCACCCCGGCAAGATCGTTTCGACGAGCCAGGAAGTGGATGTCATGGTGCTGGAAATCGACGGTGCCAAGCGCCGCGTTTCGCTGGGTCTCAAGCAGACCATGCGCAACCCGTGGGAAGTGTTTGCAGAAACCCATCCCGAGGGCACGCAGGTGGAAGGCGAAGTCAAGAACATCACCGAGTTCGGCCTGTTCATCGGTCTCGAAGGCGAGATCGACGGCATGGTGCACCTGTCGGACCTGTCCTGGGACGAGCGTGGCGAAGAGGCCATTCAGAACTACCGCAAGGGCGACGTTGTTCAGGCGGTCGTGTCGGAAGTGGACATCGACAAGGAGCGTATCTCGTTGTCGATCAAGGCTTTGGGCGGTGACAAGTTCGCAGAAGCCGTTGGCGGCGTGAAGCGTGGCTCGATCGTGACCGTGAACGTGACCGCGATCGAGGATGGCGGCATCGAGGTGGAATACGAAGGCATGAAATCCTTCATCCGCCGTTCGGACCTGAGCCGCGATCGCGCAGAGCAGCGCCCCGAGCGTTTCTCGGTCGGTGACAAGGTGGATGTGCGCGTGACCAACGTGGACAGCAAGACCCGCCGTCTGGGCCTGTCGATCAAGGCACGCGAGATCGCCGAAGAGAAAGAGGCGGTGGAACAGTATGGTTCGTCGGACTCGGGCGCATCGCTGGGCGACATCCTGGGCGCGGCCCTGAAGGGTGGCGACGAGTAAAGCGTTCCGCTTTTGCGCAAAAGACATGGAGAACCCCGCCGGAAACGGCGGGGTTTTTCTTTATTGGAGTGGCGGCGGGACCGGTCGGGCGGTCAGGGGCAGCCGAAGGGGACGAAGGTGCTGGCCATGCCTTCGTTCATCGTCATGATTGTCAGCAGGTTCGCCAATTCGGTTTCCCTGTCGGTCTGTGGGCAGATCCGGTAGTTGTCGATGCAGCCGGATGCGATGAAGGCGTCATTCTCTGCCAGAAATTCCTTGCGGATGCCGTCTTGTCCCAGCATGCCAAGCGCGTCGATTACGGCGTGCTGGTAGAGAGTGCATTTTGTCTCGCGCCAGCTTTGGTCCTGGGATTGCGCGGGCACGCCGTACAGGCCGAGAAAGATCAGCAATGCAAGCAGGGAAGAGGGCGCGCGCGAGGTCATGGGGGACTGCCCTTGAGGCTGACTGGGGTGTCGAGCGTTGCACGAGCGGGCCGGGGCTGCAAGCACAACGCCGGATGAATCCGTGCCGTTCGCAGGACAACAAGGCTGGGGTTCCGGCCCTTGAGGGGAAAGCTTTCCGTTGCGAATCAATGGCTTCTTTTCCGCGCTGCGGCGCGGGTTGTGGTATGGCGGGGGACGTGTGGACGGGCGGGGGCCTGCCGGAAAACCGGCGAAAACGCCGGAAATGGGGTATAAAAGGCGATCTGGCGCAGCGATTCCGTTTTCCGTTTGGCGGGATTCTCCCTATAGTCGGGGCGATGCTTGCGACAAAGACTAGCACGCCCAGGGAGATGTGAACCGATGATCCGTTCGGAACTGATACAGAAGATTGCCGATGAAAACCCGCACCTTTACCAGCGTGACGTGGAGCGTATCGTGAACACGATCTTTGAGGAGATCACCGATGCGATGGCCCGTGGCGATCGGGTGGAGCTGCGTGGCTTTGGCGCGTTTTCGGTGAAGAAGCGCGATGCCCGTGTCGGGCGCAACCCGCGTACCGGAGAGTCGGTGGAAGTGGAAGAGAAACACGTGCCCTTCTTCAAGACGGGCAAGTTGCTGCGAGACCGACTGAACGGAAAGTAAGAAATGCGTTACATCCGCTATGCCTTTCTCGGCACCCTGGGAGCCGTGCTGGTGGCCGTTGCCCTGGCGAACCGGGATATCGTGACCCTGACCCTGTTGCCCCAGGCGCTTGGCGATCTGATCGGGGTGAACATGTCGATCTCGCTGCCGCTGTTCGTGGTGATATTCGGCGCGATCGTTGCCGGGTTGTTGATCGGGTTCGTGTGGGAGTGGATGCGCGAGCATCGTCACCGGGCCGACAAGAGCCGGGCGGAGCGTGAGTTGCACCAGACCAGGCGCGAGATGCGCCGTCTGAAGGGCAAGCAGGCCGGGAACAAGGACGAGGTTCTGGCCCTGTTGGACGAGGCGAGCTGAGCCGCGTTGCGCATTTGAGTATTTTTGGAACAATGAAAGGGGCGGGCTGCGCCTCTTTTCGGTGTGGGTAAGGTGGCATGGACATCCGGGTCAAGATTTGCGGGCTGAAAACCCCCGAAGATGTGGCGGCGGCGGTTGGCGCCGGGGCGGCCTATGTGGGGTTCGTGTTCTTTGACAGGTCACCGCGTTGCGTGGATGTGGAGACCGCGCGGGCGCTGGCGCTGGAGGTGCCGCCGGGGGTGGCCAAGGTGGCGCTGGTGGTGGATGCGCAGGATGCGGCGCTGGACGAAATTGTCGGAACGGTGCCGGTGGACATGGTGCAGTTGCATGGGGCGGAAAGCCCGGAGCGGGTGGCGGACATTCGGGCGCGGTACGGATTGCCGGTGATGAAGGCGATCGGCATCGCGGGGCCAGGGGACGTGGCGCAGATTGACCGGTATGGCGCGGTGGCGGACCAGTTGCTGGTGGATGCCAAGCCGCCCCGGGGGGCGCAGTTGCCCGGCGGCAACGGGCTGGCGTTTGACTGGCGGTTGGTGAACCGCAAATACTGGCCCTGTCCGTGGATGCTGGCCGGGGGGCTGACGGCGGCAAACGTGGCCGAAGCGGTGCGCATGACGGGCGCGCGGCAGGTGGATGTAAGCTCTGGTGTGGAACGCGCGCCGGGGGTGAAGGATGCGGCGCTGATCCGGGGGTTTGTTTCGGCAGCACAGGTGCGGCCAGTGCCGGTGTTGCGCTAGGCGCCGTTGGCGGGCGCGTGGAGTGCCTGTGCGGAGTTGCGCCTGAAACGCTTTCCCGCTTGCCCTGTTGGTGCGTGCGTTTTAGGTAAGGCGGACGCAAGCGAAGGATACCCCCTCATGGCCACCGATCTGTTCAATTCCTTCATGTCCGGTCCCGACGAAAAGGGCCGGTTCGGCATTTTTGGCGGGCGGTTTGTCAGCGAAACGCTGATGCCGCTGATCCTGGATCTGGAAGCGGAATACGAGAAGGCCAAGGACGATCCCGCGTTCTGGGCCGAGATGGACGATTTGTGGAAGCATTACGTGGGCCGCCCGAGCCCGCTGTATTTCGCGCCGCGTCTGACGCAAAGCCTGGGCGGGGCGAGGATCTATCTCAAGCGGGACGAGCTGAACCATACGGGCGCGCACAAGATCAACAATGTGCTGGGTCAGATCATCCTGGCGCGGCGCATGGGAAAGACCCGGATCATTGCCGAGACCGGGGCGGGCCAGCATGGGGTGGCGACGGCCACTGTTTGTGCCAAGTTCGGGCTGAAATGCGTGGTTTACATGGGCGCGCATGACGTGCAGCGCCAGGCGCCCAACGTGTTCCGGATGCGCCTTTTGGGGGCCGAGGTGATCCCGGTGACGAGCGGGCGGGGGACGCTGAAGGACGCGATGAATGACGCGCTGCGCGACTGGGTCACGAATGTGCGCGACACGTTCTATTGCATCGGCACCGTGGCCGGGCCGCATCCCTATCCGGCGATGGTGCGCGATTTCCAGTCGATCATCGGCAAGGAAGTGCGCTGGCAGCTGGCCGAGCAGGAGGGTGAGGGCCGTCTGCCCGATACGGTGATTGCCGCGATCGGCGGCGGGTCCAACGCGATGGGGCTGTTTTTCCCGTTCCTGGATGACAAGGAGGTCAACATCATTGGCGTCGAGGCCGGCGGCAAGGGTGTGGACGAAAAGGTGGAGCATTGCGCCAGCCTGACCGGCGGGCGCCCCGGTGTGCTGCATGGCAACCGCACCTACCTGTTGCAGGACGATGACGGGCAGATTCTTGAAGGCTATTCGATTTCGGCAGGTCTGGACTATCCGGGCATCGGGCCGGAGCATAGCTGGCTGCATGAGGTGGGACGCGCGCAGTATGTCAGCGTGACCGACAAGGAGGCGCTGGAGGCGTTTCAGTTCTGCTGTGCGCAGGAGGGAATCATTCCGGCGCTGGAGCCGAGCCATGCGCTGGCCCATGTGATGAAGATCGCGGGCGATCTGCCAAAGGACCATATCATCGTGATGAACATGTGTGGCCGGGGCGACAAGGATGTGCAGACCGTGGCGCGCTATCTGGGGTTCGACATGAGCGATACCGAAGGGCGTGCGGCGCACTGAGCGCGTTTTCCCTGAACGGATGTGACCGGGCGCCCGTAATCGGGCGCCCTTTTTGGTTTCAGGGGCTGTCCTAAACCGGGGTTTAGGCGGCTAAACCCGGGGTGCAGGCGGGGAGAATTAAACCGCAGTTCAATGGTTCGTCCGATTTGCCCGGGTCAGTCTGGGGGCAGGCGAATACGCCGAAAACACCAGGCGGAAAACAAGAATCCCCCTGATCATCTACAGACACATGCAGCAAGGAAATCTCATGACACGTATATTCCTCACTTCCACCGCCATTGTCATCGGTCTGGCATCGACCGCATTTGCCCAGGACTTTGTAACGCGCCTGGAGCGGTCCTTTGCCCGGGACGGATTTACCAAGATCGAGATCAAGCGCGGCAATGGCCAGGCCAAAGTCGAAGCCGTGCGCGACGGGATGCAGGTGGAAACCGTTTACGATCTGGATACCGAAGAAGTGGTTTCGCATGAAGTCGGCCCGATCGGGGACGACGATGGCCGGGACGATGATGGCCATGATGACGATGATGGCCGCGATGACGATGGCCATGATGACGATGATGGCCGCGATGATGATGGTCACGACGATGATGGCCGCGATGACGATGGCCATGATGACGATGGCTATGATGACGATGGCCATGACGATGACGGCGGCGATGACGATGGCAGCGACGATGACGGGCGCGATGACGATGGCGGTGATGATGGCGGTCGCGACAGCGATGGCGATGGCGACAGCGATGGCGACAGCGGCGATCATGATTGAGGCCACGGCACGGATCGGCAGTTCCTGTCGGTCCGGGGCGGCATACTGCGCCTGGCGATGAAGGCGCAGCCTTTCCATGACCGGCTGGCGCCCGTATGATGCGGGGGCCAGCCAACATTTTTCGGATGGACTTTATGACCAGGACAATCGGACACATTGTACGAACCGCCGTTGCGCTGGCGATGCTGGGGACCGCCGCTCTGGCGCAGAGCAGCGCGAACCCGCGGCTTGATGCGATCGTGCGGCAGTTGCAGGCGCAGGGCTATGACGACATCGCCATTGGCCGCACCTGGCTGGGACGGGTGCGTATCGAGGCCAGATCGGGAAATGCGGAGCGCGAGATCGTGGTCAACCCGCGCACCGGTGAAATCCTGCGCGACTATTGGGACGATGGGGAGGGCCGGGACGGGCAGAAGGGGGCATTTGGTGGTCTGATCGGGCGGACAAATGATCCCGATGAGTCGTCTGATGACGATGGGCAGGATGAAAGCGGAAGTGACGATGGGGGGCACGACGGCGGCGGCGACGATGGCAATGACGGCGGCGACGGGGACGGCGGCGACGGGGACGGCGACGATGGTGGCGGCGACGATGGTGGCGGTGACGATGGCGGCGGCGACGATGGCGGCGGGGACGATGGCGGCGGGGACGATGGTGGTGACGATGACTGAACGGTCGCGGGCTGAACCGGGGCGGCGCCGGTGAGACGGGCCGGTTTGCTTGGCGGGCTTGTGCTTTTGCAGGGGGTTGCGGCCTTGTTCTTTGTATCGGACATCGCGATGTCCGTGCTGGGGGTGCGCTCGACCCCGATCAGCTGGCAAACCCGGGAAATCCTTGAGATTGCCGCAGCGCTGGGGCTGGTTCTGGGCGTGGTCCTGGGGTGGCTGGCGCTGCGTCAGTCGATGGCGGGCAAGGCCCGGGCCGAAGCCAGCCTGCGCCAGGTGCAACGGGCGTTCCGGGACCATCTGGAGGCCACGTTTCGCGACTGGGGGTTGACGCCGGCCGAACATGACGTGGCGCTTTTCTCTGTCAAGGGACTGTCAATTCAGGAGATTGCCGCCTTGCGCGATACGTCCGAGGGCACGGTCAAGGCGCAGAGCAATGCAATTTACCGCAAGGCCGGTGTCAGCGGGCGGGCGCAGCTCATGAGCCTGTTTCTGGAGGATTTGCTGGCAGAGGACGGCGCGGCGGCCTTGCAGGACCGCGCGGGCTAGGGGGCGGTTTTGGTGGCGTGTTGCGCCAGCACGCGCAGAGGCACGATGTCGAGCGCGCGTTGATGTGTGGCGGCAAGATCGACCTGCGGGGCGCAGCCTTCGTCATGGGCCTGGAGAAAGCGGGCGGCGCACAGGCACCAGTGATCCCCCGGTTGCAGCCCGGCAAAGTTGAACTCGGGCCGGGGGGTGGACAGATCGTTGCCGACATATTTGGAAAAGGCGAGAAATTCGGCCGTCATCACGGCGCAGACGGTGTGGCTGCCCTGATCTTCGGGGCAGGTGTTGCAATGTCCGTCGCGGAAGAACCCGGTGACGGGATCGCCGGAGCAGGGGGCGAGATTGGTGCCCAGAACGTTGAAGCCGGGGTCTTTGTGGATCATGGGGGCATGTTCGCATGGCCGCGGCGCCGCGCCAAGCGGCAATAGGCGCGCGCGCCGCGTTTCGGGGCGGGCCATTGCCGGGGTTTTGCCTTGCAGTGGATGATCCGGGTTCGGGACGGTGAGAAATTCGCGTCAGTCGTCGCGACCGGGTTCGTCGGGGTTGCTGGCGAACAGCGCGATCTTGTTGCCCTGGGGGTCGCGCAGGTAGGCGACGTAAAACTGCGGGCCATAGGAGGGGCGAAAACCCGGCTGGCCCTCATCCAGACCGCCTGCGTCGAGGGCCGCGGCGTGAAGGGCGCGCACCTGTTGCTGGCTGCGGGCCTCGAAGGCGACCATGGCGCCGTTGCCTGCCGTGGCCGGGCGCCCGTCGAAAGGAGGTTTTACGTAGAAATCCGGCAGAACCGGAGACTGGCCCGGCGCTGTGGGAAGCGTGTAGCTCAGGCCCTCGGGGCCTTCGGTCAGTTCATAGCCAAGCGCGGGCAGGAAGGCCGCGTAAAACCGTTTTGCACGCGCGATGTCGTTGGCGCCGACGGTGACATAGGCAATCATGCTGCGTAGTCCTTTTTGGAAGGCGGAAGGCGGAAGGCGGAAGGCGCGTGCGCGCGGCCATGATAGGCCAGTTGCCTGTTCGGGCCAATACGTTGCGCCGTGACGTGGGCGGGGGCGCATTTCGGATTGACGCAGGGGGCGGGTTTGGCAAAGGCTGAGCGCCATGAAACAGATCAGTGAACCCGCCCGCCAGATCGACGTGATCCATGAAACCGATGTGCTGGTTGTCGGCTCCGGCCCCGGCGGATTGTCGGCGGCGCTGGCGGCGGCGCGGGCCGGGGTTGCGGTGACGCTGGTGGAGCGGTTCGGCTGTTTTGGCGGCAATATCACCGTGGTCGGGGTGGAGGGGATGCATTGGTATCGCCACGAGCACACGGTCGAGAGCATGGGCATTCCCAAGGAGTTCGAGGACGCGGCGAAAGAGGCCGGCGCGGCGGTGCCCGAGAGCCAGTCGCTGAGCTATGAGATCGACAGCGAGGGGTTCAAGCTGGTCGCGGACCGGATGGTGGAAAAGGCGGGGATCCACCCGATGCTGCACCGCCAGTTCGTGGCGCCAATCATGCAGGGCGATGCGATCACCGGCATCATCACCGAGTCCAAGGCCGGGCGCGAAGCGATCCTGGCGCGGCGGGTGATAGATGCGACGGGGGACGCGGATGTGGCGCACCGGGCCGGGGCGCCCACGCGGCTGACCCCGCGAGAGGACATGATGGCGGCGAGTGTCATGTTTCATCTGGCCGGGGTGGACAAGGAGAAGTTCATGGAAGGGGTCAGGGCCGATCCGCAGACCTATGCCGATTGGGGCGGCGGGGGCGAGTGGAATATCGAGACCTCGGGCAAGGAGGACGAGATGTTCTCGCCCTTTCTGGGCAAGCCGTTTGCGAAGGCGATCAGGGCCGGGATCATTCCGGCGCATCTCAACACCATTGCCGGGACATGGGGGGCGGTGCACGACACGGGCGAGCTGACCTATATGAACCTTGTGCATCTGGACGGGATCGACGGAACGGACCCGGACAGCCTGACGCGGGGCGAGATCGAGGGGCGCCGGCAGGCGATGCTGGCGATTGCGGCGCTGCGGCGGTTCACGCCGGGCTGCGAGGGCGCGCGGCTGAGGAATTTCGGGATGAGCCTGGGCGTGCGGGACACGCGCAAGGTGGACACGATGTATCACATGCGCGAGGCGGATGTGCGCGAACAGGGCCGGTTCGAGGACAGTATCGGCATTTTTCCCGAATTCATTGATGGGTATGGCGTGCTGATCCTGCCCACCACGGGGCGGTATTTCCAGATCCCGTATCGCAACCTGTTGCCAGGGCGCGTGAAGAACCTGCTTGTGTCGGGGCGCGCGACGGGGGCGGAGCGGATCGCCCACGCGGCCACGCGCAACATGGCGTGCTGTGCGGTGATCGGGCAGGGCGCGGGCGTGGCGGCGGCGCTGTCGGTCAGGCAGGGGCGTGACCTGGACAATGTGGACATCGGGGATATCCAGGCCGAGCTGGAGCGGCAGGGCGCGCGGGTTTGGTAAGCGCCCCGCCCCCGCCCCCGCCCTTGACCGGGGCCGGGCGCCGGGGAGGAATTACTCTGTCGCCGCCGCGATGCGACGGAACATGGCGATATTGCCGTCGGTCACGCCGTTTTCCTTGAACTGACGGTCGGCGGAGTTCATGGCGATCACGACACCGCGCCGCTGGTCGATATAGATATACTGGCCATAGACCCCGATGCCGAAGAATTCGCCCGGGCGGGGATCCTTGGGCATCCACCACTGATAGCCATAGCGCAGCGCACCGGGGGCGGTTCTGGCGCTGGGGCGGGTGCTTTGGGCGATCCAGTCGGCGGGCACCACCTGTGTGCCGCCATACATGCCGTTCTGGGCGATCATCTGGCCAAAGCGGGCATAATCGCGGGTGCGGATGTTCAGCCCGCCCAGCACGAAGGCGGTCCCTTCGCCGTCGGTGATATAGGCGGGCGCGGCCTCGTATCCCAGCGGGGCGATGATCTTTTCGGCCAGCAGATCGGCAATGTCGCGCCCCGTCGCGCCCCGGATCACCATGCCCAGAACATGGGTGTCGATGGACACGTATTGCCACTGGCTGCCCGGCGCGGTGAAGCGGTCCGACAGCGCCCGGGTGAACCCGTCCATCGTGCCGCCCATGGCGATCACGCGGCCCATGCGGTTGATGTCGGAATTGAAGTCGAGATAATCCTCGTTGAAGGTGACGCCCGAGGACATCTGCAACACGTTGCGGATCGAGGCCCCGTCATAGGCGGTGCCAGCCAGGGAGGGGGCGTATTTCGTGACCGGATCCTCCAGGCTGTCGATCTGGCCCTCGGCCAGGATCACGCCAAAGAGGGCGGACAGGTAGGATTTTGCCACCGACCAGGAGATGCGCAGATCTTCGGGCCCGGTGCCCTTGTGGTAGCTTTCATGCACGATCTGCCCGTCGCTGAGCACGACAAGTGCCGTGACGTTGCGTTCGGCGATCCATTGCGCGGCGCCGTCGGGCAGGGCGATGTCATCGCCCCGGGGCAGGTCCGACACGGGGCCGTCCCCGCGCGGCACCGGGCGGGTGAGGAAGAGCCGGTCCATGTTGGAGAAGTTCCAGACGATCTTGTCCTCGGCAAAGAGTGAATTGACCGCCAGCAGCCGGTGGATTTCCTCGCGCTTCCAGACATAGGTGGCCACGCCGGCCAGCACGAGCAGCAGCAGGATGCGGCCCAGCCATTTTCCAAAGGTGCGCATGGTGATTTTCCCCCAGTGTTTGCGCGCCAGTTGAGCAAATCAGGGGGCATTCGGGCAAGAGTAACGTCAGGGCAGGCGGGTGGGGGCCTGCCAATCGACCCAGCGGCCATGGAAATCGGCGCGCCCAAGGAACAGATCGTGTTCGCCGGGCCAGAGCCGCAGGCGCAGGGCCGCGCCGGGGCTTTGGCCGTCGGATTCATAGGACAGCCAGGCCAGGGGCGCGTCCGCGTGCGCGGCGCGGCCTGCGCCGGAAATGAGGTCTTCACCATGGGTCTGGATGTGGGCGGGGAAATATTGCCAGGCGACGGTGTGATAGATCAGGTGCAACGCGCCGGGGCGCGGGATGCGCAGGCGCGGTGCCAGCCAGTCGATGGCGTCGCCCCGGTCGACGGGGGCGTCCTGAAGCGCAAAGGCGGCGCGGGTGCGGGCCATGCGCTCGGACTGATCCGGCCAGAGATAGGCCAGCAGGCGCAGCTGGTCGGCGGGTTCGGTGGCGGCAAGCGGGTTGAGATCGACGCCGTGGCGGGCCGCGACCGTCAGTTGGCCGGGCGGGGGCAGGGGGCCGGACCAGTCGGGGGCCAGCGCCACGTTGCTGTCAGGGCCGTAGGCGGTACCGGCCAGCGTCATCCGAAAGCGGTCGAACATCAGGTTCAGACCGGCAGAGGCACCGAGTTCGGTGAGGTGGATGGGCAGGCTGAAGCGGTCTTGCAGCAGGTGCGCGGTGGCGATCAGCACGGCGGCGCGGCGCGGCTCGTTGGTTTGGGGTGCGTGATCGATCCAGCCGGACAGGAAGGTGTCGTGGGTTTGCAGCGCCGCCAGAACCGCGTCGCGCAGGCGCGTGTCGGGCACGTTGTGGGGCGGATAGGCGGCGATCAGATCGGCGTCGCGCTGTTGCAGGACAAGTGCGTGCAGCCCGCCGCAGATGCGCAGGGGCAGCGAGGCGCCCAGCGGGCCGATGTCGCCCTGCCAGGCCGCGCATTTGCGGGCCAGGGCGGTATCGGTGGGCCAATGGGTGGCCAGCAGGCGCAGCAGGCGGCCCATGAAGGGGCTGCCAAGCGCCTCGCAATGGCTGGCCTGATCGCGAAAGGCGGCGCTGAGGGTCTCGGTCATTTGAACTTGTCCATCAGCTTTTGCAGCTTGGAGCGGCCGTCCTGTGGAGCGGCGTCCGGGGCCGGTTCGGGCGCGGGATCGGCGGCCCTGGGGGCAGGTTTGTTCGAGGCGCGCGGCGGGTTCACGCGCAGCGCGACCGCGTTCATGAACTTGCCGCTGTCCCCGTCCGCCAGATGTGGCGCGCCGTCGGAAAGGCCGCGCAAGAGGTCGTCCAGCCAGTTGGCATCGGCCTTGGGAAAATCGCGCAGCACATAGCCCGAGACCGCGTTCTTGTGGCCCGGATGGCCGATCCCGAGGCGCACGCGGTCATAATGCGGGCCGATATGCTGATGGATCGAGCGCAGGCCATTATGCCCGGCATGGCCGCCGCCGGATTTCACCCGGCATTTGCCCGGCGCGAGGTCAAGTTCGTCGTGGAACACGGTGATGTCGGTGCTGTCGAGCTTGTAAAAGCGCATCGCCTCGCCCACGGACTGGCCGGAGAGATTCATGAAGGTTTCGGGCTTGAGCAGCAGGATCTTGTTGCGCCCCAGCCTGCCTTCGGCGATGGCGCCCTGGAATTTGCCCTTCCACGGTGAAAAGCCGTGATCGGCGGCGATCCTGTCCAGCGCCATGAAGCCGATATTGTGGCGGTTGGCGGCGTATTTCGGACCCGGATTTCCAAGGCCGACAAAGAGTTTCATGGCGCAAGTCCCGTTCGCAGGTGGTGGTTGCTCTATAGGTGGCGCGGGCTTAGGAATCAATCAGGGCAAGGCAGGAGAGCGGGCGGCGTGACGGTTTACACACTCAAAGGGGTCGGGATCGGGTTGCCCGATTGGCTGGTGGGCACCGCGATCGAGGACAAGATCCGCGCCGGGGACTATGAGAGCAAGGAAAGCGACGCGGCGCTGAAGCGGTTGCGCAAGGGCTGGACTGTGCTGGAGCTTGGCGCCGGGCTGGGCTTTGTCAGCTCGGTCTGTGCCTCGGTGGTGGGGGCCGAAAACGTGATCAGCGTAGAGGCCAATCCTCGGATGCTGGACCCGGTGCGCGCCAATCTGGAGCGCAACGGGTTTGGCGATGTGACCTTGTTGCATGGCGCGGTGGTGGGGGATGATCACACCGGGGAAACGGTGACGTTCCGCGCGGGCAAGCTGTTCTGGGGCGGGTCGATCGTGGCAGAGGGCAAGCACCATGATGACATGGTCGAGGTGCCCGCGCTGCCGATGTCGCATCTGTTGGCGATCTATGAGCCGAAATTCGTGATGATGGATATCGAGGGGGCCGAGGCGCAATTGTTCGAGCGGCCTTGGCCGCGCTGCGTGAAACATGTGGTGATGGAGATCCATCCCAGCCGGTATGAGAGCAACCGGGTGCTCCGCAAGATGGTGGACTGTATGTCGAAATCGGGCCTGACCTATGACCCGGTGATGAGCAACGGGCGCACGTTGGGATTCATGCGGGTGGCCAGGGGGCGGGGGTAGGGCGCAATCGCCGGGTTCGGCGCGTTGGATCGATGATGGCGCGCCGGATGTGCCTGCCGTCGGGGTTGGCTTTGCGCGCGACGGCGCGCAGCCCTGTCAGGGGCCGGCCGTTCCCGGTGCCGGGCAGGTGGTGCCGCTTGTTCGGGCAGGTCCGCGCCATGGCGTGAGTTGGCTGTCCGGGCCATGTCTGCCACCCGACAAAAAACGGCGCCCCGATGGAGCGCCGTTTTCAAAACCGTCGGGATAGCCCGAACAGGTCTTATTCTTCGGTGGCTTCTGCCTCGGCCTCGTCGCCTTCGGCCTCGTCATCTTCGTTATCCGAGGAGCGCAGGCTCGACGGGGCGGAGATGTTGGCGATCACGAAGTCACGATCGATCGTGGGCTTGGCGCCTTCGGGCAGGGTCACGTCCGAGATGTGCACGATGTCGCCGATATCCAGGTTGGCCAGATCGACCGTGATGCTTTCGGGGATGTCGCCCGCGGTCACGTTCAGTTCCACTTCGGGACGCACGATCGTCAGCACGCCGCCCTTCTTGATGCCGGGTGCGATGTCTTCATTGATGAAATCGACATGGATGAAGAGGCTGATTTTCGAGGTGCGGCGCAGGCGCAGCAGATCGAGATGCGTGGGAAGGTCCTTGACCACGTCACGCTGGACGTTGCGGCAGATCACGCGCACGTCTTCCTGGCCTTCAACCTTGAGGTTGAACAGGGTCGACAGGAAGCGGCCTGCTTTCAGTTGCTTGAGCAGGACGTTGAACGGCACCTTGATCGGCAGCGGATCGGCCTCGCCACCATAGACGACACCGGGAACGTAACCGTCGCGACGCGCCTGACGAGCGGCGCCCTTGCCTGTCCCCGTGCGTGCTTCGGCGTGAAGATCAGGAATCTGACCAGCCATGTTGAATACTCCAATAGATAGGGCAGGGTGCCTCCAAGGCTGTCACCCCGCGTGAAGCCGCGTCCTTAACGCGGATTCGCCCGGTTGCAAAGGGGGTTTTGGCCCCGGAGCGGCGGTTTTTCGGCGCTATCGCTCACAATAGGCGCGCAGCACGCCATCGGCCTGTTGAATACGGTCATAAAGCGCGAATTCGGCGGCGCGGGCGGCGCGCAGTTTCGCCTCGACATCGGGCGAAAGGGGGGCGGGGATTTCGGGCGAGACATTCTTTTGCCTGGGTTCGACTTCGCGTCCGAAACGTTCGGCCAGGAAATCGCGCAGCAGGCGCTGGCGGTCATAGGCAAAGAGGTGGTGGATCGGCAGGCCGCGCCCCGCAAGCGTGAGAAAGCTGTGCTGGTTGCCGATCCCGGCGGGCCTGGACGGCTTGTCCGAGATCACGTCAAGCACGTAGTCGTCAAAGCTGACCCCGCCGTGGCAATGCTTGTTGTCGCCCATGCGATCCGGGCTGCGGTATCTGTACCAGCTGCGGATCACATCGACGGGATCGCGCATCACCGCGATACGTTCGGGCCTGAGACCGTAGGTTTGTTCGAGAAAGGGCGCAAAGCGTGCGTGGAACTTGCCCACGGTCATGTGTTTGGTGGCCTTGGTGAACACGATGTCGGCGGCGGGGCGCAGGGCAAGCTCGTAGGCGGTGGTGCCGGTTTTCGGCACGGAAAGAAACGCGAGATTCTGTTTGAAAAAGACCAGCAAATGACCTGCCCCTGATATGCCCGGCGACACTATTGCGCGCCGGGCGGGGGCTGTCCAGTTGCCAGGGCGTGGCCTATTGCCAGCGGCCTTCGAAATCTTCCGGGATCAGAAGGATGTCGCGGTTCACCTCGTCAATGCGGCGATGCCCGCACAGCGCCATGGAGATGTCCATCTCGTTGTGGATCACGCGCAGCGCCTCTTCGACACCCTTCTGGCCCATGGCGCCAAGCCCGTAGACAAAGGCGCGCCCGATATAGGTGCCCTTGGCGCCCATCGCCATGGCCTTGAGCACGTCCTGGCCCGAGCGGATGCCGCTGTCGAGATGGACTTCGATCTTGTCGCCCACCGCATCCAGGATCGCGGGCAGGGCGCGGATCGAGGACAGCGCGCCGTCAAGCTGGCGCCCGCCATGGTTGGACACGATGATGGCGTCGGCCCCCACCGACAGGGCCATCCTGGCATCCTCGGCATCCAGAATGCCCTTGAGGATGACCTTGCCGCCCCATTCTTCCTTGAGCTTGCGCACCTTGTCCCAATCCAGCGAGTGGTCAAAGCTCTCGCGGGTCCAGGCGCCCAGATCGGCCGCATCCGAGATGCCGTCGACATGGCCGACGATATTGCCGAAATTGCGCCGTTTGGCGCCCAGCATCTCGATGCCCCAGGACCATTTCGTCATCAGGTTGGCAATGGTCGACGGCGTCAGTTTGGGCGGGGCGGAGAGGCCGTTTTTCAGATCCTTGTGGCGCTGGCCCAGAATTTGCAGATCCAGCGTGATCACCAGAGCCGAACATTTGGCATCCCTGGCACGCTGGATCAGGCGGCTGACATAATCGGTGTCACGCATGGTATAGAGCTGAAACCAGAAGGGTTTGGTGGTGGCCTCGGCAACCTCTTCGATCGAGTTGATCGACATGGTGGACAGCGTGAAGGGCACGCCGAATTTCTCGGCGGCGCGGGCGGCCTTGATCTCGCCATCGGCGCATTGCATCCCTGTGAGGCCCACGGGCGCAAGGGCGACGGGCATGGCCACGTCCTGACCGATCATCCGGGTTGCGGTGGACCGGTTGGTCATGTCCACGGCGACGCGCTGTTTCAGGTAGATCCTGTCAAAATCCGAGCTGTTCTCGCGAAAGGTCTGTTCCGTCCAGCTGCCGGATTCGGCGTAGTCGTAGAACATGCGCGGCACGCGGCGGTGATAGAGGCGTTTGAGATCGTCGATGCAGGTGATGACGGGCATAATGGCTCACTTTCCCTCATATTGGTAAATGTTCTTTACCAATGAGGCCTGATTGACGCAACGGGAAATTGGCCGCAGGGGCGGCGGCACTGCGATAGCGGGACGTGAGTTCGCGCGAATGGGTCGGTCAGATCGTGTCGACCGCGCCGGCGCCGGAATAAACCTCGACGATATGCTTGTCGGCGGCTTTGGCAAGGGCGGCGATTTCGCGGCGCTGATCCTGCGACAGCACACCGCCTTTGGGCTGGGCGCTGATCGCGGCCAGCGCCTGATCGCGGGCGACATCAAAGGCCGCGCGGCGGCCGCAGGATTCGTAATCGTCGCGCCCCATGCGCTGAAACACGCGCGGGATGTGCTGATCGCGGCACCCGGCGACGGTGTGGTCGCTGTCAAGGAAGTGGCCGCCCTGGGCGACGCGCATCATTTCATCGAAATTGAGCGCCTCGTCAGTGATGTCGGGGGTGCGGATGAAGCGGCGCGTCATGGCGCCGATCTCGTTGTCCAGAACGGCCTGCACCGGGCTGAACACGGTGGCGCATTCCAGCTGGCCGATGCCGCCAAGGATGTCGGCGCCTGACAGGGCCACGGTTTGCATCAGGAGCGCGCGTTCGGCCATCGACTGGTGATCGGCGTCGGGCGTGTCCGAGCCGGAGCCATAGGTGTGGGCCATGAGCCCATAGCCCTGTTTGACCATCTGGATCGAGAGGGCGGCGGCCTGAAGCGCCTCGACGCTGGATTGCAGGGCCGAGCCGGTGCGCATGTCGAGCGCGAACATCAGCGGCGTGGCGATCACCGGCAGGCCGGGCGAGAGCACATGGGCCATTGTCACCATGCCGACGATCTCGGCCACGGCCATCAGCGCCAGCGCGGCGGGCGACAGCGGCGCGGTGCCGCCGGCGCTGGGCAGCGAGCAGGCATGGACCGGGACGCCGTATTTGCCGCAGGCGATGATCACCTCGGTGTCCATGTGTTTAAATTCCAGCGGCGAGAAGGAACAGGTGATGGTGCTGGTGGACGGATATGCGCGCAGGGCGTCTTCGCCCCCGGCGGCGATGGCGGCGATTTTCAGCAGGTAGTCGACGTTTTCCTTCTGGTAGGGCTGCATCCAGACATGTTTGTTGGTGTGGCTGGTGATGCGGGCATAGGAATGGATGTCGGACGTGACTTCGGGCACGCCATGCACGAAGGGATGGGCGATGAAGCCGACCTGATCAAGCGTGTCGGCCACGGCGGCGATCTCGCCCGCGGCGGTGAGATCCATGTTGCGGTATGAGGCATCGCGCGGATCGACATAGCCATGCCCGCCGGTGCCGGTGCGCAGGATGAAGCCCTTGTCGCCGCGCGGCACGTTCATGTCGAAGGGACGGGTCTTGCCCGCGAGGGTGCAGGATTTGGGCGTGGCGGCGAGCGCCTCGTTGACCAGCGCGCGGGGCAGGCGGAAGCGCCCGGCCTCGGCGGCTTCGGTGGCACCGGCCTTGCGCAGCGCCTCCTGGGCGGCGGGGTGCACGATGGTCATGCCGTAATCTTCGAGCAGGGTGTGGACACGCTGTTTCAGTGTTTCAAGGCGGGTGTCGTCGAGAAAGCCGAACCCTGCGCGCGGGGCGATGATGTGATCCAGCGAAAAGGCATCGGCGCCGGCCCGGCTGACGGGTGGGTTCTTGCGGCCGCGACGTTTGCGGGGGGTGGTGTTCTGCTCCATTTCGGGTCCTCCGGAGATGAAAAACGCGGAAATGGCACACACCGATTAAAGCTCACTGCCTGCCGACTTGAGCGACCGAAGCGTAGCAGGGGCGGGAAATGGATCAAGAGATTTGTGGGAGTGAAGGCCCGGAATAAAGGCGTGCTCTGCACGCCGCCGGGCAGCGCCCGACCGCCCCATGGGCGGGCGCTTTTGTGAGGTTGGAGCCAGGCTCCAACATGGTAGATATTGGATGGATAAAGCGCTTCGTTCAGAGGGTGTTTGCGCCCACCCCGGTCGGGCGCTGCCCGGCACAAACCTCAGGCCGAATGCGCGCCGTCGGAGAGGGTTTTTACAAACTCCAGCACTTCGGACACAGGCTTGCCTGCGCCGATCTGGCCGACGATGGCCGAGCCAACCACGGCACCGTCCGCGACAGAGGCGATGGCGCGGGATTTTTCCGGCGTGTTGATGCCGAAACCGACGATCACCGGCAGGTCGGTTGCCGCCTTGATACGCGCCACTTCGGGGCCGACATCGCCCGCCTCGGCCTCGGCGGATCCGGTGATGCCGGTGATCGACACGTAATAGACAAAGCCGGAGGTGTTCTGCATCACCTTGGGCAGGCGCCGGTCATCGGTGGTTGGGGTTGCCAGGCGGATGAAATTCATGCCGGCGGCCTGGGCCGGGATGCACAGTTCGTCATCTTCCTCGGGGGGCAGATCGACCACGATCAGCCCGTCGATCCCGGCCGCCCTGGCATCGGACAGGAACTTCTCGACGCCGCGCGAATAGATCGGATTGTAATAGCCCATCAGCACGATCGGGGTGGTGGTATCGGTCTTGCGGAACTCGGTCGCCAGATCGAGTGTTTTTTGCAGGGTCATGCCCGCGTCGAGCGCGCGCTGACCGGCCAGTTGGATGGTCGGGCCGTCGGCCATGGGATCGGTGAAGGGCAGGCCCAGTTCGATCACGTCGACCCCGGCGCCGGGCAGGCCCCGCACGATGTCCAGCGAGGTTTCGTAATCGGGATCGCCGGCCATGACATAGGCCACGAAAGCCTTTTTCCCGGCGGCCCGGAGCTCTGCGAATTTGGCGTCGATGCGAGTCATCACCTGGTCCCTTTTGCTGATCGGTTCCCATGTGCCGGAACCGGCAGGGGAAATCAATCCCGCCCGCATTCGCACCGGGAGGGTTCAGAACCGGTAGTGATACCGCAGCAGCACGGTGTTTACCCCGGGATTGGTGGTGGAGATGCCGGCGTTGGATTTATGCACGAAGGCCAGCGACAGGGCGGCGTTGTTCTTCAGGGTATAGCCCAGCCCCAGCAGGGTGCGGAATTCCAGCGTGTCGCCCAGATCGTTCACCGCCGGACCTTCGAAATAGGCGCCGGGCATCAGGCTCAGCTCGGCAAACCAGCGGTCATCGAAATTGTACTTGTTGACGATCCCCGCCCCGACAAAGGCATCGCCTTCAAGATCGGTTCCCAGAACCGCGCCCCAGCTGACCGACAGGTTGCCGACACTGTAGAACGGGGCACTTTGGTATTCCAGTTCGATGGCGGCGCTGTCGATGGCGTTGCCCAGCGAGAAGTCGGAATAGCCCAGCCCGACGATCACCTCCTGGGCGGGGGCGGGGGCGGCGGTGGCGGCAAGGCCGAGCGCGGCGAGACCGCAGAGCAGGGTATTCTTCATGGTGTGACTCCCTTGCCTGTCAAAACCGATGTCATGGCGGGAAGGATGCGCATGAATTGCGCGTATGGCAAGAGGGAGGCGGCAAAGCGTCAAGTGGGCCTAGGTGGGGGCGACGCCGATCATCCAGTTGGTGCCAAAGCGGTCACGCACCATGCCGAATGCCGGGGCAAAGAAGACCGGCCCATAGGGCATGGTCACGTCGCCGCCCTCGGCCAGACGGTCGAATATGGCCTGGCCTTCCTCGGGGGTGGCGACGGAATGATTCACGCTAACCGACATTTGCGGCTGGAATGGCTGGCCCGGCATGGAGTCCGAGGCCATGAGCGCGTGCGCGCCCAGCATGATATGCGAATACATCACCGCGTCCGACGGGGGCAGGTTTGCCTCGGGCGGGGCATCCGAGAAGCGCAGGATCTGGATTTCGTCGGCGCCGAACAGGTCGGCATAAAAGGTCATGGCCTCGGCGGCGTTTCCGTCAAAGCGAAGAAAGGGCGCGAATGTCATGGGCTGGTCCTCCTGAAACCAGGGTAACACGCGGCTTGCGCCCCCTCCAAACTTTGCCTATTGCCACGACGAGTTTGTGACAGGAGGCCGGGATGGGTTTCAAGATGGGGATCGTGGGGCTGCCCAATGTGGGCAAGTCGACCCTTTTCAATGCGCTGACGCGGACGGCGGCGGCGCAGGCGGCGAATTTCCCGTTCTGCACGATCGAGCCGAATGTGGGCGAAGTGGGCGTGCCTGATGCGCGGCTGGACAGGCTGGCGGCGATTGCCAAGTCCAAACAGGTGATCCCGACGCGGATGACATTCGTGGATATCGCCGGGCTGGTGAAGGGCGCCAGCAAGGGCGAGGGGCTGGGCAACCAGTTTCTGGCCAATATCCGCGAGGTGGACGCGATTGCCCATGTGCTGCGCTGTTTCGAGGATGGCGATGTGACCCATGTGGAGGGGCGCGTCGATCCGGTGGCCGATGCGGACACGATCGAGACCGAGCTGATGCTGGCCGATCTGGAAAGCATCGAGAAGCGGCGCGCCAATCTGGTGCGCAAGCTGAAGGGCAATGACAAGGAGGCCCAGCAGCAGGACCGGTTGCTGGCGGCGGCGCAGGCGGTGCTGGAAGATGGCCAGCCCGCGCGGGTTGTCGAGGTGAACGCGGAAGACGCCAAGGCGTGGAAGCTGTTGCAGCTGCTGACCACCAAGCCGGTGCTGTATGTCTGCAATGTCGGTGAATCCGAGGCGGCGCAGGGCAACGCATATTCCGCCAGGGTGGCGGAAATGGCCGCGGCGCAGGGCAATTCCCATGTGATCATCTCGGCCCAGATCGAGGAAGAGATCAGCCAGCTGGAAGACGATGAGGCGGCGATGTTCCTGGAGGAAATGGGGCTGGAGGAGGCCGGGCTGGACCGGTTGATCCGGGCCGGATACGAGCTGTTGCACCTGGAGACCTATTTCACCGTCGGTCCCAAGGAGGCGCGCGCCTGGACCATCCGGCAGGGCACGCTGGCGCCGCAGGCGGCGGGTGTGATCCATGGTGATTTCGAAAAGGGTTTCATCCGGGCCGAGACCATCGCCTATGACGATTTTATCGCCTGCAACGGCGAACAGGGCGCCAAGGAAGCGGGCAGGATGCGCGCCGAGGGCAAGGGATACGAGGTGAAGGACGGGGATGTTCTGCATTTCCTGTTCAACACCTGAACCGCGCGGTCAAGAGGGCGCCGGTTGGCGCCCTTTTTGTTTGAAAATGCCACAGGTTGCGGGGCTTTTGCGCCGGGGATCGGCCTGGAGAGTTGAAATCCGCGCGAAAACCCGCAGAACCGGGAGAGACTGATATCAGGGCGCGATGCGACGCGCGGGTCCGGGGGGGATGGACAGCCGTGAGCACGGTGCTTTTGATCGAACAGACGCTGAACGGGCTGCAATTCGGGATGATGCTGTTCCTGATGGCGGCGGGGCTGACGCTGATCTTCGGGGTCATGGGGCTGATCAACCTGGCGCATGGATCGCTGTACATGGTGGGCGCCTTTGCCGCCGCCGCGGTGGCGGGGGCGACGGGATCGTTCCTGTTGGCGCTGGCGGCGAGCCTTGTGGCGGCGGCCCTTGCGGGTGTTGTGGTGGAGATGACGGTGATCCGGCGACTGTATGACCGGGATCATCTGGATCAGGTGCTGGCGACATTCGCGCTGATCCTGATTTTTTCGGAAGGCACGCGCTGGGTATTCGGCTCGTTCCCGCTGTTCCTGGACCGGCCTGACTGGCTTGCGGGGACGGTGATGCTGCCTTTTGGCATCGAGTATTCCCTGTACCGGCTGTCGATCATCGGGGCGGGGCTGGTGGTGGCTGCCGGGTTGTTCTGGATGATCGCGCGCACGCGGATCGGCATCCAGATCCGCGCCGGCGAGAACGATCGCGAGATGATCGGGGCGCTGGGGGTGAATATCGCGCGGCTTTACACGCTGGTCTTTGCGCTGGGCGCGGCGCTGGCCGGGATTGCGGGCGCGATGATCGGCGCGATCCAGTCGGTGCAGGTGGGCATGGGCGAGCCGGTGCTGATCCTGGCCTTCGTGGTGATCGTGATCGGGGGTATCGGATCGATCAAGGGGGCGCTGGTGGGCGCGTTGCTGGTGGGGCTGACCGACACGCTGGGCCGGTTGCTGTTGCCGCAGCTTTTCGGGCTGGTGATGGCGCCGTCGGCGGCGATGTCGGTGGGGGCGTCGTTGTCGTCCATGGCGATCTATATCCTGATGGCCGGGGTGCTGATCTTTCGGCCTTCGGGCCTGTTCGGGAGGGCCCGGGATGCGGCGTGAGCGCAGTCTGAACATGGCGTTGATGGCGGTTTTGCTGGTCTTTCCGCTATGGGCGTGGAGCGCGGATGAGCCGTTTCTGATCACGCTGAGCACGCGGGCGGTGATCTTTGCCATTGCCGGGGTGGGGCTGAATTTCGCGCTGGGGCTGGGCGGGCTGGTGAGCCTGGGCCACGCGGCGTTTTTCGGGATCGGGGGCTATGCGATGGGCATCCTGGCCTATCACGCGCAAACCTATACGCCGTTGATGGAATGGCCGCTGCTGATCGAGGGCAGCAAGGCGATGCCGGTGATCTGGGCGGTGGCGATCATGGCCTCGGGGCTGGCGGCGCTGGGCATCGGGGCGCTGTCGTTGCGCACGACGGGTGTGTATTTCATCATGATCACGCTGGCCTTTGCGCAGATGTTCTATTTCTTCACGATCAGCTGGCCCAGTTATGGCGGCGAGGACGGGCTTTCGATCTATGTGCGCAATGGCCTGTTCGGGCTGAACACGATGGATCCGATCACGTTTTATGCGATCAGCTATGGCTGGCTGGTGGTGGTTCTGTTCGTGGTGTCGCGCGCGGCGCGCGCGCCGTTCGGGCTGGCGCTGAGCGCGGCGCGCCAGAACGCGGCGCGGGTGCAGGCGGTGGGGCAGGTGCCCTATCGGCTTTATCTTGTGGCCTTTACCATTTCGGGCGCGATCACCGGGTTGGCCGGGGCGCTGTTTGCCGATCTGAACCGGTTTGTCAGCCCGACGATGTTCAGCTGGCAGACCAGCGGCGAGATCATGGTGTTTGTCATTCTGGGCGGTGTCGGGCGGGTTTTTGGCCCGGTTGCGGGGGCGGCGCTGTTCATTTTGCTGGAGCATCTTCTGGGCGGTGTCAGCGAGTTCTGGCTGGTGTATCTGGGGGCGATCCTGCTGGGGGTGGTGCTGTTTGCGCGGGGCGGGCTTTACGGGCTGATCGCGGGCCGGGAGGTGGCGCATGACTGAGCCGATCCTGAAGGTGGAGGGGCTGAGCAAGGCGTTTGGCGCGCTGGAGGCGAGCCGCGATATCTGGCTGGACCTGCGTCCCGGAGAGATCCACGCGCTGATCGGGCCGAACGGGGCCGGAAAATCGACGCTGATCCAGCAGATTGCCGGGGGGCTGGCACCGGATCGCGGGCGGGTGCTGTTTGACGGGCGCGACGTGACCGCGCTGAGCACGGCGGCGCGGGCGCGGCTGGGGCTGGGGCGGACGTTCCAGATCTCGTCGCTGGCGATGGAATACACGGTGTTGCAGAACGCTGTGCTGGGGGCGCTGGGGCGGCGGGGCGGCGTGTTCAGGTTCTTCCGTCCCGTAATGCGGGACGCGGCCTTGCTGAAAGCGGCGCGCGCGGCGCTGGAGCAGGTTGGGCTGGCCGGAGTGGAGCGGGTGCGCACCGCTGAGTTGAGCCATGGGCAGCGGCGCCAGCTGGAAGTGGCGGTGGCGCTGACGCTGCGCCCGCGCGCCTTTCTGATGGACGAGCCGATGGCGGGGCTGGGCGCAGAGGGCACGCGCGCGATGACGGCTTTCCTGCGCAGGCTGAAGACGCAGGCGCCGATCCTGCTGGTGGAACATGACATGGACGCGGTTTTCGCGCTGGCCGACCGGATCAGCGTGCTGGTTTATGGCGGGATCATCGCCAGCGGCAGCGTGCAGGAGGTGCGCGGCGATCCCGAGGTGCGCCGGGCCTATCTGGGCGAGGAGGGCGCGCCATGAGCCTGTTGGACCTGTCGGGTGTGTCGGCCTTTTACGGGCCGAGCCAGGCGCTGTTTGATGTGTCGCTGACGGTGCAGCCCGGCGAGGTGGTGGCGCTGATGGGGCGCAATGGCATGGGCAAGTCAACCACGGTGAAAGTGATCTGCCGTCTGTTGAAGCATCGTGACGGCACGGTCGCGTTTGACGGGCGTGACATCGGGCGGTTGCCGGCGTTTCGCGCCGCAAGGGCGGGGATCGGGCTGGTGCCCGAGGGGCGGCGCTGTTTCGCCACACTGAGCGTGTTCGAGAACCTGATCGCGGCGGCGCGGCCGGGACCGTGGGATTTTGCGGCGGTGAGCGATCTTTTCCCGCGCCTGGGCGAGCGGCGCGACCAGGGGGCGGCCTCGCTTTCCGGCGGCGAACAGCAGATGCTGGCGATCGGGCGGGCGCTGATGACCAACCCGCGCCTGCTGATCCTGGACGAGGCCACAGAGGGGCTGGCGCCGGTGGTGCGCCAGGAAATCTGGGCGGCAATCGGGCGGCTGAAGGCGGAATCCGGGATGGCGATCCTGGTGATCGACAAGTCGATCCGGGAACTGGCGGCGGTCGCCGACCGGGCGGTGATCCTGGAAAAGGGTGTGAGTGTCTGGACCGGGCCGCTGGCGGCGCTGACGCCGGATGTGACGGACCGGTATCTGGGTGTGTAGGGCCGGCGGCGCGGGCGTGCCCGCCTGACTTGCGCGGTATCGCGCAGGTTGGGCGTGGCGGCGGGACGGGTGACGTGGGGTCATGGCCATTGCGCTACAGATGGAATTTTTCCTGATGTTTTTTCGTGGCTTGCCGTGACGAGACGCGCGGGATGTGGCATCATTGTTCGTGTAATGATTGTGCCGAGTCGGCTGATATCCAGCCCGAGGCACTGTAAATCCCTGGAGTGAGAACATGAAAGTCCGTCGCATCAATCGTATTGGCACCAAGGCAGCATTGGCCGGGGTTGCGGGGCTGCTGGCAACGACGGCAGCGGCGCAGGAAAGTGCCGCTGTGGATTTCTATGGCCAGATCAACCCCACGTTCCTGTCGTTTGACGATGGCGTGAGCAGCACCGACATCCTGACGGACAACGATCATTCCAATACGCGGATCGGCATGTGGGCGCGGGGGATTCTGGGTGTCGAGGGGCTGGATTTCAACTTTGAAACCGCGCTTGGCCTGCCGTCGTCCAGCGCGACTTCGCAGACCAACACGCCGGACTGGACATGGGACGAAACCAAGCTTCGGAAGGTCGATCTGTCTTATGGCGGCAGCTGGGGCAAGGTTTATGTGGGTCAGGGCAGCATGGCGACCGATGGCGCGTCCCAGAAGGACATGTCGGGGACCACGCTTGTCAATTATTCGGCGATCCCCGATTCCGCCGGGTCTTTCATGTTCCGCAATGCCGCCGGGGTGCTGACGACGCGTCAGGTGAAGGACAATTTCAAGGATCTGGACGGTGCGCGGCGTGCACGCCTGCGCTATGACACGCCGGAATTCTCGGGGTTCAAGCTGTCGGCGGCGATTGGTGAAGAGGTTCTGGCAACGGGCAACGACAATACCTATTACGACATTGCGGCCACCTATTCCGGGGGCAGCGACGCGGTGGCGGTGAGCGCCGCGCTTGGCACGGCCTGGACGGACGCGACGACGGGCACAAGCCGTCAGACCACAGGATCGGTGGCCGTGTTGCACAAGGATAGCGGCCTGAACGGCGCGTTTTCCGCCGGTGCCGTGGATGGCGGCGGCGACTACCTTTATGCCAAGGTCGGCGTCATCCGGAACTGGCTTTCGGTCGGATCGACGGCTGTATCTGTCGATTATTACGAGAGCAGCGATTTCGTCGTTGGTGAACGTGGGGATGCGGTTGGATTCGGGATTGTGCAGAAGTTCGACAAGCAGAACATTGAAGCCTATTTCGGATATCGGACCTACAGTCTGACCGACACCACGGGGGCGGTGGCCTATCGCGATGCCGAGCACTACATGCTTGGTGCGCGGTTCCGGTTCTGACCTTGCGCAATTCGCTGCCCGGTGGGCGCGAAACTGGGCAGATGCCCCTTGCACCGGGCGGTGAGGGACTCTAGAAGAAGCCAGATTTTTTTGATTGCGCGCGGGGGTCGTCCCGCGCGCTGCTACTTATGGGGAATCCTGATGCAGGTCACCGAAACGCTGAACGAAGGTCTGAAGCGCGGCTACAATATTGTCGTGTCCGCCGCGGAACTGGACGAGAAAGTCAACGAAAAGCTGGTCGAAGCGCAGCCCGAAATCGAGATGAAGGGGTTCCGCAAGGGCAAGGTGCCGATGCCGCTGTTGAGAAAGCAGTTCGGCGAGCGCCTGCTGGGCGAAGCCATGCAGGAAGCGATCGATGGCGCCATGACCCGGCATTTCGAAGAGTCGGGCGAAAAGCCGGCGCTTCAGCCCAAGGTCGAGATGAAGAACGGCGAAGAGTGGAAGCCGGGCGCCGACGTGGAAGTCGAGATGTCTTATGAGGCGCTGCCTGAAATTCCCGAGGTCGATCTGAAATCGGTCAGCCTGGAGAAAATGGTGGTCAAGGCCGATGAGGCCGCCGTGGAAGAGGCGCTGGGCAACCTGGCCGAGAGCGCGCAGGATTTCAAGGCGCGCCGCAAGGGGTCCAAGGCCAAGGACGGCGACCAGGTGGTGATGGATTTTGTCGGCAAGGTTGACGGCGAGGCGTTTGAGGGCGGATCGGCGGAAGATTTCCCGCTGGTGCTTGGCTCGAACCAGTTCATCCCCGGCTTTGAAGAACAGCTTGTGGGTGTGAAGGCCGAGGAAGAAAAAGACGTGACCGTCACCTTCCCGGAAGAGTACCAGGCCGAGCATCTGGCCGGGAAAGAGGCCGTGTTCTCGTGCACCATCAAAGAGGTGAAAGAACCGACCGCCGCCGAAATCAATGACGATCTGGCCCAGAAATTCGGGGCCGAGGATCTGGCCGGGCTGAAGGCCCAGATCACCGAGCGTCTGGAATCGGAATATGCCGGAGCCGCCCGCGCGGTGATGAAGCGCGCGTTGCTGGACAAGCTGGACGAAATGGTGTCGTTCGATCTGCCGCCGACGCTGGTGGAGGCGGAAGCCGGCCAGATCGCCCATCAGCTGTGGCATGACGAAAACCCGGACGTGGAAGGCCATGATCACCCCGAAGTCGAGCCGACCGAAGAGCACACCAAGCTGGCAGAGCGCCGTGTGCGTCTGGGGCTGCTGCTGGCCGAACTGGGCCAGAAGGCCGAGGTGGAGGTGTCTGACGCGGAAATGACGCAGGCGATCATGAACCAGGCACGCCAGTATCCGGGCCAGGAGCGCCAGTTCTTTGAATTCGTGCAGCAGAACGCCCAGATGCAGCAACAGCTGCGCGCGCCGATCTTTGAAGACAAGGTTGTCGATTATGTGTTCGAACTGGCCACGGTGACCGACAAGGACGTGTCCAAGGACGATCTGCAAAAAGCGATCGAAGAGCTGGACGAAGAATAAAGATCGGGCGTAATGCCTGACCGGGATTGGCCCGGAGCCCATGAGGCTCTGGGCCTTTTTCTTGGGCGCGTCATGCGTATCGGTTTCGTGTCGTGCCGTGCTGTTTGGGTGCCATCTTTGGGCTGGTTGGATTTGGCGCCAGCCGAAGGGGTTGCCATGGATTTCAAGGCATTCGGCAAGCAGGCCCATGATGCGTTCCGCGCCAATGATCGGGACGGCCCGATCCGGATGCTGAACCTGAAGCGTTCCGCGAAAACCTGACCCGGCGGATCTTGGCGGAGCGCGCGAAACGCTGAGGCAGGCCGCAGTGGAAGACAGCCGCCTGATCCGCATGATGCCTATGAAGGCCAGCGGGGATTTCGGGGCATAGGTGCGGGTCAGGGGCGCAGGCCGGTTTCCTGCAACAATCCCAGCCGCTTGGCCTCGTAATAATAGCCGCGCGCATACCATTGCACCGCCTTGTCGGGATCGCCGCCGGCCACGAGATTAGCGCCACGCAGGTATTTGACCGCGTATTTGAGATTGGTTTCGGCATCCAGCAACCCGGCGGCATCGCCGCGATAGCCCATGGTGCGGGCGGTGGGCAGCTGGATCTGCATCAGGCCCAGATTGGGGCCGTTGCGCGCGCGCGGGCGGTGGGTGCTTTCGCGGATGATCACGCGGTGCACGAGCGATCGGGGCACGTCGTAAAGATCGGCGTATTGGTTGATCAGGCGGCGCAGTTCGGGGGTTTCATTGGGGTAGAGCGGCGGCGCGTTACGGTCAGGTTCCCGGCGCGACCCACAGGCCGAGAGCAGCGGTGCCGAGAGCAGGAACGCAACCAGGCGGCGGCGGGGCAGCGGGCGGTGGTCAGTCATGCGAAAGCCTTTGCAGGGACGCTTCGAGCCGGGGCGCGGACAGCGAGAAATGTTCGGCGATCAGCGTGAGGCGGTGGCGCCAGTCAAGCCGTTTGCGTGCCTGCACGTGGTTGTGATGGGCGAGGTCCGGTGTCCAGCGGTCCAACGCTTCGCGGATCACGTCGAGCCCTTCGGCCCGCGAAAAGAGCGGGATGTCGAGCACGGCCTCGGGCCAGAGCAGGCTGGCGAAGGATGCGTCCCCACGGGGCGGGACACCGGCAACCACGGCGCCGGCGGCCAGAGAATCGGTCCAGCGGGCGGTGATATATTCTTCGGTCTTGTGGACATAGGGCGCGGGGGACACGAGGTTGGATGAGGCCAGCACGAATCTCGCACGTTTGTACCAGGAAAACAGATGCGCCATCTCGTCGTCGGCCTTGCCCATGGGCGGGCGGCCGTGAAAGAGGATGCCGCGCGCGGCACAATCGGCGGCGGCGGCGGCGTCGTCTTCCCACACGGGCGGCTGGCGCCCGACCCGCAGAAGATCAAGATCGCGCTCGGGCGTGCCGCTGCCCAGGGTCAGCACGTCGCTGCCCCAGGGCAGGATGGTGGTGGGCAGGCCGGAGATGGCGGCAAAGGCGGCGGCATCGTTGGGCCGGGTGACAAAGAGGTGGTCGAACTGCCCGGCAAGATCGCGCCGGTTGGCGTGATCGGTGTGGAAACTGTCGATGATCCAGGCGGCGGCGCGGTCATAGCCGTCACGCCAGCCCGGCGTGGTCAGCGCAAAGCGCAGATCGGCGGCTGTCATGGCGATGAACAGCACATGCGGCTTGCCCGCAACGGGCCGGCGGCGGCGCAGGCGGGCGAGGTGGCGGGCGAAGCCGGACCCGTCGCCGGGCGCGCGCATGGCGGTGGCGTCCAGCTCTGAACAAGCCAGGGATATCAAGTGGTTGATGGGTGCCCAGCCGATATGGGGGCTGACTTTATGAAGAATGACCAGCCCGCTCATACATGGCCCCGATCTGGTTGCTCTTTGCCCCTGTACGGGCGGTTGACGCGAGTATGGCAGCGGCGCGTGCAATAAGAAAGGCCGCGCCCGGAATTGCCGGGCGCGGCCTGCGAAAACTTGCCTGAGAGAGGCCTATTTCTCTTCGGCGGTCTCTTCGGTGTTGTCCGTGGCACCGTCATCGGATGCCGGGATCATGTCGTCGTCATCCGCGGCGGCGGCCCCGATATCGTCGAACAGTTCGGCGATTTCGAATTCTGCCTCGGCCTCGGCCTCGGCGGCCAGTTCCTGGATCGACTTGCCCGACGCCTGAAGCTCGGCTTCTTCTTCCGAGCGGGCGACGTTCAACTGGATCGTGACATCGACCTCGGGGTGCAGCAGCACGTGCACGTCATGCAGGCCCAGTTCCTTGATCGGCTTGGCCAGTGCGACCTGTTTCTTGTCGACCGAGAACCCACCGGCGGTGGCGGCATCGGCGGCGTCACGCGGGGTGACGGAGCCGTAGAGCGCGCCCGCGTCGGAGGCGGAGCGAATCACGATGAACTGCTGACCGGACAGGCGTTCGCCCAGAGCTTCGGCCTCTTTCCTGGTTTCCAGGTTGCGCGCTTCGAACTGCGCTTTCTGGGCCTCGAAGGACGCGATGTTGGCATCCGACGCGGTGAGAGCCTTGCCCTGGGGCAGCAGGAAGTTGCGCGCGAAGCCGGCCTTGACGTCGACAACGTCGCCCATCTGGCCCAGCTTGGCAACGCGTTCAAGAAGGATAACTTGCATCTGTCAGGTCTCCTTATTTCACGGCGTAGGGCAGCAGGGCGAGGAAGCGGGCGCGTTTGATGGCACGGGCCAGTTCACGCTGCTTCTTGGCCGATACGGCGGTGATGCGGGACGGCACGATCTTGCCGCGCTCGGAGATGTAGCGCTGAAGCAGTTTCGTGTCTTTGTAGTCGATCCTGGGTGCGTTGTCGCCCGAGAAGGGGCAGACCTTGCGGCGGCGGAAAAACGGTTTTGCAGCCATGACTTAGTGTCCTTTCTTCAAGCTGATCAGCGGCGCTCGCGACGGGTGTCGCGGTCGTCACGTTTCTGCATCTGGATCGAGGGACCCTCGGCGTGCTCGTCGACCTTGATGGTCAGGACGCGCATCACGTCGTCATGCAGGCGCATCAGGCGTTCCATTTCCTGAACAGCCGGCGCGGGGGCGTCGGATTTCAGGAAGGCATAGTGGCCCTTGCGGTTCTTGTTGATCTTGTAGGCCATCGTCTTGACGCCCCAGTACTCGCTGTCGATGACGTTGCCGCCATTGTCAGCCAGAACGGTGCCAAAATGTTCGATGAGGCTTTCTGCTTGCGCGTTGGACAGATCCTGGCGCGAGATGAAAACATGCTCGTAAAGCGGCATGTGCTCTCCATTCATTTTCAGGCGCATTTCAAAGCGTGGGGCATCCGGCCTTTCGCGCCCCACCCACGAGAGACTGCGCGGTTCATATCTTTGCGAAAGGATGGCGCTGTATAGCCGAAATCCGGCGGTGTGCAACCCCGTGGAAAACATGCGCGGAAAACCCCCGAAATGGGGCGCGGCCAGCGGCGATTTCCCAACTGATGCCCCATTCTTGCCGGAATTCGCAATGAGGATGGTGGCAACGCAAATGACATCGGGCCAGCAAGGAGATCAGGACATGGTTGCGCTGACCAATTTCATGGAAGAGGCGCGCTCGCGGGTGGCGACGGTCGAAGGCAAGGGCCATTCGATGCCGGTGCGCGCGGCCTCGGTGATTTTCGGGTTCGGGTTCATCTGGGCCGGAACCGGGCTTTGGCTGGTGCCGGGGCTGGACATGACGCCCGGCGTCCTGCTGGCCAAGATGGGCCTGTCGATCCTGATGGTGACAGCCGGTGTGGGCATGACCCAGATCGCCACGGAAAAGCCGCGCATGGAACTGCATTTCGATGCGCGCAACCGTCAGCTTCTGGTTTATGAATCGCTGCCGCGCGGTCGAAAGCATGTGACGCGGGCAATCAATTACGAGGACATTGCGCGTGTCAACGTAACGGACACGTTGTTGCAGGTGCATGATGATTCCGGACGGGAACTGGTGGCGATGACGCTGGACGGGCCACATGCGCGGCTGGACGCCATTGCGCAACTGCGCAGCCAGGCCATCTTTCCCGGCTGATCCGGGGGCACGGCCAGGTCATCAATCATGAAAAAGGCCGACGGAGATCCGTCGGTCTTTCCGCACATGTTTGTTGAACAGCTTGACCCAAGGTCGTTGCGCCTCTGGTCCGGGCGCGGTATTCCCGGCAAAAGATGAACAAGGAGGACGGTCCATGAGCCGCGCATTCGTTTTTCCCGGGCAGGGCGCACAGACCATCGGTATGGGCAAGGCATTGGCCGAGGCCTATCCGGCGGCGCGGGCCGTGTTTGATGAAGTGGACGACGCTTTGGGTGAAAAGCTGAGCACGCTGATCTGGGAGGGCTCGCAGGACGATCTGACGCTGACGCATAATGCGCAGCCTGCGTTGATGGCGACCTCTCTGGCGGCGATGAAGGCGCTGGAGGCCGAGGGTGTCACGATTGCAGCGGCCTCTTATGTAGCGGGACATTCGCTGGGTGAGTATTCGGCACTGGCGGCGGCGGGGGCGCTGACGATCACGGATGCAGCGAGGCTGTTGCGCAAGCGCGGCGAGGCGATGCAGAAGGCCGTTCCCGTTGGGCAAGGCGCCATGGCGGCCCTGCTGGGGCTGGATTTCGAAAAAGCGCGTGATGTGGCCAAGGTGGCGGCGGAGGGCGAGATCTGCCAGGCGGCAAATGATAACGATCCGGGGCAGGTGGTTGTGTCGGGCCACAAGGGTGCGGTTGAGCGCGCGGTGGAGCTGGCACGGGAACATGGCGCCAAGCGCGCGGTGTTGCTGCCGGTGAGTGCGCCGTTCCATTGCGCCCTGATGCGTCCGGCGGCAGAGGCCATGGCCGAGGCGCTGAGCCATGTGAATATCGAGCGCCCTGCCGTGCCGGTGGTGGCCAATGTGGTGGCCGAGGCGATCAATGATCCGGCGACAATCCGGTCGCTGCTGGTGGATCAGGTGACGGGATCGGTGCGGTGGCGCGAATCGGTTCTTTGGATGGCGCAGCACGGGGTCAGCGAAGCCTGGGAGATTGGGGCAGGCAAGGCGCTGTCAGGCATGATCCGGCGGATTGACCGGTCGATCACGTGCAGGTCTGTGGGCACGCCCGAGGATGTGAAGGCCGCCGCGGGCAGCCTGAACGGCTGAGGCGGGGTCAAGAATTTTGGAAAATTCTTGCGCATTTTCTTTGCAAGAAAATGGTGCGGTGAACAAAGGATAGGGAAATGTTTGATCTGACTGGAAAAGCGGCGTTGGTGACAGGCGCGTCTGGCGGTATTGGCGGGGCGATTGCCAAGGCGTTGCATGGTGCGGGCGCGACAGTGGGCCTGTCGGGCACGCGTGTCGAGCCGCTGGAAGCGTTGGCGGCGGAGCTGGGTGAGAGGGCGCATGTCATGCCGTGCGATCTTGGCGACGGCGCGGCCGTGGATGCGCTGCCAAAGCAGGCCATCGCGGCGATGGGCGCGGTGGATATCCTGGTCAACAATGCGGGGATCACCCGCGACCAGATTTTCATGCGCATGTCGGATGAGGAATGGCAGAGTGTTCTGGACGTGAACCTGACCTCGACCATGCGTCTGTGCCGGGGCGTGATGCGCCCGATGATGAAGGCGCGCTGGGGGCGTATCGTGAATATCAGCTCGATCGTGGGCGCCACGGGCAATGCCGGGCAGGCGAATTATGCGGCCTCCAAGGCCGGGATGGTGGGGTTGACCAAATCCATCGCCTATGAGGTGGCCAGCCGCAACATCACCGTGAACGCGGTGGCGCCGGGGTTCATTGCCACGGCGATGACCGACAAGCTGACCGACGACCAGAAGGGCAAGATCAACGCCCAGATCCCGGCCAACCGAATGGGCACGCCGGAAGAGATTGCGGCCGCCGTGCTGTATCTGGCCAGTGCCGAGGCCGGGTATGTGACGGGGACCACCTTGCATGTGAATGGCGGCATGGCCATGTTGTGAACCTGTCACCGCCCGTAACCGGGTGGGTCGCGGATCACGTGCCGAAAGCGTTTGCCTTGTTGGGTGGATGTGCTATAGGCGGCGAAGATTTTCCCGGGGTGCCTACAGGGCAGGCTTGGGGCAGACCGGGCAGCCGGACAAGAACCGCCCTCGTGGGGCAAAAACCAGAGCCTGCCGTCAGGGTGGGAATTCAACGGGCCAGCTGGCCATGAAGATGAGGAAATGACATGAGCGACGTCGCAGACCGCGTGAAAAAGATCGTTGTAGAGCACCTGGGTGTGGAAGAGGACAAGGTTGTCGAGAACGCCTCGTTCATTGACGATCTGGGTGCAGACAGCCTGGACACCGTGGAGCTGGTGATGGCCTTTGAAGAAGAGTTCGGCATCGAGATCCCGGATGACGCGGCCGAAACCATCCAGACCTTCGGCGACGCGGTCAAGTTCATCTCGGAAGCCGCCTGAGCGTACCGGGTTGCCCTGCGGTCAAGCGGGGCGCCTGAGAGATTGAAACGCCCGCCTGCGCCTTGCGCGGCGGGCGTTTTCGATTCCCGCGCCGATTGGGGGGGTGTTGTGATAGAGTGTTCGTGACCGACATGACGGTTTCCGCCGTGGATTTGCCGATTTGGCGATATCCCCGTGTGGCGGAACGGTGAAGGATCCATTTGACCAGAGCCTGGTCGAACGGCAGTTGGGAGGACAGCCATGATCATCTATCCAACAATCGAGCTGATGGGCGGGAAATGCGTTTCGCTGACGCGCGGGAGGCTGAGCGAGCCGTCGATCTGGCATGTCGACCCGGTAGAGACAGCGCGGGGATTCGCTCAGGCCGGGGCCAGCTGGATGCATGTCACCGATCTGGACGGGGTGGCGGGGAGTGACCATGACAACGGTCCGCTGATCGAGGAAATCATTCGTGCGGCGGGTATCCCGGTACAGCTGGGCGGCGGATTCCGGGCGCGCGAGCGGGTCGAGCAATGGATCGACAAGGGCGCCGGGCGCGTGGTGATCGGAACGGCGGCGATTCGCGATCCGTCACTGGTGCTGGAACTGGCCAAGTATCACCCCGACCAGATTGTGCTGGCGATCGATATTTTCCAGGGGCAGCTGATGACCCATGGCTGGCAGGAAGCCAGCGCGATGCGCCCCGAAGACGTGCTGAGCGCCTTTGACGGCGCGCCGCTGGCCGGGGTGATCGTGACCGATATCGACAGCGACATCATGGATGGTGACGGGCAGATCGGGGTGATTGCCGGGCTGGCGGACCACACGCGCCATCCGGTGATCGCGCGGGGCACCGTGCGCGGGCCCGACGACGTATCGCGGCTGAATTACGTGCCGGGAATCGCCGGAACGATCATTGGCCGGGCGCTGTTTTCACGTGACGTGACTTTGGAAGACGCGCTGAAGCTGGCCCGGCCCGACACAGGCGCAAAGGCAGAGTTCATCTGAACGCGAAACCGGTTGCCACAACCGGGCCGCCGCCGCCGCGATGGCAGGTAACGCGGCTGGGGGCCGCGTCTTTTGCTGCGCGGTTTCCTGCCCCGTGCTCTTGCCCATCGGGGGTGATGCGGGGTATGAGCAAAAAAAGACTTCTGAGGAAGGGCACATCATCATGCGTCGTGTTGTTGTTACTGGGCTGGGGCTCGTTACGCCGCTTGCCAGCGGTGTCGAAGAAAGCTGGTCGCGGATTTTGGATGGGCAATCGGGGGCCGGGCCGATTACGCGGTTCGATGCCGAGGCATCGGGCGTGGCCACGACCTATGCCTGTGAAGTGCCGCGCGGTGACGGCAGCAATGGCACGTTCAATCCCGATGACTGGATGCCGCCCAAGGAACAGCGCAAGATCGAGGATTTCATCCTTTATTCCATCGCCGCGGCCGAGATGGCCTGTCGCGATGCGGACTGGTTGCCCGAAGACGAAGAGGCGCGCCTTCGCACCGGCGTGATGATCGGGTCGGGCATCGGTGGTCTTGGCTCGATTGCGCAAACCGCGAACCTGATCAAGGAGCGCGGGCCGCGCCGGGTGTCGCCGTTCTTTATTCCGGGGGCGCTGATCAACCTGGCCTCGGGGCAGGTGTCGATCCGGTTCGGCTTCAAGGGGCCGAACCATTCGGTGGTGACGGCCTGTTCCACCGGCGCCCATGCGATTGGCGATGCCAGCCGGATGATCAAATCGGGCGATGCGGATGTGATGATCGCGGGCGGGGGCGAAGCCTGTATCTGCGAGATCGGCATTGCCGGGTTCAACGCCTGCAAGGCGCTGTCGACAAAATATGCCGACAATCCACAGGCGGCGAGCCGTCCCTATGACGGTGATCGCGACGGGTTCGTGATGGGCGAAGGCGCGGGCGTTGTGGTGCTGGAAGACTATGAGCACGCCAAGGCGCGCGGGGCGAAAATCTATGCCGAGGTGCTGGGCTATGGCCTGTCGGGCGACGCTTATCACATTACCGCGCCGTCCGAGGATGGCGACGGGGCCGAACGCTCGATGCGGGCGGCGCTGCGCAATGCCGGGCTGGAACCTGCGGATCTGGATTATGTGAACGCGCATGGCACATCGACCATGGCGGACACGATCGAGCTTGGCGCGGTAGAGCGGCTGATGGGCGATGCGGCGGGCAAGATCACTATGTCTTCGACCAAGTCGATGACCGGCCACCTGCTGGGCGCGGCCGGGGCAATCGAGGCGATATTCTCGATCCTGGCGATCCGCGATCAGGTGGCGCCGCCCACCATCAACCTGGACAATCCGGCGGTGGAATCGCCTGTGGACCTGGCCCCGAATGCCAAGCGTGAACGCGACATAAACGTGGCCTTGTCGAATTCCTTTGGCTTTGGCGGCACCAACGCATCGGTGATCTTCGGAAAGGTTGACTGATGTGGCGCGCGATTGCCTCGAACGCGATCACGCTGTTGATCGTGGGGCTTTTCCTGTTGGGTGGTATCGTTCTGTTCGGCCAGTCGCAGTACAAGGCCGAGGGACCGCTGGAAGAGGCGATCTGTTTGCGGGTGGAGCGCGGTTCGAACATGAGCCGGGTTTCCCGCGATCTTGAGGGGAAGGGCGCGATTACCAATGGCACGCTGTTCCGGCTGGGGGCCGAGTATTCGGACAAGTCCGGGGCGCTCAAGGCCGGCAGTTTCCTGATCCCCGCCGGGGCCACGATGGCCGATATCACCGATATCGTGACCCGTGGCGGCGCCAGCACATGCGGCACCGAGGTGGTGTATCGCATCGGGGTAACGCAACAATCGGTGCAGGTGCGCGAACTGGATCCGGCGACGACAAAATTTGTCGAGGTGGCGGCGTTTGATCCCAAGGCGGAAGAATTCCCGCAGAGCTATACGCAAGTGCGCGGGCAGCCCGATACGCGCTATCGGATTTCCGTGGCCGAGGGTGTGACCAGCTGGCAGGTGATGGATGCCTTGCACGGCATCGATCTGCTGACGGGCGAGATTGAGCGGCCCGAGGAAGGATCGCTGGCGCCGGACAGCTATGAGGTGCGCGCCGGGGATACACGGGCCAGCGTTATCGAGCGGATGCAGGACGCGCAGCGCGTGTTGCTGGAAGCGGCCTGGGAAGGGCGGTCGGATGCGGTGCCGCTCTCAACGCCGCAGGAGTTGTTGATCCTTGCCTCGATCATCGAGAAGGAAACCGGTGTGCCGGAAGAACGCGGAACGGTGGCCAGCGTGTTCGTCAACCGGCTCAAGCGCGGGATGCGGCTGCAAACCGACCCGACGGTGATTTATGGTGTCACCAAGGGCGAGGGCGTGCTGGGGCGCGGGTTGCGCCAGAGCGAATTGCGGCGGGAAACGCCGTGGAATACCTATGTGATTTCCGGATTACCGCCCACGCCGATTGCCAATCCGGGCCGGGCCAGCCTGGAGGCGGCGGCCAATCCCGAGACCACGGATCTGATATTCTTTGTGGCGGATGGCACCGGCGGACATGCCTTTGCGGCCACTCTGGCCGAGCATAACCGCAATGTCGCCAAGTGGCGCCAGATCGAAGCCGAGCGCGCCAACCAATAGGCGTGCCCGGCGGAGGCAATATGGGCGATCTGTGCGTTAACCTTATGATAATACGGTAAAACTTGACCCGGCGTACGCTTTCGGGTAGAGATTGTGTCATGCTGGCAGACATGTGAACAGGCCCCGGGGCAAGCGCCCCCGCGGGCCTTTTTCATGTGTTGCTTGTGCGGAGGGGGCAACCGCGCATGAGAGGCAATGAGCACATATGACCCTGACTTCCCCGCCTGAGGGCGCCACGGAACTGACCCGACGGATCGAAGAGCTGCGCGACGCGTTGCAGGTGGTTTGCACAAACCTCGTGCAATGTGACGAAACGGTCTTGCGCCCGGAACACCGGGCGCTGGCCGAGGCGAAACATTTGCTGGACCAGGTGCGTGCCTGTGTCCGGCTGGCCATTGAAACGGAGACACGCTTTGACAACAGAACCCGAACGCAAGCGGGATGTACCCGCGCCACAGCCCTTGATCTTGAAGGGGCACGCGCTTCGATCCGGTGCCGACTGGATCGCCTCCGAACCTGCCGGGGTGCAGGCGGATTTCCTGGACAGTCTGAGTGAGGGAGAGCTTCTGGCTCTCCCTTTTCTGTTCGACTTCTGGGCGCTGCCGCACCAGCTTCCGCCCGAGGGAGACTGGAAGACCTGGGTGATCCTGGGCGGGCGCGGCGCGGGCAAGACCCGCGCCGGGGCGGAATGGGTGCGCATGATGGTCGAGGGATCGGGGCCGCTGGACGCAGGGCAGGCGCGGCGCGTGGCGCTGGTGGGGGAAACCATCGATCAGGTGCGCGAGGTGATGGTGATGGGCGAAAGCGGCATCATTGCCTGCTCGCCACCCGACCGCACGCCGGTCTGGGAGGCCGGGCGCAAGCGGCTGGTCTGGCCCAACGGCGCCATCGCGCAGGCGTTTTCGGCGCATGATCCGGAAGGGTTGCGCGGGCCGCAATTCGATGCGGCCTGGGTGGATGAGCTGGCCAAGTGGCGCAATGCGCAGGCGACCTGGGACATGTTGCAGTTCGGGCTGCGGCTGGGGGAGAATCCGCGCCAATGCGTGACCACGACGCCGCGCAATGTGGCGGTGCTCAAGGATCTGCTGAAGGCGCCCAGCACGGTGCAGACCTCGGCGCCGACCGAAGCCAACCGCGCCAACCTGGCCGGAAGTTTTCTGGAAGAGGTGCGCGCGCGCTATGCGGGATCGCATCTGGGGCGGCAGGAACTGGACGGGGTGCTGCTGGATGATCTGGAAGGGGCATTGTGGAAACGCGAGCATCTGGATGCGCGGCGGTTGAAGAAGGCGCCGGATCTGGATCGTATCGTGGTGGCGGTGGATCCGCCGGTGACGGGCCACGCGGGATCGGACGAATGCGGCATCGTGGTTGTGGGCGTGTGCATGCAGGGCGCAGTCAGGGACTGGACGGCGGTGGTGCTGGACGACGTGTCGGTACGGGCGGCCAGCCCGGACAACTGGGCGCGCGTGGCCATAGCCGCCATGGAAAGCTGGGGGGCGGACAAGCTGGTGGCCGAGGTTAACCAGGGCGGCGACATGGTTCAGGCGGTGTTGCGGCAGGTCGACCCGCTGGTGCCGTTCAAGGCGGTGCGGGCCTCGCGCGGGAAAGTGGCGCGGGCCGAGCCGGTGGCGGCGCTGTACGAGCAGGGCCGGGTACGCCACATGGCCGGGCTGGACGTGCTGGAAGACCAGATGTGCGCCATGACCATGCAGGGGTTCGAAGGCACCGGCAGCCCGGACCGGGTGGACGCGCTGGTCTGGGCGTTGACCGAGCTGATCGTGGAACCGGCCGCCAAGTGGCGCCGCCCCCGATTTCGCGCGCTTTAGAGGCGCAACACCCACCGCGCGGTGGGCTTGCGACGATTTAAGACAATCCCGCGATAACGGGTCTTGTCCAAGGCGGGCAAGGCAACAGGCCGGGGCGGCAAGGGCCGGACCGGTATCGCAGAACGTAGGAGCTTCAGACGATGGTATTTGATTTCTTTCGGCGGGGAGCGGCAGAGGTGCCCGAGCAAAAGGCAAGCGCGACCGGACCGGTCGTGGCCTGGCACAGCGCGGGCCGCGTGGCCTGGAGCCCGCGCGATACCGTGTCTCTGACGCGGACAGGCTTTGCGGGCAATCCGGTGGGGTATCGGTCGGTCAAGCTGATCGCCGAGGCCGCAGCCGCGCTGCCATTGGTGTTGCAGGATACCGAGCAGCGTTATGACACGCATCCAATGCTGTCGCTGGTCAGCGCGCCGAATGCGGCGCAGGGACGGGCAGAGCTGTTCGAGGCGCTCTATGGGCAGCTATTGCTGACCGGTAACGGCTATGTCGAGGCGGTGGGGGCCGATCGTGGCCTGCCGCTGGAGCTGCATGTGCTGCGCTCGGACCGGATGAGCGTGGTGCCGGGCGCCGATGGCTGGCCGGTGGGCTATGAATACGCGGTGGGCGGGCGCAAGCACCGGTTTGACGCCAGCGGGCTGTCGCCAATCTGCCATGTGAGGAATTTCCATCCGCAGGACGATCATTACGGGTTTTCGCCGATGCAGGCGGCGGCCATGGCGCTGGACGTGCACAACAGTGCCTCGCGCTGGTCCAAGGCGCTGCTGGACAACGCGGCGCGCCCGTCGGGGGCGATTGTTTACAGCGGGGGCGAGGGGCAGGCCAGTCTGAGCCCGGATCAGTATGATCGGCTGGTAAGCGAGATGGAAAGCCAGCATCAGGGCGCGCGCAATGCCGGGCGGCCGATGCTGCTGGAAGGCGGGCTGGACTGGAAGCCCATGGGGTTCAGCCCCAGCGACATGGAATTCCAGAAAACCAAGGAAGCCGCCGCGCGCGAGATTGCGCTGGCCTTCGGGGTGCCGCCGATGCTGATCGGCATTCAGGGGGATGCGACCTATGCCAATTACCAGGAGGCCAACCGGGCCTTTTACCGGCTGACGGTGCTGCCGCTGGCGACGCGGGTCGCGGCCGCCATTGGCACTTGGCTGAGCGGGTTCGCGGGTGAGAAGGTGACGCTGAAGCCGGATCTGGATCAGGTGCCCGCGCTGGCCGCCGAACGCGATGCGCAATGGGCGCGGGTGGTCTCGGCGGATTTCCTGAGCACGGGCGAGAAGCGCGCCTTGCTGGGGTTGCCGGCGCAGGCGGACGGTGATGCGCATGATTGATCAGCGAATGGGCTTTGAACCGTTCGATTGTGCCCCCGCGCTTCGGCTGGAGGCGCAGGAGCGGGTCACGAAGCTGCAATTCGACAGCCTGAACCGGCGGCTGGACAAGTTCGAAGAGTTGATGGAGCGGCTGGAGCGGCGGCTGTGGCTGACGGTTTACGGCGTGGTGGGTGTAATTCTGGCGCAAGCGTTTCAGAGCTTGTTGAACGCGGTGCCCTGAGCGGCACGGGAAAGGATCGGATATGGATATGGATACCGGACTGGAACGGAAATTCGCGCGATTTGGCGACGCGCTGAGCGTGCAGGATGGCGCGGTGATCGCGGGCTATGCCTCGGTGTTTGGCGCGGTCGATCAGGGTGGCGACGTGGTGCAGAAGGGCGCCTATGCCGGATCGCTGGGCACGTTGAAGGCCCAGGGGCGGCGGGTGAAGATGCTGTGGCAGCATGACCCTGCGCAGCCCATCGGCATCTGGGACGAAGTGCGCGAGGATGCCAGGGGGCTGTGGGTGAAGGGGCGGCTGCTGACCGATGTCGAGAAGGGGCGCGAGGCCGCCCGGCTGATCGAGGCCGGTGCGATTGACGGCTTGTCCATCGGCTATCGCACGGTGAAGGCGGCAAAGAATGACAAGGGCCAGCGGCTCTTGAAGGAACTGGAGCTGTGGGAAGTGTCGCTGGTGACATTCCCGATGCTGCCCAGTGCGCGGGTGGCGGCCAAGGGGGAGACCCCGGAAACCGATGCCGTCTTGCGTGAATTGGCGGCGGCCTTTGAGGACGCCCGCCGGGAGCTGGCGCGCGACTAGCGCCGGCAGAAACTCAAACAAGGATCAATGGATGAGTAAGACCGAGACGAAGGCTCGGACCGGGGGAGATCTGTCTCCGGTGGCCGATGTGAAGTCTGCCGTGGCGGGTTTCATGACCGATTTCAAAAACTTTTCGAACGATGTTGATGACCGACTGAAGAAACAGGAAGAGCGTATGACCAAGCTTGAACGTAAATCTCTGACCACCGCGCGCCCGGTTCTGGCCGCGAGCGCCGATTTTGACGCCCCCCATCAGAAGGCGTTCAACGCCTATCTGCGGTCGGGCGAGGATGACGGGCTGCGCGGCCTGGAACTTGACGGCAAGTCCATGTCGAGCGCAGTGAACAGCGATGGTGGCTATCTGGTGGATCCGCAGACCGCCGACAGCATCAAATCGGTGCTCAACGCGACGGCGTCGATCCGGGCGATCGCCAATGTGGTGAATGTCGAGGCGGGATCCTATGACGTTCTGATCGACTCGACCGAGGCGGGCGCCGGCTGGGCGGATGAGACCTCTGCGCGCGGCGAGACCGGCACGCCCACGATCGAGCGGATCACCATCGCGCTGCACGAGCTGTCGGCGCTGCCCAAGGCCTCGCAGCGGCTGTTGGATGACAGCGCATTTGACATCGAAGCCTGGCTGGCGGGCCGCATTGCCGACAAGTTTGCCCGCGCCGAGGCGGCGGCCTTTATCAATGGCGACGGCGTGGACAAGCCGACCGGTATCATGACTCACCCGACCGTGGATGACGCGGCCTGGAGCTGGGGCAATATCGGCTATGTGGCCACCGGTGTGGACGGCGATTTCGACGGCGGCGAGGCGCTGATCGACCTGGTCTATGCGCTGGGGGCTCAATATCGCGCGAACGGTACCTTCGTGATGAATTCGAAGACCGCAGGCGCGGTGCGCAAGCTCAAGGACGCGGATGGCCGTTTCCTGTGGTCGGACGGTCTGGCGGCGGGCGAACCTGCGCGCCTGCTGGGCTATCCGGTGCTGATTGCCGAGGACATGCCGGACATTGCTTCGGGTGCGGATGCGATTGCCTTTGGCGATTTCAACACCGGTTACACGGTGGTGGAACGCCCGGACCTGCGGGTGCTGCGCGATCCGTTCAGCGCCAAACCGCATGTGCTGTTTTATGCCACCAAGCGTATCGGCGGCGACGTGAGCGACTTTGCCGCGATCAAGTTCTTGCGCTTCTCGGTCTCGTAAGGGGCCGGGCGGACCGGGCGGGAAACCGCCCGTGTCCAGGCGCGCGCCACAAGCCTTGCGTTGTCCAGCCGTTCCCCTCCGACAGAGCGACGCAGGGGCGCGCGCCAATCCCCAAGAGGGGCAGATTTTGGAGTTTTTCCATGATGTTAGTCGAAGAGACCTCGGTGCCGCCATCGGCCCTGCCGGTCGATGAATTCAAGGCCCATTTGAGATTGGGCAGCGGATTTTCCGATGAAAGCCTTCAGGACGGCGTTCTGGAAAGCTTTTTGCTGGCGGCGATGAGCGCCATCGAAGCCCGTACCGGGAAAGTCCTGATCGAGCGCGCGTTTTCCTGGACCCTGTCCCATTGGCGCAATGCGCAGATGCAGGGGTTGCCGGTGGCGCCGGTGACACAGGTGACGGGCGTGACGCTGGTGGATCGGCAGGGAGATGCCGTGACCGTTGCCCCCAGCGCCTACCGGCTGGTGCAGGATCACCAGCGCCCGGCGCTGCGCCCGCTTGGCAGTTGCCTGCCGGGCGTTCCCGATCAGGGCAGTGTCGTGATCGGGTTTGTCGCGGGCTTTGGTGCGGCGTGGAGCGACGTGCCCGCCGATCTGCGCCAGGCGGTGCTGATGCTGGCGGCGCATTACTATGAGTACCGGCATGAAACCTCGTTGAGCAGCGGCTGTATGCCGTTCGGCGTGACCAGCCTGTTGGAACGCTATCGCCCGGTGCGGCTGCATATGGGGGCGGGGCTGTGAAGACACATAACCTGACCCGAAAACTGGTGCTGGAGGCGCCGGTCACGTCTGATGACGGGCTGGGCGGGAGGACAACCGGCTGGCAGGAGCTGGGAACGATATGGGCCGAAGTGACACGCCGCACGGCGCGGTCGCGGCGCGTGGGAGAAACGGCGGTGAGTTCGGTGGGCTATCGGATCGTGGTTCGCGGCGCTCCGGTTGGTGCCCCGTCGCGCCCGAAGGCCGGGCAGCGCCTGGTCGAGGGCAGCCGGGTTTTTCGGATAGAGCACGTGGCCGAGGCAGACGCGGCGGGGCGCTACCTGTTGTGCCGGGCGACAGAGGAGCATGTGACATGAGCTATGCGCTTGCGGATGCGTTGCAGGCGGCGGTCTTTGCACGCCTGTCGGGAGATGCCGGCCTGAATGCCGTGGTCCAGGGGGCGGTGCATGATGCGTTACCCGCCGGGGCCTTGCCTGAAACCTATGTGATGCTGGGGCCGGAAACCGTGATTGACCGCTCGGACATGGATGGCGAGGGGGCGGAACACCGTTTCGTAGTGTCGGTGCACTCCTCGGCCAGCGGCTTTGCCAATGCCAAACGCGCCGCCGTGGCGGTGAGCGCCGCGCTGCATCACGCCGATCTGCCGCTCAGTCAGGGGCGGCTGATCTATCTGAATTTCGAACGGGCCGTGGCCAAGCGGGACACAACCGCCGGCCAGCGCCGTATCGACCTGCGATTCCGCGCGCGCGTGGAAAACGACCAACCCTAACCATTGGAGGCACGACATGGGTGCTCAGAACGGCAAGGATCTTTTGATCAAGGTGGACCTGACCGGCGACGGTCAGTTCGAGACAATCGCGGGGCTGCGTGCCACGCGGATCAGCTTTAACGCGGAGAGTGTGGATGTCACGTCGCTGGAGAGCCAGGGCGGATGGCGCGAGTTGCTGAGTGGCGCCGGGGTGAAATCGGCGGCGATTTCGGGGTCGGGCGTGTTCAAGGACGCAAGCACCGACGAACGCGCGCGCCAGATCTTCTTTGATGGCGAAACGCCGGATTTCCAGGTGATCATCCCGGATTTCGGGACCGTGGAAGGCGGCTTTCAGGTGACGTCGATCGACTATGCGGGCACGCATAACGGCGAGGCAACCTATGAGCTGTCGATGGCGTCGGCGGGCGCGTTGACCTTCTCGGCGCTTTGAGATGGCCAATCCCTGGGCAGGCGAGGCCGAACTGGTGATCGACGGCGAGCGCCGCAGGCTCAAGCTGACGCTTGGGGCGCTGGCCGAGCTGGAAGCCGGGCTAGGGGCCGACACGCTGGTGGCTCTGGTCGAGCGGTTCGAGGCCGGTGGGTTTTCGTCGCGCGACGTGCTGGCCCTGATCGTGGCCGGGCTGCGCGGCGGCGGATGGCAGGGGCGCGCGAACGACCTGATGCAGGCCGATATCGAGGGCGGCCCGATGCAGGCCGCTCAGGTTGCGGCGCAATTGCTGGCGCGGGCCTTTGTCGTGCCGGGGCGGGGGGCGGATGCGCAGCTTTGACTGGCCGGTGTTGATGCGCGCCGCGTTTCAGGGGCTGCGCCTGTCACCCGAGGCATTCTGGGCCCTGACCCCGGCGGAATTCGCGCTGATGCTGGGCGAGGGGGCGTCGGCGGCGCCCCTGACCCGCGGCGGGCTGGACGATCTGCTGCGCATGTATCCCGATGAACGCAATGGAGTGCGAGATGACAGAGATTGAAGGTTTGGACGACCTGGAAACCCAGGTGGATGCGCTGGAAGTGAGCCTGGGTCAGACGGTGGCCGTGGCGGCCGGGTTTGACAGCGAACTGGCCCGGATGCGCGAGTCGCTTTCGGCGACGGGTCAGGATGTGGCCACGCTGGAAAAGGGCATGAGCCGGGGGCTGCGCAAGGCGTTTGATGGCGTGATCTTTGACGGGATGAAGCTGTCGGATGCGCTTGAAACGGTGGCGCGTTCGATGATCGATGCCACCTACCGCGCTGCGCTGAACCCGGTGGCGGATCAGCTGGGCGGTGCGCTTGCAAACGGAGTTGGCGGGCTGGTCGAGGGGTTGTTGCCCTTTGCGGATGGCGCCGGGTTCGCGCAGGGGCGGGTGATGCCTTTTGCCAATGGTGGCGTTGTATCGGGTCCAGTGACCTTTCCGATGCGCGGCGGCACCGGGTTGATGGGCGAGGCCGGGCCAGAGGCGATCATGCCGCTGGCGCGAGGCGCGGATGGCAAGCTGGGCGTGCGCGGCAATGGCGGTGGATCGGTCAATGTCGTGATGAATATCTCGACCCCGGATGCGGACGGGTTTCGCCGGTCCCAGGGCCAGATCGCCGCCCAGATGAGCCGCGTGATCGCGCGTGGACAACGCAACCGGTAACGGAGGGAAAGCAATGGGATTTCATGAAGTCAGGTTTCCCGCCAACTTGAGTTTCGGCTCGATCGGCGGACCCGAGCGGCGCACGGATGTGGTGACGCTGGCCAACGGTTTTGAAGAGCGCAACACCCCCTGGGCGCATTCGCGCCGCCGTTATGACGCGGGTATCGGGATGCGGTCATTGGACGATATTGAAACGCTGATCGCGTTTTTCGAGGCGCGGCGCGGGCAGATGTACGCGTTCCGCTGGAAGGACTGGTCCGATTACAAATCCTGCCGCGCCACCGGCGAGGTGGGATATCGCGACCAGGTTATCGGAACCGGCGACGATACGACCACGCAGTATCCTTTGGTCAAGACCTATCGCTCTGGCGCGTTCACCTATGAGCGTCCCATCGTGAAACCCGTGGCCGGATCGGTCCGGCTCGGGCTGTCGGGGGACCCGTTGCAGGAGGGTGTGCACTATGAGGTGAATGCCGAAAACGGGATCATCACCCTGGCGGAGCCGGCCGGGGCCGAAACCCAGATCACCGCCGGATTCGAATTTGACGTGCCGGTGCGGTTTGACACGGATCGCATTCAGACCAGCGTTGCCAGCTTCCGGGCCGGGGACGTGCCGAATGTGCCGGTGGTGGAGGTGCGTGTCTGATGGCTTTCCAAGACGCATTGCGCACCCATCTGGAGACCGGGCTGACCACGGTGGCGCGCGCCTGGGGGATCACGCGCGCGGACGGCGAGGCGTTCGGGTTTACCGACCATGATCGGGATCTGACCTTTGAGGGGCTGACATTTCGCGCGCAAAGCGGATTGTCGGCCGGCGCGCTGGAGCAAAGCTCTGGCCTGTCGATCGACAATACCGAGGCGCTGGGCGTGCTGAGCGATTTGTCGATCAGGGAAGAAGATATCGATGCGGGCCGGTATGACGGCGCGCAGGTGGTGGCCTGGCTGGTGAACTGGGCCGATGTGCGCGAGCGCAGCTTGCTTTTTCGCGGCGGCATCGGTGAAATCCGGCGGTCGGGCGGGGCGTTTCGTGCCGAATTGCGCGGGCTGTCGGAAGCCTTGAACCAGCCCATGGGCCGGGTTTACCAAAAGCCGTGTACGGCGGTTCTGGGGGATGCACAGTGCCGGTTCGACACGGCGCAGGGCGGGTATTTTGCGCGGCTGGATGTCGCAGAGTTGGAGGACAACCGGATCTTTCGCTGGGTCGGGCTGGGCGATTTTGAGCCGGGCTGGTTCACCAACGGGTTCACGACCATCGAAACCGGCGCGGCGCAGGGGCTGTCGGGAACCGTCAAGCGCGACTATGTGGATGGCGAGGGCAGGCGGATCCTGGAATTGTGGGAACCGATCCGCGCCGCGGTGCAGCCCGGCGACAGGGTCCACCTGGTGGCCGGGTGTGACAAGCGGTTCGAAACCTGCCGGTTGAAGTTTTCCAATGCGCTGAACTTTCAGGGATTCCCGGATATCCCCGGGGAGGATTGGTTGACCAGCTACCCGGTGCGGGCGGGCGACAATTCAGGCGGGAGTCGCCGCTGATGGATGAATTTTCCGCGCGTGTGGTGGCCGAGGCGCGCAGCTGGATCGGAACGCCCTATGTGCATCAGGCCGCCCGAAAGGGGGCGGGCACGGATTGCCTTGGCCTGATACGGGGCGTGTGGCGGCATCTTTACGGCGAAGAACCCGAGCGGGCTCCGGCCTATAGTCGGGACTGGTCGGAGCCGCAGGGTGACGAACGGCTTTGGGCCGCGGCGCGGCGGCATTTGCTGGCGCGCCCATTGGACACGCTGGCGCCGGGAGGCGTGGTGTTGTTCCGCATGAAGGCCGGTTGCGTGGCCAAACACCTGGGTGTGGTGGCGCAGACCGGCGCCAATGCGAGCTTTGTGCACGCCTATTCGGGCCACGGAGTGGTGGAAAGCCCAATGAGCGCGCCGTGGCGTCGGCGCGTGGTCGCCTGTTTCGAATTTCCAAGGAGTTGAACAATGGCAACTGTAGTTTTGGCGGCGGCTGGCGCCGCGATTGGCGGCGGGCTGGGCGGCGGAATTGCCGGGGTCTCGTCGGTTGCGATCGGGCGGCTTGTGGGCGCAACGGCCGGCCGGTTGATCGATCAGGCCATTCTGGGCAACGGCTCGAATGTGGTGGAAACCGGCAGGATTGACCGGTTTCGCCTGACGGGATCCGCCGAGGGCGCCGCCGTGTCGCGGGTTTATGGCCGGATGCGGGTTGCCGGGCAGGTGATATGGGCCTCGCAGTTCATGGAGACTGTCTCGGTTTCGGGTGGTGGCAAGGGGGCGCCGACCCAGCCCAAGACGCGATCCTACAGCTATTCCGTTTCGCTTGCGATTGCCTTGTGTGAAGGTGAGATCCGGGACGTGGGGCGTGTCTGGGCGGATGGGATCGAGCTGTCCAGATCCGATTTGAACATGCGGGTCTATACCGGCAGCGCGGATCAGTTGCCGGACCCCAAGATGGAGGCCATCGAGGGGGCGGGGAACGTACCCGCCCATCGCGGCACGGCCTATGTCGTGTTCGAGGATCTGGCGCTGGAGCCATTTGGCAACAGGGTACCCCGGTTCAATTTCGAGATTGTGCGCGGGACGCCCGAAGGCGTCGTGGATGCCGGATCGGACATGGGCCGCAGCGTACAGGCTGTCGCCCTGATGCCCGGGACGGGTGAATACGCGCTGGCCACGACCCCGGTGCGCTTGCAGGTGGGGCCGGGACATTTTCAGGCCACCAACGAACACACCCCGTCCGGCAAGACCGATTTTGTAACCTCTGTCGATGCGATCGAGGCGGAACTGCCCAATTGCGGTTCCGCCTCGCTTGTCGTCAGCTGGTTTGGCAATGATCTGCGCGCCGCACAATGCGAATTGCGCCCCAAGGTGGAGCAAACCGAACTGGACGGTGACACCATGCCCTGGGTGGTGAGCGGCGTTGCCCGGGGGGCGGCAGAAGCGGTGGCCAGGCTGGATGACAGACCGGTTTATGGCGGCACGCCTTGCGACGCGTCGGTGATAGAAGCGATCACGGAATTGCGGGCACGTGACAAACGCGTCACGTTCTACCCGTTCATTCTGATGGAACAGATGGCCGGGAACGGATTGGCGGATCCCTGGAGCGACGCGGAAGATCAGCCGGTATTGCCGTGGCGCGGCCGGATTACCCTGTCCAGGGCATTGGGGCAGGAAGGCTCTCCTTCCGGGACCGTCCTGGCCGATCAGGAAGTGGCGGCGTTCTTTGGAACGGCTTCGGCGGCTGATTTCAGCGTTCAGAACGGGGAGGTCACATATACGGGTCCGCAAGACTGGGGCTATCGCCGGTTCGTTCTGCATTATGCGGCCCTGTGCGCGGCGGCGGGTGGGGTCGATGCGTTTTGCATTGGCTCGGAAATGCGTGGCCTGACGCAAATCAAGGGTGAAAACGGATTTCCTGCCGTTCAGGCGCTGATCGATCTGGCCCGGGAGGTGCGCCAGCTTTTGGGGGCAGAAACCAGGCTGGGATATGCCGCGGACTGGAGCGAGTATTTCGGATTTCATCCGCAGGACGGATCGGGGGATGTGTATTTCCACCTCGACCCATTGTGGGCGGATGCCAATATCGATTTTGTCGGGATCGACAATTACATGCCCTTGTCCGATTGGCGCGATGACCCGGATCACCTGGACGGGAAAATTGCCGCTTCGATCTATGACCGGGACTACCTTGCCGCCAATGTCGAGGGTGGAGAGGGGTTTGATTGGTATTACTATTCACCGGAGGCACGCGCGGCACAGATACGAACACCGATCACTGACGGCGCGCATCAGGAGCCATGGGTTTTCCGGTACAAGGATGTGCGGGGCTGGTGGTCCAATTCCCACCACGAACGTGTCGCGGGCGTGCGTTCGGAAACACCCACCGCCTGGGTGCCGGGCAGCAAGCCGATCTGGTTCACTGAAATCGGATGTGGCGCGATCGACAAGGGCACCAATCAGCCCAACAAGTTTCGCGATCCGAAATCCAGTGAATCAGCGGTGCCTCACTTCTCCTCGGGCGCGCGCGACGACTTCATTCAGCAGAGATATCTGCAAACGTTGCAGGACTATTGGGGCGACGCGGACAACAATCCGGTGGCGGCGGACTATGACGGACGCATGATCGATGTGTCGCAGATGTATGTCTGGGCATGGGATGCCCGCCCGTTTCCGGCATTTCCCAACAGTCAGGATGTCTGGAGCGACGGTGAAAATTATGTCACCGGTCATTGGATCAACGGGCGCAGTTCGAACCGGTCATTGCAATCTGTGGTGGCGGAGATTTGTGCGCGCTCGGGTGTGGCGCATTTCGACGTATCGGGGCTGGAAGGCGTGGTGCGCGGCTATGTTCAGGAGGATGTGTCTGACGGGAGGGCCGCGCTTCAGCCATTGATGGTGGCCTATGGGTTCGATGCGCTGGAGCGCGACGGCACGCTTGAATTTCGGATGCGCAAGGGGCAGAAAACCGTCGAACTGGCGTTGGAAACCTGCGCGGTTTCCAGTGAAACGGACAACATTCTGGAAAAATCCCGGGAGCCGAATGCCGAGATAGCCGGGCGTATCCGGCTGAATTTCGTCGAGGCCGGAGCGGATTTCGAGATGGTTGCCGAAGAGGCCATTCATCCCACGCAGAGCACACATTCGGTGGCGCAAAGTGAAATGCCGCTGGCCCTGCTGCGCGGCGAAGGCCGCCATGTTGCGCAACGGTGGCTGGCCGAAGCGCGTGAGGCCCGAAACGGGGTGCGTTTTGCGCTTCCGCCGTCCCGGCTTTGGGTCGGGGCGGGGGATGTCGTGTTGTTGCAGGAGGAGGCGGTAGAACCGCGTACGATCCGTGTTGAGCGGGTCGAGCAGGGGGAGATGCAGCTTCTGGAAGGCGTCGCCGTGGAACCGTCGGCCTATGACGCCAGCCTTACCATTGACCAACTGCCCACCTACAAGAGCTTTGCCGCGCCTGTGCCGGTGCAACCGCTTTTCCTGGACTTGCCGTTGTTGACGGGCGACGAGATTGCGCACGCGCCGCACCTGGCTGTGACCGGTCGCCCTTGGCCGGGATCCGTGGCCGTGTATGACGCGCCCCAGGACGAGGACTATACGCTGAATAAGCTGATGGGCGGGCGTGCAACGGTGGGTGTCACTCAAACACCCTTGTTCAGGGCGCGTCCGGGTTTGGTTGATCGGGGAGACGGTTTGCAGGTCAAGCTTGTGGCCGGAAACCTGCAAAGTATCTCGTGGGAGCGGCTTTTGGCCGGTGGCAACCTTGCGGCTATTGGCGACGGCGCTGCCGACCGGTGGGAATTGTTCCAGTTCCAGCAGGCGGATTTGGTGGACGAGTCTACCTACCTTCTGAAAACCCGGCTGCGCGGGCAGCTTGGCTCTGACACGGTGATCCCGGATGCCTGGCCGGCGGGAAGCTGGGTGGTGATTTTGGACAGCAATGTCGAGCAGGTCGACCTGCCGGCCAGTACTCGCAATGTCGCCCGCCACTATCGGATCGGCCCGGCGCGACGGGGGCTGGAGGACAGTTCCTATCGCCACCTGATCAGCGCGTTTCCCGGCGTGGGTCTCAAGCCCTATGCGCCGGTTCACCTTGGTGCCGAAACGCTGGGCAATGGAGATATCCGGTTTGACTGGGTGCGCCGCACGCGTATCGAGGGCGATGGGTGGGATCTGGCCGAGGTGCCGTTGGGGGAAGAAAGCGAAACCTATCAAATTCGCGTTCTTGAACAGGGGAAAGTTCTTCGCGAAGTCACGGTTACGTCGCCCGAATGGATTTATCAGGCGTCAGATCAGGAAGACGATGCAGTCGAGTTACCCTTCAGCGTGGAGATTGCACAAGTTTCGGCACGTTTCGGGCCGGGAGACTATCGCGCGATCGAAATCGTGTGATGCGTCGCGTACTGCCCGGAGATATCGTCGCGCTGGCTTGCGCGTTGCTTGACGTTCCAGGCGGTGCGCGTGCCGATTATTGCATGGTGACGTTCGAGCGGGCACATGCCGCCCACAAATATTTCAAGCGGTTCGGCCGCGCCCACGGGCGATGGGGAAATGGCTCGCTTCAGGCGGTCTTTTCGCGGGTAAGGCTGGGAGCTGAGCCGGGATATGGCAATACCGAGTATTGCCGGGCAACTGCTATTGTGCTGCTGTCTCTGGATGCCTGGCGGCGGCGTGGCTTTAGCCCTTGATGCAGCTGACGCATCTGACAACCGTAGGATTGAGCAACAGCCGTTGTTCATCCATCGCGTCCCCGCAATCTTCGCACCAGCCGAATTCGCCATCGTCGATCCGGCGCAAGGCTGATTTCAGGGCGGTTCGGCGCGCGTCCCGTCTGGATTGCTGTGCTTTGGCCATGGCCTGTGATTGCAGCGCGTCCATACGGCTGAGGCGCCCGACCGCCTGTTGATCCAGCGTCACGACCGACTGCCCGTCCTGACCGCGCGCATCCTCGCGGTCAAGTTCGGCGAGCATTTGCGCGATCAACTCCTGAAACCTGTCCGCATTCATTTTCGTGATGGTCCCTTCAAAGGGTTTGAATTGGCCTGTATCTGACTATGTAGTACAGTTCCGGGCAAGAGAGGATGACCCCATGGCAGAAACACGCGCGAAACTGACGCAAGTTGATCCCGTCTGGCAACGGATTTCCACCGAGGCCGAAGAGGCGGTGAGGGAAGAGCCCTTGATGGGCGGGCTTGTTCACGCCTGTGTGCTGCATCACAAGACGATGGAACGGGCGTTGTCCTACCGCTTTGCGGCCAAGCTGAATTCGAACGAGATGTCGATGGTCATCCTGCGCGAGATCGCGGATGAGGCCTTTGCCGCCGATCCGTCCCTTTTGGAAGCCGCGCGGGCGGATCTTGTGGCGGTCTATGAACGCGACCCGGCCTGCCACCGGCTTTTGCAGCCCATCCTTTATTTCAAGGGCTATCAGGCGGTGCAGGCCTATCGGATCGGCCACTGGCTGTGGAATCAGGGACGCTATGATCTGGCCTATTTCGTGCAGATGCGCACGTCAGAGATTTTCGGCATCGACATCCATCCCGCCGCCCGGATCGGCAAGGGGATCATGATCGACCATGCCCATTCCATCGTGATCGGGGAAACGGCGGTGGTGGGCGACAATGTCTCGATGTTGCATTCGGTGACGCTGGGCGGAACTGGCAAGGAAGAGGAAGACCGCCATCCCAAGATCGAGGATGGCGTGTTGATCGGGGCCGGTGCCAAGGTGCTGGGCAATATCCGCGTGGGCCATTGCAGCCGCATTGCCGCCGGATCGGTAGTGTTGGAAGACGTTCCCCCCTGCAAGACCGTGGCCGGAGTGCCGGCGAGGATCGTGGGCGAGGCGGGGTGTGACCAGCCCTCGGTCAATATGGATCAGCGGTTCAAGGGGTAAACCCCCGTCAGGCGGACATTTGTTCCGCCTGATCACATCCTATGCATCATTTGCAAATGCTTCACATCCCCGCTATATATCGGTGGACGAAGAAAGGAGGATACCATGAGTTTTCGCCAAGCCATTCAGAAGTACAAAGTGAATGCCGCTCTGACCGGTATCTCTTTCCTTGGCCTTCTGGTGCTGGCCCAAGCGGCCATTCTGGGCTGAAGGCAGGGCGCCCCTTAGCGCCTGTTGCCCAGATCAATCAGCAAGCCGACCACCATCCCGAGAAACCCGTATCCGATCAGCGCCTCGATTCCGGCGATGGTCCGCATGCGCACGACCGGCTGGAAATCCCCATAACCGAGCGTGGTGAAGGTGACGGTCGAGTAATAAAGGCCGCTGACAAAGCCCTGATCCAGTTGCACGCCCCCTGATCCGGGCGTCACGGGCAGCCAGTCGCCGGAATGCGCCGTTCCGATCGGTGTCAGGAACCTTGGGTCCGACAGCATCACCGTGCTGGTTCCCGGACACAGCGGGGCGGTGCACAAAATGCCCTCGGTCCGGTACAGAAGCGCAAAAAACAGGATCAATGCGATGCCGCTGACAAAGATCGCCAGCCAGACCAGCCTGTCGTCCACCCAATGGTTGAAATGCGACCGGAAGATCGAGAACAACGCAACGCAGATCAGCGCAAGCCCGAGGTAGATCGCCGGAACACCCAGAATCCGGTTGGACAGGATGTATTCCGCCCCCAATCCCGCAAACAGCGCCGCCAGACACAGGAAACAGGCCGGCGCCAGACAGTTGACGATTGTCGGCCAGATATGGTGCTGCGGCGTCCCTGTCCCTTATGCCAGCATCGTCAGGGGATTTTCCAGATTGTCGACGATGGCCTGCAACAATTCTGCCCCCAGCGCGCCGTCGATTACCCGGTGATCCACCGATAGCGTGACGGACATCACAGTGGCCACCGTCAGGTCGCCATCCTTGCCGACCACGGGTTTTCTGACTCCCGCGCCGACCGCGAGGATGGCCCCATGGGGGGGGTTGATGACGGCGTCAAAGTTGTCGATGCCGAACATGCCAAGGTTGGAAATTGCAAAGCTGCCGCCCTGATATTCGTGCGGTGCCAGCTTGCGGTCGCGGGCGCGGGTAGCGAGGTCTTTCATCTCGGCGGACAGTGTCGACAGGGATTTCTTGTCGCTGTCTCTGAGCACGGGCGTGAACAACCCTCCTTCGATTGCAACCGCCACCGCGACATCCGAGGGTTTCAGCCTCAAAATCCGATCTCCGGCCCAGACCGCGTTAGCATCGGGCACCTGTTGCAGCGCGTTCGCACAGGCCTTGATGATGAAATCATTGACCGAGAGCTTGATGCCGCGATCCGCCAATTGCGCGTTCAACTCGCTGCGGAATTTGAGCAAGGCATCCAGCCGAATATCGCGGCGCAGATAAAAATGCGGAATCTGCTGTTTCGCTTCGGTCAGCCGGGCCGCGATGGTCTTGCGCATCCCGTCCAGCGGGATTTCTGCGTATTCGCGATCCTGATACATCCTGGCGACTGCTCCGGCATCCGCCGAAGGCGTGGGGACTGGCGACGATTTCGGGGCCTCCGGTTCGGCCTGTGGCGCTATTGGCCCGCCCGCCAGGGCCGTTTCCACATCGGCCTTGACGATCCGACCACGCGGGCCGGAGCCTTTCAGGGACGCCAGATCAATACCCTTGGAGGCCGCGATCCGGCGGGCAAGGGGCGACGCGAATATCCGGTCGCCTGTCGCGGCTATCGGTGCAGGCGGGGCGGCGGGCGCGTCAGAGCGCCTTGCAGGTGCGGCTTCCTTGCCCGTGTCGGCCGCAGAGGCGGCATCTGGTGCCGGTTGGGGCGGCATGGGGATGTCGTCAGCGGTTTCGCCATCCTCCAGCAACACGGCGATGGGCGTGTTGACCTTGACCCCTTCGCTGCCTTCCCCGATCAGGATCTTGCCGATCACGCCCTCGTCGACGGCCTCGAATTCCATCGTGGCCTTGTCGGTTTCGATCTCGGCGATGATGTCGCCAGAGGCCACCGTGTCGCCTTCTTTCACAAGCCATTTGGCCAGCGTGCCTTCCTCCATCGTGGGGGACAGGGCGGGCATGAGGATTTCTGTGGGCATGTCTGGTCCTCCTCAGCGATAGGTGACGTGTTTGACGGCTGCGATCACCTCGTCGGTGGTGGTCAGCGCCAGTTTTTCGAGATTTGCCGCGTAGGGCATCGGAACATCCTTGCCGGTGCAGTTGATCACCGGCGCGTCGAGGTAATCGAAGGCCCGTTCCATGATTGTCGCGGACAGGTGATTGCCGATCGCGCCGACCGGGAACCCCTCTTCCACGGTCACGCAGCGGTTGGTCTTCATCACCGAGGCCAATACCGTGTCATAATCGATCGGACGCAGGGTGCGCAGGTCAATCACTTCGGCATTGATGCCATCTTCTGCAAGTTTTTCAGCGGCTTCCAGCGCGTATTGCATCCCGATGCCAAAGCTTACGATGGTCACGTCCTCTCCCTGGCGCCAGATGCGGGCCTTGCCGAAGGGAATGGTGAAATCCTCCAGATCCGGCACATCGAAGGACCGCCCATAGAGGATTTCGTTTTCCAGAAAGATCACCGGGTTGGGGTCGCGGATCGCGGTTTTCATCAAGCCTTTGTAATCGGAGGCCGAATAGGGCATCGCGACCTTCAGGCCAGGGATCATCGCATACCAGGCGGCATAATCCTGAGAGTGTTGCGCGCCCACGCGGGCCGCGGCGCCGTTTGGGCCGCGGAACACCATCGGCGCGCCCATCTGACCGCCGGACATATAAAGCGTTTTGGCCGCGGAATTGATAATCTGGTCAACAGCTTGCATGGCAAAGTTGAATGTCATGAATTCAACGATCGGGCGCAAACCGCCAAAGGCGGCGCCAACGCCGATCCCGGCAAAACCATGCTCGGTGATCGGCGTGTCGATCACGCGTTTCGAACCGAACTCGTCCAGTAGCCCCTGGCTGACCTTGTAGGCGCCCTGGTATTCGGCGACCTCCTCGCCCATGAGGAAAACGCTTTCGTCGCGCCGCATTTCCTCGGCCATGGCGTCGCGCAGGGCTTCGCGCACGGTTTGTTGTTTCATCGCCGTCCCGTCGGGCCAGTCGGGGCTGCTGTCGGGCCTCGGGGAGACGACGGGGACTGCCGGGGCGGGGGCGGTCGCCTCGGGGCTCCTTGCAGGAGCCGCCTTTGCGCCCGCGTCGGCGGACGCCTCCGGCACATCCTCGCCATCTTCGACCAGAATGGCGATGGCGGTGTTCACCTTGACCCCTTCGGTGCCTTCCCGGATCAGGATCCTGCCGATCACGCCTTCGTCCACGGCCTCGAATTCCATCGTGGCCTTGTCGGTCTCGATCTCGGCGATGATGTCACCTGAAGCGACGGTATCGCCTTCTTTCACCAGCCATTTGGCCAGCGTGCCCTCTTCCATTGTCGGCGAGAGGGCGGGCATCAGGATTTCGCTTGCCATGTTATTGCTCCCCTTCTGCGGACGCGATCATCCCAACGACATTGCCTTGCCCGTCCTCGACATAGGCACATCGGCCCACGCCCGGGAAATCCGTGGGGGGCAGGGCCTCGGCCCCGCCATTGGCCAGCGCCCAGGCATAGCGTTCGTCGCAATCGGTCACGTCGAATGTCATCGTACCGCCCCGGATCGGCGATCCCGATGGGGGCGCGGCGTCCATGCGTTGCATCAGACCGCCGGTCAGCCCGTGGTCCATGCCGATGTCACGGCCTTCGATCAGGTGATATCCAACATCCTCTCCGCCCGGCATCGGTTGGAACCGCCATCCGAACAGGCCGGAATAAAACGCCTTGGCGCGGTCAACGTCGGTTGCGTGTATCTCGAAATGCGGCATGTCAGTTGGCCTCCGCATAGATGTCGGTCCACAGTTCGGACGGATCTGGCAGGGGGCTTTCCTTGGCAAACTCCGCGCTGGCATTCACCACGGCCTTGATGTTCTTGTCGATGGCCTTGAGATCGTCCTCGGTGGCGTGTTTGCCGTCCAGAAGCAGGTGGCGGACATGTTCGATGGCGTCGCGTTCTTCGCGCATTTTCTGGACTTCCTCGCGGGTGCGGTATTTGGCCGGGTCCGACATCGAATGGCCGCGATAACGATAGGTTTTCACTTCCAGGATATACGGCCCCTTGCCCTTGCGGCAATGCGCCACCGCGCGTTCGCCGGCGTCCTTGACGGCAAGGACATCCATTCCGTCAACAGCCTCTCCGGGAATGCCGAACGCCGCGCCACGGGTGTGGATATCCGGTGTCGAGGTCGAGCGTCGCTGCGCGGTGCCCATGGCGTATTGGTTGTTTTCAATGACAAAAATCACCGGCAGCTCCCAAAGTGCGGCCATGTTGAAAGTCTCGTAGACCTGTCCCTGATTGGCGGCGCCATCGCCGAAATAGGTGAAGGTAACGCGGCCATTGCCCTTGTATTTGTCGGCAAAGGCCAGCCCGGCGCCCAGTGGAACCTGGGCGGCGACGATGCCGTGACCGCCGTAAAAATGCTTCTCCTTGGAGAACATGTGCATCGAGCCGCCCTTGCCCTTGGAGTAGCCCCCGATGCGGCCGGTGAGTTCGGCCATAACCCCGTTAGGGTCCATGCCACAGGCCAGCATGTGACCGTGATCGCGGTAGGAGGTGATGCGCTTGTCGCCCTCCTCGGCGGCGGCTTCCAGCCCCACCACGACGGCCTCTTGTCCGATATAGAGATGGCAGAACCCCCCGATCAGACCCATGCCGTAAAGCTGGCCGGCCTTTTCCTCGAACCGGCGGATCAACAACATGTCGCTGTAGTATTGCTTCAGTTCATCGCCGGAGACGTTTGTCTTCTTCGTGCTGCGCCGTGCCGCCATTGCACTTCCTCCCGAAAGTTTGGGTAGTTTAGTGTTAAACTATGCTGAGAGAAATCGTAGCCCAGACACGCCGCTGAGGCGAGCGTAAAAATGGCAATAATTTCAGTAGTTTAGGAAGGTCAGCGAATGACGATTTCGTCAGAACGGATCATCCCCAACACATCGCGCGCCTGTTGGTCCAGAAGGTCCAGATCCAGAAAGTCGTCGCTGAGCCGCAATGTCAGGTTTTCCATACGTTCCAGATCGCGCTGAACGGCGGCCAGCTCTGTCTCCAGCCGCTCTTTCTCGTCCAGAATTTCGACCCGGCGAAACAGCCCATAGTCGCCCTGTACGGCGGCAAAGGTGAAATAGGAAGACAGTGCGAAGGCCAGCCCGAAAAATACGAGCGCGCCCATTGCCGGTTTTGCCTTTTGTGTCGTCATGTCTGCCTCTGCCGCCCTCTGCCGGGGCGTGTTCGGTCAGTATGACATACCTGATTCGCCATGTGAATCCCCTAAACCGGCGTTCGGTCCCTGAATTTGTGACGCAACGGCCCGGTTGGCGTGGCGCGCGGGCTGCGGCAGGCTGGAGGCGGGAGGAGCCACCATGACGCAATCGCATCCGGTCAGCCTGTTGGGCACACATGAGGTATTCAACCAGCCACAGCCGCGCGGGGGGCGCGATTTGTGGGCAACGGACAGGGCGTTGCGGGATCATGCGCGCGCGTCCGGCGCCCGCGAGCGGGCATTGGCGCGAGCCGGGGTGCGGTTGGGCGCGGCAGAGATGTTGCAGGCCGGTGAGGATGCGCGACGCGATCTTCCAAGGCTGAAAATGTTTGACCGGGCCGGTCGTCGCGTGGACGAGGTGGAGTTCCATCCGGGGTATCACGCGCTGATGCAGGCCGGGCTGGAGGAAGGCTATGCCGCCTGTGCCTGGGACGGGGCGCCGGGGGGACATGCAAGCCACGCGGCGCTGGTTTATTACCAGGCACAGGTCGAGCCGGGGGTGGCCTGTCCGATGACCATGACCTATGCCGCCGTGCCTGCGCTTCGGGCTGATCCGGGGCTGGAGGAGACATGGGTTTCGCGTTTGACGTCAGGTATTTACGATCCGTCGACAACTCCGGTTGCGCAAAAGCGCGGGGCGACGATGGGTATGGCGATGACCGAGAAACAAGGCGGATCAGACGTGCGGGCCAACACCACGCGGGCGGTGCGGGACGGCGATGCCTACCGGTTGAACGGGCATAAATGGTTTTGCTCGGCGCCGATGTGTGACGGGTTTCTGACGTTGGCCCAGGCCGGGGGCGGGCTGACCTGTTTCCTGGTGCCGCGCTGGTTGGAGGGCGAGCGCAACGGGTTCCGTATCCAGCGGCTGAAAGACAAGCTGGGCAATCAGGCCAATGCCAGTTCGGAGATCGAATATGTAAACGCGCTGGCCTTCCGGCTGGGCGAGGAAGGCGCCGGGGTGAAGACCATTATCGAGATGGTGCACCATACGCGGCTGGACACGGCCATGGCGCCGGCGGGGCTGATGCGGGCGGCATTGAGCGAGGCACAGTGGTGGGTCAGCGGGCGCTCGGCGTTTCAGAGGCGGCTGATCGACCAGCCGCTGATGCGCACCGTGCTGGCGGATCTGGCGCTGGATGCGGAGGGCGCGCTGGCGGCGGGGATGTTCGTGGCGGGCGCGTTTGACCGGGACGACGACGAGAGCCGGGCCTTTGCACGGATCGGGGTGGCGCTGGCCAAGTATCTGAACAACAAGCGTTGTATCGCCGTGGTCGGCGAAGCGATGGAAGTGCTGGGCGGGGTTGGCTATGTCGAGGAAACGCCGATGCCGATGCTGTATCGCGAGGCGCCGTTGAATTCGATCTGGGAAGGATCGGGCAATGTGATCTGCCTGGACGTGATGCGGGCACTGCTGCGCGAGCCGAAGACAGGCGAGGCGCTGTTGGCGGTGCTGCATGGCGTGAGCGGGGCGGACCGGCGCTATGATGCGGCGCTGAAGGCGCATCTGGCGCGCTGGCCGGGGGTGCCGCCGGAGGCGGAGGCGCGGTGGTTTACCGAGAGCCTGGCGACGTTGCTGACGGCGGCGGCGTTGATCCGCAGTGCACCGGAGGCAGTGGCGGATGGCTATGTGACTTCGCGCGTGGAGGGCGCGCGCGGGTCGGTGCATGGTGCGATTTCCGGCATTGATGTGGATGCGATTCTGCACCGGTTGGCGCCGGAAACGGGCGATTCTGGTTAACGGCCTTTATTTGCGGGGAAATGGGCCTCGGCGGCGCGTCGGTATAATGTCGGTATTGCGTCGGTGGGGGCGTGGGCGCGGCCGGGTGTTACGGCAGCGCGCGCAAGGGTTTGGCAAGGATTGCGAACAGAGCGTTCACGTTGCCGGACCAGCCTTGGGGCCGGGGCAGGACACGCAAAAGGGCGCCCGGTTGGACGCCCCTTGTCTGGCGAAGCGAGAGAGGATCAGCCGGCGACGGACGCCTGGTAGATGCTTTCGATCGAGTCCGCGATCCTGGCATTGAAGGCGGTGTCGTCCTGTTGCGCGCTGAGACCTTCGGTCAGGGCGCGCGAGAAGCTGGCGATCATGCCGGATTGGCGCGACAGACGGGCATTGGCCTCGTCCCGGGTATAGCCGCCGGACAGGGCGACCACCTTCATCACGCGCGGATGCCGGACCAGCGGCAGATAGAGGTTGTCGGCCTCGGGCAGGGTGAGTTTCAGCATGACCTGCTGATCGGCGGGCAGGGCATCGAGCGCGGCCTGGAGTTCGGCCAGCAGCAGGTCTTCGGCCTGGGCCTTGTCGGGGGCGTTGATATTCACCTCGGGTTCGATGATCGGCACCAGCCCGTGGCGCAGGATCTGTTCACCGATCATGAATTGCTGGGCGACGATGGCGGTGATGCCGTCGGGATTGGCGGAATTGACGACCGAGCGCATCTTGGTGCCGAAGACGCCCTTGGCCACGGCGCGTTCGCACAGCGTGTCCAGGTCGGGCATCGGTTTCATCAGTTGCACGCCCTTGGCCTCGGCCTCCAGCCCCTTGTCGACCTTGAGAAAGGGGACCACGCCCCGGTTTTCCCACAGGTAGGTGGCGGAAGGGGTGCCGTCGATGTCGCGGTCCATGGTCATCTCGAACAGGATGGCGCCGACCACCTTGTCACCGGCAAAGGCGGGGGCCCTGGCGATGCGGGCGCGCATGTCATGGATCAGGTCGAACATTTCGGCGTCGTTGCCATAGGCGTCTTCCTCGATCCCGTAAAGGCGCAGCGCCTTGGGGGTGGAGCCGCCGGATTGATCGAGCGCGGCGATAAAGCCCTGACCGGAGGAAATTCTTTCGGCTTGAGATTGTTTCGACATATCGGTTTCCGCTTGAAAATGAAGAGATTGAGGAAGGCGCGCGCCCGTTGGGGTGCTTCTAGTTCACAGTGGGGCGCCTTGCAATGTTGGTGGCGCTAACGCCGGGAAGGGGCGAATTGCGGCGCGCAATTCGCGGATTTTTCCGACGCGGAAAAAGGGTGGATCAAATCCGCGTCGGATTTGGGAGCGGATTTCGCGCCGAAATCCGGCCGGGTCAGGCTTCGAGTGCCGCCACGCCGGGCAGGGTCTTGCCTTCCATCCATTCCAGGAACGCGCCGCCGGCGGTGGAAATATAGGTAAAGTCCCTGGCGGCACCGGAGGCGTTGAGCGCTGCCACGGTATCGCCCCCGCCGGCCACCGAGATCAGGTCGCCCGACGCGGTGCGCGCGGCGGCCTTGAGGGCGGCGGCGTTGGTGGCGGCATCGAAGGGCTCGATTTCAAAAGCGCCCAGCGGGCCGTTCCAGATCAGGGTCTTGCTGTCCTGGAACACGGCATCGATGGCGGCCACGCTTTCGGGACCGGCATCCAGAATCATCGCATCCTCGGGGCATTGATCGGCCGGCACGGTTTCGTGGGGGGCATTGGCCTCGAACCTGCGCGCCACGACAACGTCGCGCGGCAGAAGGATGGTGCAGTTCAGTCCTTCGGCCTTGGTCATGATCCCGTTCGCGGTGTCGATCATCAGCCGTTCGGCCAGCGATGTGCCGATCGGCTTGCCCTGCGCGGCAAGGAAGGTGTTGGCCATGCCGCCACCGATCACCAGCGTATCGACTTTTTCGACGAGGTTGGAGAGCAGTTCGAGCTTGGTCGAGACCTTGGCGCCGCCCACGACCGCCGTGACCGGGCGGCGGGGATTGCCCAGGGCACTTTCCAGCGCGGACAGTTCGGCCTGCATCAGGCGCCCCGCGCAGGAGGGCAGGAGCGCGGCGAGCCCGGTGGTGGAGCAATGCGCGCGGTGTGCGGCGGAGAAGGCGTCGGAGCAGAACACGTCGCCCAAGGCGGCCATTTGCGCGGTCAGATCGGGATCGTTTTTGGTTTCGCCCTTGTGAAAGCGGGTGTTTTCAAGAAGCAGCACCTGCCCGTCCTGCAACGCGTCCACGGCGGCCTGCGCGGCCGGGCCGACGCAATCGGCGGCAAACAGCACCGGCGCGCCGAGGGCCTGTTCCAGCGTGGGCACAAGCTGTTGCAGCGACAGGTTGTCCACCCGCTTGCCCCCGGGACGGCCGAAATGCGCCAGCAGGATCGGCTTGCCCCCGGCGGCAAGGATATCGCGCACGGTGGGTACGATGCGGGTGATGCGGGTGGCGTCGGTGACGGCGCCGTCAACCACGGGTACGTTGATGTCCACACGTGTCAGGACGCGCTTTCCTGCCAGGTCCATCTGGTCGAGGGTTTTCCAGGCCATGTTCCCAATCTCCATATGCAAATCCGTTGCGCCTTTCCTAGCGGAATGTCCGGCGCGGTCAATGCGCTCTATTGGCTTTCCGGGGCGGGATGATTAACTAGCGCGGAACGTATTTCAGAGGAGGGCCCCATGGCCGAGATCAAAGATCCCGAGAACACCATCCTGATGGAGCTGAAGGGCGGCACCGTCGTGATCGAGCTGATGCCCGATATCGCACCGGGCCACAGCGACCGCATGAAAGAGCTGGCGCGGGCCGGCGCCTATGACAACGTGTGTTTCCATCGGGTGATCGACGGGTTCATGGCCCAGACGGGTGACGTGTCCAACGGCAACATGGAGAAGGATTTCAACCTGCGCATGGCCGGCACGGGCGGCAGCGATCTGCCGGACCTGAAAGCCGAGTTCAGCCGCATTCCGCATGATCGCGGCACGTTGGGCGCGGCGCGCAGCCAGATGCCTGACAGCGCGAACAGCCAGTTCTTCATCAACTTCAAGGACAACCATTTCCTGAATGGCCAGTACACGGTTTATGGCCGGGTGATCGGTGGCCTGGAGCATGTGGACGCCATCACGCGCGGCGAACCGCCCGCCGAGCCGGACCGGATGATCAGCGTGAAGGTGGCCGCCGATGTCGATGCTTAAGTTTGCCGCCGCCTTTGCGTTGCTGGCCGCGCCGGCCTGGGCAACGGGGCTGGAGATCGAGATCGAAGGCGAGGGCGCCAATGGCACCGTCACCATCGACCTGTTCGAGGATGTCGCGCCCAGGCATGTGGAACAGATCACCGCGCTGGCCGCCGAAGGCGCCTATGACGGGGTGGTGTTTCATCGGGTGATCGACGGGTTCATGGCACAGACGGGCGACGTTCAGTTCGGCAGGATGGGGGCGGATATGCGCCGGGCCGGAATGGGCGGTTCCTCGCGCCCGGACCTGCCGGCGGAGTTTTCCGATATCGACTTTGAAAAAGGCGTTGTCGGCATGGCGCGGTCACAGAATCCGAACTCTGCCAATTCGCAGTTCTTCATCATGTTCGGCCCGGCCCCGCATCTGAACGGGCAATATACCGTGGTGGGCAAGGTCACGTCCGGGCAAGATGTGGTGGACGCGATCAAGCGCGGCAAGGGCCGCAATGGCGAGGTGATCGGCCAGCCCGACCTGATGAAAAAAGTCACCGTGATTGACTGAGCCGTGGCGCGTGCCACCGCACATGAGCCGGTGAACATGCCAGGACAGATTGCGCCGGGCCATTGATTGTCGATGGCCCGGCGAACTTGGTTTTGGGGGCTGGCGTTTTCCCCCGCGCCACGGGTCTGCAATTGCGCGGCGGCGGGTGATCCCTGCCCATGGTGCGCGGATCGAGCGCGTTGGCGCGGCGTTTGTGGCGGTTCTGAAACGGGAGTGACGGGCTTGTGATCAGGTTTGGTTTTGCGCGGGGCGAGCGGCGGCGCAGGATCAAATCGGGAGGACCACGCCATGATCAAAGCACTTTCCGCCACCGCGCTGATTGCGCTGGCCGCGCCGGTATCGGCCAACCCGGACTTCTGGAAATATGAATGGCCCAACACGGATTTCAGCAAGACATCGATTTCGAACTGGGTCGAGATCCTGTCGGGTGGACCGCCAAGGGACGGCATCCCCGCGCTGAGCGATCCGCAGTTCATTCGCGCCGTGGATGATACGGATATCCTGCCAACCGAACCTGTCATGACCGTACAGATCAAGGGGGCCGAACCGCGTGCCTATCCGATCCGCTACCTGATCTGGCATGAAATCGTGAATGACACGGTGGGCGGGATACCGATCGCGGTGACATATTGTCCGTTGTGCAATTCCGCGATCACGTTTGATCGGCGGATCGGGGGGCGAACGCTGACATTTGGCGTGACAGGCAAGCTGCGCAATTCCGGTCTTGTGATGTATGACCGTGAAACCGAAAGCTGGTGGCAGCAGGCGCTTGGCACGGGCATCGTGGGCGAGATGACGGGGGTTGAGCTGGAGGTCTTGCCGACCTGGATGGAAGGCTGGGCGCAGTTCAAGGCGCGCAACCCGGATGGGCTGGTGATGGCGGAGCCGGCCTATGGGCGCAGCTATGGCAGCAATCCCTACAGGCAATATGACAGCGCACAGCGCCCTTTCCTTTATAATGGCGAGATGCCGCCACATGGTATTTCGCCGCTGGCGCGGGTGGTGCGCGTGGGCGATCGGGCCTGGCCGCTGGAGCGTTTGGCCCGGGTCGGGACATTGACGGAGGCGGGTGTCGAGATCAGCTGGCAGTCGGGGCAGGCCTCGGCGCTGGACACAAGCACGATCGGGCGCGGCAGGGATGTGGGCACCATCCGCGTGCGCGACGCCCAGGGGCAGGATGTGCCGCATGACCTGTTGTTTGCCTTTGCGTTTCACGCCTTCTGGCCCGACGGGGAATGGATGCTGGACGCGCGATAGGCGCCGGCCCTGACGGGGCGGCAATGCGGACGGACCCGCAAACCGCCCCGAACCGTTCCAATTTTCGACAGAATGTCTGTTTAGCCTGAACCCTGGTTAACCCCGCCACGGGCGCGGGGACGTGTGTGATTTTTCAAGGCGGGTTCATGGCGATCGAGACAGTACAGGTTTACCGGATCACGGGAGGGGACAGTACATATCCCCATTTCGGCAATTTCACCATCGGCGATGCCGGCCAGATTTCCATAGATGATTCAAACGGGTTTCGCGACGCTGAGTTCGGCGACTATACCCATACCGGCGGATCGGATGTGCCGGACCAGGATGTGGTGGCGTCGGATGTTGCGGGGATCAGCGTCGGGGACCGGGTGGATCTGCGCTACAAATACACCGTGACCGGATCGGACGGGTCCAGCGGCACGGTGTATTTCCTGGCGACAAACGGGCAATCGAATTACGGCCCGCTGATCGTTTCCGATTTCCCGCTGGATCCGGGCGTGACCTATACGTTCGGCACGTTCAACACCGACGGCGCCGTGGACTATGACGATCTGGTGGTGTGTTTCACCGCCGGGACGCTGATCGTGACCGACCAGGGGCAGAAACAGATCGAGACCCTGCGCAAGGGCGACAAGGTTCTGACGCGCGACAACGGATTTCAGCCGGTGCGCTGGATCGGGCAGAAGACGGTACAGGCCACCCGGAAAACCGCGCCGATCCTGATCGGCGAGAATGTTTTGGGCACGCACGGGGCGTTGATGGTGTCGCCAAACCACCGGATGTTGATCCGTCCGCCCAGTTCGGAGATGTATTTCCAGGAACCCGAAGTGCTGGTGACGGCGAAGGGGTTGCTGCGCATGAAAGGGGTGCGTCGGGTCCGTCCCGGCCGGGTGACCTATGTGCATGTCCTGTTCGACCGCCACGAGATTCTTTTCGCCAATGGCGCGCCCAGCGAAAGCTTCTTGCCCGGACCACAGGCGATGAACGTTCTGGAAGAGGCGACACGGGCCGAAGTCCTGAACCTGTTTCCGGAACTGGCGGCGGCGCAGGAGCACGCATTTTCACAGGCGGCGCGGGTGTGTCTGAAGCCGCACGAGGCCGATCTGCTGTGCAAGTTGATGGTTGCCTAGACCCGGGGCTGAAAGAAAAACGCCACCCTTCCGGGCGGCGTTCGTCAATCAGCAGGTTCGGTCGGTTCAGGCTTGCGGCGCAGGGGCCGGTTTCTTGAGAGCCGGGGCATCGCCTTTCTTGGTCAGCGGATCATCCTGCCGCTGAACCGAGCCTTCGAAATGCGCGCCGCTCTCGATGGCGATGGTCTTGTGGATAATGTCGCCTTCGACACGGGCCGTCGATGTGAGGCGGACTTTCAGGCCCCGCACGCGGCCCACGATGCGGCCGTTGACCACGACATCATCGGCAATCACTTCGCCCTTGATGGTGGCGCTTTCGCCGACGGTCAGAAGATGGGCGCGAATATCGCCTTCGACGGTACCTTCGACCTGGATATCGCCCGTGGTCTTGAGGTTGCCGGTGATGTGCAGGTCCGAGGACAGAACCGAGGCGGGTGGTTTGGCCTTTGGGGCCGATGCCTTGAATTCGCTGCCTTTGGCAGGTGCCGCCGGAATGGCGGAGGCGTCTGGCGCGGCGGGCTTGGCCGGATCGGTGGATTTCGGCGCAGGTTCGTTGATTTTGCTCTTAGAAAACATCTCTTCCAGCCTTGATAAATGTCATCGCGTTCACCGCCCGGTCACCCACACGGATTTCATAGTGCAGGTGCGGGCCGGTCGAACGTCCGGAGTTGCCAATATCACCAATCCGATCGCCGCGCGAGACCCTTTGCCCGACTTTTACGCGGATTTTCGCCTGATGGGCATATCGGGTCTCGATCCCGGACGCATGTTTGATCTTGGTCAGGCGGCCATAGCCCGAAGACCACCCGGCATATGTGACGACTCCGTCGGCCGGCGCATAGATCGCCGTACCGTTGGGGGCGGCCATATCGGTGCCCTTGTGCGTCCGGCCCCAGCGCGGCCCGTAGCTTGAAGTCAGGCGGTAGGCGGACTTGAGCGGATTGTCAAAAGGCAGGGTTTCGGCGGCAATGCGATAGATGTTGATCTGGTCCATCTTGTCCAACAGGGCGTTGGCGCGCGCTGCTTCGGGAATGCTTTCGTCGCCCTTCGTGGACAGGCTGATCGGCATCAGCGGGCCACCCTGGCCGCTATAGCCGCGGCGCACCTCTTCCATCAGTTTCTTGGTATCCAGGCCGGCCGCCTCGAACATCTTGGTCAACGGTTCGACGGACACTGTCATGGCGTCTTCGAGCTGGCTGAAAATCTGATCGTTCTTTTCGGCCATCAGGGCCAGGTCCAGCCGCGCCTCTTCGGCCTCTTTCAGGGCCGTGCGCGCATTGGCGATGATCGTGTCGCGCTCTTCGGCCGTTTCGGCCAGTGCCCGGGACAAGGCGCCAAGCATTTCTTTGCCCAAGGATGAATTCGCCGCAAGTCTTGTGTTGGGGTCTTTCTGGCCGTCATTCAGGCGATCCAGTTCGGCCAGCGCGGTCTCGCGTTCCTGCATGGTGCGGCGCAAGGTCGCCTGGATCACCTCGATCCCGGTTTCCAGTTCGCGCCGTCGGGTTTCGCTTTCCAACAGCTGTGACTGCATGACCGAGACCTGTTGCAGCGCCGTGTTGAACCGTTTTTGCGCCGCCAGCGCCTCTTCTGTGCGGGCATCGCGTTCGGCGGACATTTCGTTAAGGCGTTGTTCGTAGGTTTGCTGGTCGCGCCGGGCCTGTTCGCGGAAATTGCCCGCGCCGATGGAATCCATCAGCAGGATCGCGGTGGCGACGATTGTCCAGGCCACGATCCCGGTGGCGCCGACAAAGGCAAACAGCTGGGTCGAGGGTTTGAGGCGGATGAAGCGGGTGTCGGTATCGGACCTGAGAAACAGCCGCCGTTCCGGAAAAAACCGTTCCAGCAGCGTGTGAATTCGAATTGCGAACCGTGATCTCACCTTGCCGTTCCTTGTCTCATCCCCATGGTCGGCGCCCCGGTCGGGGGCGCCTCGCGGCATGGTCTTAACGACAGGTTACTGATCGGGCAAGGAAATTGACCCATTTCCATACGCTTCTGTCTGGCGTGAAGGCCGGATTTGGGCGGGGAATTGCCGATCCGCCCCCGGTGGCGGCTGGTCAGCGCGCATAGGGCGGCGGTGTCTGGTCGGACAAGGGCCAGTAGAAATCCGGGGGCAGTCCGGCCTCTGCACGTTTTTCCTCGTTGAAAGGGGGTTTGAGGGCGCCGTGGAAATAGCGGCGCACCTGTGCATGAAACGTGGCCTTGGGATCCAGCGCGTCCCGGCCGCAGAGGAAGTTGAACCATTTGGCGCCATAGGCGACATGGCCGACCTCTTCGGCATAGATCACCCTGAGCGCCTCGACCGTTTGCATGTCGCCGGCCTTTTCAAACAGCGCGATCATGCCGGGTGTGACATCCAGCCCGCGCGCTTCGAGCACCATGGGCACCACCGCGAGGCGGCCCAGCAGGTTGTCGGCGGTATCTTCGGCGGCGCGCCACATTCCGGCATGGGCGGGCAGGGCGCCATAAAAGCTGTGCTTTGCCTCAAGACTGTCGCAGATCATGTTGAAATGGCGGGATTCCTCGTCAGCGGATTTCACCCAGTCGTCATAAAAGCCCAGCGGCATGTCGGTGTCGGTAAAGCGGGCGATGATGTCCCAGTGCAGATCGACGGCGTTCAGTTCGATATGGGCGACGGCGTGCAGCATTGCCAGCCGCCCCTGTTCGCTGCCGGGGCGGCGGCGGGGCACGTCGCGCGGATCAAGCAGGTCCGGTTTCTGCGGGCGGGCGGGGCGATCGGGCGGGGTGGCGTGGCCAATCGGCAGGGGGGCGCCGGCGTCGCGCGCGGCGAACCAGGCGGCGGCGTTGCGCCGTGACAAGGCGGTTTTGGCGTGGCCATCGGCGGTGGTCAGCACCTCGACCGCCATTTGGGCAAGGTCGCGCGCGCTCACAGGGCCTTCACCGCGTCCAGCACTTGGGCGGCGTGGCCGTCTACCCTGACCTTGGGCCAGGCGCGCGCGATGCGCCCCGTGCCGTCGATCAGGAAAGTGGACCGCACGATGCCCATAAAGGTCTTGCCATACATCTTTTTCTCGGCCCAGACGCCGAACCGTTCGCAGGCATCGCCTTGTGCGTCCGACAGGAGCGGCACGGTCAGGCCCTGTTTCTCGATGAACCTGGCGTGGCTTTTCATGTCATCCCTGGAGATGCCGAACACCTGCGCGCCCGCAGCGCTGAACTCTGGCAGGAGGGCAGAGAATTGCTGGTTTTCCCTGGTGCATCCCGAAGTGTTGTCGCGCGGGTAGAAAAACAGCACAACCGGGGCCGGGCGCAGGGCGGACAGGGTGACAGGGCCGCCCCGGGTCGAGGGCAGGGTGAAATCGGGGGCCATATCCTGGGCGGCAAGCATGTCAGACTCCTTGGGTCGGCAACGGGTTGGGTGTATAGTTGGCACGGGCGGGCAACCGATAACAGATCAATCCGAGGCATCAACCCTGAGTGACCAGCCCGACATGGCGCCAGACCAAAGGCGCAGGCCCCGAAGGGCAAGGCGCATTGGGCTTTTTGCGCTGATCAGCCTGGTCTTGCCGGCCGCGCTGTTGGCGGGGGCCGTGGTGATGGCGGTGGGCAAGCCGCTGGTGGCGCCAGGCTGGCTGCATGACCGGCTGGAAGCGGAATTGAACCGTCAGCTGAAGGGTTTGGACGTGACGATGGGCGAAGTTTCGCTGATCGTCGAGGACAATTGGGACCCGCGTCTGCGGGTGCGCAACCTTGTGCTGCGCGCGCCCGACAACACCGGCAGCGTGACACTCGCGCGGGTGGACGCGCGCCTGGCGTTCGGCGCGTTGCTCGAAGGACAGGTGGCGCCCCGCGAGATTCGCGTGGCCGGGGTATTTATGCGGATCATCCGGCAGGGCGACGGCACGTTCAATATTTCTGTTGGGGATGGCGCGGGTGCGGGCGCGTTCGGACAGGCCACGGAACTGACCCGGCTGGGCGATCAGGTGGAAGGCTATCTGGACCTGCCGTTGCTGGCGCGGCTTGATGTGTTCCGGCTGGTGGATGTGACGCTGCGCTACGAGGATGTGCGCGCGCGCCGTGGCTGGACAGTGGACAGCGGGCAGATGCGGCTGGCGCGCAATGGCGACGACGTGACGATCTCGACCCAGATGTCGTTGTTGGGTGGACGCGATTACGTGACCAGTATCGAAGCCTTCCTGAAGACGCGGTTCGGCACGTCGGAAACCGAATTCGGGGTGCGCTTTGAAGACATGCCGTCAGGCGACATCGCCTCGCAATCGGCGGCGCTGGCCTGGCTGGACATCCTGCGCGCGCCGATCTCTGGGTCGATGCGCGGGCAAACCGACGCCAGCGGAGGATTGGGCCCGGTCAATGTGGCGCTGCGGGTGGCGGAGGGGCTGTTGCAACCGGATGATGATGTGCAACCGGTGCCGTTTGACGGGCTGAGCAGCCATTTGACCTTTGATCCGGCGCGCCAGGTGATCACCTTTGCCGACCTGTCGCTGGACAGCAAGTGGATCAAGGCGTCGGCCTCGGGGCAGGCCTTGTTGCGGGATCTGGAGCGGGGCCTGCCAAACACGTTGCTTGGGCAGCTTGAGCTGAGCCGGTTCGAAGTGAATCCCAAGGAACTGGACGATGTGCCGATGGTGCTGGACCGCTCGTTTGCGGATTTTCGGCTGAAGCTGGACCCGTTCGAGTTGGATCTGGGCCAGATGGTGATCCGCCTGCAAGGCAACCGGATGCAGCTGAGCGGCGCGTTGCGCACCAGGGGGCCGCGATGGGATTATGCGATCGACGGGCGCTCGGACGGGTTGGATGTGGGGCAGGTGCTGGATATCTGGCCGGATGCGCTCAAACCCAATCTGCGCAAATGGATCGACGAGAATATCCAGCGGATTACGCTGGACGACATCAACCTCGCGGTACGCAGTACGGGGGGCGGGCCGCCCGATGTTTATGTGGATTTCCAGTATCGCGATGCGGATCTGAAGGTGCTGAAGACCATGCCGCCGGTGCGCGGGGCCAGCGGCTATGCCAGTCTGATCCGAAACCAGTTCCGCGTGGCGGCGGAAAGTGGGCGCATCACCGCCGATCAGGGCGGCGACGTGGATGTGTCCGGGACCGGTTTCATCGCACTGGATACGACGCAGAAGCAATCCCCGGCGCTGGCCAGGGTCAGGCTGAGCGGCACGGCGACCGCGGCGGCGTCGTTGCTGGATCGCGAGCCGCTGCGGGTGTTCACCAAGGCCCGGCTGCCGGTGGACCTGGCCGACGGTCGGGTTGAGGCTCAGGGCAATGTGCGTTTCAGGATGAAGCCGAAACTGTTGCCAGAGGAGGTGCGGTTCGACGCTGCCGGTCATCTGTTGGATGTGCGCACGACGCAGTTCATCGAGGGCAAGGAGATTCGCGCAGACAGCCTGCACGTGACGGCCGACAATGCGCAGGTGGAGATTTCCGGCGCGGCCACGGTGGGCGCCTTGCCGGTCGAGGGGCGCTGGCACGCGCCTTTGGGTCAGAAGACCGCGGGTGAAAGCTGGATCGAGGGCACCGCGGAGCTGAGCCAGCGGGCGGTGGACGAGTTCGATATCGGGCTGCCGGATGGATCGGTTTCGGGGCGGGGGACGGCGCGGTTCGAAATCGCGCTGGCCCGGGACCGGCCGCCGCGCCTGACCCTGTCTTCCGACTTGCGGGGCGTGGAATTGACGGCCGCCCCGCTTGGCTGGCGCAAGCGCGCAGCGACCACGGGGGCGCTGGGGTTGACGGCCGATCTGACCAGCCCGCCGGTGGTGGACGGCCTGCGCCTGAAGGCGGATGGGCTGACGGCCGAGGGCGACATCTCGCTGAGCCCGGAGGGGGGGCTGGACGTGATGCGGCTGAGCTCCTTTGCCGTGGGGGAGTGGTTGCAGGGTACTGGGGCGTTGCGGGGGCGCGGGCCGGGACGCGCGCCTGCCGTCGAGATGTATTCAGGCTGGTTCGACATGCGTCACATGCCGCGATCGTTGGACAGGCCGGGCGCGGGGGGCGACTCGGGGCCGATCACCGCGCGGCTGGACCGGGTGCAGGTGACGGACAGCCTTTACCTGACCGGGGTTCAGGCGGAAATGACCGATCAGGGGCTGGGCATGTCGGGCCAGTTTGCCGGCGCGCTCAAGGGGGTGGCGCCGGTCAGTGGCAGGTTGATCCCGCATGAGAACGGCACCGCCGTGGAAGTGACCTCGCCCAGGGGCGGACAACTGGCGGCGGCGATGGGGGTGGTCAGGGCGGCGACACGGGGCGAGCTGGAGTTGTCGCTGGTGCCGCACAAGACACGCGGTGTGTATGACGGGGTGCTCAAGATCGCCAATATCAAGGTACAACGCGTGCCGGTGATTGCGGAATTGCTGAACGCGATTTCCGTGATCGGGCTGATCGAGCAGTTGGACGGGCCGGGCATCCTGTTTACGGAAGTCTATTCGCGGTTTCGCCTGACGCCGGAGCAGATGTTGATTGGCGAGGCCAGCGCGGTGGGACCGTCGCTGGGGATCTCGGCGGATGGCACTTATACCTATGACGGGGCGCGGTTCGATATCCAGGGGGCGGTGTCGCCGATTTATGCGGTGAACTTCATCGGGCGTCCGATTTCAAAACGGGGCGAGGGGCTGATCGGGTTCAATTACACGATGCGCGGCACGACAGAGCGCCCGGAGTTCAGTGTAAACCCGCTATCGGCCTTGACGCCGGGGTTTTTCCGGGAGATTTTCCGCCGCCGTCCCCCGGACCTGAACAACTGAGCCTCTGATGCAGCTTTCCGATTTCGATTTCGATCTGCCCGACGACCTGATTGCCACCCGTCCCGCAGAGCCACGCAGCAGCGCGCGCCTGCTGGTGGCCGGGCCGGACCGGATTACCGATGCGCATGTGACCGATCTGGTGGACTGGCTGCGCCCGGGCGACCGGTTGGTTCTGAACGACACAAGGGTGATCCCGGCGCGGCTTGCGGGCTATCGTGCGCGGTCAGGGCCCGGGGGCGAGACCCGGGCGCGGATCGAGGTGACGCTTTTGGAGCCGCGCGCCGGCGGGCGCTGGGCGGCGCTGGTCAAACCGCTCAAGAAGATCCGCGACGGCGAACGGATTGTCTTTGGCGCCGGTCTGACGGCGGTTCTGGAGGCGCGCGAAGCCGGGCAGGGCGTGCTGGCGTTCGATCTGGAGGGGGCGGATTTCGATGCGGCGCTGGCCGAGGCCGGCGCGATGCCGCTGCCGCCTTATATCGCCGCAAAACGCGCGGCGGATGACCGCGACAAGACCGATTACCAGACTGTCTGGGCGCGCCATTCCGGCGCGGTTGCGGCGCCCACGGCCTCGTTGCATTTCGACGCACCGTTGCTGGCGATGCTGGCGGAACGGGGGGTGGCATTTACCCATGTCACGCTGCATGTGGGCGCGGGCACGTTCCTGCCGGTCAAGGTGGAGAATGTCAAAGAGCACAGGATGCACGCCGAATGGGGCCGCGTGACGCCGCAGGCGGCAGCGGAAATCGCCGGGACGCGCGCGGCTGGCGGGCGGGTGATTCCGGTGGGCACGACCGCGCTGCGCCTGATCGAGAGCGCGGCGGCCGGCGGGGCGATCGCGCCCTGGGAAGGCCCGACCGACATTTTCATCTACCCGGGGTACAAATTCCGGGTGACGGATGCCCTGATGACCAATTTCCACCTGCCGAAATCGACGCTGATGATGCTGGTTTCGGCGCTGATGGGCCAGGATCGGGTGCGCGAGATCTATGGTCATGCCGTGCGTGCGCGGTACCGATTCTTTTCCTATGGGGATGCCTCGCTGCTGATTCCGTGAGGGTACCGGAATGCGACACGCATTCCGGCCCGCAAAAGGCGCCTTTTGCGGGCGTTTTCCTTGCGGTAAGACGCCATCCTGGCACGAGGGCGTAAACCTGCCTGTCTTTGCCGCAAACGGACTGGCAGGGAAGATCATGGTTTCGCATTCAGGGAGAAACGTGCGAAAGTCCTGAAATGTTTCATTTTCTGAAAAGTGCCTGGGCCCTTTTGTTGGGCATGATGTTGTTGATGGTCGGCAATGGGATGCAGGGCACGTTGCTTGGTATTCGCGGCGAGATCGAGGGGTTTTCGACCTACGAAATGTCGTTCGTGATGTCGGCCTATTTCGTGGGTTTCCTGGGCGGGTCGCGTCTGGCTCCTGAAATGATCCGCAGGGTTGGCCATGTGCGGGTTTTCGCGGCGTTGGCCAGTTTCATTTCGGCGGTGCTGATCCTGTACCCGACGCTGGCGGAACCCTGGGCCTGGGTGCTGGGGCGGGTGTTGATCGGGTTCTGTTTCTCGGGCGTGTATGTGACGGCGGAAAGCTGGCTGAACAATGCGGCCACGAACGAGAGCCGCGGACAGGCGCTGTCGTTGTACATGATGGTGCAGATGATCGGCATCGTGTCGGCACAGGGGCTGTTGATGGTGGCGGACCCGTCGGGATATGTCCTGTTTGTGATCCCGTCGGTTCTGGTGTCGATTTCCTTTGCACCGATCCTCTTGTCGATTTCGCCCACACCGGCCTTTGAAACAACCAAACCCATGAGCCTGCGCGAACTGTATCATATTTCGCCTTTGGGCATGGTGGGCATGGTGCTGCTGGGCGGGATCTTTGCGGCGCAGTTCGGCATGTCGGCGGTCTATGCGAGCAAGGCCGGGCTGAGCCTGCGCGAATTGGCGATTTTCGTGGCCAGCTTTTACGTGGGTGCTACGGTATTCCAATACCCGCTGGGCTGGATTTCCGACCGGATGGATCGACGTGTGTTGATCATGTTCGTCGCCGTGGGCGGCGGCGCGGGCGCGGTGATCGGCTGGATATTCGGGGACAGCTATCCGATGTTGCTGTTGGCGGCAGTGATCGTCGGGGGCACGACCAACCCGCTATATTCCCTGCTGATCGCCCATACGAATGACTTTCTGGAGACCGACGACATGGCCGCGGCCTCGGGCGGGCTGGTGTTCGTGAACGGGCTTGGCGCGATTGCGGGGCCGGTGGCGACCGGTTGGATGATGGAGGTCTTCGGACCACCGGGCTATTTCGGGTTCCTGACGTTGATCCTGGTGGCGACGGGCGGCTATGCGGCCTATCGCACGACGCGGCGGGCCTCGCCATCGGTCGAGGACACCAGCGTCTACGCACCCGTCATGCCCACGGCGTCGCCCGTCGCGGTAGAGGTGGCCCAGGAATACGCCATCGAAACGCAACAGGAAGAAGAGGAAGGACAACAGTGACTTATGTGTCCTTTTGTTGTAATTTGTTACTGTGGAAATAGATCAATTTGAGTGTAACCTTTTTGAATGAAGCGCCTCCCGGGGGGGAGTTTTGAAACGAGGAGATTGGGGCAATGGTGGGGCCCGATGAAATTCTTGAGTTCTGGCTGGACGAGGTAGGTCCATCCGGGTGGTATGACGTTTCAGAGGAACTGGATCAGACGATCCGCGACCGGTTCGAAGAGACTTGGGACCGTGCGCAAGAGGGAAGTTTCGCCCAGTGGCTGACCTATCCCAGCGGCGCGCTGGCCTATATAGTGTTGAACGATCAGTTCTCCCGCAACATGTTCCGGGGCAGCCACAAGGCGTTTCGGTCGGACCGGCTGGCGCTGGCGGTGGCCAAGATTGCCATCGACAAGGCGTGGGATACGAAGATCGACGAACCGGCACGGCAGTTTTTCTACATGCCGCTGATGCATTCGGAAAACCTGTGCGATCAGGAACGGTGCATTCGCATGTTCCTGGAGCGGATGCCCGAAAGCGGCGCCGGCAATCTGCTTCATGCGCGGGCGCATCGCGAAATTATCCGCAGGTTTGGCCGTTTCCCCTATCGCAACGCCGCGTTGGCGCGCAGTTCCACCCAGCCGGAAATCGCCTATGTGGCGGATGGCGGCTATGGCGAGACCGTGCGCGAATTGCAGGCGGCGGCGGGCTGATCAGCCCCTGGGCAGATCCGGGGAAACCGGTTCCGACGGCGCGGTGCAGCCGCGCAGCCGATAGATTCCGTTCATGATGCGGGTGGACGATTGGTTGATGGCCACGGTCATCAGCCGGTCCGGGGTTTGCGCGGGCAGGCTGAGTCCGGGATGGGGCGGGCGCCTTGAAACAGCCGGAGAATGCCAGGGAAATGGTGGCCTGACACCCGGATTCTGGCGCGTTGCGGGGTCGGGAGAGTTCCACTAGGCTCGGGAAAAATGCGTTGGAGGAGGGATGCCATGGCGGCGCAAGGCTTTGACATGATCGTGATCGGGGCGGGGCCGGGGGGCTATGTCGCGGCGATCCGGGGTGCCCAGCTGGGGCTGAAGGTTGCGATTGTCGAGCGCGAGCATATGGGGGGTATCTGCCTGAACTGGGGCTGTATTCCGACCAAGGCGCTGTTGCGCAGTTCGGAGGTGTTTCATCTGATGGAGCGGGCCGGGGAGTTTGGCCTGAAGGCCGAGAAGATCGGCTATGATCTGGACGCGGTGGTGAAACGGTCGCGCGGGGTGGCCAAACAGCTTAACGCCGGCATCGGGCACCTGATGAAAAAGAACAAGGTCACGGTGTTCATGGGCGAGGCCACGCTGCCCGCCAGGGGCAAGGTGCAGGTCAAGACCGACAAGGGCAGCGAAGATCTCAGCGCCCGGCATATCGTTCTGGCGACCGGCGCGCGGGCACGCGAATTGCCGGGGCTGGAGGCGGATGGCAAGCGGGTGTGGACCTACAAGCACGCGCTGGTGCCGCCGCATATGCCGCAAAAGCTGCTGGTGATCGGGTCTGGTGCTATCGGGATCGAGTTCGCGAGTTTTTACAACACGTTGGGCGCGGACACGACGGTTGTGGAAGTGATGGACCGTATTCTGCCGGTGGAGGATGCCGAGATCAGCGCCTTTGCCCGCAAGGCGTTTCAGAAACAGGGCATGACGATCATGGAAAAGGCCATGGTCAGGCAGCTTGACCGCGGCAAGGACAAGGTGACGGCCCATATCGAGACTGGCGGCAAGGTGACGAAGGCCGAATTTGACACGGTGATTTCCGCTGTCGGGATCGTTGGCAATGTCGAGGGGCTGGGGTTGGAAAATCTGGGCGTGAAGGTGGAGCGGACGCATGTGGTGACGGATGAGTTTTGCCGCACCGGCGTGGACGGGCTGTTTGCCATTGGTGATATCGCGGGCGCGCCCTGGCTGGCGCACAAGGCAAGCCATGAAGGCGTGATGGTGGCCGAGTTGATCGCAGGCAGGAAGGTGCATCCGGTCAGGCCCGAAAGCATCGCGGGCTGCACCTATTGTCATCCGCAGGTGGCGTCGGTGGGCTATAGCGAGGCCAGGGCCAGAGAGCTGGGCCATGACATCAAGGTTGGCCGCTTTCCGTTCATCGGCAATGGCAAGGCGATTGCGCTGGGCGAGCCGGAGGGGCTGGTCAAGACGGTGTTTGACGCCAAGACCGGCGCGTTGCTGGGCGCGCATATGGTGGGCGCCGAAGTAACGGAGATGATCCAGGGCTATGTGATCGGGCGGCAGTTGGAAACCACGGAAGAAGACCTGATGAACACGGTCTTTCCGCATCCCACGCTGAGCGAAATGATGCATGAAAGCGTGCTGGACGCGTTCGGCCGCGTGATCCACATGTAGGGGTGCGAGCGGGAGGTCAGGCGGGCTCGATCGCGCCGCCGGCCTGCACCCAATGGCCCAGACCGCCGATATTGTGCAAGTCGCCATAGCCCAGTTGTTGCAACAGGCCGAGCGCGGTTTGCGAGCGCCCGCCGGAGGCGCAATAAAGCGCGATCGGCCCGGTCTGGCGGAACGCGTCGTCAAAATCGGGATGGCGCGGATCGGCCATGTCACGCAGGCGCGACAGCGGGACATGGATGGCGCCTTTGGCCTTGCCGGTCATGGCAACCTCGGCCCGTTCGCGCACATCGATCAGGGTCAGGTTTCTGTCATTGGCCGCCGCAACCGCCTCGGTGGGGGACATGCCGGTTCTGGGTCTTTTTCGAAACGGGAACATGGGCTTTCCGGTAATTTTACGGTGAGTCAATTTATATTCCAAAAACAGAATGCAAATCCAGAAAAAACATCACGCATCCGGGCGTGAGGTAGGGTGGCCGGGAACGTGCGGGGCATCTTCGCCCACGTCCGGCGGTGGCCGCGCGTTCGGGATTTTGGGGAGGCACAGCGGAGCGCGCAGAACATTTTGATCCTATGGTCAATGCCGGGCGTAATTTTGGGCAGCGAATTCAAGGCGGTGCAACCGCAGGCAATATCCACCGGCGGCGGGTCATCAATGTTCCCTTTATGTTCGCGATTTTGGGTTGGCACGGCGGTCGTGCTGACTTATGTCTAAAGCGTTAACGGGGGCTTTCATGGCTGAGCTGAAACATATCGAGGTCCGCGGCGCGCGCGAACATAATCTCAAATCCATCGACGTGGACATTCCGCGCGATCAGCTGGTGGTGATCACCGGCCTGTCGGGATCGGGCAAGTCCTCGCTGGCATTCGATACGATCTATGCCGAGGGGCAGCGGCGCTATGTCGAAAGCCTGTCGGCCTATGCGCGCCAATTCCTGGACATGATGGAAAAGCCGGATGTGGACCATATCAGTGGCCTGTCCCCGGCGATTTCGATCGAGCAGAAGACGACCAGCAAGAACCCGCGTTCGACCGTGGGCACGGTGACAGAGATCTACGATTACCTGCGCCTGCTGTTTGCCCGTGTCGGCACCCCCTACAGCCCGGCGACAGGCTTGCCGATCGAGGCCCAGCAGGTCCAGGACATGGTGGATCGCATCATGGCGATGCAAGAGGGCACGCGCGCCTATCTGCTGGCCCCCATCGTGCGCGACCGCAAGGGCGAATACCGCAAGGAATTTCTGGAATTGCGCAAACAGGGATTCCAGCGGGTCAAGGTGGACGGGGCGTTCTTTGAGCTGGACGAACCGCCGACGCTGGACAAGAAATTCCGGCACGATATCGACGTGGTGGTGGACCGGATCGTGGTGCGCGACGGGCTGCAAACCCGGCTGGCGGACAGTTTGCGCACCGCGCTGGATCTGGCCGACGGCATTGCCGTTCTGGAAACCGCGCCCCGGGACGATGACCCGCAGCGCATCACATTTTCCGAAAACTTTGCCTGCCCGGAGTCTGGTTTCACCATTTCCGAGATCGAGCCGCGCCTGTTTTCCTTTAACGCGCCGTTTGGGGCCTGCCCGGATTGTGACGGGCTGGGGATGGAGCTTTTCTTTGACGAACGGCTGGTGGTGCCGGACCAGACGCTGAAAGTGTATGACGGTGCCCTGGCGCCGTGGCGCAAGGGAAAATCGCCCTATTTCCTGCAAACCATCGAGGCGATTGCCAGCCATTACCAGTTTGACAAGAATACCCCGTGGAAAAACCTTCCCGAGAAGGTGCAGAAAGTGTTCCTGTATGGATCGGGCGAAGAGGAAATTGCCTTTCGCTATGACGAGGGCGGGCGGGTGTATCAGGTGACTCGCGTGTTCGAGGGTGTCATTCCGAACATGGAGCGGCGCTATCGCGAGACCGATTCAAACTGGATCCGCGAGGAATTCGAACGCTACCAGAACAACCGTCCATGCCACACCTGCCGCGGCCACCGGCTGCGCGAAGAGGCACTGGCGGTGAAGATCGGGCACCCGGACGCGCTGCGCCATGTCGGGCATGTGGTGCAGATGTCGATCCGCGAGGCGCTGGAGTGGATCGACGATGTGCCCAACCAACTGACGCCGCAGCGACAAGAGATCGCGCGGGCCATTGTCAAGGAAATCCGCGAACGGCTGGGATTCCTGAATAATGTGGGATTGGAATACCTTACGCTGTCCCGTTCAAGTGGTACCCTGTCAGGGGGCGAAAGCCAGCGTATCCGCCTGGCCAGCCAGATCGGATCGGGTTTGACCGGGGTTCTTTATGTGCTGGACGAGCCCTCTATCGGGCTGCACCAGCGTGACAATGGCCGTCTGTTGACCACGTTGAAGAACCTGCGCGACCAGGGCAATACCGTGATCGTGGTAGAGCATGACGAAGAGGCGATCCGCGAGGCCGACTATGTGTTCGATATCGGTCCCGGCGCCGGGGTGCATGGCGGACAGGTTGTGTCCAGAGGCCGGCCCGAGGAAATCGCCGCCGATCCGGCCTCGATGACGGGCCAGTACCTGTCGGGCCAGCGCGAGATTGCCGTGCCCGCTGTGCGGCGTGCGGGCAATGGCAAATCGGTGAGCGTGGTCAATGCCACGGGCAACAACCTGCGCGGGGTGACGGCGGAATTCCCGTTGGGCAAATTTGTCTGTGTGACCGGCGTGTCGGGCGGGGGCAAATCCACGCTGACCATAGAAACCCTGTTCAAGACCGCCTCGATGCGGCTGAACGGTGCGCGCCAGACACCTGCACCTTGCGAAACCATCAAGGGGCTGGAGCATCTGGACAAGGTGATCGACATCGACCAGCGCCCGATCGGGCGCACGCCACGATCCAACCCGGCCACCTATACCGGGGCCTTTACCCCGATCCGCGACTGGTTTGCCGGTCTGCCCGAGGCCAAGGCGCGCGGCTACAAGCCGGGCCGGTTTTCGTTCAACGTCAAAGGGGGGCGCTGTGAGGCCTGCCAGGGCGACGGTGTGATCAAGATCGAGATGCATTTCCTGCCGGATGTCTATGTGGAATGCGAGACCTGCAAGGGCGCGCGGTACAATCGCGAAACTTTGGAAATTCGCTTTAAGGGCAAAAGTATAGCCGACGTTCTTGATATGACGGTTGAGGAGGCGCAGGCGTTTTTCAAGGCGGTTCCGTCAATCCGGGACAAGATGGATGCGCTGGCGCGTGTGGGGCTTGGCTATATCAAGGTGGGCCAGCAGGCGACGACACTGTCGGGCGGCGAGGCGCAGCGTGTGAAGCTGTCCAAGGAGCTGGCCAAGCGATCCACCGGGCGCACGCTATATATCCTGGACGAGCCGACAACGGGGCTGCATTTCGAGGATGTGCGCAAGCTGCTGGAGGTGCTGCACGAGCTGGTGGAGCAGGGCAACACCGTGGTGGTGATCGAACACAATCTGGACGTGGTGAAAACCGCCGACCACATCATCGATATCGGTCCCGAAGGCGGCGACGGCGGGGGCGAAATTGTCGCCGTGGGCACGCCCGAAGAGGTGGCCGAGGTGACGAACAGCCATACCGGGCATTATCTCAAGGAAATGCTGGACGGGCGCAAGGTGGCGGCGGAGTGACAGCGCAGGCCGCGGCGCCCCCGACCGGGACCTGGCCGGGCCGGGTGTGACATGCCTCTAGCCGCGTGCGCGTTTCTCAAACCGGGGCAGCATGGCCGAGAAATCGGTGCCCAGCCCGTCTTCGGATTCGACGAATTGTTCATATAGCGCGGCGGCCATCTTGCCCATGGGCGTGTCGGCATCCGCGCTTTCGGCGGCCTGTTGGGACAGGCGCAGATCCTTGAGCATCAGTTCCGAGGCAAAGCCGGGTTTATAGCCATTGTCGGCCGGGGATTGAGGGCCAACGCCGGGGGCGGGGCAATAGGCGTTCATCGTCCAGGAATAGCCCGAGGAGGTGGAGACCACATCGAACATTTTCTGGCGGTCCAGGCCCAGCTTGTCCGCCAGCGCAAAGGCTTCGCAGGTGGCGATCATGGTGACGCCCAGGATCATGTTGTTACAGATCTTGGCCGCCTGACCGGCGCCGGACTCGCCGCAATGCACGGCTTTCTGGCCCATGATCTCAAACAGCGGTTCGGCCTTGGCAAAGGCCTCGGCGCTGCCGCCGGCCATGAAGGTCAGCGTGCCAGCGGCCGCGCCACCGATGCCGCCGGATACGGGTGCGTCGACGGCCAGAAGACCAGCTTCGGCTGCCTGTTGCGCAACCGCGCGGGCGCTGTCGACATCCACGGTCGAGCAATCGACCAGCGCGGCGCCCTTGGACATGGCCGGGATCACTTCGTTGGCCACGGCACGCAGGATCGCGCCGTTGGGCAGCATGGTGATGACCACGTCGGCCCCGGCGGCGGCCTTGGCGCCGGAGGCGGCCATGGTCACGCCGTCAATGGCCACGTCTGCCATGTCGAACCCGGTCACGTCATGGCCCGCCCTGGCGAGGTTGGCGGCCATTGGCGCGCCCATATTGCCCAGTCCGATAAATCCGATCTTCATGGCTTAGTCTCCCTTTTCAAAACTCAGTTTCGCGCCCCCGAGCGGCATCAGCATCTTTGTCACCTCGATTTGGGACATGTCCTCAAGCTGATGCTTCCATTGCGGGTTGCGGTCCTTGTCGATGATTTGTGCGCGGATGCCTTCGAGGAAATCGCCATGCTCCATGGCGCGGTGGGTAAAGCGGTATTCCTGATCCAGCGCAAAGCGAATGTCGTTGCGCACCCGTACGCGGTGAATGATCTCCAGCGCGCAGCCCATCGAAAGGGGGGAATTGCGCGACAGCTTCTTGAGCGCGTCGCGGGCAAAATCGCTGTTGGCGGCCTTGAGGGCATTCAGGATGTCGCGCAGGGTTTCGCCGCCGAAACTGGCATCGATCTCGTGGGCCTGTTCGGCGACGGGGCCGGGGGCGACCCATGCGCTGGCGGTGTCGATCAACGACCAGTCGCCGGTGTCTTCAAGCTGCGCGATCAGCGCCGGCCACGTGTCTTCGGGGATGTAGTAGTCGGCAAACCCCGCGTGAATGGCATCGCCCGCGTTCATCCGCGCCGCCGTCAGGCCCAGGTATTCCCCAAGCCGTCCGGGCGCATTGGCAAGGATGTAAGATCCGCCCACATCCGGCACCAGCCCGATCCCGCATTCCGGCATGGCGATCTGGCTGCTGTCGCCGACCACGCGATGGCTGCCGTGACAGCCCACGCCCACGCCGCCGCCCATGGTAAAGCCCTGCATGAAGGCGGCCACCGGTTTGGGGAAGGTGAACATCTTGGCATTCATGCGGTATTCGTCGGCCCAAAAGGTCTGGCCATAGGCAAAATCGCCTTTGGTGCCGGTGTCGTAAAGTTCGGCGATGTCGCCGCCCGCGCAGAACGCCTTGTCGCCCTCTGCGTCAATGACCAGCATCTTCACGTCATCGTCGCTTTGCCAGGCATCGAGCGCGTCCTCGATGGCCAGGCACATCCGGTAGGACATGGCGTTGAGCGCCCTGGGCCGGGTGAAGGTGATGCGCCCGGTCTTGCCGGCCTTGCGGATATGGATGTCGCTCATGCCGCGTCCGCGATCAGCTGGCGCGAGATGATCAGGCGCATGATTTCATTGGTGCCCTCCAGGATCTGATGCACGCGCAGATCACGCACGATTTTTTCGATGCCGTAATCGGCAAGATAGCCATAGCCGCCATGCAGTTGCAGGCAGCCATTGGCCACCTCAAAGGCGCTGTCCGTCACCATCAGCTTGGCCATGGCGCAGAATTTCGAGGCATCATGCGCGCCATTGTCCAGCTTCCATGCGGCCTGGCGCAGGAAGGTGCGCGAGGCCTGCAACCTGGTCTCGAACTCGGCCAGCTTGAATTGCAGCGCCTGGAACTGGTTGATGGGTTTGCCGAACGCCTTGCGCTCGGACATGTATTGCAAGGTCAGGTCCAGCGCCTTTTGCGCGCCGCCAAGGGCGGAGGCGGCGATGTTCAGACGACCGCCATCCAGCCCGGCCATGGCATAGACAAAGCCCTTGCCCTCTTCGCCGATCAGGTTGTCGGCGGGAACCTTGCAATCGTCGAACTGAACCTGTGCGGTGGGTTGCGCCAGCCACCCCATTTTCTTTTCCAGCGCGCCGAACGACAGGCCGTCGGCGCCGTCCTCGACCACCAATGCGGAAATGCCCCTGGGGCCATCGTCGCCGGTGCGCACCATGGTGACATAGGCATCCGAGTAACCGCCGCCCGAGATGAACGCCTTGGTGCCGTTCAGCACATAGCCGTCATTGCTGCGTTCGGCGCGGGTTTTCAGCGCGGCGGCATCCGAGCCGGAACCGGGTTCCGTCAGGCAGTAGGAAAACACCCTGGACATGGTGCACAGATCGGGAAGCCATTTCTGCCTGGTCTCTTCGGAGCCGAACTTGTCGATCATGCCGCCGCACATATTGTGGATCGACAGGAACGAGCCAACTGCGGGGCAGGACATGGCAAGGGCCTCGAATACGAGCGTCGCGTCCAGTCGCGAGAGACCGGAGCCGCCAAAGTCCTCGGACACGTAGATGCCGCCCAGCCCCAGTTCGGCAATCCGTGGCCACAGCTCTTTCGGGATGGTTCCGGCGGCTTCCCATTCCTGCGCGTAAGGGGCGATGTTGTCTTCGCCAAAGCCTTTGGCCATGTCAAAGATCAGCGTCTGTTCCTCGGTCAGTGCGAAATCCATCGGGCGCCTCCCAGCAAGGTTAAATGAACGTGCGTTTAATAATACAAAGCTTGCAGGAATATGTCAGGCCGAATTTTTGCAAAACGTCTTGCAAAAATCACAGATCGGCGTGGAATTCCTCGGTCAGGTGTCTGACCACCGCGCGCAGGGCCTGATCGGGTGTGCTGCCTGCCTGCAAGGCGTCGGCATGGACCGCGCGCTGCCGGTCGGCGCTGGTACCGGTTTGCAGAATTGTCAGAGCGTGTTCGATTTCCGGAAGGCTTTGCAGCGCGTCGGCGTCTTGACCCACCAGTTCGATCAGCTCTTGCAAAAGCGTGTCAAAGGGCAGGATTTCGCGCTGGCCCCAATCGATCAACCCTTCGGAAATGCCATACCGCTGCGCGCGCCAGCGGTTTTCCTCGATCAGGAAGCGATCGTAAAGCCGCCAGCGTTGGTTGCGCGAGGCCAGCCGCCACAGCATCCGGCACAGCGCCTGTGTCAGCGCGGCGATGGTCAGTGTGGTTTCCAAAAGAGGGGACACGTCGCAGATGCGGCTTTCGATGGTGGGAAAGCGCGAGGACGGGCGCAGATCCCACCAGATTTTCGAGGAATCCTCGATCACGCCGACGCGGGTCATGGCCTGAACCGAGCGTTCATAGGTCGACCAGCTGTCCATCTGGGGCGGGATGCCGGTGCGGGGCAGGTTGTCGAATACGGTAAGCCGGTAGCAGGCAAGCCCGGTATCCTGTCCCTGCCAGAACGGCGAGGAGCAACTGAGCGCCAGAAGATGGGGCAGGAAATAGCGCATCTGGTTCATCACGTCGATGCGCAGATCAGGGTTATCGATCCCCACATGCACATGTTGACCGCAGATCAGCATACGCCGCACCACCCCGCCCAGATCGTCGCGCAGGGCGTTGTAGCGTTGCTTGTTGGTGTGATGCTGGTCGCGCCAGTCGGAAAACGGGTGGCACGAGGCGGCGATGGGCGCGAGATTGAAGCGCGCGGCCTCTTCGGCGACGGCGCTGCGCAGGCGGCGCAAATCCTCTCGGGCCTGGCCAATGGTGCCGCAGACCCGCGAGCCGATCTCGATCTGGCAGTTGAGATATTCGGGCGCCACCTGGTTTTCGAGCCGGACCTTGCAGGCCTCCATCAGGCCTTCGGGCGCGGGCGCCAGATCAAAGCTGTCCTTGTCGACAAGAAGATATTCTTCCTCGACCCCGATGGTGAAATCCGGTTCCTTCAGTGCCATGATCGCCCTCCGCCCTGGCCGTTGGGCAAGTTGAACAGCAAACCCCCGCGTTTTCAAGAAGTTCCGCCGGGCCGACGGCGCGGGCAAGGGCCGCGCGTCAGCCGACCACGGTGGTTGCGGCCGACAATTCGGACGGATCGATGGCCAGTACCTCGCAGGCCTGCGCCAGGCTGGGCAGGACCAGCGGCACGACGGCGTGAAGGTTGTTCCACGACCGCAAAGCCGCCATTGCCATGGATTGTGTCACGTCATCGGGTGCGACAAAAATCAGGTGAACCGGGGTCTTTCCACCCAGGAATGCTTCCGTCTGGTGGGCCTGCAATTCCATGATGCGGGAAAAATCGCGTTCATAGTCGCGAACCTCGGTCAGATCGATCAGCTGTGACTGGTGCGGCCGGAAATCCGGATGCCGTGTGTAATTGTCGAATTCGGCAAAGGTTTCTCGCAGGTCAACTTGGCCGCTGAAACGAACATAAGCCAGGCTGTGGGTAGGGAGAATTCGAAATGTGACGGGCATTTTGGCTTTGGCGGTGGACAATGGAAAACGGGCGACCCGCGGGGCCGCCCATTTCCAATCTCATATTCTGATCTTTGGATCAATCCATCGGCTTGAAGTTGAACTCGCCACCTTCCTTGATGCCCGAGGGCCAGCGCGATGTGATCGTCTTGGTGCGCGTGTAGAATTTGAACGCATCCGGGCCGTGCTGGTTCAGGTCGCCAAAGGCGGATTTCTTCCAGCCGCCAAAGGTGTGATAGGCCAGCGGCACCGGGATCGGGACATTTACGCCGACCATGCCGATATTGATCCGGTTGGCGAAATCGCGCGCGGCATCGCCATCGCGGGTAAAGATTGCGGTGCCATTGCCGTATTCGTGATTCATGGCAAGGCCAAGCGCCTCTTCGTAGCTTTGGGCGCGCACGGTGGACAGCACGGGACCGAAGATTTCCTTTTTGTAGATGTCCATGTCCGGGGTCACGTTGTCAAAGAGGTGCGGACCGACAAAAAAGCCGTCCTCATAACCTTGCAGGTTGAAATCGCGGCCATCGACCACCAGCTTGGCGCCCTGTTCGATACCGGTCTCGACCAGACGCAGGATGTTTTCCTTCGCGGCAGCGGTCACAACCGGGCCATAATCCACGTCATCGCCTGCGGTGTAGGGGCCGACCTTGAGTTTTTCGATGCGCGGCACCAGCTTTTCAATCAGGCGGTCGGCGGTTTCGTCGCCCACCGGAACAGCCACCGAGATCGCCATGCAGCGTTCGCCCGCCGCGCCATAGCCGGCCCCGACAAGCGCGTCGGCGGCCTGATCCATATCGGCATCGGGCATGATGATCATGTGGTTCTTTGCGCCGCCGAAACACTGTACCCGTTTGCCCTGGGCACAGCCGGTGCCGTAGATATATTCGGCAATCGGGGTCGAGCCGACAAAGCCGACAGACTGGATGATCGGATCATACAGGATTGCGTCCACGGCTTCCTTGTCGCCGTTCACAACCTGGATGATACCCTTGGGCAGACCGGCCTCTTCCAGCAGTTCTGCCAGCATCAGCGGTACGGAAGGATCGCGCTCGGAGGGCTTGAGGATGAAGGCGTTGCCGCAGGCGATGGCGGGGGCAAACATCCACATCGGAATCATGGCGGGGAAGTTGAACGGGGTGATGCCGGCGGTCACGCCAAGCGCCTGGCGCATCGAGTAGATATCAATGCCGGGGCCGGCGCTGTCGGTGTATTCACCCTTGAGCATCTGCGGCGCACCGATGCAGTATTCCACCACTTCCAGGCCACGTTGCACGTCGCCCTTGGCATCGGGGAATGTCTTGCCGTGTTCGCGGCTGAGCGCCTCGGCCAGCTTGTCCATGTCGCGGTTCAGCAAGTCGACGAATTTCATCAGCACGCGGGCGCGGCGCTGGGGATTGACGGCGGCCCATGCGGGCTGGGCGGCGGCGGCGATGGCCACGGCCTGGGCCATTTCCTCTTTCGAGGCGAGCGGGCATCTGGCCTGCACTTCGCCGGTGGCGGGGTTGAAAACGTCGGAAAAACGGCCCGACGTGCCTTTGACATGCGCGCCGTTGATATAGTGGGTCAGTTCTTGCATGAGATCCTCCATCCAGGTTCGGCGCGAGAATAGACTTGCAAAAATCCCTTGAAAAGAGACATGTTTTCAAAACGGCATTGCAAAAATGCAGGATAGGGGCATGAAAACCAATTGGGACGATCTGAAAGTCTTTCTTGCCGTGGCGCGCGAAGAGAGCCTGTCCGCCGCCGGGCGGCAGTTGTCCGTGGATCCGGCGACGGTGGGGCGGCGGGTGGCGCGGCTGGAGGCGGCCTATGGGATGGCGCTGTTTGCCAAATCGCCCACCGGGTATGCTTTGACCGATGCGGGGCAGCGGCTGATGGGCCATGCGGTGCGCATGGAGCAATCGCTGGAGGAAGCCTCGGAAGAGATGATGGGGCAAAGCTCTGGCCTGTCGGGACAAATCCGGATCGGCGCGCCGGACGGGGCGGCCAATTACCTTTTGCCCCAGGTTTGCGCGAAAATCGCCGAGGACAATCCCGACCTGGAAATACAGATCGTGGCATTGCCGCGCGTGGTGAGCCTGTCGCGGCGCGAGGCCGATCTGGTGGTGGCGGTCAGCGCGCCGACGGCGGGGCGGCTGACGGTGCAGAAGATCACCGATTACCGGCTGCACCTTGCGGCGGCGCGGTGGTATCTGAAGCAGCATCCGCCCATCCAAACGCTGGACGATCTGCGCGATCACATGGTGGTGGGCTATATCCCCGACATGATTTTTGACAAGGAACTGGACTATTTGCACGAAACCGGGGTGGAGCGGGTGCGGCTTGCGTCGAACTCGGCCTCGGTGCAGTTCAACTGGGTTCGGCGCGGGGCGGGGATCGGGATCGTGCATGATTTTGCCATACCGTCAGCCAAGGCGATTCAAAAGGTTTTGCCCGATCATATATCGCTCTCACGCAGCTTTTATCTGATCCGTCACGCGGACGATCGGCGGCTGGAACGAATGAACCGGTTTTCCGAGGCTTTGTGCGACGGGCTGCGTCAGGAGGTCGCCAGACTGGAAGCGCAATCTTGACAAGACCGATTCTTGCGGCAACGCTTGATTTTAAGGAACATTTTTACCGGAGGTCCGCCACATGCTTGTTCACCAGATTCTCAAGTCCAAAGGGTCGGAAGGGGTTTTGACAGTCAAACCCGGCACGCTTGTGTCGGAGGCGGCGAAGATTTTGGCGGAGAAGGGGATCGGGACCGTGGTGGTTTCGGAAGATGGCACCGTGCCGGCGGGCATCCTGTCGGAGCGGGATATCGTTCGGGAACTGGCACGTACCGGTGTGGGCTGTATGGCGGAACGGGTGGACGCCTACATGACCACCGAGCTTGTCACCTGCGCCCGCAATGACGACGCGGTCAATGTGTTGGAAAAGATGACCGCCGGGCGGTTCCGGCACATGCCGGTGATGGAAGACGGCAAGCTGGTGGGCCTTGTTTCACTGGGCGATGCGGTCAAGGCGCGGCTGAGCGAGCTGGCGATGGAAAAGGACGCGCTGGAAGGCATGATCATGGGGCACTGAGGCCCCGCCGGCTGCCGACACACAGGACAACCCAGGGGCGGATCGGCTCTTGCAATCGGGTGCGCAATATTGTTGCGTGCGTTCAGGCCAGATGCGGAGAACTGACATGCGGACAGCGCTTTACCCGGGCACGTTTGACCCGATCACCCTGGGACATATCGACATTATCCAGCGCGCGTCGGTGTTGGTGGACCGGCTGGTGATCGGGGTTGCGATCAACCGGGACAAGGGCCCGCTGTTTTCGCTGGAGGAGCGGGTGGCGATGATCGAGGCGGAATGTGCCAAATTGTCCGAACAGACCGGCACCGAGATCGTGGCGCATCCGTTCGAGAACCTTCTGATCGATTGTGCCAAGGATGTGGGCGCCCGGATCATTGTGCGCGGGCTTCGTGCGGTGACGGATTTTGAATATGAATATCAGATGGTTGGCATGAACCGGGCGCTGGATGCGAGCATCGAGACCGTGTTTCTTATGGCCGATCTGAAACACCAGGCGATCGCCAGCAAGCTGGTCAAGGAGATCGCGCGGCTGGATGGGGATGTATCGAAATTCGTCACGCCGCCGGTGCGCGAGGCGTTGATTGCGCGGTTGGGCGAGCGGTGAGGCCGTTCTGAGCGGGCCCTGTGGGCGCGCGGGTGGAATTTGAGTATTTTTGGCAAAATGAAGACAGGGGACGGGGGCGGATTTCCACGGTCCGCGCCCTGAGCGACGAATCGGTAGTTAACGATCTGGAATCGTTGGAAAATACCGGGTCGGCGTTGCGTCGGTATCGCGTCGGTATCGCGTTGGTGGCGCGGGCGTGGTTTCGGGGGATTACCGTGGCGTGCGTTGCGCGGGCCGGGTGCCGGGCGATGGGCCTTGCATGGCGCGGGCGGGCGCGTCAGGTTGGCGGGGCAACAGGACAGACGAGGGGCGCGGCATGAGCGGGTTGCTGGCATTGCTGGATGACGTGGCGGGGATCGCCAAGGTGGCGGCGGCCTCGGTGGACGACGTGGCGGCGCAGGCGGCCAAGGCCGGGGCCAAGGCGGCGGGGGCGGTGATCGACGACGCGGCGGTGACGCCGAAATATCTTCAGGGGTTTTCGGCGTCGCGCGAATTGCCGATCATCTGGCGGATTGCCAGGGGATCGTTCAAGAACAAGCTGCTTTACCTGTTGCCGGTGGGGTTGTTGCTGGCCAATTTCGCGCCCTGGGCGATTTCGCCGCTGTTGATGCTGGGCGGGGCCTATCTGTGTTTCGAGGGGGCGGAGAAGGTCTGGCATGTGATGCGGCCGCATGACGAGGTGCAGGTTTTCAAGGAGGACGTACCGGGCGATCCGGCGCATTTGGAGGAACAGAAGGCGGCCGGGGCGATCAAGACGGATTTCATCCTGTCCGCCGAGATCATGACCATTGCGCTGGCGGCGATCCCGGACAGCAATATCTGGATGGAGGCGGCGACGCTGGCCACCGTGGGGATTGGCATAACGGTGGCGGTGTATGGCAGTGTTGCGCTGATCGTGAAGGCGGATGATTTCGGCCTGTTTCTGTATGCCAATGGCCGATTGGGTGCGACGCGCTGGTTCGGGCGTATGCTGGTGCGCTTGATGCCGGGGTTCATGAAGGTGCTGACCATCGTGGGAACGGCGGCGATGCTGTGGGTGGGTGGCTCGATCGTATTGCACGGGCTGGACGAGCTGGGCTTTGGCGGGTTGAGCCGGCAGATTTACGACTGGGCCTCGGGCGCGGGCCAGGCCGCACCCGCCGCCTGGGCCGGGATCGTGAAATGGGTTGCCAGGGCGGCGATGGACGGGGTGTTCGGGGTGGCGCTGGGGCTGGGGCTGATCCCTTTGGTGACCAAGGGTATCGCGCCGCTGATCGCGCGGTTGAAATCCTGACAGGTCAGGCGCGCGGAACGGGGCCGGTTCGGGATGTGGCGCGGTCGTAGGTGCGGACCATGGCCGCGCGCAGATCCGTCAGCGCCGCGTCGGTGCAGGTGGCGGTGCAGGTGGGGATGTCCATCTGGTCCAGCACGTCGATGCGGATGGTGCCCTTGCGGGGGAAGATGCGGCCGCGTGGCAGCAGCGTATCAGAGCCCGAGATGACGATGGGCCGAATGGCGCGCCCGGTGGATCGGGCGATCAGTACGCAGCCGGCCTTGAACGGGGCCAGCCCGGAGTGACGGGCGCGGGTGCCTTCGACAAACAGGATGGCCGAGCGGCGGGCGGGCATGTCCGCGACGGCGGCGGTGAGCGACTCCAGTGCGTTGCGGCCCTGGGCGCGGTCGATTTCCAGCAGGCCGGCGCCCTGAAAGCCGCGTTTGAGCAGGGCGGCATCGCATAATTCCTTCTTGGCGCCGAAAGTAACCCATTTTTCCGCCGGGATCACGTGCAACAGGCTGAACCCGTCCAGGTGGCTGCGGTGATTGACGGCGATGATCGAGTTGGTATCGCAGGCAAGTTTGGCGCGGTCCGCCTCGGAAATCTCGACCCGGACGCTGAGCAGCCACAAAAGCCAGGAACAGCTGCGCGAGACCGTGCGCCAGAACCAGCCGCGAAATCCGGGGCGGTGGCCGCACAGCACCGGGACAAAGGCGACAAACAGGAAGACGGCAGGGCCGATCAGGACGAGCAGCGCCCGCTTGGCAAAAACAGTGATCATTGGCGGTATCCCTGACCCGTGGCGCTGCTGGCGCGCGGTGCCGGAGAGGAGCGGCGGGGGCGGGACAACCGTGCCTGTTTACACGGGAATGGCGGGAATGCCACGGGTCATTTGACCCCCGGGTCAGCGGCGTGGGGCGCCGGGAAAGACAAAGGGGCGCCCGGATGGACGCCCCCTTGGGAAAATTGGCGGGTTGGCGCGGGTCAGAGCAGCGCCTTGACCTTGTCCACCACGTTGGCGGCGGTGATGCCGAATTTTTCGAACAGCTCGCCAGCCGGGGCGGAGGCGCCGAAACGGTCCATGCCGACAAAATCGGATTTGCCGGGGCGGGCGCGTTCGCCCAGCAGCCACTGATCCCAGCCCTGACGCATGGCGGCCTCGATGCCGACGCGCACGGCCGCGCCCGCGGGCAGCACCTTGCGGCGGTACGCCTCGTCCTGTTCGGCAAACAGTTCCATGCAGGGCATGGAGACCACGCGGGTGCCGATGCCGTCGGCCTCCAGCCGGGCCTTGGCCTGCATCGCGAGCGACACTTCGGAGCCGGTGGCGATCAGGATGGCCTGACGTTTGCCTGTCGCCTCGGCCAGCACATAGGCGCCGCGCGCGGTGAGGTTGGCGTTCCTGGCCTCGGTGCGCACGGTGGGCAGGTTCTGACGGGTCAGGGCCAGCACCGAGGGCGTTTGCCTGGACGACAGCGCGATTTCCCAGGCCTCGGCGGTTTCGGCGGTGTCGGCGGGGCGGAACACATAGGTGTTCGGGGTGGCGCGGCAGATCGCCAGATGTTCGACCGGCTGGTGGGTGGGGCCGTCTTCGCCCACGCCGATGCTGTCATGGGTCATGACGAACACGGTGGGGATTTTCATCAGGGCGGCCAGGCGCATGGAGGGGCGCGCATAGTCGGTGAAGCAGAAGAACGTGCCGCCATAGGGGCGCATCCCGCCATGCAGGGCCATGCCGTTCATGGCGGCGGCCATGCCGTGTTCGCGGATGCCCCAATAGACGTAGCGGCCCTTGCGGTTGTCGGTGTCAAACACCCCGAGATCGGCCGTCAGTGTATTGTTGGAGCCGGTGAGGTCAGCCGAGCCGCCCACGGTTTCGGGCATGATCGGGTTGATCACCGAGAGCGCCATTTCGCTGGATTTGCGGGTGGCGACGGATGGTTTTTCCTCGGCCACCTGCTTTTTCAGCGCCTTGACCACGGCGGACAGTTTTTTCGGGGCGTCCAGCGCGTAGGCGCGGGTGAAGCGGTCTTGTTTCTGCCTGGAGGCTTCGGCAAAGCGGGCCTCCCATTCGGCGCGGGCGGAGGCGCCGCGGGTGCCGATGGCTTCCCACTGGGCCTTGATGTCGGCGGGCACCTCGAAGGGGCCGCCGGGCCAGCCATAGAGCGCCTTGGCGGCGGCGAGCTGATCGGCATCGGTGAGGGCGCCGTGGCCCTTGGACGTGTCCTGTGCGGCGTGGCCGATGGCGATATGGGTCTTGCAGGCGATCATCGACGGCTTCCTGGCCTTCCTGGCGGCGGTGAGCGCGGCGTCGATCGCTTGCGCGTCGTGGCCGTCGATTTCCTGGACATGCCAGCCCGACGCCTTGAAGCGCATCACCTGGTTGGTGCGGTCCGACAGTTCGACGGTGCCGTCGATGGTGATGTTGTTGTTGTCCCAGAGCACGATCAGCTTGCCCAGCTGGTGGCGCCCGGCCAGGGTGATCGCCTCCTGGCTGATACCTTCCATCAGGCAGCCGTCACCGGCGATGACATAGGTGTGGTGATCCACCAGTTTGCGGCCATATTGGGCGCGCTGCATTTCCTCGGCCATGGCAAAGCCGACGGCATTGGCGATGCCCTGACCCAGCGGGCCGGTGGTGGTTTCCACGGCGTCCAGCAGGAAGTTTTCCGGGTGCCCGGCGGTCAGCGCGCCCATCTGGCGGAAGTTCCTGACCTGGTCCAGCGTGACCTGTTTGTCGCCCATGAGATAAAGCAGCGAATAGATCAGCATCGAGCCGTGGCCCGCCGACAGGATAAAGCGGTCGCGGTCGGGCCATTGCGGATTGGCCACGTCGAATTTCATGTGTTTTTCAAACAGCACGGTAGCCACGTCAGCCATGCCCATCGGCATACCGGAATGGCCCGAATTGGCCGCGGCGACCGCGTCCAGCGTCAGGGCGCGGATGGCGGTGGCCTTCATCCAGTGGGTGGGGTTCTTTTCACGCAGGGCGGCGATATCCACGGGCGTCGATCCTTTGGTTGGAAAATCGGGGTCGGGTGCTCAATACCAGCCTTGGGGCGAAGATCAAGCCGTGTGCCAAGTGGTTGATGTATATGGGGGCGCATTTTCCCCGGCCATTGGCTAATATCGGGCAAAGCCTTTCGGGCCGCGATTCGCGGTGCCTTCATGACGGGGCCGTGACGGGGCGCAGCGCGATGCGGTTGGGGGGGCAAAAAAGGAACGAGGAACGAGGCATATGAGTGACATCAGCGATCTTGAAAACAGGATCAGCGCCGCGATGGACCGGATCGGTCGCGGGTTGGAGGCGCTGGGACAGGCGCCGGAAGGCGATGGCGAAGACAACGCCGAGGCGGAACGGCTGGAGCGGGCGCTGGAAGACGAGAAGCTGGCCGGGCAGCAGCTTGAAGAGCGGGTGCGCGCGCTGACCGGGAAGCTGGAAACGCTGGAGACGGAGCTGGCCGGGGTCAGGGACGAGGCCGCGGCGGCGCAAGCGGCCAGGGCCGAGGCCGAAACCGCGCTTGAGATGGCCGCCGATGCGCGGGACGCGGCACAGGCGGCGCTGAGCGAGGCGCGCAATGCGGCCGCCGAGGCGGCGCCGGCGGCCTCGGACGAGGAACTGGCTGCGGTGCGTCAGGAAATGAGCGAACTGGCCGGGCGGCTGCGCCGGATGCGGCGGCTGACCAAGAACTTGCGCGAGAACAATCAGCGCCTGCGTGAGGCCGCCGAGAAGGGCGTGGTCGATCCCGAGCTGATCAACGCGTCGTTGAAAGGCGAGCTGGAGCAATTGCAGGCGCTGCGCGAAACCGAGCTGGTGCAGACCGATGCGATCCTGGCAGGTCTGCGCCCGATGCTGTCCGGTGTCGCGCCGGTGGACGAAACAGACTCTGAACCGTTGGGGGATGGATGATGCCTGAGGTGGAAATCGAAATCGGTGGCCGCGTCTTTGAAGTGGCCTGTCAGGATGGCGAACAGCATTTCCTGCAAACCGCCGCCAAAATGCTGGATAACGAGGCCCAGGTTCTGACCAGCCAGACAGGGCGCATACCCGAGGCGCGGATGTTGTTGATGGCGGGGCTGATGCTGGCGGACAGGACGGGCGGTGTGGAAGACAAGCTGCGCGATCTGGAAGCGCGGCTGGCCGAGCGGGAGGCGGAACTGGAGGCGTTGCGCAGCGCGCCCGCGCCCGAGCCGCAGAAGATCGAAGTGCCCACGATCCCGGCGGAAGTGAGTGAGACCCTGGCCGAACTGGCCGCGCGCGCCGAGGCATTGGCGGCGGAAATCGAGGAAAAGACCGGCGGCTGAAGGCCGGGGCGGTCGGCGTATCGATAAATCAAGTTTTTGAAGGAAAGAGGGCCGGGCCGCGGGGTGGCGGCCCTTTTTTGATGCCGCGTGACGGAAAGACGCGCGTCCTGCGTAGAACAGGCATTCCATGACGGAAATTTGCAGGAGGCGAAGAAATGAAGGCCGCGATGACAGGGTATGACAGGGTCAACCGGGTAAACCATTGGGTGCTGGCGGCACTGATGATCGGGATGCTGATCATGGGGGTCTATGTTTTCAGGGTGTTGCCGGCCGGTCCGGGCAAGGGCGCGCTGGTGGGGGTGCACAAATCGCTTGGGGTTCTGGTTCTTGTTCTGGCGCTGGTGCTGCATGTCCTGGGGGCGATGAAACATGCGCTGTATGATCGGGACGGGACCATGGCGCGGATGGTCCCAAGGCTGTGAGCTGACAGTACAATGCCCCGGCGGATGCGCCGGGGCGGCGTTTTCCGATGCGGAAAACGGCCCGGATCAGCCGTTGGCGTCGCGAATGCGGTCGGCGGCGTCCTTGTCAAAGGTCACACCGTTTTCGGCAAACAGTGTGTCCAGTTCGCCCGACAGCGTCATCTCGGTGATGATGTCGCAGCCGCCCACGAATTCGCCCTTGACGTAAAGCTGGGGAATGGTGGGCCAGTCGGAATAATCCTTGATCCCCTGGCGGATATCTTCGTCGGCCAGCACGTTTACATCGGCGAAATCGACGCCCATGTAATTCAGCACGCCGGCCACGCGCGAGGAAAAGCCGCATTGCGGCATGTCCTTGGTGCCCTTCATATAGAGCACCACGTCATTGGCTTTCACGGTTTCGTCGATGCGGGTTTTGGCGTCGCTCATCCTGAGAGTCCTTTTTTGTGCTTTTGCGCCTTGGATCGGCGCGGCCTGTCCTGGAGCATGTCCTGAAGCAGGCTGGTATCGGTTGCGAATTGTCCCGGCGCTCTTTGAGAGATCCTGTCGGGCCGGGACCGGGCGAGGGGGCGTCTTGTCTGGCCCCTGACATAGGCTTCGATCCCGGCGGCGGCAAGCAGCAACAGGAAAAGCGCGCCGCCTATCAGGAGCGGGGCGGTCATCAGTCGGGGGCCTTGGTGGTCAGGCCAAGGGCGTGGATTTCGCCGCTGGGCCCGTCCAGCTTGCCCTTGAGCGCGGCCATGACGGCGCGCTGTTGCTGGACACGGTTCTTGCCGCGAAAGCTTTCGTCGATGACTTCGGCGGAGAAATGCACACCGTCGTCGCCGACCACGGTGATCCGGGCATCGGGGAAACTTTGGCGGATCATGGCCTCGATATCGGAAGCGAGAATGGTCATTGGGTATATCCCTTCCTGTTTCTTGCCCTAGATTTAGGCGCGCGGTGGCGCGGGTGCAAGCGGGATCGGTGCGGGGCGCCGCCGCGCGCCGGTGCGTGCGCGGATTTGACCGGGTACGCGGCGCGGGGCGGCCAACCCGGCGCCTATGCGATGGCGCTGGCGAAAGCGGAGCGGTAGGTTTCGGCCAGATCGGCCAGCGGCGCGCCGGAATTGCCGAACCAGATGTGATCGCCGGTGAATTTACCCACTGTGGCAATCGGCACGCCGGCCTGGCCGGCGGCGATCATTAGCGCCTCGGCCTGGTCGAAATTGCAGGCCACCAGATAGCGGGCCTGGTCCTCGCCAAAAAGGGTTGCGGTGTCGTCGGTGTCGATCTGGACCCCCACACCTGCCGCCTCGGCCATTTCGAAGGCGGCCAGCGCAAGGCCACCGTCGGAGAGATCGGTGCAGGCCTTGATCAGGCCACGGTTGGCGCGGATGAATTCGCCGTTGCGGCGTTCGGCGTCAAGATCGACATGCGGCGCGTCGCCGTCTTCGCGGTTGAACACTTCGGCCAGAAGGGCCGACTGACCCAGATGGCCGGCGGTATCGCCGATCAGCAGGGCGACATGGCCATCGCGGGCGGTGCCGTTGATCGGCGCTTCGTCGGCAGCGATCAGGCCCACGGCGCCGATGGTGGGGGTGGGCAGGATCGCGGAGCCGTCGGTTTCATTGTAGAGCGACACGTTGCCCGACACGATCGGCATGTCCAGCGCGGCGACAGCTTCGCCGATGCCTTTGATCGCGCCGACGAACTGGCCCATGATGTCCGGCTTTTCGGGGTTGCCGAAATTGAGGTTGTCGGTGGTGGCGAGCGGTTTGGCACCCACGGCGCAGAGGTTGCGGAAGGCTTCGGCCACGGCCTGTTTGCCACCCTCGAAAGGGTTGGCACGCACATAGCGCGGGGTCACATCCGAGGTGAAGGCCAGTTTCTTGTCGGTGCCGTGTACGCGGATGATGCCTGCGCCCTGTCCGGGCAGGCGGGTGCTGTCGGCCATGACCATGGTGTCATACTGTTCATAGACCCATTGCTTGCCCGCGTAATTGGGCGAGGCGATCAGGCCCCTGAGACCGTCGATCGGATCGATTTGGGGCACGTCGGCGAGCGGCTCGGCGGCGGGGGTTTCCACCCAGGGCCGGTCATATTCCGGGGCGCGGCCCGAAAGCGGCGAAAGGGGCAGATCGGCTTTGACCTCGCCGTGATGCAGGATCAGGAAGCGGTCTTCGGCGATGGTTTCGCCGACGATGGCGAAATCCAGATCCCATTTTTCGAACACGGCGCGGGCTTCGGCCTCAAGCTCGGGCTTGAGCACCATCAACATGCGTTCCTGCGACTCGGACAACATCATCTCGTAGGCGGTCATGTTGTCTTCGCGCTGGGGCACGTCTTCGAGGTTGAGTTTCACGCCCAGCTTGCCCTTGTCGCCCATTTCCACCGCCGAACAGGTGAGCCCGGCGGCGCCCATGTCCTGGATCGAGATCACGGCGCCGGTTTGCATCAACTCCAGCGTCGCCTCCATCAGGCGTTTTTCGGTGAACGGATCGCCAACCTGAACGGTGGGGCGTTTTTCCTCGATCGTGTCGTCGAACTCTGCCGAGGCCATGGTGGCACCGCCAACGCCGTCGCGGCCCGTTTTGGCGCCAAGATAGACCACCGGCATGCCCACACCCGAGGCGGCGGAGTAGAAAATGCTGTCGGTTCTGGCGAGACCGGCGGCAAAGGCGTTCACCAGGCAGTTGCCATTATAGGCGGGGTGAAAACGCACCTCGCCACCCACAGTGGGCACGCCGAAACAGTTGCCATAGCCGCCGACGCCCTCGACCACGCCATTGACGAGGCGGCGGGTCTTGGGATGGCCGGTTTCCCCAAAGGACAGCGAGTTCATCGCCGCAACGGGGCGCGCGCCCATGGTGAAGACATCGCGCAGGATGCCGCCCACGCCGGTCGCCGCGCCCTGATAGGGCTCGATATAGGAGGGGTGGTTGTGGCTTTCCATCTTGAACACAACGGCGTCGCCGTCACCGATATCGACGATGCCGGCGTTTTCACCGGGGCCGCAGATCACCTGGGGGCCGTCGGTGGGCAGGGTGCGCAGCCATTTCTTGGAGGATTTGTAGGAACAATGCTCGTTCCACATGGCCGAGAAAATGCCCAGTTCGGTGAAAGTGGGCGCGCGGCCGATGATCTCGAGGATCAGCTGATATTCGTCGGGCTTGAGCCCGTGCGCTTGGATGAGATCGGTGGTGATGGCCGGTTCCTGCATGACAGTCGATTCCCCAAAGGCATGTTTGGGGGTCTCTTAAGCCATGTGGGGCAGGGGGGGAAGGGGGCGCGGGCGCGCATCCGGGCGCCCGCGACAGTGTGTGTCGGAGGCTGCGGCGGATCAGTCCGGCCCCTTGGGCGCGGCGGCGGGGCCTTGCTCTTGCGGTTGGGCCGTGGCGGCTGCGGCCCCGGCGGCGGCGGCGGTGATGGCGGCCTTTTCGTCGTCGCTCAGATCATCGTGATGCTCCAGCCCGGGGATGGCGACGCGCACTTCGCGGCGCGCGAAATCGATCCCGGCCTCGGCAAAGGCGGCCTTGATCTTGTTGTAGATCTCCTTGCGGATCATGAACTGTTTGCCCGGCTTGGCCATGAACTTGCCCCGGATTACCATGCCGACATCATCGATGTCGAACACGCCCTGCGATTTGAAGGGTTGCAGGAAGTCGTCCTTGTACAAGGGATCCTCCATCATTTCCTGACCGATCTTCTTGAAGATTTTCTTGACCTTGTTGGGATCGGTATCAAACGGCACGGTGAATTTCAGCTTCATGATCACCCAGTCACGCGAATAGTTGGTCAGCTTGGGAATCTCGCCATAGGGGATCGTGTGCACGGCGCCGCGGTGGTGGCGCAGCTGCATGGAGCGGATCGAGATCTTTTCGACCGCGCCCATGGTGCCGTCAATCTCGACATAATCGCCGACGCGAAAGGCATCGTCGATCAGGAAGAACACGCCCGAGACCACATCCGTGACCAGTTTCTGCGCGCCAAAACCGATGGCCAGACCCAGGACACCGGCACCGGCCAGAAGCGGGGTGATATCGATGCCGAGATTGCCGATGGCCAGAAGGCCGAAGACCACGATGATTGTGGCGCGCGCCGTCAACAGCATGAGCGGCAGCACCGTGGACAAGCGTGAACCGCTGGCGCCGCCCATTTCGGCATCGGCATCTTCCTGGCTCATGCCAAGGGCGGTCATTTCGGCGGCCATGCGGCTGTTGATCCAGAGCGAGACCGCCTCGTAGGCGACATAGCCCACGACCACGGTCATCAGGAAGCTGAACAGGTTGTCCGCGATTCCGCCGCTGCCGGCCAGCAATTCGGCGATGGTCATGTCCCAGGCGCGGGCGATCAGGGTCATTATGATGCCGATCGCGATGACGCGCCCGATGCGCACATAGCTGCGTTTCGTGGATTTATAGGCGCTTTCGGCCGCCGGCCCTTCGCCGGTCATCGGGGGAACGACATGGCGCACGACGCCCCGGATGGCGGTGTCAATGACGGGCGCGGCAAGCAGCAAGACCATGGTGGTGTAATGCGCCCCCTGAAGCAGGGCGCTGACCTTGCCCAGGCCGATCAGTGTGGTCACAAGCACCCATGTGCCCGCGGCAACCAGGATCGCGAATCCGGGATAGATATCGGCCACGCGACGGTCAAAGGCGGTGGTATCGGGATCGGCGCCCAGCATCATCGTGCGCAGGCCGTCACGCGCGGTGACGGCAATGATGATGATGTAGACATACAGCGCGCTGTCGATCATATAGCCGAGCCGCGTGCTGCCCGGCGGCACGCCGTTGGCGGCAAGGAATGTCACGCTGAACAGGGTCAGGCCGCCCAGAAACACCAGCCCCACGATATTGCGGTGCAGGAACTTCGCCCAGTGGTCATCTATGTTGACAAGGCGCAGATCGGCGCGATGCGGGGCAAGCAGAAAACGTGAGCCCGCCGCCGCAAGGCGCGGCATCCAGATCAGATAGCTCACCAGAGGGGCCGCAAAGCGCAGCATTTCCGGTGTCAGCAAGAGCCGACCAAAGAACCGGATCACGACAAAAAAGATGATCAGGCCGAAAATCTCGCGCAGGAAGCGGCGGAACAGGAAATGCAGCGTGTTGCGCAGGCTTTGCTCGCCGTCGGGATCGACCCGTTGGCGCACCCGGCGCATCAGGTAGGCCCGGACCGCGAATTCCGCCGCAAAGCCGATCGCCAGCACAAGCGCGATCAGGCCAATCCAGGTAAGCAATCCGCCCGATCCGGCGGCCTTTTCGATCTGGCGGGACAGCGCCACACCCAGATACTGAAACGTATCAGGGAGTTTCTGCGCCACCTCGGTCAGGGGGGTGGTGAAGGCGGTCCAGAGGTTCTGGACCCGGTCGGCCAGCGTGACCACCTCTGGCGCTTTCTGCGCGCCGGAAGCGACGGCATCGAGCCGGTCCAGCAGCAGCGCGCGGACCTGATCATCGGACATGCGCGCCACCATGGCGTCGATCGCCTGTGGCGTCATCTTGGTTGGGTCGATTTGCGGGGCGGTCGCGGAACCGTCCTGAGCGGCCAGCGGCGCGGCAAGCAGGATCGTGACCGTGATCAGGCCAAAGACTTTTCTGAAAAGCGCGAACATCTATCCCTCGATCTGTGATTCATTCAATTTGTACCGCCAGATTAACACCGGTGGCCAAAAATGCATTCACTTTGCAGAAATCGCGCAAAAGAAGGGCGGCGAAAAAAAGGCCGAGCAAACAAGCTCGGCCATAGTCCAACAGGGAGGTATGAAGTTGATGCGCTGTTAAGCAATCATCGCCTTCAAGGGATGAATTAGTGATCAGTTTTGAAACGTTCAAGGTTTTTTATGTCGCAGGTGCAGCATGGCTGCTATGCGCCGGAGGCATGGCTTAGGGATTTCCCTTGTTCGCCAGTTGCTTGCGGTGTGAAATGATTTCTTCCTGCACAAAGTCCCGGAAGGCGGCGATGCGCTTGGATTGGCGCAGTTCCTCGGGGTAGGCCAGGAAAACCGGCACTTCGGCGGATTCGATGTCGGGCAGGACGCGCACCAGATCGGGAAAATCCTGAATCACGTAATCGGGCAGAACCCCCACGCCCAGCCCGTGCAGAACCGCTTGCAGGACGCCGAAGTAATTGTTGACGTAAAGCAGCGATTGCACATCGTCGGCCAGCAGGCTTTGCACGAAGCTGGCCCCGGCGCCGACCTGTTCGGAGGTGATGTTCTGACAGATCAGGCGGTGGCGGGAGAGATCGGACAGCGCATTGACGGGGCCGGTTTGCGCCAGGTGCTGTTCGGTCGCGTAAAGGCGCATCCGCACGCTCATCAGGCGCTTGCGGATCAGATCTGCCTGCGAGGGCTCTTTCATGCGGATGGCCACGTCGGCCTCGCGCATGGGCAGGTCAAGCACCTTTTCCTCGAGCATCAGGTCGATATTGAGATCGGGGTATTTTTCATAAAGCTTGGCCAGGCGCGGCGCCAGCCAGAGCGTGCCGAATCCGGTTGTCGTGGTGACGCGCAGTTCGCCGAACACCTCCTCTTCGCTGTCGCGGATTCGGGCGGAGGCGGCATCAAGCCGCTTGGTCATGGACTTGGTCGCGTCAAACAGCAATTCCCCCTGTTCGGTGAGAATCAGCCCGCGCGCGTGGCGGTGAAACAAGGTGGTGTTAAGTGATTCCTCAAGCGCCCGGATCTGCCGGGACACCGCCGATTGAGACAGGTGCAGCACATCGCCCGCATGGGTGAGGCTGCCGGCATCCGCAACGGCGTGGAAGATTCTGAGTTTGTCCCAATCCATCCGGGTAACTTTCGCGACGTTTTCTTTTGTCTAGGCGAAAGAGGTGAAAAACAAAACCACGCGATAGCGCCTTTGTGACCGGCAGGTGAAAAAATATTTGCTTAGGTCAGATATTATGACCTAATAATGTGCCTATATTGTAGACAAGAGATCATCCAGCGAGGGGAGCGCAAGATGAGCATCCAGAAAGTTTCCTTGAACGACAGGCTGGACCTGGAAAAGCGCCACGTGCTGTTGAACGGCACCCAGGCGCTGGTGCGGCTGATGCTGATGCAGAAAGTGCGCGACACGGCCGCCGGTCTGAACACGGCCGGGTATGTGACCGGCTATCGCGGATCGCCGCTGGGCGCGGTGGACAGCCAGATGCTGCGCGCGCAAAAAGTGCTGACGGCGCATGACATCCGGTTTCAGTCGGGGCTGAACGAAGACCTGGCCGCCACCGCGCTGTGGGGCAGCCAGCAGGCCGAGCTGCGCGGCGAGGGCAGGTTCGATGGCGTCTTTGGCCTGTGGTACGGCAAGGGGCCGGGGGTGGACCGCACCGGCGACGTGATGCGCCACGCCAATATGGCGGGCACATCGCAATATGGCGGCGTGCTGATGGCGATGGGCGACGACCACACCGGCGAAAGCTCGACCGTGCTGCATCAGAGCGAATGGGCGCTGGTGGATGCCTACATGCCGGTCGTGTCACCGGCGGGTGTGCAGGAGATCATGGATTACGGGCTTTATGGCATCGCTTTGTCGCGGTTTGCGGGTGTGTGGGTTGGCCTGAAGACCATGAAGGACACGATCGAGGCCACGGCGGTGGTGGATGGCGACCCGCACCGTTTGTCTTTTGGTGTGCCGGAGTTCGACATGCCCGAGGGCGGGCTGAACATTCGGCTTGGGGACACGCCGCACGCGCAGGAAGCGCGGATGATCGACTATAAACGCTTTGCCGCCGAGGCATTTTCCCATGCCAACAAGATGGACAAGCGCATGTGGGGCAAGCCCGGTGCCAAGATCGGCTTTGTCGCGGCGGGCAAGAACTGGCTGGATCTGGTGCACGCACTGGACCTGTTGGGGATCGATGCGGCCGAGGCCGAGCGGCTGGGCATCACCACATACAAGGTGGGGCAGACTTTCCCGCTGGACATGAAGGGGTTTTACACCTGGGCCAACGGGCTCGACCTGATCGTGGTGGTGGAGGAAAAGCGAAAGCTGATCGAGATCCAGATCAAGGAAGCGCTGTTCGATGACAACCGCTATCGCGTCTATGGCTGGTACAAGGGCGGCGCGGGCGGCATGCACCGCGACGAGCTGTTCCCGACGCGCGGCGCGCTGGACCCGATCATGATTGCCGAGAAACTTGGCGAGATCCTGATCGAGGAGGGCCGTGGTACGGACGCGGTGAAGGCCGGGATTTCCAGGCTGACCGAGGCGCGGCGTGCGGACAATGCCGAGGATATTGCCGTGCGCACGCCCTGGTTCTGTTCCGGCTGCCCGCACAATTCTTCGACCAGGGTGCCGGACGGCAGCCGGGCCTATGCCGGGATCGGCTGTCACTATATGGTACAGTGGATGGATCGCGAGACCGTCGGCTTTACCCATATGGGCGGCGAGGGCGCGAACTGGATCGGCGAGGCGCCGTTTTCAAAAACGACGCATGTGTTCCAGAACCTTGGCGACGGCACCTATAACCACTCGGGCGTGCAGGCCATTCGCGCGGCTTTGGCGGCAGGCACCAACATCACCTACAAGATCCTGTTCAATGATGCTGTGGCGATGACCGGCGGGCAGGCCAATGACGGCAATCTGAGCCCGCAGAAGATCGCCGGCGAAGTGCGTGCGATGGGGGTGGAGAAGGTCTTTGTCCTCTATGACGAAAAGGAAGACGTGGATCGGGCGGCCTTTCCCGGTGGGATCACGTTCCACGAACGCGCCGAGTTGATGAACGTGCAGGAGGAATGCCGCAAGATCAGCGGTGTATCGGTTATTGTTTATGTGCAGACCTGTGCCGCCGAAAAACGCCGCCGCCGCAAGCGGGGGCTGTTTCCCGACCCGGATCGCCGGGTGTTCATCAATACCGACATCTGCGAAGGCTGTGGCGATTGCGGGGTGCAGTCGAACTGTATCTCGATCGAGCCGGTCGAGACCGAGCTGGGGCGCAAGCGCAAGATCAACCAGTCCAGCTGTAACAAGGATTTCAGCTGTCTGAACGGATTCTGCCCGAGCTTCCTGACCATCGAGGGCGGCACAATCCGCAAGGGGGTGACGGCGCAGCTTGATCTGCCTCAGATGCCGATGCCGCGGATCGGGCCGATCGAGGGCACCCATAACGTGGTGATCACCGGCGTCGGGGGCACCGGGGTTGTCACCATCGGCGCGGTGCTGGCACAGGCCGCGCAGATTGACGGCAAGGCGGCGGGCATGATGGAGATGGCCGGGTTGGCGCAAAAGGGCGGCGCGGTGCATATCCATTGCCGGCTGGCCGAAACGCCGGGCGATATCAACGCGGTGCGTGTGGCAACGGGCGAGGCGGATGCGCTGATCGGGGGCGACCTGGTGGTAAGCGCCGGGGCCAAGACGCTGGGCCTGACCAGCACGGGGCGCACGGGCGCGGTGGTGAACAGCCACGAGATCATCACCGGATCGTTTACCCAGGACACGGAATTCCGCCTGCCCACCGGGCGTCTGGAAGTCGCGCTTCAGGCGCGAATTCGCGAGCGGCTGGCGATGTTCGATGCGTCGGAACTGGCGCGGATCGTCATGGGCGATTCGATATTCTCGAACATGATGGTGTTTGGCGCGGCTTGGCAGAACGGGCTGGTGCCGGTGAGCCACGAGGCGATCACGGCGGCGATCGAGATCAACGGCGCGGCGGTGGAAAAGAACCTGCGCGCCTTTGAGATCGGCCGCTGGGCGGTGTTGTACCCGGAAGAGGCGGCGGGGCTGCTGGACCCCAAGGTGGTGCAGAAACCCAGGACTTTGGAAGAAAAGATCGCGTTCCGGGCCGATCATCTGGTGAAGTACCAGGGCAAGCGGCTGGCCAGGCGCTATCGCCGGATGGTGGACGGCATCAAGGATGCGCGCCTGAAAGAGGCGGTCGCCAAGGGCTATCACAAGCTGCTGGCCTATAAGGACGAATACGAGGTTGCGCGGCTGCATCTGGAAAGCCGGGCGAGGGCGGAAGAGGTGTTCGAAGGCGATTTCACGATGAAATTCCATCTGGCGCCGCCGATCCTGTCCAGGATGGGGCCGAACGGGCGCCCGCTGAAAAAGGAATACGGGCCGGGCATGGTGCGCCTGTTCAGGATTCTGGCCAGACTGAAGGGGCTGCGCGGCACGCCGCTGGACGTGTTTGGCCGGAACGCAGAGCGCCGGATGGAGCGCGCGCTGATCGCGCAATATGAGGCGGATATGGCGAAGGTTATCGCCGGGCATGGCGAGGCAGCTTCGGATGCGGCGGTTGCCCTGGCCGAACTGCCCTTGCAGATCCGGGGGTATGGACCGGTCAAGCAGGCCAACGAGGCCAAGGCCGCCAAGCGGCGCGAGGAATTGCTTGCGGCGCTGAAAGATGCGGGCACGGTGAAGGCTGCGGCGGAATAGCCGCGCCCCACAGCTCGCGGCAAAATGAGCCCTGTTCAGGATTTGCGAAGCTGCGTATATCGCGGGCAGGACACCTGAATGGGGCCGCGCGATGCAAGGCGACGTTACTCGGGAAATCAGCTATGCCCACTCTGCGGCCACGCGGGGCGGGCGCACCGTTATTCGGCTGTTGGAAAATGCCACAGGGCGGCTGGGCCTGATCCGGCGTGCCGCCGGGTACGAGGACGATGTGGCGCGCGGGCAGGATTTCTGGCGTGTGATGATGGCACGCTACGGGATCAGCCTGGAGGTGATCGGCGGTTCGCTGGACGACATTCCGCGCGACGGGCCGTTGTTGCTTGTGGCCAACCATCCGTTCGGCATTCTGGACGGGATGATGATGGGCCACATGCTGAGCGAAATGCGCGGCGATTTCCGCATTCTGGCCAACAGCGTCTTTCAGAAGGCCGACGAGATCAACCGGATCGTGCTGCCGATTTCCTTTGACGAGGATCGGGACGCGATAAAGTTGAACCTGCGCACGCGGCAGGTGGCGCTGGACTATCTGAAGGCGGGTGGCGCAATCGGCGTTTTCCCGGGCGGCACGGTGAGCACGGCGGCGCGCCCGTTCGGGCGCCCGCTGGATCCCGGCTGGCGCAATTTCACAGCGCGGATGATCGCCAGGTCGCAGGCGCAGGTGGTGCCCGTCTATTTCGAGGGGCGCAACAGCCGCCTGTTCCAGATCGCCAGCCATGTCCACAGTTCGCTGCGGCTGGGGCTGCTGATCAAGGAATTCGGCAAGCGGGTGGATTCGCCGGTTCAGGCGGTGATTGGCAAGCCGATCGCGCGGGCCGATCTGGACCGGTTTGGCGGCGACTCGCGCGGGTTGATGGACTTCCTGCGGCAACGCACCTATGACTTGTCGCCAAGACCGATCCCGGCCAACGGCTATGGGTTTGAATTCGAAGAGAAACACCGGGCATAGCCCGACGATTGGACAGTGCGATGGCAGTTGGCATCTTTGACAGTGGCCTGGGTGGCCTGACGGTTCTGGAGGCGGTGCGCAAGCGTTTGCCGGAACAGTCGTTTGTCTATTTCGGAGACAACGCCCATGCGCCTTACGGGGTGCGCGATGCCGAGGACGTGTACAATCTGACAACCGCCGCCGTGGAACGGATGTGGGAGGCGGGATGTGACCTGGTGATTCTGGCCTGCAACACAGCCAGCGCGGCGGCGTTGCGGCGGATGCAGGAACGCTGGATACCTGCCGACAAGCGGGTGTTGGGCGTGTTCGTGCCGCTGATCGAGGCGCTGACCGAGCGCAGCTGGGGCGACAATTCGCCACCGCGCGAAGTGGCTGTCAAGCATGTGGCGCTGTTTGCCACGCCGGCCACGGTGGCGAGCCGGGCGTTCCAGCGCGAACTGGCGTTTCGCGCGATCGGAGTGGATGTCGAGGCGCAGGCCTGTGGCGGCGTGGTGGATGCGATCGAGGATGGCGATCTGATCCTGGCCGAGGCGCTGGTGCGCAGCCATGTGGACGCGCTGAAACGCAAGATGCCGCATCCCGAGGCGGCGATCCTGGGCTGCACACATTATCCGTTGATGCATGACACGTTCCAGGACGCGCTGGGGGCGGATGTGAAAGTGTATTCGCAAGCCAATCTGGTGGCCGAATCGCTGGCCGACTATCTTGAGCGGCATCCGAAAATGAAGGGCAGCGGCACCGAGTCGCTTTTCCTGACCACGGGGGACGCGCGCCGCGTGTCGGACCGGGCCACGCATTTCCTGCGACGACAGATCACATTTCAGTCTGTCTGAGCCGGTGGCTCTCGTAATTTGCACAAATCTGAACTACATACCGACCCCGAAGAGAGGGCGGGCACGCCGGTGGGCGTGTTTTGGAAAGGAAGCGGTCTGATCATGACCCACAAAATCGCGATACTGGGCGCCAGCGGCTATACCGGCGCGGAACTTGTCCGGCTGATTGCCACCCATCCCAACATGGAGATCGTGGCGCTGTCAGCCGATCGCAAGGCAGGCATGGAGATGGCCGCCGTGTTTCCGCATCTGCGCCATATGGATCTGCCAACCCTTTGCAGAATAGACGAAATTGATTTCGGCGCGGTGGATATGTGTTTCTGCGCCTTGCCCCACGCGACGAGCCAGGCTGTGATCCGTGATCTGCCCAAGGGGCTGAAGATCGTGGACCTGTCGGCGGATTTCCGGCTGCGTGACGCGGAGGAATACGCGCGCTGGTATGGCGGGCAACATGACGCGCTGGAGTGTCAGGCAGAGGCGGTATACGGGCTGACCGAATTCTACCGTGACGAGATCCGCAAGGCGCGGCTTGTGGCCGGGACGGGATGCAACGCGGCGACCGGGCAGTATATCCTGTCGCCTTTGTTCAAAGCCGGTGTAATTGACTTTGATCATGTCATACTGGACCTGAAATGTGCTGTATCGGGGGCGGGCCGGTCGCTGAAGGAGAACCTTTTGCATGCCGAGCTGAGCGAAGGGTATCACGCCTATGCCGTGGGTGGCACGCACCGGCATCTGGGCGAGTTCGACCAGGAGTTCAGCAAGATCGCAGGCCGCGAGGTGAAGATCCAGTTCACGCCGCATCTGGTGCCTGCGAACCGGGGGATCCTGGGGACCGGCTATGTGCACGGTGATGCGCGCGAAATATATGATACACTGTCGGCGGTTTATGCTGACGAGCCGTTCATCAGGGTACTGCCATTTGGCGAAACGCCGAGCACGAAACATATCCGGGCCTCGAACTTCTGCCATATCGGCGTGGTTGCGGACCGGATCGAGGGCCGCGTGATCGTGATCGCGGCACTGGACAATTTGACCAAGGGCTCAAGCGGGCAGGCATTGCAGAACGCGAACCTGATGCTTGGGGAAGAGGAAACAGAGGGCCTGATGTTGGCGCCGGTCTTCCCGTAAGGCCCAAGAAGGGGATAGAGGATGAAGAACCTCAAGAAACGACGCAGAATCCAGGTGATCATTGTCGCCTTCGTGGCGCTGGCCGTGTCGACGGCGTTGATCGGGTATGCCATGCAGGACGGGATCAATTTCTTCCGCTCGCCCAGCGAAGTGGCCGAATCGCCGCCCCCCGCCAGCGAGGTTTTCCGTATTGGCGGGCTGGTCGAGGAGGGCACGCTGAAGCGCGGAGAGGGCGAGATCGTGACCTTTTCGGTGACGGATGGCGGCGCGTCGATCAAGGTGACCTATGCCGGTGTGCTGCCGGACCTGTTCGAGGAAAAGCAGGGCATGGTTGGTACGGGCCGTTACATCAACGGCGTGTTCGAAGCGGATGAAATCCTGGCCAAGCACGACGAAAGCTATATGCCCCGCGAAGTGGTGGATGCGCTGAAGGCGCAGGGGGTCTATGTGGAGCCCGAAGAAGGCACCTGAGGGTCCGCCGGAACCACAGGTCGCGCGCCCGCCGTTGTCTGACGGCGGGCTTTTTCGTGCCGGGATCGGGGCGGGGCGTACGGTGGTCTTGGGCGGTGTTAACGCCTTTGCGGCAATCTGTGGCGCACCGAGATCAGCGCGAGGAGCTGCCATGCTGGACGTTCGTCAGATAGCCCGAGAGATAATCGACCGCGAAGGCGGGTTCGTGAATGACCCGGACGATCCGGGGGGGGCCACGAAATACGGGGTCACGATCGAGACCGCGCGCCGGGTCGGGCTGGACAAGGACGGCGATGGCGACGTGGACGTGAGCGACCTGCGCGCGCTGAGCCGCGAGGATGCGGTACGGGTGTTCATGGAATACTATTTTCAGCGTCCCGGGATCGCAAGGCTGCCCGAAGTGCTGCAAGCGTCGGTGTTCGACATGTATGTCAACGCGGGCGCGAATGCGGTGAAGATCCTGCAACGCCTGCTGGGCCAGATGGGGCATCGCGTGGACGTGGACGGCGCGATCGGGCCGCAAACCGTTGCTGCCAGCCAGGCGGCGGCAGCGGCGGCGCCCGATCACCTCGCGGATGCCTACGGGATCGCGCGGCGCAACTATTATTTCCGACTGGCCGACCAGCGCCCGGCCTCACGCAAATACGCGCGCAGCCGGTCGGGTGGCAAGGGCGGCTGGATCGAACGCGCCGAAGTGTTCATTTCGCCCCGTTATCACATGAGCGCGGCGGAGTTTCACAAGCGGGTGGCGGCATGGGACTGATCGAGCGGATATTGTCGGCGTTTTTTGGCGGCGGGCGCAACGTGGTGGCGCAAACCGCCGAGGTGTTTCGCGAGAATGCCGAGGCCGGCGCGGGACGGGCCCAGGAGGTGCAGATCGCGGCAATGGAGGGATTCGCGGCAGAGTTTCGACAGGCCGGGCGCGGAAGGTTTGACCGGATCATGGATGGCGTGAACCGGCTGCCGCGTCCGGCCATGGCGCTGGGCTGTCTGGGGCTGATCGTGTCGGCCATGATCAGCCCGGTGTGGTTTGCCGAACGCATGGCGGGGATCGCGCTTGTTCCGGAGCCGCTGTGGTGGCTGTTGGGCGTGGTGGTGAGTTTCTATTTCGGCGCGCGCCACCAGGCCAAGGGCCAGGAATTCCAGCGCAGCATCGCCGGAACCATGGCGCAGGTGCCGCGCGTGGTGGACAACATCCGCGCGGTGCGCGCGCTGGAGGACGGGACCGGCGGCGCCGAGGAGAACGCGGCGCTGGCAGAGTGGACAAAGAGCCGCGCCCGATAGGGTGCCGACTTGACAAAAGCCATTGGCCGCGACTTTGACCCGGCCTATACATTGGCCATGATCGTAGAATTTGGCCATTTTGCCCTGATACTGGCCGCCTTCACCGCCATGGTGCAGGCGGTCGTTCCGCTGATTGGTGCCCATAACCGCTGGCCCGGCTGGATGGCCGTTGCGCGGCCGGCGGCAGGGCTGCAATTTTTCTTTACCGGCCTGTCCTTTGGGGCGCTGACCTATGCGTTCGTGACCTCGGATTTCACCGTGCAACTGGTGAACCTGAATTCGCACTCGCTCAAGCCGGTGCTTTACAAGGTGACGGGGGTTTGGGGGAATCACGAAGGGTCGATGTTGTTGTGGGTCTTCATTCTGACCCTGTTCGGCGCCTGCCTGGCGTGGTTTGGCGGCAATCTTCCGCCCGGATTGCGGGCGCGGGCGTTGTCGGTGCAGGCGGCGGTGGGGGTTGCGTTTTACGGGTTCATCCTGTTCACGTCCAACCCGTTCGAGCGCATGAGCGTGGCGCCGCTTGACGGGCGCGGCCTGAACCCGATCCTCCAGGATCCGGGGTTGGCGCTGCATCCCCCGTTTCTGTATCTCGGCTATGTGGGGCTGAGCGTGTCGTTTTCCTTTGCCATTGCCGCCCTGATCGAGGGGCGGGTGGACGCCGCCTGGGCCCGTTGGGTGCGGCCATGGACGCTGGCGGCATGGGTGTTCCTGACCTTTGGTATCGTGTTGGGGTCGTGGTGGGCCTATTCCGAACTGGGCTGGGGCGGGATCTGGTTCTGGGATCCGGTGGAGAACGCGTCTTTCATGCCGTGGCTGCTGGCGGCGGCGTTGTTGCATTCGGCGATCGTGGTGGAAAAGCGTGAGGCGCTGAAGAGCTGGACCATCCTGTTGGCGATTCTGGCCTTTGGGTTTTCGCTGATCGGGACATTTCTTGTGCGGTCGGGGGTGATCACTTCGGTTCATGCCTTTGCCAATGATCCGGAGCGCGGGGTTTTCATCCTGGCCATTCTGGCGCTGTTCACCGGGGGCGGGCTGGTGTTGTTCGCGGCGCGCGCCTCGGCGATGGAGGCAAAGGGGATCTTTGGCATGGTCAGCCGCGAAAGCGCGCTGGTCGTGAACAATGTCCTGTTGGCGGTGAGCTGTTTCGTGGTGTTTGTCGGAACGATCTGGCCGCTGGTGAGCGATATCTTCTTCGTGCGCAAGCTGAGCGTGGGGGCGCCGTTTTTTGACACGGCGTTCACGCCGTTTGTCGTGGCCATGGGGGTGATCCTGCCCGTTGGGGCGATACTGCCCTGGAAACGGGCAAGGCTGGGCAAGGCGATGCGGCCGCTGATCCCGGCGCTTGTGCTGGCGCTGGGGCTGGCTGGTCTGGCCTGGGCGATGCAGAGCGGGCGCACCCTTTTGGGGCCGGTCGGGCTCTTCCTGGGGGCGTGGCTGGTTTTTGGCGCCCTGACCGACCTGTATACACGCACCGGCCGCGGGGCGCGGGGCGCCCGTCTGCGGCGGCTGGCGCGGCTGCCGCGGGCCGACTGGGGCAAGGCCGTGGCCCATGCGGGGCTGGGCGTGACGATATTCGCCGTTGCCGGGCTTTGGGCGTGGGAAAAAGAGGACATCCGCGTTGCGTTTGCGAACAATCCGTTCGAGTTTGCCGGCTACGAGTTCACACTGGAGCGCGTGCGTGACGTGCAGGGGCCGAACTATCGGTCGACGATGGCCGATGTGCGCCTGCGCAGGGACGGGCGCGACGTGACGGTATTGCAGCCGGAAAAGCGGGTGTATTCGGTATCGAACACGCCGACAACGGAGGCCGCGATCCATTACCGGCTCTTGCGCGATATCTACGTGGTCCTGGGGGATGCTCAGCTGGGCGGCGGGTATACTTTGCGCAGCTATAGCAAGCCGCTGACCAGCTGGCTTTGGATCGGCACGTTGATGATGGCGTTGGGTGGCGGGCTGAGCCTGTCGGACCGGCGCTATCGCGTGGCGGCCGGGGGGCGCAAGGCTGCGATCAGGGGAGTGCCCGCGCAATGATCCGGTTGCGCAAGGCGATGGCCCCGCTGATCTGGGTCGTGATGCTGGCGGGCGCTGTCTGGGCGGTGCAACCCGACGAAGTTCTGGACGATCCGGTGCTGGAAAGCCGGGCGCGGGAAATCTCGAAGGAGTTGCGCTGTCTGGTGTGCCGCAACGAAAACATTGACGAATCGAACGCCGATCTTGCGCGCGATCTGCGTCTTTTGGTGCGCGAACGGCTGGTCGCCGGAGACAGTGACACGGAAGTTGTCGACTATGTGGTGGATCGCTTTGGTGAATATGTGCTGTTGCGGCCGCGAACCGGCGGGTCCAATATCCTGCTGTGGGCGGCGGGCCCCGCGGCGCTTGGCCTTGCGCTGATCATGTCGGGGCTATACCTGCGGCGTCGCAGCCTGGCGCCCCCGCGCCATGCGGGTGGGCTGAGCGCGCAGGAAGAGGCGCGACTGAAGGAAATCCTGAAAGACTGACGTGAGGTCCGGCTTGGAGCACGCGAAATGCGATGCCAGGCTGGTAATGGCAGCGGAGGCACGCGAATGAATTATGAAACCATCTCAGTGAGCAACTCGGACGGTGTGGCGATCGTGACGCTGGACCGGCCCGACACGATGAACGCGCTGACCCAGCAGATGCGGGCCGAGATCACCGACGCGGTGATCGACGCCGGGCGCAATGCGCGGGTTGTGGTTCTGACCGGCGCGGGCAAGGCGTTCTGCTCGGGGCAGGATCTGGGCGACGGCGGCAGCGCGGCGTCGATGGATCTGGAGCGGGGGCTGCGGGATGAATATACGCCGATGATCCGCGCCATTCGGGAATGCCCGGTGCCCACGATCAGCGCGGTAAACGGCGCCGCGGCGGGGGCGGGTGCGAACCTAGCGTTGGCGGCGGATGTGGTGATTGCCGCCCAGAGCGCCTATTTTTTGCAGGCCTTTGCCCGGATTGGGCTGATGCCGGATGCGGGGGGCACCTATGTGTTGCCGCGCGCCATGGGCATGGCCAAGGCGATGGGCGCGGCATTGTTCGCCGACAGGATCTCCGCCCGCCAGGCCGATGACTGGGGCATGATCTGGGAATCGGTCGGGGACGATGTGTTTGACGCGCATTGGCGCGAGAGGGCCGCGCATCTGGCCAACGGACCGACACAAGCCTATGCCCGTATCAAGCAGGCGATGCGCGAAAGCTGGGACAAGGACTGGATCGGCCAGATGGAAAACGAGGCCCGGTTGCAGGGCCGTCTGGGCAAGACACGCGATTTCCAGGAAGGCGTATTGGCGTTTCTGGAAAAGCGCCCCGCGAATTACGAGGGGCGCTGATCCGTCGTCAGCCGCGCAGATGCGCCATGAGGGCCAGTGCCTCGGGGGTGGGTTTGCGTTCTACACGTCGATAGGCGGAACCGTCGGTGGCCCGCGTGGCAAGCCCGTGGTCGATCAACGAGCGCCGCACAAGGACGTGATCCGGAAAGGCCAGACCCTCTTTCAGTATGGTGTTGACCTCTTTTTCCGTCATCTTGCGATGCGCCGGAAGCCGTGCCCAGAACGGCCAGAGGCACAGACCCTGAACCTTGGTCCATTTCGGCCAGCGCGCCATGCGCCCGGTGTCGTCAAAAACCCGCATGGCGCGTTTTAGCGCGAGTTCGTCCAGATCCGGCGCGGATGGCTGTGCGGAGCGCAGATGCTGGTGGTTGCGATAGCCTGCTGCCTTGGCAATCAGCGTCAGCATTGCGGCATGGCCGGGCAGGGCCTCGGTCTGGGAAAGCGATTTGCGCAAAATCCGCGCAAAGCCGGAGATATCGTCAATGAAAAGTGGCGTCACGTCTTTGGACATGGCCGAGCATCCTTTTGGCACTGTGCCGCCCCGGAGGGGTCGATGGCCGCCCTTGTCGACGGCACGAACAAAGGGTGCTGTCGGTGGTATCAAACAGGTTTAGCGTGGTCGGATGACCGGCGGCGCCTTGGTGAACTGCGGACCATGGGCGGGACATAGGCGCCTTTGCGCCAGACCGCAAGCCCACGAAAAAGGGGCCGCCCGAAAGAGCGGCCCCTTGGCAGATCAGTGACGCCGGGATCAGCGGTTTTCGATATCCACGTAGTCGCGTTCGGTTTCGCCCAGGTAGAGCTGGCGCGGGCGGCCGATCTTGTGGGCCGGATCGGACAGCTGCTCTTTCCACTGGGAAATCCAGCCGACGGTGCGCGACAGCGCAAAAACCGGGGTGAACATCGACGTGGGGAAGCCCATCGCCTCGAGGATGATGCCCGAGTAGAAATCGACGTTCGGGAACAGCTTTTTCTCGGCGAAATAGGGATCGGCCAGGGCGGCGGCCTCGAGTTCCTTGGCGGTGGCCAGGATCGGGTTGTTCTCGACGCCCAGAAGTTCCAGCACCTCGTCGGCGGACTGTTTCATGACCGTCGCGCGCGGGTCGAAATTCTTGTAGACGCGGTGGCCAAAGCCCATCAGACGGAACGGATCGTTCTTGTCCTTGGCGCGGGCGATATATTCCGGGATGTTTTCCGGCGAGCCGATTTCCTTGAGCATCTCCAGGCAGGCCTGGTTGGCGCCGCCATGGGCCGGGCCCCAGAGGCAGGCGATGCCGGCGGCGATACAGGCGAACGGGTTGGCGCCCGAAGACGAGGCCAGGCGCACCGTCGAGGTGGAGGCGTTCTGTTCGTGATCGGCATGCAGGGTGAAGATGCGGTCCATGGCGCGGCTGAGGATCGGATCGACATGGTATTCTTCGGCCGGGACGGCAAAGCACATGTGCAGGAAGTTGGCCGCGTAATCGAGATCGTTGCGCGGATACATGAACGGTTGGCCGATCGAGTATTTATAGGCCATCGCCGCAATCGTCGGCATCTTGGCGATCAGGCGGTGGCTGGCAACTTCGCGCTGGCGCGGGTCGCTGATGTCGGTCGAATCGTGGTAGAAGGCCGACATGGCACCGACCACGCCCACCATGGTGGCCATCGGATGCGCGTCGCGGCGGAAGCCGCGGAAGAAGTTGTGCATCTGTTCGTGGATCATGGTGTGGCGGGTGATCGTGCGCTCGAAATCCTCAAGCTCGGCCGCCGAGGGCAGTTCGCCGTAGAGCAGCAGATAGCAGACTTCGAGATAGTGCGATTTGCCCGCCAGCTGGTCGATCGGGTAGCCGCGGTGCAGCAGTTCGCCTTTTTCACCGTCGATATAGGTGATGGTCGAGTCGCAGGCCGCAGTCGAGGTGAAGCCGGGGTCATAGGTGAACACGCCAGCCTGGCCATAGAGCTTGCGAATGTCCAGCACATCCGGCCCCGCAGTGGGCGAATGGATCGGCAGTTCGTAGCTTTGACCGTCGATCGTCAAAGTCGCGGTTTTCTGAGTGTCAGACATTCAATTTCCCTTCATCTTCATGCCCGAGCGCGGATCACGCGAGCGTTGCTTGTTAGGTGGGACGCAACCCGATCAGCCGTCTTGCGCCGCCGCTTCGTATCGGGCCGCGTCCATCAGGCGGGCGAGCGTTTCCTCGCGGCCCAGGACCAGCATCATGTCGAATACGCTTGGTGTCACCGCGCGCCCCGCAAGCGCCGCCCGCAAGGGACCAGCCATCTTGCCGAACTTGATTTCGCGGGCTTCTGCGAAAGCGCTTGTGACAGCCTCCAAACCGTCTCGCGTCCAGCTAGCATTTTGCAGCTGCGGCGTCAATTCTGTCAGTATACCACGGGATACTGAATCAAGGTTTTTCGCGGCCTTCGCATCCGGTTCCAGCGGGCGATCGGCCAATACAAAGTGAGCTTTTTCAATAAGTTCCGGGAAGGTCTTGGCGCGCTCTTTGAGGCAATACATCGCAGTCCCCAAAAGGGTGGACTTTTCGTCGCTGAGGGGGGGCAGCCCTGTTGCGACGAGAAATTCCTGCAATTCTTGCAGCAGTGCGGCATCGTCCGCGGCGGCGATGTGCTGGCCGCAGAGGTTTTCCAGCTTTCTGGTGTCGAACCGGGCCGGGCTTTTGCCGATTCCGTCAAGATCAAACCACGCCCGGGCCTGCGCATCGGTGAAATATTCGTCATCGCCATGGCTCCAGCCCAGGCGCGCGAGGTAGTTGCGCATTCCCGCCGCCGGATAGCCCATCTTCTGGTATTCCCCGGCCCCCAGCGCGCCGTGGCGCTTGGACAGCTTCTTGCCGTCCGGTCCGTGGATCAGCGGAATATGCGCCCAGACCGGCACGTCCCAGCCCATGGCCTGATAGATCATCATCTGGCGCGCCGCGTTGTTGAGATGGTCGTCGCCCCGGATCACGTGGGTCACGCCCATGTCATGGTCATCGACAACCACCGCCAGCATGTAGACCGGCGTGCCGTCCGAGCGCAGCAGGATCATGTCGTCAAGCTGGTCGTTGCGAATGGTGACATCGCCCTGGACCTGATCGCGGATCACGGTTTCGCCGGTCAGAGGCGCCTTGATGCGGATCGCGTGGGGGGCGTCGGGATGGGTTGCCGGGTCGGCATCGCGCCAGGGGCTGCGATAGAGGGTCGATCTTCCCTCGGCGCGGGCCTGTTCGCGGAAGGCGGCGATTTCGTCCTGCGTGGCAAAGCATTTATACGCCTTGCCCTGGGCCAGAAGCTGGTGCGCCACCTCGGCGTGACGCGCGGCGCCCTCGAACTGGGACACCACGTCGCCATCGTGATCCAGGCCCAGCCAGGCCAGCCCTTGCAGGATGGCGGCCGTTGCCTCGGGGGTGGAGCGGGCGCGGTCCGTATCTTCGATCCGCAGCAGGAACTTGCCGCCCCGGCCACGGGCGTAGAGCCAGTTGAACAGCGCGGTGCGCGCGCCGCCGATATGCAGGAAACCGGTGGGGGATGGGGCGAAACGGGTGACGACCTGGGCTGACATCGGGGAGCTTAACCTTTCGGTAACCATGCATGATCTAGCGTTGGCGCCTGTCTATCGACCCGCCCGAGAGAGGACAAGGCTTGCGCGCCGTCAACGAGATCCGGCTGGCCCTGCTGGGGCAGAGGGGGCATTTGTTTGCCTGGGCACCGGTTTTCCTTGGGGTTGGGATCGGTCTGTATTTCCTGTTGCGGCGCGAACCGCCGGTTGCGGCGCTGTGGGGCGCGGGTATCGGGGCGATGTGCCTTGGCGCCGGTGCGCTGCGCGGCGGCGCGGTCTCTGGTCCGTTGCTTTGGGCGCTGGCGCTGTTGGTGGCGGGGTTTGCGCTGGCCGGGGCGCGGGCGCATGCGGTGGCCGGGCCGGTTCTGACCTGGCGCTATTACGGGCCGGTCGAAGGCACCGTGGTGGGGATAGACCGGTCGGCCTCGGACGCGGTGCGCCTGACCCTGGCCAATGTGGTGCTCAAGGGCATTGCCCCCGCCGACACGCCGCGCCGGGTGCGGGTGTCGTTGCACGGATCCCAAGGCTATATCGATCCGGCGCCGGGACTGCGGGTGGGGCTGAGCGGCCACCTGTCGGCCCCGAACGGGCCGGTGGAGCCGGGCGGGTTCGATTTCCGGCGCCATGCCTGGTTTCAGCGGCTTGGCGCGGTGGGCTATACCCGCAGCCCCGTGCTGGAACTGGGGCCACCCGCCGGGCGGCGGGACGTGTTTGCCTTTCGCATGTGGCTGTCGGGGGCAATTCAGGCGCGGATGCCCGCCGATGTGGCCGGGTTCGGCGCGGCCGTGACAACCGGGGACCGGTCCGGCATTGCGCTGTCGACCATCGAGGCGCTGCGGATATCGAACCTGGCGCATCTGTTGGCGATTTCCGGTTTGCACATGGGGCTGTTGGCCGGGTTCGTGTTTGGCGCTGTGCGGGTGGGGCTGGCGCTGGTGCCGGCGGTGGCGTTGAGGATCCCCACGCGCAAGGTGGCGGCGGTGGCGGCGCTGGTGGCTTCGGCGGGATATCTGATGCTGTCGGGGGGCAGCGTGTCGACCGAGCGGGCATTCGTGATGACAGCGGTGATGTTGATGGCGATCCTGTTCGATCGCCGGGCGCTGAGCCTGCGGGCGGTGGCGATGGCGGCGCTGGTGGTTCTGGTGTTGCGTCCCGAGGCGCTTTTGGGGCCGGGATTTCAGATGTCCTTTGCCGCGACAACGGCGCTCGTGATCTGTTTTGGATGGTTGCGTGACCGCGAGATCGCGCTGGGGCCACGCTGGATGCGGCCGGTGGCGGCGGTGTTCCTCTCGTCGCTGGTGGCCGGGCTGGCCACGGCGCCCTTTGCGGCGGCGTTCTTTAACCAGGTGGCGCATTATGGCCTGCCTGCCAACCTGGTGTCGGTGCCGGTCATGGGCATGGTGGTGGTGCCCTCGGCCGTGGCGGCGGGGCTGTTGGCGCCGCTGGGTCTGGAGCAGATCGGGCTTGTGCCGATGGCGCTGGGGCTGCGCTGGATACTGGGCGTGGCGGAATTCGTTGCCGGGCTGGAGGGCGCGCGTGGCACGGTGCCCAGCCCGCCGGGCTGGGTGATACCGGTGCTGGCGTCGGGCGCGTTGGGGCTGGGGCTGTGGCAGGGCAAGGCGCGGTGGGCCGGGGTTGTGGTGATGGTGCTGGCGTTGGCGGGCTGGACGCAGGCGCGCCGCCCGGATGTGCTGATTGCCGATAGCGGGGCGCTGGTTGGGGTGATGACCGTGCAGGGCCGCGCGCTGTCCAAGCCGCGCGGACAGGGGTTCGTGGCGCGCAACTGGCTGGAAAACGACGGCTCGGCGCTGGATCAGGCCAGGGCAGCGGGGCTGTGGCGGGCCCCGTCGGCGGAAAGCCGGAAGGGCGTGCGCATCGTTGATCTGGGCGAAACGGGGCGCCTGATCCATGTGCAGGGCAAGACCGGGCTGGCCGGGTTCGATGGGTGCGCACCGGGGGATGTGGCGGTATTTTCGGAACAGGCTGGCGGGGAATGGCCCTGTGATGTTTACGATCCCGCCCGGTTGAAACGGCTGGGCGCGGTGGCCATCCGGATGCGCAACGGTCAGCCGATGTTCCGCACCGTGCGCGAGGCCAGTGGCACCCGGCTTTGGAGCGGCGCGCGCCGGCAAGGGAAATCGCCGGCAAGGCAAACCCGCGAAAGATAGAACGTTCAGTAGGTTCGGATCAGCCCGACAAGACAGCCCTGCACCTTGACCTTGTCTTCGGGATAGACGCGGGTTTCGTAGGCCGGGTTGGCGGCCTCGAGCGCGATGGAACTACCATTGTGATGAAAGCGTTTCAGCGTCGCCTCCTGGTCCTCGACCAGCGCGACGACGATGTCGCCATTATCGGCGGTAGAGGATTCGCGGATGATGACCACGTCACCGTCATTGATCCCGGCCTCGATCATCGAATCGCCCTTGACCTCGAGCGCGTAATGCGAGCCGCCCGACGAAAGCATCTGTCCGGGAACCGCGACGTGATGATCGACATGGCTGATCGCCTCGATCGGGACCCCGGCGGCGATCTTGCCCATCACGGGCAATTCGCGGGCAAACAGCTGAACCTCGTCCCGGGAGATATTTGCCGGTTGCGTGGGGGAGGGATGCGGTCCGTCGATCACGCGGGGCGTGAATCCGGTGGTTGGGGCACCGCCCATGGATTCGGGCAGTTTCACGACCTCGATGGCGCGCGCCCGATGCGCGAGGCGGCGGATGAAGCCGCGCTCTTCAAGGGCGGTGATCAGACGGTGAATGCCGGATTTGGAGCGCAGATCCAGCGCATCCTTCATCTCGTCAAAGCTGGGCGGGACGCCATCGCGCTGCACGCGTGTGTGGATGAATTCCAGCAGGTCGAGTTGTTTCCTGGTCAGCACGACGGGCCCTCCGAATAAGAATATGTCTTTGTTCTATACATGTTCTGGTTTTGTGTCAATCATTTGGCGAACGGAAGGGAAACAATGGGCGAAGACCGCCCTATAATCCAACCTTTTCGCGAATGTCCTGCGGGGTGGCGCCGTCGGCGCGGTATTTGGCAATGGCGCGGGCATCGTCACGCTTGGCCAGCCGCTTGCCGGCGGCATCGCGGATCAGGCGATGATGGTGATAGGTTGGGGTGGCCAGCCCAAACAGTTTCTGAAGGACGACATGGATTTGCGTGGCGTCGAACAGGTCAGTACCACGGATCACATGGGTGACGTTCTGCGCGGCATCGTCCAGCACGACAGACAGATGGTACGAGCCGGGAAAATCTTTTCTGCTCAGAACAATATCGCCGACAGTTGAAGTTAGTTTCTGCATGTCGATACTGATCGCACGGGTCGTGCCAGTCCCGGTTTCCCGAAAATTCAACCGGGTATCGGGCGCGCCGATCACCTTCAGGGCGGCAGCCATGTTCAGGCGCAGGACTGTCCCGTCGGGCATGACAGGCGGGCGTGGTTTTGCGCGGCAGGTTCCGGGATAGATCAGCCCGTCCGGCCCATAGGCGGGTGCGGCGCCTTCCTGGGGTGCGGATGCCGCGGCGCCGATGTCGCGGCGCGTACAGGTGCAGGGGTAGATCAGGCCCCGACGCCACAACCCGTCCAGCGCGGCCCGATAAGCGGTCAGGTGGTCGGATTGGCGCTGGGGCGGGGCGTCCCAGGCGATGCCCAGCCAGGCGAGATCGTCATAAATCTGCGCTTCCCAATGGGGCCGGCAGCGCGTGCTGTCGATGTCTTCGATCCGCAACAGGAAACGCCCGCCCGCCGCGCGCGCCATGTCATGGGCCAGCAGGGCGGAATAGGCATGGCCCAAATGCAGGGGGCCGGTGGGGGACGGGGCGAATCTTGTTGTGAATGTCACGTTTTTTCAACAACATAAACCATGGCGTGAATGTTGCGCGTGGGCAGGTGGGGGCCGTGTTCACGATGCAGGAGCCGCAGTGCGCCCACATCGACATATTCGTTGAGCCGGGCCTCGTAGGTCGGATCCCTGAGCGCGTGGTCGTTATACGAGAATGTCATGAAGCCACCGCGTGCCAGCAACCCGGTCAGGGTATCGAACACGGCGAGCGGCGCCGCACCGGGACCGATCACGCCAATGGCGGCAATGGCCTGATAATCGCCAGGCTGCACGGGCAAAGGCCCCGCGCCATCGACCTGAGTAAGGGTCCGGTAGATACCCTTGGCACGGGCCTGTTCCAGCATCTCCGCAGAAAGATCGATCCCGTCGATCGTGGAAAACCCCTCGGCGCGCAGGGCGAGGCCGGACAGGCCGGTGCCACAGCCGAAATCGAGGATCGGCGCGTCGGGCTGTTTCAGGTGCCGGGCCAGCGCCCGGGCGCATCGCCCCGGCGTGACATAGCCGTTTTCGGCGACTTCGGCCTCGTAGGTGGCGGCCCAGTCGTCATAGAAATCGGCGACACCCTTGCCGATATACTCATAGACGATATCTAGAAATTTTCGGGTCATGCCCCGATTAAAGCCTGTGGCGCCGGGTTCGTCCAGTCAGCTTTGCGCCGCGAGCCAATCCCGCCAGTCGGCCTTGGCGCGGTCGGTATAGGCCTTGTAGCGGTCCTTGCGCCCGCGCCGCCCGCCTTTGAGCCCGTCAACCGGTTGAAAAAGACCGAAATTCACATTCATCGGCTGAAATGTCTTGGCCTCGGCACCACCGGTAATGTGATGCACCAAAGCCCCCATGGCGGTGTTCGCAGGCGCGGTTGAAAGCGGTGTGCCCAGCATCTGGGCGGCGGCCAGACGGCCCGCCAAAAGCCCCATCGCGGCGCTTTCCACATAGCCCTCGACGCCCGTCACCTGCCCGGCAAACCGAATATTGGGACGGGATTTCAGGCGCATCTGATCGTCCAGAAGCGTGGGCGCGTTGAGGAACGTGTTGCGGTGGATGCCGCCAAGACGTGCGAAAGAGGCGTTTTCCAGGCCCGGGATCATGCGGAACACATCGGTTTGCGCCCCATATTTCATCTTGGTTTGAAAGCCGACGATATTATACAATGTTCCCAATGCATTATCCCGGCGAAGTTGAACCACCGCCCAGGCTTTTTCGTCGGGCTTGTGGGCGTTGGTCAGGCCGACCGGTTTCATCGGCCCGTGGCGCAAGGTTTCGCGGCCGCGTTCCGCCATGACCTCGATGGGCAGGCAGCCGTCGAAATAGCCGGCGGTCTCGCCTTCGTGGAACTCGGTCTTGTCGGCGGCCAGCAGCGCGTCGATGAACGCCTCGTACTGGTCGCGGTTCATGGGGCAGTTGAGATAGGCCTTGCGTTCGGCCTCGGTTTCCCCCTTGTCATAGCGCGATTGCATCCAGGCGACGTTCATGTCGATCGTGTCGGCATAGACGATCGGGGCGATGGCATCAAAAAACGCCAGCCGTTCGGCGCCGGTTTCGGCCTGGATTGCGGCGCCCAGTGCCGACGAGGTGAGCGGTCCGGTGGCAATGATCCAGTGGCCCTCGGTGGGCAGCGTGGTGATTTCGCCGGTCTCGACGCGCAGATTGGGCAGGGCGCGCAGCGTTTCGGTGACGCCTTGGGCAAAAAGATCGCGATCGACCGCCAGCGCGCCCCCGGCGGGCAGGCGGTGCTTGTCGGCCATGGCCATGATCAGCCCGTTGGCGGCGCGCATTTCCCAATGCAGCTGGCCGACGGCATTCTGTTCATCGTCATCCGAGCGGAACGAATTGGAGCAGACCATCTCGGCCAGGTGGCCGGTCTGGTGGGCAAAGGTGCCGACATGCGGGCGCATTTCGTGGATGACCACGGTCACACCCATTTGCGCGGCCTGCCAGGCGGCTTCGGAGCCGGCCATGCCGCCACCGACGATATGCAATTCCTGTGTCATGACCGCGCACATAAGTCAGACCGGGCGGTTTGGAAAGAGGGGATGCGGGTCGCCGCGGTCATGGCGAGGCCAGAGAGATGTGACCCTGGAGGGACTATTTGCCGGCGGCGACCCGAAGTTTGCGAAAAATCGCATTCGCTCTGATGCGTTTATGGCATGTCGGGCGTGGGGCGCATAGCGGAGATCGGGAAAAACAGGTGCCCGGAATTGGAAACAATTCGAGCGATTTTCCGCGCAGGGATTGGCTGGGAAAAGTGGCGCGGCTTTCGGTGGGTCGAGGTAAGCGACAATGACCCCCGAAAGCCCGCGCAACCCACGCGCGGCAGGTAATATCCGCGCGCTGAGCGATGGATCGGCGGCCATCTTGTGGGAACACCGCCGAGATGCGCCGCTTCGGTCCTGTCCCGCAGGTTGGATCGAGGCAGCCTGCCACAGCCAGAGCCGGGGCATGATGGGATCACTTTGCGCCAGATTGGCGGTTGGAAAAACCGCCGCCTGGGAAAAACACCGTTGCGAGGCAAGAAACGGCCAAAGATCAGGGTGTTACTGAGCCCAGTTCGGATCGCGTTTTTCAAGGAAGGCGCTGATGCCTTCCTCGGTGTCGCGAAAGAGCATGTTCTCGACCATCACGTCGCCGGTATAGGCATAGGCCTGATCCAGCGGCATTTGCAGCTGGGTATAGAACGCCTGCTTGCCGATCTTGACGGCGGCGCCCAGCTTGCCGGCGACGGTTTCGGCCAGCGCGCGCGTGGTGTCGTCAAGCTGGTCGGCTGGGGCAGTGGTGTTGATCAGGCCAAGCGCCTCGGCCTCGCCACAGGACAGGAACCGGCCGGTGGTCAACAGTTCGAACGCTTTCTTGCGCCCGATATTGCGGCTGAGGGCAACCATCGGGGTTGAGCAGAACAGGCCGATATTCACGCCGTTTACGCCAAAGCGCGTGCCATGCGCCGCCACGGCCATGTCGCAGCTGGCGACCAGCTGGCAGCCCGCGGCGGTGGCGATGCCGTGCACGCTGGCGATCACCGGCTGGGGCAGGGACTGAATGGTTTGCATCATGGTGGCGCAGCGGTCGAACAGATCCCTGAAATAGGCCTTGCCCCCATCTGGCGCCTGACGACCGGCGGTCATCTGTTTCAGGTCATGCCCGGCGCAGAACGCCTTGCCGGCTCCGGCGAGCACGACGGCGCGGACCGAGGCTGTGTCGCGCAGCGCCTCGAACTGGGATTGCAGCGCCGCCAGCATTTCATCCGAAAGCGCGTTCAGCCGCTCGGGCGCGTTCATCGTCAGGTAGGCGACGGCGTTCGTGTCGTGACGTTCCAGCAATTCCATCTTGTCCTCCCGGGGGTTTGCGGCAAGCTTAGCCGCGACAGGCAGGGAGGAAAAGCACATGCAGGCAGTGATGAGCACGGACGAGATGATGGCGTTCCTGACAGAGGTGTTTCCACAGGTTCGCGACGATTTCGAAGTGGAAGAGATGGACGGGGTGAACACGGTGGTGCGGCTGAAGGTGGCCGAACGGCATCTGCGCCCCGGCGGCACGGTGTCCGGCCCGGCGATGTTTTCGCTGGCCGATGTCACCGCCTATGTGGCGACGATGGCGCGGATCGGGAAAGAGGCGTTGACCGTCACGACGAATTGCAGCCTGGATTTCATGCGCAAACCCGAGGCGGGAAAAGACCTGATCGCCCGGGCCCGGCTGTTGAAGCTGGGACGCACGCTGTCGGTGACGGATATCCTGATCTATTCCGAAGGCGGCCAGGAACCGGTCGCCCGCGCCAGCATGACCTATGCGATACCGCCAGGGCAGGCTTGACGGGGCTGACAGTAAGCGATGCGCGGTGTCAGGCGCGGGATTTTGTGGGGTATTTTGATACCTATTTTGTAAGGCATTGAAATGCTTAAATTAAATGGTGCAGACGCCGCTTGACGCGCGTTTTGCGTACAGTATAACCCGTCCATCGAATTTCGGCGCGCCGGGATTCCGGCAACCCTGTCAACCAATCTGGAAGACCAATATGAAAACCTACTCTGCTACCCCGGCAGACATCGACAAGAAATGGATCATCATCGACGCCGAAGGCGTGGTGCTGGGCCGTCTTGCATCGATCGTCGCCATGCGCCTGCGCGGCAAGCACAAGGCCACCTTCACCCCGCATATGGACATGGGTGACAATGTCATCGTGATCAACGCGGACAAGATCCAGCTGACCGGCAAGAAGCGCGAAGAAAACTACTATTGGCACACCGGCCACCCCGGTGGGATCAAGGAACGCACCAAGCAGCAGATCCTGGAAGGCGCACATCCCGAACGCGTGGTGATGAAAGCGGTTCAGCGTATGCTGCCGGGCAACCGCCTGAGCCGCAAGGTTATGACCAACCTGCGCGTCTATGCCGGTGCCGAACATCCGCACGAGGCGCAGCAGCCCGAAGTGCTGGATGTCAAATCCATGAACAAGAAAAACACCCGGAGCTAATCAATGGCTGATCAAATCAACTCGCTTGAAGAGCTGAACGCCGTTGCCGGTGAAGAAGCTATTGTCGAAGTCGCCGCCCCGCGCGAACCCGTTCGTGACGAATTTGGCCGCTCTTACGCGACCGGCAAACGGAAAGACGCCGTGGCCCGCGTGTGGATCAAGCCCGGTTCGGGCAAGGTGATCGTGAACGGCAAGGACCAGGACAAGTATTTTGCCCGTCCCGTGCTGCAACTGATCCTGCGCCAGCCCTTTCAGGTGGCTGGTGTCGAAGGTGAATTCGACGTTGTCGCCACCGTCAAGGGCGGCGGTCTGACCGGTCAGGCCGGTGCGGTCAAGCATGGCATCTCCAAGGCGTTGCAGCTGTACGAACCGTCCCTGCGCGCACCGCTGAAGGCCGCCGGCTTCCTCACCCGCGACAGCCGCGTTGTGGAGCGCAAGAAATACGGCAAGCGCAAAGCCCGCCGTTCGTTCCAGTTCTCCAAGCGTTAAGACGTTTTTCGAGGGACAGTATCGCAAAGGGCTGCCCGGCCGGGCGGCCCTTTTTTCGTGTCAGGAGCCGTCACCGATTGCCAGGCTATCGGCATAGGTGGCAGGAAAGGTCCAGACCGCCCCTTCCTGGCGCACCAGGCCGCGCTTGTGTGGCGGGTTGCCTGACAGAAGCGTCAGAAGTATGTCGCTGCTGGCCCAGGGGGAGGACCGGAAATACCAATGACCGTTGCCCAGGGTGGCGCCCTTTGCATCTGTGACATCGATGAGGGCAAGCCTTGAGATGTCCGCGAGGCGGTCTTCGATCGGTTCGGATGTGGCGCTGCTGTCCCAGACCTGGCCCAGGCGGTGTTCGCCAAACAACAGGCGCGACATGGCCAGCGCGGAATCCTGCCCGGACATGTAGATCGAGAGCTGGTCCATGCCGTCAAGCAGCCCGTCGGCCAGGGCCTCGGAAAAATAGGTGCGGTCAAGGTCGCTGCCGATCAGTATGACCTGCCCCAGCCGCGCCCGGCCATGGCCGCCCCGGTTGAGCAGCGCGATCTGGTAGGCGGTTTCGAACACCAGCCGCGACCCGGCGCTGTAGCCGATCAGATTCACCCGGCGCACATTGGTATTGGCGGACAGGAATTCGATCAGCGAGCGCAGGTTGCGGCGGGTGGCGCTGGCGGTTTCGATATCCTTGAAATAGGCCAGCCGGCTGGGGGTGGCGGGCCAGTTGTAGCTGATGAAGGCGCCGCGATAACCCAGGTAATGCTGCAATTCGCGCGAGACCAGCGTGGGATAGGCGAAATCCACGTTGTAGCCATGCACATAGATATAGGCATCGCGGCTGCCGGAGCGGGCCAGCTGTTGATTGATCTGTTGCGCAAAGGCCTTTCGTCCGTCTGGCGGGGTGTCCATGGGCAGTTCGGCCACGAGCGGGTTGGGTGGGTCGGCTGGCAGCCCGCCGATCTCGGTTACGCCGGTCACGGTGAGGGTGCGCGGCGGGCCGTCATCCTGTCCAAGAGTGATGGCACGCATCGCGTCGCGGTCCGCCAGCGGCGGGGTCATGGCTACATCGGCGGTGCCGACACGCAGGACAAACCCGCGGCGGTTTGCGTAGAAGGCGCTTTTGTCTTCGGTGGTGGCCGGGGCGCGGTCGGTCGCATAGAACAGCGTGTTTTGCGTTTCGATCCTGCGCCCGGTATCCCCGAGAAATGGCTTGGCCGCGCCGCTGGTGTAAAGGGCCGGGGGCGGCATCAGGCCGATTTCATTATAGCTTTTCTCGCCACAGGCGGCGAGCGTGAGGACGATGGCGATCATGCCAATCCATTTTGTCATCATGCGTCCTGACCAATCAGCCCGAGACCGCGCAGATACACGCCAATACCGGTTTCCAGCAGATCCTCGGGAGAAAACGGGCTTTGGGTGCCGGGCGAATTGCGGGCGTACAGTTCGACCACGCCGTGGCTCATGGCCCAGATATGGGCCGAGAACATGCTTGGGGGGGGGCGTTTTTCCGGTGCTATGTGCTGGCTCAGATCATTGGCGGCGCGCTCCATCACGCCGCGGGCGCGGGCCGCGACCTTGGCCAGTTCGGGCGTGCGATTGACGGGAACGCCGCTTTCGAACATGGCGATGTAATGTCCGGGATACTTGCGGGCAAAGGCGAGATAGGCGCGCCCCGTGGCCTCGAAACTGGCCAGCGCCGAAGGCTGGCCCTTGTCGTAGGCGTACTGCATCAGGTCGGCGAAGATCTCGTAGCCCTGCCGCGCGGCCTCGGCAATCAGGTCTTCGCGGCCCTCGAAATGGCGGTAGACGGCGGCGGGCGTGACCCCGGCCTGTTTGGCCGCTTCGGACAGGGTAAAGCCCGTCGGGCCCCTGACCTCGATCAGTTGCAGGGCCGCTTCGACAAGGGCCTGGCGCAGATTGCCGTGATGATAGCCGCGTTTCTTAGGCATTCCAGATGTCTGGCCCTCCGCAGATCAGGGGATCGACCGCGCCGATATTGCGCGTGTCCTTGCGATCATAGTCGAGCGCGTGCAGCACGGTGCGCATGGCGTTCAGACGGGCGCGGCGCTTGTCATCCGAGCGAATCACAGTCCAGGGGGCGGTGCCGGAATGGCTGCGCTCCAGGGTTTCGCCAATGGCGGCGGTGTAATCGTCCCAGCGGTTCAGGCCCTCGACATCGATCCAGCTAAGTTTCCACTGTTTGAGGAGGTCGCTTTCGCGCGCCAGAAAACGGCGCAGCTGTTCGGCGCGCCCGACATTCATCCAGAACTTGAACAGATGGATTCCATCATCGACCAGGGTCTGTTCGACCGCGCCAACCTGGCGAAAGAATGTTTCGCGCTGATCGTCGGTGCAAAACCCGAACACTTTCTCGACCACGCCGCGATTGTACCAGGAGCGATCGTAGAACACGATGTCGCCGCCCGAAGGCAAATGATCGATATATCGCTGGAAATACCACTGGGTCTGTTCCGCCTCGGAGGGTTTGGCCAGCGCCACCACGCGCGCGCCACGTGGATTAAGGTGTTCGCGGAAGCGTTTGATTGTACCGCCTTTTCCGGCAGCATCACGCCCCTCGAATACCATGGCGATCCGCGCGCCTGTTGCCTTGGACCAATGTTGCAGCTTGACCAGTTCGATTTGCAGTGCGCGCAGTTCGGATTCATAGGCTTTCCGATTCAGCCGCTCGGAATGGGGGAAGTCCGGATCGAGCAGTTCGCCCTTGTCGGCACGTTTGATGGCGTTGCGGATCGTTGAGGGTGCGGTGGTTCTGTAGAAGGCGCTGATCGCCCCGTCGAAAGGCAGCTCCATGAAAGCTCTCCGTTTTCAGACACTATGACCGGCAGCGGCTGGGAGTGCAATCGGGCGGCGGGTTCAGGCGCCGATCGCATTCATGTCATATGGCGTGGTTTCGTAAACCTCGGTAATCCAGTTGCCATAAAGAAGGTGCGCATGGCTGCGCCAGCGATTCTGCGGCGGGCGCGAGGGATCATCATTCGGGTAATAGTTGGCTGGCACGTTGATGGGCGTGCCCTCGGCCACGTCGCGATCATATTCCTGTTTGAGCGTGTCGCTGTCATACTCGAAATGGTTGAAGATATAGAGCGCGCGATGGGCGCTGTCCTGAACAAGGCACGGGCCGACCTCGTCGCTGGACAACAGTGTCCTGAGCGCGGGAACCGCATCGATCTCGGCCTGTTTCATTTCCGTCCAGCGGCTGACCGGGATCACGCAATCGTCTGAAAATCCACGTAGATAGTGGCTGGCCGGGTCCATGTTGCGATGCCGGAAACAGCCAAAGGCCTTGGCGTTCAGCATGTGTTTCTTGACACCATGAAAATGGTTGATCATCGCCATGCCGCCCCAGCAGACGCCAAATGTGGAATGCACATGGGTTTGGGTCCAGTCAAAGACTTCGCACAGTTCGTCCCAATAGGTGACATCGGTGAACGGCAAATGCTCAATCGGTGCGCCAGTGATGATCAGCCCGTCGAATTTCTCGCCCGTGGCCTTCACCTCGGAGAAGGGGCGATAGAATTCAGCCATGTGTTCGGCGGCGGTGTTGCGGGTTTGATGTTCGCTCATGCGGATCAGAGACAGCTCGATTTGCAGGGCTGTGGCGCCGATCAGCCGGGCGAACTGGTTTTCCGTCTGGATCTTCTTTGGCATCAGGTTCAGCAGGCCGATGCGCAGCGGGCGAATATCCTGACGGGCGGCCTGATCCTCGGACATGACCATCACGCCTTCGCGCGTGAGCACGTCAAAGGCGGGCAGGTCCGAGGGCAGTTTGATCGGCATGTCAGGCGCTTTCCTGGTTTGGTTTGAGCGATTGAGTTAGGCGTTTGCGGCGCGCGCCTCAAGGGCGGTGGCGATCAGGTCTTCGAAATCGGATGGGTCGCGCAGCTGGCTGACCTCTTGCGCGGTGACGGTTACGCCCCATGTCGCCATGGCCGCATAGCGCGGCTGGCGGTGGGCCAGCGCCTGGGCATAGGTCCAGCGGACAAAGGCATCCGGGTTGACCTGTTCTTCGGTCAGTGCATTGTCGGCCAGGTAGGTTTCCCAGCGCGATTTCAAAAAGCCGGGCTGGTAATACATGGGCTTGGGCGCGCGGTCGAAACGGCGGACAAGCTCTTCGGTATGGGCTTCGGATCCCTTGATCCAGACCATCAGCGCGCAATCGGAAAGTGCTTTCATGACAGGGTCTTGCGGGTTTTCCGCATCGACCACCTCGCAGATGGATCCACCACTGTCGCAAACAAAATGATCATAGCCATAAAGCGTATTGGCGCGGTCAATGAAATGCGCGGTGTCCAGCAGCGCGGCGGTTTCGGCAATGCGGTGCTGCTCTTGCCGGCGCAGGTATTCGGCGAAGGGGACGCCGCCCAGATCGGGGTTGCCGGGTTTGCCGAGATAGGTGGAGAGGGGGGCGAGGTTGTTGAAGGTGATGTTGGAGCCGATATAGATCGAGTCTGTCATCAGCAGCTCGCGCAGAAACGGGTTCTTCATCGCCTCGCGCTTGGCGTTGTCGGCGATGTATTCACCCATGTAGCGGGTGCCGATACGGTAGTCGACGGAATAGTGAAACCAGGCGCCGCTATCCCGTAACATGTTGGAAACATGCGTTTTTCCAAGGCCGGACATGCCGAATAGCAGCACCTTCCTGTGCGTCGCGTCGCGCCAGTCACGGGCGGAATTGTAGATCATGCCACGACCCTTCTTGCCGGTTGTCCCGGTGGTGGTAGCCGCCTGTGCGAAGGGGGTCAACGGCTATGCGCGATCGCTCCCCGGGCGACGGAACCCCGTGTCGGCATTGCGTCGGTATCGCGTCGGTATTCCAACGGTGCGGATCAGCGGCGCAATCGGCCCGCCAGCCGCCCATCGATCACCAGCAGCCCAAGCGCCAGCAGGCCGAAGCCAAGAAAGGCGCGGGGCGCGAGGGTTTCGCCCAATACCAGCGCGCCAAGACCGATGGCAAAAGGCGGGATCAGAAGGGTGACGAGGAGCAGATTGCCGCTCCCGGCCATGTCCAGCACCCGGTAATAGAGCAGATAGGCCCCGGCGGTTGCAATCAGCGATGCAAACCCCAGGGCGACAAGCGTGGGGGCAGGCAAGGCCAGGGTGAACGGGCCTTCCATAAGCCACGCGGTGGGCAGGATCATCAGGCTGGAGGCGGTGAGCATCCCGGCAGCCGCGATTTGCGGGGGCAAACCGCGCAGGGTGCGGCGCGCCCATGCCCCGGCCAACGCATAGCTCAGTGTGGCGGCCAGCGCGGCAAGCTGAGCCAGGCTGCGCGGGTCGAATCGGGCAAGATTGTCCAGCCCGATGGCGACGGCCACCCCGATAAAGCCAAGGCTTACGCCCACCCCCTTGCGCAGGGTCAGCCGTTCGTCATCAAAGACCAGCGCCGCGACCAGCACCGCAAAGATCGCCGTGGCCGCGTTGAAGATCGAGGTCAGCCCGCTTTCGATATGAAGCTGCGCCCAGTTGAGCAGGGAAAACGGCAGCACGTTGTTGAGCAGCCCCATGACGACAAGCGCGCCCCACAGACGGGGCTGTCGGGGCAGGGGCAGTCGCATGGCCAGAACCACACCCCACAACACAAGCGCCGCCCAGGCGGTGCGATGGGCAACCAGCGTCAGCACGCCGATTTCATCCAGCGCGATACGGTTCGCCAGGAAAACGCCGCCCCAGATCAGGGCAAGAAGGCCAAGCTCCAGCCAGGCGCGCAGAGAAAGGTGCTTTTGCGGTGTCATGGCGGCAACCTAGACAATTGCCAGGCCGGCAGCGACCCGGATCATGCGCTTTTCGGGCGGCGCGTCTGGGTCCAGATATTGAGGTAATTGCCGCCAAAGATCATCAGCGCGCCAAGCACGACGAAAATGTCAATCGGCTCGTCATACAGCAGCACCCCGACCACGGCGATCAGCGGCAGGCGGATGAAATCGATCGGCATGACCACGGTGGCCGGGGCAAGGCGCAGCGCCGAGGTCAGGCAGAAATGCGCAAGAAGCCCGGCACAGCCGATCAGCACCAGCCACGGGACAGAGGCCGCCGAAGGCAGGGCGATATCGCCGTCGATCCCGGCGCTGATCAGGCCAAAGGCGGCCTGCATCACGGTAAGGTAAAACAGGATGCAGGTGATCGTGGCAGTACGGGTCAGCCTGCGGGTGAACAGGGCCGACAGAGCAAAGCCGATGGCCGCCAGCGCCGCGGTGAGCTGGCCGATTTCGAAGGTCTCGGGCGAGGGGCGGGCCACCACCAGGATACCGGCAAAGCCAACTATGGCCGCCAGCGCACCAACCGGCGTGATGCGTTCGCCAAGGATCAGCGGGGCCAGCAGGATCGCCCAGAGGGGCGAGGTGAATTCCAGCGCGAAAACCTGTGCCAGCGGAATAACTGTGATCGAGTAGAACCACAGGTTCTGACCGGCGAAGTGGCTGATATTGCGGATGAAATGCAACCCCAACCTGTCCCGGTTGATCTGGGTATGGGTGCCGGTGGCGCGCGCGACGCACAATACGATGATGACGCCGACAAAGCTGCGGTACATCATGATTTCAAAGGTATCCAGCTCCAGGCTGACGGCGCGCCCGGCCACGGCCATGGAGGTGAAGGAAAAAATCGCGCCGCTCATCCAGAGCGCGGCTTTGAACGTGTCGCTCATTCGGGATCCTTGCCGGGTCAGGGTGCGTTGCCCTTGCGGGCCGGTGGCCGGGCCGTGGAGGCGCGTTCGCGCGGCACGGTTGCAACGACAAATGAAAGACGTGTGTAGTGCATCGAGGCCCCCTTGGCCCCTGTTTCGCCGAGGTGGCCCGGATATTCCAGACAATTCTGTACATGTGAAGCTATCCGGGGCGGGCGCCGGACGAAAGCGCCGCCCATCGGGGGCGGCGCCCGTTATTGGATGGGCAGGAGGCCTACTCCCACTCGATGGTCCCCGGCGGTTTGGAGGTCACGTCATAGGTGACGCGGTTGATGCCCTTGACCTCGTTGATGATACGGGTGGCGGTTTCGCCGAGGAATTCATGCGTGAACGGGTAGTAATCGGCTGTCATCCCGTCCACGGAGGTGACGGCGCGCAGCGCGCAGGCGTAATCATAGGTCCGACCGTCCCCCATCACGCCCACCGTGCGCACGGGCAGGATGGCGACGAATGCCTGCCAGATTTCATCGTAAAGGCCGTGTTTGCGGATCTGGTCGATATAGACGGCATCGGCCTCGCGCAGGATGTCGAGCTTTTCACGAGTGATTTCGCCGGGGCACCGGATGGCCAGGCCCGGACCGGGAAAGGGGTGACGGCCGATGAAGCTGGGCGGCAGGCCGAGTTCACGCCCCAGGGCGCGGACTTCGTCCTTGAACAGTTCGCGCAGCGGTTCGACCAGTTTCAGGCCCATCTTTTCGGGCAGGCCGCCGACATTGTGGTGTGACTTGATCGTCACCGAAGGCCCGCCCGAGAAGGAGACCGATTCGATCACGTCGGGATACAGCGTGCCCTGGGCCAGGAATTCCGCGCCGTCGATCTGGTCGGCGTATTTCTGGAACACGTCGATGAACAGCTTGCCGATGATCTTGCGTTTGGTTTCGGGGTCGGATTGCCCCTCGAGCGCGCCAAGGAACAGCTCGGTTTCGTCGGCGTGGATCACCGAGAGGTTCATGTTGTCACGGAACATGCCCACAACTTCTTCGGCCTCGTTCTTGCGCAGAAGGCCGTGATCGACAAAGACGCAGGTAAGCTGATCGCCGATCGCCTCGTGGATCAGGGCCGCCGCCACCGAGGAATCGACGCCGCCGGACAGGGCGCAGATGACATTCTTGTCGCCCACCTGTTGCCGGATGGTTTCGACCATCTCGTCGCGATAGGCGCCCATGGTCCAGTCGCCCCTGAAGCCTGCCAGGCGGACGAAATTCTCGTACAGTTTCGCGCCGTTGGGTGTGTGGTGCACCTCGGGGTGGAACTGAACCGCGTAGAAATGGCGCGCGGTGTCGGCGGTGATGGCAAACGGCGCGCCGGGAGAGGTGCCGAACACCTCGAAGCCGGGGGCCAGGGCGCTGACATGATCGCCATGCGACATCCAGACCTGTTCGCGCCCTGTCTGGAACCAGCCGTCAAGCAGGTCGAGCTTGCCCTTGGGATCGACATAGGCGCGGCCGAATTCGGCGGTGCCGTGGCCTGACTGAACCGTGCCGCCCAGTTGGGTCATCATCACCTGCTGGCCATAGCATATGCCCAGGATCGGAACGCCCAGCTCAAAGATCTCTTGCGGCGCGCGCGGAGAGCCCTGGCGGGTGACGCTGTCCGGACCGCCCGAGAAGATGATCGCCCGGGGCGCCATCTGGCGGACCATGTCCATGGTCACGTTCTGGTAGGGGTGGATTTCGCAATAGACGTTCAGCTCGCGCAGGCGGCGCGCGATGAGCTGCGTTACCTGGCTGCCGAAGTCGATGATGAGAAGGCGGTCATGGGATGTGTCAGACATGCGCGCGCCTTAGATTACGGACGGGTTTTTCGCAAGAGGCAATGCGCGGCGACACCGCGACGGAGGGCCGGGCGCAAGTTTTTCTGTACATAGAAACGCTATGCAAAGTATATACATGAATCGGCAAGGACTGTTCGGGATGACCGGCGTGAAAAGGGCGGAGCGATGGCGGAACTGACGGCGATTCAACTGGATGAGGCGGCGCTGAACCTGACCTTGGCGCTGTTTTGCGGCGCCTTGATCGGGTCCGAGCGGCAGGTACGGCAGCGGATGGCGGGGCTGAGGACCAATGCCCTGGTGGCGGTCGGGGCTGCGAGTTTTCTTGTGTTTTCATCGCTTTACCCTACTGAGCTGAGCCCAACCCGGGTTGGGGCGCAGGTGGTTTCCGGGATCGGGTTCCTGGGCGCCGGGATCATCTTTCGCGAAGGTTTCAACGTGCACGGGCTGAACACGGCGGCGACGTTGTGGTGTTCGGCGGCGGTGGGTGTGATCGCGGGGGCCGGCGCGCCGTTGTTCGCGGTCGCGGCAACGTCTGCGGTGATCTTTGTGAACCTGGGATTGCGGCCGCTGGTCAAATGGCTGAAACGCAAGACCCGTGCGGGGATTCCGATGACGCAGGAATACCGCATTCAGCTGCGCTGTGTCGAAAAGGATGCCACGAAAGTGCGCGCGCAGGCCATGCAGGCGCTGTCGCAACGCGGAGTGCAGGTGCTGGGATTCGATCTTGCGCGGAATGACGGGCAGGTGGATCTGGACATCCAGATCTCGATCAGCGACATGGCCGACACGCTTGAAAATGTGATTTCGCCGCTGATGATCGACAGCCGGGTGGACAAGGTGAACTGGGACATCGTTTCGGAAAGCTGACGGCAACGCGAAGAAACCCGGACGGAATGTCGCTTTTCTACGCCAATGGCCGTTATCTTCCACAGAGCCCCTGAGCGCGCGCGCTAAACAGTTGCGGAACGCGAACATCCATTGGCGGAGTAAGAGTCATGGCAGAAGCAGCGACACGTCGGCGCGGACGGTCCGGGGGCGGCGCGGCGCGCCGGGCGGAACGGACCGGTCTGAAGATCGAGACCGCGAAATTCATCGAACGCAACATCCCGGTCTTCGAGGTGCTCAACGACGAGGCGCTGGAGATCATCGAGGCCAATGCCGATACGGTGCTGGAAGAGGTTGGCGTGAATTTCGTCAACAACCCGGCCGCGCTGGAACGCTGGCGCAAGGCTGGCGCGGATGTGGAAGGCGAGCGGGTGCGCATCCCGCGCGGCCTGGCGCGGCAGCTGTGCAAGACAGCACCGTCGCGGATCACGCAGCATGCGCGCAATCCCGAACGCAACGTCGAGATCGGCGGCAACACGTTGGTTTGCGCGCCGGTCTACGGACCGCCCTTTGTGCGGGACACCGCCGGCGGACGGCGCTATGCCACGATGGCGGATTTCGAGACCTTCGTGAAGCTGGGCTATATGTCCAAATGGCTGCACCATTCGGGCGGCACGGTTTGTGAACCCACGGATGTGGCGGTGAACAAGCGCCACCTGGACATGTTGCTGGCGCATATGACGCTGAGCGACAAGCCGTTCATGGGGTCCGTCACGGAACCCAGCCGCGCCCAGGACAGCGTGGACATGTGCGAGATCCTGTTCGGCAAGGATTTCGTGCAGAACAACACGGTGATGACATCGCTGATCAACATCAACTCTCCGCTGACGTTTGACGATGTGATGATGGGCGCGCTGGAAGTGTATGCGGCCAACAACCAGGCCTGCATCGTGTCGCCCTTTATCGTGGGAGGCGCCATGGCGCCGGTGAGCGTGGCGGGCACGTTGACACAGGTTCTGGCCGAAGTTCTGGCCGGTATCGCCTATTCCCAACTGGTCCGGCCCGGCGCGCCGGTGATTTTCGGGGCCTTCGTGACCTCGATCGACATGAACTCGGGCGCGCCCACTTTCGGCACCCCCGAAGCGAGCCATATCCTTTATGGCGCCGGTCAGCTGGCGCGGCGCATGGGGCTGCCGTTCCGGTCGGGCGGGGGGTTGTGCGGATCGAAACTGCCGGATGCCCAGGCGGCCTATGAAACCGCGCATACGCATAACGCGGCCTTGCTGGGGGGCGTGAACTTTATGCTGCACAGCTGTGGCTGGCTGGAAGGCGGGCTGGTGTCCAGTTTCGAGAAATTCGTGATGGATGCCGACCAGTTGGGTGTGTTGCACCACCTGGCGCGCGGTATTGCGGTGGACGAGAACGCCCAGGCGATGGACGCGATCCGCGAGGTGGGGCCGGGCGGGCACTATCTGGGATGCGCGCATACGCAGGCGAATTTCAAGGGCGCGTTCTGGCGCACCGAGATGCTGGATTACAAGCCGTTCGAAACCTGGGCGGACGAGGGCGCGCGCGACACGCAGGCGCTTGCGGGGGCGCGGGTGGAACGCCTGTTGGCCGGCTATCAGAAACCGGCCATGGACCCGGCTGTGGAAGAGGCGCTGCGCGCCTATGTGGCGGAAAAGAAGGCCTCGATGCCGGACGCCTTTGTCTGAGTTTTGAGTTCAGAGTTCGGTTTGCGAAGCGCGCAGGAGGCGCGCTTCGCCCATCATGGCGATCAGAATATCGACATGCCTGACCAGTGAATAGGCCGCGTCGCCGCTGCGCCGCTGGCTGTCGAGCTGGGTTTCCATTTCCATCAGATGCATCAGGGCCGGGCCGCTGCGCGGAAGCCGGCCATAGCCCATATGGCGCTTGAGGTGCTGGTCGCGCCGGTAATCCGGCGCGCCGGCGCGCGCGGCGCGGATCAACAGACGTGGGCGGCGGAGATTGGCGAGGATGCCAAGAAGATCGTGCATGGAATCAGTCCTGTTGTTGTTCCGCCTCAGTTTGCACAACTTAAGCGGGTGTTGCCTGTTGGCGAGATCAGCGTACGCGGGATTTCAGACTGTTTAGGATTTGGAAACAATCATGGTCAAACGGGTCGAATATTAACAGCTAGGTAACAATTCAATTCTAAGTTGTGGAAAATTTTAGGGAAAACCTGTGTGTAAGCATGGCAACTTTCCTGACCCGTACGGAACAATAGGAGACAGGTGGCATGCGTATGGAAAGCCCGATGAACGACCTGCCCGAATGGGTACCTGAAAGCGTTTCACGCTATGTGGCGCATACCGAAGATGGTGTTTCGATCCGCGAACTGGCCCGGCGCGAGGGGTGCCATGCCTCGACCGTGCTGCGCCAGATCCGCAAGCTGGAGGCAAAGCGGGACGATCCGCTGATCGATGCCGCGCTGGAACGGTTTCGCAGGAATGGCGCGGTGCCGGCAGGGGCCAAGGGAGTGACACCCAAGGTGCCGGACAGCGAAACGCTGCGCCGCGAAGGATTGCGGGTGCTGCGGCGGCTATGTGAAAGCGGCGCGGTGCTGGCGGTGGCGCCGGGGATGGACAAAGCGGTCGTGGTGCGTGACCGGGGCGATGGCGGATCGGCCAAGACAGCGGTGATCGCGCGCGAATTCGCACAGGCGATGGTGCTGAAGGACTGGATCCGGTGCAGCGCCACGGGCCGGGTGGCGCAGTACACGATCACCGCCGCGGGGCGTTTGGCGCTGAACCGGATGCTGGCGGAACAGGAAAACGCCGCGCAGGGGTTTGCCGACGCGCAGACACCTTTTGCCGGGCAGCGTGGTATGATCGGGGACAAGGTATTGCGTGAGAAGGGGCGCACGCGGCGGGTGCGTTTCAACATGACCGAAAGCCCGCTGGCGGCGCTGTCGCGGCGCAAGGACAAGGATGGGCAGCCGTTTCTGAGCGAGGATCAGGTGGCGGCCGGAGAACGGCTGCGCGAAGATTTCGAACTGGCGCAGATGGGCCCGAATGTCAGCCAGAACTGGGACCGGTTCCTGACCGGGCCAAGCCATGGCGGCTATCGTGCGGATAGCGGGATCGGCGAGGGGCCGGGCGCGGCGCGCCAGCGGGTGGCGGATGCGCTGGGTGATCTGGGCGAGGGGCTGTCGGATGTGGTGCTGCGCTGCTGTTGTTACCTGGAAGGGCTGGAAGCGGCGGAAAAGCGGCTGGGCTGGTCGGCGCGGTCGGGCAAGATCGTGCTGCGCATCGCGCTGACCCGGCTACGCGAGCATTACCGGGGCCGGGCCGGCGGGGCGGGCGATTACATCGGCTGAAACGCGAAACGGCCCGCCCGAGGGGCGGGCCGTGACAAAATGGCCCGGTGGGGGCGTTATGCGGCAGTTTCCACGCTGGCGGCTTCGAGATATTTCATCAGGGTCTCGGGCGCGCTTTCGCCATAGGGGTCTGCGCCGTGGTTGTCTTCCAGCCCCGGTTCCTGGAACCAGGCCTCGACCACGCCGTTGTCGATGATGGCGGCATAGCGCCAGGACCGCAGGCCAAAGCCAAGATTGTCCTTGCGCACGAGCATCCCGACCTTGCGGGTGAACTCGCCCGACCCGTCCGGGATCACCTTGACATTGGTGATGCCCTGGGCCTCGGCCCATTTGTTCATGACAAAGCTGTCATTGACCGACATGCAGTAAATCTCGTCAACACCAAGCGACTGGAATTTATCGAAGTTTTCCTCGAACCCGGGCAGTTGGTAGGTCGAGCAGGTGGGGGTGAAGGCGCCGGGCAGCGAGAACAGGATCACGCGCTTGCCCTTGAAATAATCGTCGCTGGTCATGTCCTGCCAGCGGAACGGATTGGGGCCGCCGACGGCCTCGTCGCGCACGCGGGTCTTGAAGACGACTTGGGGGAGTTTTGCACCTGTTTGCATCGCGAATACCTTGATTGATTGTGATTGCGGCGGGGTTTACATCGATTCTAAATTCGGGGGCAATGCTGCAATTGCATGGTCGATGATGCTGCTGCGGCAATCGCCTGACCGGGCGGCAGGGAATGTGCCGCGGGCATGGCAGCTCTGCGTTTCTGGCACTAGCGGGTTGGCTGCGGTATGCTATGCACGCTGAAATCTATTCTGCCCGAGGATGAACCGTTGCGTGATCTGAAACTGCCCCAACAGCGCCACCCGGAAAAGGCACACCGCCCGGACAATGCCCAGCCGCGCAAGCCGAAATGGATCCGCGTCAAGGCCCCGACCGGCGAGGGCTATAACGCCACCCGGAAAATCATGCGCGACAACAAGTTGGTGACGGTCTGCGAAGAGGCGGGTTGCCCCAATGCGGGCGAATGCTGGAGCGCGGGCCACGCCACCATGATGATCATGGGCGAGATCTGTACGCGGGGCTGCACATTCTGCAACATCGCCACCGGCAAGCCAGATGCGCTGGACGCGTTCGAGCCGGGCCGCGTGGCGGATGCGGTGCAGAAACTGGGCCTGAACCATGTGGTGATCACCAGTGTGGACCGGGATGACCTGGAAGATGGTGGCGCCGAGCATTTTGCGCAGACCATTCGCGCGGTGCGGCATCGCTCGCCCAAGACCACGATCGAGATTCTGACGCCCGATTTCCTGAAATGCGCGCCAGACGTGCTTGATATCGTCGTCGCGGCCCGACCGGACGTGTTCAACCACAACTTGGAAACGGTCCCCGGCCTGTACCCGCAGGTGCGCCCCGGCGCGCGCTATTTCCACAGCTTGCGGCTGTTGCAGCGGGTCAAGGAGATGGATCCGTCCATCTTTACCAAGTCCGGCATCATGGTCGGGCTGGGCGAGGACAAGCAGGCGGTGCATCAGGTGATGGACGACATGCGCGCGGCGGAGATAGATTTCCTGACCATCGGGCAATATCTGCAACCGACACCGAAACACCATGGCGTGGACCGGTTCGTGACCCCCGAGGAATTCGCGGGCTACGAAAAGGCGGCCTATGGCAAAGGCTTCCTGATGGTGTCGGCAACGCCGCTGACGCGGTCGTCCTATCACGCGGGCGACGATTTCGCGCGGCTGCGCGCGGCGCGCGAGGCGCAGTTGGTCAAGGGCTGAAGCGGGACGCGCAGGGCCTATTGACCTGCGGGCAGCGCCTTGAGATAGGCGGTGATCGCGCTGCGGTCGCTGGCAGGCAGTTTTGACAGGTTTTCGACAACCCGCGCCATTTGGCCACCGGCGCTGTCAAAGTCCGGTGTGAAGCCGGTTTCAAAGTAATAGGCGATGTCCTGGGCGGACCAGTCCAGCTGGGCCGGGGTGATGCCCGGAATATTGCCCTTGCCCTTTGGGTTGGGCGCACCGGCCATCCATTTATCAAGGTCGAGATTGCCCAACGGCCCGCGCGCGGTGTGGCATTCCGCGCAATGGCCCAGCGCCTCGACGAGGTAGCGCCCGCGTTCAAGCGTGGCATCGGTGGCGGGCATGATCCAGTCGTCATTGGCGAACAGCAGTTTCCAGCCCCCCAGCGACCGCCGGATATTGAAGGGAAAGCCGATCTTGTGCGGCTGGCTGGGGGTGGCATCGGCGGGCAGCGTGGCCAGGAAGGCGCGCAGATCGACCACATCCTGCAAACTGGCCCGCGCATAGGACGTATAGGGGAAGGCCGGATAGTAATGCGCGCCCTGGGGCGAGATACCGCGGGTCATGGCATTGGCCAGGTCCAGCGCGCTCCACCCGCCGATGCCCTGAACCGGATCGGGCGTGATGTTGGGCGCGAGAAAAGTGCCGAAAGGCGAGGGGAATTCCTGTCCGCCCGAAAGCACGGGCGCATCGCCCGGTTCGGCATTGGGGGCCGTGTGGCACGAGGCGCAGCCGGCGGCGTTGAAAACCTGTTCTCCGCGCGTCGTATCCGCGCTTAGCCCGGCCAGCGCGTCGTCCGGCAAGAAGTCAGGACGCGTCAGAAACCAGAAGGTGGCGAGGCCAAACACGGCCAGCAGGATCAGGGCAGACAGGACGCGGCGCATTCTACGGCTCCGGCAACAGGGGCAACCGGTGGCCCGTCAAGGCCACCGGCTGGGGCGTTTCGGCAGGCAGCGATCAGTTTTGCGGGACGCGATAGGCCTTGTGACAGGCGCTGCACGCGCCGCCCAGCGGCCCGATGGCGCCGCGCAGGCTGTCCAGCCCGCCCCCGGCGGCGGTCTGCATGACCATGGCGGCATCAGCCAGCGCCTTGCCTTTGGTCATCACGTCCGGGAAATTCTGCCACATTTCCGGCTTGGCGTTGGAGTCCATGAACGAGTCGCTGTCCGAGCCTTGCGGCCAGAGCGCGGATTGATCGAGCGCGGTCAGCGCGGCGAGGTTGGCGGCGGCGGCGCTGGCCTTGTCGGCGTCGTAGTCGACGGCGCCCTTGGCCATGGCGCCAAGCTGACCGATGTTGAAGGCATAAAGTGTCATCTGGGACTGGCGCGCCTTGACGGCGGCGTTGACATGTCCGTCGGCAAAGGCGGTACCGGCCAGCAGGGTGATGCCAAGCGCGGCGGCAGAGAATTTCGCAAAGCGGGTCATGGAGAAGCTCCGAATAAGTTGGTTTTATGACCAAAGCCTATCTGTGAAAAAATCGAATACCATCCCAAATTTTTGCAGGGTAGTCTGTCATTCATGCACAATGAGAACTGGGACGACATGCGATTTGTACTGGCGGTGGCCGAAACCGGCACGGTCAGCGGCGCGGCGCGGCGGCTGGGGGTGAACCATGCCACGGTTCTGCGCCGGGTGGCGGCATTTGAAGACCGCCATGGGGTTGAGGTTTTTGAAAGGACATCAAAGGGTTATCTGGTGCGCCCCGAATATGCCCGGATGATGGACGCGGCGCGGGACGTGGGCAGCGCGGTGCAATCGGTGGCGCATTTGCTGAGCGGTACACAGGCGCCGCTGGTGGGGACGGTGCGGGTTTCGTCGACAGATACGTTCTGCCAGGTGGTGCTGCCGCGCCTTGTGGAGGCGTTTCACAATGACGTGAGCGGGGTGAAGATCGCGCTGATTTCGACCAATGCCTATAGCGATTTCTCGCGCAGCCATGCCGATATCGCGCTGCGCCCGGCGCAGTCGTTGAGTGACGACATGGTCGGAGACATGGCGGCGCGGCTGGGATTCGGGATCTATGCGCGCCCCGAGGCGCCGGACATGTGGCTGGGAATGACCGGGCAACTGACCCGCGCCGCTGCCGCCGGGTGGATGGCCGAGAATGTATCTGCTGACCGGATCGTGGGCGCGGCGGACAGTTTCATGGTGCTGGCGCAGATGGCGCGGCAGGGGTTGGGGCGGGTGGTGTTGCCCTGCCCGGTGGGCGAGGCCACGTCCGGGCTTATACGGCTGGACCGGCCGGGAGAGTTGCCGTCGGTGCCGATCTGGGTGGCCTGTCACGTGGACATGGCCGGGGTGTCGCGCGTGGCGGCAGTGCGCCGGTTCCTTGTGACCGGGCTGGAGGCGCGGGCCGAGGCGCTGGCCGGGCATCGCGCGCGGTGATCAGCGCAGGATGCGGCCGCGCGGCGTGTAGTTGGGGGTCAGCCAGTCCGGCCAGCCAAAGATACGTTCCAGAAGAACCAGCACGAAGCAGATGCCGATCACCGCAACCACCAGTTTGATCCGCTGTCGCGAAGGCGGGTTGCGGGCCCAGCGGGCCATGCGCAGGTAATGACGGATATTCACCCGGTAAACCGCACCTTGCCGATATAGGGCAGGTTGCGGTTGCGTTGGGCATAGTCGATGCCATAGCCGACCACGAATTCATCCGGGATCGAAAACCCGATCCAGTCGGCGGTGATGTCGGCCTCGCGGCGCGAGGGTTTGTCAAGCAGGGCGATGGTCTTGATCTTGCGGGGGTGGCGGGCTTCGAGCAGGTGCATGACGTGGTTCAGCGTGTACCCTGTATCGACGATATCCTCGACCACCAGAACATCGCGGCCTTCGATCTCGCCGCGGATATCCTTGAGAATGCGCACTTCGCGTGAACTTTCCATGGAATTGCCGTAAGAGGACGCTTCGAGGAAATCGACCTCGACCGGCAGGTCCAGTTCGCGCACCAGATCGGCGATGAACACGAAAGAGCCGCGCAGGAGGCCGACGACGACAAGTTTGTCGGTGTCGGAATACTCGGTGCGAATCTCGCCGCAAAGCTCTTCGATCCGGGCGGCGATGGACTTGGCCGAGATCATCTGGTCGATGACATATGGACGCTCTGACATGAGACCCTCTTGATTTTCCGAGCGCAGCATACGAAATGGGCGCCCAGTGTCACCTGAAAAGCGCAACAAGAAGGGGCGACATGCCGACCCACGCCGAAACCCGCACGCTGCCCTATTCCGCCGACCAGATGTATGCGCTGGTTGCCGATGTCGCGTCTTATCCGGACTTCCTGCCGTGGTGCGCGGCGGCCCGCATTCGCTCGTCTACGCCAGAGGGCGCGGCCGAGGTGATGCTGGCGGATCTGGTGATCAGCTTCAAGGTGTTTCGCGAACGGTTCGGCAGCCGCGTGGTGTTGTATCCCGAGACCCGCCACATTGACACGGAATATCTGGACGGGCCGTTCAAATACATGAAATCGACGTGGGATTTCAGGGATGTGGCGGGCGGCTGCGAGGTGGAGTTCTTTGTGGATTTCGAGTTTCGCAACCTGATCCTGCAAAAGGCGATCGGGCTGGTATTCAACGAGGCGATGCACCGGATCGTCGCCGCCTTCGAGGCGCGGGCAAGGGAATTGCACGGATGATCACGCAGAGCCTGGCGCAATTTGTCGCCCAAACGCAATCGGCGCCCGACGCCACGCGGCACATGGTGCGGTTGTCATTGCTGGACTGGGCCGCGGTGGGCCTGGCCGGGTGCCGGGAGCCGGTGGCGCGGATCACCCGCGCGATGGCGCTGGACGAGGCCGGCGCGGCGCAGGCGCATCTGTTTGGCGGCGGGCGGGCTCCGGCGCGGGCGGCGGCGCTGGTCAACGGGGCGACAAGCCATGCGCTGGATTATGACGACACGCATTTCGCCCATATCGGGCATCCCAGCGTCGCGGTGATTCCGGCGGCGCTGGCCGTGGCAGAGCGCGAGGGGGCCGGCGGGGCGGAGCTGCAACTGGCGGCATTGCTGGGGATCGAGACAAGTATCCGTGTGGGAATTTGGCTGGGGCGGGATCATTATCAGACCGGGTTTCACCAGACCGGCACGGCAGGTGCCTTTGGCGCGGCGGCGGCGGCGGCGCGGTTGATGGGGCTGGACGCGGCCGGGATTGCGGCGGCGCTGGGGCTTGTGGCGACGCGCGCCTCGGGGTTGAAATCGCAGTTCGGAACCATGGGCAAACCCTATAACGCCGGGATCGCGGCGGCCAACGGGGTGGAAGCGGCGACGCTTGTGGCGCGCGGCTTTGTGCCCGATCCGCAGGGGCTGGAGGCGGCGCAGGGCTTTGGCGCGACCCATGCCGGACAGGCGGACCCGGCGGCGCTGAACGGGGTGGGGCGAAACTGGCTGTTTGACGGCATCAGCCACAAGTTCCACGCCTGTTGTCACGGGCTGCACGCCACGCTGGAGGCGCTGGCGGGCATGAACCGGCCCGCGGCGGAGGAGGTGGCCGAGATCCGCATCGCGACCCATCCACGCTGGATGAGCGTATGCAACCAGAGCGACCCGGAGACCGGGCTGGGCGCGAAGTTTTCCTATCGCATGGTCGCCGCGATGGCCTTGCTGGGCCATGATACGGCGGCGCTGGAGAGCTATTCGGACGCGCTGTGCGCCGATCCGCAACTGCGGGCTTTGCGCGCGCGCGTGGCGGTTGCGCAGGATGGCGAACTGAGCGAGACACAGGCCCGGGTGCGGATCGTGCAAAAGGACGGAACGCTGCACGAGGCGTTTCACGATCTTGACGCGCCGATGGCGCCCGAGCGGCGCGAGGCGCGGCTGAAATCCAAGGCGGCGGCGCTGGTCGGACAGGCGCGGTCAGAGGCGTTGTGGGATATGGTTGTGGCAGAGGCGGCGCCGGATGAGCTGGGCGCTGCGTTGACATAGCCGGGCAAAATGACAAAGGCGACCTTGGGGGGCCGCCTTTGCCGGCAGTCTGGAATCGATGTCAGGATGCGATGTCGTAGGCCCGTTCGCCATGGGCGGCGAGGTCGAGCCCGTTGACTTCGGTTTCGGCATCCACGCGCAGCGGCGTGATCAGGGCGCAGATTTTGACCAGCGCAAATGTCATGACAACCGTGAAAACCCCGACGATGGCCAGCCCGCCAAGTTGGGCAACCCAGGCGGCCTGGCCAAACACGGCGATCATGAGCGTGCCGAAGATGCCGCCGACGCCATGCACCGCGAACACGTCCAGCGTGTCATCGATCTTGACCTTGTTGCGCACAAAGTTCACCGCTTCCTGGCACAGGATACCGGCGACGGCGCCGATGAACATGGCCTCGACCGGGCCGACAAAGCCGCTGGCCGGGGTGATCGAGGCCAGCCCGGCGATGGTTCCGGTGACAAGGCCGACCATCGAAGCCTTGCCATATTTGATGCGTTCCCACAGCGCCCAGGTAAGCGAGGCGGTGGCGGCGGAAATATGCGTAACCGTCAGCGCCATGGCCGCGCCGCCATCGGCGGCCAGCTGCGAGCCGCCGTTGAACCCGAACCAGCCGACCCACAGCATCGCCGCGCCGATCATCACCATCCAGGGCGCGTGTGGCGGAGTGGTGCGGTTCAGGCGCGGGCCAAGCAGGACCGCGATCACCAGCGCCGCCAGACCGGCGGTTTCATGCACGACGACACCGCCGGCGAAATCGCGCACGCCGACCTCTCCCAGAATACCGCCATCGGACAACATGCCGCCGCCCCAGATCCAGTGCACTACGGGTGCGTAGACCAGAAGCATCCACAGCCCCGAGAAGAGCAGCACGAAGCCAAAGCCGATCCGCTCGACATAGGCGCCCACGATCAGGGCCGGGGTGATGATGGCAAAGGTCATCTGGAAGGCAAAGAACAGCACTTCGGGCAGGGTGCCGGACAGGCTTTCGCTGGTGACGCCGCTGAGAAACATCTTGCCCAGACCGCCCCAGAGCCCGCTGTCACCATCGCCAAAGGCAATGGAATAGCCGACGACCAGCCAAAGCACGCTCATCAGGCAGGCGACGGCGTAGGTTTGTGTAAAGGCGCTCAGCACGTTGCGCGCCCGTACCAGCCCACCATAGAACAGCGCCAGACCCGGCAATGTCATGAACAGGACCAGGGCAGTCGCCACTATGATCCACGCGGTATCCGCTCCGTTCATTTCCCTTCCTTTCCGATTATTCGTTGGGTTTGCGGCCAAAGACCGGATAGGCGGCGCAAAACAAAGAGGCAAAGGCAGGATCGGGTGCCCTAAACATGGGCATTTTGCAATTCGATTAAATTATGAGCGAAAATTGCCCGGCGGCGCCCGTAAATGCATCAGAAGTGGGATGCGGCCGTCAGGATCAGGGACAGCGCGTGATTCCGTGCCAAGCGGCGCACGGCATCGCGCCCCGGCGCGCCGAATTCCACGGTTTCGGTGATGCAGCCGCGATCCGTGGCCAGTCCAAAGCAGACCCGCCCTTCGGGTTTGAACTCTGATCCGCCGGGGCCGGCGATTCCGGTGACGGCGACGGCGATTTCCGCGTCGCTGTTGACCAGCGCGCCCAGGGCCATTTCCCGTGCCACCTGTTCAGAGACCGCGCCATGGGCGGCGAGCGTGGCCTCGCGCACGCCCAGCATCTCGGACTTGGCGGTGTTGGTGTAGGTGACAAAGCCCCGTTCGAACACCGCCGAAGAGCCGGGGATGTCCGTCAGCGCGGCGGCGACCATGCCGCCGGTACAGCTTTCGGCGGTGGCGATGCGCAGCCCCTTTTCGATACAGGCCGCAAGGATATCCGAGGCCAGGGTCACAGGCGCAGCACCGCATGGGTGAGAAAGGCAAGCGCGCCCGTGGCAATGGCGGCAAAGATGCCCGCGATCACGTCATCCAGCATGACCCCCAGCGCATCGCCGCGCCGGTCGGCCCAGCCGACCAGCCAGGGCTTGGTGATGTCAAAGAGCCGGAACAGCAGGAAACCGGCGATCCAGCCGGGATAGAGGCGCAGCGGATCCAGGCCGGCATTCCAGGCGCCATAGCTGACCACAAGAAGCGCAATCCATTGGCCCGCGACCTCGTCGATGACGATCTCGGAAGGGTCATGATCCTGTGATCCCAGCGTGGCCCGATAGGTGGCCCACCAGCCGATAAGGAACACGGCCACCGTGGCAACCAGCAGCAGCGGGAAGCCACCCAGATAATGCAGCCCGAGCGCGCCGAGAACACCGACGGCCGATCCCCATGTGCCCGGCGCGGGGCGGATATGGCCGACGCCAAAGACCGTGGCGATCAGGCGACTCATGATGCCACCAGCGCGGCGGTGGCAATCGCGGCGATGCCTTCGGCGCGTCCCGTGAAGCCCAGCTTTTCCGAAGTGGTGGCCTTGACCGAAATGCGGTCCGGGGCAATCCCGGTGATTTCGGCCATACGAGCGCTCATCGCGGCGGCGTGCGGGCCGATCCTGGGGTGTTCGCAGATCAGGGTACAGTCGATATTGGCGATGGCAAATCCCATTTCGGAAGCAAGATCAACGGCATGGCGCAGAAAGATCGCGCTGTCGGCATTTTTCCACCTGGACTCGCCGGGCGGAAAGTGGCGCCCGATATCGCCCTGTGCCAGCGCGCCGTAAAGGGCATCGGTGACGGCGTGCATTCCGACATCGGCATCGCTATGGCCCCGCAAGGCCCGATCGTGCGGGATGCGGATGCCGCAAAGGGTGACATGATCGCCCGGTTCGAAGGCGTGTACGTCAAAGCCGTTGCCCAATCTAATGTCCATTCTGCCTCTCAGTTGCGTTTCCAGCCGGGCGAAATCGTCCGGCGTGGTGATCTTCAGGTTGGCTTCGTCGCCCGCCACGATGGCCACGTCAAGCCCGGCGGCGCGGGCAACTTCGACATCATCGGCGGCGCCGCCGGGATGGGCGCGGTGGGCGGCAAGGATGTCGGGCAGGGCAAAGCCCTGCGGGGTCTGGGCGCGAAACAGCCCGTCGCGGTCCTGTGTACCGGCGACATGACCCGCCTTGCCCCGCCAGAGCGCATCCGTGACCGGCAGGGCCGGGGCCGCGCCCGCAGCCCCGCCCCGCAGTGCCGCCAGCACCGCCGAAATGATGGCAGGCGTGACACCGGCGCGCGCGACATCGTGGATCAGGACATGGGTAAATCCCTGATCGGCAATGGATTCCAGCCCTGCCCGCACAGAGGCATCACGGGTGGCGCCACCGTGGATGACTGCGGCAGGCAGGCCCGCGACCCGCGCCGCATCGTCGGGGTGAATTACCAGGACGATGTGATCAATGCCCGGATGTGCCAAAAAGGCGGCGACCGTCCAGTCGGCCACGCGGCGCCCGGCCAGCGGGCGCCATTGCTTTGGCACGTCCCCGCCCGCGCGCCTGCCGCGCCCGGCGGCCACGATCACGGCGGCGGTTTTGAAGTGCGTCTGTGTCATGCCGTCTGTCTAGAACCTGCAAGTCTGAGTGGCAATTGACCCCATGCAAATGCTCAAAATTTAGGCAAGTGCATAAAATCGCCTCAAATCTCCTTGCGGTATTGTTGAGCTTGCCCGGTGAGTCGGGTAGCACGGGGTAAATGCACAAGGATTAGGCATTTGACCGTTCAATTATCGCACCTGACATTGGCGCCGCCCGTGTTTCTGGCCCCGCTGGCCGGGATAACCGACCGCCCGTTTCGTGACCTGGTCTTGGGCTTTGGCGCGGGGCTGGTTGTCAGCGAAATGGTGGCCAGCCAGGAAATGGTACAGGCCAAGCCCGGTGTGCGCGAGCGGGCCGAGCTGGGCTTTGGCCGTGCCAATACGGCGGTGCAGCTGGCCGGGCGCGAGGCGCATTGGATGGCCGAGGCCGCGCGGCAGGTTGCCGACAATGGCGCGGCGCTGATCGACATCAATATGGGCTGTCCGGCCAAAAAAGTCACCAGCAGCAGCGGCGCCGGGGCCAGTGGGTCGGCGCTGATGAAGGATCTCGATCATGCGCTGAGCCTGATCGAGGCGGTGGTCGGGGCCGTGGATATTCCGGTCACGTTGAAGACCCGGCTGGGATGGGACGACGCGATGCGCAACGCGCCCGAACTGGCGCGCCGTGCCGAGGCGGCAGGGGTGCGGATGATCACGATTCACGGGCGCACGCGCTGTCAGTTCTACAAGGGGCACGCGGATTGGGCGGCGATTGCCGAGGTGAAAGAGGCGGTGACTGTGCCGGTGATCGCGAATGGCGACATCACCTCGACGGCAACGGCGCGGGCTGCTCTGGAGCGGTCCGGCGCCGATGGCGTGATGGTGGGTCGTGGAGCGCAGGGGCGACCCTGGGTGCTGGCGCAGATCGCGGCGGAGGTGTTTGGTTGCCCGGCCCCGGAAGTGCCGCGCGGGGGCGCGCTGGCCGGGCTGGTGGCGGCGCATTACGAAGCGATGCTGGGGTTTTACGGCCGCGACCTGGGACTGCGCGTCGCGCGCAAGCATCTGGGCTGGTACATGGATACGGCCGGCACCGGCCCGATCCTGCGCCGCCGGATCCTGACGGCGCGCGATCCGGGCGAGGTGCTGCGCGCGCTGCCCGAGGCACTTGCGGACACAGCACAACACGGGGCGGCGGCATGAGCATGGACAGCGCGATCTGGAACTCGTTGCCGATGCCGGCAGTGCTGATCGATGCTCAGGATACGATCCAGGACCTGAACCCGGCTGCCGAGGGATTCTTGAATGCTTCGTCCAAGGCAATGCGCGGTCAGCCGATCTGGGACAAGATCATGATCGACGCGCCGCTGGAAGAGGCGTTTCGGCGCGCGCGTGACAATGGCACGCCGCTGTTCGTGAACGATGTGGATGTCGGCACGGGCGAGGGGCCGCCGGTGCAGTGCACCTTGCAGATCGCACCGGTGGCGGATGCGCCGGGAGAGATGATTTTCCTGGTCTCGTCGCGCGAACTGGCCGGGCGCATGACCCGGAGCCAGGGAGTAAAATCCTCGGCCAAATCGGCCATCGGCATGGCCGAAATGCTGGCGCACGAGATCAAGAACCCGCTGGCCGGAATCACCGGCGCAGCGCAGCTTTTGTCGATGAACCTGGGCAGCGAAGACCTGGAACTGACGGATCTGATTGTCGAGGAAAGCCGCCGGATCGTGAAACTTCTGGAGCAGGTCGAGCAATTCGGCAACCTGTCCCCGCCGCAACGCAAGCCGGTCAATATCCACGATATTCTGGACCGCGCGCGGCGGTCGGCCTTGTTGGGGTTCGGCGCGCATATGCAGATCATTGAGGAATATGATCCATCTTTGCCACCGGCGGAGGGCGATGCGGATCAGCTGTTGCAAGTGGTGTTGAACCTATTGAAGAACGCCTCGGAAGCTGTTGATAAAAATGGAATAATTCGTCTCAGAACATATTACGAGCATTCCTTTCGGTTGCGTCGGGCGGATGGAACCGGTCAGCCCTTGCCCTTGCAGATCGAGGTGATCGACAATGGACCTGGCCTGCCTCAGGACATCCAGGGCGACGTGTTCGATCCGTTTGTGTCGGGGCGCGAGAACGGCACCGGGCTTGGGTTGGCGCTGGTGAGCAAGATTATCTCGGACCATGACGGTTTGATCACCGTGGACAGCGCTCCGGGACGCACCGTGTTCCGCCTGTCGCTGCCGCGCGCGGGAAAAGAAACATTGAAACGATATGAGGAGACCCTCTGATGGACGGCACCGTTCTTGTTGCTGACGACGACCGCACGATCCGCACCGTTCTGACGCAGGCGCTGACGCGCGCGGGCTGCAAGGTACATGCGACCAGTTCGCTGACGACGCTGATGCGCTGGGTCGGGGAAGGCAAGGGCGATGTGGTGATCACGGATGTGATGATGCCGGACGGGAACGGGCTTGAGATGTTGCCCAAGATCAGCGAGGACCGTCCCGGCCTGCCGGTGATCGTGATCAGTGCGCAAAACACGATCATGACGGCGATCCAGGCCGCGGAGGCCGAGGCCTATGACTACCTTCCCAAGCCGTTTGACCTGCCAGACCTGATGAAGCGCACCGGCAAGGCGCTGGAACAGAAGCGCCGCGCGCCGGCCTTGGCGCCGACAGATGGCGAACGGCCGGACGAATTGCCGCTGGTCGGGCGCACTCCGGCGATGCAGGCGTTGTACCGGCTGGTTGCACGGGTGATGAATACCGACCTTCCGGTGTTGATTTCGGGGGAAAGCGGAACGGGCAAGTCTTTGATTGCGCGTGAGATTCACGATTTTTCCGATCGGCGCACCTTGCCATTCCTGGTGGTGAACGCCGCAGATCTGAGCGATCTGGAAGGGCCCGTGCGGGTGCTGGCCAAGGCCAAGGGCGGAACGATCCTGTTTGATGAGATCGGGGATATCGGCGACGAGATTCAGGCCCGGATCGTGCGTATGATCGACAATCCGGGCGACCAAAGCCCGCGATTCATGGCCACGACGCAAAGCAATCTGAACGATGCGATGGAAAAGGGAACGGTGCGGCAGGATCTGTATTATCGCCTGAACGGGGCCACGTTGCATGTGCCCAGCCTGCGCGAAAGGGTGGATGACATCCCCCTTCTGGTCGAGCATTTTCTGGCCAAGGCCGAACGTGAGGGCGCGCCGACCCGGGTGTTTTCCAAGGACTCGATGGAGATGTTGCGCGCCTATAGCTGGCCGGGAAATGTGCGCCAGCTGGAGAACGCCGTGCGCCGGCTTGTGCTAACGGCGCGGGCGGACGAGATCATCCGGACCGAGGCCGAGGCCGTTCTGGGCGCACAGCCGCAGGTGGGGCCATTGCTGGGGGGCGAAGATACCGAAAAGCTGTCGGCAGCGGTGGCACGCCATTTGCGCCGCTATTTCGATCTGCATGGCAACATGTTGCCCCCGGCCGGTCTTTACACACGGATTTTGCGGGAAATCGAATTGCCCCTGATCGAAATCGCGCTGGATGCAACCGGCGGCAATCAGGCCAAATGCGCCGATTTGCTTGGGATCAACCGCAATACACTCCGCAAAAAGATCACGGATCTGGATATTCAGGTGACACGACGCCGCAAGTTGATGTAAAACTGCCACATAACAGTGGCGCAAAGGCCGCAGGGCTTGGAAGCGTCGCGACATATGGCGGTTGACCGTGTGAGCGGTACAAGATCAGTTGAGGGTGTCGGGTGACAAGCCGGGCAGATACCAGTCATTGGGACAAGTTCCGGCGTTTGCGCCGCCAAAGGCGTGTCCAGAATGCCGCAACCTGGGGGCTTGTCGGGCTGGGACCGGTGCTGGCGCTGAGCACCTACCTGATTCTCGGGCCGTTCGGACAGGGCGCAAGCTCGAACGGTTTGCGGGTCATCCTGATGACCGATCTTGTCTACGTGCTGGCCATTGCGGCCCTGGTCCTGCATCGGGTGGCGCGCATGGTGGCGTCGCGTCGGGCGCAATCGGCCGGCTCGCGGCTGCATCTGCGATTGACCGGAGCGTTCGCGGCCCTTGCGCTGGTGCCGGCGGTCACGGTGGCGGTATTTGCCGGGCTGACCGTGAATATCGGCATGGAGGGCTGGTTCAGCGATCGCGTGCGGCAGGTGGTGGGCAATTCCCTGTCGGCGGCCCAGGCTTATGAGGCGGAACATATCGAGGGCCTGGAGATTGACGCGCGCGCGCTGGCCGAATTTCTGGATGCCAATCGCCGCGCGACGTTCTTTATGAATGAGGGCGATATCCGGGTTGTGCTGGCCAGCGGCCAGAGCCAGATCCAGCGCGGGCTGAAGCGGGCGTATGTGATTGACGGAACAGGGGCAATTCGCGCGCGCGGCGAACGTTCCTATCTGTTCTATTTCGAACCTCCGGCACAAGGCGACCTGCAAAAGGCACGCAGCGAAGGCTTTGCCGTCATCCGTGATCTGGAAAACAGCGAGCTGCGCGCGCTGGTGCGTTTGGACGCGTTCGTGGACAGGTTCCTGTATGTCAGCCGCGATGTGGATGGCGACATCTTCACGCTGCTGGACGAGACCCGGGAAAGCGCACAGCTGTACCGTCAACTGGAAAGCGAACGCGGGCGGGTGCTGTTCGAGTTTGGCCTGATATATGTCGGTTTCGCCGTGATCCTGATCCTTGCGGCGATCTGGATGGGGATGTGGTTTGCCGAACGTCTGTCGCGCCCCGTGGGGCGGCTGACGGGGGCCGCGCAACGTGTCGGCGCGGGCGACCTGGACGTGCAGGTGCCCGAGGAGGATGGCGATGACGAAATCGCCATGTTGGGGCGCTATTTCAACCAGATGACCCGGCAACTCAAGGCGCAGCGCGAAACCCTGCTGGACAATACACGCCAGATCGAACGCCGACGCCGCATGTTCGATTCAGTGCTTTATTCGGTAACGTCGGGTGTTGTTGGCCTGGACGCGGACGGGCGGGTGTCCTTTGTGAACCGCTCTGCCGAGCGCCTTCTGGACTGGTCGGACGATCGTCAGGCCATGGCGCTGTCGGTGGCTGTCCCGGAATTCGGCGCCATGTTCGATGCCCTGAAACAGCGTGGCAATGAAGTTTCCCAGGAGGAAATCAAGGTGACACGGGCCGGGCGGCTGGAGAATCTTCTGGTGCGCATGTCGACCCGGCGCCGGGAAGATGGGTCGCTGGAAGGGTATGTGGTGGCCTTCGATGATGTGACCAATTTGGTGACGGCCCAGCGCATGGCCGCCTGGGGTGACGTGGCGCGCAGGATTGCGCATGAGATCAAGAACCCGCTGACCCCGATCCAGTTGTCCGCCGAACGCATCCGGCGCAAGTTCTCCAGCCGGCTGGGCGAGGACAGCGAAACCCTGGATCAGATGACCGATGTGATCGTGCGCCAGACCAACGACTTGCGCCGGATCGTGGACGAGTTTTCCAAGTTTGCCCGGATGCCGGAACCGGAACGCAAGACGATCGACCTGATCGAATTGCTGAACGCGGCAGTGCTGTTGCAGGAAACCGGGCAGCCGCAAGTCTGCTTTGTCCGCGAAATCTGTGCCGGCCCGATCCAGGCCGATCTGGATGGGACAATGATTTCGCAGGCGTTGACCAACCTGATCAAGAATGCCGGGGAAGCGATTGAAACATTGATGGAAAAAGGCGCGCCGGAAGGGTTTCGGCCTGAGATAAGGGTGAGTTGCGAGGTGGATCGGTCCGACGCGGTGATCCGCATCGCCGACAATGGAGTCGGACTGCCCGAAGATCGTGCGCGCCTGTTCGAACCCTATGTGACGACACGGGACAAGGGCACCGGGCTGGGTTTGCCGATCGTCAAGAAGATTATCGAAGAGCATGGCGGCACGCTCGATCTTGTCGACGCGCCGGAATTTGACAGTAACGGCCACAAGGGGGCGATGGCGCAGATCAGGCTGCCGCTGTCGACGGATGGCCATGGACATGACAAGTGAGGTCTCATGAGTGACATTCTGATTGTGGATGACGAACGCGATATTCGCGAACTGATCTCGGACATCCTGGAGGATGAGGGCTATACCACGCGGCTGGCGGGCAATTCGGATGATGCGATGGCAGAGATCGCGCGCGAACAGCCTTCGTTGCTTATCCTCGATATCTGGCTGAAAGACAGCAACATGGACGGTATCGACATTCTGAAGGCTGCCAAGCGGGATTACCCGGAAGTGCCGGTGGTGATTATCTCGGGGCATGGCAATATCGAGATCGCCGTGGCGGCGATCAAGCAGGGCGCCTATGACTTTATCGAAAAGCCGTTCAACATCGACCAGCTGCTTGTGGTGATCCGGCGGGCCATGGAAACCTCGCGCCTGCGCCGGGAAAACACCGAATTGAAGCGACAGGATGTGAAGCCCGCCGAGATGATGGGTGAAAGCGCGGCCTTCCGAACGTTGGTGGGGCAGTTGGACAAGGTGACGAAATCCAATGGCCGTGTGATGCTGACCGGCCCGGCGGGCGCGGGCAAGGATGTGGCGGCGCGGTATATTCATGCCAATTCCAACCGGGTCGGCGGACCGTTCGTGACGGTGAACTGTGCGGGGATGGAACCGGACCGGGTGGAAGAGGTTCTGTTTGGCCGGGAAGGCGGCGACCGGGGTATCGAGACCGGTCTGCTGGAACAGGCGCATGGCGGGGTAATCTATTTTGACGAGGTGGCCGACATGCCGTTGGCGACCCAATCGAAAATCCTGCGGGTGCTGGTGGATCAACAATTCCAGCGCGTCGGCGGTTCGGTCAAAGTGCGGGTGGACCTGCGGGTGATCAGTTCGACCAACCGGGACCTGAAATCGGAGATCGACGCGGGCCGGTTCCGGGAAGAGCTGTTTCACCGGTTGAACGTGGTGCCGGTGCGGGTGCCGTCGCTGGAAGAGCGTCGCGAGGATATTCCGCTTTTGGCCGGATATTTCATCAATGAATTCCACGAGTCACAGGGGCTGCCGCGACGCGCGATGAGTGAAGAAGCCGAGGCCTTGATGCAGACCATGGTCTGGCCGGGCAATGTGCGTCAGTTGAAGAACCTGATCGAGCGGGTATTGATTCTGGGCGATGGAGCGGGCGAGATCGAGGCGCGCGAATTGCCCGGCGAAAGTGACGGAGGCGATGCGGGTGATCGCGTCGTGCTGTCAGGCGCGCTGGCCACCCTGCCATTGCGCGAGGCGCGCGAGGCGTTCGAGCGCGAATACCTGCTGACCCAGATCAACCGCTTTGGCGGCAATATCAGCCGTACCGCCAATTTCGTGGGTATGGAGCGCAGCGCGCTGCATCGCAAGCTGAAATCGCTGGGTGTCGTGACATCGAACAAGGCGGGTGCGCGGGTGGCGCATGTGCCCGAGGATGGAGACGAAGCCCCCCCGCACGAGGCGCGCGAGGCGGGCTGAACACCCGTCTTTCATGCGCCGGGTTTGGACAGGTCTATCAGGACACGACTGCCATCGGATTGTCGCACGGCGCAGATATCGGGTGTAATCGGGGGCGACACGGTGAGGGGGCGATAGTTGCGCCCTTCGATCTGTTCGGCCTTGCACATTGGAATCGTGACGCGGGCAAAGCCCTGTTGTTCGAGACAGGTGCGCACGGTGGCATTGCGCCGTCCCTCGTTTGCGTCAAATACCTCGTAGCGGTGCCCGATAACGCGGCCCTGCCCATCGGTGACGGGCCACCAGTCCTGGATGATCATCGGCGGTACGGTTTGCGCGGCATAGGAATTGCACTGGGCGCGCGCCACGTTGCTTTCCTGGACGGTCGCGCCAACCTTGTACATCGGCGTGTATTGAAGACAGCCCGAGAGCAGCACTGGGGCGGCGAGCAGGGCAAGGGCTGGTTTCATCGGCATCTCCGAGTCAAAGCGGGTTTGTCAGGTCGATCAGCGCGCCCCCCCCGCCATCAAGCCGGACGGCGCAGATATTTGGGGACGGTGTGGGAGAACGGGTGAGCGGCGCAAAGCTTTGCCCGTTCATCTGCGCGGTTGTGCAGATCGGGAAAGTATAGGGCGTGTAGCCCTTCACGCGCATACATTGATTGCGGTGCTGGATACGCATGTTGGCATTCACATCCGTGGTGGTGATCGTGGCGCCGCCGCCCCAGCCCCAGGCGCCCGGATAATAGCCGACCGTCGCATAGGGGAACACAACCGGGAAATTGGCGGCCGGAAACAACTTGTTGGCTTCGATGTCGCAGGCGGCGCTGTCGCGGCTGACACGGTCGGCGGTTGTTCCGGGCTTTACAAAAGTCGGAAAGCTGGTTGCGGCGCAGGAGGCGAGCAACAGTCCGGCAAGCGCGAGGATGCTGAAATTGCGAATTTTTGCGCTCATGACCGCCCCCGAACCAGACGGGTTCAATCAAAACCCAAGCCGCGGGGTGAGGTCAATGGTTGCATTTGACCTTGGCGGGCCATTCTGTCATGGGTTGCTCCAATCCGGAAAGGCTGGAGAGGCAAGTCATGAAGGTGATCATCTGTGGGGCCGGTCAGGTCGGATGGCAGATCGCGCGCCATTTGTCCGGCGAAAACAATGATGTGACCGTTGTCGACAACAATCCCGATCTTGTGCGCCGGGCCACCGATACGCTGGACGTGCAGGGGATCGCGGGATTTGCCAGCTATCCGGATGTGCTGGACCGGGCAGGGGCGCGGGACGCCGACATGATCATCGCCGCGACCCATTCCGACGAGGTGAACATGGTCACCTGTCAGGTGGCGCATTCCGTGTTTGCGGTGCCGCGCAAAATCGCGCGGTTGCGCAGCCAGTCCTATCTGGACGTGGTGTATTCGGATCTCTACCGCCGCGATCACATGCCGATCGATGTGGTGATCTCGCCGGAACTGGAAGTGGCCGAAGCCGCGCTGAAGCGGTTGCGGGCCCCGCGCGCGTTTGACACCGAAACCTTCCTTGATGGCAAGGTGCTGATGCTGGGGCTGGCGCTGGACGAGGATTGTCCCGTGCTCAACACGCCGCTGCGGCAGTTGACCGACCTGTTTTCAACATTGCGCGCGGTGGTCGTGGGGGTGCGCCGCAAGGGCACGCTGTTCGCCCCCGAGCCGAACGACCAGCTTTTTGTGGATGATGAAATATATGTCATCACCTTTGTCGAGGATGTCAGCCGAACCATGGAAGTGTTCGGCAAGACACAAAAAAAGCAGGAGCGTGTGATCATCATTGGCGGGGGCAATGTGGGGCTTATGGTGGCCCAGCGCCTGGAAAACAGCGCCGAGAGATTGCGCACAAAGGTCATCGAACGCAGCCGCAAGACGGCAGAGAAGGCGGCCGAAGCGCTGGAACGGACCATCGTGTTGAACGGCGACGGGCTGGACCGGGCGATTCTGGCCGAAGCCGGGGTGGAACGCGCCGATGCGGTTCTGGCCGTGACGGATGACGACAAGACGAACATGCTGGCCTCGGTACGGGCCAAGGCCAGTGGCTGTCCGCTGACGATCGCGCTGATCAACGACCCCACGCTGGCGCCGCTGATGGCGCCGCTGGGGATCGACGCCTTCATCAATCCGCGGGCCACGACGGTCAGTTCGATTTTGCGCCATATCCGGCACGGACGGGTGCGCGAGGTCTATTCCATCGGCGATGCCGAAGCCGAAATCATCGAGGCCGAAGTGTTGTCCACATCGCCGATCGCCGGGCAGAAGGTGCGCGACATCGACTTTCCCGAAGGCGTGCTGATCGGTGCGATCCTCAAGGAGGACAAGGTGATCAAACCCAAGGGGGGCACCCGTGTCGAAGAAGGTGACGTGATCGTCCTGTTCAGCATGGCGGCCGATGTGCCGGAGGTCGAGCGCCTGTTGCAGGTCTCGATCGACTTTTTCTGAACCGATGCTGTCGCACCTGTCCAGATTGCCGCTTTTCCTGCACATGGTCGCGATTTCAGGCCTGTTGATGTTCGTGCCTGCGATCGTGGCGTCGATGCAGAATGACGACTTTGTGGCGCGCATGTTCTTTTACAGCGCCGTTTTTGTCGTGTTTGTCAGCACGCTGATCGCGATGGCCATATCGGGCACGCGCCCAGCGCCGCGCACGATCGATCACTTGCTGGCGTTATTGAGCGGGTTTACCGTATTGCCCGTCATTCTGGCGTTGCCGTTCTACGAGGCGTTGGAAACGACGACCTTTCTGAACGCCTATTTTGAAATGGTCTCCAGCCTGACCACAACCGGGGCGACGGTGTTCTCCCAACCTGAACGGCTTGCGCCTGCGCTGCATCTTTGGCGCGGCATGGTGGGCTGGATGGGTGGTTTGATGATGTGGATTGCCGCGTCCGCCGTGTTTGCGCCGCTGTCTTTGGGCGGCTTCGAGGTGACGGCCCGCGGCGAACCCGGGCAGGCCGTGTCGGGCGGCGGCCAGATGCAGCGCGCGGCCCCGATGAAACGCTGGGTGCGCGGCGCGCGGGCGCTGGTGCCGGTCTATGCCGGGCTGACGCTGGCGATCTGGGTGATGCTGATGGTGCTGGGCGACACACCGCTTGTTTCGCTGATGCACGCCATGTCAACCATGGCCACCAGCGGCATTTCGCCCGTTGGCGGGGTGCAATACGGCCAGTCCGGGCTGGCGGGCGAGGCAGTGATCTTTCTGTTTCTGCTTTTCGCCCTGTCGCGGACCACTTTTTCCGCCGATACCGGCGCGGTTCGGCGCGAGAGCCTTTTGCTCGACCCCGAGTTTCGCATGGGCATGATGATTGTGGTGGCCGTGCCAACACTTTTGTTCCTGCGACACTGGGTCGGGGCCTATGAGGTGGACGACGTGAGCAACACGTCCGCCGCGCTCAAATCCGCGTGGGGCGGTCTTTTCACTGTTCTCAGCTTCCTGACCACGACCGGGTTTGAAAGTGGCGAATGGGGGGTGGCGCGTGACTGGTCCGGGCTCAGTTCCTCGGGGCTGATCCTGCTGGGCCTGGCGGTAGTTGGCGGTGGCGTGGCGACAACCGCGGGTGGGGTCAAGCTGTTGCGGGTCTATGCGTTGTACTTGCAGGGGCTGGGCGAGATGGAACGGCTGGTGCATCCCAATGTGGTGGTGGGCAGCCGTGGTGGCGGCGCGCGGCGCATACGGCGGCGTGGCGCGGTGATTGCCTGGGTGTTCTTCATGCTGTTCGCAATCTCGCTGGCCGCAATTACCGCCGTGCTGGCCGCGTTGGGCAGCGATTTCGAGGAAGCGCTGATCCTGTCGATTGCGGCACTGACAACAACCGGTCCGTTGACACAGATTGCCGGGGAAGCGCCGATCGACCTGTTGGTTCTTGGCGGCTGGGAAAAGCTGGTGTTGGGCGCGGCCATGGTGCTGGGACGGTTGGAAACCCTGGCGATCATCGCGCTGTTGTCGCCGGATTTGTGGCGCAAATGATGCGGCGGCGCGCTGCCCGTCGCAACATGATTGCTTTTTGGGGTGGAAACTCTTCAAGGCGCGCTCCATACTCGCCATGGAATACTTGATTGCACCCGATGCACCCAAAAAGAACAAAGGCAAGCGCGATGGCTTCGGATCGACAGAATCTTCAAGATGTATTTTTGAATCACGTCCGGAAAACCAAGGTTCCGGTAACGATTTTCCTGATCAATGGCGTAAAGTTGCAGGGCGTGATCACCTGGTTTGACAATTTCTGCGTGTTGCTGCGCCGGGACGGGCAAAGCCAGTTGGTTTACAAGCACGCGATTTCCACGATCATGCCGGCCCAGCCCATCAGCCTTTATGAGGGTGAAGACGCCTCTTGATGGAGCATGACGCGCAGATTACCCGTGCCTGGGTTCTGCATCCTGACATTTACGGTGCCGACCGACGCCGCCAGGCCTCGCTGGCGTTGGAGGAGGCTGTTGCGCTGGCTGATGCGCTGGCCGGGCTGGAGGTGGTCGGGTCAGGCATCGTGAAACTGCCCCGGGCGCATCCGGGAATGTTGTTCGGGTCGGGCAAGATCGAAGAGCTGGGGTCGATTTTCAAGGCGAACGAGGTGGAACTGGTTCTGATCGACGGACCGGTGACACCGGTGCAGCAGCGCAATCTTGAAAAGGCCTGGAAGGTCAAGCTGCTTGACCGGACCGGGCTTATCCTGGAGATTTTCAGCGACCGCGCGCGCACCCGTGAAGGGGTGTTGCAGGTGGAAATGGCGGCGCTGAGCTATCAGCGCACGCGGCTGGTACGGGCCTGGACCCACCTGGAGCGCCAGCGCGGCGGGCTGGGCTTTGTGGGCGGGCCGGGGGAAACCCAGATCGAGGCGGACCGGCGCGCGATCGATGAACAGCTGGTACGGCTGCGCCGCCAGTTGGCCAAGGTGGTCAAGACCCGTGAATTGCACCGCAAGGCGCGCGCCAAGGTGCCCTATCCGATTGTGGCGCTGGTGGGATATACCAACGCGGGCAAATCGACCCTGTTCAACCGGGTGACGGGCGCGGATGTGATGGCCAGGGATATGCTGTTTGCCACGCTGGACCCGACGATGCGCGCGGTGCAGTTGCCGGACGGACCGGAAGTGATCCTGTCGGACACGGTGGGTTTCATCAGCGATCTGCCGACCGAGTTGGTGGCGGCGTTCCGCGCCACACTCGAAGAAGTGCTGGCGGCCGATCTGGTATGCCATGTGCGGGATGTCTCGCATCCGGAAACGGAACATCAGGCCGAAGATGTGCGCACCATTCTGGAAACGCTGGGCATCGGCGAGGATACGCGCCAGATCGAGGTGTGGAACAAGATCGATCTTCTGGAACCCGACCAGCGCAGCGCGATGCAGGCGAGGGCCGCGCGCGACGAGACGGTTTTTGCGGTTTCGGCGGTGACGGGAGAGGGGCTGGCGCCACTCTACCAGGCGATTGCGCGCATATTGGAGGAAGACAGGCGCCATGACGTGGTGAGCCTGCGCTTCGATCAGGGGCGCGAGCGGGCCTGGTTGTTCAAGGAAGGCGTTGTCGAGCACGAAGAACAGACCGACGACGGCTTTGCGATTTCGGTGCATTGGACCGCCCGTCAGGCCGCACGGTTCGACAGTCTTTGACCGGGCGGGTTATTGGCGGCCCGGCGGCACAAGCCGGGTCACGCCCACGCTAGCCGCGCGCGCCAGGCCTTCGTCAAGCGACATCGGGATGTATTCGCCGCGCCGCCACAGCTGGGCCATGTCATCGTAGTATCGTGACAGGAAGTGCCCGGACTGGCCGGTGGAATTCACGAAAACCGAGCTGTCGGGATCGGCAAAATCATAGACACCCCGATAGCCTGCGGCATGGACGTTCTGGAACGGGTTTGGATCGCGCCCGTCGGTACGCCCCCGTTGCAGCGTGTTGTCGCCCCCGGATGTGGACTGGCGGATATTCACGAAATGTTTGAGCACCGGCACATTGCCCAGGACCGGGTGATCCTGGACCGCCTGATGGGCATCGCCCCAGCGCAGGGATTCCAACTGGGTGCCGTAGCGCTCCTCGATCCAGATCAGGGCGTCGTCCAGCGCAAGGCGGGCCATGTCCGTACAGGTTTCAACCGGCGCGCTCTGGGCCACGTCGCACCAGGCCGCCGCGCCGCCGACATCGCGATAGACCCGTTCGATGAACAGCGGTTCGACATTGGTGAAGGCATCGGCCAGCGGCCCCAGATCGTCGCGGATCAACCGTTCCTGCAATGCGCGCACCCAGGCGGCATAGATCAGCGGCTCGGGCAGATGTTCGTTCATATCCCCGTTCCATTCGGACAACAGCGCCAGCGCCCGCTGGCGCTGCCGCTCGCGGGTGCCGTCGGGGGCGGCCTCGCCGGTATACCACAGATCGGCGCCGATCAGCGGCAACAGCGCCCGTGCCGAGAAGCTGACTGTGTCAAGCTGGGCCTCGACGAAACTGTCGCGGGTATGCACCTGGCGCCCCTGCATCAGCCGCTGCCAGCGCTGGATGCGCTGGCTGTCGCCCCAGTCAAAGGACACGTGCAGCGGGAACGGGCGCTCGACCATCTTGTTGTTGGTATTGCCGACAATGCCACCGACCGGCGACAGGAACACCGGATTGGAAGCATAGGGGAAGGTGCCCTGCCAGCGGTTTTCGGGGCGCCAGCCGGCCGAGGGCAGGCGGCCCTGGCTTTGGTGGCGGGCATCGCGGCGGGGCATGGCGCCGATCAGCTTGAGCGCGATGGTTTCGCGGTCGGCCAGAGTCAGGTTCTGGGAGGGCGAGATATACCGTTCGGCGGCCTTCAGGCCCTGGTCCACGGATTGCGCGCCCATCAGGGCGATGGCGGCGCTCATCGATGTGTCGGCCGGGCTGAGGGCGGTCCAGGACAGGGACGTGACATGGCCGGGCGGGGTAATGGCGGCAAGGTTGAAATGCGTGCCGGGCAGAACCGGGCCGTTATCCGTCCAGCGCAGGGTGATCGTGACCGGGGCCTCTCCCTTGATCTGGATGATCGACTTGCGGGTGTCGAATTTCCTGAACCCGTCCGGGGTACGGTATTCTTCGGGATTGTCGGGGTTGAGCTGTTCGATAAAGACATCCTGATCGTCGAGATAGGACGAGGTCAGCCCCCAGCCAAGCGCATCCGAGCGGCCGACCAGCACCGATGGGATGCCCGGGATGGTTCCGCCGATGACGCCGCCGGATCTCAGTTCCAGGCGGGCAAGGTACCAGATGCCGGGCGCCGACAGGCCAAGATGCGGGTCATTGGCCAGAAGCGTTCCGCCAGAGGCGCTGCGATTGGGGGCGGCGGCCCAGGCGTTGGAGGCGCCCGCGAACCCGCGGCGCGGGAAGGGCGACAGGGGGTCGTCGGGCATTGGCCGCGCGGCGGCGAAACGCGGCGCTTCGGGAAACAGGGATGCGTATTCAGGCAGCGCGGCCACGCCCTTGCCGGGTGCGTCCGGCAGGATATCGGACAGGCGCGCCGGATCGCGCAGCGTCAGCGAGGTGCGGGCGCGCAGCACCTCTTCCTGGAGCTGGCCGGAAAGCTGCAGCGCCATGAGCTTTTGCACGGCCAGGGAATCCGCGGGCTGCCAGGGCGCGATCGCCTGGGGAAACAGAAACAGCTCGGGCGCACCGCGTCCCAGCGCGCTGGCATTGATTTCGTCGATGCGGGTGTTCACGCCGTTGGCATAGGCGCGCAGTGCGACGGTTGTCTGCTCGTCCTGTGCCGCGACCGATTGTTGGGCCAGCCCGTAAAGATCGAGCCGGCGCAGCAGCTTGTCGATTTCCAGCGTGCGCGGGCCAAACACTTCGGACAGCCGTCCCTGAGCGGTGCGCCGCAGCGTGATCATCTGCCAGAGCCGATCCTGGGCATGGGCATAGCCCAGCGCAAAGAACACGTCCTGATCCGTCTCGCCAAAGATATGGGGCACGTTGGCATTGTCGCGCACGATCTCGACAGGGGCTGTTGCCGCCGGTGTGATAAGGGTTTTGTCATAGGTCGGAAGCGAGCGGGACGCCAGGTAATAGATCAGGGCCACGGCCAGTACCGCCAGAATCACCAAAGCACCGGCAATACGCAGAAGCCATTGAATAATCGCGCCCAAATCCCTGCTCCGCATTGTCGCTTGCGTTCTTGCTGCGCAAGCAGGACAAGTATTACGACGAAAGATTGCGAGGGGAAAGCAGATGGCAAAAGTGACGTTTCTGGGCCTGGGCGTGATGGGCTATCCGATGGCCGGGCATCTGGCCAGTGTGGGACATGACGTGACGGTTTACAACCGCACCACGGCGCGGGCCGAGGCCTGGGCACAGGCGCATGGCGGCAGGTTCGCGGCCACGCCGCGCGCGGCCTCGCAGGGCGCCGCCTTTGTGATGAGTTGTGTGGGCAATGACGACGATCTGCGCGGTGTCTGTCTGGGCGATGACGGGGCTTTTGCCGGAATGGGCGCGGACACGGTGTTCGTGGATCACACAACGGTGTCGGCGGCGGTAACGCGCGAGCTTTATGCGGCGGGTGCTGACAAAGGCATCAGCTTTGTCGATGCGCCGATTTCCGGCGGGCAGGCGGGGGCCGAGAATGGCATCCTGTCGATCATGTGTGGTGGGGACGGCGCGGCCTATGAGGCGGCGGAACCGGTCATGCAGGCCTATGGGCGCACGATCCGGCGGTTGGGTGAAAGCGGTGCGGGGCAATTGACCAAGATGGTCAACCAGATCTGTATCGCCGGTCTGGTTCAGGGGCTGAGCGAGGGGCTGCATTTTGCCGAGAAGGCCGGGCTGGATATCCGCGAGGTTGTGTCGGTGATCCAGGGCGGCGCGGCGGGCAGCTGGCAGATGGCCAACCGGCACGAAACCATGGCGGATGATCATTTCGATTACGGTTTCGCCGTGGATTGGATGCGCAAGGATCTGGGCATCTGTCTGGACACGGCCAACGAAAACGGTGCCAGCCTGCCGATGACGGCGCTGGTGGATCAGTTCTACAAGGACATCCAGAAGATGGGTGGCGGGCGATGGGATACGTCCAGCCTGATCAGGCGCCTGCGCGCGATGGGGTGATCCCCGCGCGCCGGAACAGCGCGCGCATGTGGTCCCAATAGTACACGCCGTCCTTGTCCCTGTCCTGTAACAGGGCAAGGACCGGCGCGTTATGGCCTTTGCGCCGGCACGTCAGCAAAACAAGCGGGGCATTGGCGCGCATGGCCGCCCGTTGCGCCTGTTGGGCATTTGACGGGGCGATGATGCGATCCTGTACGCTGTGCAGCATCAGGCAGGGCGGTCCGGCGGCGTGCAGCGCCCAGGGATGGGCACAGGCCGCGCCAAGCGCCAGAACCGCGTCGGGCCGGGGCAGGCCGAGCAGGGCGGCAGGCGGATGCCCCAGCGCCAGCCCGGCGATACCACCGGCGGAAATGCCAAGGATGGCAATCTTGTCGCTGGCGACGCCGTGTTCGCCGGACGTGGCGCGCAGGAAACCGGTCGCCGCGCCGATATCCTGCCGGGCCGCCTCGAATGCGGGACCAAGCAGGCGCCGCGCCAGCGTCAGCCCGCCGTCAAGCGCGCGGTGCCGATTTGCCTTGACCGCCTTTCGGACCTGCGGCGGCAGGGCATCCGCGGGGGTGGCCAGCCGATAGCTGACCGAGGCGACAGCCAGCCCTTCGGTGCAAAACCGTTCGGCCAGCTCGCCAACGCGGGGCGCGTGACGGTTGCCTCGGAAAAACCCGCCACCATGGGCCAGCAGAACGGTGGCATGGGCCGGTCCTGTCGGCAGAAAAAGATCGAGCGCCAGGGGCTGGCCCTGACGCTCGGCATAGGCAACGTCCTGAACAACGCGCATGGCGCGGATCAGGGGATTATGCGGGTGTATTTGATGCCTTCGAGCGTGGCGCCGATCTTCAGACCTGCCTGGCCGAAGATCACCGCGATGACCGGCGCCAGGAGGTTGGTGGTTTCCGCGCTGATATCGCCGCCCTCGTTGACCACAACATATTCCACGCCGGCCCCCGCGGCCCAGCCGCTGGAGCGGCGGAACTCGGTCAGGGCGCCATCGGTCATGAAGAATAGGACGTGGGCATATTGGTTTGCACCGATCTGGAGGCCAACGCTGCCCTTGGCGGCAGAATAATAATCAACCGTCACGTCGTTCACCCGAAGCGCGCCGCGCCCATACCCGCCGCCAAAACCAAATCCTGCCTCGGTGATGACGGGCATGACAAGCATGCCAGACGCCTTGTCGCGCAGATCCGTGGTGTTGGGGTAGTTCGTGTAAAGGTAATTCAGGGTCGTGTCGACGCGCGCGTCGATTTCGTTTGCGCCGTTGCTGCCCACGCCATTACCGCAGGCCGCGGTCAAGCCCGCCGCCGCAAGCCCGGTCAGCGTAAAGCCGCGTCTTGTCATCCTGTCCATGATGGTCCGCCTGTATTGTTGTTATACCTGTGCCGGTTGGTCCGGCATTGTGGGGCGCAGTATACGCCGCGCCGCCGCGCCTGTCACTAGGACAGGCAGGGCTTGTGGCGGGTTATTGCCCGGCCAGCTTGCGCGCCACGGCGGGCGCGAAATAGGTCAGAATGCCGTCGCATCCGGCGCGTTTGAAGCACATCAGGCTTTCCATCATCGCCTTGTCGCCATCGATCCAGCCGTTTTGTGCCGCGCCCTGGATCATCGCGTATTCGCCCGACACCTGGTAGGCATAGGTCGGGACACCGAATGCTTCCTTTACGCGCCGGCAGACATCAAGATAGGGCATGCCGGGCTTGACCATGACCATATCCGCGCCTTCCTGAATGTCCCGCGCGACCATGCGCAACGCTTCGTCGCTGTTGGCCGGGTCCATCTGATAGGTGGTCTTGTCGCCCTTGAGCGCACCGGAGGCGCCCACCGCATCGCGAAACGGGCCATAGAACGCGCTGGCATATTTGGCGGCATAGCTGAGCAGCATGACATTCTGGTGGCCGTGGCTTTCAAGCGCGCTGCGCAGGGCGCCGATGCGCCCGTCCATCATGTCGCTTGGGCCGATGATGTCGGCCCCGGCTTCGGCCTGCGACAGCGCCTGTTTGACAAGCGCGGCGACGGTTTCGTCATTCAGGATTTCACCGCCCACGACAAAGCCGTCATGCCCGTTGATGTTGTAGGGATCCAGCGCCACATCTGTCATCACGGCAATATCGGGCACCGCCGCCTTGATGGCGCGGGTGGCGCGGTTGGACAGGTTGTCGGGGTTCCACGCCTCGGCGCAATCCTCGGTTTTCAGGGAGGGATCGGTATAGGGAAACAGGCAGATCACCGGGATGCCCAGATCGCGCGCCTCGCGTGCCGCCTCGACCACCTTGTCGACCGACCGGCGCACAACGCCGGGCATCGAGTGCACCGGTTCCTCGACCCCGTCGCCGTCGCGCACGAAGACGGGCCATATCAGATCGTCCACGGTAAGCGTGTTCTCGCGCACCAGGCCGCGAATGGCCGCCGACTGGCGAATACGGCGGGGACGGGAGGCGGGAAAGGCGGGGGGCGTCTGGGTCATGATATCCTCGGTTCCTGGCGACACAGGGGTGCCACGTAATTTCCGCCAGCTCAAGGCTAGGAATTACCGCAGAGCCGGGCTATGTGGGTGAGAAATCCAAAAGGGCCGCGGAATTGAACTGGTACCAGACCGTTTTCGAGCTTATCGACATGCGCAGCTTCTCGAACCTCTGGTTCTGGATCGCGTTGGCCGTATTCTGGTCTTCGGCCAGCCATTGGGTGCTGGGTGTGCCCTGGGACATGGTGCTGCGCTCCAAGCGTGCGGGCGGGCAGTCAGAGACCGATCTGCACGATATCGTTCGGGTGAACACCAATCGCATCCTGTTCATCGCGCGGGTTTCGGGGCTGTGGCTTTTGGCGCTGGCCTGTTTCCTGCTGACCGGGCTGGCGGTACTTGGGTTCATGTATGGTGTGGAATTCGCGCAGGCCGTGTTCCTGCTGATGTTCCCGATGTCGATGGTCGGGGTCATGAGCATCAATACCTCCCGGCGCATCCAGGACGAGGCGGCGCGGGGCGACGCCTTGCGCAAACGTCTGGGGCGGCACCGGTTCTGGGTGCAGTTCGTGGGCATGATTTCCATATTCGTGACCTCGCTTTGGGGCATGTATCAGAATTTTCAGGTTTCGCCGCTGGGCTGACCGGAGCGGAGATGACCGATGCAAGACGCGCAACACATCCAGGTGGGCGGGGCGCCCGAGGGCTTTGACGCGCGGCTGGTGCTGCGCGAAGTGGCACGCAGCGACGGGCCGGTGCTGCATGTTGCGCGCGATGACAAGCGGCTGGCGGCGATGCGCGCCGCGTTGGCTTTCTTTCAGCCCGACATGCCGGTTGTCACCTTTCCGGGGTGGGATTGCCTGCCTTATGACCGGGTGTCGCCCAATGCCGACATATCCGCCACGCGCATGGCGACGCTGGCCGGGCTGGTGCACGGAATGCCGCGACACTTTGTGCTGCTGACCACGCTGAACGCGGCAAGCCAGCGTGTGCCGGCGCGCGAGGTGCTGCGCGATGCGGCGTTCAAGGCCGAGGTGGGCTATCGCATTGACGAGGCAGCCTTGCGGGCCTTTCTGGTGCGCATGGGGTTCACGCAGGCGCCCACGGTGATGGAGCCGGGTGATTATGCCATTCGCGGCGGTATCATCGATATCTACCCACCCGGAGACAGCGGGCCGGTGCGGCTGGACCTGTTTGGCGACGTGCTGGACGGCGCGCGCCGGTTTGACCCGGCCACACAGCGCACCACGCAAAAGCTGGATCGGATCGAACTGGCGCCGGTGAGCGAGGTCATTCTGGACGAGGCCGCGATCACCCGGTTTCGTCAGAATTACCGGATCGAATTCGGGGCGGCCGGGACAGACGATCCGCTTTATGAAGCGATCAGCGCCGGGCGCAAGCATCAGGGTGTGGAACATTGGCTGCCGTTCTTCCATGACCGGCTGGAGACCCTGTTCGACTACCTGCCGGACGCGGTGATTTCCATTGATGATCAAATAGATGCCGCGCGGCTTGCACGTTGGGAAACGGTCGAGGATCAATACCAGACGCGCCGCATCGCCATGCAGCAGAAGACCCGGATCGATACGGTTTACAAGCCGGTTCCCGCAGGGTTGTTATATCTGGACGAAGCGGCGTGGGATGCCTGTGTGGACGGGCGACGGGTGCTGAAATTCTCGCCCCTGCCACGTGCCGGCGGGCCGGGGGTGATTGATGCCGGGGGGCGGATCGGGCGAAATTTTTCGCCAGAACGGCAGCAGGAACATATCAGCCTTTTCGCCGCGCTGGCCGACCATATCCGCAAGAAACTGTCTGACGGGCCGGTGGTGGTGGCGAGTTATTCCGAAGGCGCGCGCGAACGTCTGAGCGGGCTGATCGAGGATGAGGGGCTGGTCGAAACCGTACATGTCACTGATGCCTCGCGGATCGGCAAGGCCGGGCTGTACCTGGCTGTCTGGGCGCTGGAACACGGGTTCGAAGGCCCGCTTGGCACAGGTCGCGACGCGGCGGGTGCGCAAGGCACGCTGACGGTGATTTCCGAACAGGATGTGCTGGGCGACCGGCTGATCCGGGCGCCGCGCCGCAAACGGCGGGCGGAGAATTTCCTGACCGAGGCGCAATCGCTTTCTCCCGGCGATCTGGTGGTGCATGTGGATCACGGCATCGGGCGTTATCTGGGGCTTGAGGTGATCACGGCAGCCGGGGCCGCGCATGAGTGTATCGCGCTGGAATATGCTGAGAACGCAAAGCTTTACCTGCCTGTTGAGAATATCGAACTGCTGTCCAGATACGGCCATGAGGAAGGCTTGCTGGATCGGCTGGGCGGGGGGGCGTGGCAGGCCAAGAAAGCCCGGCTGAAGGAGCGTATCCGCGAAATGGCGGACCGGCTGATCCGGGTGGCGGCAGAGCGGGCGTTGCGGAGCGCGCCGGTGATGGAGGCGCAGCATCATGCTTGGGAAGAGTTCAGCGCGCGCTTCCCCTATGAAGAGACCGACGACCAGCTGAGCGCGATTGGCGACGTGATGGGCGATCTTTCATCGGGCCAGCCGATGGACCGGCTGATCTGCGGCGATGTGGGATTTGGCAAGACCGAGGTGGCGATGCGCGCCGCCTTTGTGGCGGCGATGTCAGGCATGCAGGTGGCGGTGATCGCGCCAACCACGCTTTTGGCGCGTCAGCATTACAAGAGCTTTGCCGAACGTTTTCGGGGATTCCCCATAAATGTCAGGAGCTTGTCACGTTTCATCTCAGCAGGAGAAGCGGACAAGACGCGCGACGGAATGGCGCGCGGCACGGTGGATATCGTGATCGGTACCCATGCGCTTTTGGCCAAAAGCGTGCGGTTCAAGAATCTCGGCCTGTTGGTGATCGACGAGGAACAGCATTTCGGCGTTGCCCACAAGGAGCGGCTCAAGCAGATGCGCAGCGATGTGCATGTGCTGACCCTGACGGCGACACCGATTCCGCGTACGCTGCAACTGAGCCTGTCGGGGGTGCGCGACCTGTCGATCATCGGCACGCCGCCCGTCGACCGTCTGGCGATCCGCACATATGTCAGCGAATTTGATGCCGTCACCATACGCGAGGCTTTGTTAAGAGAGCATTACCGGGGCGGGCAAAGCTTTTACGTGGTGCCGCGCATCAGCGATCTGCCTGAAATCGAAGCGTTCTTGCGCGAGCAGGTGCCGGAAGTCACGGTTGTCGTTGCCCATGGCCAGATGGCGGCAGGTGAACTGGATGACCGGATGAACGCGTTTTACGACGGAAAATATGACGTTTTGCTGGCCACGACGATCGTGGAAAGCGGGCTGGATATTCCCACGGCCAATACGATGGTGGTGCATCGGGCCGATATGTTCGGGCTGGCGCAGCTCTATCAGATCAGGGGGCGCGTGGGCCGGTCCAAGACGCGGGCCTATGCCTATCTGACGACCCGGCCGCGTGCGCAGCTGACGCCAACGGCGGAAAAACGGCTGCGGGTGCTGGGCTCTCTCGACACGCTGGGCGCCGGATTTACCCTTGCATCTCAAGACCTTGATATTCGCGGCGCGGGAAACCTGCTGGGCGAGGAACAGTCGGGGCAGATGCGCGATGTGGGCTATGAGCTCTACCAGTCGATGCTGGAGGAGGCGATTGCCAAGATCCGGGCCGGCGAAATGGAAGGGTTGAGCGAAGCGGATGACCAGTGGGCGCCGCAGATCAACCTGGGAGTGCCGGTGCTGATCCCGGAAAACTATGTGCCGGATCTGGATGTGCGTCTGGGGCTGTATCGCCGTCTGAGCGGGTTGCAGGGCAAGGTGGAGCTGGAGGGATTTGCCGCTGAACTGATCGACCGGTTTGGGAAATTGCCAAGGGAAGTCAATACCTTGCTGCTGGTGGTGCGGATCAAGGAGATGTGCAAGAAGGCCGGGATTTCCAAGCTGGACGGCGGGCCGAAAGGGGCAACGATCCAGTTCCACAACGACAAGTTCGCCTCGCCGCAGGGGCTTGTGGAGTTCATCCAGAACCAGAAGGGGCTGGCCAAGGTCAGGGACAACAAGATCGTGGTGCGGCGGGACTGGAAGAAGGAAAGTGACAAGATCAAGGGCGCGTTTGCCATCGCCCGCGACCTGGCTGTGAAGGTCCGGGACGAACGGAAAAGGGCCGGGACGAAGGGCTGAAAACGGCGTCGGTATTGCGTCGGTATCACGGCGGTGTCGGTGCGCTCTTCAGGCTCTGCGAGCCTTCCTCGCGCGGGGCAGGCTGTCAGGCGGACATGGCCGCGCGGGCGCAGGCGCAGGAGGCTTTGACGGAAACGTCGGCGCGGGCTTCGGCCAGATCCAGACGTTGGCGGACATGGGGCAGTTCGGCGGTGTCGCCGCGCGCCGCGAGGCAATCGTGCAGGCCGCGCAGTGACCAGATATTGTCGGGATGCACCGTGGCGCGGGACAGCTGTCCGCCCAGCCCGAGATCCTCGCGGTAGACGGTTTCCGCCTCGGCGACGTGGCCCTGTTCAAAGAGCAGCGCCCCCAGCGCGTGGCGCACGGGCTGAATCCAGCCCCATGGCTCGTCATAGTTCAGGTTGTCTTCCAGATGTACCGCGGTGCGCAGGTGGTCAAAGGCGATGTCGTAATTCGCCTTTCGGTATTCCAGTTCGCCATGCAGCATGTGATGCGCAACGGCGAGCAGATCTGTCACGGTATTGGTGTGCAACAGGCGCGTTTCCGGGACGGCGGCGCGGGCTTTGGCAAAGGCCCGGGCGGCGGTTTCGGCTTCGGGAATATTGCCAAGTGCCGCATGGGCGACGCCGCGCGCATAACAGGTATAGGCGTTCAGGGTGCAGTAAAGTTCGGGATCGTCGGGCGGGGCCAGTTGGGTCAGTTCCTGCCATTTGCCGAAACGGATCAGGATATGGGGGTACATGGCGCAGTAGGATTCGAAATAGTCGGCCATGGGTGGGGATTGCACGCGCAGCATGTCTTCGGGGCAGGTATCCAGAATGCCCTGGTTGGCCTCAAGCGCGGGCTGCATCTGGCCAAGGAACAGCGCGCCGTAGATGACGAAGTGATAATTGTGGATGCGATAGCCGGTGTAGATGTTGTAGGCGCCTTCGCGTTCGTAGAATTTCATGTCGGCGACGCTGGCGGCCCGGTTCCAGCGCACGACGTTTTCGTAATGGCCGCACAGCGCGTCGATATGGGTGGGCATATGGATCAGGTGGCCGCCATCGGGCATCAGCGTGCGCAGCGCATCGGCGGCCTTGAGCGCCCTTTCGGGGACGGGCGACATCTCCATGAGGTGCACGTAGAGATGCAGCAGGCCGGGGTGGCGCATGGCCGCCGGATCGTCGCGCATCGCGTTCTCAAGCAGGGCCTGACATTCCAGGGTATCGGCGCCCCTGGTCGGGGCGGCCGCGGGCAGGTTCCACATGTTCCAGGGAAAGAGGTTGAGCAGGGATTCGGCAAAGATGGTGGTGACTTCGAGATTGTCCGGGTGCGCGGCGTGGGCGCTGCGCATGGCATCGGCAAAGGCGTTGTTCCATGTTTCCATAGTGTCGATATCGGTGATCGTGGCCTGTGGGTAACGCAGGGGCAGGGCGCGGATAAGGGCGATTTCAACACTGGTTGCACTGGCAAGGCGTTCCATGGCGGCCTGTGTGGCGGAATGGGCCGTGGCAAGCGCCACGGCGCGGCCGGCCTCGTCGAACAGTTCCCACCACATGTTGTAGTTCGGCCCGGCGGCATAGGCGATGCCCCAATGGGCCATGGCGCAATCGGGATCGGCCAGCGCGGCGTTGCGAAAACAGACAACGGCCTCTTCGTGGTTGTAATTGTAGGTCCAGTTCAGGCCGCGATCGAACCAGAGCTGGGCCTCGGGGCTGGAGGTGGTGACGGGAAAGCTGTGCTCTCCAAGGTCGTAGCCATAATCAGCCATAGCGGACACTCCCTGTTGTGCGCAGGCATCGTAGCACATTCGGAAAAGGAGGGTGAAATGCTCAGTCGAAGGTCTCGACGGCGCGCATCCGCAGCATCAGCAGGAAGCTGAGCGTGGACAGCACGAGCAGCGCCAGCGCCAACGGCAGGGCGGTGCCGTCAAAGGCCAGCCCGATTGGGGCGGCGATGGCGGCCCCCAGAATGGTGGCGATGGCGCCCATGATGCTGGCCCCGGTGCCGGCCATATGGCCCAGCGGCTCCATCGCGAGGGCGTTCAGGTTGCCAAGCGTCATGCCGACCGAAAAGAACACGGCGGTTTGCCACAGGGCGAATACATAGAACTGAATGTCGCTCACCGGCAGCAGGGTGACGGCCAGCGCCATGCTGGCGGCCAGAACGATCTGCGCGCCGGTGGCTGCCGTGATCAGGTAGCGCATTCCCAGGCGCATGACGAGCCTGGCATTGAGCAGGCTGGCGCTGCCCGATATCAGCGCAACCCCGGCAAACCACAGCGGGAACTGGTCGCCGCGATCATAGGTCAGGTCATAGACCTGCTGAACCGAGCTGATCATCCCGAACAGCGAGCCAAAGATCAGAGATTGCACCAGAATCGAGATGCGCACGGCGGGGATACGCCACATTTCGCCCATGCCCGAGGTGATCTTTGCAAACGAGAAGGGGCGGCGGTTTTCGACCGTCAGAGGCTCGGGCAGGCGGATGCTGACCCAAAGCACGGTGATCAGGGAAAACAGCATGAAGGCGATGAAGATACCGCGCCAGCCGGAGAAATCGATGATCACGGCGCCAAGGGCGGGGGCGATGGCGGGAACCAGGGTGAAGATCATCATGGCAAAGGACACAATGCGCGCCATTTCGCGCCCCGAATAGAGATCGCGCACGATGGCCAGGGTTACGATGCGCGGCCCGGCGGTGCCGATGCCCTGAACGACGCGGGCAATCAGGATGACTTCCAGCGTCTGGCCGATATAGGCCACGAAGGCACAGATCGAATAGACGACCGCACCGCCGATCAGCACCGGCTTGCGCCCGAACCGATCCGAGAGCGGGCCGGTGAAGAAGGTGCCAAGCCCCATGCCCAGCACATAGGATGTCAGGATCAGCTGTGCCCGGTTGATATTGTCGGGGCTGAGTTGCCGCCCGATATCGGGCAGGGCAGGCAGCATGGCATCGATGGAAAAGGCCACGGTTGCAAAAAGCATCGCGCACATGGCGATGAATTCGACCCGGCTCATGGGGTTGGAGGCGCTGGTCATGGGCTGGGCCGGTCGTCCCTGTTATCGGCCTGGGGTTCTTGCCCGGCTTTGTGATGTCCAAGCCGCGCGATGAGCCATTCGGTATGTGCTGCACGCTTCTCGGCCGCGATATGGCCGATCTGTTGGATCACGAAAGCAAAGATGCCCAAGCCCAGGAAAATGTAGATGGTCGTTCCGATCTTGCCCAGCGTGGTAACGGGTACAATCGAGCCGTATCCGACCGTTGACAGCGTGACCACGGAAAAGAAATAGCTGTCGACCCAGCTCCAGCCTTCGACATAGTGAAAGAAGGCGGTGCCGCCCAGAATAACCGGGGCCAGCAGGAAGAGCAGGGTTATCAGCCGCTCGAACCTGGTCATTCGGCGGCCTGTTGATCCCGCAATTCGCCGATCACCTTGCGCCACAGGTCTGCGGGCTGGGCGCCCGGTACGGCATGCTGGTTGGCAATGATGAAGGTGGGCACGGAATTGACCCCCATTTCGCGGCTATGGGTGTCACGCTGGCGGATGTTGTCGATATCGGCATCCGAGGCAAGCAGCTTGCCGATCACCGCCGCGTCCAGCCCGGCGCTGTCCGCCAGATCGCAGAGCACTTCGGTATTGCCGATATCGCGGCCTTCCCTGAAATACGCCTTGAACAGGGCATCGACGATGGCGTTTTGCTTGCCCTCGATCCCGGCCCAGTGGATCAGGCGGTGGGCATTGATCGTGTTGGGTGTGCGCTGAATGGCGGCAAAGTCAATGTCCAGCCCTTCTTCGCGCGCGTGTTTGTCGATCTCGCCATAAACGCGCAGGGCGTTTTCCCTGCCGCCGAATTTGGTTTCGAGATATTCGCGCCGGTCCATGCCCTGGGAGGGCATGTCGGGGTTGAGCTGGAACGGGTGCCATTCGATGGCGAAGGGGTGGTCGGGCTCGGCCCCCAGCGCCTTTTCCAGCCGGGCCTTGCCGATATAGCACCACGGGCAGATGGGATCGGAAAGGATATCAAGCTTGATCATGTCTTCGCCTTAAATTGGGCGCGCAGGGCGCGGCGGCTGAGCTTGCCGTTGGGATTGGTGGGCAGGGCGTCGAGCCGGTGAAAGAGTTTGGGCTGCTTGTAGCGGGCCAGGTTCTGTTCGGCATACGCTTTCAGGGCCGCTTCGTCCAGATCGGAAGCCGAGGTGTAGAAGGCGGCAATAATGCGGGCGTCCTGCTTGATTTCCACGTCGGTCACACCCACCGCGACGATGCCGGGGCAGCGTGCCAGCGCGGATTCGACTTCAAGTGGGGAAACGCGGTAGCCGCCGGCATTCATCATGTCGTCGGCGCGCCCCGCATAGGTGATGCAGGATTGCGCATCCATCCGGCCCTGATCGCCGGTCAGGAACCAGTCGCCCTGAAACCGCGCGGCGGTTTCGTCGGGCGCGTTCAGGTAGCCAAGCATCAGGCCGGGGTCACTGCGATGCACGGCAATGGTGCCTTCGGTGCCCAGCGGAACGGGGCCGGTTTCATCGACAATGGCGACGCGGCGCCCGGTTTGCGGCCGGCCCAGCGTGCCGGGCCGGGCCGGGCTGAAGGGGCTGGCGGAGATGAAGGTAGAGCATTCCGACATGCCGTAGGCCTCGTATAGCGCGGTGCCTGTGGCCTCGAACCAGTCTTCGCGGATGGTTTCCGAGAGTTTTTCGCCCGCTGTCAGCCCGTGGCGCAGATCCGGCAGGTGAATGTCTGGATGGTCCGACAACATCTTGCGGTAGACGCCGGGCGCGGCGGCAAAAATCGTGGCCTGATGACGCTTGAGCAATAGCGGCAGGGCGGAAATCCCGACACCCTGTGCCGGGATCAGCGCGGTGGCGCCCACGGACCACGGATCCATCAGGCCGGTGCCAAGCGTATAGGTCCAGTTGAAGGCGCCGGCGTGCAGCAGGCGGTCGGCAGAGGTCAGGCCGTACCAGCCGTCATGCATCATCCGGCGCGCCCAGATCGCCCGATGCGCATGGCACACCGCGCGCGGCACGCCCGAGGTGCCGGATGTGTAGATGATATAGGCCATGCGGTCCGGATCGCCCATATCGTATTTGGCGGGCGGCAGATCGCGCATGGCTTCGAGTTCGCGGGGCAGGATCTGGGGAATGCCGGGCGTATCGGGACAGGCAATGGCCGGGTCGCGCAGAATGGCGCGGGGGGCGATGTCGGCGATCATCCTTTCGGTTTCGCCCGATGTCAGCTGCGAGGAGGTGGGGACCGGGATCAGGCCAACGGCGATGGCACCCAGATAGGCGATGGGAAACTCGACGGTGTTGCCAAGCCGCATGAGCACCCTGTCGCCCGGTTTCAGCCCGGCCTGCAACAGGCCCGTGCCGGTGCCGAGCACCGCGGCCTTCATGCGTGCGAAGCTAAAGCGTTCGGAGCCGGACAGGGACAGGACCGACAGGGCGATCTTGTCGGGCTGTGTGTCGGCCATGGCCAGCACATGGGCGGCCATGTTGAACGGGGACGGGCAGGGCGGGGGCGGGCCTTGGTCAAAAAGGGAGGTCATGGGGCGTAGCTATGCCGCCCTGCGCAGTGTTGCAAGTCTTTGCGCCGCTGCGTAAGACACCGGCCATGAGTGTTTCCAAAGACCCGAAATCGCTTATCCGGATTGCCCGCGAAAATGGCGGGCAAGACCATGTGGAGCCGTTGAACCTGGGAACGCGGGTGCGCGAGCTGCGCAAGGCGCATGGCTGGACGCTGGAACAGGCGGCCCGGCAGGCCGGGCTGGCGCGCTCGACCCTGTCCAAGATCGAGAACGGGCAGATGTCGCCCACCTATGATGCGCTCAGGAAACTGGCCGAAGGGCTGGAGATTTCAGTGCCCCAGCTTTTCACCCCACCCAAGAAGGACCAGGTGACGGGCCGGATGGCGGTAGTGAAATCGGGTGAAGGTGTGCATCAGGCAACCGTAACCTATGAGCATGAACTGCTGGCCGAGGGGCTGCGCAAGAAGGCGATGCTGCCTTATCGGGCGCGGGTGCGGGCGCGGTCGATGGAGGAGTTCGACGGCTGGGTGCGCCATGACGGTGAGGAATTTCTGTATGTGCTGACCGGGGTGGTGCGGCTGTATACCGAGTATTACGAGCCGGTCGAGATGCGCCGGGGCGACAGCGCCTATTACGACGGCGCGATGGGGCATAACGTGGTGTCGGTGAGCGAGGATGACGCGATGATCCTGTGGGTCACGTCCTTGGTTTGAGCGTAAGCAAATTGTGTGCGCGTGCGCGCACGCAGGTTTTGTTGGGTTTTGGCACCCGGTCCCTACGAAGCGAGGATCAGAGTTTGGCGAGGGTTGTTGCGAGGTCGCCATAACCGGTAAGGCGTCGTTCGAAGGCGAGGCCGAGCCTGTCGGCGCAGGCGCGGGCCTTTTCGGTGAGCGCGCGATCGTCGGTCTGGGCCTGATAGACCAGTTTCGTATAGTTGCCGAACATGATCGGGATCAGTTCCGGGTGGCGATCGAACCCCATGGGTTTCCAGACGAAGGATTCGAACTGACGCACCAGGAAATCGGTGAGATAGAAGGCGGTGATCTCGGTTTGCGCCAGGTCCGCGAAGCGCTCGTTGCCTTCGAAGAACGCATAGCAATGCGGCCCCTCGATCATCTGGACGCCAAGATCGGCGCAGGTTTGCTGTAAGAGGCCGCCGGTGCCGCAATCGGCATAAACCACGAAGATACTGTCATAGCTGGCGCGGTGTTTTTCAACCGCGTCCCGCACCGCGGCGGGGATCCTTTGTGGATGGATATGCAGGATCGCCGGGAGGCAGGTGAGATCCAGGTGGTCCCAGCCATTGGTGCGTTTCAGGTCAAGGATTTCGCGGGCCAGCGCGCCGCAGGCCAGCAACAGGATGCGCCCGGAACCGGCGGATGGGGCAAGCCCGTCCTGTGTCAAAGCGGTGTCGTCGGGCAGATCCATCGCGCGGCTCCGTCTTCGGCAACCGGCCCGCCGCAAGATGAAGGGCGGGCCGGTCCGGGTGCAGGCGAACGCCTTGTCAGGCGCTCATCCGGTTGTGTTTGCGCGATACGAAATCCTTGGCGGTTTCCACGGCCACGGCCGCGTCGCGGCAATAGGCATCGGCGCCGATCGCCTTGCCGAATTCCTCGTTCAGGGGGGCGCCGCCCACCAGCACGATATAGTCATCACGCAGGCCCTGTTCGATCAGCGTGTCGATCACCACCTTCATATACGGCATGGTGGTGGTCAGCAGGGCGGACATGCCCAGAATATCGGGCTGTTCGGTTTCGAGCGCTTCCAGATAGCTTTCCACCGGGTTGTTGATCCCCAGATCGACCACTTCGAACCCGGCGCCTTCCATCATCATCGATACGAGGTTCTTGCCGATGTCGTGGATGTCGCCCTTGACCGTGCCGATCACCATCTTGCCGACGCGCGGCGCGCCGGTTTCTGCCAGAAGCGGCTTGAGGATGGCCATGCCGCCCTTCATCGCGTTGGCGGCAAGCAGCACCTCGGGGACGAACAGGATGCCGTCGCGGAAATCGTTGCCCACGATCGTCATGCCGCCCACAAGCGCCTCGGTCAGCACCTTGTAAGGCGCCCAGCCGCGTTCGAGCAGGATGTTGACCCCTTCTTCGATCTCTTCGCGCAGACCGTCATAGAGGTCGTCGAACATCTGTTGGACAAGCTCCTCGTCATCCAGTTCGCTGAGGATGATATCGTCTTCTTCTTCCGACATGGTCATATCCCGATTTGCCGGCGCATGCGCCCGTTTCCTTGCTGACCCCACTTTGTCCGAAAGCGACTGCCAGACTGTCTGATTAACGACATAGCCGACGCCGGTTCCGACTTGTAAGGCGGAAAAAGCATGGGCCGCTTGAAAGATTCTCATGTCAAACATGGGGTTTGTTGCAAGGGTTCGTGTTTTGTTCTAGTTTTTTGCGATGACGTGGCGTGAAAACGGACCCAGAGCGGGAATTGAGGGGGCGCGGCGGCCGGGCCGGGGGGCGCTGAGCAACCGCGCGTCGCGCTATGAGTTGGCGCGCGAAGAAGATGAAGATGGCTGGGAGATCGAGGAGACACGACCGTTGTTTCCAACCAGTGTCCGGGAGGAAACACCGCGCAGCGTGGTGACGCGGAACAACTCGCCCGATGTGCCGTTTGACCGGTCGTTGAATCCCTATCGGGGGTGTGAACATGGCTGTATCTATTGTTTCGCCCGCCCGAGCCATGCCTATCTGGGCTATTCGCCGGGACTGGATTTTGAAACGCGGCTGGTGGCGCGGCCTGATGCGCCCAAGGTGCTGGCGCGCCAGTTGCGCCGACGGGGTTATCAGGTGGCGCCTTTGGCGATCGGGACAAATACCGATCCGTATCAACCGCTTGAGCGGCAGTATGACATCATGCGCGGGGTGTTGGGGGTGCTTGGGGAGTTCCGTCATCCCGTGGCGATTGTCACCAAGGGCGCGCTGATTGAGCGGGATATCGATATTCTGGCGGACATGGCGGCACGGGGGTTGGTCCATGTGGGTGTATCGGTGACAACGCTGGACCCGACGCTGTCGCGGCGGATGGAGCCGCGCGTGCCTGCGCCAGAGCGGCGATTGCAGACGATTCGACGGTTGCATGAGGCGGGCATTCCGGTGCGCGTGATGCTGGCGCCGGTGGTGCCGGGATTAAGCGACCACGAGGTGGAAGCCATCCTGAAGGCGGCGGCGGAGGCCGGGGCCACGGCGGCGAGCTGGATCATGTTGCGCCTGCCCCTGGAGGTGGCGGAATTGTTCCGGGAATGGCTGGCGGCGCATTATCCGGACCGGGCGGCACGGGTGATGGCGCGTGTGCGCGAGATGCATGGCGGTCAGGATTATGACGCGCGCTGGGGCCGGCGGATGCGCGGCGAGGGGCCTTATGCGGCGATGATCGCCCGGCGGGTGGACGCGGCAATGCGGCGCTATGGGCTGGCGCGCGACCTGCCGGATTTGCGATGTGATCTCTTCGAGGTGCCTCTGGCCGAAGGCGATCAGATGGCATTGTTCTAGGGTCAGGACCCATTAATCCTGCGCCACTGGTTTAACAGATTTGCTGTCTGACTACGTACAATGCCGCAGGAATAGTGGTTCTATTTCAAGGCATTGAAAGGACGTCAGGCGGCAAATCCGTCAAATCCGTAGGACGCCAAATCCACTTCATCTCAGCGGCTTGGCACGCTTGGAAATAGAGCCACTATGTCCGGCGCGCGCCAAACCCCCGATATTTCGTGGATTTGGCGCCAGTGGTGCAGGATTATTGGGTCCTGACCCTAGGCTCAGGAGCGGCGGCGGCGGCCACGGCGTTCGCGCGTGGGCGCGGTATCGTCGCCGGTGCCATCCCCGGCCGAGGAGAAGGCGCCAAGTGCGTCGGTGATCTGATCCAGCGTGGGGCGCGGACCGCGCGGGCGGTTTTCAAGAGCGTCGCGCATGGCGGACAGGTGTTCGGGCATGGTACCGCAGCAGCCGCCGATGATAGTGGCGCCGCAATCGCGGGCCATGACGGCATAATCGGCCATCAGTTCCGGCGTGCCGTCATAGTGGATATGTCCATCGACATATTTCGGGATGCCGGCATTGCCCTTGGCGATGATCGGCACTTCGGTGCCCTGCGCGGAGAAACCCAGCACCGTGCGCAGCAGATCGGCCGCGCCGGTGCCGCAATTGGCCCCAAAGGCCAGGGGCGGGGTTGGCAGGCCCTGCACCAGCTGCACCATATCGGCCGATGTGACGCCCATCATGGTGCGACCGGCGGTGTCAAAGCTCATCGTGCCGCACCAGGGCATGTCGGCCAGGGCAAAGGCCTCGGCCGCCGCGCGGTATTCCTCTGGCGCGGAAATGGTTTCGAGCCAGAGCACGTCGGCGCCGCCCTGTTTCAGCCCCTCGGCCTGTTCGTGAAAGATCTCGACCGCATCGGCATGGCTGAGAGCGCCGACCGGCTGCATGATTTCGCCGGTAGGGCCAACCGATCCGGCAACGATCACCGGGCGCCCGGCGGCATCGGCCACTTCGCGCCCCAGTTCGGCGGCGATGCGCGAGATTTCGCGGGCACGATGGCCGGCATCGTGCAGTTTCAGGCGGGCGGAATTACCTCCGAAAGAGTTGGTCAGGAAGATGTCGGACCCGTTGTCGACCGCCAGTTTGTAAAGTTTCTTGATGCGGTCGGGGTGCTGTTCGTTCCACATCTCCGGCGCGTCACCCGATTCCAGGCCCATGTTGAACAGGTTGGTGCCGGTGGCACCGTCGGCCATGAGCCAATCGCGGGCTTCCAACAGTCTGGAGAGGGCATTGGTCATAAGAGGCTCCTTGGTGGTCGACATGGCCGTTCGCGCGCGGTGTCGCACGGGGCCGGGGCGGGCGCAAATGCATTCTTTGCAGGATGATTATGAGGGGGGCGCAACCGATACCGGCGCCAGGGTCATGACAGGGGTCGCCGGGGCGCGGACCGCGCGGATAAGATCCAGCGCGGCCAGCGTCAGTTGAGCGCGGCCAGGCGCGGCCATGAATAGCGGCTGCCAGTCAGGTGCGAAGCAGGATTTGAACTGGCGCAGCCCGGCACCGCCGCCATGGCGGAAAAAGCGGGCGCGCAGGTTGCGTTCCAATGCGGTTGCGCCACCGGGATGCGCGGGGGCGGCCGCAAGCGACAGGCGGGCTATGTCCCGGGAGGCCGCAACGCGGATGGCGTGGTCGACCAGCGCGTACATCGTGCCGTCCGGCGCGTCCGGCAGAACGCGCATCAGATCGAGACACCATTCATGAGGGGAGGCGTGGAAGGTGACAAATCCTGCAAGCTGTCCTTCGAGATGGGCAAGAAACACCCGTTGACCGGCAACATAGGGACCGTCGAACCGCCCCATTGTCAGACCGCGCGCCGCACCGTGGCGGTGTTCCCAGGCCCGCGACACATGCGCCATTTCCGTCAGCGGCAGCGGCGCCGCGGCGTCGGATACACAAATGCCCGCGGCGCTGGCATGGCGCAGCTTGCGGCGCAGCTGGCGAAAGGCGGGCCCGGCAATAGCATGATCCGCCGGGCAAAGGATGGCTTCGTCCGATATGTGGATGACCGTCCACCCGGCGCGGCGCGCATGGACGGCCTGGCGGGAACTGATCTTGTATTTGCACACGATTCGGTTTTGCGCGCGCGCGGCGCGGCGCAGCGGTACGGCCAGCGCGCCGGAATGCCCCTCCAGTGGGTCGAACAGCGCCGTCAGGGTCTGTCCGGTGCGCACGATGCCACAGCGCCCGCCCTCGCACGAGAGGATGGCCCCGCCATTCTGGCGTATGACGCCAAGCTCGGCCCGCGCGCCACCCGTGATGTCCAGCGCATCAAATGCGTGAAACCGGCGGGCGAACGCGCCCGGTGGCGGGGAGGTTGGCGCCTTGCGCAGGGCCGACAGGAAGACGAGCCCGCCCAGTACCGCCGGTACGGCGTAATAGACAGCACGAAAGGCAAGTATCGCGGCCATGAGCGCAGTGTCGGGTTGCGACGGCAACAGGGCGAGCATGGTCAGTTCGAACGGGCCGACCCCGCCCGGTGCGCCCGAAAAGACCGCAGCCCCCAACGCAATCAGGAAAACCGGCCACAGGGTAATGAACCCGATGGAAAGCATATCAGGCATCAGGACGTAGAAAGCCAGCCCGGCAAACAGGGTATCCAGCCCGCACAACAGCAACACCGCCGCCATGGCGGGCAGGGTTGGCATCGATATCCTGCGCCCGCCGCGTCCGAGAACCGGAAAGAAAAAGCCAAGCAGAACAAGCCCGCAGGCGGCCAGCAGGATCAGGAACGGCAAGACGGCCGGGATATGCGAACTTGGCAATAGCAGGGCCGCAAAGGCGATCATCACGGCCAGTGACGCAAGAAAGGTGATGGCGACGAATCCTGCCAGGCGCGCGGCGTCTCCCACGGTCAGTGCCGGGACCATCCGCCAGCGCACGAAGGCCCCGACCACGACCCCGGCCCCGAGAGTCTGGCCCAGCGCGATCGCCACGGCGCCGGCTCTGGTGGCTTGGCGGGACGGGCGCTGTATCTGGAAATGCCGCAGCGCGATCACGTCATAGCGCGCCACCGCGAGAAAGCTGAGGCCGGTGAAAATCAGCGCGGCCAGCCATTGCCAGGCAGATACACCCCCCACCAGCACCCATGTGGCGGCGAAATCAAGCGAGTCCAGCTGGCGCGCCAGAAGGATCGTGAAGCCCAGACCAACCGCCACCGGAATCCCGTGCCGCATGATCCTGCGGGAGCGTGCAAATATGCCCGGAACAGAGTGCAGCGCCATGTCATGGTTCCCCGATACATCCCGCCGCATTTTGCGGGCATGGGTGTTTCAGGGCGCTTAATGGCGAAAATTGACTCGAAAAAAAACGCGCAAGCGTCAGCCTGCGCGCCATTGTCACAGTCCTGTGATGTGCGGGCGGTCAGATCCCGGCGACAAGCTGTTCCTGGGCCAGGGCCAGCAGTTCGGCGCGTTTGGCGCGGATCGTCTCGGCATCGACCTGGCCGTCGAGATCGCCGGCGACCTTGCGGATCACGTCCTCGTGGCCGGCCTCCTCGAAATCGGCGATGACGACGGTTTTGGCATAATCCTCAGCCTCTTGGCCGGTTTTGCCCATCTGTTCTGCGGCCCACAGGCCCAGCATCTTGTTGCAGCGCGCCTCGGCCTTGAATTTCATCTCCTCGTCATGGGCAAACTTGTTTTCAAAGGCGTTTTCGCGATCGTCGAAAGTGGTCATCGGAACGGTTCCCTGAATGCGTTGAATTCCCTTCTGATATGCCCTCAGAACGGACAGGCTGCAAGGGGAGAGGTGCGCTTGCGACAATGCCGCCCATCCAGTATGAGAGCGCCAGAAACCGGGACTCATCCCGGATCAGCAAGGGTGACATGCGATGGCGCGCGGCAAGAAGATCTACGAGGGCAAGGCCAAGATATTGTTCGAAGGGCCCGAGCCGGGCACCATCGTACAGTATTTCAAGGACGATGCGACCGCGTTCAATGCCGAAAAGAAGGACGTGATCGACGGCAAGGGTGTGTTGAACAACCGCCTGAGCGAGTATTTCATGACCGGGCTGAACCAGATCGGCGTGCCGACGCATTTCCTGAAACGGATGAACATGCGCGAACAGCTGGTGCGCGCCTGCGAAATCATCCCGCTCGAAGTGATCGTGCGCAATTTCGCCGCCGGATCGATGAGCACGCGTCTTGGCATCGAGGAGGGCACGCAATTGCCGCGCCCGATCGTGGAATATTGCTTCAAGGACGACTCGCTGGGCGATCCGCTGGTGACGGAAGAGCATATCGCCGCCTTCGGATGGGCCAGCCAGCAGGATATGGACGACATTCTGGGCCTTGCGCTGCGGGTCAACGATTTCATGTCGGGCGTGATGTATGGGGTCGGCATTCGGCTGGTCGATTTCAAGATCGAGATCGGCCGGGTTTATGACGGCGATTTCCAGCGCCTTGTCGTGGCGGATGAGATCAGTCCGGACAGCTGCCGGTTGTGGGACATGGAGACCGGGCGCAAGCTGGACAAGGATGTGTTTCGCCGGGACCTGGGCAACCTGACGGATGCCTATGCCGAAGTGGCGCGCCGACTGGGCGTGATGCCCAAGGGGACCGGCCCGCAAAAACCGACGCTGGTGAACTGAACCGCGCCGCACGCAAACAAGATCCACAGGAAAGCCGGGTGGCCCCGCGCTTTGTCAGACCGGAGACTATGACGATGAAAGCACGTGTGTACGTGATGCTGAAAAACGGCGTTCTGGACCCGCAGGGCGAGGCCGTGCGCCACGCGTTGGGGGCCCTGGGCTTTGATGGAGTCGAGGGCGTTCGCCAGGGCAAGGTGATCGAGCTGGATCTGGCCGACGGCACCTCCGAGGACACGATCAGGGACATGTGTGAAAAACTGCTGGCCAACACGGTGATCGAGAGCTACCGCGTCGAGCTGAATTAGGAAAAGCGCATGAGGGCCGCGCATCTGATCGCCTATCGCCAGCCATTGGCGCTGACCACGCTGCCGGACCCGGCGCCACCTGCGGATGGCGTGGTTTTGCGGGTGCTGGCCTGTGGGGTGTGCCGGTCGGACTGGCACGCCTGGAGCGGCGCGGACCCGGATGTGGCGCTGCCGATGGTGCCGGGGCATGAATATTGTGGCGAGGTGGTCGCCGTGGGCGCGCAAGTGACCCGCTGGAAGACGGGTGATCGGGTGATCGCGCCTTTCATACTGGCGTGCGGGCGCTGTGGTGATTGCGCCAGCGGGAACCAGACCATCTGTGCCACGCAGGTCGTTCCGGGCTTCACATGTGACGGCGCCTTTGCCGAGATGATCGCCGTGGCCCATGCCGATGCCAACCTGACCGCGCTGCCCGAGGGCATGGCGCCGGAACTGGCCGCCGGGCTGGGATGTCGTGTGACCACCGCCTGGCAGGCGCTGGTGGGGCGGGCCGGGTTGAAGCCGGGCGAATGGCTTGCGGTATTTGGCGGCGGTGGCGTTGGAATTTCCGCCTTGTTGCTGGGCCGGGCGCTGGGCGCGCGGGTTGTCGTTGTCGATGTGGTGCCCGAAAAGCTGGACTATCCGCGCGCGCTGGGGGCTGACGCGGTGGTGAACGCCGCCGAGGAAGGCTCGGTTGATGCGGTGCGCGAGATAACCGGCGGCGGGGCGCATGTGTCTGTCGAGGCGCTGGGGATCGAGACCACGACCGTTGCGGCGCTGCGGGCCCTGCGCAAGCTGGGGCGCATGGTGCAGATCGGAATGCCGGCGGGCGACCATGCCCGGATGCATTTGCCGATGGATGTGCTGTATTCCGGGCAGCTGAGCGTGCATGGAACGCGCGGAATGCCCAGTTGGCGCTATCCGTCGCTGTTGAACCTGATTGCCGGGGGGCATGTGGATCTGAGCCCGCTTGTCACCCGCACGATTTCCCTGTCACAGGCCAGCGACGAACTGGCCGCTTTTGACCGCCCCGCGCCGCCGGGCGTGGCCGTGATCACCGATTTTCTGAGCTAGGAGAGCCCCTATGCGTGCTGCCGTCATCGTTTTCCCCGGATCCAACTGCGACCGTGATCTTGCTGTGGCGTTCGAACGCGCGGGCATGGATGTGCAAATGGTCTGGCACAAGGATACCCAATTGCCCGAAGGGCTGGATATCGTGGGTGTCCCGGGCGGGTTTTCCTTTGGAGACTATCTGCGCTGTGGTGCAATCGCGGCCAATTCGCCGATCTGCAAGTCGCTGATCGCCCACACGGAACGCGGCGGCTATGCAATCGGCATCTGCAACGGGTTCCAGATCCTGACCGAGACCGGCATTCTGCCCGGTGCGCTGCGCCGCAATGCCGGGTTGAAATACATTTGCCGCAGCGTGGGGCTGACCGTGGAAAACAACGAAACGGCCTTTACCGGGGGCTATGACAAGGGGCAGGTGATCGACGTTCCGATCGCGCATCATGACGGCAATTATTTCGTCACCGACGACAAGCTGGCGCAACTGCGGGACGAGGGGCGGATCGCATTTACCTATACCGACAATCCCAACGGGTCGGTTGCGGATATTGCCGGGGTGATTTCCCGGAACCGCCGGGTTTTGGGTATGATGCCCCATCCCGAACGTGCCGCGGACGAAGGCCACGGCGGTACCGATGGGGTGGCAATGTTCCGCTCGTTGATGGAGCAGTTGGCGACGGCCTGACTTGAGGCGCGGGCAGGTGGCGCGTAGTCTGGGCTCCATGAGCCCGCCAGCAACGATTGATCCGCCGCTGTCAAGGCCGCAAGCCGCCAGTTGGCGCGCGCGCGCGGCCGTTCTGGTGCTGTTTGTCATTGCCGGGGTCACGATCTGGATCACCAACAGTCTGCTGACCGATCGCTTCACGCAGAACACCCACAACCGGGCCGAATTGCGCCTGGCGTTGTATTCGGGAAACCTGTTGTCGGAGTTGCGCCGCAATGCCATCGTGCCGCAGCTTCTGGCCAAGGACCCGGCGCTGATCGGTGCGTTGAACTCGGACGATTTTTCGCAATCGACCGCCCGTTTGATTTCCTTTGTGGATGAAATCGGGGCGGCGTCGCTGTTGCTGCTGGATGAGAGCGGCCGCGCGGTGGCGGCCACGGACCGCACGCGGTTGGGGGCCAATCATCGCAATGATCCGTTTTTCGTGAACGCGCTGCGGTCCAACACCACGCTGTTTTCCGTCACCGAGGATCCTGCCGGGGCGAACAGGTTCACCTATTCGCGGCGCCTGGACAGTCAGGGCCAGGGAATTGGCGTGATTGTCGTGGAAGTGGACCTGCAAAAATTCGAACGCGCCTGGGCGGGGATTTCGGATGCCGTTTACGTGACCGACACTCATGGCAAGATCATCCTGGCCTCGGAGCCGCGATGGCGCGGTTTGACCGAGCCGGAGGCCATGGCGCGCCAGCCGGCGAAAGGCGCGATCGAGCGGGCCATCCAGGCGACCGCCGATTGGGCGCAGGTGTCGGCGGATGCCTATTTGCAGGGCGAAGCGGTCATGCGCAAGGATGTGCGCATTCCCTTCCGCGGCTGGCGGATGACTTCATTCACCTCCTATGCCGGAGTGCGCGAAAAGGTGAACGCGGTTCTTGCGCTGGAGATCATGGGCTTTGCCATCCTGCTGGCGCTGGCGTTTTATGTACTCAGCCGCAAGAGCGCGCTGCGCATGGCTCTGTTCCAGAGGGAATCGGCGGAACTGCGCGCGCTGAACCTGCGTTTGCAGCGCGAGATCGCCGAGCGCGAACGGATGCAGGAGAGTCTGGCGGTGGCCGAGCAATCCCTGGCGCAAAGTTCGAAACTGGCGGCGCTGGGCGAAATGTCGGCGGCGGTGAGCCACGAATTGAACCAGCCGCTGGCAGCGATGAAAACCTATCTGGCGGGCGCGCGGCTTTTGTTGCGGCGCAACCGTGCCGAAGAGGCGCTGTCGTCGTTCCAGCGGATCGATGACCTGATCGAGCGCATGGGGACGATCACCAAGCAGCTGAAAAGCTATGCGCGCAAGGGCGGAGACGATTTCGTGCCGGTCGACATGGCCGAGGCGCTGGCGTCGGCCCTGTCGATGATGGAGCCGCAGCTGCGCCAGCGCAAGGTGAAGATCAACAGGATCATACCCGATGCCCCGGTGCGGGTGATGGGGGACCGGGTGCGCATTGAACAGGTGATGATCAACCTGTTGCGCAATGCATTGGACGCAACCGAAGGCACGGATGATCCCGAGATCGACATTATCCTGGCGGCCGGGGAAACGGCGACATTGACGGTGCGCGACAACGGATCGGGCATCAAGAATCTCGACGATCTGTTCGAGCCGTTCTTCACCACGAAACAGCCGGGCGACGGGGTTGGTCTTGGGCTGGCGATTTCCTCGGGGATCGTGAACGATCTGGGCGGACGGCTGACGGCGCGCAACGGTCAGGTGCGGGGGGCTGTATTTGAAGTGCAACTGCCTATCTTGAATGAAGACATAGAAGCAGCGGAGTAAACGCGTGGCACAGGGTATGAAGATCGCCATTGTCGATGACGAACAGGACATGCGTCAATCCATCAGTCAGTGGCTGGCCTTGTCGGGATATGACACGGAAACCTTTGCCAGCGCCGAAGAGGCGCTGCGCGCGCTGGGGCCGGAATATCCGGGGATCGTGATCACCGACATCAGGATGCCGGGCATGGACGGGATGCAGTTCCTGAAAAAGCTGATGGGGGCGGACAGTGCCTTGCCGGTGATCATGATCACCGGGCATGGGGATGTTCCCATGGCCGTCGAGGCGATGCGGGTGGGGGCGTTTGATTTCCTGGAAAAGCCGTTCAACCCTGACAACATGACCCGACTGGCCAAGAAGGCCGCCAACGCGCGCCGTCTGACGCTGGACAACCGTGCGCTGCGGCGCGAGTTGAGCGATGGCAGTCAGATCATGAAAAAGCTGATCGGTTCCAGCCCGGTGATGGAGCGCCTCAAGGAAGATATCCTGGATCTGGGGCAGGCGGATGGGCATGTTCTGATCGATGGCGAAACCGGTACCGGCAAGACGCTGGTGGCCCACGCGCTGCACGCGGTGGGCAGCCGGGCGGGCCGGAAATTCGTTCTGGTCAGTTGCGGCGCCTTTGCGGAAGAGGCGCTGTCGCGGCGGCTGTTCGGCCCGGTGATGCCCGAGGACAGCCATTTGCCCGCGATCGAAGAGGCGCGCGGTGGCACGCTGGTGCTGGAGGATATCGAGAGCCTGAGCGACACGTTGCAGGCCAAGCTGTTGAACGTGATCAACGAACAGGGCACGCCGGCCGAAACCCGGATCATCGCGATCTGCAACATGCAGGAGCAGGACCGTACCAGCGAGGACGCGCTGCGCGCGGATCTGTTTTACCGGCTCGCCGCGCTGCGCATTACCGTGCCGCCCCTGCGCCAGCGCGGCGAAGACATCCTGACGCTGTTCACCCGCCTGGGCGAGCAGTATGCCGAGGAATATGGCTGCGAAGCGCCCAAGGTCAGCGCCCAGGAGGCCGCACAGCTGTTGCAAGCGCCCTGGCCGGGCAATGTGCGCCAGCTGATCAACCTGGCCGAACGCTCGGTGCTGCAATCGCGCCGGGGCGGGGGAACGATTGCGTCGCTGTTGATGTCGGATCATGACGAGATGCAGCCGGTGATGACCACCGAGGGCAAACCGCTGAAGGAGTATGTCGAGGCGTTCGAGAGGATGCTGATCGACAATACCATGCGCCGGCATCGCGGCTCGATCGCGTCGGTGATGGAGGAGCTGTGCCTGCCGCGCCGGACCCTGAACGAGAAGATGGCGAAATATGGATTGCAGCGGGCGGACTACCTGTAGATGGAGGTCCGGATCCCGGGCGCAGCCGTCCCGGTCGGCCCCGCAGATGCGTGCCGCGGGCCTGGTGCCGGCGGGTCGGGAAATCGGGGCGACAAAACGGAGCGGCAACCGGCAGGGAAAAGGGGGCTGGCCCGGTGCGGGGGTGGTGCCGCGCCCTGGTTGCGCAAATGCGCGGCGCGCAGGGGGCCGCGCGCCCCGGGGCGGAGACGTTTCACCATTGTAATTCCCCTGCCTCTGGTCTTATGTAGTCAGACGGCAGGTGCGTATCGCGCCCTGCCGCATGAGTTTCGCTGGATCGTGACGTGCAAAGGGCCAGAAGCCGGCCGCCATGACCAGACCGATTAGGCCCTCAAACCGGGCCACTGAGACGCCGACGCGCGACTGCGCAAGGCAAGTAACAGGCGTAAAGACCAAGGTAATTGGCCCCTGCGTCGGAGAAGAAACGCGATGACGCGCGCGAATGAATTGACTGTCCGGGCAGAGGCCGCAAGCGGCCCTCGTGGACTCGCGCCGTACCTCGCTCAGACAAGACACCCCCTGCAATCCCTCCATCCCGGCCTTCCGGGACGCGCGCGATTGCGGCGGTGCATACGGATAACATGGCTAAGAAAATGCTCATCGATGCCACCCACGCGGAAGAAACCCGCGTCGTGGTGGTGGACGGAAACAAGGTCGAGGAATTCGACTTTGAATCCGAAAACAAGCGCCAGCTTGCAGGCAATATCTATCTAGCGAAAGTAACACGGGTGGAGCCGTCGCTTCAGGCGGCGTTTGTCGACTATGGCGGAAACCGGCATGGTTTTCTGGCCTTTTCGGAAATCCATCCTGATTACTATCAGATACCGGTGGCCGATCGTGAGGCGCTGCTGGAAGAGGAACGCGCCTATGCCGAGTCGCTGAAGACGCGCGACGAGGACGACGAAAAACCGAAATCCTCGCGGTCCCGTTCGCGTTCGCGTTCGCGTTCGCGGTCCAAGAAGACCGAGGACACACCGACGGATTCGGCCAGGGAAACCGGTTCCGCCGCCGTTGCGGCGCAGGACTCCGGCAAAGCCGCCGACATTACGGGTATGGAAACCATCGATCTGAACGATGACGCGCCGGACGAGACCGAAGGCCTGTCGCCGATGGAACTGGTTGCGGAGACGCCGGTGGAAGAACCGGCAGACACCGACGCGCTTGCGGTGGAAGACACCGCGCCGGAAGGCGAAGTGACCCCCGAGGCCGGGGCGGAGACGCCGCGCTCGGATGAGACATCCCAAGAGGAGCCCCAGGAAGAGGCGGTGTCCGGTGAGATGGCCGAATCCGAGGCTGAAGAGGCGGCTGAAGAGGCATCCGCGCCCGAAGAAGCGGACGCGGACGCAAAGCCCGCAGATGATGGCAAGACCATCGCGGCCAATACCGAGTCCGATGACGCGGTGGCGACAAAGGATCCCGATACCGGCGAAGAGACAGAGACAACCGCGACGGAAGACGCCGACGCCGACGCAGAGGCCGGCGGTGAAACGGACCGCGTGCACGCCCGGGGCGCGACAGCATCGGACAAGGATGACAGCATCGAATCCGTGGCCGAAGAGGATGACAGCGAAGACATTCGCCCCCCCCGCAAGCCACGCCCGCGCCGTTACAAGATTCAAGAAGTGGTCAAGGTGCGCCAGATCATGCTGGTGCAGGTGGTCAAAGAAGAGCGCGGCAACAAGGGCGCCGCTCTGACGACCTATCTGTCGCTGGCCGGGCGCTATTGCGTGTTGATGCCCAATACCGCGCGTGGCGGCGGCATCAGCCGCAAGATCACCAATGCCGCTGACCGCAAGAAGCTGAAAGAGATCGCTTCGGAAATCGAAGTGCCGCAGGGTGCGGGGCTTATCGTGCGCACGGCGGGCGCCAAGCGCACCAAGACCGAGATCAAGCGCGACTATGATTACCTCAAGCGCCTGTGGGAGCAGATCCGCGAACTGACGCTGAAATCCATCGCGCCGGCGAAGATCTATGAAGAAGGCGACCTGATCAAACGGTCGATCCGTGACCTGTACAATCGAGAAATCGACGAAGTTCTGGTGGAGGGCGAGCGCGGATACCGGATCGCCAAGGACTTCATGAAGATGATCATGCCGTCCCACGCCAAGAACGTGAAGAACTACCACGATTCGTTGCCGCTATTCGCGCGGTATCAGGTGGAAAGCTACCTGTCGTCGATGTTCAACCCGACGGTACAGCTCAAGTCCGGCGGTTACATCGTGATCGGCGTGACCGAGGCGCTTGTGGCGATCGATGTGAACTCGGGCCGGGCCACCAAGGAAGGCTCGATCGAGGAAACCGCGCTCAAGACCAATCTGGAGGCCGCCGAGGAGGTGGCGCGCCAGCTGCGTCTGCGCGACCTTGCCGGGCTGATCGTGATCGACTTTATCGACATGGACGAGCGCAAGAACAACGCCGCCGTGGAAAAGCGCATGAAGGACAAGCTGAAGACGGATCGCGCCCGCATCCAGGTGGGCCGGATTTCCGGCTTTGGCCTGATGGAGATGAGCCGTCAGCGGCTGCGCCCCGGCATGATCGAGGCCACCACACAGCCATGCCCGGCCTGCCATGGCACCGGGCTGATCCGGTCGGAAGACAATCTGGCCCTGTCGATCCTGCGCCAGATCGAGGAAGAGGGCACCCGCCGCCGGTCTCGCGAGGTTCTGTTGACCTGCCCGGTGGCCATTGCCAATTACATCATGAACCAAAAGCGCGAACATGTGGCCCAGATCGAGGCGCGCTATGGTCTGTCGGTGCGGATCGAAGGCGATGTGCATCTGATCTCGCCCGAATTCACGCTGGAGAAGTTCAAGACGGCCACCCGTGTCGTGGCAGAGCCGACCGCGCCTGTGGTGTCGGTGGACACGTCGATCATGGATGAGATCGACGAACTGGACGCGGTCGAGGAAGCGGACGTGGTCGACGCGGCAGAAGACGCCGTGGAAGACGAGACCAAACCGAAGAAGCGCCGTCGGCGTCGTCGGCGCCGCAGCAGCAAGTCGTCCTCGGGATCTTATGAAAACGGCAGGGATGGGTCAGACAGCGATGAAGATTCGGGCGATGAGACCGCCGCTTCAGAGCAGGATGCGCAGCCCGAGTCTGAAGCAACATCCGAGGCCAGCCCGCAGGAGTCCGAGGAAAAGCCGAAATCATCCCGTTCGCGCAGCAGAAGTTCGCGAAGCCGGTCGAGTTCCAAGAAAACCGACGAGACCGTTGCGGCGGTAGAGGCCACGCCGGTTGCCGAACCTGCCGCACCGCAAGAAGAGGGCGCGTCCGCTGATGACGCCGAGGCGACCGCGCCGCAAGACATTGACGGGAGCGTTGCGGAGGAGGCCCCTCGGGCCCCTGTGACAGCGCCCGTCGCGGTGGAAGAGGCGGCGGCGCCGATTGAGGCCGAAATCGAGGCGGCTGCCGCACCCGAACCCGAGGAAGACACGGCGCAAGCTATGGATGACGCCCAGCCAGAGCCGCAAGCGCCCGCGGAACCGCCCAAGCCGAAACGGCGTGGCTGGTGGTCTGCCGGTCGATGAAGAACGCAACGCCGGGGTCTGCCCCGGCGTTTGCTTTTGGCGGGATCAGCCTTTTTCCACGACAAAGACGATGTGCCCGTCTGCCTCGGTCATGTTGATCAGGGTATGTCCGGCCTCGTTGCAGAAATGCGGTACGTCCACGATCGCAGCCGGGTCATCCGCCAGAAGCGTGATGCGCGTGCCCTGTGGCAAAGGCATCATGCGTTTGCGCAGGCGCAGAACGGGCAGGGGGCACAATAGCCCGATGGCATCGATTTCCGTATCCATGGCAATGACATAAAAGCGCGCCGGTCGGCTGTCCACAGGGTTGTGGACATTTTGACGCCGTGACGCCGCAAGAGTGGCGTGGCGGGAGCGGATAAATTGTGCGACAGGTGCCGCATGTCTGGTGTCGTCCGTCATCGGAGACTTCCACCAAGGCGCACGCACGCGCGCAATCAAGATCCCGGCCTTGGCAATGATCGGTTCGCGGCATAATCTTGTCCAGGAAATGAGGTCGTCTGCCAACAAGGAAAGGGCAGGCAAGATGGGCAAGAGCAGCCACAGGCAAGTGCGCCGCCGCCGGGTGTTTTACATTCCCGGCTATGATCCGATTCATCCCAGACGCTATCGCGAACTCTATCGCAAGGAAGGCGCGGCGCAGGCCGCCATATCCGGCTATGAGGTGGCTCTGTCGGCCAAGACGCCGGGGGCCGGCCCCTATGGCTGGCATGTCGGTGCAAGGATGGACGGGACAGAAACCAAAGCCGATTTCGAGGTTCTGGTATGGTCGGACATCGTGCGCGACAGCATGGATCTGGGGATCGCGGCGACCTATCTGCAACTGGCGCGCACCGCCTGGACCTATATCGGCAGCGGCGCGCTGGGGCGGTTGATGCGGTTGCGCAAGGGGCCGGTGATTGCCGCGCTTTATCCGGTGGTGTTCCTGAGCGTGCAGTTGCTGGTGGCGTTGCTGGCGGCCTGGGGTCTGGGCAGTGCGATCGCGGCATTTCTGCCCGGTTGGATGGGGTTGGCCGGGCTGGCGGTGGTGCCGCCGATCCTGATGTGGTTTCGCAAGCAGGACAGCAAGTTTTTCGCCTATTACCTGATGCATGATTATGCCTATTCGGCCGCCAGCAGGGGCGCCAATCCGCCCGAGCTGGAAGCACGAATTGCGGAATTCGCTGACCGTATCGCCGCGGCGTTCGAGGACGATGTGGACGAAGTGCTTGTGGTGGGGCACTCGTCGGGCGCGCATCTGGCCGTGTCGATCCTGGCCGATCTGATTCGGCAAGGCCGGGTGCCCGAAGATGGGCCTGTTTTGGGGTTCTTGTCGTTGGGGCAGGTGGTGCCGATGGTGTCCTTTCTGCCCGGGGCGTACCGGTTACGGGCCGATCTTGCGTTTTTGTCGGCACGCCGGGAACTGACCTGGGTGGATGTGACCGCGCCGGGGGACGGGTGCGCCTTTGCCTTGTGTGATCCGGTGTCGGTGACGGGGGTGGCGCCTGCGGACAAGCGCTGGCCGCTGGTGGTTTCGGCGGCATTCACCCAGACCCTGAGCCCGGAACGCTGGAAGGAACTGCGCTGGCGGTTTTTCCGGCTGCATTTTCAGTATCTGTGCGCTTTTGACCGCCCCGGAGATTATGACTATTTCCGCATTACCGCCGGGCCGGAAACGCTGGCGCAACGCTATGAGGGGCGCAAAGCCTCGGGGTCGCGCAAGCAGGACCCGGTGAACAAGTACCCGCAGGTGACACCATGACGCTGCCCCCCAAACCCGCCGCAAGACCGGACAATGTATCGCTGCGCCAATATGTCAGGCTGTTTCGCAAGGATATTCTGTCGGCCCAGCCCGCGCGGCTGTATCGGGCGTGGATGGCCGAGTTCCGCACGCCATTCTTCCGGTCTTACCTGCTCAATCAGCCAGATCTGTTGAAAACCGTGCTGAAGGACCGCCCGGATGATTTTCCGAAATCCAGCCGGATCAGCGAAGGGTTGCGGCCCCTGTTGGGAAACTCGGTGTTTCTGACCAACGGGGAGACCTGGAAACGGCAGCGCCGGATCATCGACCCGGCCTTTGAAGGCGGGCGGCTGCGCGATACGTTTGCGGCCATGTGGGCCGCGAGCGAAGCGGCGGTGCGTCGGTTGCAGGCGCATGAAGGGCGTGTGGTGGAGATCGAGGAAGAGACCAGCCACGCCGCTGCGGACGTGATTTTCCGAACCTTGTTTTCCATTCCGATCGAGCATGACATCGCGTCGCAGGTGTTTGACCAGTTCCGCGCCTATCAGCGCAGTCAGCCGATCCTGAACCTGGCCGCCTTTGTGCCGTTGCCGCGCTGGTTCCCCAGGTTTTTCCGGCGCGAGACCAAGGCAACGGCGGCGGCCATTCGCGGGTTGATCCGGCAGTTGACCGAAGAGCGGATGGCTGCGATCCGGGCCGGAACCGCGCCGGATGATCTGGCAACCAAGATCATGACCACCCGCGATCCGCAAACCGGCGACAGGTTCGATTCCGCCGAGATGGTGGACCAGGTGGCGATCTTTTTTCTGGCCGGGCACGAAACCAGCGCCTCGGCCCTGGCCTGGGCCTTGTACCTGGTGGCGGCAAACCCCGATTGGCAGGAGAAGATCGCGTCGGAAGCTGCTGATCTGCAAGAGGATTTCGGCGCTGTCAGCCGCCTGAAAATCAGTCGTGACGTGTTTCGCGAGGCGTTGCGGCTTTACCCTCCGGTGCCGATGATGGTGCGCCAGTCAACCTGCCCGGAACGGTTTCGGGACCGGGACATCGCGCCGGGCGCGCAGATGGTTCTGTCACCCTGGCACCTGCATCGCCATGAACGGCTTTGGGAAAATCCGGATGCGTTCGATCCGGCGCGCTGGGGTACGGAGAATGGCAAACAATGCGCGCGTGAGGCCTATATGCCGTTTTCCGCCGGGCCGCGCGTGTGTACGGGCGCCGGATTTGCCATGGTCGAGGGGCCGCTGATCCTGTCGATGATCGTGAAGCATTTCCGCATCACGCCGCAGGGGCCACCGCCCGTGCCGGTGGCCTATCTGACGGTGCGCTCGCGCGATGGGATCCGTTTGCGGCTGGAGCGGCGTTGAGCCGGTCAGCCCCGCATCCGGGCGCCGTCGGCGTCAAATAGCGGCGTTGTGATCAGCCGCGCCTTGCGCATGTCCCCAAGGATTTCGATCTCGACGTTCAGCCCGTCTTTTGCGCGTTCGGCCGGGACAAACCCCAGGGCGATGGATTTTTGCGCATGGTGGCTGTAGCCGCCCGAGGTGCAGAAACCCACGACCGCCCCATCCAGCCAGATCGGCTCATAGGCATGGACATCGGCATCCTGTGCGTCCACCTCGAAGGCGCACAGCCTGCGCGCGGGGCCATTTTCACGTTCGGCCTCGGCCGCCGCCCGGCCAATGAAATCGGTGTTCTTGGTGAAGGAAATGAACCGGTCCAGCCCGGTTTCCGCCGCCGTGTAATCGGGCGAGAATTCGCTAAGCCACGAGCCGAAGAACTTGTCGAGCCTGAGCGACATCATGGCGCGCATTCCGAAGGGCATCATGCCAAGCGGTTCGCCGGCACCCCAGAGCGTGTTCCAGAGGCTGCGCTGGGCCATCGGATCGCAATAGATTTCAAAACCCAGATCGCCGGTATAGGACACGCGCTGAACCAGGCAATCGACCATGCCGACGGTTACGTGGCGCAGATCCATAAAGCGCATGTCGGACATGTCGGTGCGGGTGCAGGCCTGCAAGACCTCGCGCGCCCGGGGGCCTGCGATCTGGAAGCCGTTGAGGCGGTCAGAGATGTTTTCAACGGTCACGCCGGATGCTTCGTTCTGTTCGAACCAGCGCATGTGATAGGCTTGGGAGCCGTAAGAGGCTGTCAGTTGAAACGCCTCGTCCGAAAGGCAGGACACGGTGAAATCCCCGATCAGGCGGCCTTTGGGAGACAGCATGGGCGTGAGTGACAGGCGGCCCGGTTTGGGGATGCGGCCGGCCATGATCCTGTCCAGCCAGTCGCGCGCGCCGGGGCCGGTGACGAGGTATTTGCCGAAATTATGCACTTCGTTGATGCCCACGGCCTCGCGCACGGCCCGGACCTCGCGCGCGGTGGCGTCAAAGGCGTTGGAGCGGCGGAAAGACGGGGTTTCGAAACGTGGCTCGTCGCCGGTGGCGAAATAATTGACCACTTCCAGCCCGTATTGCTGGCCCCAGACGGCTCCCATCTTGTCAAACACGTCATACATGGGGGTCTGGCGGAAGGGGCGCGCGGCGGGCAATTCCTCGTTCGGATAGGAGACCGAAAAGCGTTTCTGGTAGTTCTCGATCACCTTGGGGCGGGTATAGCCGGGGGTGATCCAGTCGCCAAAACGGGCGCAGTCCATGGCAAACGTGTCGCGTTCGCATTCGCCCTCGACCATCCATTGCGCCAGCATCAGGCCAACACCGCCGCCCTGCGAAAAGCCCGCCATCACGGCGCAGGCGGACCAGTAATTGCGCATTGCCGGCACGGGGCCAACCAGCGGATTGCCGTCCGGCGCGAAGGTGAAGGGGCCGTGGATGACGGATTTCACGCCGGCCTTTTCCAGCGCCGGGAAGCGGTTGTAGGCAAAGGCGATGCTGTCCTCGATCTTGTCGAAATCGTCGGGCAGGAGTTCATGCCCAAAATCCCAGGGCGTGCCGTCGACCGCCCATGGGCGGCAGGGTTGTTCATAGAATCCGATGCACAGGCCGCGCCCCTCCTGGCGAAGATAGCTTTCGCCGGCCGGGTCCATCACGTGGGGATGTTCGCCGCCCGCGTCGATGATTTCGGCGATCATCGGGATTTCGTCGGTGACGATATACTGGTGTTCCATCGGGTGCAGCGGGAAATACACCCCGGCCATGGCCCCCACCTCGCGCGCCCAAAGTCCGGCGGCGTTGACCACGTGTTCGGCGTGGATGTTTCCTTTGTCGGTGATGATGTCCCATGTCCCGTCGGGGCGCTGGTTGGTTTCAAGCACCTTGGTGTGGGTCCGGATCGTCGCGCCGCCCATGCGCGCGGCCTTGGCATAGGCATGGGTGGTGCCGGAGGGGTCAAGGTGGCCGTCCAGCGGATCGTAAAGCCCGCCGATGATGCCGTCGATATTGGTGACGGGGGCGATCTTGCGGATGTCTTCGGGGGTGACGATTTCGGTTTCCAACCCCATGAAACGATGCTTGGCGCGCTCGGCAACGAGCATGTCGAACCGGTCCTGATTGTCGGCCAATGTCACCCCGCCGACATGGTGCAATCCACAGGACATGCCGGTGATCTCTTCAAGCTCCTTGTAAAGGCGGATTGTATAGCCCTGAAGCGCGGCCATGTTGGTATCGCCGTTGAGCGTGTGAAACCCGCCCGCCGCGTGCCAGGTAGAGCCGGATGTCAGCTCGGAGCGTTCGATCAGCATCACATCGGACCAGCCAAGCCTGGTGAGGTGATAAAGCACGGAACAGCCGACAACGCCGCCGCCGATTACGGCCACTCGGGTGGTGGTTTGCATGAGATGCCTCCGGGGTTGGTGTGGTGCGGGCAGGGTTCCGGTTTCTGCATCCGCCAGCAAGTCCAAAAACGACATGTGGTGCCGCATGCGGGCGGGATCGTTTTCCTGCGTGGAAAACCGAACGAAATCCGTGTCGGATTTCGGGTGGTGTTTGTGGCCGGGCGACGGAATGTGTCGCAAATGGGCAATCGGCCGGGGTGGGCGACCGCCAATCTGCGGGAAAGTTATATTGGAGGCCCAGATGCGGACCCAAGCCCAGGCTGTCGTGATAGGCGGCGGCGTAATCGGATGCTCGATCCTGTATCACCTGACCAAGCTTGGCTGGTCCGATGTCGTGCTGCTGGAGCGCAACGAGCTGACCAGTGGCAGCACATGGCACGCGGCGGCCAATATTCACGGGCTGCACGACAGCGCCAATATCAGCCGGTTGCAGCATTACACGATGCGGCTTTATGACGAGCTGGAAGAGGAGACCGGGCAAAGCTGTGGTGTGTTCCGGCCTGGTTCCTTGTATCTGGCGCAGACTGAGAACCGTGAACATCAGTTGCGGCTGCAAGCGGCCAAGGCCCGGCTTTATGGCATGAATTTCCACGAAATCAGCCGGGACGAGGCCGAACGGCTGCATCCGCTGGTGAATTTCGACGGCATCCGCTGCATCATGTGGGAGCCGGACGGGGGCAATGTCGATCCGTCCGGCGTGACCAATGCCTATGCCGTCGGCGCGCGCCAGCGGGGCGCGGAAATCCATCGGTTTACGCCTGTGACGGGCACCGAGCAGCAGGCCGATGGCAGTTGGATCGTGCGCACGCCCGAGGGGGAGATCCAGACAGGATGGGTGATCAATGCCGCCGGGCTGTGGGGGCGCGAGGTTGCGAAACTGGCAGGGGTAGAGGTGCCGCTGCAACCGACCGAGCATCAGTATTTCGTGACCGAAACCATTGCCCGGATCGCCGCGATGGACCGGCGTCTGCCTTCGGTCGCGGACCGGGATGGCGAATATTACCTGCGTCAGGAGGGCAAGGGCCTGCTGATCGGGGCCTATGAAAGGGACATGCGGTTCTGGGCCGAAGAGGGCACGCCGCTGGATTTCGCGCATGACCTGTTTCCCGACGATCTGGAGCGGATCGAGGACAACATGTTGCGCGCGATAGACCGGGTACCGGTCGTCGGCGAGGCCGGGATCAAGCGGGTGATCAACGGGCCGATGATCTGGTCGCCGGACAGCAACGTGATCCTGGGTCCCGTGCCGGAGTTGAGGAACTATTTCATGTGCGGCGGCATCATTCCGGGCTTCAGCCAGTCGGCGGGGATGGGGCTGATGGTGGCGGATTGGATTGTCGAGGGCGAAATGCGCTATGACATGTTCGCGTGGGACGTGGCGCGGTTTGGCGAATGGGCGAATGACCGGCAGTTCGTCAAGGCAAAGGTGCGGGATGTCTATGCGCATCGGTTTGCCATTCATTTTCCCAACGAGGAACGGGCCGCGGGGCGGCCGCTGCGCACACGTCCGGTATACGCGCGGCAAAAGGAAATGGGCGCGGTATTTGGTCTGAACTATGGGTGGGAGCATCCGCTATGGTTCGCGGATGCGCCGGGAACGGAAGACACCAACGGGTTCACGCGCCAGAACTGGTGGGCGCCGGTGGGCGCGGAATGCCGGATGCTGCGCGATCGCGCCGGGATCATCGACATTTCGAACTTTGCCAAATACCGGGTCAGGGGACCGGGGGCCGAGGATTGGTTGAACGCGGTTTTTGCCAACCGGATGCCGCGCGCCGTGGGCCGGTCCTGTCTGACACCGCTGATCGGGGTGCGCGGCGGGATCGCCGGGGATGCCACCGTGACGCGGCTGGCCGAAGATGAATTCTGGATCGTGTCCTCGGGCATGGCCGAGAGATACCACAAGCGGTTCTTTGATGCGGTGCCGCTTCCGAAGGGCACTACATTCGAAAGCCTCACGGATACGGTGTGCGGGTTCAATGTGGCGGGGCCGAAATCGCGCGAGCTGTTGCAGCGTCTGACAAACGCGTCGCTGGCGACCGAGGATTTCCCCTTTATGCGCTCAAAGCGGATCGAGCTGGCCGGGGTCGAGGTGTTGGCGCTGCGGGTCAGTTTTACCGGCGATCTGGGCTGGGAGCTGCATTGCGCGGTCGGGGATCAGTTGCAGCTATACGAGGCATTGCTGGAGGCCGCGCGCGCGCTGGGTGCCGGGCCTGTGGGCGGGCGGGCGCTGATGAGCCTGCGCGTTGAAAAAGGGTATGGCAGCTGGAGCCGGGAATATTCGCCGGAATACTGGCCCCAGGAAGTGGGGCTTGAGCGGTTGTGCAAGATGGACAAGGATTTCCTGAACAAGGACGCTGTTGCCGGGGTCTTGCAGAAACCGGCGCGGGAAAGGCTGGTGTTGCTGCATCTGGATGAGGAGGATGTCACTGCATCGAATGCGGATGCGACAGGGGGCGAGCCGATTTTCAAGGATGGCGTGGGGATCGGGCGCGTTACGTCGGGAGCCTATGGATACAGCGTTGGCATGAGCCTTGCGCTTGGCTTCGTGAAGGACGCCGAACCCGGGGACACAGTGGAGGTGATGGTGCTGGGACGCCCGCACAAGGCCCGGATCCTGCACGCGCCGCCATTTGATCCGACTGGCGCCCGCTTGCGGGCCTGAGGCGCCGCTATTTGCGGATCGGAACTCCGTAAAGTTCCAGCCTGTGGCCTTTGAGGCGATAGCCAAGTTTTTCGGCGATTCTTTCCTGGAGGGCCTCGATCTCGGGGTCGACAAATTCGATAACGTCGCCGGTATGCAGATCGATCAGGTGGTCATGATGTTCGCGTTCGGCGTCTTCATATCGGGCGCGGCCATCGCCGAATTCCAGCTTGTCCAGAATGCCCGCCTCTTCGAACAGTTTGACCGTGCGATAGACAGTGGCCAGCGAAATGCCGGCATCGCGCGAAGCCGCGCGGGCAAAAAGCTCTTCCACATCGGGGTGGTCATCGCTGTCCTGAAGCACGGCGGCAATGGTGCGGCGCTGCCCGGTCATGCGCAGCCCCTTGGCCCCGCATCGTTCAAGGATGGTGTCGGTCTTGCCCATTGCCGTCCTGATCTTTTCATCTGTGACACCCTTCTGTATCCAAACCGGCCCGTGCAGACCACCGGTTTTTGCCGGCTGTTTTGGGCCGTATCGCCCTTGACAGCGCGGGCGCGAACCCTCATGTAGCCCCCGATGCCTTCTGCCGCGTGAGCAGCGGGGCCTTTGTGGCTGATGTCACGGCCCCCCAACAAGGCAACAGATTGATCCCAAAATCACGCGTGGGGCCAGGGTTCGGATCGGCCGTTTCTGCAAAAGGCAGGCGGTTGGGATCGGGGCCGACCACCAAACGCCCGCGCGATGCGGGCATAATCAATGGCGTCGTGCAGGGGCATGGGGCCGGAAAGACGATATTTTGACGACATTTACTGACTTGGGCCTGCCTGCGAAAATGGTGGCCCGTCTGGAACAGAGCGGCCTGACCACACCTACTCCGATTCAGGATGGGGCGATTCCCCTTGCGCTGGAAGGGCGCGACGTGATGGGGCTGGCGCAGACCGGCACCGGCAAGACGCTGGCCTTTGGACTGCCGCTGATCACGGCGATGCAGAACTTTGGCTGCAAGCCGGAGCGGCGCACCGTGCGCGGGCTGGTGCTGGCACCGACGCGCGAACTGGCCAACCAGATCAACGCGACGCTGCGCGATCAGGTGCAGGGCACGCCGACAAAGGTGGGGCTTGTGGTTGGCGGCGTTGGCCTGGGGCCACAGATCAAACGGCTGGAGCGGGGCACCGATATTCTTGTGGCCACGCCGGGGCGGCTGATCGACCTGATGGAACGCGAGGCAATGACGCTGGATGCCACCGAATTTCTGGTGCTGGACGAGGCTGACCAGATGCTGGACCTGGGCTTTATCCACGCGCTGCGCAAGATCGCGTCCTGGTTGCCCGAAAAGCGGCAGACCATGCTGTTTTCGGCCACCATGCCCAAGCAGATGGCCGAAATCGCCGCCACCTATCTGAACGATCCGGTCAAGGTGCAGGTGTCGCCTCCGGGCAAGGCCGCCGACAAGATCACGCAAGCGGTGCATTTCATCGCCAAGGCCGAGAAGACCGCGCTGCTTATCGAGTTGCTGAACGGGCATCGCGACGAGGCGGCGATCGTTTTCGCGCGCACGAAACACGGTTCCGAACGGTTGATGAAGGCGTTGCAGAAGGCCGGATATTCGGCGGATTCGGTGCATGGCAACAAAAGCCAGGGCCAGCGCGAACGCGCGATCCGGGGATTCCGGGCCGGGGAAACCAAGGTGTTGGTGGCCACGGATGTGGCGGCACGCGGCCTGGACATTCCCGAAGTGCGCCATGTCTATAACTACGAGTTGCCCAATGTGCCCGAAAACTACATCCACCGGATCGGGCGCACCGCGCGCGCCGGCATGGATGGCGCCGCGGCGGCATTCTGTGCCCCCGACGAGGTGGGCGAGCTGCGTGCCATTCAGAAGGTGATGAAATTCACCATCCCCGTGGCCTCGGGGCGTCCCTGGGAAGGGCTGGAAGAGCGTCCCGAAGGACGTGGCGGCAATCGCAAACCCGGTGGTGGAAACGGACAGCGCCGTCGGCGCAGCGGTCCGCCGCGTGGGCGCCGCCAGAAAAAAGCGGCCTGATCCCGGCCATTCGGAACGGGTCAGGCGGGATAGGTCAGGCGGCCGCGCATGGTTTGCACCGCCTGGCCCGACACAGTGACCGCGGAACCGCTGGTTTCAAGCCCGATCACACTGGGGCGACCCATGTCGTCGCCCTGGTGGACTGTCAACGACAGATCGCGCCCGTCGATCCGAGCAAGCAGCGCGCCCAGCGTGGCGCAGGCGCTGCCGGTGGCCGGATCCTCGGGGATATTGTCCAGCGGCGCGAACATGCGGGCGTGGATCGTATCGCCCTCGCGAACATAGGCGAACTGGGCAAAGTCCAGCCCCGAGGGGTAGGCGGCGTTGCCTTTGCGAAAGGCCGCCACATCCGGCGCCAGGGCAGTCAGCGTCGCGCGGCTGTCCAGTTGGGTGATGGTGAAGGCAAGCCCGAGCGAAGCCATGACAGGGGCATGAGATTCGAACTGGACCCTGTCGGGAGCAATGCCCAGTGCCGCGGCCACAAGATCCGGCGCCGGGTGGCAGATTATTTCCAGCGCAGCCGTGGTTGTGAAACGCGCGGCGCCGTCTTGTGCGTGGCATCGCAGCGGGCCGATACCCAGATCCAGCACCATGTCCGGCCCATGGCCGCGTTCGGCCAGCGCAACGGCTGTACCGATCACCGGATGGCCGGCAAAGGGCACTTCCATGGTTGGGGTGAAGATGCGCACACGCGCCGTGCTGGTGGCATCCGATGGCGGATAGACAAACGTGGTTTCCGAAAAATTGAACTCGCGCGCGATGCGCTGCAAGTCCGCCTCGGGTAGATCCGAAGCCTCAGGAATGACGGCCAATTGATTGCCACCAAACGGCTTTTCCGAAAAAACATCATAGACAACAAAATCGGTCATGGCCTCACACCAGATCGGGTTCGCGTCCGACGCGGCGGGCCAGAGGCGCGACGGTCAGGCCTTGAACGACAATCGAAAAGATCACCACGACATAGGTGGCGGTCAGGATGAGGGGCTTCCACTCATTCGGCGGCAGCGACAGGGCAAGGGCAACAGAGATACCCCCCTTGAGACCGCCCCAGGTCATGATCGGGATCACGCCCCGGCTGAAACTCCGGAACGGTTCCAGAATCATCACCGGCACGGCCACCGCCGCCAGCCGGGCGACCAGCGCCAGCGCGATCGCCATGACCCCGGACGCAAGAAACGCCATGTCGAAGGCCACGGCGAACACCTCCAGCCCGATCAAAAGGAACAGGACCGCGTTCAGTATTTCGTCGATCAGTTTCCAGAAGGCATCGACATATTCGCGGGTTTGCGCCGACATGCCGTGCTTGGTGCCGATCTCGCCGATCAGCAGGCCCGCACACACCGCCATGATCGGCGCGGATACATGCAGGGCAACGGCCAGTTCATAACCGCCAAACGCCAACCCGAGCGTGAGCAGTACCTCAAGCGACGGATCGTCAATCAGCCGCATGACACGAAAGGTAAGCCACCCCAGCACAATACCCAGCACCGCGCCGCCAAGCGCCTCTTGCACGAACAGGATCGCCGCGTCATCTAGCTCCGACGCGCCGGACCCGGAACTGCCCGTGGCGCCTGCGGAAAACGCGATGCCGGACAAGACAAGAAACACGACATAGCCAACACCGTCATTGAACAGGCTTTCCCCGGCGATCTTGGTCTCCAGACTTTTTTGCAGATTGGCCTGACGCAGGACACCCAGCACCGCGACCGGGTCGGTCGGAGAAATCAGCGCACCGAACACCAGCGCGATCATCAGCGGCATCCCGGTGATCCAGCTGAAGCCAAAACCGACAATGGCCGTGGACAGCCCGACGCCCAGGGTGGCCATAAGCGCCACCGGCATCCACTGCGCCCGCAGGTCGGCCAGTTTGACATGCAGCGCACCGGCAAACAGCAACAGGCCCAACATGCCCTCAAGCAACGCGTCGGAAAAATCAATCCCAAGGATCAGGCTGCGGGCGGTATCGGCGATGGCAAGCTGTGGCCAGGCAAGATCGATCGCCAGCACGCCAAAAGAGGCAAACAGCGCGACGACAAGGATGCCAATGGCCGAAGGCAGGCGCAAAAACAGATAGTTGATGGCACCAAACGCGCCCGCAAGCACGATAAGCAGCGACGTGATCTGAAGAAAGTTCATGATGCCGGTCCCGATGATTTTGGCCCAAGGGCTAGCATGAGGATCGGGACTTGGCTAGCGGGCGACGAGATCGATCCAGACCGGAAGGTGATCCGATGCCACGGCGGCGGGGCGGCGGGCCAGGACACCGCGATCCACGGCGGCAAGGCCGGCGCTGAGGGCAAAGCTGTCCAGCGCCGCGATGGGCCGCGCCGCCGGAAAGGAATGGCCGGGGTCGACAAAATCCAGCCCCGGTGTGGCGGCATCCAGCGCGTGTTTGGGGCCCCATTCATTGAAATCCCCGGCCAGTACGGTTGGACACGGGGGCAGGGTGCGCAGGGCACGTGTGATCGCCGAAAGTTGGATCAGGCGGTAGCGGCGTAACAGGCCCAGATGCACGCCGATCACCCGCAGCGGGCCAAGTGACGTGCTCAATTCGGCCCGGATCGCGCCGCGCGGTTCCAGCCCGGGCAACTCGATCCGCGCGGTCTGGCGGATGTCAACGCCGTCGCGCAACAGCATGGCGTTGCCGTGCCACCCGAGAGAGCCGCCGGGTTGCCCGAAATCGACAACGTGAAACCCATGGGTTTCGATCAGGTCAAAGGGAAGCGCCGCGGGGCGTGGCGGCAGGCGTTTGTCGGCCTCTTGCAGCACCACGACCTGGGCCCGCAAGGCCCGGATCACCAGCATCGAACGATCCGGGCGGCGCTGCATGTCCAGACCGACGCATTTCTGAAGATTGTAGCTGGCAATGCGCAGTCTGGTCATGGTGGCCCGTCGGTTTCGCCCGCCGATAATGCAGCGGCGGCTGCGGAGTTGCCATGGCCCTTAGTGTCGCTGCCAGGCCTTACGTGCCACAAAAAGTACGCTGAACGCGCTCGTCCTCGCTGGGCGGGCGGGCGAGGTCACTGAAGGCGCCGGGCGCGTCATAGGGCGTGGCCAGAGCCGTCATCAGGCGGGTGAAGGGGGTGTAATCGCCTGCAACGGCTGCCTGTATCATTTGCTCGACGCGGTGATTGCGCGCAATCAGCGCCGGGTTGGCCGCGCGCATGGTGGCCTGCGGATCGCCCGGCTCCTGCTCCAGTCGGTCGCGCCAGGGCCGCGCCCAGTCTTCATAGGCAGGCCGGTCGACAAACTGATCCCCGGCCGAATCGTTGACAAGGGCGCGGAACGTGTTGGTGAAATCCGCCCCCTGCTGGGCCATCAGGGTCAGAAGGCCGGTGATCAGGGTTTCGTCACCGTCCCGGGCGGTATTTAGCCCGATCTTGGCGCGGAAACGGCGCAGCCAACTGTGGTGGATCAGGGCGGGCATGGCGTGGATGGAGCGGGTAAAGGCCTTAATCGCGGCGTCCTGGTCCGGCATCAGCGGAACCAGCGCGGTGGCCAGTTGCGCCATGTTCCACACGACGATGTCGGGCTGGTTGGCATAGGCATACCGGCCCTGACGATCGATCGAGGAGAACACCGTGTTCGGGTGGTAGCTGTCCATGAAGGCGCAGGGGCCGTAATCGATGGTTTCACCGGAAATCGCACAATTGTCGGTGTTCATCACGCCATGGATGAACCCGATCGACATCCAGTGCGCGATCAGTTCCGCCTGGCGGGCGATGACGGCGTCAAGCAAGTCCACGGGGCCAGTCGCGTCCGGGAAGTGGCGGGTGAGGGTGTGTTCAAAGAGTGCCTGGAGGCCGGTAATATCCTGGCGGGCGGCGAGGATCTGGAACGTGCCGACACGGATATGGCTGGTGGCCACGCGGGTGAGCACAGCGCCCGGAAGTGCGGTTTCGCGAAAGACCTCTTCGCCGGTTTCTACAGCGGCCAACGCCCGGGTGGTGGGAACACCAAGCGCGTGCATGGCCTCGGACAGCACATATTCGCGAAGTACAGGGCCAAGCCATGCGCGCCCGTCGCCGCTTCGCGAATAAGGTGTGCGGCCCGCGCCCTTTAACTGTATATCGTAACCGTTTGCTTCTCCAAGTAAAATAGCGCGGCCATCCCCTAGGTTTGGGTTCCAGTGACCAAACTGATGCCCGGCATAAAGCTGGGCGAGTGGCTCTGCGCCAGGCGGAATGACCGAACCCGAAAAGACCTGGGCCAGCGTATCCTCTTCATCGGTTCCGGTGAGGCCAAGGGTGGCAGCAAGCGCATGGTTGAAAGCTACCAGACGGGGGGTCGCGACCGGAGTGGGCGCGTGGCTGGCAAAAAGCTGTGCCGGAAGCCGGGCATAGCTGTTGTCAAAGGGGATGTGCAGGCTCATGGGCAAAAGATAAGCTGGAAATACAGGAAATCCAGAGCGAAAGAGCGCGGCTCACACAAGCTTGCGCGACATCAGCATGTAGCGGTCGCGCGGGCGAAACCCGGCGCGGGCATACAGGCGCTGTGCCGCGTCGTCATCGCGGGCGACCTCCAGATGCACCGCGCGAATGCCCGCGCCGGAAAGGGCCCTGGGCAGGGCGGCGAGCGCGCCGCTGGCCACGCCGCGCCCACGCACGCCGGGGCGGATGAACACCTCGTCCACAATCGCGTCAAGCCCGCCGTATTCGATCGACCAGCCAAAGGCGACGATGACATAGCCGATGGGAGCGCGGCGCGGGCCAAGCAGATAGGCCGCGCCATAGGGTGAGCCCGCAAGCAGCGGTTTCAGGGCCGCTTCGCGGGTTGGCTCGTCCTGGGCGATGCCGGTTTCCGCATGGAACGCCGCGACAAGCCGGGTGAGCGGCGCCAGATCCTCGGGGCCGGCCAGGTGCATCGCGCTGCTCATAGGCGGCCAAGTCTTTGTGTCAAAAGGGAAAAGAAGCCATCTGCGTCCAGGTCGCCGATAAACATGGCGTTGGGCGCGCGGTCGGTGACGCCCCACCAATCGGCCACGGTCATGCCCATGGTCAGTTCGGAATGGGTTTCGATCTCGACATTGATATGGCGGCCCGAGAACAGATCCGGGCGGATCAGATAGGCGGTGACGCAGGGATCATGCAACGGCGCGCCCAGCGAGCCGTATTTTTCTTTGTCAAATCTCTCAAAGAAATCAGTCATTTCCGCGACGGCCTTGCCAACCGGCGTGCCCAGGGCGCGGAACGCGTCATTGCGCGGTTGAGTGACCAGCGCCTTGTGGGTGACATCCAGCGGCATCACCACGATCGGCGCTCCGGCGCGGAATACGATATGCGCGGCCTGGGGATCGACATAGATGTTGAATTCGGCCGCGGGCGTGATGTTGCCCACCTCGAAATAGGCCCCGCCCATGAGGACAATTTCCTGAACCTTTTCAATGATATCCGGGGCTTTCTCAAAGGCCAGTGCAATGTTGGTCAACGGGCCGAGCGGGCAGAGCGTGACGGTGCCGGAGGGATGCGCGCGCAGCGTTTCGATGATGAAATCCACGGCGTGCTGTTCCTGAAGCGGCATCTGCGGGTCCGGAAGGCTGGGCCCGTCCAGGCCTGTCTTGCCATGGACATGCTCTGCCGTCACCAGATCACGCCCCAAAGGGCGGTCGCATCCGGCAAAGACCTTTACATCAGGTTTGCCAGACAACTCACAGACAATACGCGCATTTTTACTTGTAAGGGTCAGCGGGACATTGCCCGCGACGGCGGTAATGCCCAGCAGGTCGATATCCTCGGGGCTGGCCAGGGCCAGCAGGATGGCCACGGCATCGTCCTGGCCGGGATCGGTGTCGATGATGATCTTGCGCGCGCTCATTTCTGCTCCTCTTCGGCGTTGAAGGCACAGTGTCAATGGTTCGACTCAATGGCAAGTACAGTGCGGGTTAAGGGCGGAAAACCGCGTTCGGCATCGCGTCGGTATCACGTCGGTATCGCGCCGGTTCGGGTGCCAGATTCCGGCCCCTTAACGCAAAGGGCGGCCCCGCAAGGGACCGCCCATGATCTTGTGCACGATTCGCCTGTGCATCAGCCGTCGAAATCAACTTCTTCCGTGAGTTTGAGCGCCGTCGCGCGGTGGCCGGCCAGGGTCATCAGGTTGACATCATCCGCGGTAAAGCTGCCCCAGCTTGCGACCAGCGGATCGGGCTGCGAGCCGGGCGCGATCGGATATTCGAAATTGGCCTTGGCATAGATTTCCTGTGCGGTGGGCGAGGTCAGGAATTCCATCAGCTTGAGGGCGTTTTCCTTGTTCGGGGCGGCTTTGGTCATGGCAACGCCCGAGATGTTCACGTGGGTACCGCCGTTTTCGAAAGTCGGGAAAACAACCTTCACGCTTTCGGCCCATTCCTTTTGCTCTTCGTCGGACAGCATCTTGCCCATGTAATAGGTATAGCCGATGGCCACGTCGCACTCGCCGGCCCAGATCGCCTTGACCTGCGCCCGGTCGTTGCCTTGCGGCTTGCGGGCGAGGTTGGATTTGATGCCTTCAAGCCAGTCCCTCGCGCCGTCTTCGCCCAGATGTTCGATCACGGCCGAGGTGAGCGCCACGTTATAGGCATGGGTGCCCGAACGGGTACAGATGCGCCCTTGCCATTTCGGATCGGCCAGATCCTCGTAGGTGGTGACTTCGCCATCGGCCACACGATCCCTGGAGGCATAGACAATCCGCGCGCGGGTGGTGAGCCCGTACCAGTTTGCGTCGGGATCCCTGTATTGCGCGGGCACATTGGCCTTGAGCGTGTCGCTGGACACCGGCTGGGTGAGGCCGGCGTTCACAATGGCGGCAAGGCGCGAAATATCGACCGTGAGCACCACATCGGCGGGCGAGCGATCGCCCTCGGATTGCAGACGCTCGATCATGCCCTTGGACAGATAGGCGACGTTGACCTTGATCCCGGTCTCGGCTGTGAAGGCATCGGTCAGCGGCGCGATCAGTTCGGGCTGGCGATACGAGTAGATATTGACCTCTTGCGCGATGGCGGGGGCCGCGACGGACAGGGCGGCGGCGGCAAAGACAGAGGATTTCAGGGAGAATGTCATTGAATGTGCTCTTTGGTTGCAGTTGCGATTGATCCGCAAATACCTGAGTGAAAAACTAGGGTCAATACCCGAATAAAGAAGTCAGGTATTTTTCTGTTGCTTTTCCTCGCCCTTTACCGCGTCCCACAGGGCATCCATTTCCTTCAGGTCAGACTCTCCGGGGGTTTTGCCCATCGCGGCGAGCCGGGCTTCGACCGCCTCGAAGCGGCGGATGAACTTGGCATTGGTGGCGCGCAGGGCGGCTTCGGGATCGATTTTCAGGTGACGGCCAAGATTGGCAATGACAAACAGCATGTCGCCGAATTCTTCCTCGATCTCGGTCTGGGTCATGGTTTCACGCGCCTCGGCCAGTTCGCCCGCCTCTTCGATGATCTTGTCCACGACCTGACCGATATCGGGCCAGTCGAACCCGACACGGGCCGCGCGTTTCTGGAGCTTGACCGCGCGCAACAGGGCCGGCAGGCCAAGCGCGACACCGTCCAGCGTGCCGTTCTGGGCCTTGTCCGCGCGTTCGGCGGCCTTGACGGTTTCCCAGTCGCGGGTTTGCTGTTCGGCCGATTTGTCGCGGGTTTCGTCGCCGAACACATGCGGGTGGCGGGCCACCATCTTGTCCGACATGGTGTTGGCCACATCGTCAAAGGTGAACAGCCCGGCCTCGGCGGCCATTTGGGCGTGAAACACGGACTGGAACAGCAAGTCGCCCAGTTCACCGCGCAGGTCGTCCCAGTCCTGGCGTTCGATGGCGTCGGCGACCTCGTAGGCCTCTTCGATCGTGTAGGGCGCGATGGTGGCGAAATCCTGTTCGATGTCCCAGGGGCAGCCGGTTTCGGGATCACGCAGGCGGCGCATGATTTCCAGAAGGCGCGGCATCCCGCCGAGGGGATCAAGGATCAGGGGATCTTCGGCCATTGCGGAGGGCTCCTTTTTGGGGTCTGCTGCATCAAAGGGAAAGTCGCGAAGGGAGTCCAGACATGCCTGTCGTAAACCGGATTGCAGATTACGCGGAAGATATGAAAACCTGGCGCAGGCATCTGCACACCATGCCGGAGCTGATGTTCGACTGTCACAAGACGGCCGGATTCGTGGCCGAGCGTTTGCGGGAATTCGGGGTGGACGAGATCCATGAGGGAATCGCCACCACCGGGATTGTGGCAATCATCAACGGGCAGGGCGAGACCGGGCAGGGCGAAGGGGCGACGATCGGGTTGCGCGCCGATATGGACGCGCTGCCCATGGCAGAGATGACGGGGCTGGATCATGCCAGCAAGGTTGAGGGCATGATGCATGCCTGCGGGCATGACGGGCATACCACGATGTTGCTGGGCGCGGCGCGCTATCTGGCGGAGACCCGCAAGTTTTCCGGGCGGGTGGCGCTGATTTTCCAGCCCGCCGAGGAAGAGGGGGCCGGGGCCGAAGCAATGGTGCGGGAGGGCATCATGGAGCGGTTCGGCATCGGCGAGGTTTATGGCATTCACAATGTGCCGGGGGTGGAGTTCGGGCGGTTCCAGACCACGCCGGGGCCGATCATGGCGGCGGTGGACACGTTCGAGGTGCATATTCAGGGGCGCGGCGGGCACGGGGCCTATCCGCAGGACACGCTGGATCCGGTGGTGGCGGCGGTGGCGATGGTGAACGCGATCCAGACCATCGTGAGCCGAAACCATGACGCACGTGACGAGGTGGTGGTGTCGGTGACGCAGATCCATGCCGGAACGGTGAACAATGTGATCCCGGATACGGGCTATCTGAACGGCACGATCCGCAGCTTTGACAAGGGGGTGCAGGCGATGGTGCACCAGCGTCTGGAAGAGATCGTGGCGGGCACGGCGGCGGCCTATGGGCTGGAGGCGCGGCTGGAGATCGAGCTGGGTTATCCGGCGACGGTGAACCATGCCGGGCAGACCGACTTTGCCGTACAGGTTGCCAGCGAGGTTGTGGGGGCGGCGGCGGTGGAGCCGGCGGCGCGCATGGAGATGGGCGCCGAGGATTTCGCCTATATGCTGGAGCGGCGCCCCGGCGCCTATCTGTTCCTGGGCGCGGGCGAGGGGGCCGGGCTGCATCATCCGAAATACGATTTCAACGACGAAATCGCCCCGATTGGCGCCTCGTTCTTTGCCCGGCTGGTGGAGACCGCGCAGCCGGTGTGAGGGCAGGGGCGATTTGCAGGGCAGATCGCCCACCCGTCCGCCCACGATCCGCCATGCAAATCGCGCCGCCGCTTGTGGGGGCTTGACCTTTGGGCGGGGTTGCGGGAAATTTGATCAAATTTTCACACAGGGGGAGCGGGCGGCATGGCGCTGGAAGACGCAAAGCATCAGGTGGACACGGCCTTTACGCGCGAAACCCTGCGGGGCCCGAGCTTTGAGAATACGTTCGGGGGCGCGAACTCGTTCCTGCGGCGCAAGTATTCCAAGGATCTGGAGGGTGTGGATATTGCCGTGACCGGCATCCCGTTTGATCATTCCGTCACCAACCGCCCCGGCACGCGGCTGGGTCCGCGCGCCATTCGCGAGGCCAGCGCGTTGCAGGCTTTCGATCCGCCCTACGGCTGGGGCTATGATGCGCTCCGGGAGCTGACCATCGTCGATTATGGCGATCTGGCGTTCGATTATGCGCGGATCAGCGATTTTCCCGACACGCTGACCCAACATATCCGGGGCATCCTGAACGCGGGGGCGGCCAGCATCACGCTGGGGGGCGATCACTATATCAGCTTTCCGATCCTGAAAGCCTATGCCGAGAAATACGGGCCGGTCAGCCTGTTGCAGTTTGATGCCCATACCGACACCTGGGCCGATGACGACATGGACCGGATCGACCACGGAACGATGTTCTACAAGGCGGTCAAGCTGGGGCTGGTGGACCCGGCGACATCGGTGCAGGTGGGTATCCGCACGGAGAATCCCGATACGTTGGGGTTCAATATCATCGACGCGCGCGAGGTGCATGAAACCGGTCCGGTGGCCGTGGCCCGCAAGATCAGATCGATCCTGGGGGACAATCCGGTCTATCTGAGTTTCGACATTGACGGGCTGGACCCGGCCTTTGCGCCGGGCACCGGCACGCCGGTCTGGGGCGGGCTAACCAGCGGGCAGGCCAGCATCATCCTGCGCGATCTGGCGGGGATCAACCTGGTGGGGGGTGATATTGTCGAGGTGTCCCCCCCCTATGACACCACCGGCGCCACCGCGATTGCGGGGGCGCATGTGGCGACCGAGCTGATCTGCCTGTGGGGGTGGACGCGGCGTCGCGCGACGCCCTGAGCTGGAAGCGGTCTTGATTTTTCGTCCCCGAGCCGGTCTTGTTCGCCAACCCGGCCGAGGTGCTGCCGGGGGCAGGAGACAAGGATTGTGCGTTTCATGGTGTATTTCTGGATCGTTCTGGGGCTGTTTCTGGCCGGGCTTGGCTATGTGCGGTTTGCCCCCTCGGACCCGGCGCGCTGGCATCAGCCCCCAAACGTTGTGGGCGACAAGACCTTTGGAAACGGCGCGACGCGGCGCGTGACCATCGGCAAGGACGGGTTGAAGCGGCTGGCGGCGGTGGCCGAGGCGGACCCGCGCACATATGTGTTGGCCGGATCGGTGCAGGACGGCATGATCACCTTTGTCACCCGCACGCGCGTGGTGGGGTTTCCCGATTACACCACGGCCATTCAGGACGGCGAAGACCTTGGCATTCTGGCGCGCTCACGCTTTGGGCGGCGCGATTTCGGGGTCAATGCCGCGCGGATCGAGCGATGGATCGAGGCTTTGCCCGCCTTCTAGTTCTGAGCTGAGACAGCCGGGGGCGACCTCGCGCCACATCGGGACGTTCAGCGACATCTGGCACTGGGCCATGAACATGCGCCCGTCGACCTGAAGGCAGATGGTTTCGCCGATCTCCTTGCGTTCGCCCGCGCTGTCGGTGCAGTAGCATTCTATCGGGACGCCGTTCATGAAGCCGTCCGCATAGGCGGGCGGCGCGAGCAGAAGAAGCAGGGCGGCCAAGCGTTTCATACCGGCATGATACACTGTCCGCGCCTCTTGACCAACTCCGCAGATTGCCCCACTTAGCCTCATGGTTCCGATAGAGCGACTAGAACAGATCACCCGGCGGTTCGAGTATCTTGAAGCGCAGATGGCCGAGGGCGGGGGCAGCGATATTGCCGTGCTGGCCAAGGAATATTCCGAGCTGAAGCCGGTGGTGGCGCAGATCGCCGCCTATCGCCGGCTGCTGAGCGATATGGCCGAGGCCGAAGAGATGCTGGGCGACCCGGACATGAAGGAACTGGCCGAAGAGGAACTGCCCGGTTTGCGTGCGGCGCTGCCCGAGGCGGAGCGGGCGCTGCAACTGGCGCTGTTGCCCCGGGACGCGGCGGATGCGCGCCCGGCGATCCTTGAGATCCGGCCCGGAACCGGGGGCGACGAGGCGGCGCTGTTCGCCGGCGATCTGCTGCGCATGTACCAGCGTTACGTCGAGGCGCGGGGCTGGAAGCTGGAGATCCTAGAAGAGCAGGTGACGGAGCTGGGCGGTGTCAAGGAAGTGGTGGCCCATATCAAGGGTGAGAACGTTTTTGCGCGACTGAAATACGAATCCGGTGTGCATCGCGTCCAGCGAGTGCCGACCACCGAAAGCGGCGGGCGGATCCATACTTCGGCGGCGACGGTGGCGGTGCTGCCCGAGGCGGAGGACGTGGATATCCAGATCGATGCCAATGATCTGCGGATCGATACGATGCGGTCCTCGGGCGCGGGCGGGCAGCATGTGAACACCACGGATTCGGCGGTGCGGATCACGCATGTGCCAAGTGGGATCGTGGTGACAAGCTCGGAAAAATCGCAGCACCGCAATCGCGAGATCGCGATGCAGGTGCTCAAGACGCGGCTTTATGATCTGGAACGCCAGCGCATCGACAGCGAACGCGCCGCGGATCGTGCCGGGCAGGTGGGATCGGGGGACCGGTCGGAGCGGATCCGCACCTATAATTTTCCGCAGGGCCGGATGACGGATCACCGGATCAACCTGACGCTGTACAAGCTGGACCAGGTGATGCAGGGCGATCTGGATGAGGTGATCGACGCGCTGACGGCGGATGCGCAGGCGGCGATGCTGGCGGAGATGCAGGGGTGAACCTGCGCCAGGGGCTTGCCGAGGGGATCGCGCGGCTGAAGGCGGCGGGGATTGACGGCGCGGCACGGGATGCGCGTGCATTGTTGGCCGAAGCGGCGGGAATCGCGCCGGGCCGGGTGATGCTGGAAGCGGATATGGTACTGCCCGATCCGGCCCGGTTCCGGGCGTTGATCGCGCGCCGCGCCGCGGGCGAACCGGTGTCCAGGATACTGGGGCGGCGCCAGTTCTGGGGGCGTGATTTCACGGTGACGCGCGACACGCTGGACCCGCGCCCGGAAACCGAGACCCTGATTGCGGCGGCATTGGACATCGGGCCGGTGGCCCGGTTTGCCGATCTGGGGACGGGAACCGGGATCATCGCGGTTTCGTTGTTGGGCGAATGGCCCGGCGCGACCGCGCTGGCGACGGATATCAGCGGCGCGGCGCTGGCCGTGGCCGAGCAGAATGCCTCTGATCAGGATGTGCGCCAGCGTTTGGAGTTTCTGCGCATTGGCAAGGCGGGTGTGTGGCTGCCCGAAGAGATTGGAAGGTTCGATCTGATCCTGTCCAACCCGCCCTATATTTCGGCGCGGGAAATGAAGGACCTGGCGCGCGAGGTGCGCGATCATGACCCGCATGAGGCGCTGACGCCGGGGGGCGACGGGCTGGCGCCCTACCGGGCCATTGCGGCGCAGGCGGCGCGGCATCTGAACGCGGGCGGGCATGTGATGGTGGAGATCGGCTGGCGTCAGGGGGCCGATGTGGCGGCAATGTTCAGGGCGGCGGGTTTGGGCAATTTGCGGGTGTTGTGCGATCTGGACGGGCGCGACCGGGTTGTCGCGGGGCAAAAACAGTGACAAATGCGCCGAACTGACGCGGAAAAACCACTGTCGTGCGGGTTTTAGCCCTTGTGCGACGCAACGAAGCGAATTAGTCAGGGGGTGTCCTGATGATGGATGCCCGCGAGGGCGGTCCCGCTGGACACCAAGCCACAAAGTCGAGTTTCCGGATTTTTTTGAGAGCGCAAGAGGCGCGAAACGGGCTCCGCAGATAATAGCAGACCAGGGCTGGACAGCTTTACCATGAGATCATCCAAATCCCGTTCGCGGAACAAGTCGAACCGCAACCGTCCTTCGGGCAATATCGTCAACCGCGTGTTTGACAGCTCGGGCCCCGAGGGCAAGGTGCGCGGTACGCCACAGCAGATCATCGACAAGTACAATCAGCTGGCGCGGGATGCGCAGCTGGGCAATGACCGTGTCGCGACCGAGAATTTCCAGCAGCACGCAGAACACTATCTGCGCATGTTGAACGAGGCGCAGCGCGAACAGGACACGCGCCGCGAGGAACAGGAGCGGGTGAACCGCGAGCGTCAGGCCGAGCGGGACCGCGAGCGGCGCGATCGCATGGACCGGCAGGAACGCGAAGCCAATGGCAATGATGGTGAACAGCCGGATCTGGTGATCGATCCGTCCGAACGCGATCAGCCGGACGTGATCGTGGACGCGCCCGAGAGCGGATTGGTGGAGACACCGGAAAACAGGGCCGAGGAAGAGCCGTCCAAATCGACCCGCAAACCGTCGACCCGCAAGCGCTCAAGCTCATCGCCGCGTCGCAAGAAATCGGATGAGGACGCCCCGGCGGCAGCCGAAGCGGCATCGACCCCCGAAGGGGGCGCGGCGGCCGAATAGGCGCGCACGCGGCAGGATTTTGGGAAGGCCCGGTCAGTGGACCGGGCCTTTTTCATTTCCCGAAGCTGCGGGCAAGGGCGCAGAATTGTTCGAGACCGACCTGTTCGGCGCGTTCGGTGGGCTGGATACCCGCCGCGCGCAGGCGATCCTCGATATCGGGGGCCTGTCCCTTGAGTGCGGCGCGCAGCATCTTGCGGCGTTGGTTGAAGGCGGCGGCGACGATGCGGCTGAGCGTGGCGGCATCCGCCGGATAGCGCGGCTCGGGCAGGGCGGTGAGATGCACCACGGCGGAGCTGACCTTGGGGGGCGGGGTGAAGGCGCCGGGCGGGAGCGACATCACGATACGCGCCTCGGCCCGCCACTGGGCCAGGATGGCCAGCCGCCCGTAGGCCTTGCTTCCGGGGCGGGCCACGATGCGTTCGGCCACCTCGCGCTGGAACATCAGGGTGAGGCTTTGCCAGAAGGGCGGCCATTGCGGTGGTGTGAGCCAGCGCACGAGGAGTTCGGTGCCGATATTGTAGGGCAGGTTGGCCGCGACCCGGATCGGCGGGGTGAGATGCACCAGCGGGTCGATGTCCATCGCATCGCCCTGGATGATCTGCAACCGGCCCGGACAGGCGGCGGCGATCTCGGCAAGCGCGGGCATGCAGCGGCTGTCCTTCTCGATGGCGAGTACCTTGCGGGCGCCTTCGGCCAGCAGGCCACGGGTGAGACCGCCGGGGCCGGGGCCGATTTCCAGAACGTCGCATTGCGTCAGGTCGCCCGCCTGTCGGGCGATCTTGGCCGTGAGATTGAGATCGAGCAGGAAGTTCTGGCCCAGCGATTTGCGGGCCGACAGCGCGTGTGTTGCGATCACGTCGCGCAGCGGGGGGAGGGTGTCGATGGCGCTCATGGGGTCGGTGTGGGGCCTGTGGTGTGGGAGATGCGGAAGATTTGAGGCCTCCGGCGGGGATATTTGGGGCCAAAAGAAGCTAGGGCGTGCGGGCCATGTGATGGGCGAGGCGCAGGGCCTCGATGGTGCTGGAGGGGTTGGCGATGCCCTGACCGGCGATGTCAAAGGCGGTGCCGTGATCGGGCGAGGTGCGGATGAAGGGCAGACCGAGGGTGACATTCACGCCCCGGTCGAAATCGAGTGTCTTGATCGGGATCAGCGCCTGGTCGTGATAGGCGCAGATGGCCACGTCATAGCGGGTGCGCGCGGCGGCGTGGAACATCGTGTCGGCGGGCCAGGGGCCGGTCACGTCAAATCCTTCGGCCACCATTTCGGCGATCACCGGGGCAATGGTTTGCGCATCTTCCTCGCCCATGGCGCCGCCTTCGCCGGCATGGGGGTTGAGACCGGCCACGGCCAGGCGCGGGCGGGCAATGGCAAACCGGTTGGTGAGGGCGTCGGCGGTGATGCGGATCGTGTCGGCCAGGAGATCGGGGGTGAGGGCGGCGGGCACCCTGGCGAGGGGGATGTGAATGGTGGTGGGCACGACGCGCAGCTGAGGGCTGGCCAGCATCATCACGACACGGGACACGCCGCCGAGATACGCGAGATATTCCGTGTGGCCGGGCCAGGGGAAATCGGCCCCGTCCTTGAGCGCCTTTTTGTGGATGGGCAGGGTGCAGAGTGCGCCGGCGGCGCCCGACATCGCCAGATCGGCGCCGCGGGCGATGGTCTCGATGACGCCTTCGGCATTTTCGGGATCGGGGTGTCCGGGCGTGGCGGCGCCAAAAAAGGGGTGGGGCAGGATCGGCAGGCCAGTGGCCATGGCGCGCGCCGCTTCCGCGGGCGACTGGATGATGTGGTGGGGCACGGATCCGGGCAGGTGATCGGGATCGGCGATCAGGAAGAAGGGCAGTTCGTCGCGCAGGACGGTCCAGGCCTTTTCGGCCAGTTCAAGCCCGATCCCGGCCGGTTCGCCGCAGCTGAGCGCGATCGGCGGGGTGGTCATTTTTCGACGATCGTGGCGTCGGCGCGCAGCTGGGCGAGATAGCTTTCGGCAAAGGATTGCAGCCGCTGGTTGCGCAGCGCCTGTGCCACGTCCTCGCGCGAGAGTTCTTCATCCAGTTGCGCCGTGCGCCCGCAGAGCATGAGGAAGATCAGGTTCTGGCCGTTGCTTGTGGTGAGGGCGGTCGAGACTTCGTTGTCGTCCAGTCTGGCAAGTTCCAGGGCGATGTCGTGCGGGATCTCTCCTGGTGCCTTGGAAGCGCGGACCAGAACTTCGGGCGGGAGATCTTTGGCGACGCCGTAAAGATCATCGCAGCGGTCGATCCTGCCGCGCAGTTCGCCGGCGCGGGCAAGGGTTTCGGGGCTGCGCCCGCCGGACATGTAGAACATGGCATAGTCGATGGCGGCATAGCTGGGCGCGCGGCGGCCGGTTTCCTCGATATCGCGCATCTGGAACAGCGCGACGGCGTTGGGCAACTGGACCGGCTCGCTGATGTCGCCGGGGCCGAGCGCCACGATCAGGGGGCGCAGCTGTGGCGGCAGATTGGTGATCGGCATCCAGTCGATCTGGCCGCCGCTGTCCTTGGTCTGGGCGGCGGAATAGGTGCGCGCGGCGTCTGCGAAGGCTTCAAAGCCGCGAATGTCGGACAATGTTCCGGCGAGGTTTGTGACCTCCTCGCGGGTTTGGGGGGTGGCGGGAATCACGATTTCCGAGAGCAGCACGCGCACACCGCCCGCGCCGCTATTGGCGATGATGGCGCGGTCGATTTCCTCTTCGCTGATCTGCACCTGGGCGCCGAACCGCGATTGGACGACACCGCGCCAGGAGATGCCCGAATAGGTGAAATCGCGCATGGTTTCTTCGTCGATACCTTCGGCGGCGAGCGCCTGGATGAATTCCTCGGGCGGGAGATTGACCCTTTGGGCCAGTTCGGCGATTCCGGCCTGGACGCCGTCCTCGCTGGGCGTGATACCGGCGATTTCGGCAGCTTCGAGTTTCAGCCGGTCATCGATCAGCTGTTCGCGGGCCAGATCGCGCACGTCGCCCGGCGTGCTCATGATCGCCAGAAGCAGGGCGCGCTGTTCGATCTCGTAATAGGTGATGACGCGGTCATTCACGGTGATGGCCGGCGAAAAGGCGCTTTGGGACAGGGCCGCGTTGGCGGCCATGAGGGCAAGGGCCCCGGCGGCGAGGCCGGAAAGGAAGCGCGTGGGTCGGATGCGTGTCATTCTGCTCATCGTCACGTTTTGCCGCATGTGCGGGCATAGCTTTTGTCACCGGCATTGACCGAAAAGCCCAGCAGGGCCACTGTCAGACCGAAATCGGTGCTGGATTGCACCGTAGTGGAAGTAGAGAAGCGGCGCGAGACCGAAAGTTCGACTTTGACGCATTCATTGCGGTACTCCAGCCCCAGACCGGCCTCGGCGGTACGTCCGCTGCCCGCGTCATAGCGCCAGTCCAGCAGGCCGGTCCAGTGGCGGCTCATCCGGTAGCGGCTGTCCAGCGCCCATTCCGACAGGACCGATGTGCGATTTTCGGCCGCGTCCGGGGCCAGCCAGACATAGCTGGCATCGAGCCACAGATCCTTGTTGTTCCAGCCGATGCGGGCCGCGGCCTTGTCGACGCCGCTATTCATGTCGAACAGGGTGCGCGCCGAGAGGTTGAGGCCGTTTCTGGTCTTGATCTGGCCAGCCAGAAGAATATCGGACTCGCGCCCGGAAAGGCCCGAGGATTGCGTGAAATCGGCTTGCACGTCCTGATGATACACCTGCCCGATGGTAAAGTTGCCCTGCCAGCTGTCGGGGGCGTAGCGTGCCCAGTTCAGGCCGACCGCGCCGCTCAGCCCGCGCTCGCGGCGGTCATAGGAGGGAAAGCGCGACAGGGACAGAAGATTGCCCTCGTCAAATTCAACGCGGGTGCTTTCGTCATTGGCAACGTCAAGATTGTCGCCCCCGGAAAAGCCGATCTGAGCCACGGGTTCGAGAAGATAGGTGGCCCCGTCGGCGCCGCTCCTGCTCATCGGGTAGCGGAAATGCGCCGCGAATGTGGGGGTAATCTGGGTGGCGAAATCATCGACCGTGCTGTCATTCTCGGTGCGATAGGCATCAAAGGCCAGTTCACCGGTGACACCGGCGCGCAAGCCACCCGTGAGTGTCCAGTTGCGGCGCCATTGCAGGTTGGCATTGACCCGACCGACATCGCGCCCGTCGACATCGGCATCCGATTCCCGAACGTGCTTGTGGATTTCCAGGTTGGAGCGCAGTTCGCCGCCGATCAGGGAGGGAAAATAGCGCCGCTCGGTTTCCGCGGCGGCCACCATGGTGGGCAGGGTGGCGTTGTCTTCTCCGGCGCGCAGCGATTTGTAGTGGCGAAGGGTGAGTATCGTGTTTTCATCGCGTTTGGCCCTGGCGGCGGTGATGAAGCTGACCAGGCGGTCGTCGTCGGAGTAATCGTAATCGGTCAGGTAGCCGTCGTCAGTGACGGCCTTGAGATCGAAGGTCAGCTTGTAATCGCGGGGCAGGTCGAACCAGCCGTTGACGAATGTGTAGGCGCGGGTTTCGCCGGGCAGGATGGTATCGTCCGAAACCGCGCCTTCGATATTGAGCCGCCCTTTGCGGAAAGCCTGGCGATAGCGGAACTCCATCGTCTTCGTTTCCGACGAAACATAGGGAGTCAGCGTCAGGTCGCGGCTTTGGCCCATGGTGATGAAATAGGGGGCCTTGATCCCGTAGCTGAGCTGAGATGTGGTGCGGATCGTGGGGATCAGAAAGCCGGTGGCGCGATCCAGGGTCGGGTCGGGCAGGCGCAGATACGGAAAGTAGAGCACCGGAACGTCGCGGATCAGAAGCTGGGCGTGGTCAAAGTATAGCTGGCGTTCCTGTTGATCATGCACAACCCGGCGCGCGCGAATCTGCCAGAGCGGCGCCTGGTTAACGTTGCAGATGCGGCAGGAGGAGGCGGTGGCCTTTGTCAGGATATTGTAGCGTCCGTCGACACGATCCAGTTGATTGGCGGCCAGCTGGACCTGCTGATCGAGCACCATGCGGGCACTGCGCAGGATTCCGTTCTGAAACTCGCTGTCCAGCTCGGCCCAGTCGGCGATGATTGTGGTTTCGGACCCTTGCACGATGCGGATCGGGCCGGTCAGCGTGATCTTGTTGGCGCGAACGTCATAGTCGATCCGCGAGGCCAGCAGGCGCGACCCGTCCATCAGCGCCTCGACGTTGCCTTCGGCGGTCAGTTTGTCCTCGCCGGTGACATAGACGCGATCCGCGACAAGCATGATATTGCCCTGGGCCGGCACGGATTGGGCCAGCGCCGGCAGGGTGGTTGCGAGCAGCACAAGAAGCGCGGAAAGGACTCGGGCGGCAGCGGTCATCCGTCCTCCATATGCAACAATAATCCAAGAGCCAACATGACACTTGCCACAGGCGGCGCCCAGGCGGCCAGCAGCACCGAAATCTGGCCGCTTTCCCCAAGGATCTGGGCAAAGTTGCGCACGAAATAAAGCGCAAAGCCGATCAGTACCGAAGCCAGCACTGCGATGCCGGTATTGCCGAACCGCGTGTGACGCATGGTAAAGGCCGAGGCGATCAGCACCATGGCCACCAGGAACAGCGGCTGGGCCAGTTCCATGTTCAGCCACACGATATGGCGGCGGGCCGAAAAACCGGCGACTTTCAGTTCCTCGATGAATTCCGGCAGTTGCCAGATCGGGATCGCCGCCGGGGTGCCGAACCGGTCGCGGATGCGTTCCGGGGTCAGGGAGCTTTCCAGGCGCAACAGGTTGTGGCTCTGGGCGGCGGCTTCGGAGTTGAGTCCGTTCACCAGAGGCCATGACTTGGCGTTGGTCAGTTCCCAGGCGCCTTCCACCAGGCGGGCGCTTTCGGCCTCGATCCGGGTCTTGGGGCCGCCGTCGCGCGGGTAACTGACAATGGTGACATCCAGGAACACGGTGGCATCGGCATTGGTCTGGGCGGCATAGATCACCGCCTGGCCCCGCGCGCTGCCCTGACGCAGCCAGAGACCTTCGGAGGAGAGCGACAGGGCGCTGCGCCCTTCGGCGCGCATGCTTTCGGACATCTCGTCATAGCGCACCGTTGTGGCGGCGACGATCGGATTGAGCGTTGTCACCGCGAAGATCCCCAGAAACAACGCCACCGTTACCGGCGACAGCAGCGCCAGAATGGCCGAACGCCCGGCGGCGCGCACCACGACAAGTTCGGATGTGCGCGCCAGCGTGATGAACAGCGCGATCGTGGACAGGATCACGATCAGCGGCAACAACTGATACAGACCCTCGGGGGTTTTCAGGATGGTCAACAGCACCACCGAGGAAAACCCGACTTCTTCGACATCGAAGCGGCGCAGCTGTTCCATCAGGTCGACCAGCGCCATGAGCACGAAAAATACCGCCAGGATGCCGAGGAAAATCCAGCAGAACTTGCGCGCGAAGTAGAAATGAATGGTCATATGGCCACCTTTCGGCGCCATTGCAGCGGGCGCGCCGCCAGCCGCAGAACCAGGGCGCCAAGCGCCGTCCCGATCAGTGCGGGCAGATAGATCAGCGGCCACAGATCGGCATTGTTGCGGACCGGTTCGGTAACGGCGCTTTTCACCATTTCCAGCAGCACCAGAAGCACGAAGGCGAACAGGATCTGGCGCCAGACACCAAACCGGCTGAATCCGCCCACAAGGAGCATGGCAAAGCCGATCAGCGAGAACACGATCGGCATCAATGCCTGGGCAAAGCGACCGTGGCCTTCGTAAAGCACCCATCCGCGTCCGACCAGCAGTTCCTGGGCCACGTCGCGGCTGTTCGTCAGCAGGGACAGGGTGGACAAGTGCTTGACTGCGCGCCTCTGGGGGGCGTCGCGGTTTACCAGGCCGCCGATATCATGGGAAAAATCCGAGAAATTGGTTGTGACCAGCTTGTTGGTGCGCGAGTCGTGCACCTGCGCCAGGCCGTTGACCATCACCAGCTTTGGCCCGGAGGCGTCCTGAACCAGATAGGCCTCTTCGGCGGTATAGGTCGTGGTGCGCGACGGCGAGCGGCGATCCGACAGGAAGACATCGCGCAGCACACCTTCGGGGGTAATTTCCCGGATGTAAAAGGTGACGCCCGAGGACGGGTGCAGAAAGGTGCCCTCGGTCAGCAGGCGGGCGGTGACGTTTTCGGTGATCTCCTTTTGGCGCTCGCTGAGCTGCACCAGGCTGAGTGGCACGAGAAACTGGGTCAGAACCGACATCATCAGCGCCACGACAAAGCCGAAATACACAACCGGACGCGCCAGCCGCCAGGGGCTGAAGCCGGTGGCCTGCATCACGGTCAGTTCGCTTTCATTGCTGAGGCGGTTGATGACATAGACGGTGGCGGCAAAAGCGGCCATGGGCAGCACAAGCCGGATCACGTTGGGCAGGCTGAGGATCGTCAGTTCCAGAAACACCGTCATGTTCTGACCGCTGGCGATCAGCGTGTCGAACAGTATCACCGCCTGATTGACCCAATAGACCGACACCAGAACCAGTGCGAAAAAGCCAAACAAAGTCAGGAGCTGCGACAGGATATATCTGTCGAATCTGCGCACCGCCCAAGAATCCCCCAACTCTTCTTTTAGCGGACATTAGAGGAATTGGATCACTGGGAAAACTGCTATCTGGCCAAGCCGGGGGGCGCGCGATAGGACTGGGGCAGATATTGGGGAGTTCAAGACGTGTCGGAACCTGTGACCATTCGCTTTGAAGACTGTGATCTGGATGCCATTGCCGCCGCCGCGGGGCGGGTGTGCGTACTGGTGCCCGATGAGGGCAACCTGGGCCAGGAGGCGCGGCGTGTGAACCGGCTGACGCGCGGCGCGATTGCGCGGATGCGCGAGGCCGAGGACGGGTTGAAGACCGGAGATCTGCGCACGCTGGCCTGGCCGGCAGGCATGGCGGCGCGGGCGGTGGACGTGGTGGTCCTGCCGCGCCGGTGCAGCGTGGACGAGGCGCGCAAGGCCGGCGCCACGCTGGCCATGCAGCGGGGCCGGGAGCCGATGCTGGTGTTGGCGGGCAATCATCCCAAAGCCGCTGAAATCGCTATGGGTTTGGCGTTGCGCGACTATGGGTTTGACGATCACAAGACCGCCAAGACACCAGAGGACGGGCGCGCGGTGCGCATGATGGTCAGCAAATCCGCCGAGATCGAGGCCGCCGCCGCGCCGCTTCTGGCGGTGGCGCAGGGCGTGTTTTTCACCCGCGATCTGGTGAATGAGCCGGCCAATGTGCTGACCACGACCGAATTCGCCGCCCGGCTGGAGGCCATGCGCGGGATCGGGCTGGAAGTGGAGGTGCTGGAGGAAGGTGCCCTGGCCGAGCTGGGCATGGGCGCGCTGTTGTCGGTGGGCGAGGGATCGGACAGCCCGTCCAAGGTGGTGGTGATGCAATGGAACGGCGGCGACAGGGACGCCGCGCCGCTGGCGCTGGTGGGCAAGGGCGTGGTGTTTGACACCGGCGGCATTTCGCTCAAACCGGCGGCGGGCATGGAAGACATGACCATGGACATGGGCGGCGCCGGTGTCGTGGCGGGGGCAATGCGCGCGCTGGCGCTGCGCAAGGCCAGGGCGAATGTCGTGGGTCTGGTCGGGCTGGTCGAGAACATGCCCTCGGGGCGGGCCACCCGTCCGGGCGACGTTGTCACCTCGATGAAGGGTGACACGATCGAGGTGATCAACACCGATGCCGAGGGGCGGTTGGTGCTGTGTGACGTGATGCATTATGCCCAGGAACGGTTTCGCCCGGCGGCGATGGTGGATCTGGCCACCCTGACCGGCGCGATCATCATCGGGCTGGGCCATGAGAATGCCGGTGTGTTCTCCAACGACGAACAGTTCTGCAACCAGTTCCTGCGGGCCGCGTCCGCCGAGGGTGAAGGCGCGTGGCGGATGCCGTTGGGCCGGGCCTATGCGGACCAGCTGAAATCGCGGATCGCCGATCTGAAGAACACGGGCGGGCGCCCCGCCGGATCGGTCACGGCGGCCGAGTTCCTGCACCGGTTCGTGCAGGAGGGTGTGCCGTGGATTCACCTTGATATTGCCGGTGTGGCCAGCGTCAAGACAGACACCGCCTTTGCCCCCAAGGGCGCGACGGGCTGGGGCGTGATGGCGCTGAACCGGCTGGTGGCGGATCAGTTCGAAGCGGCGGAGTAGGGGCGTTGGGCGCGGCGTATTTCTATCACCTGACACGCGCGCCGCTGGAAGAGACCCTGGCGCGCCTGATCGACAAGGCGCGCGGCGCGGGCTGGGCCATTGTGGTGCGCGGGCGCGATCCCCGGCGCATGGACTTGCTGGACAGGAAATTGTGGCTTCAGGGGCCGGACAGTTTTCTGCCGCACGGGCTGGCGGGGGGGGCGCATGACGCCTTGCAGCCGGTGTTGCTGACCACCGGTCCTGAACGTGCCAACGGGGCCGAATGCGTGATGGCGGTGGACGGGGCCGAGGTGGCGCCCGACGAAGTGAACGCCACGCAGCGGGTTTGCATCCTGTTTGACGGTCATGATCCGGAGGCGGTTCAGCAGGCGCGCGGCCAGTGGAAGGCGCTGGTGGATGCCGGATGCAGCGCACAATATTGGTCCGAGGAGAGCGGCGCATGGCAAATGAAGGCAGAGACATGAGCGCGCCGGTGCCGGCACCGGCGATGGCCGAGGCGCTGGAGGTCGAGACCACACCGGCGGGGGCAAAGGTGCGCGACAGCGCGGGCGTGACCCATTATCTCAACCCAAGCGCGGCGGCGGTGCTGCTGCTGTGTGACGGCACGCAGGATGCGGCGGCGATTGCCGGTCAGATGCAGGATCTGTTCGACCTGGACCAGCCGCCGGTGACGGATGTCCTGCGCGCGCTGGATCAGCTGGAAGACCTGGGCCTGCTGCGCTCTGCCCTGGGGTAGAGAAACTCGAAACAGGGGTGTTTGCGGGCGGGATCGGCGAAATCGGCGGGCAGGCGCGGGATGCGCCAGTCCGGAGCGATGATCACATCCAGCACGTCTTCGGCGCGTCCGGGCACGCAGAATTCGACCCCGCGCAAACGGGCCGTGCGAAACGGTTCGACCGCGTTGGCGGGCAGGGTTCCGGGCGCCGAGGTATAGCCATAATAGCGCCCGTCACGCACGAAGCTGGTGAAGACTTCGATCCCGTGATCATGCCCGCCCGACAGGCCGGGGATCGAGAGCATCATGAACCGGCCCAGCGTTGGCTTGCCGCCGACCCGGCCGGCGCGGTCGAACAGATTGAAGATGCGGGCGCGCTCATCCAGGATACCCTGGGGCGTGTCGGCGCGGCTGATATAGGACACATCGATATCGTAATCATGTCCGATCAGGTCGCCCTCGCGGATGGCGCCCAGGAGCGTGCCGTAGGTCAGGAAAATCTGAAGGCCGAATTCGATCTGAAAGATCAGTTCGATGGATTTCAGATCGGCCACCAGAGCATCCAGATAGGCGGGATCGTAATCCATGAACCATTTTGAGGGCCGGCCGTATTGATCGATGCGGGCCAAAGAGGGATCGTTCAAGGGCTGCTCCTCGACGTGTCGCTGTATTTTAATGCGTATTCATGATACCGTTTCACGACAGAGGAGGAAGAGAAACATGGCGGACAGGACGACCAAAAATCCGACACGGCGGCATTTGCTGCGCAAGTTGCTGGCCGCGAGTACCGCGGTTTACGCGGCTCCGGTAATCGCGACATTGGGCGCCGCGCCCGCCGATGCGAGCCCCTGGGGACGCGACGCCGCCGAAGGCATTGGCCGCAACGGGCGTGGCCGTGGCCTTGGACATGGCGAAGACAAGCCAGGAGAAGGCAAGGGGCGTGGCAAGAGCCAGGGCAAGGGGATCGACAAAGGGAAGGGCCACGGTGGCGGTGAGCCTCAGGAAAGCGGCGACGGTAGCGGCGGTGAGGCTCAGGAAAGCGGCGACGGTAGCGGCGGTGAGGCTCAGGAAAGCGGCGACGGTAGCGGCGGTGAGGCTCAGGAAAGCGGCGACGGCAGCGGCGGTGAGGCTCAGGAAAGCGGCGACGGCAGCGGCGGTGAGCCTCAGGAAAGTAGTAGCGGCACACCCAATTAACGATCTGTGAAAAAGGGCCGGAAAAGGCGGTACCGCCTTTGCCCGGGTGCCGTCAGCGTGTCAGGATCATCCGGTTGCCGGTGATCGTGATCTGCTCATAACGCTGGAGATAGGCCATGCCCAGCAGGGATTGCTGCAACGCGCCGCCATTGATACGGGCGGGAACGTTGCGATCCCGGATCCCTTGCAGCGTGACCGACTCAAGGCGCACCGGGGCGGTGCGCACCTCGCCGTTTGCCGTGATCGCACGCCCGTAATAGGGCAGGTTTTCGGGATCGAACCCCACCTTGCGCGCGTCCTGTTTGCTGAGCACGATATCGGAGGCCCCGGTATCGACGATAAAGGTGATCGGGGTTTCATTGATGTCCAGCGTCAGCCGGTAATGCCCGTCGGGACCGCGCGGGATCTCGATCCGGCCGGCCTCGGAAAACACTGCCTGCGTGGGGCGCACGGTGGCGCGGATATCGTCCCACAGGCCGACGGCGGCAATCATTCCGAGGATGATCAATCCCCACAGAACCGCCTGTTGCAAAGTCTTGCCCAGGGTTTCGCGATTGCTGACGAAGAACCAGAAGCCGACCGCGCTGGTCAGCAGGACGAGGTAGGCGAGATTGCCGATTTCGATGCTGCTCATGGGATTTATATATGGCGGGTCGGGGGCGTCGGGAAGGGCTAACCGGCAAATCCGAAGTCGCGCAGACCTTCGAGGATGAATTGCACCGCCAGCGCGGCCAGCAACATGCCCAGAAGCCGCGTGACCACGGTGATGCCCGTGCGCCCGAGAATCCGTTCAAACGGACCGGCCAGCAGGAAAAAGCCCAGCACCACCCCCAGCACCGCAAGGGCCACGCCAAGCACAAGGAAAGTGGCGGACAGGCCGGGATGCTGCCCGGCCAGCAGGATCACCGTCGCGATCGAGCCCGGCCCGGCGATCAGCGGGATGGCCAGGGGGAAGACCGAGGGATCGGGATGTTCATCTTCTTCGGCCCGGTCCTCGCGCCGCTTGGTGCGCCGTTCAAACAGCATGTCGAGCGCGGTCAGGAACAACAGCGCGCCACCGGCGATGCGAAAGGCGGGCATGGAGATGCCGACAAAGCCCAGCACCGCCTCGCCCAGGAAGGCAAAGAGCGCCAGCACGGAAAAGGCCGTGATACAGGCGCGTAGCGCGATGGCGCGGCGTTTATGGGCTGGTACACCCTGGGTCAGCGCCACGAATAGCGGCATCAGCCCGATCGGATCGATGATCACGAAAAGCGTGACAAAAGCGGTGATGAGAGCGGGGCTGTCCATGCCCCGTTGCGATCATGGGGCGGGAGAAATGTCAACATGCGGCATGACAGCGGCATCCTGTTTGCCGCCGGCCGCGGCCCGGGATTGTTGACAGGCAGGCGGAAAACCCTGTTAGCGTTGCCGGGATGTAATCGCGGGGAGGCGGGCGTGCCGGAGACTTGTATCTATTTTGGCAGCGACGCGCAGCGCGCGATTTTGCGCCGGGGGCGGGCGTTGCGGGACATATTGGCGCCCTGGCCGCGCTACAGCTATTACGGGCGCGTCGTCGGGATCACCAGCCTGGATGACGAGACCCTTGACGATATGGTGGCGCTGGCGCGGGTGCAGGGCAATTCAAGCTGCACCGCAGTGCCGGATGACGCGGTGCCGCAGATGGCCCGTACCCTGAAGGAACAGGGGCTGACACCGCTGCATTATGCCAAATGGGAGGGCGACGGGGACGCGGCGCGCCGGATCATTGAAACGCAGGCAATGCCGCGCGATCTTCGGCTGGTTCAGGTGGACGCGCGAACGCCCGGGTCGGTCCTGGAGTCGTTGGCGGACATGGCGCTGGACTGTGGGGTTTTGCCGATGTGCAGCGATGTCTTGCGCGGATTGCTGCAACCGTCGGTCTGTTTTGTTGCGCTGGACGGGCAGGGGCGCGTGGTGTCCTGTGCCGCGTCTTCGGCCTATGCCCATCGCGAACACCCGCTTTGCGGCGATCAGGCGTGGTGGGGGATGCTGGCCACCGCGCCCGACCGGCGCGGCGAGAAGCTGGCGCTGATCCTGGGGGCGTGGGCAATGAACGAGATGGCCGCAAAATTCGGGTATGGCCGGTTCATGACCGGGGTGCAGCCGGGCAACGGGGCATCCGAAAGCGTGTGTGCGAAGATGGGTCTGGCCCGGCGCGGGGCATCCATCGTGGTCAGCGCCGATCCGGTGTCGCTTGGCCCAGGGAACCTGACGAAATAGGTCAAGCGCCCTCGGCGGTCTCCAGCTTTTCCAGCGCTCGCATCCACAGATCCTCGGCCCGGTCCTGGGCGTCGCGCACTTCGGCGTATTTGCGTTGCCAGACTTCCATTTCGCCGATCTTGCCGTCTTCGTAGAGCGTGGGGTCGGCCAGTTTTTGCGACAGTTTCTCGGCCATGTCGCCCAGCTTTTCCACGCGCTGTTCGCATTTGCGCAGCTCGGTGCGCAAGGCCAGCAGATCCTCGCGCGTTGCGCGTTTGGCGGGCTTGGGCTTGTCCTTGGGTTTTGGCCGGTCGCCTTGCAGCAATTCGGCGCGATAGCTTTCCAGATCACCCTGATACGGCGTGACGGTGCCGTCCGCGACCAGCCACAGGCGATCTGCGGTCATGCTGAGCAGGTGCATGTCGTGGCTGACTAGGATCACGGCGCCGGAATAGGCGGTGAGCGCCTCGACCAGGGCTTCGCGGCTTTCGATATCGAGGTGGTTGGTGGGTTCATCGAGGATCAGCAGATGCGGCGCGTCCAGCGTGGCCAGCAGCAGCGACAGCCGCGCCTTTTGGCCACCGGACAGCTTGGCCACAAGGGTATCGGCCTGTTCCGCACCCATGCCAAAGCCCGCGAGGATCGCACGCAGCTGAGCCGGGGTTTTGGCGGGGCGTTCGCGGCGCAGGTGATCGAGTGGCGTTTCATCGACATGCAGCTCGTCCACCTGATGCTGGGCGAAATAGCCGATGCGCAGCTTGCCCGAGCGGGTCATGCGCCCTTCGATCAGATCAAGACGGTTCGACAAGAGTTTGGAAAGTGTGGATTTTCCCTGCCCGTTCTTGCCCAGAAGCGCAATCCTGTCATCCTGATCGATGCGCAGGTTCATGCGTTTGAGCACCGGTGTGCCGTCATAGCCGGTGGAAGCGGCTTCGAGATTGATGATCGGGGGCGAAAGCTCTTCGGGGGAGGGAAAGGCAAAGGCGCGCAGCGCGGCCTCTTGCGGGGAGGTGATGGGCTGCATCCTGGCCAGCGCCTTGAGGCGGGACTGGGCCTGTTTGGCCTTGTCGGCCTTGTAGCGGAAGCGGTCCACGTAGGATTGCAGATGGGCGCGGCGGGCGTCCTGTTTGCGGGCCATTGCCTCGGCCTGGGCCAGTTTTTCGGCGCGCTGGCGGGCGAACTGGTCGTAGGGGCCCTGGTAGAAGGTGAGCTTCTTGTCTTCGAGGTGCAGGATGGCGCCGACGGCACGGTTCAGCAGGCCGCGGTCGTGGCTGATGATCAGGACGGTATGAGGATATCTGGCCAGGTAGTTTTCCAGCCAGAGCGCGCCTTCGAGATCGAGATAGTTGGTGGGTTCGTCCAGAAGCAGCAGATCGGGCTGGGAGAACAGCACGGCCGCCAGGGCGACACGCATCCGCCAGCCCCCCGAAAAATCCGAGCAGGGGCGGGATTGATCGGCAAAGTCAAAGCCCAGCCCCCTGAGGATCGACGAGGCGCGGGCCTCGGCCGACCAGGCATCGATATCGGCAAGCCGGGTCTGGATATCGGCGATGCGCGCCGGATCGGTGGCGGTGTCGGCCTCTCGCAGAAGGGTGGCGCGTTCGGTATCGGCGGCCAGCACCGTATCAAGCAGGGAGACGTTCGAGGAGGGCACTTCCTGGGCGACGCCGCCGATACGGGCCCTTTGGGGCAGGGTGATGGTGCCGGTTTCCAGCGCCAGCTCGCCCCGGATCAGGCGGAACAAGGTGGTCTTGCCGGTACCATTACGCCCGACGAGGCCAACCTTGTGCCCGGTGGGCACGGTCGCGGAGGCGTTCACGATCAGCGGGCGGCCCGCGACGGAATAGGAGATGTCTTCAATGCGCAACATGAGGGGCGGTGTCGCCGATCCGGGCGCGCGCGTCAATCACCGCTTTTCATGGCGCACGCACCATGCTATCGGAGCGCCAATTCGAACACAGGCCGCCGCGAAGGGCGTCCGATTTTCAGGAGAATGACTCATGGCGCTGGAACGCACCTTTTCGATCATCAAACCCGATGCAACCCGCCGCAACCTGACGGGCAAGATCAATGCCAAGTTCGAGGATGCGGGCCTGCGTATCGTCGCGCAGAAGCGGATCCACCTGACCAAGGAACAGGCGGGTGTGTTCTATGCGGTGCACAAGGACCGTCCCTTCTATGACGAGCTGTGCGAGTTCATGGCGTCTGCCCCGATCGTGGCGCAGGTTCTGGAAGGCGAGAACGCCATTTCCAAGAACCGCGAAGTGATGGGCGCGACCAACCCGGCCGATGCCGCCCCCGGCACCATCCGCGCGGAATTCGCGGAATCGGTTGGCGAGAACTCGGTGCACGGGTCGGATGCGCCGGAAACGGCCGCGGTGGAAATCGGGTATTTCTTCTCGGGCCTGGAACTGGTCGGCTAAACGGTTTCGGATCGCCTGATGCGATCCGGTCCGGGCGGGGGCCAGCCCCCGCACCCCCGGGATATTTGGGGCCAAAAGAAAATCAGGGGCGTTTTTCGATGACGCCGATCCTGTCGAGGGCCGCTTCGAGATCGGAGCGGCCTTTGTCGTGGGCGCGGGCCTTGATGGCGTCGAAGCGTTTGCGAAGCGCGGTTTTTTCGGTGCCCTTGCAGTCGTTCCAGGGGCGGCCCTGAAGCCCCATCACAAGAACGTAATAGCCGATGAAGTGCGGTTTCATGCCGGTTTTCAGCAGGCGGGCATAGGTTTCGTCGGCCCCGAGATCGCGCAATTGCCGTGCCGTGTGTATTCCGGCGCGCGCGCAGGCGGCTTCGTAGGCGGGGCCAAGATTGCGGATCGAGGAAACGGGATCGGACATGGCCCCGAGGGTAGCGTGCTGAGCGATCCGGGCAAGGGGATTGTCAGATCATCGCCCAGTCGGAAAAGATCGGCTTGGACGGGGGAGGCTGATTGTTGCCTTGCGGGTCTTTTTGCGCCTGGGGCCTGGGCGTGGGGCGCGGTTGGGATGGGGTGACATACGGCATGGGACGGCTCCTTTCCTGGCAAGTCCTGATTGGTTTGCGGCGACCATCATGGCGGATGGTTACGGCGGCAGGATGCCGGGAGCGGGGTGATTTTCTGCCGGGAATGTGCCGGATCCAAGTGGCGGACAGGGATTTGAGGCCAGACCCGGCCATGGCGCGCGCGCCCGCAGTGACGGGGCAAGGGGCGGGTTTGCGATGTCTTTTGGTTCGCTGGGTTGCGGGCGCCCCCTAGGAGAACCGGCGGCGCAGCGCGACGTTGAGGGTTTCGATCGCGATCACCATGACGATCACCGCAATCGTGACGCTGGCCGCCTTGTCGTACTGGAATGATCGCACATATGTTTGAATGTAGAACCCGATCCCGCCGGCGCCGACGATGCCCAGTATCAGTGACTCGCGCAGGTTGAGTTCGAAGCGAAAGATCGTGTCCCGCGCAATGACCGGGGCCACCTGTGGCCAGATCGCGTGGCGCAGTCGCAGCAGGGGGCCAGCGCCGGCGCTTTCAAGTGCGGCGATGGGCGCGCGCGACACGCCGTCTACCGCCTCGGCATAGAATTTCGCCAGCATTCCGGTGGCATGAAAGGCGATCGCGATGATGCCGGGCAGCGGGCCAAGCCCGACGGCGCCGACCATCAACATGGCGACAAGAATGAGCGGAATCGCGCGGATCAGGGCCAGGACCATTCGGACCGGACGGTGCACGGCCGCCGGGACCATGGTTTCAGAGGCCAGAATGGCCAGCGGAAGCGACAGGATCACCGCACCCAGCGTGCCCAGAATGGCGATGCGCAATGTTTCGGCGCTGCCCTGGATGATTTCCTTCATCACCGATGGGTCAGGGGGCAGCATGCGTCCCAGGAAATCGGCAATTCGGGGACCGGCCGACAAGAGGCGCGACGGGTCCATATCGCTTGTGACCAGTGACCAGAGCACGGCACCGGCAACAAGAGCGCCGGCCGCGTAGCCGCCATATCCGCGCCGGCCCATCAACTGATCACCTGGAGCTGAGGCGCGCGCGCCGCGTCGTTCAGCTCGTATAGCGCTGCGGTCGCGTCTTCTGTGAGGTCCGCCGTCGCGGCGGCGACAACGATGCGTCCGTTGCGTAGCCCCACGATCCGGTCGGCAAAGCGGCGGGCCAGGTCCGGCTGGTGCGAGGTGAAGATGGTGGTTGCGCCGCGTTTGCGCGCGGCGTGTGTCAAAAGCGTCAGGATCTCGGTTGCGCGGGCCGGGTCCAGATTGCTGATCGGTTCGTCGGCGAGGATCAGGCGCGGCTCTTGCGCAAGGCAGCGCGCAATGGCGACCCGCTGGCGTTGCCCGCCGCTGAGGCTGTCCACCCGGCGATTGGCCAGATCCGCGATGCCGCAATCGGTCATCGCGGCCCGTGCCACGGACAGATCATGCGCCGAGGGACGCCCCAGCAGGGCGCGCAAGACGCCCATGCGCCCAAGACGCCCGTTCAGCACGTTGCGCAGCACGGTCGAGCGTTCGACAAGCGCGAATTCCTGGAAGATGAACCCGCTGTCGGCGCGGCGGGAAAGTGGCGGCGGCGCATCGGGATCAAGGGCAAGGCCCAGAATTGAAACCCGGCCCTGCCAGCGGCGCAGCCGTCCGTCAAGCAGCGTCAGAAGGGTTGTCTTGCCCGCGCCCGAAGGCCCCAGGATCGCGACCGACTCGCCTGTGGGAATCGTCAGTGACAACCCGTCAATGGTTGGTGTGGTGTCGCCGGGGTGCGAGAAGGCAAGATCGTCGATCTGGACAGCCGGTATCATTTCATCAACCCGTAGCGCCGGGCCATGGCGCGTACGCCGTCATAGGCGGCCGGATCGGCGGCGACATAACCGTCCGGCCCATAGAGATATTGCAGCCGGTGGCGGTTTTCCTGTTCATTGAGGCGCAGCATCGCGGCGACGAACCGCGCTTGCAGGGCGGGGTCGAGACCGGGGCGGGCGATCACCACGTGGCTTGGGATCGTGTCGCTTTCCGCAATCCAGGTCACTTCCGCCTGTTGGGCGGGCGACAGCAGCAGGTCCGCGTATTGGCTGGCGCCGGCTGCATCCACCAGCCCTTCGGCCATGGCCTGCATCGCCTGTTGGTAGCCGCCGGCAAAGAACATGCGGCCAAAGAAGGCCCGCGCGTTGCCCGGTCCGTCGATCAGCCCGGCTTTTTCGAATTCCGCCAACGGGTACAGGTAGCCGGATTCCGAGATCGGATCGGCAAACGCGATGTCGCGCCCGCGCAGATCGGCCAATGTCTTGATGCCGCTGTCGCGGCGGACAAATATGCGCCCGGTATAGTTTGGGGCACCACGGTAGACTTCGGACAAGAGGGGTACGGCGCCGATTTCGGCCTCGGCCAGGGCAAAGGGCAGCGCGCCCATGAACGAAATATCCGCGTCGCCGTTGCGCAGGGCTTCGACCGCGGCGGCATGGTCGATCGTTACGAAACCTTTGACCGTCACGCCGGTTGCCCGGGACAGCCAGCCGGTGATCTCTCCGATATCTCCCAGAAGTTTTTGCGGGTTTTCCTGTGGGATGAAGGCCAGGCGCAGGATGTCGCCTTGCGCGCGAACGGGAAGGGCAAGCAGCGCGGTGGCGGCGGCGGACAGGGCCAGAAAACGGCGGCGGGTCGGATTGGTGTTCATCTCAGAATGCCTTTGCTTGAATGGCGTCAGCGTCGCTTTTGAAAGTGGCCCAATGTGCATTGGCGGCTGTCCAGTCCCCCATGCGCACGGCTGTCCCGACCTGGGCCAGCCGGTCGGCCAGCGCATAGATTTCGGGCCGGACTGCAAGGTTGCCCATGGTGCTGGCATCCGCGGCCAGATCGCTGGCCACGGTATCGGTCAGCAGCAGGATGTGGCGGGTGTCCTTACGGGGCAACAGCGTATCCAGGGTGGAGGCAAATGTGGTCAGTTCCGAAAATGCCAGTCGGAAAGGCGTATTTTCGTCGTCAAACACTTCGTAAGGCGCATCCGCGGCCCCGACGGTTTCGAGATAGGCGGTAAGGTCAGCCCGTTCCGTCGCGGTCAGGCCCAGTGCCTTTGTGTCGTCGAACCATGCCACTACGGCAGCCAGGGTCGGCAGGGAACCGTCGTGAAAATAGGGGGCGGTATAGACCGTGCCAAGCAGTGTCGGGGTGTCCAGCGCCCCGGCGCGCGCGCCGTCATAGGCTGGTTGCACCGAGCCGATGTCATGCGCCTTGCGGTCAAGGAAATTGGCGCCGGGAACATGGCAGCTGGCGCAGGAGGCGCCGCCCAGCCCCGCAAGGGGGCGGTTGAAGATGGCCGCGCCGCGCCGGGCCGCATCGGGTGCGGCGGCGGTCAGTTGCCCGTCGCCTGTCAGCATCGCGTTCGGCAGGAAATCGAATTCGGTCATGTAGGCGACAATGGCATCAAGCATGAATGGTGTCGGCTCGTCCCCGGCGAATTCATTGACGATCACGTTGCGGGTAAAGTCGCGCAGGCTGGCAAAGCGCCCGTCACGGCCATAGGGCCCGGTAAAGCGCAGCCCGCGCAAGGACGGGATGTCGATGGGATCATTGCGCCGGTCGTTGAACATCGGGTTGAAGAACGCGCCGTCAACATCCACCGCGCCGGGCTGGTGGCTGGCGCCGGGGATGAAGAACCGCTGGTTGATGTCGGACCGGTTGTGACAGGTGGAGCAGGAGATTCCGAGTTCCCGCGCCGGGCCGCTGAAAATCTCGGGGCTGTCAAACAGCATGTCGCCATAGGCGATCAGCGGCAGATCGGCCTCGTCGATGCCCTGTTCCTCGAAGTTCAGCACCAGTTTCGGCAGCGGATCCTGATCGAAGATATCCGAACCGGGGGGCAGCGTGTTGGGGATGTCAACATCGGCGCCGCTACGGGCAACGGATTCCGGGATGGCGCTCAGCCGGGCGCGCGGTGCGAAGCTGTCGACAAGATAATTGGCGCCAAGATAGTCCGAGATGACCGCGCGTGCCGTTTCCATCGTATCGCGGTCGGGCGCGACAGCGCCTGCGCCAAGCACTCCGGTTGACCCGGTTGCGCTGGCCAGTTCCAGCCAGGCGCGTCCGAGCGCGCGCGCGCCGTCGGGGTCGGCGGCGGAGATGTGATCGGCAAAAGCGCGATAAAGCTGGCGCGCCATGGCGACCGCCCGCTGTGCGTCGGCGGGGGTTTCGGACGACAGGGCGCGGTCCAGGGTTTCCTCGATGCGTCGCGCGACCAGGCGGGTCGCTTCGGCGAAAACCGCCTGGCGGTCCTTGCGCCCGATCGCGGCTGTCAGGGGGGCTGTTGCCAGTTCGCTTTGCGAGTCCAGCCAGGTCAGCGCGCCTTGTGTGAATTCGGAGCCGCGATAAGGCTCGGACCAGGCGGTTTCGATGTCTTCCCAAGGTGGCGGCGCAAGGTTGCCCAGAAACAGGGTCAGCCGGTAGCTGGCCGCTTCGGGCAGCCAGGGGGCTTCTTTTGCGGGGGTCGCAAGCGCGGTGCCGGACCCGCCGGCGAGACCGGCTCCTAGCAGCAGGGTTGCCACCAGGGCAAGGAAAGAGCGGCGCACGATAGCCTCCTGACAGAAAGTTAGACGTGGCTAATATATCTGCCGGATGGGATCAAGTTGTCAATCGGTAAATCATCGGCCATTGTTGGGCCATGTCGAGCCGAATTTCATCCTCGTCCGGCGCGCTTGCGCCTGACATCCGCGCCCCGGAAACCCAGGCAGACGGGTTTGCGACCGTACGTCAGGCACATGGAAGTGAAGTGGCGGAAGATTATGTCGAACTGATCGCGGAACTGATCGAGACGAGGGGAGAGGCGCGGCCGGTGGATATTGCCGAGCGTCTGGGCGTCAAGCCGCCGACAGTGACCAAGAACATTTCCCGCCTGAAAGCCGCGGGGCTGGTCCGGCGCGAGCCGTATCGTGCGGTTTTCCTGACCGAAACCGGCCAGGCGCTGGCCAACGCCTGTCGCCACCGGCACAGGATCGTGGTGACTTTCCTGATCAGTTTGGGGATCGATGCGGAAACGGCGGAACGGGACGCGGAAGGGATCGAGCATCATGTCAGCGATGCGACCCTGGCGGCCTTTGAAGCGCAACTGGCCGGGGCCGCGCGCCGCTAGGGGCCGGGCCCCCGGGGCGCACAATTCCGGGCCATGCTTGGCGACGGGTCATGCGCGGTGGGTTGTCAGCCGACCTGGCTGGTGAAGGGCGAGATCGGCGGCGAGGGCCAACCCGATCTGTCACCCGGCGCAGCAGCTGAGAGTGGCCATGTCCTTGTCAAAGGTCTGGGCGGCGAGTTTCAACGCTTCGACCGTGGTGAGATAGGGAAAGATCATGGCGCCGAGATCCTCGTAGGTCATGCCGGCCTTCAGGGCCATTGCGGCGGTTTGGATGCTGTCCGCGCCTTCGGGCGCAAGGATATGCGCCCCCAGCAGCCGTTTGCTGGATGCGTCGGCCACAAGCTTGACCAGCCCGCGCGTGTCGCGTGCCGCCAGTGCCCTGGGCACCGCATCGAGCGGCAGCACCGAGCAGCGGGTCTGGTGGCCGGCAGCCCGCGCGCCCGCTTCTGTCAGCCCGACACTGGCCACTTGCGGATCGCTGAAAACCACCGCCGGCATTGTCGAATTGTCATAGATCAGGGTGTCGCCGTTCAGGGCATTCGTCGCGGCAAGCCTGGCGCCGTAAGCCGCCATATAGACAAACTGATCGCGACCGGTGACATCGCCTGCGGCATAGACAGTGGCCCGGCTTGTCCGCATCCTGTCGTCCACCACGATGCCGCCCCGCGCATCAGTGCGGATGCCCGCGTGCGCGAGGCCCAGCTGGTCGGTATTCGGGACGCGCCCGGCCGCGACCAGGATGTGTTGGGCCTTGACGATGCGCGCCTGCCCGTCCGCAGTCACGCTGAGCGCCACACCATCCGGGCGTTGTGCGACACGGTCATAGCTTTGCACCGTTTCGACGGCGATGCCCTCTTGCCTGAAGGCCTGTGTCAGGGCCGTGGCGATCTCGGGCTCTGCTTCGGGGATCAGGCCCCGGCGGGTCAGGAGGGTCACTTTGGTGCCGGCCCGAGCGAAGACCTGCGCCAGTTCGACACCGATATATCCGCCACCGAGGACGATCAGCGAGTCCGGACGGCGCTGAAGCTGAAGGATCGAGCTGCTGTCGTGGCAGGCGGTTTCGGCCAGGCCGGGAATGGCCGGCATGTAGGGCCGCGACCCGGTGGCGATGATGATCCTGTTCGCGTCAAGGGGGGTGCCGTTGACACGCAAGGCGCCGGTCTTGGTGAAACGCGCCGCGCCTTCAATATAGGTGATGCCGCTATGCTGCGGCAGAACCTCGCTGTATTTCGCGGCTCTCAGGTCATCCACCAGCGCCTGTTTCTGGCGTATCAGGGCAGGCCAGTCGGTGATCTGCGCCGTGACCTTTATCCCGTCAAAGCGGTGAGCTGCGCGGGGGGCGTGCATGATGTCCATTGCCCGGATCATGGTCTTGGAGGGCACGCAGCCGACGTTGACGCATGTGCCGCCGATGGTGCCATGCCCGATCAGGGCCACGCGCGCGCCACCTTGTGCCGCCGTGATTGCGGCCGAAAACCCCGCCGAGCCTGCGCCAAGAACCGCAAGATCATAGCCCGCGGCGTTGTTTGGGGATCCATCTGGCATGGAGACTTCTTTCCTTGGGGGCAAGTGCCCGGTGGTGGCCGGTGGACGACAGGTCCAATCGCGACGCGAAGGTTCTGAACGGCCGCGCGGGGGCTGGATCGTTGGATGGTGGCGGATTCCGGGGGGCGAAAAGATCGCGGATGAGGTCAGGAATTGTCGTCGGTGACGATCGTGCCGCTGTATCCATAGCTGTCGGATGCGGTTGCCACCGCCTGGGCGGTTGTGACCGCGTCGTCGAACCGGACGGTATAGCGCGCGCTTTCGTCGCCGGAGTTGAAATCGACGTTCAGAATTTCCGCCGACTCCACCGCCTTGATGGCGTCGGCGGCAATATAGGGGCAGCTTGGACAAGTCAGTCCGCTCACTTCGACCGTGATAACCTGTTCTGCGGCCCAGCTTGTTGTCGCGGCCAGTCCGGCGGCGATGGTCAGGATCATTCGTTTCATGGCGACACCTTTTTTCAGTAAGACAGGATGTATGGCGTGAGGTAGGGGAAGATCATGGCGATCGCGGTGACGATGCTGGCGCCCCAAAGCGATCCGCGCATCAGCTTGCGGTTCACCGGTCTGGCACATATCGCGCCCTCGCCACAGGAGGCTTTTTCGGCCTTGGCCACGCGGTAAAAGCCGTATCCGATGAACAGGACGGCCATCGAGAACGTGAACCATTTGTAGGCATAAAGCGCGGTAAGCTGAGCGATCCAGACGCCGCCGACGCCAAAGCTGACCAGAACGAGCGGCAGGATACAACAGGATGTCATGGCCAGCGCGCCCAGCAGTCCGCCGGCTGTCGCGGCTTTCGCGGCCATGTCGCCGTTCGGTTCGTGAGTGGTGGTCTCTTCCATCGACATGACCGTGTCCTGCATTGTTCACCCTTGCTACCCGGTGTACTGTCTGTAGTCGCTACAGGTGCAAGGAGTTTCAGAAATGGCCGGGATCACGAATGCGCGAGGCTATCCGATCGGCGCCATGTCGCGCGAAACCGGGGTGAACATCGAAACAATCCGATATTACGAGCGGATCGGACTGATGCCGACCCCGGACCGGACCCCCGGTGGAAACCGGCAATACCGGCACGACCATCTGCTGCGGCTTGGGTTTATCAAGCGCTGCCGGGAGCTTGGGTTCAACATCCAGGAAATACGCGCCATGCTGGACATGGTGGATCAGAATGGCGTGAGTTGCAGCAAGGTGCATGAAATGACCACCGGCCATCTGCGCTCGGTACAGCAGAAAATCCGGCACCTGAAGGAAATGGAACGGGTTCTGGCGGGAATGGCCGAGCAATGCGCAAAGGGCGACATGCCCCAATGTGCGATCATTGAAGCCTTGTTCGCGGCGTGAGGCACCGTGTCCTGCCGGGGCATGTGGGTGCCGTCGGGAACGCGCGGAGCATGGGATTGTCACCGAAAACGACAAGAACTGTCGGAAAGGCGCAGATTCGACGGCAGGATTGGGTTTTCCTGATCGGCAAAAGCGGACGGGAGAGCGACATGGCAGAAACGGCGACACGCAAACGGCGCGGTGGCGGACGGGCCGGAAACGCCGCGCGGCGCAAGAAGGCCGGGGCGATTGAACAGATGCCCTGGCGTTTGCCGGTCAATATCGACCGCCCGACCGAACCGCTGAGCGAAGAGGGTGTGGCCCGAATTCATGACGGGGCCATGCGCATCCTGGAGGAGATCGGCATAGAATTCTTCAATGCCGAGGCGCGCGCCCTCCTCAAACAGGCCGGGTGCAACGTAGAGGGCGACCGCGTGCGCATGGGGCGCGATTTCGTGATGGAGATGGTCGGCAAGGCCCCGTCCAGCTGGACCCTGACGCCGCGCAACCCGGATCACCGCCTGGTCATGGGCGACAATCACATCTTGTTCGGCAATGTCTCTTCACCGCCGAACTATTGGGATCTGTCGCTGGGGCGCAAGGTGCCTGGCACGCGCGAGCAATGCGCAAACCTTCTCAGGCTGACGCAGTATTTCAACTGTATCCATTTTGCCGGCGGCTATCCGGTGGAACCACAGGACATCCATGCCTCGATCCGGCATCTGGACGTGTTGTATGACAAACTTACCCTGACCGACAAGGTGGCCCATACCTATAGCCTGGGCGCCGAGCGGGTCGAGGATGCGATGGAGATGGTGCGGATTTCGGGTGGCTGGAGCCATGAGGAATTCGAGGCCAGCCCGAAGCTTTATACCAATATCAACTCGACATCGCCGCTCAAGCATGACGAGCCGATGATGGATGGCTGGATCCGCATGGCGCGGCGCAATCAGGGGCTGGTTGTCACCCCGTTCACGCTTGCCGGCGCGATGGCGCCGGTGACGATGGCGGGGGCGGTTGCCCAATCGCTGGCCGAAGGGCTTTGCGCCATTGCGCTGGCCCAGTACATCCGCCCCGGCGCGGCCTGTGCGATTGGCACGTTCACCAGCAATGTGGACATGAAAAGCGGCGCCCCGGCCTTTGGCACGCCAGAGTATATGCGAGCCACGCAGATGACCGGGCAGATGGCGCGGTTTTACGGATTGCCGATGCGCGCCAGCGGTGTTTGCGCGGCCAATGTGCCGGACGGGCAGGCGATGTGGGAAACGTCGAATTCACTTTGGTCGGCCGTACAGGCGGGCGCCAACATGGTGTATCACGCCGCGGGCTGGCTGGAGGGCGGGCTGATCGCCAGCCCGGAAAAATTCATCATGGATTGCGAAATCCTTCAGATGATCCAGCGCTATATGGAGCCCGAGCTTTGCGCCACGGGGCCGGATGAAATTGCGCTGGATGCCATTCGCGAGGTTGGCGGCGCGGGGCATTTCTTTGGCATTCAACACACCCAGGACCGTTATACGACGGCCTTTTACCAGCCGTTTGTCAGTGACTGGCGCAATTACGAGGCCTGGGATGCTGCGGGTGGCGTGTGGACCCCGGAGCGTGCGCATCACCTGTACCGGCAGATCCTGGACGATTACGAAGCACCGCCGATGGACGCGGCCATACGCGAGGAACTGGCGGCTTTCGTGGCGCGCCGCAAGCAGGAGGGCGGCGCCCCCACCGATTTCTGAAAAGGTCGGAGGGCATTGTTCTTTCAGGTGAAACGCGCCTAGACTGCCCGGCAACAGGTGCGGGAGAGTCAGATGCGGGCAAAGGATCGCCAGACGCTGGTGGGACGGGCGGAAATGGCGCTGATTGGTGCTCTGGCCGGGCTTGCCATGTGGGTGCTGATCGAGAAGGCCCAGGATGTTCTGACAAACCCGCATGTGTTTGTAACGGTTGTCAGCGCCGTCGCGGGTTTTTTCAGCGTTCTTCTGGCCCTGTGCGGCCCGGCCAACCTGCGCCGCGGGGCGGCGATTGCGACGGTCCTGGCGCTGCCTGCGGCCGCATTGCTGGGCTGGGCCAGCCTGCGCTTTGACAGCTTGCAGGCTTTCGTCGGGGCGGGGCATCTGATCCTGGCCTGGGGCGTCCTGTTGTTTGTTGGAACGCCGTTTCTGGCCGTGGCGCTGGAGGATACCGGCAAGCTGCGCAGCTATTCCCGGCTGTTTGACGCGGCCTGGGGTATTGTCGTGCGCTACAGCACCGCCTGGCTGTTTGTCGCCGTGTTCTGGGGGGTGGTGTTCCTGTCGGACGCGCTTTTGCAGATCGTGGGTTTGACCCTGATTGAGGACCTGCTGAATTTCGACCCGGTTCCGTTCGGTCTGAGCGGGCTGATGCTGGGCCTGGGTCTGGCCGTGGTGCACGAAATGCGGGCCTATGTGTCACCCTTTCTGGTGTTGCGGCTGTTGCGCCTGTTGGTGCCGGTCATGCTGGGGGTCGTCGTGGTTTTCGTCGTCGCCTTTGTGCTTCGTGATCAGGGCGCGCTGTTTGGCGATCTCAGCCCCGCGGCGACGTTGCTGGCTGTCGCCCTGGGGATGATCTCTTTGGTCAGCGTGGCGTTGGACAAGCGCGATTCGGATGCGGTGCGGATCGGCTGGATGCGGGGCGCAACCGCGATGCTGGCCTTGCTGTTGCCGGTCATTGGGGGGCTGGCGGCCTATGCGATCTGGCTGCGCGTGGGCGATCACGGATGGACGCCGGCGCGGCTTTTGTCCGTGGCGGTTGCGGGTTTTGTCATGCTGTACGGGCTGTGCTACGGCGGCGCCGTGATCTTGCGCGGACCATGGATGGAACGCATCCGCCGGGCGAATGTGCGGATCGCGGGAGCCATCCTGCTGGTCAGTGCGATCTGGATGACGCCCGTTCTGAATGTCGAGTCGATTTCGGCAAACTCGCAGGCGGCGCGCCTTCTGGACGGGCGGGTTGGCCCCGACAAGGCCGCGCTGTGGGAAATGGCGCATGACTGGGGCAAAGCGGGAGAAGCGGCGCTGCAAAGGCTTTCGCAGGTCGAAGGCGATCGCGGGGACGTGTTGCGTGCGGCCATTACCGCGGCACGAACCGCGCCGGAGCCGGCGGCGCCGGCCACCGAGGCGGCGGTGCTGGACGCCCGGGCCGGCGCGCTTCATGCGCTGATCAGGGTGGTGCCGCAGGGGGAGACCCTGCGCCTGGACATGCTGGCGAATTTGCCGGGATACCGGGTGGAAGAGTGGCTGGATCTGTGTCGGGCCCGTCCCGATCCGGGATGTGTTCTGGTGCTGGAGGATTTCGATCCCGCCCGTCCCGGCACCGAAGGCGTGCTGTTGCTGCCGGGACGCGACATCGGGTACGAAGCGGTTGGCGTGCGTGTCACCGCAGGGCGGCTGGTGGTTGGGCAATATATCGGAGATTATGGCGCGGGGGTTCTTGACCAGGCCCAGGTTGCCGCTGTTCTGCGAGGTGAATACCGCGTTGCGCCCTCCAGCCGCAAGTCCCTGTGGATCGGCGAGACCGAGATTTCTCCGCAGAACTGATTGCGTTGGTGTTTTCTTAAGCTCCCTCTGTTCATACTGCCTGAAACGTGAGGGAACCCGGCATGCATGGGCTTATCAACAGGGCAATCCAGGTCTTTGTTCAAGACAGCTATGGGCACCCCCGCTGGGCCGAGGTCATCCGGCAGGCCGAGGTCGAGACCGTGGAATTCGAGGCGATGCTGCATTATGACGATGACGTGACCGACCGCCTTATCGCGTCGGCATCCAACGTGATCGGCGCGCCGCAGGAAACCGTTCTGGAGGATATCGGCACCTATCTGGTGTCCCACCCCAATGTCGAGGCGTTGCGCAGATTGCTGCGGTTCGGCGGTGTCACATTTGTGGAATTCCTGCATTCACTGGACGATCTCCCGGACCGCGCGCGCCTGGCGGTGGAGGATCTGCGCCTTCCCGAACTTGACCTGCGCGAACACGCACCCAACAGGTTCAGCCTTAACTGTCGGCACGACCGACCCGGCTTTGGCCATGTGATGGTGGGTGTCTTGCGCGCATTGGCCGACGATTATGGCGCGCTCGTGTTCCTGGAGCATCGTGGGGGCGGGCCGGGGCAGGAGGTGATAGACATTACCCTGATCGAAACCGCCTTTGCCAGCGGGCGCAGTTTCGATCTGGGTGCAAGGGTCGGGTAGCCCATGGCCTGCATCGACGAATTGACCGGGCTGCTGGATACGCTGTGTCCGATGCATGTGGTTTTGGACGGTACGGGGCATATCATCCATGCCGGACCGACCGCCCGGAAACTGCATGGCGACAGGCCCCTGGAAGGCCAGCGGTTCCTGGAGTTGTTCGAGCTGTGCCGCCCGCGGGCGGTGTCTTCGATGCCGCAGTTGATGGCGGTGGCGGGGGTCAAGCTGCATCTGAAGACGCGGGGTGAACCGCAGACAGGGCTCAAGGGGGTTCTGTGCCCGTTGCCCGCCATCGACGGGGCCGTGGTGAACCTGAGTTTCGGGATATCGATCATAGATGCGGTGCGCGACTATGCGCTGACTTCGGCGGATTTCGCGGCCACGGACCTGACCGTGGAGATGTTGTATCTGGTCGAGGCGAAATCCGCCGCGATGGAGGCGTCGCGCAAGCTCAATCAACGTTTGCAGGGCGCCATGATCGCGGCCGAGGAACAGGCCTTTACGGATACCCTGACCGGTTTGAAGAACCGGCGCGCGCTGGAACATATCCTGCCACGCCTGTTGCAGGAACGGCAGCCCTTTGGCCTGATGCAGATCGACCTGGATTTCTTCAAGGCGGTGAACGACACGATGGGCCACGCGGCGGGCGATCACGTTTTGCAATGTGTCGCGCGTGTATTGGTGGATTCAAGCCGCGATGACGATTGTGTGGCGCGCGTGGGCGGGGATGAATTCGTACTGGTGTTTCGCGGCATTACAAAGCCAGAGATCCTGGAACGTATCGCGGAACGCATCATTTCGGAGGTCGAGGCGCCGATGCCCTTTGGCGATGCGACCTGCAAGATTTCGGCCAGCGTTGGTATCTCGATCTACAACGGCGAGGCCGCGCATGAGGTGAGCATCGAACAGTTGATGGCCGATGCGGATACGGCGCTTTACGCCTCAAAACACAAGGGGCGCGCGACCAGCACAATTTTTTCGGCGGATCTGCGCAGCAAAGGCGAGCAGACAGGGTAATCCTTTCGGCGTTGGCCCGGCGCGCGTCAGCCTTGCGCCAATGCCTCCATCCGCTTGCGCGCCTCGGCGGTCATGTGATCGACGAACAGACGGATCTTGGGATCCTGAAATTTCCGGTGCGGGTAAAGGCAGCCAAAGCTGGCCGGAACCGGCGGGGTATCCGGCAACACCTCCACCAATGCGCCGGTTGCCAGATGGCGCACCACGTCGAACCTGGGCTTGTTGGCGATGCCGGCGCCGTCCAGCGCCCATTCGGTCAAAACATCGCCATCATCCGCATCAAAGCGTCCCGCCGCCTCGATCTTGCGCGGGCCGGTCTCGGTTTGCAGAGTCCAGAAATATTCGGGTGAGCGGGGGAAGCGCAGCAGAAGACAGTTGTGCCCGCGCAGCAGATCTTCGGGACGCCGGGGGGTTCCGGCGTGCTCCAGGTAGGCGGGGGCGGCGACAAGCACCCGTCTGCAATCGGCGATCTTGCGCAGCTTGAGATTGGAATCCTTCAGTTCGCCCAGAACAAAGGCCACGTCCAACCCGTCCTCGAACAGGTCAACCTTGCGGTCCGACAGGCGCAGCCGGATGTCCACAAGCGGATAGGCGGCGGTAAATTGAGGAATCAGCGGCGCCACGATCCGCCGCCCGATCCCCAGCGGCGCCGTGACCCGAATCGTGCCGCGCGGTGTATCGGAAAACCCGGCAACCACGGCCTCGGCCTCTTCCAGCGCATCGATCACCTTGCGCGCGTGATCATAGAACACCTTGCCCACTTCCGTCGGGCTGAGATTGCGTGTGGTCCGGTTGAACAGGCGCACGCCCAAACGTTGCTCGAGTTCCTTGACCCGGTTGGAGGCGACGGCCGGAGTCAGCCGCAGATCCCGCCCACCGGATGTGATGGACCCAAGCTCGACCACGCGCACGAACACCCGGAGGCTTTCAAGATAAGGCATGTCGTCCTTTCCGCATCACGCGCCAAAACGCCACTAAATGTATCATAAGCGCAGAATGCACCGGCGTTTTTCAAGGATTTGTTGAAATAGATTAGCGAAAACCCCCATTTCATTGAAGGCGGTCCCTGAACTACAGTGTCAGGACAGGCCATTGCGCCCGTGACAAGCAGTGAGGGTGAGATGCAGACGCGCGACGAAATCCGGTTTCTTCTGAATGGGCGTGACGTAGCGGTTCAGGCCGTCGGGGCCGGGGACACGCTGTTAGATTTTCTGCGCATCGACCGGCGTTTGACGGGCACCAAGGAAGGCTGTGCCGAAGGCGATTGCGGCGCCTGCACGGTGCTGGTGGGCCGTCTGACGCCGACCGGGCTGCGCTATGAGGCGGTGAATGCCTGTATTCGGTTCCTGGCCTCGCTGGATGGCTGTCACGTGGTGACGGTGGAGTATCTGCAAGGGCCGGACGGGCGGCTGAACCCGGTGCAACAGGCCATGGTCGAGCATCACGGCAGCCAGTGCGGATTTTGCACACCCGGTTTTGTGATGTCGCTTTATGCCTTGTGGATGGAGACCGCGCGCCCGACCGCGCAAGAGGTGGAAACCGCGATCCAGGGCAATCTGTGCCGATGTACGGGCTATGCCCCGATCATTCGCGCCGCCCTGGCGATCAATGATTATGGCAGCGCGGGCGCGGATCACCTTGCCCGGGAACGCGCATCGGTGACGGACCGGCTGATGGCCTTGCGGGATGGTCGTCGGGTGTCGGTGTCTGACGGAACGTCCAGGGCGATCCTGCCCGCCGATGTGGATGATCTGGCGGCGGTTCTGGCCGAAGCGCCGGGCGCCACCATTGTTGCGGGCGCAACCGATGTGGGCTTGTGGGTGACGAAACAGTTGCGCGATATCTCGCCGGCGGTTTTTATCGGACAGATTGACGGGTTGCGGAAAATTGACAGGCGGGATGACGGCGTGGTTCTTGGCGCCGGCGTGACCTATACGGATGCTCAGGATATCATTGCGGAGGATTATCCGCATCTGGCGGCCTATTGGGACCGGATCGCGGGCTGGCAGGTGCGCAACATGGGAACGATTGGCGGCAACATCGCCAACGGTTCGCCCATTGGCGACACGCCGCCGGTTCTGATCGCTCTGGGGGCGACGATCACCCTGCGCAGGGGTGGTGAACGTCGGACCCTGCCCTTGGAGGCGTTTTTTGTCGATTACGGCAAGCAGGACAGGTCCGCGGGCGAGTTTGTCGAGAGTGTCACGGTGCCGCGCCCGCGGGGCGGGCATCATGCGGCTTACAAGATTTCCAAGCGGCGGGACGAGGATATCTCGTCGGTGGCGGCGGGGTTCAATATTCAGGTAGAAAACGGGGTGATCGCATCCGCGCGGGTGGCATTTGGCGGCATGGCGGCCACGCCAAAACGCGCGGCGGCGGCCGAAGTGGCGCTGGAGGGGCAGCCCTGGGGCGCGCCCGCATTCGAGGCGGCGGCGCGGGCGCTAACGTCAGATTTCACACCGCTCAGCGATATGCGGGCAACATCGGAGTACCGGATGAAAGTGGCGCAAAACCTGTTCCGTCGCTTTTGGCTGGAACAATCGGGCGAGGACGCGCGCCTGAAAAGCGCGTGAGGGGGCAGAGATGAAACAGACCGTGAGCATCCAGGGCGGCGTGCATACCGATCTGCACCATGACAGCGCGATCAAGCACGTGACCGGCGCGGCCGAGTATTGCGACGATATTGCCGAACCGGTGGATACATTGCACGCCTATCTTGGCACGTCGAAAATTGCCCATGCGCGGATCAAATCGATTGACCTGGGCGCGGTGCGCGCCGCGCCGGGGGTTGTTGGCGTATTGACGGCCCGGGACATTCCCGGCGTGAACGATGTCAGCCCGACGGGCCGGCATGACGAACCGGTATTTGCCACCGACACGATTGAATTCTGGGGACAGCCGCTTTTTGCCGTGGTGGCCGAAAGCCGGGACATTGCGCGCCGTGCGGCCGAACTGGCGGTGGTGGAAACCGAGGCATTGGCGCATGAAACCGATGTGGCAAGCGCCATGGACGCGGGCTATCCGCATGTCACGGATCCACTCAAGCTGGAGCGGGGTGACGTGCGCGAAGGGCAAAAAGCCCCGCGCCGGATCAAGGGACAAATGCGCGTTGGCGGGCAGGATCACATGTATCTGGAAGGGCACATTGCCTTTGCGATGCCGGGCGAGGACGAGGATGTGATCGTGCATTCCTCGACCCAGCACCCAAGCGAGGCGCAGCATATGGTGGCGCATGTTCTGGGGGTGCCGTCCAATGCGGTGGTGGTGAATGTGCGCCGCATGGGCGGCGGTTTTGGCGGCAAGGAAAGCCAGATGAACCTGTTTTGCGCCGTGGCGGCGCTGGCGGCCAAGACATGGAACCGGGCGGTGAAAATCCGCCCCGACCGCGACCAGGACATGGAAAGCACCGGAAAACGGCATGATTTCCTGGTGGATTATGACGTTGCCTTTGACGAAACGGGGCGCATTCAAGCGGTCGAAGGGCAATTTGCGGCGCGCTGCGGCTGGACATCGGATCTGAGCGGGCCAGTCACGGACCGCGCCCTGTTTCACGCCGACAATGCCTATTATTACCCGCATGTGCGCCTGACCAGCCGCCCGATGAAAACCAACACCGTTTCCAACACCGCGTTTCGCGGCTTTGGCGGCCCTCAGGGGGTGATCGCCGCCGAACGCATGATCGAGGAAATCGCCTATGATCTGGGCCGCGATCCGCTGGAGATACGCAAGGCGAATTTCTATGGGATTCATGGGGATGTGACGCCGTATCACCAGACGGTCGAGGACAATATCCTGCCCCGCCTCGTTGAAGATCTGGAGCAGGATTGTGATTATCAGGCCCGGCGCGCGGCGGTTCTGGCACAGAATGCAAAAGGCGGGATCATCCGCAAGGGACTCGCGCTGACTCCGGTGAAGTTCGGGATCAGCTTTACGGCGACCTGGTACAATCAGGCCGGATCGCTGGTGCATATCTACAATGACGGGTCGATCATGCTGAACCATGGCGGCACCGAAATGGGCCAGGGGCTGAACACCAAGGTCGCACAGGTGGTTGCCGATGCGTTTCAGGTGGATTTCGACCGGATCAAGATCACCAGAACCACCACGGAAAAGGTGCCCAACACCTCGGCGACGGCGGCGTCCAGCGGGACGGACCTGAACGGGATGGCGGCGCTGAACGCCTGTGATCAGATCAAGGCGCGGCTGGTTGACTGGGCAGTGGGCCGATGGAACGTGACGCCCGATGAGGTGCAGTTTCATCCAAACCAAGTGAACATTGGCGGGGAAGTTATTGCATTCAATGACTTTATCAAGATGGCCTATATGGCGCGCGTTCAGCTTTGGGCGGCGGGATTCTACAAGACGCCAAAGATTCACTGGGACCGGGAAAAAGGCATGGGCCGCCCGTTCTATTATTTCGCCTATGGCGCGGCGGCGGCCGAGGTCAGCGTGGACACGCTGACGGGCGAATACAGCGTGGATCGTGTGGATGTGTTGCACGATGTCGGCAAGTCGCTGAACCCGGTGCTGGACAAGGGGCAGGTGGAAGGCGCGTTCGTGCAGGGCATGGGCTGGCTGACCACGGAAGAGCTTTGGTGGGACGATGCCGGGCGGCTGCGCACCCACGCGCCCAGCACCTACAAGATCCCGCTGGCCAGCGATGTGCCGCGAGAGTTCAATGTCAACCTGGCGGATTGGTCGGAAAACCGGGAACTGACCATCAAGCGATCCAAGGCGGTGGGGGAACCGCCCTTCATGCTGCCGATCTGCGTGTTCGAGGCGTTGGGCATGGCGGTGGCGTCGGTGAAGGATTACGCCGAATGCCCCCGGCTGGACGCACCCGCCACCCCGGAACGGGTGCTGATGGCGATTGAAAGGTTGCGCGGGTAATGCAGGCGGCGCGTCTGATATCCTTTCTGCGGGCGCATCGGTCCGTGATCCGGGTGGAAATCACCCGGGTGCGCGGCTCGTCCCCGCGCGAGGTGGGGGCGGACATGTATGTTTCCGCCAGTGGCATCGAGGGGACGATCGGCGGTGGGCAATTGGAGTACATGGCGCTGGATGAAGCGCGCAAGCTGTTGAAAAATGGTGGGAAATACGCGCGAATGGATGTGCCGTTGGGGCCTGAGATTGGCCAGTGTTGTGGCGGTCGGGTCGAGATTTCTCTCACCCTGCTGGATGCGGCCACACGCGCGGATGCGACGGCCCGTGCACGGGCGGAAAACCGGGCTCGGCCGCATGTCTATATCTTTGGCGCGGGCCATGTGGGCCGGGCGCTGGCGGATCTGTTCCAGCATTTGCCGGTACGTTGCGTGCTGGTGGACAGTCGCGCACAGGAATTGGGCCTGAGCCAGGCGCAGGTGGAAAAGCGCCTCACGCCGCTGCCCGAGGCGGAACTGCGCGCAGCCCCCGGGGGCAGCGCGTTTGTCGTGCTGACCCATGATCATGCGCTGGATTTCCTGCTGAGCGCAGAGGCGTTGCAGCGTGGGGATGCGGCCTGGGTCGGGATGATCGGCTCGGCCACGAAACGTGCGAAATTTACAAGTTTCGCGCGCAGGAATTGCGACGGGTTAACCACCGACGCACTGATTTGCCCCATCGGGGCAAGCGGTAGCCGCGACAAGCGGCCTGCTGTGATCGCGGCGGCTGTGGTGGCCGAAGTGATCGCGGCACTGACCTCTGAAACTACCGCACAATCGCCCGAAAGGGCCATGCCCTGACCTGAGTTCAGGGAGATTGGAACCGGCCGCCCCGCGCTTTCCCGAGGAGGAGCGGGAGGGGTGTGCCCCATGCAGAGGAGGGCCCGTCGATGGACGGTGCAAGCTATACCTACAAGCTGTTTTCCCGCAGCGATTTCAGTGCCTTCTGGGCGCTTTTTACAGATAACCTGATCAACCTGATGGTGTTGGCGGGGGTTTGCCAGTTTGTCTTTGGCATGCCCGCCGAGATTGTTTTCGGGCGGATCGTACCCGGCGCGGCGGTGGCCATCCTGGCCGGGATCGCGGTGTATACATGGCTGGCCAAACGCACCGCCGAGCGCACCGGGCGCGATGTGACCGCGCTGCCTTATGGCATTTCAACGCCGGTGATGTTTGTCTACCTGTTTGGCGTGATCGGGCCGATCTACTGGTCTACGAATGATCCGCTGCTGGCCTGGCAGGTGGGGATCGGTGCCGGCTTCATGGGGGGCATCGTTGCCGCGTTTGGCGCGCTGATCGGGCCGTTCCTGAAACGTGTGACGCCGCGCGCCGGGATGCTGGGCACGCTGTGCGGCATCGCGCTGGTGTTCATCGGCACAGTGCCGCTGACCACGATCTTTGAGGATCCCTATATCGGGTTTGCCTCTTTGATCATCATCCTTTGGGGGCTGGTGGGGCGGTTCAGGCTGCCGTTCAACATGCCTGCCGGTTTGCTGGCGCTGATCGTCGGCACGGTGGTGGCGCTGATCTCGGGCAAGGCGTCGGTCAGTGTTGAGGGGGTGGCGCTGTATCTGCCGCTGCCCTATGTCGGCGATCTGGTTGCGGGAATTCAGCATCTGTTTGCCAACCCCGAGCTGTTCCTGGTGCTGGTGCCGGTGCAGATCTACAATTTCATCGAAACCATGAACAACGTGGAAAGCGCCGAGGCGGCGGGGGATCATTACCCTGTGGGTCTGTGCCAGGTGACGGATGGTGTGGGGACGATGATCGGCGCGGTGTTTGGCTCGCCGTTTCCGACAACGGCCTATATCGGCCATCCCGCCTACAAGCGCATGGGGGCCCATGCCGGGTATCTGATCGCTGTGGGGGTGGTAATCCCGGGCGCAGCCTTTTTGGGATTATTGGCGTTTCTCAATAACTTGATCCCCGTTGCTGCGGCGGCGCCCGTGCTGGTATTCGTGGCGCTGAGCCTGATCAGCAATACCGCGCATTCGGTCAAGACCGAGCATATGGCCGCCGTGACAATTGCGATGATGCCGCATGTGTCGGCCTTTCTGATGGTCAAGTGGGGCTCGATGATGAATGCGCTTGCCGCGACCGGGGTCGAGGGGCTGCCGCGCCTTGGCGATCCGGCGCTGACGGCCGCGCTGTTGCAGCAGGGTGCGCATTTCAAAGGGCATCTGGCGTTGTCGCAAGGCGCGATCATCACCGGGCTTGTCTGGGGAGCGATTGTTGCCAGCGTGATTGACGGGCGGTTCCGCAATGCGGGCGGGTTTGCGCTTGCCGGGGCGGGCATGTCGGCGGTCGGGATCGTGCATTCGCCCGGCCTGCACCTGCCGGATCTGTCCGGGGTGACGATGGGTTATCTGATCGCCGCCGGGTTCCTGTTGATCTATCCGATCTTTCACAAGGCGGAAGAGAACGACCGGCTGGTGGTGGATGAACCGGGCGCAAGCCCTGCACAGTGACACGTGGCGCGGGCTGCAACGTGTGGCCCGCGCCCCCAAAGAGTAAGAGGCAGAGATGGAAAAGACGCTGCTGCGCGGTCGGGTTCTGAACTTCAGGAGAGAGCCGCAAGGCCCTGAAGACACGCAATCATTCGACTATTTCGAGGATGGCGCGCTGGTGATGGCCGGCGGGGTGATTGAGGCGGTCGGCCCATTCGAAACGGTGTCGGCGCAGGCTGCCGGGGCCACGGTTATCGACCATCGTCCCAACTTGCTGATGGCCGGGTTTATCGACCTGCACCTGCATTTCCCGCAGGTGCAGGTGATTGCCAGCTGGGGCGCGCAGCTGCTGGACTGGCTGAACAATTACACTTTCCCGGAGGAAATGCGCTATGGAGATGCGGGTCATGCCGACGCGATGGCGGGCGCGTTCCTGGACCAGCTGATCGGGCATGGCACAACCTCGGCCGTGGGTTTTTGCAGCGTACATCGCGGCTCGGTCGACGCCTATTTTTCCCAGGCAGCGCAAAGGGATATGCGCATGATCGGTGGCAAGGTGATGATGGATCGCAATGCGCCCGAGGGGCTGTGCGACACGCCGCAGGCGAGCTATGACGACAGCAAGGCGCTGATCGGGAAGTGGCATGGCCGGGGGCGGGCGAGCTATGCGGTGACGCCGCGTTTTGCGATCACGTCGACACCGGAACAGCTGGAAATGGCGGGGGCATTGGCGCGCGAGCATCCCGGCTGTTACGTGCAGACGCATCTGAGCGAGAACCGGGACGAGATTGCCCATACGCTGGAGCTGTACCCGAAGGCGCGGGATTATCTTGATGTTTATCAACAGGTTGGCCTTTTGAGTGGGCGCAGCCTGCTGGGCCATTCGATTCATCTGGAGCCGCGCGAGATTGATGCGCTGGCCGAGAGCGGGGCGCATCCGGTATTCTGTCCCACCTCGAACCTGTTTCTTGGATCGGGGCTGTTTGACGAGGGCGGTTTGCGGGCGCGCGGGATTGTCAGCGGGATTGCCACCGATATCGGGGCGGGGACCAGCTATTCCATGCTGCAAACCCTTAATGAGGGGTATAAAATCCTGCAATTACAAGGGCAAGCGTTGCATCCTTATCGCGCCTTTCACTGGATCACGCGCGGCAATGCGGTGGCGTTGGGGTTGGAGGACCGGATCGGCACGCTGGCGGCGGGCAGCGAGGCGGATGTGGTGGTGCTGGATGCGCGGGCGACCCCGGCCATGGCACTGCGGATGGGGCGGGTGGAGACGCTGGCGCAGGAGTTGTTCGTGCTGATGATGATGGGCGATGACCGGGCGGTGGCGCAGACCTATGTGGCGGGCCGGGCGATGAAGCCGGCGAATCGGGGTTAATGTGCTGAAAAAGCGGAAAAACCCCGTATCGGCAGCGCGTCGGTATCACGTCGGTATTGCGTCGGCATGATCGGCGCAAATCGCGCGGTTAAGGCAGCGGGCGTTGCCCTGTCGGGGGTGGCGCGCCCGGTCGGATTATACGGTCATTGCCAGCACGCGCGAGATCTGGGTGAGGCCGCGCCCGGATTGGTCCATCCAGGTGGCGAAGGCGGCCTGAACCGCCGTCATCGCGCCCTTGGAGGTGGGGGGCTTGTCGATCACGCCTTCGGCGATCAGCCGGGCGACCACATCGCGGCTGAGGATGAAGCTGTCGCGGCCCATGAAGCGCATGGCGTATTGCCCGGTATTGCCGCCGATGCGGGAGCCGCCGGATTTCATGAAGGCGAGCAGGCCGATATAATCGGTCGAGGGCCAGCCGCCCAGCACCGCGCCCGCGCCGCCCCGGTCGCGCAGGGATTGCAGGAAATGGGCATTGTCGATCACGGTGCGGATCTTGGGGCCGTTGCGCACGATGGCGGTGTTGGACATCAGGCTGTCGAGGTCTTCGTCATGCAGGAAGGCGCAGCGATCCACGTCAAAGCCATGGAAGGCGGTTTCGAACCCGTCCCATTTGGTTTCGATGACCTGCCAGTTGAACCCGGCCTGAAACACGCATTTGGTGAGCTGGGCGAGCCAGCGGTCTTCGGGGATCCGGGCCAGCGCGTCCGGTGGCGTGGGCGCGGGCAGGAGGGTTTCCAGCGCGTCCGGGCCGCCTTTGCGTTCGGCGGCGAGGGCGAAGAGATCGTTGAAATGGCGCATGATGTGTCCTTGCGGGCGGTTTGGCTTGGCGTGGGCCGGATGCCTCCGGCGGGAGTATTTGTGGCAAAATGAAGAGCCTGGGCCGGTGTTGGCGCCGTGGATCTATTCCGCGACCTGGAAGCCTTCGATCAGTTGGCGCAGGCCGAGGGCGGCACCCGCGAAGATGGCGAGGAGCGTGACCGGGGCGGAGATGGCCAGCAGCGAGAAGGCGGTGATGCCCTGGCCGACCGTGCAGCCCAGCGCGACGACGGCGCCGATGCCCATGATCACCGCGCCCAGGATCTGGCGGCGCAGTTCACGCGGGTCTTCGCAGGCTTCCCAGCGGAAATGGCCCTTGATCATCGAGCCGATAAAGGCGCCGAGCCAGACTCCGGCGACGGAGCCGATACCGAAGGAGAGCGGGCGCACGGAGCCGTTCATGGCAAAGAGGATGGTTTCGCCCACCGGTTCGGAATAGCTGTGGGAGACGATCGGCAGGGCTTCGAAACCGTGGCTGTAGATCCAGTAGGTGCCGAGCCAGCCGGAGATCACCGCCAGGGCGACGCAGAGCGACCAGAAGATGGCGGCGCGGTCACGCAGGAAATCGCGGGATGCCAGGGCGGCGAGGCTGATCGTGGCGCCGATGGCCAGCCCGATCGGGATCGGGGACAGGCCGGCATAGGCGCCGATCCGGTGGGCGATGCCCGGCGGCGTTCCGGTGGCGGCCACCTGGGGAAAGAGCAGGTTGCGCAGCGGGGCCAGCGGCCCGGCCAGCACCATATAGGCGGACACGCCCATCACCAGCACGATCACGAAGGAGCGCAGATCGCCCCCCCCCAGCCGCGCAATGGCGCCGTATCCGCAATTGCCCGCCAGCGCCATGCCATAGCCGAAGGCGAGACCGCCCAGGGCCGAGGCAACGGGCATCCAGCGGATCGAGTAGTAGAACGAGCTTTCCGGTTCCAGCCAGCCCAGCGCCATGGCCGAGAAACTGCCCAGGATCGCGGCGCCGATGGCCAGCACATACATTCGCATTCGCAGGGCGGATCCGCCATAGAGCAGGTCTTCGATGGCGCCCAGGGTGCAGAACCGGCCCAGCCGGGCAGCCAGCCCGAGCAGCACCCCGCCAAGCAGGCCCACCAGCGCCCCCAGATTGTGGTCGCCCACGGTGTCGAGCAAGGATTCGAACATGGCCGGTGCCTCCCCACACGCAACCGATCAGGGGTGCCGACGGGCCTGCGGGATCAGTTTTCGTTGCAGAACAGGTCGTACACGACTTCGAGTATACGGCGGGGGCGGTGGTCTGCCAAACGGTAATAGATCGTCTTGCCGTCGCGGCGCGGGATCACCAGACCTTCGAGGCGCAGGCGTGACAGTTGTTGAGACACGGCCGCCTGGCGGGCCGAGAGCAGTTCTTCGAGTTCGGTGACGGATTTTTCACCCGAGACCAGGTGACACAGGATCATCAGCCGTCCTTCGTGGCTGATGGCCTTGAGGAAGTTGGACGCCGTGGTGGCATTGTCCACCATGCGGTCCATTTCCTCGGTGCTGATGTCTTCGGAGAAGACCGGTAGTGCCATTTTTCTTTCCCCTTGCTGCTGCGCCCGGACCGGTGGACCCACGGGGACGGGCCCGGTTGGCCCGGCGGTTTGCGGCCCGGTGTGGTGGCGGGCCTTTTGGGAGCTGTCATTATTGTATTCGCATACGTATGGCCAGTGGGGGGCGGTCAATTCCTGGTGAGGCGCTGCGATTGGGCAACGTTTTGCCGGGGTGGTTTACCGGGTGGCTCCCTCGAACCCGGCGAATTCGGTGATCATGCGTTCGATTTGCCACCAGAAGAAATCCTGGCCGGGATAGCCTTCGAGCCGGGCGAGTTCGGCGCCGTCCCGGATCAGGAGGAAGGTGGGTGTGAAATTGACCGGGCGCGAATAGGTCACGTCGTCGGGCGGGGCGTTGAGTTGTTCGCGGCGCAGGGGCGCGAACTGGCCAACCTCTGTCTTGGGGTAGATCGGCGCGATTTCCGCGTTCCATTGCTTGCAGGCATAGCAGCCGGGCTGTTCGACGATGATCAATTCGAGGGCCCGGGCGGGAAGCGCCGCAAGAAGCATGACGACCAGAGCGGCGATGGTTTGTCGCAAAAACATGATTGTCCTGATCCTTTGTCGCGTTACACTCACCTTAATATGAATATGTGAATTTAACAAGGTGGCACCATGATCGAGATTTCCTTTGCGGGGGCCGCGCTGGCGGGGCTGTTGTCGTTCTTTTCGCCCTGTGTGCTGCCGATGGTGCCGTTCTACCTGTGTTACATGGCCGGATTGTCGATGTCCGAGTTGCGCGGCGGCGGGGGCATTGCGCCCGGGGCGCGGCGGCGCCTGGTGCTGTCGTCGGTGTTCTTTGCGCTGGGGGTGACGACGATTTTCATGCTGTTGGGCATGGGAGCGACGGCGCTGGGGCAGGCATTTGCGCAGTGGCGCGAGCCGCTGAGCTTTGTCGCGGCAGCGGTTCTGGCGCTGTTCGGGCTGCACTTTCTGGGCGTGATCCGGGTGCCGGTGCTGTATCGCGAGGCGCGGCTGGAGAGCCGGCGCGCGCCGGCCTCGGTGGTGGGGGCCTATGTCATGGGGCTGGCTTTTGGGTTTGGCTGGACGCCCTGTGTGGGGCCTGCGCTGGCATCGATCCTGATGGTCGCGAGCGCGATGGGCGACATGTCGCGGGGGGCGGCGTTGCTGGTGGTGTACGGGCTGGCGATGACGGTGCCGTTTGTGATCGCGGCGCTGTTTGCCGGGCCGTTCCTGGGCTGGATGCAGCGCAACCGCAAGTATCTGGCGCATGTGGAAAAGGCGATGGGGGTGATGTTGATCCTGTTCGCGGTGCTGATCGCGACAAACACGGTCAACCGGGTTGCGCAGATGATGATCGAATGGATGCCGGCATTTGGTGCATTCGGATAGGTGACGGGATCACGGCATGGATCGGGGCCGCGGGGACGCTGGGGCCGGGGACGGCCTGTGGTCTGATGACCCGGGGAAGGAAGAGCGGTATCCGGACAGGTCCGAAGAGGATTTCGCGCGCCATCACGCGCGGATGATTCGAGCGCGGTCAAGTGGCGCGACGGGCGGACAGGAGATCCGGCGGACAGGATTCGGCATGTCTGAACGCGGGCAGGCGCAACGCAACACCATGCAATCCATCCGCAAAGCAAGAAAATTGCTTTCAAAAATTCATGAACATGAATTTGTTGTTGCGTTCCGCCCGATCCGTCGACTACGGTATGCCGAGCTACCCAGGGAACGAACGGGAGGCCAAGGGAGGAAACATGAAGTTCACAACACTGACAGTGACAGCCATATGGGCCGCGGGCGCGGCCTTTGCGGGCGTGGTGGAGCCGGGCGATGTCGTCTTTACCGAGGATGGCGCCGTCGAAGCCTCTCTGACCGGAAAGCCGGGCAATGCCGAGCGGGGGGCCGAGGTTTACGGCTCAAAGAAGCTGGGCAATTGCGTGGCCTGCCACCAGATCACCAGCCAGGACGTGGCCTTTCCCGGCAATGTCGGCCCGGTGCTGGACGGTGCGGCCGACCGCTGGAGCGAGGCGGAGCTGCGCGGCATCCTGACCAACTCGAAGATGACTTTCGAGGGCACGATCATGCCCGCCTATTACAAGGTCGACGGGTTCGTTCGTCCGGGCAAGGCCTATACCGGCAAGGCCGCGGATGACACGTTCGCGCCGCTGTTGAACCCCGAGCAAATCGAAGACGTTGTCGCCTTCCTCATGACGCTGAAGGAAGAGTGACGGGTATCTGATCAAGGAGACAGAGATGGAATTCACAAGACGTGAGACCCTGGCCATTGGCGCGGGTGCGGCTGTCGCCGCGTCGCTGCCGATCGGGGCCATGGCGGCCACCCCGGCGGACGAAGCCATCGCGGCCTTTACCGGTGGCGCGCAGATGGGCGAGGGCGGGCTGACGCTGACCGCGCCGGAAATCGCGGAAAACGGCAACACGGTGCCGATCGAGGTCAGCGCCCCGGGCGCCGAGGCGATCATGGTGCTGGCCCTGGGCAATCCGACGCCGGGCGTGGCCCGGTTCCGGTTCGGTCCCAACGCCGCCGCCCAGGCCGCGTCGACGCGGATCCGTCTGGCGGGCACGCAGGATGTGCTGGCGGTGGCCAGGATGGGCGACGGCAGTTTCGTCAAGGCATCCGCGACCGTGAAAGTCACCATTGGCGGCTGTGGCGGCTAAGGTAAAGGAGTTAGAGACATGGCAATTGGTGTAAAACCCCGCGTGAAAGTGCCCAAGACAGCGGCCGCCGGCGACGCGATCACGATCAAGACCCTGATCAGCCACAAGATGGAATCGGGTCAGCGCAAGGACAAGGAAGGCAACGTCATTCCGCGTTCGATCATCAACCGCTTCACCTGTGAGTTCAACGGCGACATGGTTCTGGATGTAGAGATGTTCCCCGCGATCTCGACCAACCCGTATTTCCAGTTCGAGGCGGTGGTGCCGGAAGCGGGCGAGTTCAGGTTCACCTGGTATGACGATGATGGCGATGTCTACGACGCCGCCAAGAAGATCGCCATCGCCTGAACGGCCCGTGGGGCCTGAAGTGACAAGTCCCGCCCCGGCAGGGGGCGGGGTGGACCCAAGGGAGGAAATGCGATGAAATTCAAGGCAATGGCAACGGTTGCCGCGCTGGTATTGGCGGCACCGATGGGCGCGATGGCCGATCCGGACGACGATACGCTGGTGCTGAACGACGAGACCACGATGGTGACGAAAACCGCCGCTCCGGCGCATCTGGAGGGCGCGTTGGATACGATCATGTCGGGCTGGCACTTTCGGTCGGATGAAACGCAGGTGATGCAGGCCGACGATTTCGACAATCCCGGCATGGTGTTCGTGGAAAACGCTCTGGCCGCGTGGGAAACCGCCGATGGATCGGAGGGCAAGAGCTGTGCCAGTTGCCATGGTGCCGTAGAGACCATGGCCGGCGTGAAGGCGACCTATCCCAAGTGGAACGAGGATGCAGGCAAGGTGTATACGCTGCAAAATCAGGTGAACGCCTGCCGCACCGAGCGCATGGGCGCCAAGGCCTGGGGTTATGACAAGCAACCGGCGATCGAGATGGAGGCGCTGTTGAGTTCCTATTCGCGGGGAATGCCGGTGAATGTGGCTATTGACGGTCCGGCCAGGGCGACCTGGGAAAAGGGCAAGGAGCTGTATTACACCCGTACCGGGCAGCTGGAGATGAGCTGTGCCAATTGTCACGAGGACAATTACGGCAACATGATCCGCGCCGACCACCTGAGCCAGGGGCAGATCAACGGGTTTCCGACCTATCGTCTGAAAAACGCCAAGCTGAACGGGGTGCAAAGCCGGTTCAAGGGCTGTGTGCGTGACACCCGTGCCGAGACTTACAGCCCCGGTTCGGAGGAGTTCATCGCGCTGGAACTGTATGTGATGTCGCGCGGCAACGGCCTGTCGGTCGAAGGTCCGTCGGTTCGCAACTGATCCCAATGCCCGCGCCGGGACACTGGCGCGGGTTTGTTCTGTTCAAATAAATTCAAGTATGCGAATATGAATCGCATATGAGACCCACCACTGACCTTGGAAAGGCGTGTACCAGATGATTTCCCGTCGTGATTTCCTTCAGGTGTCGATGGCCGCGTCGGCCATGCTGGGCACCAGCGGTTTCGGCAACTGGGCGCGGCTGGCCGCGCAGCAGAGCCTGACGCAGGACCAGCTTTTGCAGTTCGACACGTTCGGCAATATCTCGTTGATCCACGTCACCGACATTCACGGCCAGCTCAAGCCGGTCTATTTCCGCGAGCCGTCGGTCAATCTGGGGGTTGGCGCCAACAAGGGGCAGGTGCCCCATATCACGGGGGCGGATTTCCGCCGGGCCTATGGCATCGCCGATGGCAGCCCGTCGGCCTATGCGCTGACCTATGATGATTTCTCGGCGCTGGCGCAGGGCTATGGCCGGGTTGGCGGGCTGGACCGGGTGTCGACCGTGATCAATGCGATCCGGGCCGAGCGGCCGGACGCGCTGTTGCTGGATGGTGGCGACACGTGGCATGGCTCTTACACGTGTTATCACACCGAGGGCCAGGACATGGTCAATGTGATGAACGCGCTGAAGCCGGATGCGATGACGTTCCATTGGGAATTCACGCTGGGATCGGAGCGGGTGAACGAGATCGTCCAGGGGCTGCCCTTTGCGGCGCTGGGGCAGAATATCTTTGACGCCGAGTGGGACGAACCGGCCGAGCTGTTCAAGCCCTACAGGTTCTTTGAGCGCGGCGGCGCCAGGGTGGCGGTGATCGGGCAGGCTTTTCCGTATATGCCGATCGCCAATCCGGGCTGGATGTTCCCGGAGTATTCATTCGGCATTCGCGACGAGAACATGCAGGCGATGGTGGACGAGGTGCGCGGCATGGGCGCCGACGTGGTTGTGGTGCTGAGCCATAACGGGTTTGACGTGGACAAGAAGATGGCCGGGATCGTATCGGGCATCGATGTGATCCTGTCGGGCCACACCCATGATGCGCTGCCCGAGCCGGTGCTGGTGGGGCAGACCCATATCATTGCGTCCGGGTCGAACGGGAAATTTGTCAGCCGCGTGGATCTGGATGTGCGCGACGGGCGGATGATGGGGCTGCGCCACAAGCTGATCCCGATCTTCAGCGACGTGATTGCACCCGATCCGGCTGTGTCGGCGCTGATCGATGCGCAGCGCGCGCCCTATGCGGCGCAGCTGTCCGAAGTGATCGGGCAGGCGGACGGGCTGTTGTACCGGCGCGGCAATTTCAACGGCACCTGGGACGATCTGATCTGCGATGCGCTGCTGAGCGAACGCGAGGCCGATATCGCCATGAGCCCCGGCGTGCGCTGGGGGCCAAGCATCGTGCCCGGGCAGGACATCACCCGCGAGGATATCTGGAACGTCACGTCGATGAGCTATGGCGCGGCCTATCGCACGGACATGACCGGCGAATTCATCAAGGTGATTCTGGAAGACGTGGCCGACAACATCTTCAACCCCGATCCCTATTACCAGCAGGGCGGCGACATGGTGCGCATCGGTGGCATGGGCTATCGCATCGACATCACCAAACCGCAGGGCGCGCGGATCAGCGACATGACCCTGCTGCGCACGGGTGAGGCGATCGATCCGGCGAAGACCTATGTTGTCGCGGGCTGGGCCTCGGTCAACGAGGGCACCGAGGGGCCACAGATCTGGGACGTGGTGGAAACCCATATCCGCAAGCAGGGCACGGTGGCCGTGACCCCGCGCGACACGGTCAACGTGGTGGGCGCGTGATGCCGCGCCCCGCGCCAGACAAACCGACATATCGAGGAGGCATAGCCAGATGACAGAAAGCTTGAAGGGCGCAAAGCCCTCGCGCCGCCAGTTCCTGACGGGAGCGGCGGCCGCCGGGGCGGGGGCCGTGGCCGCGGGCGCGACCGCCGCGGCGGGTGGTGATCCGATGATCGAGCAGGTGCAGGACTGGGCGCAGGCCACGGGCGAAGGTGTGGATGCCACCCCCTATGGTCTGCCCATCGAGTTCGAAGGCGACGTGGTGCGGCGCAACGTGGAGTGGCTGACGGCGGACACGATCAGTTCGATCAACTTCACGCCGATCCATGCGCTGGACGGGACGATCACGCCGCAGGGCTGTGCGTTCGAGCGCCACCATTCGGGTGCGATCGAGCTGAAGAAAGAAGATTACCGGTTGATGATCAATGGGCTTGTGGACACGCCCTTGGTGTTTACCTATGCCGATCTGGAGCGCTTTCCGCGCGAAAATCACGTGTATTTCTGTGAATGCGCGGCCAATACCGGCATGGAATGGGCCGGAGCCCAGCTGAACGGGGCGCAGTTCACCCATGGCATGATCCACAACATGGAGTATTCCGGCGTGCCGCTGCGCACCCTGCTGGAGGAAGCGGGCCTGGGGGCGGCGGGTGATCTGAAGGACAAGTGGATCTATGTCGAGGGCGCCGATGCGTCCGGCAATGGCCGCTCGATCCCGATGGAAAAGGCGCTGGACGATGTGTTCGTGGCGTTCAAGGCCAATGGCGAGGCGTTGCGCAAGGAGCATGGCTATCCGGTGCGCCTGGTGGTGCCGGGCTGGGAAGGCAATTTGTGGATCAAGTGGCTGCGCCGTATTGAAGTGACGAGCCAGCCCGTGCAATCGCGCGAGGAGACCAGCAAATACACTGATACGCTGGCCGACGGGACCAGCCGCAAGTGGACCTGGGTGATGGATGCCAAATCGGTTGTGACCTCGCCCAGCCCGCAGGCGCCGATTACCCATGGCACGGGGCCGCTGGTGATCACCGGTCTGGCCTGGTCGGGGCGCGGGGCGATCACCGGGGTGGACGTGTCGGTTGATGGCGGCAAGACCTGGCAGGAGGCGCGTCTGGGCGCGCCGGGGACCGACAAGGCGCTGACCCGATTCTATCTGGATACCGAGTGGCGGGGCGAGGAGATGTTCCTGCAAAGCCGCGCGCGCGACAGTTCGGGCTATGTCCAGCCCTCCAAGGCAGAGCTGCGCGAAGTGCGCGGGTTGAATTCGATCTATCACAACAATTGCATCCAGACATGGTGGGTGCGCCCGAACGGGGAGGCCGAAAATGTCGAAGTTTCTTAAGCTTGCCGCGGGGGTTGCGCTGGTTTCGACGTTGATCGCCGCGCCGGTCCGGGCGGAAAAATACGGGCTGGGCCGCGCCGCCACGCCCGAAGAGATCGCGGCCTGGGATCTGGATGTGTCGCCGGACGGCACCGGGCTGCCAGAGGGGCGGGGTGACGTGTTTACCGGCGAGGAGCTGTTTGCCGACACGTGCGCCGTCTGCCATGGCGATTTTGCCGAAGGGGTGGGCAACTGGCCCAAGCTGGCGGGCGGGCAGGATACGCTGGATCATGAGGATCCGGTGAAGACGGTTGGGTCGTACTGGCCCTATCTGTCGACGGTGTGGGATTATGTGAACCGGTCGATGCCGTTTGGCAATGCCCAGTCGCTGACCCCGGACGAGGTGTATGCGATCGTGGCCTATATCCTGTATTCCAACGATCTGGTGGATGACTCGTTTGAATTGTCGAACGAGAATTTCCTGGATGTGGAGATGCCCAATGCGGACGGGTTCATCATTGATGATCGCGAAACCGCCGAGGCGCATTTCTGGAAGGCCGCGCCGTGCATGAGCGGGTGCAAGGACAGTGTGGAAATCACCATGCGCGCCGCCGTGCTGGACGTGACCCCGGAGGAATCGGCCGCGGCCGCCCCGGCGGTGGCCACGCAGGGCGACATGGAGGCCGCCGGGGTCGAGGAGGCGGCGGTCGGGGTGCCGGACCCCGAGATGGTTGCCAAGGGCGAAAAGGTCTTCAAGAAGTGCAAGGCCTGTCATCAGGTTGGCGACGGGGCCATGAACAGGACCGGCCCGGTGCTGACCGGGATTGTCGGGGCCTCGGTTGGTGCGGTTGACGGGTTCAGATATTCCAAACCGATGCAGGCGCTGGCGGAGTCGGGTGCGGTTTGGAGCGACGAGGAATTGGCGGCCTTTCTGGCAAGGCCCAAGACCTATCTCAAGGGCACCAGGATGTCCTTTGCCGGCCTGAAGAAGGACGCCGATATCGCCGCCGTTCTGGAATACCTCAGGAGCCAGCAATAGCCCTGTGTGACCGGCCGCGGGAATCGGGGGCGCGTGGCGGCGGGCGAAAACCGGACATGACCGGATGATCGCGGTCGTGTCGGGATGGTGGCGCGCCGCCCTGGGCCGACCGTTTTTGTCGTGTGCGGTGCATTTGAGTATTTTTGGAACAATGAAAGCCCCGGGATTCGCCGGTTCCGGGGCGGTTTCGCGGAAAATCGACCGGGCGCGTGCCGCTGGGTGCCGCTGACTTTACCGGCTGTTAACCTTAAAATCGTCTGCTGGCCTTGCAGCCCCCAAAGTCCCCTACTAAGACTCTGGGGGAGAGGGCCGGATTTCGGCCCGGGGCGCAGAACAGGCAGGCGGATATGAAAGACCCATTCGAGACATATATGAACACTTTGGTTCCCATGGTGGTCGAGCAGACCAGCCGGGGCGAACGGGCCTATGACATTTTTTCACGGCTGCTCAAGGAGCGGATCATTTTTGTGAACGGTCCGGTGCATGACGGCATGTCGAGCCTGATCGTGGCGCAATTGCTGCATCTGGAGGCGGAGAACCCGTCCAAGGAAATCTCGATGTATATCAACAGCCCCGGCGGCGTGGTGACATCGGGTTTGTCGATCTATGACACGATGCAATATATCAAGCCCAAGGTTTCGACCCTGGTGATCGGGCAGGCGGCCTCGATGGGGTCGCTTTTGCTGACCGCGGGGGAGAACGGGATGCGGTTTTCGCTGCCCAACAGCCGGATCATGGTGCACCAGCCTTCGGGCGGGTATCAGGGGCAGGCCACGGATATCATGATCCACGCCGAGGAGACGCTGAAGCTGAAGCGGCGGCTGAACGAGATCTATGTCCGGCATACCGGCCAGAAGCTGGAGGCCGTCGAGGCGGCGCTGGAGCGCGACAATTTCATGGATGCCCAAGCCGCCAGGGCCTGGGGCCTGATTGACGAGATCGTGGAAAGCCGCGCCAAGGGCGACGAGGACGAGAAGTGATCACGGTGTCGTGCCCGGCACCGGGCGCGACCCAATTTGACATTGTACGCGGCAAACGGCTGGCCTAAGCTGGCCCAAACGCGGCGGTCGACCCCGGTTCGGGGCGGCGGAACAGGGCCTGAAAGGTAGGACATGGCGAACAATTCCGGCGGTGACAGCAAGAACACGCTCTATTGCAGCTTTTGCGGCAAGAGCCAGCATGAAGTGCGCAAGCTGATTGCCGGCCCGACGGTGTTCATCTGCGACGAATGCGTCGAGCTGTGCATGGACATCATTCGCGAAGAGACCAAGGCCAGCGGGCTGAAGGCCAGCGACGGGGTGCCGACCCCGCGCGAGATTTGCGACGTTCTGGACGATTACGTGATTGGCCAGGCGACGGCCAAGCGGGTGCTGTCGGTTGCGGTTCACAACCACTACAAGCGGTTGAACCACGCCCAGAAATCCGGGGATATCGAGCTGGCGAAATCCAATATCCTGCTGATCGGCCCGACGGGCTGTGGCAAGACGCTGCTGGCGCAGACATTGGCGCGGATTCTGGATGTGCCGTTCACGATGGCGGATGCCACCACGCTGACCGAGGCCGGTTACGTGGGCGAGGATGTGGAAAACATCATCCTCAAGCTGTTGCAGTCCAGCGAATACAACGTGGAACGCGCGCAGCGCGGCATCGTCTATATCGACGAGGTCGACAAGATCACGCGCAAGTCGGAAAATCCTTCGATCACGCGGGATGTGTCGGGCGAGGGTGTGCAGCAGGCATTGCTGAAGCTGATGGAAGGCACCGTGGCCAGCGTGCCGCCGCAGGGCGGGCGCAAACATCCGCAGCAGGAATTCCTTCAGGTCGATACCACCAACATCCTGTTCATTTGCGGCGGGGCTTTCGCCGGTCTGGACAAGATCATCGCGCAGCGCGGCAAGGGCAGCGCCATGGGCTTTGGCGCGGATGTGCGTGACAATGACGAGCGCGGCGTGGGCGAGGTGTTTCAGGACCTGGAGCCGGAAGATCTTTTGAAATTCGGGTTGATCCCGGAATTCGTGGGCCGGTTGCCGGTGCTGGCGACGCTGGAGGATCTGGACGAGGAGGCGCTGGTCACGATCCTGACCGCGCCCAAGAATGCGCTGGTCAAGCAGTATCAGCGCCTGTTCGAGCTGGAAGACACGCAGCTTACATTCACGGATGACGCGCTGCGCGCCATTGCCAAACGCGCCATTGAGCGCAAGACCGGCGCGCGCGGGTTGCGCTCGATCCTGGAAGACATCCTGCTGGACACGATGTTCGATCTGCCGGGATTGGACAGCGTGACCGAGGTGGTGGTGAACGAAGAGGCGGCCACCAGCGACGGCGCGCCGTTGATGATCCATGGCGAGGCGGAAAAGGAATCGGCGTCTGCGGGCTGATCCGGGCCGCAAGACCGACGTTGGCGGGGCGGGCAATTTGTCCGCCCTTTTCCGTGGCCGCGCCCACTGGACCTTTGGTGTGGAATGGTCCATATGGAAAGGGAATTTGCGGAGGCATTCATGGGCATTCTGAGCACGATCAACAGCGCACTGACCTGGTGGACCGGCGCCACCCTGAACACCCGTCTTTACACGCGCCGCAAGGGCATCAAGGTGGGCGAGGACGATCAGGGCAACGTCTATTACCGCAACGCCGACGATTCGAAGCGTTGGGTGATGTATAATGGCGAGATCGAGGCGAGCCGGATCTGCGCCGACTGGCATGGCTGGCTGCACCGCACCTTTGATATGGCACCGACGGACAAGCCGCTGCCGCACAAGCCTTGGGAAAAGCCGCACCAGGAAAACCTGTCGGGAACCGCAATGGCCTATGCGCCGGCGGGCTCGATCCGTGCCGGAACCCCGGTGGAGCGGCGCGACTACGAGGCCTGGAGCCCCGAGTAAGGCGATGTCGGCCGTTCGCACAGAGGCCGCCGTGGGCGCCGCCGTTGTTGCGGTGGCGATCGGATTCCTGGTCTATGCCATTCAGTTCACCGATTTTCGTTCGGACAGTGCCGGATACCGGCTGACCGCGTCGTTCCGCTCGATCGAGGGGGTGAGCGTTGGCACGGATGTGCGCCTGGCCGGGGTCAAGATCGGTACGGTGACGGATATCGACCTGAACCCGCAGACATTTCGTGCCGACGCGGAATTCACGTTGAACCCGGATGTCGAATTGCCCGATGACAGCGCGGTGGTGATTTCCTCGGAGGGGTTGCTGGGCGGCAATTTCGTGGAAATCCTTCCGGGCGGATCGTCGTTCAACCTGGCCGAAGGCGACGAGATCGAAGATACACAAGGCTCGGTCAGCCTGATTTCGTTGTTGCTGAAATTTGTGACCGGTGGGGATTCGAGCGAATGAAGCGGGTTCTGGCAGCGGTTTTGCTTGCGGCTCCGGGCTTTGTTTCGGCGCAGGATATCATCGTGGAAACGCTGGAGATCGAGCCGCAAACGTTTGAATCTCTGCCTGATTCCCTGGGAGAGGCGACGCGCGAAGTTGTCACCGAGGCGAAGGTGGCCAAGGGCGCCACGCTGCGTGGGCTGGACAAGTTGACCGGAGAATTGGTCGATTTCGAACTGGCCAATGGCTATAGCGTGAATTTCGGCGGTTTGCGGGTGGACATGGCCCAGTGCCGTTATCCCGAGGACAATGCCACGGGCGAGGCGTATGCCTATCTGACCATCCTGGAGGACAATGGCGCGGGGGCGGCCATTTTCGAAGGCTGGATGATCGCCTCGTCCCCGGCGCTGAACGCGCTGGATCACGCGCGTTACGATGTCTGGGTTCTGCGCTGCAAAACCTCCGAGGCGGTCGGCAGCGAGTGAGCCGTGATATCGGCCCTCTGCCCGAGCGCCCATGTAAGCATCTTGTGATAATCGGCGCGCGGTACCTCGATCGCACCCAGGCTGGCCAGGTGATCGGTCAGGAATTGGGTGTCGAACAGGGTAAAGCCACAGCGGCGCAGATGTTCGATCAGATAGGCAAGGGCAATTTTGGAAGCGTTCGGGCGGCGTGAAAACATGCTTTCCCCAAAAAAGGCCCCGCCCAGCGTGACGCCGTAAACGCCGCCGATCAGCCCGTCTTCTTGCCAGATTTCCAGGGAATGCGCCTGACCGTCTGCGTGCAGCGCGAGATACAGCCGATGGATTTCGCCGCTGATCCATGTCTCGGCCCGGTCGGCGCACCCGTCCAGCACTCCGGCGAAATCCCGGTTCAGGGACATGGCATATGAGTCACGCCGGATGGCGCGCGCCAGCGAGCGGGAGATATGGAAACGGTCCAGCGGGATGATCCCGCGGCGGATCGGATCGACCCAGAAGATTTCCGGATCGTCCCGGTATTCCGCCATGGGAAAGACCCCCATGGCATAGGCGCGCATCAGGATGTCGGGGGTGAGTTCACCCATGAGGACGCGCGCCCATGGCCATTCAGCCCTGTGACAGGTTTTCCGCCAGCCAATGTTCCAGCCAGTGGATATTGTAATCGCCGGTCTGAACCGCCTCTTCCGCCAGCAGCGCGTGAAACAGCGGCACGGTGGTGTCGATCCCGTCCACGATCAGTTCGCCAAGCGCGCGGTGCAGGCGGGCGAGCGCCTCGGGGCGGTCGCGGCCATGCACGATCAGCTTGCCGATCAGGGAATCGTAATAAGGCGGGATGGCATAGCCGTCATACAGCGCGGAATCCATGCGCACGCCCAGCCCGCCGGGGGCGTGATAGGCCGTGATCCTGCCGGGACAGGGCGAGAAGTTTGGCAGTTTCTCGGCGTTGATGCGCACCTCGATGGCGTGGCCGTTGATTTCCAGTTCGTCCTGGGTAAAGGACATGGGCAGTCCTTCGGCGACGCGAATCTGTTCGCGCACCAGATCGACACCGAAAATCGACTCGGTCACGGGATGTTCAACCTGAAGACGGGTGTTCATCTCGATGAAGTAGAATTCGCCGTTCTCATAGAGGAATTCGATCGTGCCGGCGCCGATGTAGTTGATCCGGGCCACGGCATCGGCGCAAATCCTGCCGATGCGCGCGCGTTCCTCGGGGCTGATCGCGGGGCCGGGGGCCTCTTCGAACACTTTCTGGTGGCGGCGTTGCAACGAACAGTCGCGTTCGCCCAGATGTACGGCGTTGCCCTTGCCGTCGCCAAAAACCTGAATCTCGATATGGCGCGGCGTGGTGAGGTATTTCTCGATATAGACCTCGTCATTGCCAAAGGCGGCCTTGCCCTCGGCGCGGGCGGTCATGAACGCCTTTTCCATTTCCCGGGCATTGGCCGCGACCTTCATGCCGCGCCCGCCACCACCGGCGGTGGCCTTGATGATCACCGGATAGCCGAATTCCTCGCCGATCTTCAGGGCCGCGGCCAGATCGGGCACGCCGCCATCCGAACCGGGGACACACGGCACGCCCAGCGCCTTCATCGTGTCCTTGGCGGTGATCTTGTCGCCCATCACGCGGATATGTTCGGCGGTGGGGCCGATGAAGGTGATGCCGTGATCCTCGACGATCTGCACGAAATTGGCATTTTCGGAAAGGAAGCCATAGCCCGGGTGAATGGCCTGTGCGCCGGTGACTTCGCAGGCGGCAATGATGGAGGCCATGTTGAGATAGCTGTCCGTGCCGGGGGGCGGGCCGATGCAGATGGCCTCGTCCGCCATGCGCACATGCATCGCGTCGGCATCCGCCGTGGAATGGACCGCGACCGACTGGATGCCCATCTCGCGGCAGGCGCGGATCACGCGCAGGGCAATCTCTCCGCGGTTGGCGATCAGGATTTTGTCAAACATGTCAGCGCCTTACTCGATAATAACCAGGGGGGCGCCGAATTCAACGGTATCGCCGTCACCCACGAGAATGCGTTTCACGGTGCCCGATCTGGGGGCCGGAATGTGATTCATGGTTTTCATCGCCTCGACGATCAGGATCGTATCGCCCTCGTTGACCTGCGCGCCGACCGACACAAAGGCGGGGGCGCCCGGTTCGGCCTGAAGATAGACCGTGCCGACCATCGGCGAGGTGACGGCGCCGGGGTGGCTGGCAGGGTCGTCGAGGGCGGCTGCCGGCGCCGGAGCGGGCGCGGCGGCAGGGGCGGCGGCGGGCGCTGACGGAACGGCGGCGGCCATGGCCACGGGGGCCGCGGCGATGGTCTGGCGGCTGACACGCACGTTCAGGCTGTCATCCTCGCCATAGTCGCGCTTGACCTGGAGTTCGGTCAGATCGTTCTCGCGCAGAAGCTCTGCCAGAGCCTTGATGAAGGCGACATCGGATTCGTGCTTGTTGGTGCTCATTGTGGTTCCTACCCTATGCGGCGCTTGGCGCGATTCAGTCGTTGATTGGTTTCCCCTGCGGCGCCTTATAAGAGAAAAGGACAGCGGTGGAAAGCTGATCTGAGGCATGAAACTAGGGGTGAGCGCGTGATTTATCGAGGGGAAGGCGGCAAAAATCTCCCCGTTGCTCAAAGTGGCATCCCGGACAGTTTGGCGACAAGTTCAGCCAGCTTGCGGGCGCCGAACTTGCGCAGCAGCCGGGCGCGGTATTCCTCGACCGTGCGGTAGGACAGAGATAGCTCCAGCCCGATCTCCTTGGAGGTAAGGCCCCGGCAGGTCAGGATGGCCACTTCGCGTTCCCGCTGGGTGAGGGCCACGATGGGGCGGTCGTCGGACAGATCGGCAAAGGACCAGATCCCGCGCTGAAACGGGTTTTCCGGGGTCAGCGACTGACCGCGCACGCGGCACCAGAACAGCCCGCCCCCGCGTCGCCGCATGATCCGTTCGTCTTGATAGCGCCCCGACTGACGCATGACCGCAAGACCGCGTTCTCCGATCGTCTGGAAATCCTCTTCGGATGCGTAGAATTCGCCAAGCGACACGTTTTCGCAATTGTCCGGAGACTCCCGGAACATCTCGGCGAAATGACGATTGCAGCGCCGGATGATCCTGTTTTCGAGGATCGCAAGCCCGACGGGCGCATGTTCAAAGGCAAGAGCATCCAGTTCCATGGACATCAGAAATGGCACAAGCCGCCGCCAAGGCCAAGAGACAGCGTATTTCTACGTCATTGTCTGCGGCAAGGGGCTGGAGCATGGTAAGGCCGGACGAATGGGGAGGCAGACATGAACATCGCGGCTTGGCTGGAGCGGACGGCGCGTATGTCGCCCGATGCGGGGGCGATATTCCTGGGGCGGGCGCAGGACGCCACCTATGGTCAGTTTCACGAACGGGCGCTGGCGGTTGCCGGGGGGTTGCGGGCCAGGGGTGTGGCGCCGGGCGATCGGGTGGGGCTGTTCATGAAGAACGTGCCGCAATACCTGATCGCGCAGTATGGCGCGTGGTATGCGGGCGCGGTGGTGGTGCCGATCAATGCCAAGCTGCACGGGCGCGAGGCGGCCTGGATCCTTGGGGATGCCGATGCGGCGCTGTGTTTCACCTCGCCCGGATTGCATGAGGCGCTGAGCGCGCATGCCGATGTGGCGTGTGTGAATGTCGCCGATGACGCCTGGCGGACGATCCAGGAGGCGCCACCGCTGGCGGCGGTGACGCCGCGCGCGCCCGACGATCTGAGCTGGCTGTTTTATACGTCGGGCACCACGGGGCGGCCCAAGGGGGTGATGATCACCAACCGGATGCTGAGCGCCATGGCGCTGAGCTATCTTGCGGATGTGGACGAGGTGACGCGCGACGATGCCGCGCTTTATGCCGCGCCGCTGAGCCACGGGGCGGGGATCTACAACCTGATGCATGTGCTGAAGGGCGCGCGCCACGTGCTGCCGCAGGGCGGCGGGTTTGACGAGGATGAGATTTTCGATCTGGCGCGCCATTTCGGACGGGTGCACATGTTTGCCGCGCCGACCATGGTCAAGCGTCTGACCATTGCCGCAAAGGCCGCGGGGACGCGCGGAGAGGGGTTGCGCAGCATCGTTTACGGTGGCGGGCCGATGTATGTGGCCGACATCATCGAGGCGGTCGATCATTTCGGACCGATCTTCGTGCAGATTTACGGACAGGGCGAATGCCCGATGTGCATCACCGCGCTGAACCGCGACGCGGTGGCGGATCGTGCCGATCCGCGCTGGCGAGAGCGGCTGGCCTCGGTCGGGCGGGCGCAATCGGTAGTGGAGGTGGCGATCTGCGATGAGGCGGGCGCGCCGTTGCCAGCCGGGCAGGTGGGCGAGATCGTGGTGCGTGGCGATGCGGTGATGCCGGGCTATTGGAACAACCCCGAGGCCAGCGCCAGGACAATCGTGGATGGCTGGCTGCGCACGGGCGATATGGGCTGTCTGGACGCGGATGGGTTTCTGACACTGAAGGACCGCTCCAAGGATATGATCATTTCGGGTGGCACGAATATTTATCCGCGCGAGGTGGAAGAAGCGCTGTTGTTGCATCCAATGGTGCGCGAAGTGTCGGTTGTGGGCCGCCCGCACCCGGACTGGGGCGAGGACGTGGTGGCCTTTGTGGTGGCGGATGCAGAGATGGACAGTGCGGCGCTGGACGCGCATTGTCTGGACCACATCGCCCGGTTCAAACGGCCCAAAGCCTATTTCGCGCTGCGCGAACTGCCCAAGAACAACTATGGCAAGGTTTTGAAAACCGAGTTGAGGAAGATGTTGGAGGATATGTAAATGACGGATTTGACAGGGAAAACGGCGCTGGTCACGGGATCGGTGCAGGGGATCGGGCTGGCCATTGCCGAGGAACTGGCCAAGGCGGGTGCGCGTATCGCGGTGCACGGGCTGGCCGGGGATGCGCAGATCGAGGAGGCCTGTCAGCATCTGCGCGACAAGGGCGCGCCGCAGGCCGAGTTTTTTCGCGGGGACATGCGCCACCCGGATCAGATTGCCGAACTGATGCAGGCGGTAGAGGCCTGGGGCGGGGCGGACATTCTGGTCAACAATGCCGGTATCCAGCACACGGCGCCGATTGCCGAAATGCCGGTGGAAAAATGGGATGCGATCCTGTCGATCAACCTGTCGGCGGCGTTTCACACGATGCGCCACGCGATGCCGAAAATGGCCGAACGCGGTTATGGCCGGGTCATCAATATCTCCAGCGTGCACGGGTTGATCGCCAGCCCCGACAAGGGGCCGTATACGGCGGCAAAATTCGGGCTGGTCGGGCTGAGCAAGGTGGCGGCGCTGGAATATGCGGCAGCCGGGAGCCGGGCAACGGGCGGGGTGACGGTGAATTGCATCTGTCCGGGATGGACCGAAACCGCGATTATCGAGCCGCAGATCGAAGCGCGCGCCAATGCCCTGGGCGGCGTGGATCGTGACACGGCGATTGCCGATCTGCTGAAGGAAAAACAGCCCTCGCAGCGCACCAATACACCGGCAGAGATCGGTGCGCTGGCGGTGTGGCTGTGCAACCCGGTGGCCCATAATATCACCGGAACAGCGATCCCGATGGACGGCGGCTGGACCTCTCAGTAAACAAAAAAAGCCCGGCCATCAGGCCGGGCGTTTCGGTTTCTGGATTGGCGGATCAGTTGACGATCGTGGCCTGTGTTGCGGCGCGCAGTTCGTCCTCGGTGACGCCATCGGCCATTTCCACGATCCGCAAACCGCCCTCGACCACGTCCAGCACGCCGAGATTGGTGATGATCCGGTCCACCACGGCCCGGCCTGTCAGCGGCAGGGTGCATTCCCTGAGCACCTTGCTGTCGCCGTGTTTGTTGGTGTGATCCATGACCACGACCACACGGCCCACACCGGCCACGAGATCCATCGCGCCGCCCATGCCCTTGACCAGCTTGCCCGGAATCATCCAGTTGGCAAGATCGCCGTTTTCGGCCACTTCCATCGCGCCCAGGATCGCCATGGCAATCTTGCCGCCCCGGATCATGGCAAAGGATGTGGCGCTGTCGAAATAGGCGGTCTGGGGCAGTTCGGTGATGGTTTGCTTGCCGGCATTGATCAGGTCGGGGTCTTCCTCGCCCTCGTAGGGGAAGGGGCCCATGCCCAACATGCCGTTTTCCGACTGGAGCGTCACCTCGACCCCGTCGGGGATGTAGTTGGACACCAGCGTCGGGATGCCGATCCCGAGATTCACATACCAGCCGTTCTGAAGTTCCTGGGCCGCGCGGGCGGCCATCTGGTTACGATCCCAAGGCATTAGGCTTCCTCCCGCTTGCGCACGGTGCGCTGTTCGATGCGTTTTTCGTGACTTCCCTGGATGATGCGATGCACATAGATGCCAGGCAGGTGGATGCTGTCGGGGTCCAGCGAACCGGTTTGCACGATCTCTTCCACCTCGACAATGCAGGTCTTGCCGCAGGTGGCGGCGGGGTGGTTGAAATTGCGCGCGGTCTTGCGGAACACGAGATTGCCTGTCGGGTCGGCCTTCCAGGCCTTGACGATGGCCAGATCGGCAAAGATGCCCTGTTCCATGATGTAGGTTTCGGGCGCGCCGTCCGCGCCTGTGGGGAAGTCCTTGTGTTCCTTGCCCTCGGCGATCACCGTGCCGACACCGGTTTTGGTGAAAAACCCGGGAATGCCCGCGCCGCCGGCGCGCATCCGTTCGGCCAGCGTGCCCTGGGGCGTGAATTCCAGTTCCAGTTCGCCCGACAGATACTGGCGCATGAATTCGGCATTCTCGCCCACATAGGAGGAGATCATCTTTTTCACCTGGCGGGTTTCCAGCAGGATGCCGATGCCCGCGCCGTCAACGCCGGCGTTGTTGGAGGCAAATGTCAGATCCTTGACGCCCGACGCCCTGATGGCATCGAGCAGACCTTCGGGAATGCCGCACAGCCCGAAGCCGCCCGAGGCGATCAGCATCCCGTCGTGCAGGATGCCGTCAAGCGCCGCGGCCGCGTTTTCATAAACCTTGTTCATGGAACTCTCCCTGTGATCCGGAATTGGAGAGGTTTTGACCGTGAGTCAGGGGGAAGTCAATGTGGCGTGTTGCGGAGCCGTATTACTACGGACCGACAGCGTTTTCCTGCAAGGATAACGCACCGGAAATTTTGCAAATTTCCGGCCTCCTCCCTATTTCGCAGCGGATTTCTTGGGCCGCGCCTTGCGTTTGGTGCCTTTCCTGGCCGCTTTTTCCGCGATCAGCGCCACTGCCATCTCCATGGTGACATCGGCGGGTTCGGTGCCCTTGGGCAGGGTTGCATTGACCTTGTCCCATTTCACATAGGGCCCGTAGCGCCCCTCCATCACGTTGATCGCTCCGCCGTCTTGGGGATGTTCGCCCAGCTCGCGCAGCGGTTTGGCCGATGTTCCACCGCCCCGCCGACCGGGATTGGCGCGCTTTTCGGCCAGCAATTCGACCGCACGGTTCATGCCGATCTCGAACACGTCGTTCGGATCCTTGAGGTTGGCATAGACCGGTTTGGCCTCGTCGGGCAGCTGGTGCATGACATAGGGGCCAAAGCGCCCGAAATTGCTGCTGATCATGCCGCCCTCGGGGTGTTCGCCGATCTCGCGCGGCAGGCTGAGCAGGGTCAGGGCCTTTTCAAGGTCCATCTCGTCCTTGTTCCAGCCGCGCGGCAGGCTGGCGCGCGGGGGTTTCTTGTTGTCCGGTGTCGGTTCGCCGCGCTGCACATAGGGGCCGAACCGGCCCGATTTCAGCCAGATCTCGTCGTCGCCGTCCATGCCCAGCACCCGCTCGTCGCCATCGGCGCCTTCGCCCGCGATGGGGCGGGTATAGGTGCATTCCGGGTAGTTGCCGCAGCCGACAAACCCGCCGGTCCGCGAGGTTTTCAGGTGCAGCTTGCCCTGACCGCATTTGGGACAGATGCGCGGGTCCGAGCCGTCTTCGCGCGGCGGATACAATTGGGGCGCAAGCGCGTCATCCAGCACATCCAGCACTTCGGTGATGCGCAGTTCCGAGGTTTCGGCGATGGCGACGGAAAAATCTTTCCAGAAACGCGCCAGAACGTTCTTGTAATCGCGGTTGCCGGCCGAGACATCATCCAGCTCTTCCTCGAGATTGGCGGTGAATTCATAGCCGACATACTGGCGGAAGAAATTCAGCAGGAAGATGGTGACGATGCGGCCCTTGTCCTCGGGGATGAGGCGGTTCTTGTCCTTGCGGACATATTCGCGGTCCTGAATCGTGGTGATCACGCTGGCATAGGTTGACGGGCGCCCGATGCCCAGCTCTTCCATTTTCTTGACCAGAGTCGCCTCGGTATAGCGGGGCGGGGGCTGGGTGAAATGCTGTTCGGGGGTGATGGTTTTCTTGGTGGCGGCTTCGCCTTCGGCGATCTGGGGCAGGCGTTTGTCGTCGTCATCCACGACATCGTCGCGGCCCTCTTCATAGACGCGCAGAAATCCGTCAAACAGCACCACCTGACCGGTGGCGCGCAGTTCGACCTGGCCGTCGTCGCTGGCGATATCGACGGTCGTGCGCTCCATCCGCGCGCCTTCCATCTGGCAGGCGAGCGTGCGTTTCCAGATCAGATCGTAGAGCTTGCGCTGATCGTCATCCGACAGTTTCAGCGAGGCGGCATCGCGCGTCATGTCGGTGGGCCGGATACATTCGTGGGCTTCCTGCGCGTTCTTGGCCTTGTTCTTGTACATGCGCGGGCTGTCGGGAACGTATTGGGCGCCGTAACGATCCTTGATCGCGTCGCGCGCGGCGGTCACGGCTTCGGGCGCCATGTCGATGCCGTCGGTCCGCATATAGGTGATGTGCCCGGCCTCGTAGAGGCGTTGCGCGGTGGACATGCACTGGCGCGCGCCCATGCCGAACTTGCGGCTGGCTTCCTGTTGCAGGGTCGAGGTCATGAAGGGCGCCGAGGGGTTGCGGGAGGCGGGCCTGGCCTCGACCCGGGCGATGGACAGGTCGCGCGAGGTGATCGCCTGAACGGCCAGTTCCGCGGCGGTGTCATTGGCGAGGTCGAACTTGTCCAGTTTCCTGCCGCCCAGCACGGTCAGCCGGGCCTCGTATTCCTGCCCGCGCGGGGTGCCGAGCAGCGCCTTGACCGACCAGTATTCGCGCGCGTTGAATGCCTCGATCTCCATCTCGCGTTCCACGATCAGGCGCAGGCACACCGATTGCACGCGCCCCGCCGAGCGTGCGCCGGGCAGTTTGCGCCACAGGACCGGGGAAAGATTGAAGCCCACGAGATAATCGAGGGCGCGGCGCGCCAGATAGGCGTCGACCAGCGGCTGGTCGATGGTGCGGGGATTCTGCATCGCCTCGGTCACGGCGGATTTGGTGATCGCGTTGAACACAACGCGGCTGACGGGTGTGTCCTTTTTCACCGCGCGCCGCTTGCGCAGCGCCTCTTCCAGATGCCAGCTGATCGCCTCGCCCTCGCGGTCCGGGTCGGTGGCGAGAATCAGTTCGTTGTCGTCTTTAAGAGCGTCGGCTATCGCTTTGACATGTTTGCGGGAATCGTTCCCGATCTCCCATGTCATGGCAAAGTCGTGCTCGGTGTCGACAGAGCCGTCCTTGGGCGGCAGGTCACGGACGTGACCATAGGACGCCAGGACGGTGTAGTTCTTCCCCAGATACTTGTTGATGGTCTTGGCTTTCGCCGGGGATTCGACAACGACAACTGGCATGAAATCTCCTCTCGACTCTGGACGAGCGTTATGGCGGCGAAAAATGTGGGGCGAAAGGGGGAATTGTCAATGCGCCGGAAATACCTTGGTGGCGGGGTGGGGCGAAATGGGATCATCTTTGCGCGGATTTGGGGGGCGGTCGGCCGTGGCACGCAGGAGCAGGGCGATGCCCGGCGGCGCCGTGGCGCGCAGGTTCCGGAAAAGGATGCGGGTTCAGGCGCGGCTGAGCAGGCCGCCGGATTGCCGTCTGATCCGACCGTCCAGTTCCAGATCGACAAGCGCCGGGGCCACCTGGGCGCTGTTGGCGCGCAGATCGCGGATCAGCTGATCCTCGGCCACCGGGGACGGGCCAAGCCGGTCGAGTATCTGCATGTGCAGGTTCGATATGTCGCGCAGGCTGCGCGCCGGCGGCTTGGGTGCGGGGGGGAGATTGGGCAGTTCGGGTTCGGCGCCGGGCAGGGTGGCGCCCAGATCGGGCAGCGCCTCGATCACGTCCTCGGCAGAGCGGACCAGCGTGGCGCCGTCGCGGAGCAGCATGTTGCACCCGGCGGCGCGCGCATCGAAGGGATGGCCGGGCACCGCAAGCACCTCGCGCCCCTGGTCCAGCGCGTTGCGGGCGGTGATGATGCTGCCGGATTTGGCGGCGGCCTCGACCACGATCACGGCGCGGGCCAGCCCCGAGATGATCCGGTTGCGGGCCGGGAAATGGCGCGCCTGCGGCATGAGGCCGGGGGGCTGTTCGCTGAGCGTCAGCCCGTCGCGGGCGATATCGTCGGCCAGGCGGGTGTTTTCCGCCGGGTAGATCACATCCACGCCGGCGGCAAAGACAGCCACGGTGCCAGAGGGCAAGGCGGCAAGATGGGCCGCCGTATCCACGCCGCGCGCCAGCCCGGACACGACCACGATCCCCTTTTGACCCAGATCGCGCGCCATTGCGCGCGCCATGCGGGTGCCCAGCGACGAGGCATTGCGCGCGCCGACGAGCGAGATCATCGGCTGGTGCAGCAATTCAACCCGGCCCCGCGTCCATAGGATGGGCGGTGCGTCGGCAATCTGGCGCAAAGCGTCCGGGTAGTCGCGATCCGCGCAGGTGATCAGGCGCGCCCCGGCAGCCCGGCCTGCGTTGAGTTCCTTGTGAATGACGGCCTCGGGGCAGATTTCGTACCCCTCGACCCCGGCGGCGCGCGCCACTTCGGGCAAAACCGCGAGCGCGGCCTGCGCGCTGCCATGTTCGGCCAGCAATCTGTGAAAGGTCGTCGCGCCCACCCGACGTGAGCGCAAGAGACGAAGCCACGCAAAACGTTCTTCTTCCGTGGTGGGTGGGAGTTGGGGGTGAGTGGAAGAATAATAGTCTTCAGTCATCCGTGGCTCCGCCTGCTTGCAGAATCAGGTGTAGACCATGGGTGGTTAATGACGCGTAAACCACGGCGACATTTCCAGCGGCGGTGCTTTGACCCGGGAACGCGGGGCGGGCCGTCAGGCCGCCGAACCGCCCACGGTCAGCCCATCCATCAGGACGGTCGGCTGGCCTACGCCCACCGGCACCCATTGCCCGGCCTTGCCGCAGTTCCCCATGCCGGGATCTAGCGCCATGTCGTTGCCCAGCCCCCGGATCTGCATCATGGCCGTGGCGCCATCGCCGATCAGGGTTGCGCCCTTGACCGGTGCGCCGACCTTGCCGTTTTCGACGCGATAAGCCTCGGTACAGGAAAACACGAACTTGCCATTGGTGATGTCAACCTGGCCGCCGCCGAATCCGACGGCATAGATCCCGTCCTTCACCGAAGCCACCAGATCCGCCGGGTTGCTGTCGCCGCCCTGCATGTAGGTGTTGGTCATGCGCGGCATCGGCGCGTGGGCATAGCTTTCGCGCCGCCCGTTGCCGGTGGGCGCCACACCCATCAGGCGGGCATTCTGGCGATCCTGCATATAGCCGACAAGAATGCCGTCCTCGATCAACGTGGTGCGCCCGGAGGCGGTGCCCTCGTCATCCACCGTGATCGAGCCGCGCCGGTCTGGGATGGTTCCGTCATCCACCACCGTGACACCGCGCGCGGCAACCTGCCGGCCGATCATGCCGGTGAATTTGGAACTGCCCTTGCGGTTGAAATCGCCTTCCAGCCCGTGGCCCACCGCCTCGTGCAGCAGGATGCCGGGCCAGCCGGGGCCAAGCACCACCTCCATCGGGCCGGCGGGGGCCGCGACCGCTTCGAGATTGACAAGGGCGATGCGCAGCGCCTCGTGTACCTTGGCCTGCCAATCAGCCGGGTCCAGCAGGCCATCCAGCCCGATCCGCCCGCCGCCGCCGGCGCTGCCGCTTTCGCGCCGCCCGTCCTTTTCGACGATGACCGAGACATTCACGCGGGTCATCGGGCGTATGTCGGATACATGCGTGCCGTCGGGGCGCAGGATCACCACCTCCTGGTGGCTGGCCGCCAAAGTGGCCGAGACCTGCACCACGCGGGGATCAAGATCGCGGGCAAAGCTGTCGATCGCGCGCAGGGTTTCGATCTTGACCGGAAAGGACACGCCGCCGATCGGATCGGCATCGGTATAAAGGCGACGATTGGTCGGCTGGGGGCTGTCGGCCAGAACGGCGCCGCCTTCGCCGACGGCAAGCCGGGCGGTTTTCACCGCCCGCCGGATCGCGGGTTCGGAAATGTCGGTGGCATGGGCATAGCCCGCCACCTCGCCGCGCACGGCGCGCAGGCCGAATCCCTCGCCGGCGTCATAGCTCGCGGTCTTCAGCCGCCCGTCATCAAATACCAGTGCCTCGGAACTGCGCCGTTCCAGGAACAGTTCGCCATCATCGGCGCCGTCGGTGGCCTGACGCAAGAGGGTCAGGGCCGCATCCCGGTCAAGGGCGGTGTCAAAGGGGCGAAACTTGTCATTTGTCATGTGATTTTTTTCCTGCTTTTTGATCTGAATCAAAAAAAGCGTCTGTTTGCCGCAAGCTTGTGACTTTATCTGTGGCATAGAATATGGTTTCTAGGCGCGAAACAACAGCAGGATTCCGCCGACTGGGCGACCGGTTCTGCAACATATCAAAGAACAACACTGAAACCGATCAGGGTGAAACATGCGACTTCTCTCGACAATCCTGGGCCTTCTGGCAGCATTTACCGCCGTTCCGGCCCTCGCACAGAGCGTTGAAACCGTGGGCAAACCCACACCTCGCGGTGTGGGCTTTCAGCCAGCCGCCACCGAACTGGCCCGCCAGCTGCAATCGCTGGACCAGATGCTCCTGATCATCATCACGGCGATCGTGGCGTTTGTGGTTCTGCTGATTCTTATCGTCATCGTGCGCTACAACCGGCGCGCCAACCCCAACCCGGCCTCGTTCACACATAACACGCCGGTGGAAATCGCCTGGACGCTGGGACCGATCGTGATCCTGGTGTTTATCGGCGCGTTCTCGTTGCCGGTGCTGTTCAACCAGCAGGAAATCCCCGAAGGCGAAATTCACATCAAGGTGACGGGCTATCAGTGGTACTGGGGCTATGAATACACGGATCACGATTTCGCCTTTGACAGCTTCATGCTGCCCCGCGAAGAACTGGCCGAAAACGGGTATAATCCCGATGAATATCTGCTGGCGACGGACACCAGGGTTGTCGTGCCGGTTGGCAAGACCGTCGTGATGGACGTGACCGGTGCCGATGTGATCCATTCCTGGACCATTCCCGCTTTTGGCGTGAAGCAGGATGGGGTGCCGGGCCGGATCGCCCAACTCTGGTTCAAGCCCGAGCGGGAAGGCATCTATTTCGGCCAGTGTTCCGAGCTGTGCGGCAAGGATCACGCCTATATGCCGATCACCGTGCAGGTGGTTTCCGAAGAAGCTTATGCTCAGTGGCTGGAAGGCGCGATCGAGGAATATGCCGGCGACCGCAATACGCTGCCTTCGACGAAAGTGGCCCTGGCCGATTGAGGACATGGTGGCCGGGCGCACTCCCGGCCAGCCTCCCGACAGGCGGTTTTGCCTGTAAGCCGAACAGGACGCAAAGATGAGCGACGCAAGCATCAACACACGCGCCGACACGCAAGAAGCCGGATTCGGCGACTATTTCGCCCTGCTCAAGCCGCGGGTGATGTCGCTTGTCGTGTTCACCGCGGCGGTGGGCCTTCTGGCGGCACCGGGTGGCGAGCATCCGTTTGTTGCGTTCAGCGCGATCCTGTTCATCGCCGTGGGCGGCGGGGCGTCGGGCGCTTTGAACATGTGGTGGGATGCCGATATCGACCGGGTGATGAAGCGCACACAAGGCCGGCCGATCCCATCCGGCAAGGTGACGCCGGACGAGGCGCTGGCGATCGGTGTTGCGCTGTCTGGTTTCGCGGTTGTGATGCTGGGGCTGGCCGCCAATTGGGTGGCGGCGGGATTGCTGGCCTTTACCATCTTTTTCTACGTGGTGATCTATACCATGTGGCTGAAACGCTGGACGCCGCAGAACATCGTGATCGGTGGCGCCGCCGGGGCGTTTCCGCCGATGATCGGCTGGGCGGTGGTGACGGGCGGTATTTCGGTGGAAAGCGTGTTGATGTTCACGCTGATCTTCATGTGGACGCCGCCGCATTTCTGGGCGCTGTGCCTGTTCATGAAATCCGACTACAAGGATGCCGGTGTGCCGATGCTGCACGTGACCCATGGGCGGCGCGCGACCCGCACACATATCCTTGTCTACACGATCCTGCTGGCGATCATTGCCGTGGGCATGGCCTTTACCGGTGTCGGGGGGCCGATTTACCTGGTGACGGCTGTTGTGCTGAACACATTGTTCCTGGCGGGCGCCGTGGCGATCTGGCGGCGCGACGAAGCGCAGGCCGAGGCGGACAAGTACAAGCGTGAAAAGGCGTTTTTCGGCCTGTCGCTGCTGTACCTGTTCCTGCATTTTGGCGCGATCCTGGCCGAGGCCGCGCTGCAACCCTATGGATTCGGAGGATGGCCGGTATGAGCTTTCGTGAAGAGCATGAACTGCACAGGCGCCGTTTTGGCCGCAATCTGGGCGTGGCGCTGGTGTTGGTCAGTTTCATCGTCATCGTGTTCGGCCTGACCGTGGTCAAGGTGACGCGCGGCGATTACGAGCCGGCCAATGCCGTGAGAACCAACTGATGGCGGTGATCGGGCCCAAGAAAACCCTGCTGCAAACCGTCGGCGTGGTCGTGGTGATGGGCGCGCTGGCCTGGGCATCGGTGCCATTTTACAACTGGTTCTGCCGGGTCACGGGATTTGGTGGCACGACAAATGTGGCCGAAACCGGATCGGACGTGATTCTGGACCAGACCATCAAGGTGCGGTTCGATGCCAGCAAGGAACGCGGCATGCCATGGGAGTTCAAGCCCATGCAGCGCGAGATGGAAATCCGCATTGGCGAGACCGGGCTGGCGTTTTACGAGGCCTACAATCCGACCGACCGGGTGATCGCGGGATCGGCAAGTTATAATGTCGCGCCGTTTGATGCGGGCGGATATTTCACCAAGATCGATTGTTTCTGCTTTACCGAGCAGGTGCTGCAACCGGGCGAGCGGGTTTCGATGCCCGTGACGTTCTACGTGGACCCCGGGATCGTGGACGACCGCGACGCGAAATTCGTGAAGTCGATCACGCTGAGCTACACATTCTATGAAATTGACCTGCCCGAAGACAGCGCGTCCTTGACGCCGACGGGTGGTGTGGACGTAAACTAAGAGCAAGCCTTCCAACGAGGGAAAAAAGAGAAAATGGCGCACGCGAAAAATCACGATTATCACATTCTGGCCCCGTCCTGGTGGCCGTTCCTTGGCGCGGTGGGCGGCTTTGTCATGCTGTTCGGCGCGGTTCTGTGGTTCCACGACAGTGGCCCGTGGATGTTCCTGATCGGCCTGGTCGCCGTTCTTTATGTCATGTTCGGCTGGTGGGCCGAGGTGATTGCCGAAAGCAAGGCGGGCGACCACACCCCGGTTGTGCAGATCGGCCTGCGCTATGGCTTTATCCTGTTCATCATGTCCGAGGTGATGTTCTTTTCGGCCTGGTTCTGGACCTTCTTCAAACACGCGCTGTATCCGATGGGGCCGCAAAGCCCGGCGGTGGACGGTGTCTGGCCGCCGGCAGGTATCGAAACCTTCGATCCCTGGCACCTGCCGCTGATCAATACGCTGATCCTGTTGTGTTCGGGCGCGGCGGCGACATGGGCGCACCATGCGCTTGTCCACGAAAACAACCGCCAGGACGTGAAATGGGGCCTGAGCATCGCCATCGCCCTTGGGCTGCTGTTCACTTTTTTCCAGGGCTATGAGTATTACCATGCGTCCTTTGGCTTTGCCGGAAACATCTATGGCGCGTCGTTCTTCATGGCGACGGGGTTCCATGGCGCGCATGTGATCATCGGCACGATCTTTCTGTTCGTCTGCCTGATGCGCGTGTTGAAGGGGCATTTCACCCCGACCCAGCATGTCGGGTTCGAGGCGGCGGCCTGGTACTGGCACTTCGTGGATGTTGTGTGGCTGTTCCTGTTTGCCTCGATCTATATCTGGGGCCAGTAAACCGTTGCGCTGCGGTTGAAATCCGGCGCCGTTCGGAGAATAACACGTCGCGGGCGGTTTCAGGCTGCCCGCGATTTTCTTTGAGACGATGGAGTCCCGTTTGCCGCGTTACGTCCTTCCGCTTTTCTTTGGCATTCTTGGCACGGTGGTGCTGGTAAGTCTTGGCACCTGGCAGTTGCAGCGTCTGGTCTGGAAAGAGGGTGTGCTGGACGAGATCGCGGCGCGGATCGAGGCCGCCCCGGTGGCCGTGCCCGCCAATCCCGATCCGCAGCGCGACCGTTATCTTTCGGTCTCGGCCAGCGGAGCGTTCACCGGCGAGGAATTGCATATTCTGGCCTCGACCCGCCATGTGGGGGCGGTGTATCGCGTGATCTCCCCTTTCGAAACCACGGACGGGCGGCGGATCATGGTGGATCGGGGCTGGATCAAGCCGCCGCAAAAGGACGCGGAGCGCCCGGCCGGGCCGGCGACGATCACCGGCAATTTGCACTGGCCGGACGAGATTGACGGCTTTACCCCCGAATCCGACGCGGAAAAGAACATCTGGTTTGCGCGCGATGTTCCCACCCTGGCCGACGTTCTGGGGACCGAGCCGGTGCTGATCATCTTGCGCGAAACCTCGGAAACCGACCCGCCGGTGACACCGCTGCCGATCGATGGCGCGGCGATTCCGAACGATCACCTTGAATATGTCGTCACGTGGTATGGACTTGCGATTGTCTGGGTGCTCATGACGGTCTATTACCTGCGCCGACTGCGCAAAACCAGGAAGGCGTGACACCCGTGAAATACATCTCTACCCGCGGCAATGCGCCGGTTCTGAATTTCGAGGACACCATGCTGACCGGGCTGGCGCGCGATGGCGGGCTGTATGTGCCCGAGACCATCCCCACAATGAGCGCGGCAGAGATCGCGGCGCTGGCCGGGGTGAGCTATGAAGAGGCGGCGTTCCGGGTGATGCGCCCGTTCGTGGGCGATGCATTCACCGACGCGGAGTTCCGGGGGATCATCGCGCGGGCCTATGCGGGGTTCCGTCACGACGCGCGCGCGCCGCTGGTGCAGCTGGGGCCGAACCACTTTCTGCTGGAGCTGTTCCACGGCCCCACGCTGGCCTTCAAGGACTTCGCGATGCAGCTGATTGGCCAGCTGTTCCAGTTTTCGCTGGCGCGGCGCGGTGAGCGTGTGACCATCGTGGGGGCGACTTCGGGCGATACCGGGTCGGCCGCGATCGAGGCGTTCCGGGGGTTGGACAACGTGGATGTGTTCATCCTGTTCCCGCATGGGCGCGTCAGCGAGATCCAGCGCAGGCAGATGACCACGCCCGGTGATTCCAATGTGCACGCGCTGGCGCTGGATGGTGATTTCGATGACTGTCAGGCCAGGCTCAAGGACATGTTCAACGATTTCGAATTCCGCGACGGGGTGCGTCTGGCCGGGGTGAATTCGATCAACTGGGCGCGGGTTCTGGCGCAGGTGGTGTATTATTTCACCTCGGCCGTGTCGCTGGGCGCGCCGAATCGCGAGGTGTCGTTTACGGTGCCAACGGGCAATTTCGGGGACATTTTCGCAGGTTACATCGCCAGGAAGATGGGGCTGCCGATCAGGGATCTGGTGATTGCCACCAACCAGAACGACATTCTGCACCGCACCCTGGAAACCGGCGCCTATATCAAGCAGGGGGTGACGCCCTCAATCAGCCCGTCGATGGACATTCAGGTAAGTTCGAATTTCGAGCGCGCGCTGTTTGACGCCTATGGGCGCGACGGCAATGCGGTGGCGCAGCTTATGGACGAGCTGAAGGGGGGATCGTTTCGTGTGAGCCAGGGCGCGATGCAGGCGCTGCGCGAGAGTTTCGGCTCGGGGCGGGCGTCGGAAGACGAGACCATGGCCTCCATCAGGAACGCATTTGCGGCCTGTGGAGAAGTTCTTTGCCCGCATTCCGCCGTTGGGGTAAAGGTGGGCCATGAACATTTATCCGAGACCCCGATGATCTCTTTGGCCACGGCCCATCCCGCCAAGTTTCCCGATGCCGTCGAGGCCGCGACAGGGCAGCGCCCGTCGCTGCCGCCGCATATGGCGGACATGATGGATCGGGATGAGCAAGTGGCACGTGTTCCCAACGACCTGGCCCATCTTCAGGCGCTCATCAAGCAACGGATTGTCCAGCGTTGACAGTAGAACTGCATACACTTTCCAACGGGTTTCGCATTGTCACCGAACACATGCCGGGCCTGGAATCCGCCGCGATCGGCATCTGGGTGAATGTGGGCGGGCGCCATGAGCGGCCCGAACAGAACGGCATTGCGCATTTTCTGGAACACATGGCGTTCAAGGGCACGAAACGGCGCAATGCACTGGAGATCGCCGAGGCGATCGAAGATGTGGGCGGATATATCAACGCCTATACCAGCCGTGAGGTAACGGCCTATTACGCACGTGTGCTGAAGGACGATGTGCGTCTTGCACTGGATGTGGTGGGCGATATCGTGCTGAATCCGGTTTTCGACCCGGTTGAGATCGAGATCGAGCGTGGGGTCATCCTTCAGGAGATCGGACAGGCGCTGGATACGCCGGATGACGTGATCTTTGACTGGTTGCAGGAACGGGCCTATCCCGATCAGCCGCTGGGGCGTACGATCCTGGGGGACGGTGCGCATGTGCGCCGGTTCGGGCGTGTGGATCTGTCGGCCTTTGTGAGCGAACATTATCGCCCCGAACACATGATCCTGTCGGCGGCGGGCGGCATTGACCATGGCGAGATCGTGCGGCTGGCAGAGGATCAGTTCGGCCATCTGCAACGTGGGCCGGTCCTGCCGATAACACCGGCGCGATTCGGCGGGGGTGAGTTCCGGACCGAAAAGGCCCTGGAACAGGCGCATTTCGCGCTGGGGCTGGAAAGCCCGGATTATTGCAGTCCTGATATCTACACCGCGCAGATATATACCACGGCCCTGGGCGGTGGCATGTCAAGCCGCCTGTTCCAGGAAGTTCGCGAGAAGCGCGGTCTGTGTTATTCGATCTTTGCGCAAACGGGGGCCTATTCGGACACCGGTATGACCACGATTTACGCGGGCACGTCGGGCAGCCAGATTTGCGACCTGGCGCAGATCACCATCGACGAGTTGAAACGCGCAGCCGAGGATATGAACCCGGTCGAGATCGCGCGGGCGCGTACGCAGATGAAGGCGGGTTTGCTGATGGGGCTGGAAAGCCCGTCGAGCCGGGCCGAGCGGCTGGCGCGGATGCTGGCGATCTGGGACCGTGTCCCCTCGCTGAGCGAGACGGTGGAGCGAATCGATGCGGTGACGGATGCAGATGTGCGCCGTATTGCCGAGGATATGGCGGTTAACGCCCGCCCGGCCATGGCGTTGTATGGCCCGGTGTCCGACGCACCCGATCTTGAGGCGCTCCAGCGGAGGCGCGCTGCCTGATGCTGTTGAACCGGCGGAAGGTTCGGATCGACACCGAGCGGATGATCATGCGCCCGCCGGTGCATTCCGACTTTCGAAACTGGGCAGAGCTGCGCAGTGCCAGCGCCGAATTCCTGGTGCCCTGGGAGCCGGCCTGGGCCCCGACGCATCTGAGCCGCAAGAGCTTTACCAATCGCGTGTACTGGGCGCAGCGATCCATTGGTACGGACAATGCGCTGCCGCTGTTCCTGTTCCGGCGCAACGATGACGTGCTGCTGGGGGCGATCACGCTGGACAATATCCGACGAGGGCCGGCGCAGGCGGGAACGCTGGGCTATTGGATTGGCGAGACCTTTGCCCGGCAGGGTTTCATGCGAGAAGCCATCGAAGCGGTGGTTCATCACGCGTTTCACCGCATGGAACTGAGCCGGGTCGAAGCGGCCTGTCTGCCCGAGAACATCGCTTCGCGCGGGGTTCTGGAGAAGTCCGGGTTCAAGTACGAAGGGGTGGCGCAAAGCTATTTGCAGATCAACGGGCGCTGGCGCACGCATGTGTTGTATGCCGCGTTGCGCAATGATCGTCGTGGACGCACCCTGGCAGGCCAGGCCTGAGCCAGCGGTGGGTGGGGGCGTTGCCCCCTCTGGGCCTGCGGCCCATTCACCCCCAGAGTATTTTCGGCAAAATGAAGGGGGGGGGTGTCGGGCCGGTCATCCCGTCCTTGGAATGGTGCGTTGCGGGAAATGCTGTGCTGCTGGACCGCGAGGGCTGTGCGGATTATGTCTGGTTGCATGACACTTAACCCGGTTTCCGAAACGTTTCGCGATCACCTTGCAGGGCAACTGCCGTCAGATACATTGCGCCCGCCCGAGCCGCGCTATCTGGAAGAGCCGCGCGGGCGGTTTGTGGGGCGCGCGGGCCTGTTGGCGTTGCCGCGATCGGCAGCGGAGGTTGCCACAATCGTGACCGCGTGCAACGCGGCGCGGGTGGGGGTGGTGCCCTATGGCGGCGGGACTGGCCTTGTGGGCGGGCAGGTGCAGGACGCGGGGCCGGCGCCGGTGATCCTGTCGTTGGAGCGCATGAACCGGGTGCGGGCGGTGCTGCCGCTGGAAAACGTGATGGTGGCGGAGGCCGGCGTGATCCTGACCGATGTTCAACAGGCCGCGCTTGCGGTCGACCGGTTGTTTCCTCTGTCATTGGGGGCAGAAGGTTCGGCCCGGATCGGGGGCAACCTGTCAACCAATGCGGGCGGCGTGACTGTGTTGCGCTACGGCAATGCGCGTGATTTGTGCCTGGGGTTGGAGGCCGTACTTCCCACTGGTGAGATCTGGCATGGGCTGACGCGGCTGCGCAAGGACAATACCGGCTATGACCTTAGGAATCTGCTGATCGGGGCCGAGGGCACTTTGGGCGTGATCACCGCTGCCGCGCTCAAGCTGTTCGCGCGGCCCGTCTCGGTGGGTACGGCGGTGATGGTGGTGGATGGGCCCGGGGCTGCGCTGGACCTTCTGACATTGGCGCGCCAGGAGGCGGGTGAAGGCGTGAGCGCGTTCGAGTTGATCCACCGCCAGGGGCTGGACTTTGTCGCCGAACACCTGCCGGAAACGCGCCAACCCTTCGCGCCCGCGCCGCAATGGATGGTGCTGATCGAGCTTGGTCTGTCGTATGGGGCGGATGAGGCGTTGGAGCGGATCTACATCTCTGGCATTGAGGCCGGGCTGGTGAGCGATGGCGCGATCGCACAAAACGGTATCCAGCGTGCCGCGTTCTGGCGGGTTCGTGAGGCCATTCCCGAGGCAAACAAGATCGTTGGCTCCGTCGCCAGCCATGATATTTCTCTGCCATTGGGGGCGGTTACCGATTTCATCGCCCAGGCGGAGGCGCTGGTGGCGGCGGTTGGTCCGTTCCGTATCAATTGTTTCGGACATCTGGGCGATGGCAATTTGCACTACAACCTGTTCCCGCCCAGGGGCCATCACAGATCGGAATATGACGCGCACCGGGGCCGACTGTCTGAACGAATACATGGCCTGGTTCAGGAGATGGGCGGCTCATTCAGTGCCGAGCACGGGGTCGGGCGCCTGAAGATGGGCGATCTGGAGCGGTATGGCGATCCCGCGCGGCTGTCGGCCATGCGCGCGATCAAGCAAGCGCTTGATCCTAACGGCATCATGAATCCGGGGGCAGTATTGCGCGGCTAGGTCTTCTTTTGGCCGGAAATATCCCGGGGAGTCCCGAGCTTGCTCGGGGCGGGGCAGAGCCCCTACATGCCGTCGAATTCACACAGGACAGTGACATCCATGCCCATCTCTTCAAGACGCTTGCGACCACCAAGTTCGGGAAGATCGATGATGAAGACACAGCCGATGATCTCTCCCCCCAGCCGTTCAACCAGCTTGATCCCCGCCTCGGCGGTGCCGCCGGTGGCCAGCAGGTCATCGACCAGCAGGATCTTTTCGCCGGGCTGGATGGCATCATCGTGAATCTCGACGATCGCTTCGCCATATTCCAGCTTGTACTCCTGCGAAATCGTGGTGCCGGGCAGCTTGCCTTTCTTGCGCACCGGCACAAAGCCGACGCTAAGCTGGTGGGCGATGGCGCCGCCCAGAATGAAACCGCGCGCCTCAAGCCCGATCACCTTGTCGATACGTTCACCCGCATAGGGGTGCAACATCTGGTCGATGGCCATGCGAAAACCGCGCGGATCGGCAAACAGAGTGGTCACGTCGCGGAACATGATTCCTTCATGCGGAAAATCGACGATGGTGCGAATATAATCTTTGATGTCCTTGCGCTTGGCCACGGGCAGGCTCCCTGATGGAATGTTGTGGTCTTGGTTTCGCCCAATGTGTCCGCAAGCGCAAGGGACCGGTGGTCGCGGGGACAGCCCTGGAGATCGGGTAACGGGCAGATGGCCGGGCCATGATCGCCAGTATTGCCATGGTGTCAGTTCCATACCATTATGAGACTGAAAGGTTTTTTGGGCAGGGGCGGCCATTTTGGGCATTTATTTCCCGCTTGGCCTTGGGTATGGTTTTGTGTAGCGGTTGTATATGTATTGTATATACATGTTTTATCGCGCTCAAGGTCGGATCGGACCTATCCGGGATAGTGGGGCAGGCGTGGGCAAGAAAGACGGCAAATCCAAGTCCAGGAAGGACAGTCAACTGGTGCTGCGGCTTGACAAGGAAGAGCGCGATGCGTTTGTCGACCTGTGCAAGGAATTGGATACCAGTGCCGCGCGGGAGATACGCGGGTTCATCCGGCGTTTCATGAAAAAGAACCAGAGCGACTAGGCCGCCCGGCGAAGCGTGGCGGTGAGAAGACCCATCCCGATGAGCGTGAGCCCGCCGATGCGGGTGAGCCAGCGAATAACGCCCGGTCGTTCGATGCGGGCGCGCAGGTGATCGGCCAGCAGGGCGTAGGCGAGCGCATTGAATGCCGCCAATGTGACAAAGGTGGTGGTCAGGATGGCGAATTGCGCCGGCAACGGGTGCGCCGGATCGATGAATTGCGGCACGAAGGCAATGAAGAACCCGATGCTTTTCGGATTCAGCGCCGTGACCGCCGCTGCATGGCCGAATACGCCGCGCGCCGGAAGCGCTCGCGCTTTCATCACGGCACCGATTTCGGCATGGCGCGCGCTTGTGAGCATCCTGACACCAAGCCAGATCAGATAGATAGCGCCGACCCATTTCAAAATGGTAAACGCGGTGGCCGATGCCAGGACAAGTGCGCCCAATCCCAGCAGGGAGGCGGTCATGGCGATAAAGTCGCCAAGCGCCACGCCGAGGGCTGTTGCCGCGGCCGCCTGCCGCCCCTGGCTGAGCGCGTAGGACAATACCAGAAGCACGGTCGGGCCGGGGATCAGCAGCAACGCCGTGGAGGCGACAACAAATCCGAACCAGAGGTCGATAGCCATAAGAAACCCTTGTGCATCAAATGGTTAGAACGCGCCCTGCAATGGCATCCAGCCTGGCGGCCATGGCCGGATCACGGGCTTCGGGAGCGGTGAGAATGGCGTGGTCCAGCGCCCTGTCGCAGCCATGCGGGCAGGGCGCGCGGGCGGGGCCGAGGAGGGCGGGCAAGCGTCCGACGAGGTCTCGTGCATTCCGGGCGTTTCCGGTCAGGGTTGCGATGATTTCGGACACGTCGACCTCGCCATGGTCCGGATGCCAGCTGTCATAATCGGTGACCATGGCGACGGAGGCATAGCAAAGTTCGGCTTCGCGAGCGAGCTTGGCTTCGGGCATGTTGGTCATGCCGATCACATCCGCGCCCCAGCTTTCGCGATACATCCGGGATTCGGCCAGCGTGGAAAATTGAGGGCCTTCCATGGCAAGGTAGGTGCCGCCGTCATGCACGGTGATCCCGGCATCCAGCCCGGCGTTCAGACAGGCGGCGGACAGGCGCTGGCAAGTGGGGTGCGCGACGCTGACATGGGCCACGAGGCCGGGGCCGAAAAAGGATTTCTCGCGCGCGAAAGTGCGGTCAATGAATTGATCCACAACGACAAAATCGCCCGGCGCCATGTCCTCGCGAAACGAGCCGACCGCCGAGACCGAAAGCACGTCGGTCGCGCCCAGCCGTTTGAGCGCGTCGATATTGGCGCGATAGGGCACCGAGGAGGGGCTGTGCACATGGCCGCGCCCGTGGCGAGGCAGGAAGGCCATTTTCACACCCGACAGCACGCCGGTGAGGATATTGTCGGACGGGGCACCCCACGGGGTTTGGATTTCCTGCCACCTTGCGTCTTCAAGGCCGTCGATCTCGTAGAGGCCCGAGCCGCCGATCACGGCGATCATGGTTTCGGTCATGGCGTGTCCTTTCGTGCCGCGAATCCCCGGCATTGTTGGGCGCGGGGGCCGTGAAATGCAACCGCTTGGCGCCATACCGGGCGAATCGGGAGTTAACGCCTGAATTTGCGGGGGTTTTCGGGATCGGCGGCACGTCGGCATCACGTCGGTATTGTGTCGGTTCCGAAGGTGGGCGCGGGCAGGGTTATGTCCGCGCCCGCCCTGACAGGGATTTGTCAGGATCCGGCGCCCAAAATTCGGGCAGACGGCGCGCGCCCTGCCGGGCTGGCGGCGCTGCTATTGTGCAATTCCGGCGCGTGCTTTAGGGACGGGGCCAGCGAACCGAAACCCCAAGACAGACAGGATGCCCATGAAACGCGCGGCTCTGGCCATGCTGGCCAACAATATTTCCCCGCCCAATCTTTCGATCATGCAGGACGAAGGGTTCACCCTTGGGCGGGTGCGGATCGAGATCCTTGCGGGGCTGACCGTGGCGCTGGCGCTGGTGCCCGAGGCGGTGGCGTTTGCCTTTGTTGCCGGGGTGCATCCGTTGGTGGGGCTGTATGCGGCGTTTCTGGTGGGGCTGATCACCGCGTTGATCGGCGGGCGCCCTGGGATGATTTCGGGGGCGACCGGCGCGCTGGCGGTGGTGATGGTGGCGCTGGTGGCGCAACATGGGGTGGAGTATCTTTTCGCAACCGTGGTGTTGATGGGTCTGTTGCAGGTGCTGGCCGGGGTGATGCATTGGGGCAAGTTCATCCGCCTTGTGCCGCATCCGGTGATGCTGGGCTTTGTGAACGGGCTGGCCATCGTGATTTTCCTGGCGCAGATGAGCCAGTTCAAGGTGCCCGGCAGCATTGCGAGCGAAGGTCATGGCATGTCCGGGGGCGAATGGCTTTCGGGTGTGCAGCTTTTGACGATGCTGGGGCTGGTGGGGCTGACGATGCTGATCGTGTGGGGCTTGCCGAAAGTGACCAAGGTGATCCCGGCGCCGCTGGCCGGGATTGCGATCACCGCGTTTGTGGTCATCGGTTTCGGGCTGGATGTGCCACGCGTGGGGGACATGGCCTCGATCGAGGGAGGGTTGCCGACTTTCAGCATTCCGGCGGTTCCGCTGAATTATGAAACTTTGCGGATCATCCTGCCCTATGCGGTGATCCTGGCGGCGATCGGTCTGATTGAATCGTTGCTGACGCTGAACCTTGTGGGCGAGATGACCGGCAAGCGGGGCGGCGCCAGCCAGGAATGTATCGCGCAGGGCGTGGCCAATGTGACCACCGGCTTTTTCGGTGGCATGGGGGGCTGTGCGATGATCGGCCAGTCGATGATCAATGTGAAATCCGGCGGGCGCACGCGGATCGCGGGGATCGCGGCGGCGTTGTTCCTGTTGCTGTTCATTGTCGCGGCAAGCCCGCTGATCGAGCAGATCCCGCTGGCGGCGCTGGTGGGGGTGATGTTCATGGTGGTGATCGGCACGTTCGCCTGGAACAGTTTCAAGATCATGCGCAAGGTGCCGCTGATGGACGCGTTTGTCATCGTTCTGGTGACGGTGGTGACGGTGATGGAGGATCTGGCCGTGGCGGTGGTGGTGGGCGTGATCGTCAGCGCGCTGGCCTATGCCTGGCAGAACGCGCGGCGCATTCATGCCCATACCCGCGAGAGCGCGAGCGATCCGGGCGCCAGGGTTTACGAGATCGAGGGGCCGCTGTTCTTTGGCTCGGCAGAGGGGTTTGTCGAGTTGTTCGACATTGCCAATGATCCCGATCACGTAATCGTCGATTTCGAGCGCAGCCGGGTGGTGGACCAGTCGGCCTTGCAGGCGATCGAGGCGGTTGCCGCAAAATACGAGGCGGCGGGCAAGGCGCTGGCGCTGCGCCATCTGAGCCGGGATTGCCACAAGCTGTTGACCCGTGCCGGCCACCTGATGATCGACAGCGACGATGACCCCGATTACGAGGTTGCGGTCGACTATTCGGTGCGGACCGGTATTCTGGGCGGCGGTCACTGACGATCCGCACGAGTTTCAACAAGGCGCGATATTGGCTTTTCCGGGCGTATTGATCGGGCTGTTGCCCTCGTTCCTGCTGGTCGGCCTTGGCGGGCTGATCCGGGCGCGGCTGTCGCAGAAGGCCTGGGCGGGGCTGGACCGGCTGAACTTCGAGATCCTGTTTCCGGCGCTGTTGTTCGTGGCGGCCTCGACCCGCGAGATCCGGTTGGGGGCGATTGCCACGATTGCGCCGGTGGTCTGGGGCCTGATGGCGCTGGCGCTGGTGGTGGCGTGGCGGGCGCGCCGGTTCGGGCCGGATCGGTTTCTGGATTTTGCCGGGGCGTGGCAGACCGCGTGGCGTTTCAATTCGGCGCTTGCCTTTATCGCGGTGGGGGTCAGCGATGCGGCCGATCCGGCGTTGATGGCGGTGGTGATCGGCATGGCGGTGCCGATGGCCAATGTGTTCGCGGTGTCGGCCCTGTCGCGAGGCGGAAGTCTTGGGGTCTGGGGCACATTGCGCCGGGTGGCGCTGAACCCGTTCCTGTTGGCCTCGTTGGCGGGCGTGGGCGTGGGCCTGTCGGGGCGGGCGATCCCGGCGCCGGTGCTTGCGCCGCTGGAGATGCTGGCGGCGGCGGCGATTCCGATTGCCTTGATCTCGGTGGGTGCAACGATGAACTGGGGGGCGCTGGCGCGGCTGGACCGGTTCAGCGGGATCATCTGTGCGACCAAGCTGGTGGTTGTGCCGGCGGCGGCGGTTGGCCTGTGCCTGGTCCTGGGGTTGCCGGGGGCCATGGCCGTGGTTGTGGTGATCTGGGCGGCGCTGCCCACCGCGTCGGGCGCGCATATCCTGGCCGCCGGGTTTGGCGCGGACCGGGTGGTTTCGGCCACGCTTGTGGCGCAGACCACCTTGTTGTCGGCGGTGACGCTGCCGGTGTGGATCGCACTGGCGGCGTTGGTATTTGGCGGCTGAACGCGGACCGGGGTGGCGGGGCGACGCGCCGGGCGGGGATCAGTCGTCCGGGCGTGCCAGCGCGAAGGTGTTGTCCACCACGCTATAGTCGCGATAGCCCAGCCGGGCCAGCGGGCGGAAGGTGGTGACATCGAAGACACCATCCACCAGACAATCGTCGCGCATGTGAATGCCGATAACCTCGGCCATGACCAGGAAATTGTTTTCGCCCAGCTGCGGCACGATCTGTGTGAGGCGGCATTCCATTGACGCCGGGGCGCCTTGCAGCCGGGGGCAGGGGATGGTTTCGCAGTCCACCGCCGTCAGCCCGGCGCGTTCGAATTCGTCCACGTCCTTGTCGAATGTGGTGGTGGAGATATTCATCGCGTCGCGCATGTCTTCGGCCACCACATTGACGCAGAACACGCCGGTTTCGCGGATATTGGCGAGCGAATCCTTGCCCTCGGGCTGGTCCGGTTTGGTGCCGGTCGAGGCGAACATCACCTGCGGCGGCACATAGGCGGTGCCGTTGAAAAACGAATACGGGGCGAGGTTGTTCACGCCTTGCGCGCTGCGGGTCGAGACCCAGGCGATGGGACGGGGGGTGATCAGGGCATTGAACGGATTGTGGGGCAGGCCGTGGCCGTCGGCGGGACGATAGAACATGAAGCGCGTTTCCTTTGGGTTTGCCCAAGGGGTAACGGCATGTTAGGGGCGATTCCACAGCAAAAAGACCAAATGAGGCGCGCGGGCCGTGTTCACGCTTGCACATGAGAGCAAAGACGACTGGTGGGAGGTCGAGGCGTTGTACGACCTGTGCTTTGCACCGGGGCGCGAGGCGCTGAGTTCCTATCGGTTGCGCGACGGGGTGCCGCCGGTGGCGGACCTGTCGCTGGTGGCGCGTGACATGCAGGGCATTCTGGCGGGTGCGATCCGGTTCTGGCCGGTGCGGATCGGCGAGGCGGCGGCGTTGCTTCTGGGGCCGGTAGCGGTGCATCCGACCCATCAGGGCGAGGGGCTGGGCGGGTTGCTGATCGAAGAGAGCCTGGCCAGGGGACAGCAGGGCGGCTGGGACCGGGTGATGCTGGTGGGCGATGCGCCCTATTACCGGCGTTTCGGTTTTGCCAGGTTGTCCGGCGTGGTGATGCCGCCACCCACAAACCCCGAGCGGGTTCTGGGCCGTGCGCTGGTGCCGGGGGCGTGGGACGGCGTGAGAGGCGATGTGCGCGGGTATGGCAAAAATGCGCCGGGGGCTTGAACCGGGCGGGCGCCGGGCCGATCTTGGGAGGATGACCCGGACAGACCCCTTGCATATCCAGACCGTCACCCCGCCTGATCCCCAGGCCGAGCTGGAACGGCTGGCGCGGCGCTATGCGCAGGCCGGGGGGCTGGGGATCGAGCTGCTCAATCTTCTGGGGGGCAGGCCGAGGGGCTGCTGGAGCGGTTGCCGTTGCAGGTGCGCGACCGGCTGGAGGGGGCGACGGAACTGGCCCTGACCCAGGCGATGCGCGCGGCGCAGGGATCGCGCAGGATCGTGGGCGATCAGAAAAGCTGGATGAACACGGCGCTGGCGACGGCGCTGGGGGCGGCCGGGGGCGCGGGCGGATTGCCCGGCGCGCTGGCGGAATTGCCGGTGACGACAACCGTTCTGTTGCGTGCGATACAGGACGAGGCACGGCGGCAGGGGTTTGACCCGGCGGCGCAGAACGTACAGTTCGATTGCGTGCGGGTGTTCGCCGCCGCCGGGCCGCTGGCGCGCGATGACGGGGCGGACCTGGCCTTTGTCAGCACGCGGCTGGCGTTGACCGGCGGCGCCATGAAGACGCTGATTGCACGGGTGGCGCCCCGTTTGTCGGTGGTTCTGGGCCAGAAGCTGGCCGCGCAGGCCGTGCCGGTTCTGGGCGCGGTGGCGGGCGCGGCGACCAACTATGCCTATACCAGCTATTACCAGGAAATCGCGCATGTGCATTTCGGGCTGCGCCGATTGGCGATCGATGGCGATCTGGACCATGATGCGCTTGTGACCCGGATGAAGGCGCTGATGCGGGACGGCAAGATTTCCTAGGGTGAAAAATACCGCAACAACAATATATTACGATCCATAATTCAGGTAAAACCTGGTATGGTCGGTTGCGCCATGTTGCCGGTGAAGCTCCTGAAAATCCATGTGTGGCTTGACCTTGGGGCAGACTATTGCCCACAGTCGGGCGCAAAGAAATGCGGATTGGACGAGGGAGACTGCAAATGAAATTTTCGAAACTGGCCGCGGCGGCGCTGGTTGCTGCGATGGCGACCGGCGCGCAGGCAGAGGTGAAGGTGGGCATGATCACCACCCTGTCAGGCGGTGGCGCGGGCCTTGGGATCGATGTGCGCGACGGCTTTATGCTGGCGGTGAAACAGGCCGGGCGCGATGATCTGGAAGTGGTGATCGAGGATGATCAGCGCAAGCCGGATGTCGCCGTGCAACTGGCCGACAAGATGATCCAGTCCGAGAAGGTGGATGTGCTGACCGGGATCATCTGGTCGAACCTGGCCATGGCCGTGGTGCCGGCCGCCACCGCGCAGGGCAAATTCTATCTGTCGCCCAATGCCGGGCCGTCGGCGCTGGCTGGAAAGGGCTGTCATCCCAACTATTTCAACGTGGCCTGGCAGAATGACAACCTGCACGAGGCGGCGGGCGCCTATGCCAATGACGCGGGTTTCGCGAACAGCTTTATCATCGCGCCCAACTATCCGGCCGGCAAGGACGCGCTGACCGGGTACAAGCGGTTCTTCAAGGGCGATCTGGCGGGCGAGGTCTATACCAAGCTGGGCCAGACCGATTACGCGGCGGAAATCGCGCAGATCCGGGCCAGCGGCGCGGACAGCGTGTTCTTTTTCCTGCCCGGCGGCATGGGGATTTCCTTTCTCAAGCAATATGCCGACAGCGGTGTCGACCTGCCGGTGGTTGGCCCGGCCTTCAGCTTTGACCAGGGCATCTTGCAGGCCGTGGGCGACGCGGCGCTGGGGGTGAAGAACACCAGCCAGTGGAACAAGGATATCGACAACCCGGCCAACATGGCCTTTGTCGCGAGTTTCCAGGCGGAATACGGGCGGTTGCCGTCGCTTTACGCCAGCCAGGGCTTTGACACGGCGAACCTGCTGATCTCGGCCATGGACAAGGCGGATGTGAAGGACGCGGAGGCGTTTCGCGCCGCGCTGAAGGCGGCAGAGTTCGATTCGGTGCGGGGCGATTTTGCCTTTGGCAACAACCAGCACCCGATTCAGGACATCTATGTGCGCGAAGTGATCAAGGAGGGCGATGTCTATACCAACAGGATCATCGCCACCGGTCTCAAAGACCATGCGGATGCCTATGCGGCCGAGTGCAACATGTAAGTCATCAGGGCCGGGGCGCCGCGCGCGCCCCGGTATTCACCCGGTCTTTATCCGGTCTTCATCCGCTCAGGCGCCCGGTTCGGGCAGTTTCGGCGCGGTTTTGTCCAGCGCCAGTTCGGCATCGGAAAAGCGCCACGGGCCGCGCACGCCGCGCACCCCTTCAGGATCGATCACCATGCCCCGCGCCGCGATCTGGGGATCGTTCAGCGCCTCGCCCACGGAATTGATCGGGCCGGCGGGGAGGGTGGCGGCCTCCAGGTCTTGCAGCAGATCGGCACTGGAAAACCGCCTGGTTTCCGCTTCCAGCGCGGGGGTGAGCGCGTCGCGGTTGGCGACGCGCAACCGGTTGGTGGCATAGTCGGGGTGGGTGCCAAGGTCGGGGCGGGAGAGCACGTCACAGAGACGGCGGAACTGGCTGTCATTGCCGACGGCGATGATGATATGGCCATCGGCGGTGGGCACCACCTGGTAGGGCGCGATATTGGGGTGGGCGTTGCCCCGGCGCGCGGGGCTGGTGCCGGTGGCGAGATAGTTCATCGCCTGGTTGGCCAGCATCGCCGTGGCGCAATCCAGCAGCGACATGTCGATATGCTGGCCGCGCCCGGTGCTGTGGCGCTGTTCAACCGCCGCCAGAATGCCGATCGTGCCATAAAGCCCGGTGACAACATCGGTGACGGCCACACCCACTTTTTGCGGCTGGCGGTCGGGTTCGCCGGTGATCGACATCAGGCCGGAAATGCCCTGGATCATGAAATCGTACCCGGCGCGGGCGGCATAGGGGCCGTCCTGTCCGAAACCGGTGATGGAACAGTAGATCAGGCGCGGGTTCAGGGCGGACAGGCTGGAATAGTCCAGCCCGTATCTGGCCAGCCCGCCGACCTTGAAATTCTCGATCAGGATATCGGCATCGGCCACCAGATCGCGCAGCTGTTGCTGACCGTGGGCGGTGCGAAAGTCGATGACAACCGAGGATTTGCCGCGATTGGCGGCGTAGAAATAGGCCGCCGTGCTGTCGCCGTCCCGTTCGATGAAGGGCGGGCCCCATTTGCGCGTGTCGTCGCCCTCGGGGGATTCGACCTTGATCACCTCGGCGCCCAGATCGGCAAGCGATTGCCCGATCCACGGACCGGCCAGAATGCGGGCGAGTTCGATGACTTTCAGTCCTTGGAGCGGTTTCATGGGCGTCCTTTTCTAAAGATACGGAGGGGTGCAGGCGGAAATGACGATGGCCGGAGCATCGGACAGGTTGCGGAAGCGATGCGGCGCGCGGCTGTCAAAGAGATAGGCATCCCCGGCGCGCAGGGTGCGGCTTTCGGTGCCCACGGTTACGTCGATTTCGCCCGAAACAACGATGCCGCCCTCGTGGGCGTCATGGGCCAGCATGGTGTCGCCGGTGTCGGCACCCGGCTCGTAGCGTTCGTGCAGGATTTGCAGCCCGTGCGCGCGGGCGTCGCCCACCTGTTTGAGTGTCATGCGCGCGTCACCGCTGGGATAAAGGCGCGAGGTAAGATCGGAAAGGTCATCGGCGCGGAAAAAAGGCGACGTGCGCGCCGGGCTGTCGGGCTCGAAAAACTCGGCCATGCCAAGGCCAAGCCCCCCCAGGATCTTGCGCAGGCTGGCCACCGACGGGCTGGAGCGGTTGGTTTCGATCATCGAGATCTGCCCATGCGGCACCCCGGCGGCCTCGGCCAGCTGGCGCTGGGACAGGCGGTGGGCCTGGCGCAGCGCGCGCAGACGATTGCCGGTGTCGAACTCTTCCATCGCGGGCGGGTTTCCTTCAGTGTTGCCGGGACGGTTTGACAGATTCTGCCGGGCTGCGCAATTTTTTCCTAGTAATGCTCAGAAATTTGCGCAATAGGACAGGCAAACCGCACAGGGCGTTTTGAAAAGGGGGCGTTTCATGGCCAAGGATCTTGCACCGCAATCCAAACCCGACCTCGGGTCGTTCAACTGGGACGATCCGTTCCTGCTGGAAACCCAGCTGGAAGAGGATGAGCGTATGGTGCGGGATGCCGCGCGCGCCTATTGCGACGAAAAGCTGGCGCCGCGTGTCACGGCGGCGTTCGAGACCGAGCACACCGATCCGGAAATCTTTGCCGAGATGGGCGAAATGGGGTTGTTGGGCACCACCATCCCCGAAGCCTATGGCGGGATTGGCGCGAATTACGTGACCTATGGATTGGTGGCGCGCGAGGTGGAGCGGGTGGATAGCGGCTATCGGTCGATGATGTCGGTGCAAAGCTCGCTGGTGATGTATCCGATCTATGCCTATGGCTCGGAGGAACAGCGCCAAAAATACCTGCCCAGGCTGGCCAGCGGCGAATGGATCGGCTGTTTCGGACTGACCGAACCGGATGCCGGATCGGACCCGGCGGGGATGAAGACCGTCGCGAAAAAGACCGATGGCGGCTATGTGCTGAACGGTGCGAAGATGTGGATTTCCAACGCGCCGATTGCGGATGTGTTCGTGGTATGGGCGAAATCCGAGGCGCATGGCGGCAAGATCCGGGGCTTTGTTCTGGAAAAGGGCATGACGGGGCTGAGCGCGCCCAAGATCATGCACAAGGCATCGTTGCGCGCGTCGATCACCGGCGAGATCGTGATGGAGAATGTCGAGGTGGGCGAGGATGCGTTGTTGCCGGATGTCGAGGGGCTGAAGGGGCCGTTCGGCTGTTTGAACCGGGCGCGCTATGGCATTGCCTGGGGCGCGATGGGGGCGGCGGAATTCTGTTGGCACGCGGCGCGGCAATACGGGCTGGACCGCAAGCAGTTCAGGAAGCCGCTGGCGCAGACGCAGCTGTTTCAGCTGAAGCTGGCGAATATGCAGACCGAGATCACGCTGGGGCTTCAGGCGGCATTGCGGGTGGGGCGGCTGATGGACGAGGCCAATGCCGCGCCCGAGATGATCTCGCTGATCAAGCGCAACAATTGCGGCAAGGCGCTGGAGATCGCGCGCCAGTCGCGGGACATGCATGGCGGCAACGGGATCAGCCTGGAATTTGGCGTGATCCGGCATATGGTGAACCTGGAAACGGTGAACACCTATGAGGGCACGCATGACGTGCACGCGCTGATCCTGGGCCGGGCGCAGACCGGGTTGCAGGCGTTTTTCTGAAGGCTATGTCGACTTATGCGCCGGATCGCATGCGATCCGGTTCGCGCCCGACCCCGCCCCCCAGGGCGGGCGCGAACCTCTGCTGCGCGTAAATACGTTACGTCGTACTTGCGTGAAAATGCGAGCCTCGCGCACCCTGATCCTGACTTCAGGGGAGGTGTGCCATGCTGGGATTTGACGCGATCACGTCGGGCGATCTGTATTTCAACGACACGCACCACATGCTGCGCGCACAGCTGCGCCGGTTCGTGGCCGAAGAGATCAAACCCTATGCCGATCAATGGGAAATTGACGGGCTGACGCCGCGCGCATTGTTGCGGCAGATGGGGGAGTTGGGATTCCTTGGTATCCGCTATCCAGAGGCCTTTGGCGGCTCGGACATGGATCAGATGGCCTCGGTTGTGTTGGCCGAGGAGCTGGGGCGCTGCACCTATGCCGGCGTGGCCATCACGGCGCTGGTGCATACGGACATGGCCTCGGTGCACATTTTCAACGCCGGGAGCGCGGCGCAGAAGGCCGCGTGGCTGCCGCGCTGCATTGCGGGCGAGGTGATCACGGCGGTGGCGGTGACGGAACCGGGGGCCGGTTCGGATGTGAAGGGCATCCGCACAACGGCGCGACGGGACGGGGATGTGTTTGTTCTGAACGGTACAAAAATGTTCATTACCAACGGGGTACACGGCGATCTTTACTGTGTGGCGGCCAAGACCGGGGGCGAGAGGGCAAGCCAGAGCGTGACCATGTTTCTGGTGGAGAAGGGCACGCCCGGTTTCACCGTGTCGCGGGCGCTGGACAAACATGGCTGGCGCAGTTCGGATACGGCGGAGCTGTCGTTTGCGGATGCGCGGGTGCCCGCGGAAAACGTGCTGGGGGTCGAGGGGCGCGGATTTTACGAGATCATGAAGAATTTCCAGAACGAGCGGCTGGTTCTGGGGGCGATGTGTCTGGGAGAGGCGCAGGCGGCGATGGAGATGACGCTGGACTATCTGCGCGCCCGATCGGCCTTTGGGGCGCCGTTATGGGAGAAACAGGCCATTCGCCAGCGCATGGCTGCGCTTGCGGCGCGGATCGAGGCAGCGCGGCACCTGGTCTACGGGACGGCGGCGCGCGCCGCAAAGGGGGCGGACGTGGTGCGCGAGGTGTCGATGATCAAGGCGCTGTGTGGCGAGCTGGTGAACGATGTGATGTATGCGTGCGTTCAGTTCCACGGCGGCATGGGGTTCATGCGCGAGAGCCCGATCGAGCGCATGGCGCGGGATGCGCGGGTGCAAAGCATCGGAGGGGGCGCCACCGAAGTGATGCTGGAAGAGGTGGCCAGGCGGCTTTAGCCGCGCAGGCGGGCGGTTTCCGTAGCATCGATTTCAGGCGGGGTGCCGGTGAGGGCGACACCAAAGAGCTCGCGCGCCTGATCGGGCGTGTAGCGGCCAAGGCGCACGTCTTCGCACACGGCCTGGGGCGGGCGGGTGAGCGGATCGCCATAGCCGCCGCCGCCCGGTGTACGCACATGCACGCGGTCGCCCGCGCGGAGCGGGATGTCCTGTTCCTTGGAGAGATGCGGCGGCGTATGGGGCTGGCCGTTGCGCGTGACGGTCACGCGGTTCACGCCGCCATCCGCGCCGCCCAGAACGCCCTGCGGGCCAAAGCGGCCGTGATCCATCACGAAACTGGCCAGCGCCGTGCCCCGGCGCAGTTCGACCTCGTAATCAATGCCGAAGCCACCGCGATGACAACCCGCGCCGCCCGAGCCTTCGTGCAGGGCGTAGCGGTGGTAGAGCACCGGAAAGGCCTGTTCCATGATCTCGACCGGGGGGGCCTTGGAAATGCCGATGGTGGAGCAGCCGTTGGAAAGGCCGTCATGGGTGGCGTTGCCGCCGTAACCGCCACCGGAAATCTGGTACATGACAAAATCGCGCCCGCGCGCCGGGTCATGGCCGCCAAGGGCGAAATTGCCGCTGGTTCCGGCTGGCGCGGCGGTGACACGATCGGGCAGGGCGGGGACGAGCGCGGCAAAGACCGCTTCGGCAATGCGTTGCGAAACTTCGGCGGCGCAGCCCGAGACCGGGCGGGGGTAATGGGCATCCAGAAAGGTGTTTTCGATGCCTCTGACGCGCAGCGGTTCGAACGCCCCGGCGCTCATCGGGACTTCGGGGAAGATGTGGCGCATGGCAAGATAGACCGCCGACAGGGTTGTGGCGCGCACCGAGTTCATCGGGCCCATGCAGGGCGGGCTGGATCCTGCGAAGTCGAACACCAGATCGGGGCCGTCGCGGAACACGGTCAGATTGATCGCGAGCGGTTCGTTGACCACGCCGTCGCTGTCGATCCAGGCGGTCGCGCTGTGGCGGCCCCGGGGGATGTCGGCGATGAAGGCGCGCATCTGGGTGGCGGCGCGGCGGCGCAATTCGGCAATGGCCTGGGCCACGTCGTCGTCGCCGTAGCGATCCATCAGCGCGTTCAGGCGGTCTTCGCCCACCAGCAGCGCGGCGGCCTGGGCCTGAACGTCGCCGATACGCTGATCGGCCACGCGGATATTGGAACAGATGATGGAAAAGATTTCGCTGTCCAGTTCGCCCTGTTTGAACAGGCGCACCGGGGGCAGGCGCAGCCCTTCCTGTTCCACCGCCGTGGCCGAGGCCGAAAACCCGCCGGGCACCGCGCCGCCGGTGTCGGGCCAGTGGCCGGTATTGGAGAGCCAGCAGAACAGTTTGCCGCCGCGATAGAAGGGTTTGGCAAAGCGCACATCCATCAGGTGCGTGCCGCCCAGATAGGGATCGTTGACGATATAGATGTCACCGGGTTGCGGTGGTGGGGTCTTGCCGTTTGCGATGCGCTCGATCAGCACGCGGGTGGAATATTGCATGGTGCCCACGAAGACGGGCAATCCGCCCGCGCCCTGCGCGATCAGCGCGCCATCGCGGGCGGCATAGATACCGTCGGAGCGGTCATTGGCCTCGGCGATGACGGGGGAGAAGGCGGCGCGCGAAAATGACAGGTCCATCTCGTCGCAAACCTGTTGCAGCCCGGCCTGGATGACGGTGAGGGTGATGGGATCAAGGGTCATGGCGGGGGCCTATGGTGATGATGAGGTTGCCGTCGCGATCCGCCTGTGCGCGATCGCCCGGTTCGATCAGGACGGTGGTGTCCATCTGATCGAGAATGGCCGGACCGGTGAGTGCGAAGGCCGCGGGCAGGTGTTCGCGGCGATAGATCGGCGTGTCGTGCCAGGTGCCGTCAAAGAACACGGGCCGGGCGCCGGTCCGGGCCTGATCCAGCGAGGGCTTGCGCGCCGCCGGATCCAGCAGGGCAGAGAGATCCAGCGCGGCGCGGGTGCCGATGACCGAGGTGTTCACATTGACCACATTGGCGCGGATCGTATCGAGCCGCACGCGGAACCGGTCAAAATAGGCTTTTTCGAACAGCGATTGCAGCGTGGCGCGATCGGGGTCGGGATCGGAGAGGGGCACGCGCAGCAGGTGGGTCTGGCCGATGAACTGCATGTCCAGCGAATAAAGCTGGCGGGTTGCGCTGATGGCGATCCTTTCCTTGGCGATCAGGCGCGCGCCCTCGTCGGCCTGTTCGCGCAGGATGGCGGCAATGCGGCCAGGCTCCAGCGCATCAAGCGGCGTGTTGATGGTGCGCACAAAGTCGTGGCGCAGATCGGCGACAACGCAGCCGATGGCGTTGGTGATGCCGGGGCGGGCCGGGACAAGCACGCGGGGAATGCCCAGTTCGCGAGCCAGTGCACAGGCGTGCAACGGTCCCGCGCCGCCAAAGGCGAACAGCGCGAAATCGCGCGGATCGGCGCCCAGCGAGATCGAGACCATGCGGATGGCGCCGGCCATTTTCATGTTGGCCACACGGATCACGGCATCTGCGGCATCGGTGGCGCAGAGGCCAAGCGGCTGGCCCAGTTTCCGGTCAAATATCTGTGCGATGTCGGGCGCGCCGATACCGCCGTCGATGGTGTTGAGCCGGGAGGGATCGAGCCGCCCCAACAGCAGGTTGGCATCCGAAATGGTCGGGTTGGTGCCGCCCTTGCCGTAACAGATCGGCCCCGGTGTGGCGCCGGCGCTGTCGGGACCGACTTGCAGCAGCCCGGCGGCGTTGACCCGCGCGATGGACCCGCCCCCGGCGCCCACGGTGCGCACATCGACCATGGGCACATGGATCGGCATGGCGTATTCCACCTCGATCTCGTTGGAGACCGCCGGTTCGGCATCGCGGATCAGGGCGACATCGGTGGACGTGCCGCCCATGTCATAGGTGATCAGGTTCTCCAGCCCGGCGCGCCGCCCGGTATAGGCGGCGGCCATCACGCCCGAGGCGGGACCGGACATCACCGTCTTGGCCGCTTCGCGCGAGACATGCGCCGCGCTGACCATGCCGCCATTGCCGTTCATCACCAGCAATTCGCCGCTGTAGCCACCGCCGGACAACTCGTCGACAAGGCGGCGGATATAGCGATCCAGCAACGGCTGAACGGCGGCATTGGCCGCGGCTGTCACGCCGCGTTCAAACTCGCGGCTTTCCGACAGGAGCGCATGGCCCAGCGTGATGTGATCGTTGGGCCAGAGTTCCCGCAGGATTTCGGCGCTGCGCAATTCGTGGACGGGGTTTGCATAGGCGTGCAGGTAATGCACGACGACCGAGACACAGCCCGCGCTTAGCAGGGCCTGCGCCGCGCCGCGCAGGGCGGTTTCGTCCAGCGGGGTGACGACCTGCCCGCCGGCATCCATGCGTTCGGGCACCTCCAGACGCAGATCGCGCGGGATCAGGGGGGTGAATTGCCCGGTCATGCCATAGGCCTGTGGGCGCGTGCGCCGGCCCAGTTCCAGGATGTCGCGGAATCCGGCCGTGGTGATCAGCCCGGTGCGCGCCAGCTTGCGCTCCAGTACGGCATTGGTGGTGGTGGTGGTGCCATGCACGATCAGGTCCAGCGCGGCGAGGTCGATTTCGGCGGTGGACAGCGCGTGCATCACGCCAAAGGCCTGATTGTCGAGCGTGCTGGGCACCTTGGCCAGCCGGACGCGGCCCCGGGCCGGATCCAGCGCCACCAGATCGGTAAAGGTGCCCCCCACGTCGACACCGACCACCGCGCCCCGAGAATCGCCCATGCCAGTCCCCTGTTGCCGAATTTGTTTGTGTGCGAATGATGTCTGCCCGGCGCCCCGTCTGTCAATCCACGCAGCGCCCTGTCCATACGGCTTTGGGGGCATCGGGCGGCGTGACGGATGATTGATGTCGATCAGGGTGTGTGGCTTTGGTTGCGGCGTTGATACGCGTGCAAACCGGCGTGCCGGGCCCGGCCACGCCGCATCGCCGGGCGGCGCTTTTGCAGGCAACTCTTGCCATGTTCATGATTTATTACACATTTTTCGCGCTTTGGTGGCTTGCATCGCGGCGCGGTCTTTGAAAAAAGACCTTCCCTCTGGACACAAGGCCGGTTCGTTTGCACTCTAACAACAGCAAAGAGACCGGAAAACGGCCCGTCCTGCCACACCGACAAGGGGGAATTTCCATGACCAAATCCAACAAGACACCCACCCGGCGCGAGGCGATGAAGACGCTGGCGCTTGGGGCGGGGGCCGCGAGCCTGCCGCTTTGGGCGCGCTATGCCGGGGCGCAAAGCAGTGCGCCGATCCGTATCGGTTTCCAGGTGCACCGCACCGGGATCGGCGCGGCCTACGGGCGCTGGTATGACCGTACCACCACCGCCGCGGCGGCGCTGATCAACGAAGGGGGCGGCATCAACGGGCGCCCGGTGGAGATCATCGCCGAGGATGATGGCACCGATCCCAAGCGCGGCGCCGAGGTGGTGGAGAAATTTGCCACCCAGTACAATTGCGATATCGGGTTCGGTACCCTGTTTTCGCATGTGGTGATCGGCTCGGCCCCGCGCGCGGGCGAGCTGAAGCTGCCCTATTTTGTGGTGTCCGAGGGGCATCACGTGGCCAGCGGCATGTTGAACCGCTATACGCTGCAACCGGGCATCACCGATGTGAAAAGCCAGGTTCAGGCGATGGCGCCGTTCGTGGCCAACACGCTGGGCAAGAAGGTGACGATGATCTTCCCGGATTTTGCATTCGGCCATGATCACCGCGACTATTTCACCGCCGCGATCGAGGCGCAGGGCGGGCAGGTTCTGGAACATATTGCCATTCCGCCGACGGAAACCTCTTTTACCAAGTATTTCCCGAAAATCCCGCGCGATACCGAAGTGATCTATCATGTGATGGTGGGGCCGGCGGTGCTGACCTTTGTGAAGGAGCTGGGCGAGTTCTTTGGCCCCCAGCGGCCCGAGATGTTCGGCTTTATCGACAGTCTGGAAGCGGTGGACATTTCCAGCCCGGGGCTGGAATTTCTGGAGGGCACTTATTTCTGGGAAGGCAACCCGCGTCAGGCGCAGGCGGACCAGTCGCCCTATGACGCGTTCTATCGCGAACGTGTCGGGGTGGATGCCAATGGCGCCTCGGTGGACGATGCCAGGGATGTGTCCACCTATTCCCATATGTTCGGCTGTTGGGAAACGCTGCATGTGGTCAAGGCCGGGATGGAGGCCGCCGGATATGCCGGGCCGCAGGACCGCGCCAGCCTGATCGAGGCGGTGGAGGCGATGACCGACATGCCCCATTCCAATGCCCATCCGCAGGGCGCCAAGCTGTTCAACGGCAAGACGCACCAGGTGTTCGGGCATCAGTATATCACCAAGGTGACGGGCGGAAAGCTGTTGCTGGTGCATACCACGTCGATCGAGGACACGCTGTATCCTGACGAGGCGGATTACACCACGCAGGCGTTCTAGGCGCCGCACCACAGGCCCGGCCCACATAAACTGGGCCGGGTAAAACACTGAGATAGCTGGAATTTCAGGCGAGGCGGGGGCAATTCATGGAAATCGGGCCTTATCTGATGCTGGCCTCGCTGGAGGGCGCGGTCACGGCGGCGGTGCTGGCATTGACGGCGGTGGGGCTGAGCCTGGTCTTTGGGGTGATGCGCGTGGTCAACGTGGCGCATGGCGAGTTCTTCATGCTGGGCGCGGTGCTGGCCTGGTGGGTGACTGGTTTGATTGGCGGGCATCCGGCGCTGGGGTTTGCAATGGCGCTGGTGCTGGTGCCGGTGCTGGTGGCGGGGATCGCCGTGGCGGCGGACATGACGATCCTGAAGCGGATCGCCTATGATCCCGAGCGGACCATCGTGGCGACAATTGGTATTTTATATATCATTCAGCAGGTTACGCTTATGACCTATGGGCCGGAGGCGCGTCCCGTCACGCCGCCTTTCAACACGCGGCTGGCGCTGCCCTGGGTCGAATTCGCCGACGGCGCACCGCGGCTTTACTGGCCCTGGGGGTTGAGCACGACAAGTTACAAGCTGGGCGTGATTGCCGCCGCGGGGGGCGTTCTGGTGGGGGTCTGGGCGTTGATGGCGCGCACGCGAATCGGGCTGTTGATGCGCGCCACGCAGCTGGACCGCGACATGGCGCTGGCCTTTGGCATCCCGGTCGAGCGGGTCTATGCGCTGGTCTTTGGCATCGGCGCCGGGCTGGCGGCGCTGGCGGCGGTGCTGATCGTGCCGATCCAGCAGGCGCATTACCTGATGGGGGGCGACCCGCTTTTGCTGTCGTTCATCGTGGTGATCATCGGCGGGCTGGGGAGCCTGCCGGGCACCGTGCTGGCGGCGGTGCTGATCGGGCTGTCGGACGGAATCATCTCGGTGTTTTTCTCGCCCACGCTGGCCAAGATCCTGGCGACGCTTCTGGTGGCGCTGGTGCTGGTGTTCCGCCCGCAGGGATTGTTCGGAGCCAGACCGCGATGAGGGACGGGCGCAAGACGCTGGGGCTGCATCTGGGGCTGTTGGCGCTGTTGTTCGCGTTGCAGTTCGTGCTGCCGGCCTATCATCACGGCAACCTTGCCCGCATCATGGTGCTGGCGGCCTATGCGGTGGGTTACAATATCCTGTTCGGGTATACCGGGCTTCTGAGCCTTGGCCATGCGCTGTTCTTTGCCGCCGGGATGTATGGCATGGGGCTTTTGGTCAATCAGACCGGCGCGGCGCCACTTGCGGCGCTGATGGCCGGGGTGATCGCCGGCGCGCTGGTGGCGGCGGCGCTGGGGGTGCTGGCGCTGCGCACCGAGGGCGTGGCCTTTATGATCGTGACGCTGATGTTTGCGCAGGCGGGATACCTGACCGTGCTGTATTTCGGGGCCTATACGCGGGGCGATGAAGGGTTTGTCATCCAGCAGGCGCAACGGGTGATGGCGGGGATCGACCTGAGCGATCCGTCCAACCGGTATTTCGCGGGGCTGCTGGTGTTCGGGCTGGCCATGCTGATCAACCTGTGGCTAGTGCGGACGCGTTTTGGCCGGGTGTTGATCGCCATTCGCGAAAACGAGGAACGCGCCCGGATGCTGGGCTATGACGTGTTTGTCCACAAGCTGGGCGCGGTGGTGTTGTCGGGAACGATTTCCGCAATGGCGGGCGCAAGTTACGGGCTGTTGTTCGGCTATGTGGGGGCCAGTTTCGCGTCTGTGCAATATTCTATCTTTCCGCTGCTCTGGGTCTTGCTGGGCGGGGCGGGCACGGTGATCGGGCCGTTTCTGGGCACGCTGTTCATGTTCTATCTGATCGACCTGAGTTCCGGGCTGACCACCGCCTATATGCTGATTGCGGGGGTGGCGCTGGTGCTGTTGACGCTTTTCGCGCCGCAGGGGCTGGCGGGGGAGCTGCGCAACCGGGTTTGGAGGTGGTTGCCGTGACGCTTTTGTCAACGCAGGGTTTATCCAGGAATTTTGATGGGTTGCGCGCCGTTCATGACGTGGATTTCGACCTGCCGGAGGGGCAGGTACGTGCGTTGATCGGGCCCAATGGCGCGGGCAAGACCACGTTTGTGAGCATGTTGTGTGGCCGCATCCTGCCCAGTTCGGGCCGGGTGATGTTCGGCGGCAAGGACATTTCCCATCTGCCGGCGCATCGGCGCATCAATCTGGGCATGGCCTATACGTTCCAGATCACGTCGGTTTTTGCCAATCTCAGCGTGTTCGAAAACGTCGCGCTTGCGGCGCGCCGTCGGGTGGCCGGGGCAGAGGTGGCGCCGGTTGTCAACGCGGTGCTGGGCCGTGTCGGGCTGCACGAGCGCCCTGACCAGAACGCCGGAGACCTGAGTTATGGCCACCAGCGCCTGCTGGAGATCGCCATGGGGCTGGCGCAGGCGCCCCGGCTGCTGATCCTGGATGAACCGACGCAGGGGCTGACCGATCAGGAGATCGCCGACTTCAAGGCATTGATTGGCGACCTGAAGGCGACAACGACGATTCTTTTGATCGAGCACAACATGAGCGTGGTCATGGAAGTCGCTGATATCGTGACGGTTTTGAATTTCGGAGAGGTGCTGGCGGAAGGCCCGCCCGAGGCCGTTCACGCCAACCCGGCGGTGCAGGCGGCCTATCTGGGGACGGGGTGATGCTGGAACTGGACGGGATCAATGTGGCCTATGGCAAGGCGCAGGTGCTGAGGGATGTATCGCTGAGCGTGGCGCCTGGGGAAATCCTGTGTCTGCTGGGGCGCAATGGCGCGGGCAAGACCACGACGATGAAGGCGATCATGGGGCTTTTGCCGCTGATGTCGGGGCGGGTTGTGGTGAATGGGACGGCGGTGTCGGACCTGCCGGCGCACAAGGTGCCCGCGGTTGGTGTGGGGTATGTGCCCCAGGGGCGGCGGCTGTTTGGCGAATTGACCGTGGCGCAGAACCTGGAAATCGGCCTGCGGGTGCGGCGCGGCGGGCCGGAGGTTCTGGACGGGGTTCTGGCGCTGTTCCCGCGGCTGGCAGAGCGTTGGTCGCAGCGGGCGCAAACGCTTTCGGGCGGGGAGCAGCAGATGCTGGCCACCGCGCGGGCCTTGTGTTTGCAGCCGTCGGTTTTGTTGCTGGATGAACCGACCGAAGGGCTGCAACCGTCGATGATCGAGGCGATCCGGCAGGTGATCACAGTCATGCGCGACCGGGGGGTTGCCGTTTTGCTGGTGGAGCAGCGTGTGGACGCGGTGCTGAGTGTCGCCGACCGGGTGGCCTTTATCGAGAACGGCCGCAACCTGGAGACCCTGCCGGCCGAGGCGCTGCGCGCCGATCACGCGATTGTCGAGCGGCATCTGGGGGTGTGACGCGGTTTCGCAGGGGGGGCGTGCCCTAGGGTCAGGACCCATTAATCCTGCACCACTGGCGCAGGATTAATGGGTCCTGACCCTAGGTCAGCTTGCGCAACAACAGCAGGAACACCGCCCGTTCGCCCTCGGTCAGGGGCGCGAGTGTGGATGCGGTGATCTCCTGGGCGCGGGGCAGGAGCCGGTCATAGGCGGCCCAGGCCGCGGCGGTGGGTTTGAGCAAAAGCCGCCGCTGATCCGTCGGATCGGGCTTGTCGGCGACAAAGCCCTTGCGGCGCAGCCGATCGACCACCCCCTTGATCGTGGCTGCATCCATCGCGGTGGCACGGCCCAGGGCATTCTGGGAAATCTCGCCCAGTTCGCACAGCTTGGCCAGGGCGGCGAACTGGGTGGGCGTCAGTTCCGGGATCAGGCTGGCGAACAGGGCCAGGTGGCGCTGGTTGGCGCGGCGCATGACAAAGCCCACCTGATCGTCCAGTTTATAGTCAATCGGGTCGGTTGCGGCGGGCGCGGTCATCGCGGTGTCCTTGGGTTGTGCGGCTGTTGTTGACAGGGTTTGTACGGTGCCGCAAAATCCATTTGCGTACAAACAATATGGATCACCCCGGAAACAGGGTGGGAGGCCAGAATGGGGATATATCACCGCCCATGCAACCTCGAAGACGCGCTGTGGGTATTGGCCGGGGGCGGGGTGACGATTGCGGCCGGGTGCACGGATCTGTTTGCGGCGACGGACGCGCCGGAACTGGCGGGGCCGGTTCTGGACATCACCGCGCTTGACGCGTTGCGCGGAGTGCAGGCGACGGCCGAGGGCTGGCGGATTGGCGCGGCAACCCCCTGGGCGGAGATTGCCCGCGCGCCCTTGCCGGGCGGGTTTGACATGTTGCGGGCGGCCGCGCGCGAGGTGGGGTCGGTGCAGATCCAGAATGCCGCTACGGTGGCCGGCAACCTGTGCAACGCCTCGCCCGCCGCCGATGGCGTGCCGGCGTTGCTGGCGCTGGAGGCGGAGGTCGAACTGGCCTCGGTTCGGGGGCGGCGGCGGGTGCGGCTGGAGGATTTTCTGACCGGGGTGCGGCAGACGGCACTGGCGGGCGATGAAATGGTGCTGGCGGTGCATGTGCCGCGCCATGGCGCAGATGGGCAGAGCCGGTTTTTGAAGCTGGGCGCGCGCCGCTATATGGTGATCTCGATTGCCATGGTGGCCGTGCGTGTGGTGTTGACGCAGGACCGTATCGACAGGGCGGCCATTGCCGTGGGCGCGTGCAGCCCGGTGGCGCGCCGCCTGCCGGCGGTTGAGGCGGCGCTTGCCGGGCTGCCCCTGGCCAGGGCGGCGGGCGCGGTGGATGCGGCCGCAATTGGCGCGGCGCTGGATCCGATCACCGACATGCGCGCCGGGGCGGGCTATCGCGGCGCGGCGGCGGGCGAATTGGTGCGGCGGGCCTTGCGGGAAATTGCCGGAGGGGCGTCATGAAGGACGAGGTGGGTATTCCGCTGATCGTGAACGGAACCCCTTGCCAGGTTTCGGCAGGGCCGGGGCGGCGGCTGTCGCAGGTGCTGCGCGAGGATCTGGGTTTGCGCGGCACCAAGGTGGGCTGTGACGCGGGCGATTGCGGGGCCTGTTCGGTGCTGATGGATGGGGCGGTGACTTGCGCCTGTCTGATGCCGGTTGCCCAGGCGGCGGGGCGCGCGGTGGAAACTGTCGAGGCGTTGGGACCGGGGGGGCCTGATGCGTTGCAGCGCGCCTTTCTGCGCCACGGGGCGGCGCAGTGCGGGATTTGCACGCCAGGCATGTTGATGGCGGCGACGGCGTTGATCCGGCGCAGCCCGGCCCCGACGCGGGCCGAGGTGGAGGAGGCGCTTGGGGGCGTTCTGTGCCGGTGCACCGGCTATGCCAGGATCGTGGATGCGGTGATGGATGTGGCCGGAGCGGCGTCTGGTCCGGTGCCTGGGCGGGGCGCGGCGGTGGGCGCGTCTGTCGAGCGGCTGGACGGTGTGCCCAAGGTGCTTGGGACCGAACGGTTCGGGGCTGACGAGGTGCCCGAGGGCGCGCTGTTGGTGCGGGCGGTGCGATCGCCCCATGCCCATGCGGGATTTCATTTTGGCGATCTGGCGGCCTGGTCCGCGCGCCATGGCGTGGAGGTGTTCACCGCCGCTGATATTCCCGGTGACAACCGGTTCAGCGTGATCCCGGCCTTTGCCGATCAGCCGGCGCTGGCCGATGGTGTGGCGCGGATGCGCGGCGAGGCTGTGGCGGTGGTGGCCGGTGCGCCAGAGGTGATCGAAGCGCTGGAATTCGGCGACTTTCCGGTGACATGGGAGCCGCGGGAGGCGCTGGAGGATGCGTGTGCGGCGCAAGGCGACGGCGTAGCGCGGATACATGCGGATCGCGCGGGCAACGTGCTGATCAAGGGGCATGTCAGGACCGGCGATCCGCTGGGCGCGCTGGACGGGGCGGCGCATGTGGTGGCGCGCGAGATCGAGACCGGCTGGGTGGAACATGCCTATATCGAGCCCGAGGCCGGTGTTGCCTGGATGGAGGGCGATGTTCTGAATATCCGGGCCTGCACACAGGCGCCGGTGATGGACCGCGATGACACGGCGCGGGTGCTGGGCCTGCCGCCTGGGCGGGTGCGGATACGCCCTGCGGCCACGGGGGGCGGGTTTGGCGCAAAGCTGGACCTGTCGCTGCAACCGCTGATCGGGCTGGTGACGCTGAAGACCGGGCGCCCGGCGCGCATGGTCTTTACCCGGCGCGAGAGCATGGCGGCGACCACGAAACGCCATCCTGCCAGGATGCGCGCGCGGATCGGTGCCGATGCCGGCGGACGCCTGTGCGGGATGTGGTTTGACGGGGATTTTGATACCGGCGCCTATGCCAGCTGGGGGCCGACAGTGGCGGTGCGGGTGCCGGTTCATGCGTCGGGGCCGTATAAGGTGCCCCATTACCGGGCCGAGGCGCGGGCGGTGCATACCAACGGGCCGGTGGCGGGCGCGTTTCGCGGCTTTGGCGTGCCGCAGGCGGCGATCTTGCAGGAAACGATGTTTGACGAACTGGCGGATGCGGTCGGGCTGGATCGGCTGGAGTTTCGCCGGGTAAACGCGCTGCGCGACGGGCAGGCGAGCGTATGCGGACAGGTGTTGCAGGGCGTTGGCATCGCGGCCTGTCTGGAGGCATTGCAGGAGGAGTGGCGCGCCGGATCGGCGCGGGTGGCGGCGTTCAATGCGAAAGGTGGCGACATGAGACGGGGGCTGGGCGTGGCCAGTTGCTGGTATGGGTGTGGCAACACGGCGCTGCCCAACCCCTCGACGATCCGTATTGGCGTGACCCCGGCGGGCGCGGTGCGGCTGCATCAGGGGGCAATGGATATCGGGCAGGGCGCCAACACGGTGATTGCGCAGATCGCGGCGGATGCGCTGGGGCTGCCGGTGCATGCGCTGGAGCTGGTGGATGCCGATACCGCGCAGACGCCCGATTGCGGCAAGACCTCTGCCAGCCGACAGACCGTGGTGACGGGCAATGCCGCGTTGCGCGCCGGGCAGGCGTTGCGTGCTCGGATACTGGCGCTGACCAATATGGGGGATGGCGCGCGGCTGGCGCTGGAGAACGGCACGCTGGTGGTGAGCGATGGCGCGCGGCGCGCGGTGGTGGAGCCGGCCCGGCTGTCGGTGGGGCCGCTGGGCTATGTGCTGGTGGCCGAGGAAACCTATGATCCGCCGACGCAGGCGTTGGACGAGAACGGGCAGGGCGCGCCCTATGCGGTCTATGGGTATGGCGCGCAGATGGCCGAGTTGGAGGTGGATACAAGGCTGGGCACGGTGAGGGTGCTGCGCATGGTGGCGGCGCATGATCTGGGCCGGGTGATCAATCCGCAACTGGCCGAAGGGCAGATCGAGGGCGGAATCGCGCAGGGGCTGGGGCTTGCGCTGATGGAGGAATATGTGCCGGGGCGCACGGACAATCTGCATGATTATCTGATCCCGACAGTGGGCGACATGCCCGAAATCCGCTCGATCCTGATCGAGGTGCCGGACCCCGAAGGGCCGATGGGCGCCAAGGGGCTGGGCGAACATGTGCTGATCCCCACGGCACCGGCGATCTTGAACGCGATCCGCCATGCCTGCGGAGCACGGATCACGCGGTTGCCGGCGCGGCCCGACCGGGTGCTGGCGGCGATACGGGAGGCGGAGTCATGAGCGGTGAGCGGTGGCTGCGCTCGCCCGGATGGGCGCTTTGGCGGAGCGGTGAAACGCGTGGCTCGGGTCGTGAAAGTCGCGAGGGATCATATGGTTGCGGCGTTGAAAGCGCCCGCCGTGGGGGCGGGCGGGCGCTGTCACCGCGGCGCGATGGCTTGGTGGGAGGCGTGGTGCGGTGAGCGAACGCGTGCGCGAGGAAAAGATCCGCTGCGATGCCTGCCCGGTGATGTGCTACATCGCCGAGGGCAGGATCGGCGCCTGTGACCGCTATGCCAATGATGGCGGGCGGATCGTGCGCTGTGATCCGCTGACCGTGCTGGACCGGGCCATTGCGGATGGGCGCGAGCTGCGCCCGTTCTTGCAGGCCGATTGGGACGGGCGGCTGGAAATGGATGACCTGTTTGTCACCGCGGTGGGCGCGGGCACCACCTATCCCGATTACAAACCCGCGCCCTTTCTTGTCAGCCGCGAGGTGGATGGCGCGGATTTCGTGACCGTCGTGACCGAGGCGATCTTCAGTTATTGCGGGGTCAAGGTGAAGATCGACACGGACCGTCATCTGGGCCACGAGGGCGCGGTGGTGCGCCATGCGGGCGAGGCGGTGGGGCTGATGATCACCAGCGAATATGGTAGCCAGATGATGAGCCTGGGCGGGGTGGATCACCTGACCGGGGGCTCCAAGCCCGAGGGGCGCGTTACCTGCGATGTGCTGATGCGGCTGTGCAATCGAGAGGCGGTGGAGCTGGCGGTGGACGGGGGCGCGACGGTGATCGTGCAGGCCGGGCAGGCGCCGATCGTCGATGGGCATCGCGAAGAGCGGATGCGTGTGGGATGCGGTTCGGCCACGATCGGCATGTTCGCCAGCCAGTGGCAGGGGCTGGTGGACGAGGTGGTCGTGGTGGATGATCACATCACCGGCGTGGTCAGCGAGCATCAGGCGGGCAAGGTGCTGGGCTGGCCCGATACCGGCATTCGCGTCAAGGGCCGACGTTCAACGCCGGGGCGGTATTTCCAGGTGGCGGCGCCGGGACTGGGTTGGGGAGGCACCGATATCGAGGATCCTTTGACCATTCTGGGGGACTGGCTGCCCAAAAAGGGCGCGCGGCCCGGTCTGACGCTGTTGATGGTGTCCACCACGGGCGAGCAATACGGCTATTACGTGCTGGACGATGATCTTGTGCCGCAAAAACGCCCGTTGCCGCACGCGTTGAAACCTTCGGTGGATCTGATTGCCGAGAATTGTGAGCCCGCCCTGTGCACGGTGATGTTCATGGGGGGTGCTGGCGGGTCGTTGCGTTCGGGGGTGACGAAAAACCCGGTGCGGCTGACGCGGTCGGTGCAGGCGCGGCGCACCTGTGTGACGGTGGGTGGGGCCGAGGCCTATGTCTGGCCCGGCGGCGGCATCACGCTGATGGCGGATGTCACGCGGATGCCCGACAATTCCTTTGGCTATGTGCCCACCCCGGCGATTGTCGCGCCGCTGGAATTTACCGTGCCGCGCGAGGAATACCGTGCGCTTGGCGGGCATGACGGCGCGGTGCGCTCGTTGGAGGATGTGCTGGAACATGGCGGCGAATACGGCAAGGACATGCGCGCGGTGCCCGACAAGGGCGAGGACCCTTGAGCGTGGGGGCGCAGGCGGCATTGCTGGGCGATGGGCGGCGGCTGCATCTGCATCACGGGCCGATTGACCTGATTGTCGATGTAACCGGGCCAGGGCGCGAAGCAGCGCTGCGCGCGGTGGTGGCGCGGTTTGATGGCATTTTGCAGGAATTGGTTGATGATCTGGACATGCTGCGCCAGCCCGTGAAAAAATGCAAAGGCCCGCTGGGCCCGGTGGCGGCGCGGATGCGGGCGGTGTCTGCCCGGTTCCTGCCGGAATTCGTGACCCCGATGGCCGCGGTGGCGGGTGCGGTGGCGGATGAAATGGCGCGGGTGATCGCGCAGGTTGGCGGGATCGACACGGCCTATGTGAACAACGGCGGCGATGTGGCGCTGGTGATTGGCGAGGGGCACGGGTTGACGGCGGAACTTGGCGGTGGCGTCCGCACGCGGATTGGTTCGCTCAGCCCGGTGCGCGGGGTGGCGACATCGGGTTGGCGGGGGCGCAGCCTGTCATTTGGCATTGCCGATGCGGTGACAGTACTGGCCGCCAGCGCCGCAGAGGCGGATGTGGCGGCGACGCTGATCGCCAACCATGTAAACCTGCCCGGGCATCCCGCCATAACTCGCGACCGCGCGGTTGACATATGGCCCGACAGCGATCTGGGGGCGCGGCGCGTGACCACTGGTGTGGGCCCATTGCGCGATGAAGACGTGGGCGCGGCGCTTGCGGCGGGAGCGGCCTATGCCGAGACCTGCAAGGCGCGCGGGCTGATCGAGGGCGCGTGGCTGTGTTTGAACGGTGCAACGCGCCATTGTGGGGCAGATGCCCTTTTGTTTGACCGGAAGGAGGCGGAACATGCCTGAATTCACCCTGCGCAAGACGATGGTTTTTGTGGAGGACATCCATCACGATGGCGGCCCGGCGGCCGACACCCCGCGCCGGCGCGCGGCGATTGTGGCGCTGGTGAAGAACCCGTTTGCGGGGCGCTTTGTCGAGGATCTGCAATCGGCGATGGAGGATCTGAAGCCTTTGGGGCTGGAGATGACCGACCGGCTGATCGAGGCCATGGGCGGGATCGCGGGTATCGACGGCTATGGCAAGGCCGGGCTGGCCGGGGAGGGGGGCGAACTGGAACATACGGCGCTGTGGCACGTGCCCGGTGGCTATGCCATGCGCGCCCGGCTGGGCGAGGCAAAGGCGATTGTGCCCTCGTCGATGAAGATCGGCGGGGTGGGCACGCGGATCGACATTCCGCTGGGCCATATCAACGCGGCCTATGTGCGCAGCCATTTCGACGGTATGGAGGTGGGCGTTCCGGATGGACCGAAGGCGGATGAATTGCTGTTTGCGCTGGCGATGAGCCGGGGCGGACGCATTCATCACCGTATGGGGGGCTTGCAGGCCGAAGACGTGACCGGCGCCGACGGTTTGCGCTGAGGCCGGCACTGGCGCTGACTGGCGGGGCGGTTTATCCTGTCCGCATTGGGTAAATGAATTTGACGGGGGCGTTCAGGTGGCAGGTTATATCCGGGCATCGGTATTGGAGGGGCTGGACAAGATCGCGGCACGCGAAAAACAGGATCTGACCCCGATATTGGCGCGTTATGGCCTGGACAGTTCGATATTCCGGGCCTGTGAAACCGAGGTTGATTTCGAGGACATGTGCATGATCCTGGAGGATTGCGCGCGCACCTGGAAGATGCCGGATCTGGGTATCCGGCTGGCCCGCCTGCATTCGCTGGATACCTTGGGCGTGGTGAGCCTTGTGACTCGTATGGAAACCACAGTGCGCACGGCGGCGCTGGCCCTGTTGCGGTTTCAGTTCCTGCACACCAACGGAGCGGTGAGTTCGCTGCGAGAAATCCCCGAGGACGGACTGGCCGAGGTGATCTATGCGCCCGTGTCGATCACGCGACCGCGCCAGGCCCGCGAGATGTCGCTGGTGATGGGGCGCAACGTGCTGCGCGACCTGGCCGGGCGGGCGCCGGATATTCTGTCGGCGGAGGTGATGTTTGCGGCGCCGTTGGGCAAGGACCATCTTGCCGCCGAACTGGGCTGCCCGGTGCGCTATGGCGGCAATAGCTATTCCTTTCTGTTCCGTCGGGACATTCTGGACCTGCGCCTGAAAAAACAGGATGTCGCCTTTCACCCGATCATCCGGCGCTATCTGGCCGAAATCGAACTGGAAAAGGGCGTGCCTTTTGCAGAGACCGTGCGGCTGGAGGTGTTCCGGCAACTGTCCCTGGGCGTGTGTTCGCAGGACAAGGTGGCGGCGGCAATGAAGATGCAACCCCGCTCGCTTCAGCGCAGACTGAAGCAGGAGGGCACGAATTTCCGCGAAATCATGGACGAACAGCGCCGCCGCCGGTCGCTGGCCCTGGTGCAACAGACCGACCTGCCGCTGGGCGAAGTGGCGCTGGCGGTGGGCTATTCGGACCAGACCGCGTTCAATCAGGCGTTTCGCCGCTGGTTTGGCAAGACGCCGCTAAAGGTCAGACGGCACGCGGGGTTGATGGCCTAGGGTCAGGACCCATTAATCCTGCACCACTGGCGCCAAATCCACGAAATATCGGGGGTTTGGCGCGCGCCGGACATAGTGGCTCTATTTCCAAGCGTGCCAAGCCGCTGAGATGAAGTGGATTTGGCGTCCTGCGGATTTGACGGATTTGCCGCCTGACGTCCTTTCAATGCCTTGAAATAGAACCACTATTCCTGCGGCATTGTACGTAGTCAGACAGCAAATCTGTCAAACCAGTGGCGCAGGATTAATGGATCCTGACCCTAGTGGCCGCGCGCCGAGCGCGTGTTGACGGCGGCGGCCCGACCCTCGCGTTGGGCCAGCCAGTCGGCCCAACGATGGCGCCACGATCCGGCCAGGGTGACGCCGCTGGCCGCGGAGTGCATCGCGGCGGCGGATGGCGGGTGCGGTTCGAGATAGCGCGTGCCCGGTTGCGCGACCACCAGATGAGGACGATCCGGCAGGCGCGTGGCCAGCATGTGCACATCCATCTGGCTTGCCCCGCGGTTGGCATGATCCACGGCCAGAAAGACCGGGCAGGTGACATGCGCCAGCGAGGTGCGGGGCCGGCGTCCGGCAACGCTGAGGGCGGGGGCGATCAGCGACAGGCTGAGCGCCGGGGCGGGTTGTTTTTCGCGTTGCCGGTGGGTGAACCATTTCAGTGCGACCAGTGCGCCCGAGCCGAGCGCCACCAGGTGTACCGGGCCGGATGTATCGGGCAATCCCCCGGTCACGACCCGGTCAAGATCACGCACCAGAGGGCTGAACCGTTCTCCACCCCCGCGGCACCAATGCCGATCCCATTGCAGATGGCATACGTTGCGCCGCGTGCCATGTCCAAAAGCCGTGAAAAGCTGGGCGGCGGTCGCAAACCGGTCCGAAGGCGGGTCGCATTCCAGACTGGGCAGGATCAAGGCGGTCGCGCCGGCTGGACCGCTGCCGACGGCCCTGCCATAGAGCCGTGCCGTGCGCGCACTGCCCACAAGCGGGCCGAGCGGCGATGACTGACTGTAATCCCGGGTCATGTCGGTCTCCTGATTCTGGGATTGCGGGGCGCCCCGGACCGGAGGGAGGAGAAAACGGTCCGGGGCGCACGCCGCCTCGGGCACCCGGCATGACGGGCGTTCGGGATGTGCCGACCCCGCATCTGTGGGGCCGGCACCGACCTTTGCCGTGAGTGGCGGACGCTGATGGTCCGGCGGCGCCTTTCCCAAAGGTCAGGAGAAAGGCTCCGTCTGCCGGCCCCGACACGAGAAACGGAGGAGGGGCGGGGCCGGTTATCCGTGTTGTGTCTGGCGAGAGGCGCTCTGGCCCTGGGCCTTGTGCCTCTCTGTCAGGGAAATGGGGATCGGGCGGCGCGCGGACTTTGGAGAAGGCGATCCGTTTTTTGCAGAAGCTGACGCAAGGGGCGGAACGGTGGCTTGACGGATCGCGGCGGGGCACCGCAAGGTGGGGCCGGGCACGGGATCGCGTGAATGAAGCTTTATTGGAAGACATTTATCGAGGCGGTGCAGCGCTTTACCGACAAGGGTGGGTTCGTGCGCGCCAGTCATGTTACCTTGGCGGTGATGCTGGCGGTTTTCCCGTTTTGCATCTTTGCGCTGGCCCTGGCCGGAGTTCTGAGCGCGGACACGCAGGTGGATGACCTTGTGCAATTCGTGCTGGGTACCTGGCCCGAACAGATTGCGGCGCCGATTGCCGACGAGTTGAAGGCGGTTCTGGAACATGGATCGACCACGCTGACGCTGGGCGCGGTGTTGTCGGTTGTGTTCGCGTCCAACGGGATCGAGGCGATCCGGCTGGTGATCACCAGCGCCTATCGCGATCACGATCCGCGCCCCTATTGGAAGAATCGGCTATTGGCGCTGGTTTTCGTGTTGGGCGGCACGGCGCTTTTTGTTCTGGTGGGGGCGCTGAGTGTGGCGGTTCCGCTGGCGCTTCTCTTTTTTGAAGAATGGGTACCGTGGCTGAGCAATTCGATCCTGAGCAGCGGGCAGTTCCGCACCCTTGTGACCACGGCCGTCCTGTTGTTTACGGTTTATGCCTGTCACAAGTGGCTGCCCGGCATTCGCCATTCCGACCGTTCGCTTGCGCCGGGGATCGTGCTGACGGTGGTTCTGTGGTGGGGGGCGTCAAAGGGCTTTGCGGTTTACCTCAGCAAGTTTTCCACCTATTCCGTGACCTATGCCGGGCTGGCCGGGATCATGACGGCGTTGATCTATCTATACATGATGTCGGCGATATTCGTGCTGGGCGCCGAGTTCAACGGAAGCCTGTTCGACCGGCGGCGCGCCACTACAGCAGGGGCGCGAAAAGGCGGGCAAACGGCGCCAGAAGGCGAATGAACACAGGCTGCTCCATAATGGTCTTTTCCAGCGGATAGGCGCGGGCGAAATCTTCCTTGAACATGATCTCGATATCTTCGGCCACGGTCGAATCCAGGAATATCGCGACCGCCTCGAAATTCAGCCGGCAGGATCGGCTGTCGAGATTCATCGTGCCCACCGAGGCAAGGCTATTGTCGATCAGCACGACCTTCTGGTGCATGAAGCCCGGCTCATAGAACCAGAACTGCACCCCGGCGGTGCGCAATTCATCGAAATAGGCGAAGGCGGCCAGCCACGTGACCCAATGATCGGCATTGGCGGGCAGAAGGATGCGCACGTCCAGCCCCTTGAGCGCGGCCACCTTGAGTGCGGTGATGATGTCGGGGTCCGGCACAAAATAGGGCGAGGCAATCCAGATCCGGCGACGTGCGGTGGAGATCGTGGTGTTGAAAAACAGGTTTCCGGTTTCCATCTCGTCCGCCGGACCCGACGTCAGCAGCAACGCGTCGCGGCTTTCGGGGGCCGCTTCGCGGGGCCAGTCGATCTGATCATAAAGGTATTCCTGGGTGGCCCAGTGCCAGTCTTCGCAAAAGGCCAGTTGCAACTGCAACACGATCGGGCCGCGCAACAGGCAGTGCGTGTCGCGCCATGGGCCAACCTTGGGGTCGCGCCCCAGATATTCGTCACCGATATTCAGCCCGCCGGTAAACCCGGTCATCCCGTCCACCACAAGGGTCTTGCGATGGTTGCGGAAATTCAACTGAAACCGCTTGGTCGGGCCGCGCAGGGCGTTGCTGTCATAGATGCGGACGCCGATATCCGAGAGCTCCTTGACATAGGCATTGGGCAGGCGCGAGCAGCCAATCGAGTCATACAGGACATAGACCTGCACGCCGCGGTTCCTGGCCGCAATCAGGCGGGTTTTCAGATCGCGGCCGATCTGATCGTCGCGGATGATATAGGATTGCAACAGGATATAGGTTTGCGCGCCGTCAATCGCCGCGAACATCGCATCGAAGGTTTCATCGCCGTTGACCAGCAACTCGAACCCGTTGCCCGACAGGACAGGACTTGCCGCTATGGTTTCAAGCGCGGCAAGCCCTTCTGTACGGCCGTCGCATCTGGGAGGGAATGTCACGCGGGCGGCCTCGACCCCGGTAAGGATTTCCTCGTATTCGCGGCGGGCCACTACGTAGCCGCGTATGCGCGAATGTCCCAGGAACAGGTAGCTGACAATGGCGATATAGGGTGCTGATATCAGGAACACGACCCAGGCGACCGCGCCCTGTGGCGTACGTGACCAGGTCATGGCGCGAAAGGCCAGGACAACCGCCAGCGCCTCGGCCAGGACAAAGAGAAACACAAAAATCGATGCCACGAGCGCCTCCTGTTTCGCGGCAGGCTAGCCGATTGCGCCGGGACTGGAAAGCCAGGCGGATTGCGCGCGGGCGCGGGCCGGTTATGGTGTGTCGATATCGAGGGAGTGGGCAATGAGCAACACGATCGGCGCTTTTTTCAGTTCACGCGCGCAGGCACATGGCGAAACCACGTTTCTTGTGGTGCCGGCGGATGCCGGGCGGGGCTATCATCCTGACGGGTACGCGATTTCTTTTGACGGGGCCGCGCAGGTGGTGGCCGGCTGGGCCGAACGGCTGACGGCGGCGGGATACGGGCACGGGCATCGCGTCGCGGTCTTGCTTGGCAACCGGCCCGAGATGCTGCTGGTCAAGCTGGCGCTGGCGGCGCGCGGGATAAGCTGGGTTCCGGTGAACCCCGATTACAGGCCTGCCGAAATCGCCTATCTGTTGCAAGACAGCGATGCGGTGCTGGCCCTGGCTGCACCGGACCTGGCGGAGCTGATGGCGCAGGGGATCGCGCAAAGCGGACGGGCGGTACCGTTGTCGGAGATGGCGGCGGACCTGCCGGATCTACCCAAGGCCACGATAGCGCCGCCACAGGCCGGGCCGGTGACAGGGACGAGCGAGGCCAGCCTGATCTATACCTCCGGCACGACCGGGCGGCCCAAGGGCTGTATCATGAGCCATGGCTATGAGATCGAGATGGGGCAATGGTACGGATCGCGCGGTGGGCTGATCCGGTTTGATGCCGGACGCTCCAGGGTGTATTGCCCGTTGCCCCTGTTCCATGTGAACGCGGCGATCCTGTTGACGATGTGCGCGATCGATCAGGGTATCACCCAGATCATTCCCGAACGGTTCCGGGCCGGCGCCTGGTGGCGCGAGATTGTCGAGACAGGGGCCACCGTGGCGCATTACCTGGGAATCATCATTCCGGCGCTGATGAACCGCGCGCCTGAAGAATTCGAAAAACACCACAACATCGAATTTGCAGTGGGCGCGGGTGTGGAGCCGACGTTGCATCGCGCCTTTGAGGACCGGTTCGGCTTTCCGCTGATCGAGGTGTGGGGCATGACCGAGATGTGCCGCATCCTGGCCGATTGTCATCCTCCGCGCCATGTGGACACGCGCGCCATGGGACGGCCGGTGCAGGGATTGGAGGTGCGCGTGGTGGATGACGCGGGCCACGAACAGCCGCGCGGGATTCCTGGCGAAATGGTGCTGCGTCACAGCGTCGACACCCCGCGCCGTGGCGCGTTTTCGGGATATCTGAACCTGCCGGACGCCACCGAAGACGCGTGGCGGGGCGGGTGGTTTCACACCGGGGACACGGTGGTGATGGATGACAGCGGGATGATCTGCTTTGTCGACCGAAAGAAGAACATCATCCGGCGCAGCGGAGAGAACATTGCCGCGGCAGAGATCGAAGCCTGTTTGCAGGAACATCCACGTGTTTTGCGCGTGGCGGTGATCGCGGTGGACGACGCGATGCGCGACGAGGAGGTGATGGCCTGTGTGCAGGTGGACGGCGCCCGGGATGCGGCCATGGCGGAGGCGCTTTTCGCGTGGTGCTTCGAACGATTGACCTATTACAAGGCGCCCGGCTGGGTGCGGTTTCTGGATGACATTCCGGTGACAGGTACACAGAAAATCCAGAAACACGCGATGTTTGCGCCGGGGGAGGCCGCCACCGACAGTGCGCATGATTTCAGAGACCGGAAGAAACGCGGTTGATACTCTGCGAAGATCGATGCCTTGGCATGGATGTGAGGCGTGTTTGTCCTGAATGGAATGGGGGCGCTGCCCCCAAACCCCCGGAGTATTTGCGGAACAATGAAAGATATGGCGCGCGCGCTGCTTTCAGTGTTCCAAAAATACTCAAAAAGCGCCCGCGCCGCCAAATAGGGCGACGTTGAACCATGAGCGGCAATCGCTGTGACCTGGCCGGGTCGCTTGGCGGCCCGGCCTTGTTTTTTCGTCGAGTTCTCAGGCGCGGCGGCGGCGGGCGCCGCCACGACGGCCTCGCGATGCGCCCTCGGCCCCGGCGGACCCGGCTGGCTGATTGAAGCGAATCCAGTCGCCGCCATGGGCATCGTTGTTGGTCAGCAGGTTGGCGGCGCGGATCGCCTCCATCTCCTTGCCGGCGCGCGGTTTGGTCGAGCCGATGCCGAATATCTGGCAGAAGGTTTCATCGTCCATATCGGCAGGCAGGATGATCCCGGCGGCCTCGACCTCGGCTCTTTTTTCGGCCAGTTTCCTGGGGCCGACGGGCAGCGCCACCGGATTCATGATCGCGCTGGTCATACCCGCGGCCATGGCCATGGGCAGGAAGGCGTTGTTGATGCCGTGTCGGTTGGGCAGGCCGAAAGAGATGTTGGAGGCGCCGCAGGTGGTGTTGACGCCCAGTTCGTCGCGCAAGCGGCGCACAAGGGTAAAGACCTGGTGTCCGGCGGTGGCCATGGCGCCGATTGGCATGACCAGCGGATCGACGACGATGTCATGCGCCGGAATTCCGAAATCGGCGGCCCGTTCGACGATCTTCTTGGCTACGGCAAAGCGCACGTCAGGGTCTTCGGAAATGCCGGTGTCGTCGTTGGAGATCGCCACGACCGGCACGTTGTATTTCTTGACCAGGGGCAGGATCTGTTCAAGCCGCTCTTCCTCGCCCGTGACCGAGTTCAGCAGCGGGCGGCCATTGGCGGCTTCCAGCCCTGCCTCCAGCGCGCCGGGCACCGAGGAATCGATGCAGAGCGGCACGTCGACAAGCCCCTGCACCAGTTCGACGATCTTGCGCATCAGGGGCGGTTCGGTTTCGTTCGGGTTGGGGTTGGAATTATAAACCACACCCGCGTTGATATCGAGAACGGAGGCCCCGGCGGCGACCTGCGCCAGCGCGTCCTGTTCCACGGTCGAGAAATCGCCCGCTTCCAGTTCGGCGGCCAGTTTCTTGCGCCCGGTTGGGTTGATGCGTTCGCCGATCACGCAGAAGGGCTCGTCAAAGCCGATGATGGCGGTCTTGGTCTGGGACTCGACGACAGTGCGGGTCATGGTTGGTCCTTGTTATTGCGGGTTGGCCGGGGTGCCGGAGGCACCGCCGTTTTCAATGGCCCAGGTGGCATTGGTCTTGATGCCGCCCAGCGGGAAGAAATGCACGCGCTCGATGTTGAAGCCGGGGTTGGCGGCCTTGTGATCGGCCAGTTGGGTCAGGATCTCGGTGGGTTCATAGGGCAACAGCAGCTTGGTCACGTCCATGGCGCGTTTTTGCAGAACCTTGAGCGAGGGGCCGACGCCGCAGGCGATGGCGAATTTGATCAGGGTTTGCAACTTGGCCGGGCCGGCAATACCGATATGGATCGGCAGGTCGATGCCCGCCGCGCTGAGGCTGTCGGCCCAGGCAATGATCGGTTTGGCATCAAAGGCGAACTGGGTGGCGATGGCCATGTCGGCATCTGTGCGGTTCGAAAAATCCTGTTTCCAGCGCAGCGCGGCATCGACATTGGCGGTTCCGCCCTTGGGATCGATATCCTTGTTGCCCTCCGGGTGGCCCGCGACATGCAGGCGGGTGAACCCGGCCTTGTCGAACAGGCCGGTTTCCAGAAGCTGCATGGAGCAGTCGAATGCGCCGTGCGGTTTTTGCACGCCCCCGGCCAGCAGCAGCGCCTGTTTCACGCCCGCTTCGCCCTGGTACATGGCGATCCAGTTTTCCAGGGTGGCGGCATCCTTGATGATGCGGGCCGGGAAGTGCGGCATCACGTCATAGCCTTCGGCGGCGATGCGCTTGGCGGTTTCAACCATTTCCGTGATCGGAGTGCCCTCGATATGGGCGACATAGACGCGGGTGCCGGCGGGCAGCAGGGCGCGGAAATCCTCGATCTTGGCGGCGGTGCGGGGCATCACCTCGATCGAGTAGCCTTGCAGGAAGGCCTCGACATGGGCGGAGGTGGGTTTTGCCTCGTCGCCTTTGCGCTTGAAATTCAACAAAGCCATCGCGGACTCCAGTAAAGAGGGGCGTTTGATCATGCCCGGCCGTCATTGTCGATCAGCGCCTTCAGGCGGGCCTGATCGTATTCAGCTTCGATCCGCGCCGTTTCGCTTTCGACAACGGCGTGCGGATCGCCCTCGACCGGGTAGGGTTCGCCCTTGCGCCATTCAGCCAGGTAGGCATCCGTTTGGGATGCGCCCACCTTCATCGCCGCCCTGTCGATCGCCTGTTCAAAGCGTTCGGCAAGTTGCTTCTTGGCGCCGCGACGGCCCTTGCCCACGATGATCTGGGCGGGGATGTCGCGCCAATAGACGATGGTGACGTCAGGCATGGGGGCTGATTCCTCCGGTTTTGGTAAGACAGTCCTAGGGCAGAGAGCGAAAAGCGTTTTGCTCATTTTCGACAAGTGGTCGGCTTGGAGCGACAGTGCCCCGCGATGAGGGCGTTTCTAACGGGGGGCGGCAGGGTTTGACCACAGGGCAGGGGTTGAAAGTTTCGCAAGAAGAAGATGAGCCCGCGCGTTCGGCGGGGATTGCGCGGGTGGGGGCAAGCGACTAGGTTGAAGGCAACACGAAATGGAGGGCGTGAGTTATGGCGCCCAAGCGTCCCAGAGGTGCGGGCGCCTTCCTGAAACCGGTCGAGAGCCCCGCGCCGAAACCGCCCGATCCCAGCGAGCTTTATGCGGCGCTGGATCTGGGTACGAACAGCTGCCGCATGCTGATTGCCCAACCCAAGGGCAACCAGTTTCATGTGGTGGACAGCTTTTCCAAATCGGTTCAGCTCGGGTCCGGGCTGGAAAGCACCGGGCGTCTGTCGCGCGGATCGATGCGGCGCACGATCCAGGCGCTGCGTATCTGTCAGCAGAAACTGAAGCGCCACAAGGTGCAGCGGATGCGGCTGGTGGCGACTGAAGCCTGCCGGCGGGCCGGCAACAGCCGCGATTTCATCCGGCAGGTGCGGCGTGAGACCGGGTTGAGCCTTGAGATCATTCAGCCCGAGGAAGAAGCCCGGCTGGCGGTGATTTCCTGTGCGCCGCTGGTCAGCACCAAGACCGAACACCTGTTGGTGGTGGATATCGGGGGCGGGTCCACGGAGCTGGTGTGGATTGATCTGAGCGCGGTGCCCGCGCTGGAACGGCCGCGCGCGATCATGCGGCTGCATAGTGGGTTCCATACGCCTGACAGCCCGTTTCCGGCGGCCAAGGTGGTGGACTGGATCAGCGTGCCGCTGGGGGTGGCGACGCTGCGCGATCAGTTCCGCGATGTCGAGGACGATGCGGCGCGCTTTGCGCTGATGAGTTGGTTCTTTGAGGAAAATCTGGCCGAGTTTACCCCCTACAAGGACGACCCGCCCGTCGAGGGCTTTCAGATTGTGGGCACCAGCGGCACCGTGACCACGGTGGCGGCAAGCCATCTGGGGCTGCGCCGCTATGACCGGACCAAGGTTGACGGGTTGCGCATGACCAGTGACCAGATCGACAAGGTGATCCGGGGCTATCTGGATCTTGGCCCGATCGGGCGGCGCAACGATCCGCGCATCGGGCAGGACCGTCAGGCGCTGATCATGAGCGGATCGGCGATCTTGCAGGCGCTGCTGCGGTGTTGGCCCACGAACCGGCTGTCGGTGGCGGACCGGGGGCTGCGTGAAGGGTTGCTTTATGCGCAGATGAGCCGCGATGGGGTGCTGGAAGACGGGCCGTATTAAGGGTATGAGGCGCGCAGGACTGACGCGGGACGACAGAAATGGCAAAGAAACCTACCGGCAAGAACACATCGGGACGCGGGCGGCGTGACCTGACCGTCAAGGTCAAGACGGCGCGCGGGCGCAAGCTTAGCTCGACCCGCTGGTTGCAGCGCCAGTTGAACGATCCCTATGTGCAACAGGCGCGCGCCGAGGGCTATCGCGGGCGTGCGGCGTTCAAGATCATGGAACTGGATGACAAGTTTCGCTTTCTTGTACCCGGCGCGCGGGTGGTGGATCTGGGCTGTGCGCCGGGGGGATGGTGTCAGGTGGCGGTGCCGCGGGTGAACGCATTGGGCGAGAAATCCGGCAAGAAGGTGGGCCGCATCCTGGGCATCGACCTGCAAGAGGTGGAGCCGATCGCGGGATGCGAGATTCATCAGCTTGATTTCATGGATGAGGGCGCCGACGATCAGGTCAAAGACTGGCTGGGCGGCAAGGCCGATGTGGTGATGAGCGACATGGCGGCGTCAAGTTCGGGGCACAAGCAGACCGACCATTTGCGCATCATGTCGCTATGCGAGGCGGCGGCTTATTTCGCCTTTGATGTGCTGGAAGAGGGTGGCACGTTTGTGGCCAAGGTTCTGGCCGGGGGCGCCGAGGGCGAGTTGCAAAAGCTGTTGAAGCAGAAATTCACCAGCGTGGCGAATGTCAAACCACCCGCATCACGCGCAGACAGTTCTGAAAAATTCGTTGTGGCAAGGGGATTTCGCGGCTGAACTTAATGTTTTTTTCGTAGCGATGCGGCTGCGGATTGTTTCAGGAATTCGGACACGGATCCAACCGGCGCGCGGGGTTTGGCGTGTGACGTGCGTTCCTGCGCGAGGTTTTCCTGGCGGATCAGTTCGAACAGCCGGGCATGGCGTGGCGCGGCCTGTGCCGGAGGGGGCACGTGTTTCATGGGAAGTCTCCATTGGCAGCCGTGACCGGCGAGCAGGGGTCACGATGTCAACATGACACCGCGCCATGGCGATATTCTTACGAAAATGCGGTGATTTTTAGGTGATTGGGGCTGCTGCCGGTTGGTCGAAATCCGGTCAGACCGTGTTGCCCGCGTTTTTCCAGCGGTTATGGGTCCACATCCATTGCTCGGGGTGGGCGCGTATCTGGGCTTCGAGGCTGTCGTTGAGAGCCTGGGTCATCGCCTCGGGGGTGTCCGGTGCGATCGGGGCTTCGATAACGATGCGGTAATTGCCATCGGGCTGGCGGATGCCATAGGCCGGAATGGCCAGCACATCGTATTTCAGCGCCAGTTCGGCCACCGACAAGGAGGTGCGGGCCGGTTTCCCCATGAAGGACAGGATCGGGGCATCGTTCATGCGTTGGTCCAGCACGATGCCGACCCACCCGCCCTTGCGCAGGAACCTGACCATCGCCGCCATGCCGCGCCGGCTGCGTTCGAACATCGGCTCGCCGTGGCGCAAAAAGGCGGTGACATAATGCGCGTTGAAATAGGGGTTGGACATGGGTTTATAAAGGCCGCCCATGTTGTAACCACGCGCCACGAAGGCCGCGCGCACCGCCATGTAATTGCCGAAATGCCCCGTCACCAGCAGGGCACCTTGCCCGTTCTTGTGGGCGGTTTCGAGCGCCTGAAGGCCGGGGCCTTCGATGTCGATCTGTCGGATGCGGGCGGCGAATTCATCGGGAGAGAAATGCTCCATCGCGGAGCGGCCCATATTGTAGGGTACCGCCCGCGTCAGGCGGCGGATGTCCTGACCGGAGAGATCGGGCATGACCAGCGCGAGGTTCTTGCGGATACGGCGCCGCGCGCCGGTCAGCGGGGCCAGAACATGGGCGCCGAACAGCCCCGTGACATGCAGGCGGGTGTCATAGGGCAACAGCCGCATGGCGCCGAGAAAGCCACGAATGGCGGTGTCGGAAATCCGGTAGCCGATCTTTTCAAGAGTGCTGGGCATGAATTGCAGGGTCGCCGGTTCGTGAGCGGATGGGCGAGATGTAGTCTGCGAATGAATGCCGCGCAAGGGCAAGCCCCGCTTAGCGGTTGCAACATGCCGGGGGGCAATTTAACTGGAACAAGGCGCAATGCGAAAGAGGCGGTGGCGATGATCCTTGGGCATATCGGGGCACGCAAGGGCTCCAAGGGGGTACCGGGCAAGAATTTCCGCGATCTGTGCGGCAAGCCGCTGATCGATTGGTCGCTGGACCAGATGCTGGAGAGCGACCGCGTGAACGGCGTGGTGGTGTCGACCGATGATGAAGAGATATACGCCCATGCGGTGAAGAAGGGCGCGCTGGAGATCGGGCTGCGCCCGGCGCATCTGGCCACGGATGCGGCGCCCAAATGGGGCGTGTGGCAACACGCGCTGGAGGCCGGGCAGGCCGCTGCCGGGCAGGCGGTGACGGCGTTTCTGGACCTGGACTGTACCTCTCCGTTGCGCGCGCCCGAAGACATCGAGGGCGCGCTGGATCTGTTCTTTGCGGAAAAGCCCGACATGGTGATGAGCGTGTGCGAGGCGCGCAAGAACCCCTATTTCAATCTGGTCGAGCCGGATGAAACCGGCGCGCTGCATGTGTCCAAACCCTTGCCGGGCGGCGTGTGGTCGCGCCAGGCGGCGCCCAGGGTATATGAACATGCGGCCAGCACCTATGTGGTGGATCCGCATTATCTGCGGCGCGCGGAAACGATCTACGAGGGCCGTGTGATCCCGTTCGAAATGCCCGCCGAACGATGTGTGGACATCGATTCACCCTTTGATTTCAAGCTTGTAGAGTTCCTGATGCAGGAATATCTGAGCCAGACCCCCAGGAGAGCATAATGGACAGGCAACTGGATGGACGCACGGTTTTCATCACCGGATCGGGGGGCGTGCTGGGATCAACCTATGTGCGGCGGATGCTGGCGGGCGGGGCCAGGGTGGTGGCCACCGATCTTGAGGGGGCACGGGCCGACGGGCTGATGGAGCGGCATGGGAATGATCCAAATTTTGCATTTTATCACATGGATGTAGGGGATGAAGCTCAGGTAACTGAAATCTTCAAACGGGTGATGGCGGATGGCTGGAATCCGAATGTTGTGCTGAACAATGCCGCCATTACCGGCGAAATGCTGATGGGCGCGGGCAAGCCGTTTCCCGATTTTGCAGACACCAGTGTGGCGGATTTCGAACGCACGCTGCGCACCAACCTGACCGGCGCCTTCATGGTGGCGCGCCAGATGGATCGCGACATCGTGGGCAAATGGCCCTGCACGTTGATCAATGTGGCGTCGATGTATGCGCTGAACGGTGCGCATCACCCGATCTATGACGGGATGCCGTTCAAGAATTTCTCGGCTTATGGGGTCAGCAAGGCGGGGATTCACGGGCTGACGGTGTGGCTGGCCGGGTATTGGGCGCGGCGCGATGCGACCGTGAACACGATTGCGCCGGGCGCGGTGTTCAACGGGCATTCCGAAGAGTTTCAGCGCCGTGTGGGCGAATTGATCATGCAGAACCGCATGGCGCAGCCTGACGAGATCGCCGATGTGATGCTGTTCCTTGCCAGCGCGCAGGCCGGGCATATGACCGGGCAGATGGTGAATGTGGACGGGGGTTTTTCGGCGTGGTGATCGCGGTCATCGGCGCCGGATCGATCGGGCGTCGCCACGCGGCCAACCTGGAATCCCTGGGTGAAAAGGTGGCATTGATCGGCTGGCGCGGGTTTGAGCGGGCCGCGTTCGAGGCGCGCGGCGATATCGAGGCGGTGGTGATCGCCACCGCGACGCCGATCCGCCTGGAGCTGATCGAGATGTGCGCCGCGCGGGGCTGGCCTTTCTATGCGGAAAAACCGCTGGCCTGGCGGGTGGCGCAGGCCGAAGCGATTCACGCGGCCGGGACACCGGTGGCCAAACGGTCAATGGTGGGCTTCATGATGCGCTACCACCCGGCGGTACGCGACCTGGCGGCGCGGGATCTGGGGCAGATATACGGGTTTGCCTTTGAGATTGGGCATGACGTGCGCCAATGGCGCGAGAACTGGTCTTTTGCGGGGAGCTATGCGGCCGAGCCGGAAGGCGGCGGTGTATTGCTGGATTTGTGCCACGAGATCGACATGGCAATGGCGCTGTTTCCCGACTGCGGGCTGCGCAGCTGCGACGCGGTGGGACATGGTGCGTTTCCGGGCGTGGATTTCGCGGCGCGACTGAGCCTGGCCAGCGGTTCGGCGGTGGGCGGCGTGGCGATGGATTATATCAGCCCGGTGTCGGTGCGCCGGGCCGCGTTGCGGGGACGGGACGAGATCATCGACCTGGATTTCCTGGTGCCCGAGATGCGGATCGCAGACGCGGCGGGCACGCAAGTGCGGCGCTATGACTTTGACCGCAACGACATGTTCATGGACATGATGCGCGACTTTCTTGCGCTGGTGCGGGGGCTTGCGGGGTCGGGCAACCCGCTGATCCCGCGGTTTGACCGGATGCGCGACGCCAGCCTGATGATCGCGCGGGCCTGGGAGGCGCGCAGGTTTTCGGGTGTGGTGGACATGGATATGGGCTGAGGTCAACGCGGCGCATCTGACAGCGCGTCGGGAAGGGCCGCGAAGAACTTGTCCGTACCACCCGCATGATCGGCAAAGAAGGTCTCGATCAAAGTCTGCGAGGGCGCAAACGTGGTCAACGCCTGTGCAAGGGCGGTTGCGTGGCGCGCGCGCAGGGCCACGCCGGCCGCTTCGGCCTCGGTGAACGGGTATTCAATCGACCAGATCTCGGGACCGGTGATTACCGGTTTCTTCAGCGCCAGCGGCTCGATGATGTTATGCGCGCCCCCTTGGGTGAATCCGCCGCCCACTACAACGCGGTCGGCCATGGCGAGGTAGAAATACATTTCGCCCAGGCTGTCGCCCAACAGGATGTCGGGGGGGGCGACGGGATCACCAAACGCGGCGTCGCGCAGATCATTTGGCAGGGCGCGCGACCGGCGCAGGACGGTCAGACCCGTTTTATCGAGCATATCGCCGATGGCATCAAAGCGTTCCGGGCGGCGTGGGATATAGACGATCATTGGCTTGGGATCGCTGGTGTCGCGCAACCGGGTGATGGCGTCCAGGTAGAGGTCGTCTTCGCCTTCGACGGTGGAGGCAAAGGCGATCACGGGGCGGTTTTCGCCGCCCAGCCAGCGGCGTGCGGCGATGCCCGCGCCGGGCAGGTGGGGGGGGATCGGCTGATCAAAGCGCAGCTCGCCGGTGACATGCAGGTTGCGAACACCGACCGAGGCAAACCGATCCGCCTGAAGCCGGGATTTCACAAAGCCGCCGGCCATGTTGCACATGATTTCCGGGATCAGGCCCCAGTATTTTTCATCGCGGGCCATGGATTTGGTGGGGTATTGCGCGTTGCACATGAAAAGCGGGATGCCGGCGCGCCGTGCGGCCATAACCATGCGCGGCCAGATCTCGATCTCCATGACCAGCCCGTATTTCGGGCGGAAGGCGCGGAAGAAACCGGCAAAGGCCCAGGCGGTTTCGAATGGCACCCAGACGGCGCGCAATTGACCCCTGGCGATGGCATCGGCAAAGACACGTTCGGATTCACCGCGCCCGGCGGGGGTGAAATGGGTTGTCACCACGGTTTCGCCGCGCGCCAGAAGGGCATGGATCAGCGGAACGGCAGAGCGCAACTCGCCCAGGCTGACGGCATGGACCCAGACCGAACCCGGCAAGGGGTTGCGATACCGACCAAACCGCTGGGCCAGATGCGCGCCATAGGCCGGGTCTTTGCGGGCGCGTTTGCGGATATAGAGCAGGATCACGGGCATCCCGAGATGCCAGAGCACGGACCAGAGGCCCAGAAAGGCGCGCAGTTTCAGACTCATGGGGCGTGTTTCCCGAGGGCGAGCAGATCACCGGCAAGCGGATCAAGCGCGCCGCGCGCTTGTTGCCAGATACCATGGGCCGCGGCGGCCATATCCGGCAGGCGCGGATCGGTGAGGGCGGCGGCCAGGCTGCCCGGCGGCGTGCAAAGCGCGGCGCTGGCCTTGGTCAACCGGGTATAGTCGGCGGCGAAATTATGTGTGTCGGGGCCAAACAGGATCGCGGTGTTCAGCGCGGCGGCCTCCCACGGGTTATGTCCGCCGATGGCATCGAAACCGCCGCCGATCAGGGCGGTGTCTGCAAGGCGGTAGAACAGGCCCAGTTCGCCATAGGTATCGGCAAGATAGACGGCATCGCGGGCCGACGGCAGGGCGCCGGTGCTGCGTTGGGCAAAGGGCAGCGACCGGGCCCGCAAGGCTTGTGCGATCTCGGGCGCGCGGTGGCCATCGCGCGGGACAAGAACCAGCAGCCGAGCGGGATCGGCGGCAATAAGTGTGGACTGCGCGGCAATGGCCTCGGTCTCGTCGCCGGGATGGGTGGATGCGGCAAGCCAGACCCGGCGCCCCGCACAGGCGGCTTGCAGGGCCACCAATGCAGCCACGTCATGCCCCAGCGGCGGGGCGGCGGCCTTGAGCGAGCCGGTGACACGGACATCGCGCGCGCCAAGAGCGGAAAGGCGGCTGGCGGTGCCGGTTTCCTGCGCGCAGATCAGAGACATGCGCGACAGGATCGCGCGATACAGCGCCCGGCCCCGTTTGCGCCGCTCAAAGCTGGCGGCGGTGATGCGTGCATTGACCAGCGCCAGTGGAATGGCACGCGCATGTGAGGCGCAAATCGCGTTGGGCCAGAGATCCTGTTCGGACCAGATCGACAGGTCCGGTCGCCAGTGATCGAGGAACCGGGCGATGTATTGAGGCGCGTCCAGTGGCAGGAACTGGTGTTGTGTGTCGGGCGGAAGGTTGGCCGCCATAACCTGTGCCGAGGAGCGGGCGGTGGAGGTGACAAGGAAGGACAAGCCGGGCTGTTGGCGGGCCATGGCGGCGATCAGGCCGCGCAGGGCCAGCACTTCGCCCAGGCCGACAGCGTGCAACCAGACCAAAGTGCCCCGGGGGCGGCTGGCGGTGGGTTCGCCCAGCTTTTCGCGCCAGCGCGCCGGGTCTTCCTTGCCCCGTTTCAGACGACGGCGCAACACGGGCGCGGCCAGAAGCGGAAGGGCGCGGGCGGCCAGCGCATAGGCGGCCAGCGCGGCGCCGTGGGACGGAGTGGTGTCAGGCAATGTCCTGAAACGCCTTTTGCAGGCCCTGTTGCCAGAAGCTGCCATTCTGCAAGATCGCGGCAAACCGATCCGCCGCGCGACCTTCGCCAAAGCCGGTATGGGGGGCGTGGCGCCGGCCCCACTGGATTGTCAGGAAAGTATCGATTGCGGCGCGGTCAGTGGCCGCGCAGGAAAACACCGATTCCGATTGTGCGCGATTGGTCTGACGGGTGCCGATATCCAGCGAGGGCAGGCCAAGAAAAGGCGCCTCGCGCACGCCGGCCGAGGAATTGCCCACCATGACGGCGGCGTTTTTCATCAGTTCGGAAAAATGGTTGAACCGCATGGACGGAAATTGCCGGAAGCGGAGCTTTGGCAGAGTGTCGAGAACGGCAAAGATGTCTTCGGAGCCGGGATCGTTGTTTGGGGCAATGACGATGAAATTGCGGCCCGATGCGGCCAGCCCGTCAAACAGCGCCCGTGCCTGCGCGCCCATGCTGGCCTGTTCGGATGTCACGGGATGGAAAACCACGATGCCGAATTCCGAAAAGGGGATATCGTAATGTGCGCGCACCTGATCCAGCGTGACACCGGACGGACCGGCGTGAAAGTCCAGTTCGGGCGAGCCGATGACGTGGATCTTGTCTTCGGGTTCGCCCATGGCCATGACGCGGCGCCTTGCATCCTGGGAACTGACAAAGTGATGGCTGGCCAGCTTGGTGTTGCAGTGGCGGTAGATCTCGTCAATCGTGCCGGACACTTCGCCACCCTCGATATGGGCGCAAGGCACATAGTTGGTCGCGGCCACAAGCGCACCGGCGAGCGCCTCGATCCGGTCGCCATGCACGACGACAAGGTCGGGGCGGGTTTCGGTGACGTAATCAGAAAACCCCACCACGGTCTTGGCCAGGATGATGTCCTGGGGATCGCCGGGGCGCTGGTTGAGGAATTCATGCACGGTGACGCCAGGCAGGCGATGCACCTCGATCTTGGTCAGCCCGTAGCGATCCAGCATGTGCATGCCGGTGACAAAGAACGACACCGCAAAACCGGCGTCGCGGCAGGCGGTGGCAAGCGGTTCCAGCTTGCCGAAATCGGCGCGGGTGCCGGTAAGAAACAGGATTGAACGTGTCATGTGCGGGATGCGCCGAAAGCCATGTCGCCAGAGGTGACGCGGACCCTAGCCCAGCGGGTGAACAAGCTCAAGCATATCGCTTTGCTGGACAATGCCGGGATCGTCGCTTAACCGGAAAGCGATGAAGGAAGGAGCCGCAGGGTGGGATCGCAAAACCGCACGGTCATCTGCATGAAATGGGGGCCATTGTTCCCCCCGGATTACGTGAACGTGCTGTTCAATGCCTGCCGCCGGGCCATTTCCGGCCCGTTCCGGTTTGTTTGCCTGACGGATGACGGCTTTGGGCTGGCAGAGGGAATCGAGGCGCTGCCGATCCCCGATATCGGGTTGAGTGAAGAAGAGTGGTTTACCCCCGGCGTTTGGCCCAAGCTGGCGCTATATGCGCCGCGATTGCACGATATCACCGGTCGTTGCCTGTTCATTGATCTGGACATGATGGTGCTGGGCGGGCTGGACGGGATGTTTGACCACCCCGCGCCATTCATCGGGATCGGGGTGGGGCCGGGCTGGCATCCCAGGGCCGGGCCGGACGTGCCCCGCCAGCTTGGCACCGGTGTGTTCGCGTTTCAGGCCGGGGCGCATGGCGATGTGCTGGCGGCGTTTCAGGCGGACAGGGAAGCGGCCAGAGCGCGGTTTGCCAACGAACAGGATTTTGTGCTGGGCCATGTCCGGGACGTGCAATTCTGGCCTCGCGGCTGGGTGATCAGTTTCAAACGCTACCTGCGTCGCCCTCCGGGGGTGGACCTTTTGCTGCCGCCCAAGCCGCCGCCGGAATCGGCCAGGATCGTGGCCTTTCACGGCGACCCGCGCCCGATCGATCTTTTGCCGCAAAAGGCCGGGTTCTGGGACAGATTTCCGCATTTGGGGCATGGACAGGTGCGGTGGTTGCGGGATTATTGGGTGGATAACGGCGGCCGTCTGCCGCCCTTTGAGGCATAAGTGAGAGGGTGAGATGGGGCTGTTTTCAACGCTGAAGGAACAAATCCGCAAATGGAAGCTGCGCGGGCGCAATCCGTCGGATGTGTTCACCACATATTACGAAAGCAACAAGTGGGGCGATGCCGACAGCCGCTCGGGCAAGGGATCGAACATGCCCAACACGGAAATGATCCGTGCCGCCCTGCCCGGAGTGGTGCGCGATCTGGGCGCGCAGAGTTTTCTTGACCTGCCATGTGGCGACTATTTCTGGATGAAGACGGTGGATCTGGGCGTTGCGCAGTATACCGGCGGCGATATCGTGGCGCCGATGATCGCACAGAACCAGAAGGCCCATGGCCGCGAGGGCGTGAGATTCGAAGTGATCGACCTGATCCAGGGGCCCGTGCCGGGGCACGATATCGTGTTCGTGCGCGATTGCCTGGTGCACCTGTCCAATGCGCATATCGCCGCCGCTATCCGCAATATCAAGGCGTCCGGCGCGACCTGGCTGATCACCACGACCAACCCGGAGACACAGGAAAACGTTGATATTTCAACGGGTCAGTGGCGGGCCCTGAACCTGATGTTACCGCCGTTTTCCTTTGGCCAGGCAGAGCGCATGATCGACGAGAGCATGCCCGACCTGAAGGGCAGCCGGAAGGACAAGTTCATGGGTGTGTGGCGCGTGAGCGAGCTGCCGGATCTGTCGGCGCTGGAATAGTCAGGCAATCATTGGATCATAGCCCAGCAGGGCAAAATCCGGTGCATAAAGTTCGTCGGCCAGTGCCTTGGATTCGCTGTCAAAATAGCTCTGCCACGGGCGCTTGTCGGCACGGGAGATGGTTTCGTTTTCGCGGTGCAGGGTCACGTCACCCATGCCGAGGTCATGCACCATCACGTCAAAATCGTCCGCCAGCGTCTCGAAACGCAACAGGCGGTGCACCAACAACGCGCCGGCCTCATCGACGAGGAAATAGGACTGGTTGGGCAGGCGGGCAAAGAACGTATCGTTCCAGAAGGGCGGTTTCATGCGGTAGCGCAGATAATCGGCAAAGGACATGTTGGCGACCTTTTGCGCGATCTTCGGGATGCGGAACTGTTTCATGAATTCGTAATGCGACACCGCGTGGTCATATGGGTTGCGCACCACGGCAAAGCGGTGGAACCGGTCGAACACGTCCGGTCCCAGTTTGCGGCGCACCCCGGCGGCGGTTTCATGTTTGCGCAGGTAAACCTTGTCGGGCGCTTCGCGGAGAGGCAGGCGGCGCAGGAATGAACGCCACAGGGTACGCGGCGGGTAGATGCCGAAGGGATCGAGCGCCGAAGTCATCGCGGTGCCGGCGGTCTTGGGCACATGCACGAAGATAAAGCTGTGGGTCTGGGACAGGATCATGCGCTTAGCCCAGATCGGCCCATGTCAGTTGCGTGTTGCGGGTAACGGCGCGCGTGAGGGTCTTGCCCACGACCTTGTCGAAATCATAGCCCGCAATCTCGCCCGAGCCGGGCCGGCGCGCCCAGATATCGGCTTCGGCGATCACGTGACCGGCGGGCAGGTCACGATCGGCGACCACGCTGGCGCGGGCGAATTTGTAAACCGATTCCTCGGCCTCGGTGCGTTGTTTGGGATTGTTGGCCGCGATCCAGATTTCGCGCGATCGGTCGATCAGGTGGCGCAGTTCGGACGGATCCATGGAGTTGATGATGTCGGGGCCCTGACGATAGCGTGTGTCGGTATAATGGCGCTCCAGAATGCAGGCGCCCAGCGCCACCGAGGCCAGCGCCATTTCCGGGCCGATAGAGTGATCCGAGAAGCCGACCACCGCGTTTGGGAAAGCGGTCCTAAGGTCTGTCACGCCTTGCAGGGACACGATTTCCGGAGGGGAGGGGTAAAGGTTGGTGCATTCCAGAAGCGCATAATCCACGCCGGCCTCGTCCAGAATCGCCACCGAACGGCGCATGGTTTGGATGCTTTGCATCCCCGTGGACATGATCACCGGCTTGCCGAACCGCGCGATATGGCGGATCAGCGGAAGGTTGTCGGCCTCGCCCGAGCCGATCTTGAAGGCGGGCACATCGGCCTCTGCCAGAAAATCGGCCGCGGCGCGGGAAAAGGGCGTGGAGATGAAGATCATGCCCAGCTCTTCGGTGTAGCGTTTCAGGTCCAGTTCGTCCTCGGGGGACAGGGCACAGCGGGCCATGACTTCCCAGATCGACACATCGGCATTGGGCGGAAAGATGTCCTTGGCCTCGTCGGTCATCTCGTCTTCGACAAAATGGGTCTGGTGCTTGATCATTTCGCAACCGGCGCCGGCCGCCAGGCGTACCATGTCCTTGGCCACCTCCAGATCGCCACCATGATTGATGCCGATCTCGGCAATCACCAGCGGCGGATGATCGGGGCCGATTTCGCGATCGGCGATCTTGATGGACCGGTTTGGCATGGGGCGATCTCCTTGCGTGGGTTGGCCCGAGTGCTAGCGGCAAAGCGAAAGGGTGTAAAGCTGACGCGCCCTAATCCGGCAAGCGTTTGCCGGGGGCCAGCCAGCGCGGGTCTTGCGGGATTTCGATAAGTTTGAGGCCGGGGTGCGCGCGGGCCTCGGCCAGGGCGGTTTCAAACGCCGACAACGAGGTCACACGCCAGGTGGCCGCGCCGAATGCGGCGGCAAAGGCGCCAAAATCGGGGTTGGTCAGCCCGGTACCCGAGACACGTTGCGGGTATTCGCGCTCTTGATGGGCGCGGATGGTGCCGTAGCGGGCATTGTCCACCACGATGATCGTGAGGTTCAGGCCGTGATGGGCGGCGGTGGCCAATTCCTGGCAGGTCATCATGAAACAGCCATCCCCGGCGACGGCATAGATTTCGCGTCCGGGTTCGGTCAGGGCGGCGCCAATCGCGCCGGGCAGGCCATATCCCATGGAGCCGGACGTTGGGGCAAGCTGGCTGCCGGGGTTGTGGTAGCGCACGAAGCGGTGCAGCCAGACCGCATAATTGCCAGCGCCGTTGCAGAAGATGGCATCCTCTGGCACCACCGCGTTCAGATGCGCAAAATAGGGGGCGAGGGGATCTTCCGGCACCGAGGCGGGGCTGTTGAATACTTCATAGGTCGCCCGCAGCGCGGCGGTGCGCGGCGCAAAGGCCGCAGGCTTGATCGGCGCCCATTCGGTCAGGGCGGTGCAGAAACTGTGCATATCCGCCACCAGCGCCAGTTCGGGTGCATAGACGCGTCCCGGCTCTTCGGGTTCAGGATAGATATGGATCAGGTCGGGGCCGGGCACGGGCGGTGTGAGAGCGGTGTATCCGGCGGTGGTGATTTCGCCCAGCCGGGGACCCAGGGCGATCAGCAGGTCGGTTTCGGCCAGAGCCGTGGCCAGATAGGGCGGCTGTCCGGTGCTGAAATGTCCCATGTAACACGGGTGGTCGTTGTCGATCAGCCCTTGCGAGCGGAAGGAAACGGCAACAGGCAGGGCCTGGGCGCGGGCGAATGTGTCAAGAGCGGCAATGGCTTGGGGAGTCCATCCGCCGCCGCCCGCCATGATCAGTGGCCGCTCGGCCCGCGCGATCCGCTCGCGCAGGGCCGCCATTTGATCGGGGGCGGGAAGATAGCGCGGGGGCGCGATCCGGGCCGGGGCAGGAGGCGGGGTGAGCATGTCGTAAAGCATGTCCTCGGGCAGGGCGAGCACCACGGGGCCGGGGCGGCCGGACATGGCGACGCGATAGGCGCGGGTGATGTATTCCTGAAGGCGCGCGGCATCGTCGATCTGGGCCACCCATTTGGCCATCTGCCCGAACATGCGGCGGTAGTCGATCTCCTGGAACGCCTCACGCTCCACCATGTCGCGCGCGACCTGCCCGATGAACAGGATCATCGGCGTGCTGTCCTGAAACGCGACATGCACGCCGGCGCTGGCATTGGTGGCGCCGGGGCCACGGGTGACGAAGCAGATGCCGGGGCGGCCGGTGAGTTTGCCATGGGCATCCGCCGCCATCGCGGCGCCGCCTTCCTGACGGCAGGTGATGAAGCGGATTTCATTATCCCGCCCATGCAGCGCATCCAGAACCGGCAGATAGCTTTCTCCGGGGACGCCGAATATCAGGTCGGAGCCTTGGGCGACAAGCTGGTCGATCAGGTGATCGGCGGCACGGATCGGGGCAGGAACAGTCATTCGGACCTCGGACAGAAGGTGGGTTTGGTGCAGAGTGCCAGAGAGAGGCGCGGAGGCAAGGGGGAATGTCGGCGACGCCGCACGTGAAGTGGCGCGGATCACGCCCTGTTCCCGTGCCCGGTCCATTGCGTTGACAGGGGTGCCCATGTGTCGGATGGTTGGCGGGTCCGGCGCGCAAACGGTGCCCGACAGAAAGGTCGTATTGTCCAATTGACGCAGACTGTTCCATTGATACGTGCCGCGAATGTCCTGCCACTGATACGCTGGATCGAGGTGAACCGTCTGGATGCGGATCGTTATCTGGAACGCGCCGATCTTGGGTACTGGTTCGCGTTGTCGCCCTTTGATCCGATCCCGACGCATAACGGGATCGCGATGCTGAGAGAATTGTCACGCGATCATGGTCCCGGAGTCGCTGCCGAGATCGTGAATCAGGCCAGCATCGCGGAGCTTGGCTTTATCGGGCGGGTGGCCCTGGGCGCGCGCAGTCCGCTGGAGGCGCTCCACAGGCTGAATGCCGCGATGCCAATGCACTCCAGCCACGAAATATTGCGCCTGATCGTCACCGATGAACGGATCACGATACACCACGCCTTTGCCTTTTCTCTTGACCCCGAGAGCCTGCACGCGGTGCACGTTCTGCTGATTGCAATGTTGCATCAGCTTTTCGGGTTTACCGGGCTTCGGGCCCCACTGTTCGAGCAGGTGGACATGGTGCCCCATCCCGACCTTGGGTTGAGCCATCTGCCGCCCCTTTTTTCCGATCGATTGCGTCCGGCGGAAGGCGCGGCATTGACGATTACCATGGCCGCCAATGTGGCAATGAACCCGTTCCGCGTGATTGCGCGCGACCGCCTGGCCAATGGAAACATCACCGGAATCGCGCCGCTGGCGGAAGACCGCAGCCTTGCCGCGTCGGTGCGTTCCGTCATTGCCGCCATGCTGCATGGCGGCGAGCCGACGATTGCCAGAATTGCCGGCGCAGGCAATATCAGCCCGCGCAGCCTGCAACGCAGGCTTGCCGAGGAAGGCACCAGCTATTCGCGGCAGCTTGACATTGTGCGGCGCGATCTGGCGATGAAACATGCGGCAGATGAGGGTGTGTCGCTGGCCGATCTTTCCGAAAGGCTGGGATATTGGGTGCAGTCCGCGCTGACACGCGCGGTTCGGCGGCTGACCGGCCGCACGCCTTCGCAACTGGCGGATCGCCAGGGCGGCTGAGCGTATCGCCAGTTTTTGGCGCGCAAGGTTAAAAGCCTGTGCTGCCTCTCTGACTATTCTTCCACCTGGACCCTTGCGGCCAACCGATGGCGGCACATTTTGTTCGGGAGGACAGCGTGATGCGAGTGATCGCGAAGATTTTGGCCCTGGCGCATTTCGTGGCCACAGCGGCCCTGGCCCAGGGTGGATTTTCAGCGGCCAACGGTCCGATGCCGGGCGATCTTGGACGGATCACCCGGGAATGGGAATGCACGCAGGATCTGGATACGCCGGGATATTTCAAATCGTTGAATGGGGCAGAGGTGGCCGACAGCACCCGCAGCCAAGTGTATCCCTGCGCCAGTTTCCTCGGAAGCTGGGACGGGCCGAACGACGTGTATGCCTGGCGGGGAGACGGAGAGTATCAGGGTGTTCTTTTCATGAACAATCGCTATCCGGGGGAAGTGTATCTGACCGGCGGCAACAATCCGCCGGCACAGGGCGTGGTCCCACCGGGGCCGTGGGTGGCCAAGGTTGACGCGACAACGGGCAAGGAGATCTGGCGCACGGTTCTGGAAAACGGCAATGTCTCGGGATCCTGGGTCGGGGCGGCCAACCTGAATATTCTGCCCGATGGCAATATTCCGATCGCTTTCGGCAATCACCTGGTCAAGCTGGATGGCGACACGGGGCGTATCCTGCAACATGTCATGCTGCCGGCGGACGCGCCGCCCGAGGGCAGCAATTACAAGCATCTTACAATCGCACCGGACGGCACGCTGATCGTCAAGAACCAGACACGCGCCACGCCCTGCAACATCCAGGGAACGCTGGCGGCGTTCCAGTGCCCCGGCGGCGCGGCCCAGTCCCCCGGATCGACGATCCTTGCGATTGATCCGGCGACTTTCGAGATACTTGACCGCGCGCGCGTCCCCGAAAACGCCGTGACCCCGCACACGATCACGCGGCATGACGGCAAGATCGCGATCTATGCGCCGACGGTGGCACGCGTGCACCGGTTTTTCTGGAACCCGGAGGAAAAGAAACTGTCCAGGGACGAAAACTGGGTGATTGGCACCTATCTTGATGCCGGTCAAACCGCAGGCGACGCGCCGGGCATTCTGGGGGATTGGGTGGTGATCCAGGTCAACGGACTGCCGACGCAAAAGGCGGCGTCGTCGCTTGTGGCGATCAATCAGAGCGACCCCACGAAGATCACCCGCGTCTATCCTTTTGGCACGGACCTGCCGACCGGGCTGAGTTGGGCGCCGCCGAAGGCCGCTGTTGATGCCGCCAACAGCATGGTGTTCTCGGCCGACCAGAACATGATGAAGATCGGGGCCGTGAAACTGGATCAATCCACGGGTGAAATGTCTGTGGTCTGGACCAGGGATGGCGCCACCACAGCGCTTCAGGCACTGTATGGCCCGGCTGACAAGCGGGTTCTTGGCACCGCGAGGGCGGCGCCTGGCGTGACTCAGAAGGATCTGATGCAAACGTCAAATCCGCCCTACAAACAACAGGCAATCTGGCTTGATGCCAGGACCGGCAAGCTTTTGGCGGAATCAGATTTCCTTGATCCCATGAATTTCAACACATTGCTGTCGCCGGGCTTCGGTGGGCGGTTCTATTATATGTGGGACAAGGGGTTCATCGTGCTTCAGCCCATGCCGCAACGTGGTGGATAAACCGTATCGGCAACAGTGTGGCCACACGGCCGCACCTGCAACATGACCAGCCGGGAGAGATGGGAATGCAAGACAATACCCCTGGAATACTTGGAACGCTGACTGCAATCGTGATGTCTGCTGGCATAACTTATGCCGAGCAGGATCACGATACGCAAATCTCGCTGTTATTCGTGCAAACTTCCAAGGCCATTGCGTCGGATGCGCAGTCTTTTCGTTTGATTGAAGCCAACGACCAGACAATCTATTTCTCCGACCGGCCCAACCGCATCGCCGGGCATATTCCGCTGGACCGGTTCGTCAAGGGCTGGAGCAAGGGTGAAGACAGCTTTGCGGCCAACCCGCCGAATGCGGTTGTGTCGGTGTATGAAACCAGCCTCGAAGAAAATGTCACGGCGGTGGTCGAATTGTCGGCGCCGGTGATGGACGGAAGTGACCTGGTTTACAGCTACAGGATCGTTGACGGGGCCATGCCGACACGCGGTGGCGCCACGTCCGTGTTTATCGATACGTTTGGGCCCGGCGGCGGTGTTGGCGCCGGGTTCCATGGTGTTGGCGTCGGCGCGCGCGGGCCCGGAGTTACCGGCTGGGCCGGGGTGGCGGTGAAAAACTGTGCCGACGGAGCAAGCTGTTAGGCCCAACTGCAAGGAAGGAAGACCACATGAGGACGAAATCTATTCTGGCACTGGCCGCAGCCCTGGCTATCGGTACTTGGGGGATTGCCAAAGCACAGCAGAGCGAAAGCATCACGCTGACGGAAATTCGCGGCATGGTATTTTGCGAGTTCCTGCTGATCAGCGAGACCGATGTGACGATCTACAATACTTCGGCGGACGGCCCGTGTGACCTGGACGCCTTTTCAAGAATCGATCCCGGTGATCTTGCCCGGGAGCACGGTGCCAGGAAGGCACAGCTGAACGGGCCCAAATACTGGATCATGGATGAGCAGACGCTGGGACTGGGCGAAGCCCGCAACTTTGGCGGCATCAAGGCGCGCCTGGCAGCCAAGCTGCCCCTGGCGGCGCTGGGTTCGGGGGAGGGCGCTGATCCCTATAAGCCTTATGTGACGAAAAAGGCGCAGAGAATGGTTTTCAAGGCTGGCCGGCCGGTTTATGAGCTGGTTGACGCCAAGGGCAATATCTTTGTGATGAACGCTTTTGGAGACAGGGTGCCCGATAATGATCCCGCCAGGCTGGACGGCGTGTTGCCTGTACCGGATGGCTGGACATACCGGGTGCGCAGCCCGGAACGCGATCTTGTCATCGATCAGAAAGGCGATGTGGACTCCTCGATGGTGGGCGATGCCTACCGCCAATACTATTCGCTTGAAACCGCCAAATGACGAAACCGGGCCGCCAGCGATCATCCGTGGTCCCGATCGGTGAACGCATCGGCGACTATTGGGCACGCAGGGTGTGCGGCGCGGCGGGCGGCTGGGCTCTTGTGACCGCCGCTGCTCTTGTCCTGATGCAAGCGGGGTCCGGGGCAATGGCGCAATCCCAGTCTGGATACGGGCCGTCACCCTCGCTGGAAGGCGGAGACAGCGTTGTCGAGGATATTCACGAGGACGATATCAACGTTGGCGCGGTCATTCGTTTGCCAAGACGGCCGCTGAAGCCCTGGTTCGACATGAAGAAGCGCTGGAACGAAAAATACGGGCTGAAGCTGAACTTCAGTATCCAGACGCTGCGCCAGAAATCGGATAACACAACAGGGCTGAACGAAGCGGCTGCGGGCCGGGTCGAGCTGAACGGGTCATGGACATTGGTGGGGCGGGGCACGAAAAATGCCGGGCGCCTGACTTTCCGGCTTGAGAACCGGTCGAGCATGGGAACGGCGATCCCGCCATCGAAGCTGGGCAACCAGTTTGGAAGCGGTACCCTGGTCGGTACCGGATTCAGCGATTATTCCAGCGCGAACCTGTCCGAGCTTGCGTGGCGGCAATCGCTCATGGATGGAAATCTGCGCTTTGTTTTTGGCAAGATCAGCGCGGTTGGCTGGTATGGTGGGCATGCGTTGTCCTCGCCCAAGCGGGGTTTCCAGAACACGGCGCTGGAAGCCAGCAACACCCGCGCCTTTCCGGGGCGCGGGCTTGGTCTTGGGGTTGGGTACCAGTTTTCTCCGAAACTGGTTGGTCTGCTGGGCATCCATGACGCCAATGCCAAGACGACCCAAAGCCCCTTTGACACGATTGGGCAAATGGAGTTCCTGACTTCGCTTGAAATGCGCTGGTACCTGACCACGCCCGAGCGGGCGCGTTGGGACAAGCTGGCAATCAATGTGTGGCACCATGACAAGCGGGTTCAGGCCGGTGTGCCGCAAAGCAGCGGTGTCAATCTGGTGGCCAGCAAGCTGATGTTCAACGACATGGTGCTGCCGATCTTCTTTGCCGGGGTGTCGGATGGAAATGCGTCGCTGTTCAAGCAGGATGTCGGGATCGGGGTGGGCATCGGTCTTGACGCGACGGCCAGCAAGGCCCGCAGCGTTCTTGGATTGGGGCTTGCATGGGGCGATCCGTCCAATGACGCCTACCAGGAGCAGATTACGGGCGAAGTGTTCTTTCGGTTCCAGCTGCTGGACAATTTCGCGATCACACCGTCGATCCAGGTTATCCGAAATCCAATCGCCAACCCCTTGCAAACCACCGTCACGGTTGTCGGACTACGTGCCAGGGCGACGTTTTGAAGCCGCGAATTTGGCGGGAAAACCCTTGTTGCCAAGGCCATGATGCGTCTTGTTTCCTGGTGTCCTGCGGCGGCGCAGTTACAGGCCGCGCCGCCGCAGCCCGCTGGGCGGCTGACCTGTCCAGCGGCGTACGGCACGGGACAAGGTTGACTGGTTGGAATAGCCAAGATGTGCGGAAATATCGTCAATTCTGCGCCCCCCGTGTTCCAGTTCCTGGAGCGCCATGTCGCGGCGGAGCCCTTCTAGGAGGTCGGAAAAACTCGTGCCTTCGGCCGCAAACTGGCGTTGCAGAGAGCGGCGTGACACGCCTGCCGCGACGGCGAGCCGGTCGATCGACGGGCGCCCGTCCCGCAGATGCAGCCTGAGAACCGCCCGCGCCGGTCCCGATAACGACCGGTCCTCTGTCAGCGGTTTGGAATCCGGCGCAAACCGGTCCAACCGGCGGTCCCGCGCAATCTTGAAAAACCGTCGATCCGCCACCGAAGCCTTGATCTCGATTTCAAGAAACCGGGACGTGGACGCGGTTGGCATGACGCATAGCCGGTCGGCAAGATGTGTGAACCCGTATTCAGGATGGGGCACCATTCGGACCGAAGACAGCAGGGGCGGCGGCGCGAGCGTCAGGCTGCAAATCGCGCGGATGAGGGCCGTAATATACTGCTGAATGACATGGAGTGTCGGATCGTCGATTGCGAAGGTTCAGCCTTCGCCGATCCTGATGCCCTGCGGCGTCTCGGACACGGTCAGAACTTCGTGGCTACAGTGGTAGGGCATCATCGCGGAAACGCGTGACAACGCAGCGCGGGGTGTCTTAGCGCCAAGAATGACGCGACCGATCAGGGCCAGTTCCTGGATGCTGTTTTCGGACACGACCCGGTAGCCGATGTCGGGCCCCTCAACCCGCGCGGCATTGGCAAAGAACGCGGCGGCATTCAGCAGCGGGATCGGTGTGTCCGGCTCGACGAAGGTGACGGCCAACAGATCCACCTCGGCCAGGCGCCGTTCGACAGGGCGGCGGTTCGCGGTCATCCACCGCAACATCGGAATCATCGCTCCAGCGCGGATCATGGGGATTGTGAGGCTCATCGGCTGGCGTTCCTGCGCATGGTCGCTCCGATTATAATCCGGATTGGCGGTCCGACACTGATCTATCTCAACGGCACTGCCAAAGTTCAGTATCGCGCATCGGATGCCGCGAACTTGCCTGAACCGGGCGGTAATGTTAGCGACAGGCGCGATTTGCCCATCAAGTCCTTTGCTTTTTGTCGGCTTTGCAGTGCATGATCGGATTACAGACATGCCAAGCCCACTTGCGTTCTGGCACCACAAGGCAAATTTTTTTGGACCTTCCGTGTTAATCAAGTCGCCACGGGCGAATTTTCAGGGAGACATATTATGACCTTACGCCACTTGACAGCGACCAGTGTCATGCTGCTGGCTTAGTCGGGCTTTTCCGCGACCGCACAGGAGATCACCGGAACACTCGGCTCGCCAAGCGCCACAACGACGCTCAAGGGAAACCAGCTTCCCGCGCCTGATCCGGCATTTGGCGGCACGATCACGCAGCAGGCGCTGGATTCCACGCCCTGGTGGGCACCGCAGGTCGTGCCGCCGGAAGACGCGCCCAACATTCTGCTGATCATTACCGACGACGCCGGCTTTGGTGTTCCCAGCACTTTTGGCGGGGTGATCCCGACCGACACGATGGACGCGCTGGCAGCAGAGGGGCTGAGTTTCACGAATATCTACTCGACCGCGCTATGCTCTCCAACGCGCGCGGCGTTGATAACCGGGCGCAATCACCATTCAGCGGGCTTTGGCGTAATTGCCGAGCAATCGACCGGCTATCCCGGCTATAACAGCATCATTCCCAAGGATACGGCCACGATCGGGCGGGTTCTTCTTGATAACGGTTATGCCACGTCCTGGTTTGGCAAGGACCACAACACGCCCGCGTTCCAGGCAAGTCAGGCCGGGCCGTTCGACCTGTGGCCGACGGGCATGGGTTTTGAATATTTTTACGGGTTTGTGGGGGGGACGCCAATCAATGGCAACCGAACCTGTTCCGCAATACCACCCAGATCTATCCCTTCGACGAGACCGAAGATGAGTGGAACCTCGTCACGGCGATGGCCGATGATGCGATTTCCTATATCACCAATCTGAACCAGATTGCCCCGTCCAAACCGTTTCTGGTGAAATATGCCCCCGGTGCAACACATGCGCCGCACCATCCGACAAAGGAATGGGTGGACAAGATCGAAGCCTTGAACCTTTTCGACGATGGATATGAGGCGCTGCGCCAGACCATTTTCGAAAACCAGAAGAAGATGGGTATTGTGCCCGAGGATGCCAAGCTGGCCCCCTGGCCAGCCGACGAGATCAAGCCCTGGGATCAGCTGACGGACACGGAGAAGAAGCTTTTCATCAAGCAGGTGGAGGTGTTCGCGGCCTATGCAGCCTATAGTGACTATGAGATCGGGCGCGTGATCCAGGCAATCGACGAAATCGGGGAACTGGATAACACCCTGATCATCTATATCAATGGCGACAACGGTACCTCGGCCGAAGGTGGTCCGCTTGGAACACCGAACGAAGTTGCGTTCTTTAACGGGCTCAACGCGATTCCGGCCGAAACCCAGATGAAATGGTACGATGTCTGGGGAACAGAACAGACCTATAACCACATGTCGGCCGGCTGGTCATGGGCTTTTGACCCGCCTTTTGACTGGTTCAAGCAGAATGCCTCGCGTCTTGGCGGCATCCGTCAGAATATGGTTGTGTCCTGGCCAAAGGGTATTTCTGACAAGGGCGGCAGACGCGATCAGTTCATGCATGTGATCGACGTTGTCCCTACGATCCTCGAAGTCACCGGTATCCCGGCACCAGATGAAGTAGACGGTATCAAGCAGCGTCCGATTGAAGGCACGAGTTTTGCCTACACATTTGATGCTGCAAACGCTGATGTGCCAAGTCGCCACAAGCGGCAGTATTTTGAAATGTTTGGCCAATGGGCGCTTTATGACGAGGGCTGGCTGCTGAGTACGCAAGTCAATCGCGCGCCGTGGGAGATCAGCGGGGTGGCGAACCCCGATCCGCTGAACAATCAGGTGCTGGAGCTGTATGACCTGACCACGGATATGAACCAGACAACGGACATTGCCAAGGATCATCCCGACAAGGTCAAGGAAATGAAGGCGCTGTTCGTCGAGGAAGCCAAGAAGTACCGGGTTTTCCCCATGGATGCTTCGGTGCAGGCGCGACTCGTGGCGCCACGCCCGAATATCACGGCGGGACGCGACGAGTTTGTCTACATCCGGCCGATGACAGGATTGCCGCAGGGCGACTCTCCGCTGTTGATCAACACTTCTTACACGATCACGGCCGAAATCGAGGTGCCTGAAGGCGGTGCCGAGGGGATGATCCTTACGTCCGGCGGCCGGTTCGGCGGATACGGGTTCTACCCGAAGGATGGCAAGCCCGTGTTCCTTTGGAACATGGTTGATCTCAACCGGATCAAATGGGAAGGCAAGGACGCCTTGACACCAGGCAAACATACGGTCGAGTTCGACTTCAAATATGACGGGCTTGGCAATGGAACACTGGCCTATAACGACTCGAGCGGGATCGGAAAGGGCGGCACGGGTACGTTGCGCGTAGATGGCATCGACGTTGATACGCAGAAGATGAAGGCAACGTTGCCGGTGATCCTGCAATGGGACGAGGCATTTGATATCGGGTCGGACACGTTGACGGGTGTCAATGATGCCGACTATACGCCACCTTTCGCGCTGACCGCCAAGCTCGACAAGCTGACCATCAAACTTGACCGGCCAAAGCTGAGCGATGCCGATATCAAGCGGTTGGAAACGGCGATGCAAAGAGCCAGCGACTGAGCGTGAGAGAAACCAATCCGACCGGGCCATCCCATAGTGATGGCCCGGTTGGCCATGGAGGTCCGCCGGAAACGCCGCCGAGTTCTGTTGCGATCAGGCGGAGCGAACGGGGAGGGGGCGAGCCGTGGTTTTGGCCACCGGCCACGCGGCGATGAGGGCTGCACGGACAGCGGGTGCTGTCGGGGCCCTGGCATCATGCGCGCCTCACAGCGCGACAGCCCCTGTCGCGACATCAAAGATCAGTTTCAGGTTCAGGACGATCAGAACCAGCGCGATCCCCCAGCAGACGGTTGTCAACCAGCGCGGTGCCGGCAGGCTACCCATTTTCTCGCGGTCGGACGTGAACCAGATCAAAGGTACGATGGCAAAGGGCAGTTGCAGGCTTAGAACCACCTGTGATGCAATCAGCAGTTTCGCCGTCCCGCTTTCCCCGAAAAACACGGTCACGAACACAGCCGGTATAATGGCGATGCCGCGTGTGATCAGCCTGCGCGCCACGGGCGAGACGCGCAGGCGAATGAACCCTTCCATGACGATCTGTCCGGAAAGCGTTGCCGTGACGGTGGAGTTCAATCCCGAAGCCAGAAGGGCCACTCCGAAAAGGGTGCCCGCGATCGTGGTGCCAAGTGTCGGGTCAAGCAGGCGGTGGGCGTCCTGGATTTCAGCAACCTCGAACTGGCCGGTCGTATAAAACGCAGCCGATGCAAGAATAAGGATCGAGGCGTTGATGAACAGGGCGAACATCAGGGCTATTGTCGAGTCAATCGTCCCCAGGCGAATGGCCTGGCGCTTGTCCTTCAGGGTGGTTCCGATGTCGCGGGTCTGAATGATCGAGGAATGCAGATACAGGTTGTGTGGCATGACGGTGGCGCCGATGATGCCAAGCGACAGGTACAGCATTACCGGCGATGTAATCAGGTCCACTTGTGGAACAAAGCCCGCCAGCACGTCGCCAATCACCGGGTCCGCATAGGCCATCTGGACCGCAAAGCACGCGGCAATCACGGTGGTCAGGGCAATCACCACCGCCTCGAGATACCGGAACCCCTTGTTTTGCAGCCAGAGGATCAGAAACACGTCAAGCGCGGTCAGAACCACGCCGATTTCCAACGGTATGTCAAAGAGCAGGTTCAGAGCGATCGCCGTTCCGATCACTTCGGCAAGATCCGTCGCAATGATTGCCGCCTCGGCCAGCACCCAGAGCACGTTGCTTGTCCAGCCCGGAAAAGCGTCGCGGCAGGCCTGTGCCAGGTCGCGGCCGCTTGCGATGCCCAGGCGCAAGGCCAGGGCCTGGAGCAGGATCGCCATGAAGTTCGACAACAATATGACGGACAACAGCGTATAGCCGAACGCAGAGCCGCCGGCCAGTGACGTGGCCCAGTTGCCGGGGTCCATGTATCCCACGGCAACAAGATAGCCGGGGCCGAAAAAGGACAGGAAACGCCGCAGGAACGATCCGGGCCGCACGGCCACAGAGTGATACGATTCCGGCAGGCTTGGCGAGCGCCGGTCCTGTTTCCAACCGCCCTTGCCGGGGAAGGCCGCAAGCTCTTTGGGTGCGTCGGACATATGGGGGTCTTTTCATGCGAACAATTCGCAATCTCAGTATGGTGCGCGCAGTCGGGTGTCAAGCAAGGGCGTGGCGAATGTGTTGCCTGGCGCTTGCCCGTCGTGATCGGCGCGCAACTTTGTGCCAAGGAATGGCGAGTGCGGCGGGCGCAAGGGCGTTTGAAAAGTTCTCTGCGAAACCGGCTTGATCCTATAGTTGCTGTAGCTCCTATCTTGTGACCGGAAAGCTGATTCGCTCCAGGAGACATAAATGGCGCATGATGGACACTCGCACGATCACGACTCCGATCACAAACATGACCACACGCATGGTCAGGGCGAGGGCGCCTGCTGTGGCTCTGGCCAGGGGGCGATGTGTGGCGATATTGGTCCGGTGGGGGACGTGACCGCAAAAGGGCGCAGTTTCCGGGTGAACGGGCTGGATTGCGCCGAGGAAGTCGCGATCTTGAACAAGGTGTTGGGGCCGGTTGTTGGCGGGACCGAGCATTTGGCATTTGATGTCATCAACGGCCGGATGACCGTGCTGGACAGCGGCAAGGCGCTGGCGGATGACAGGATCATCAAACTGGTCGGAAGCACCGGAATGAGTGCAAAGCCCTGGGATGCCGACAGCGCGGCGGCGGATCAGGCGGCACATCTGAAGCGGCAACGGTTTTTCACCGCTGTCAGCGGCGTGTTCTGGGCGACCGGATTTGCCTATCACATCGTCGAAAACGGCATTGGCGGGGCGGTGCGGCTGTTCTCGGGACATGGCGACGTGCCGATGCCGCTGGTGGAAAGCCTTGTGTTCCTGGCGGCCATCATATTTGGCGCCTGGCTTGTGGCGCCAAAGGCCTGGTCTTCGGCCCGGCGGCTCTCGCCTGACATGAACCTGTTGATGATCGTCGCGGTGGCTGGCGCGATCTGGCTGGGCGAATATTTCGAGGCCGCGACGGTGGCATTCTTCTTTTCGCTTTCGCTGTATCTGGAAAGCTGGAGTGTCGGGCGGGCGCGCAACGCGGTCGCCGCGCTGCTGGATCTGGCGCCGCCGACGGCGCGGGTGATCCGCGAGGACGGCACCGAGGAAGACGTGCTTGCCGCGCAAGTTTCCGTGGGGGACCGGTTTGTGGTGCGTGGGGGCGACCGCATTCCGCTTGACGGTGAAGTGGTGGACGGGATCGGCAGTGTCAACCAGGCTCCGATTACCGGCGAAAGCGCGGAAGTTCCCAAGGAACCGGGTGATGAAGTTTATGCCGGGACAATCAACGGCGTCGGAACATTGACCGTACGCGCGACCAAGCCGGCCGGCGACACCGTTCTGTCAAGGATCATCCGAATGGTTGGCGAAGCGCATTCGCGGCGGGCCGAGGTTGAACAATGGGTGGCCAAGTTTGCCCGTGTCTATACGCCGATCGTGATGGTGTTAGCCATTGCCATCGCCCTGCTGCCGCCATTGCTGGCGGGGGGCGCGTGGGATTACTGGTTTTACAATGCCTTGGTCTTGCTGGTCATAGCATGTCCCTGTGCGCTGGTCATTTCCACACCTGTTTCCATTGTTGCTGCCCTGGCGTCGTCGGCACGAAATGGTGTGCTGATAAAGGGCGGCGCCTATGTCGAGGCACCGGGGCGGATCACGGCGCTTGCCATGGACAAGACGGGCACCATTACCGAAGGCGAGCCGGAGGTGGCGGGCCTGTATCCGCTGGGCGGCACATCCGAAACCGAATTGCTGACGGTCGCGGCGGCATTAGAGGCGCGGTCTTCGCACCCGCTTGCGCGCGCCATTCTGGCTCGGGCCAAGCGGGACGGCATCGGTTCCGACGTGGCTGAGGACACGCAGACCGTTCCTGGTCGCGGTGTCGAAGGGGTGCTGGACGGGCGCGCCGTCTGGCTTGGGTCGGACCGGTTTGCCGCCGAAAAGAAGGCGGACGCCAGTCTGCCGGGCGAGCTGCGCGACCGGATCGAAGACGCCGGAAGCACGCTGGTTGCGGTTGGCGATGACAACGGCCTGCTGGGTGTGATGGAACTGCGTGATCGCATCCGCCCGGACGCGCGGGGTATCGTGGCGCGTCTGCACGCGCAGGGCGTGAAAACCATCGTCATGCTGACCGGTGACAATGAACGCACAGCGCGGGCTGTCGCCGCCGAAGTCGGCATCGACGAAGTGCGTGCCGAACTGTTGCCCGAAGACAAGGTGACGGCGATCGAGGAATTGGTGGAACACCACGCCATGGTGGCGATGATCGGCGACGGGGTGAACGACGCGCCGGCGATGGCGCGGGCGCATTTCGGCATCGCCATGGGCGCTATCGGATCGGATGCGGCGGTCGAGACCGCCGATATCGCCCTGATGACTGACGATATCGGCAAGGTGCCCTGGCTGATCGGGCATTCGCGCCGGACCATGTGGATCATCCGGCAGAATATTGGCCTGTCGCTGGCAACCAAGGCGATATTCGTCGGGCTGACGGCATTTGGCATGGCATCCATGTGGGGGGCAATCGCCGCCGATGTGGGGGTGTCGATACTGGTGGTGATGAATGCGCTGAGACTGTTGAAGGGCAAGGCCGATGGTGGTGCGCCAACGGGCGGCAAGCGTGCAACCGCGCCCGCGACAAAGGGGGCTCTGGCGCATGGCCAATGAATTCATGGGCTCGGTGGGGACGCCGAGAAACACATGCCTCCCAATACCTCCAGACGCTGTGCCCGCGGTGCAACGTGACGCGGTCGATGTCCAATTGGCGGGAAATCGTGATCGTCGATTGTCCGCAATGCCGGGGCGCGTGGCCGGACCGGGGTGACCTGGACAAGATCAACGAACGCAGTGCCGTTGACGCGGCGCTGCCGGAATGCGGCCCACGACCAGCGCAACCGGCGTGACCTGGAGGTTGGCGCCAGCAGGGCGCGAGGGCAAGAAACGCAACGGGTTGTCCAGCCGGTGCGGTACTGCTGATCCCTGTTCTCTGATTTATGGAAATCCCACATGCCACACGACGAAGGCCATACACATATCGATCCCTCGTCGGGCGACCGGCGCGTTGCGATCGCGATCTGGGCAAACGGGCTGCTGACGGTCGTACAGATTGTCGGGGGTCTTTTTGCCGGGTCGCTTGCGCTGATCGCTGATGCAATTCACAATTTTTCGGATATGGCCTCTTTGGTCATCGCCTTTGGCGCCCGCAAGATCTCGCGCAGGCCGGCGGATGGGCAGATGACCTTTGGCTATCAGCGGATCGAGATCGTTGCGGCGCTGATCAACTACACCACGTTGATCGTGATCGGGCTGTACCTGATCTATGAAGGTGGGATGCGGATGATCGACCCGCCCGAGGTGCTTGGCTGGTGGGTGGTGATCCTGGGCGGTGTGGCGCTGATTGTCGATACGCTTACGGCCATGCTGACATATTCCATGCAGAAGGGCAGCGTGAACATTCGCGCGCTGTTCCTGCACAACCTGTCGGATGCGTTGTCCTCGGTCGCGGTGATCGTGGGCGGAACGCTTATTCTGCTTTACGATATTCGCTGGATCGATCCGGCAATCACGATCGGCATCGCAATCTACATCCTCTATCTGGCCTTTACCGAGATCGGTGGCACAATCCGCCTGTTGATGCTGGCCAGTCCGCCGGAGATTGAAATCGAGGAAATGATCCGGTGTGTCGCCGGCGTTCAGGGGGTCGAGGACATGCATCGGGTGCATTTCTGGCAGATCGACGAAGAGCGCGTCTGCGTGGACGCGCATATCGTTGTCGCCCGAGAGCATTGGGACAGGATGGAAGCTGTCAAGCGCGACATCAAGAGAATGTTGGCGAAAGAGTTTGGCATCCACCATTCAACGCTGGAATTCGAGCATCCCGATCACGCGCATCACGACGCGGCGGTGATCGGTGCTGGCGGCGGTCAGAACGCATAGATGATCGTGGCGCCTGTAATCATCACGGCGGCAAACATCGCGGCGGCAACCAGCGCGAGGGTTCGGCCCATTCGCCTGTTGGGCTCTGCGATCTTGAGGCGCAGTTCCTGGGCGGTTTCTGGAAAGTCCAGCGCGGCGGCATTCGACCTGGTCCAGGTATTGCGGGCGTTCCATCGTTGGATTTCGGCCTTGTTCCAACCATTGAAGACCAGGATGATTGCGGCGATGATGACGAAAGAGGATGGAACCCAGATCAGGTAGCCGCCAATTGTTTCATCATCCAGCGGTGCAAGATCCCAGAGCCGTTCGGCATCGTAGGCGCCATAAAGCACCATGCCTTTCATCGTCGTCAGCGATCCCAACAGGATGTTGGACAGGATGATCCCGACCAGCGCCAGCAGCCGCAGACTTTGGGCCGCGCCTTCGGGTGCATCGCGCCGGTCGAGTGTGACTGCAAAGAAATTGAGACCGGCAGCTGTCATGCCCAGATGCGCAAGAAGCGCAAGCGGTGGCCATTCAAGCGCGGCGTTGTGCAACGCAGGCACTTGCCAGAGATAAAGTGCGGCGATCATCAGGGCGAAGCTGATATCGAGACGTGTCAGGCCGCGTGCGGCGAACTGCCAGGCCGGACGCCTGGCAAAGCTGCGAAGCATATGCCGGAACCGGCGCGGCAGCCCGGCGCGCAGGGTTGGCCATGGATACGCCAGCACGATCAGCATCGGCCCGATAAGCCGGATCATCAGGTGTTGAACCTGGTGGGCGGAAAACAACCGCTGCCCGGTATCGGCCAACGGGCCGTTATTGGCCAGCACAAGACCAACTACGCCGAGGGCGAACAAGCTATGGCGGAGGGCGCCGACGCGCTCTCCAACCAGTCGTACCCTGGCCGCTCCACGCAGGTAAAGCCAAACCGGACCGGCCATCGCCACAAGCGTCAGCGGAGACAGTGCAGGTCCGAGGGGATCGAAAACAGAAAAACTCACGGCCCGCCCTTATCCGGTCAAATGACAAACGCAAGGCACCGCCGGTACGAATTGACCAGCGGTGGGTATTGTGCGTTCTGCGCGCGGCGACGGTTTCAGTTGCCGGGGTAGGAGGCGTAGACCTGCTGGCGTCCGTCGGTGTTCACCAGGACCACGTCAAAAGCCTCGCGTTCATTGCCGTATTCCATGCCGGGCGAACCGGTTGGCATGCCCGGCGTGGCGATCCCCAATACATCAGGGCGTTCTTCCAGAAGGCGTTTGACCTCGCTGACCGGAACGTGGCCCTCGATCGTATAACCGGCAACGCTCGCGGTATGGCAGGCCCATAGATCGTCGGAAAAACCGGACGCTTCTTTTGCGGCATAAAGTTCGTCGCCCGACACGTTGCGCACGTCAAGTGTGAAACCGGCCTTTTGCATGGCGGTAACCCACCCCCCGCAACAGCCGCAAGACTCTTGCTTCAGCACCTCGATCACCGGCGCCCCTTGCGCGACCGCCGCACCCGTCATTGCGAGCAACACGCTGCCCGCCGCCAGAGTTCTTTTCATCATCATCTCCTGTCATTCACGTTCGAACCGAACTATGCGGTTCGCTGACCACTTTGTGCACCCTCAAGCTGCTTTAGGTTCAAGCACGGAATCGGCCTTGCGCCCGTTTGTCACGCATTTTTCGGCCTGGTCCCGGCATGGCCCGAATAGGCTTTTGCAGCCAAGGCGCTGTCGGCCATCCGGTCGTGTCTTTGGCTTAAGTTGTAACTCTGGCACCAGTCCCGGCATGGGATTCCCCGGAAACCCGCCTGGAGATCGATTGCCAGGCGGGCAGGTGCCGCCACCTGTTGGAGCGCCGCAGAGATCCCACGGCTGACAATTTCATCCGGTTTACGCTCGGTCGTCTGGATCTTTAGGTCGATGGTCTGGACGAGTCGGCTCGTCTCCCGCCGGGCCAGCACCTGCTCTTCGCTTGGGGACCGAAGGCATCACTGATATGGATGACGGTTCGAAAGGCGCGGAACAGCCACGTCATCACCGGCGTCGGGCAAAAGTCCAGGGAGCAACATTGCTGGCACAAATGTGGCCCGACCTGCGTTCGGCGCATTCTACAGCCAATATAGGTTCAAGCAAAAAAACCACGTCATGGGCCAATTGCCGCGACGGGACGAAAACACGCTTGTGATAACCCGCTGGTTTGGGCATATCCTACAGTGGCTATAGATATGGAGGGCGCGATGCTGACGATCGGAACACTGGCCCGCAGGACTGGGACCAAGGTTCAGACCATTCGCTACTATGAGCAGATCCGCCTGATGCCGGAACCGGGGCGCACGTCGGGCGGACAGCGCCGGTATGGCGAGGCCGAACTTGACCGGCTGGCCTTTATCCGCCACTCCAGACAGCTTGGTTTCTCTCTGGAAGCGATCCGCGAACTTCTGGATCTGTCCGACCACCCGGAAAAATCCTGTGAGGAAGCGGACCGGATCGCGCGTCGGCAACTGCGGCAGGTTGAACAGCGTATGGAGCGGCTGGAGGCATTGCGCACAGAATTGGCACGTATGGTCCAGGAATGCAGTGGCGGCAGTACATCCGACTGCCGTGTGCTTGACGTTTTGCGCGATCATTCGGAATGCCTGACGGCGCATGACGAGATCGGTGCCTGAAATGCCCCGCAATATGCCGGAGGCAATGATAGGGCGGAACCCCACGCGACTTGTCCACGTTTCGCACGCTCCGCCAGGATCCAGCGATTCAGGTTTTTGGCGGAACGCTTTGGTGAGAGGTTGTCTCGGATCTTCGGATCCGACGCGTCTGGCCGGGGTTGGCGCCGATCATGCGCGGGGACGGAAAATGGCCTGAAACCAGGGCAAGGGCAAATGCCGGCCCAAAGTGAACAGCCATGCGAAAGGCGCCGGAAAAGACGTCGAGAAACGGCGGCGACGCATCGCATGTATGACATGGGCGGCGGCATGTTCCGGGGTCATCAGCATTGGCATGACAAAGCTGTTCTTTTCGGTCAAGCGCGTGCGGATGAAGCCCGGATTGACAGATTGCACTCGCACTCCGGTGCTCTTCAGATCGGCCCTCAGATTCTCTGCCAGGTGCATCAGGGCGGCCTTGGAAGCGCCATAGCCGATTGCTCCGGGCAGGCCGCGGTGGCCTGCCAGCGAGCCTATCAGAACCACATGCCCCGAACGCCGCGCCACCATCCTGGGCACGACATGGCTGAGAACCCTCAAGGCCCCTGTATAATTGACTTCGGTCATCCTTTCGGCGCGACCAGGCTTCCATTCGAGGGCGGACATCGGATCATAGGAGCCCGCGCAGTATATGACGCCGTCAAGGGACGGCCCCAGCTTTTCAGCCCGGCATGCGGCAGCAACGACAGAGGTGGCATCGGTGACATCCATGGCCAGCGCCGTCGCCTCGGGAAGATCCCGGGACAAGTCGCGCAGGCGCGGTTCATTGCGTGCCGACAGGATGAGGCGTGCGCCCTCGTGGGCCAGCGCCCTGGCGAGCGCCCGGCCAAGCCCTTCGGACGCTCCGATGATCCAATATGTTTTGCCCGCGAAACTCATTCAGCCGCATCCGTACCGGCCGGTAGCGGGTCAGGGCGCATGGTGGCGACAAGCTCGGCAACCTTGATGCCGCATTTTCGCATTTGCGAGCGGTTGATGATTGTGCCGTTGGCGGTGAGGTAAAGCCAGTCCGTAACCGCCAGCACATGACCACCCGCCTGATCCGGCAGGCGGATGCGATAAGTCATCCGTGCCGATGCGCCGCTGATCTCGCCCATGGCCTGCCCGACAATATCGTCAGCTTCCGCGACAAAGCGGTTTTCGCCAACTATTCTGAGGCGCCATTGGCGATGTTGGGTCGTGCCGGTGGAATAGGTGAAATCTTCATCCAGAGTTCCCGCGAGTTCGGTCCAGTTTCCTTTCATGCGTGCCACAAACCGGCTTTCGACGCGGCCACGGGGGCCAAAGATGACACCTTCGCAAAGGATCGGTCCGTTGAGATGGGTCGCCACGTCGAAGCGGGGGCCGGAACCGGCATAGTCCCGGGGGTTCTGCGCTGCAAAGCCTATGCGGGATTTCACCGCGAAAACCAGCGCGCCAAGGGCGAGGACGGCGATGATCCAGAACAGGGGCAATTGCGGGCTCATGATGCGTTTGATTGTTGGTGGGCGAGGGTCAGTTGCACGACATCGAGGCGACCGGCGGCAAACCCAGCCGCCGCCGTTGCCAGCGCAAATCGCCACTGGCGTTGGAATGATGTATCAAAGCCCATGTGCCTGGCGCGCGCTGTCTGGCGGGTCAACTGGTCGTGCCACATGGCGCAGGTGCGCGCATAGCTGTCGCCAAAGGCGAAGCGGTTCGTGATACGCAGACCCGCTTTGGTCGACAGTTGATGCAGCATGGTATCCGTAGGGAGCCCCGGCTCCGAACCGGTGATGATCTGAAGCACGACCCGCCCGCCTTCAGCCAGCCGCGCCTTGAGGGCGGCCAGGAAGCCGGGCCACATGCGTGGCGCCAGCGTGTTCAGGAATTCGATGGACACGATATTGTCGTAGCTGTCTGCCTGAGTGGGGTAGTGGCTGTGATGGATCTGCGCCCGCCCGTCCAGCCGGGCATCGGCATAGCCTTTCTGGCCGGGTGATCGGGTCAGACCGGTGACGTTCATTCCCCGATCCGCCGCGCGTTCGGCCAGAGCGCCCCAACCGCATCCGATATCCAGCAGCCGTGCGCCAGGGGCAAGTTGGTCCAGAACACGATCATATTTGAGCTGTTGCGCATGATGTAGGTCGGATTGCCCGGGTTCAAACAGGGCCGACGAAAAGCTCATGCCCGGATCCAGCCAGAGCTGAAAAAACTCGTTTCCCGGAAATCTGGCGCCCGGGGCCGAGACCGAGACCGGCCAGCGCGTCCTTGTGCGCCGGAACGTGGCCGGGTTTCGCGCGATCACGGCCGTCAAGGCGCGCAAATCGGAGCTGTCCCACAGGCCAGCCGCGTAGCTTTGCCCAAGCGAACGTGTGGCAAGGGCGGACCAGTCGCGCAGGTCCAGATCGGCGGTGGGGCCGGTCGTGCCGAAATGGTACACCGCGCCGTCGGGGGTTCGCAGGCGGAGCGCGCCAGAGGCAATGGTGCCACAGCGAGTTAGCAGGCGGGATTTGCGATAGGCGTCATACAGCGACATTCAGGACAGTTCCTTGGGCGGGGGGGCAGGGCGCGGGCGCCAAGATGCGCCCTTGAACTTTAGCTTGAGAGCTTGCCAGTGAATCAGAGCAACTGTGCGCACGGTGCCGAACGGGCGGCGCAGAGCGGCGGCCAATATACCGCGGTTGGTCAGACGGGTACGCGGGCCGGAAAGTGTGGCAACCACGCCCTCGGCTCCGTTGCGAAACAGGATCCGTATCGCGATTTGATCGGAGCGGATCGCGAAATTGAACGTGTAGTCCCCTGCCACATCCTGAAAGGGGGAGACGTGCAGACGTTTCGTGGCCTTGTGCATCACGTCGGAAGAGATCGGAGCGAACCCCGGCAGGTGGGTCAGGTAAGAGTGCCGATCGTTGAACGGGGTCGACACCTCGGAAATCACGGCCAGCAAATCATCGCCGCGCATTGCCAGCCAGAAGCTGACCGGGTTGAATACATGGCCCAGAAAACCGGGCTGCGTCAGCAGGTAAAGCCGGTAACCATCAGGGGCGAGACCGCGGATTTTCAGCGCGTCACGCGCCCAGGCTGCTCCGCGTCCGGCCCCCAGCTTGCCGCCATGTGCGCGATCCTGCACCGAGATCAATCCGGGACGGTTCCGGCCGAAAAGGAGCGGGCCAACCGCGCTGTCCGGATCGATCAGCACAAAATCAACACTGTAGCTGAAGGCATTTTTCACCGTGCCCCGCCGTGTATGTGTCGTGATTGCGCGCAGGTGCTCGGGCCAGGTATCTGTGGTTGGGCTCATAACGTCTGCCTTTCCATCCGTTCAATTCCCCGTGTCACCCGCACGGCGCTGGCGAACCCGTCCTCATGAAACCCGTGACGCGTGTAGGCCCCCGCGAACCACGTTCCGTTCTGGCCCTGAAGCCCGCGCAGAGCGGATTGGGCCCGGACCGTTTTGGTATCGAAAACCGGATGACGGAACATGGTCTGGTCATAGATCAATTCGTCCGGGATCGGATCCGAAGGGTTGAGCGAGATGAACAGAGGATCGGATTGCGGAATCCCTTGCAGGCGGTTCATCCAGTAGGTCACTCCGATTGCCGGTTCCGGTTTCGAGGTGTCGGCCTTGTACACCCAACTGGACCAGACAGAACGGCGTATCGGCATCTGGCGCGGATCGCGATGCAGGATCACCGTATTGTCCTGATAGGTCAGGGGGGACAGAGCGGCGCGCTCTGACGGGGTTGGATCTGACAAGAGGGCAAGGGCCTGGTCGGAATGGCAAGCCAGGACGATCTGGTCGAAATGTGCCGGCTCGCTGCGCTGTGTCCAGAGTTTCACCCCGTCGGGGATACGCCTGACGGCTGTGACTGGCGTTCCGGGCCGTAGCGCAACGCCGTGCCCGCGCAGGTGGCGGGTCAGGCGACGGACATATTCGATCGATCCGCCCTTGACTGTCCACCATTGGTGCTGATCGCGGGCGGAAAGCAACGCGTGATTGCGGAAAAAACGGACCAGAGCCAAGGCCGGAAACTGGCGGATTCGGTCGGGTGGAGTGGACCAAATGGCGCCGCAGAGCGGAGTAAGGTAGTACCGCTGGAACCAATCGCCGGTGCCCAGTTCCTTCATGAGATCGCCCAGTGTTGTCATGTCGTCCCGGGCAAGTGTTTCGGCGCGGGCATTGAATCGCAATATGTCGCGAACCATGCGAAGGAAACCTGGCCGCATCAGATTCCCCGGCTGCGCCATCAAGGCGCGCAGCGACTGAACCGAATATTCTATGCGCCCTTGGTCCAGCGTGGCGCCAAATGACATGTCGGATTTGATCACGGGGACATCGAGATCACCAAAAAGGCGCGTCAAATGTGGGTAATTTGCATAGTTGAAGACGATAAAGCCGGTATCGACCGGCTGCTCGCCGTTGAGACCGGCCATGACCGTGCGGGCGTGCCCCCCGAAACGTGGCGCGGCTTCGTAAAGAGTGACGGCATGATGTGGCGACAGAAGATAGGCGGCCGCAAGTCCGGAAATGCCGCCCCCCACAATGGCGATGCGTTGAGGTCGGATTGGTAAGGCGTCAAAAGACATCGGCGCTCCGCGTGTTGTTTTGAGAGCTTACGGCGCGAAAAACCGGGTAGATCAAAAAAATGATCCGGCTTTCGGTTGCCAGCGTAAGCCCGGTATGCTGACACTGAGCGAAGAAAAAACCTGCACCATACAGCGCCCTGCCAGACCAGCGGCGCGACGCCGGATGCCAAGACGGGGAGACAGTCGCGACGTGATTACGGCGCAGGGCGCATCATACAGTGAGCAGACGACCTGGATGCTTGCAGTGCGGGACAGGCAGGACCGTGCCGCTTTTGCCGCATTGTTCGATCACTATGCGCCGCGCGTCAAAGGCATGTTGATCCGTCAGAATTGCAGCCACGGACAGGCCGACGAGATCGTGCAGGACGTGATGCTGACGGTTTGGCGCAAGGCGGCTCAGTTCGATCCGGAGCGCGCTCAGGTGTCTGCATGGATTTATCAGATTGCCAGAAATCGGCATATCGACGTGATCCGCAAGGAAAGCCGCCCGATGCCCGAGGAGTTGGCGCATGAACCGGACAATGAGCCGGACGCAAGCCAGATTCTGGGTATGGAACAGGAAGCGGCGCGATTGAAAGAGGCTTTGGCCCGGCTGAAGCCGGCGCAGCGAGAGATGATCGAAGCGGCCTATCTGGGAGACCTGTCCCATCGCGAATTGAGTGAACAGACCGGTCTGCCCCTGGGCACGATCAAGTCCCGAATCCGGCTTGGGCTGGACAAGCTGCGCCACGAGCTGAAAGGAATGCGTGCAGAATGAGCGCGATCAACCATCATATTCCAGAGGCGCTGATTGCGTCCTACGCCACAGGTACCCTGCCGCGCCCCTATGCCGTGGTGGTTGCCGCGCATGTCTCCATGTGTGATGCATGCCGGTCGGCTGTCTCTGCGCATGAGACCGCCGGCGGAATTGTACTGGAGGACATGATGCCGGCGCCCGTGGACAGCAGGTCACGGGACACGGTGCTGGCGATGCTGGACACCCCGTTCGCGCCGGAGCCACCGCGCCCGGCGCGCGAGGGCGTGTATCCTGGCCCGGTCATCGAGGCGCTGAAAGGGCGTGCTCCGCGATGGCGGTCTTTGGGTCTGGGGGTGAAACAGTGCATCATCGAGGCGGACGACAACGGATCCGTGCGGCTGTTGCACATTCCCGCCGGGCAGGCGATGCCGGATCACAGCCATAATGGGCTGGAATTGACAATGGTCTTGCAGGGCAGCTTCAGTGACGAAACCGGCCGGTTTGGCGTAGGGGATGTGGAAATCGGTGATGAATCCCTTGATCACACGCCCGTGGCCGACGCGGGCCCTCCTTGTATCTGTCTTGCCGCAACGGATGCACCTCTGCGCTTCAACAGTTTGATACCGCGCCTGTTGCAACCGATCTTCAGAATTTAGAGCCATCCCTCTTTGTGATTGCTGAACCCGCCAAGTGGCGGGTTTTTGCTTTTGAATCAGCGATTTGTGGTCACGTGTTTGCACGGATTCGTGATCGAGGCATCCGCGCGAACATGCGGGGCGTAACCCCTGTGTTCAACATCGCAACACAGTCAAGTTACAGGAGAAACCCATGCTGAAATCCATCAAGTCGACCTGCGCGGCCACGGCGTTTGCTTTGGCGGGAACTGTTTCCCACGCGGCAACGATCGTTGAGATTGCCGCCAGTGACGGCCGGTTCGAAACCCTGGTCGCGGCCGTTCAAGCGGCAGGCTTGGCGGACACCTTGTCGGGGCCAGGTCCGTTCACCGTGTTTGCCCCGGTGGATGCCGCCTTTGCAGCCCTTCCGGCGGGGACCGTGGAAACGCTTCTTAAGCCGGAAAACGGTGACCAATTGACGAACGTGCTTTTGTATCATGTTGATGAGGGCAAGATCATGTCCGGAGATATTCCGGCCGGGACGACCGCAATCACGCCCTTGGCGGCCGACCAGGTGCTCTGTGTGACGGCTGGGAACGACGGGGTGACTGTCGGAGACAGCACAGGGCAAATGGCCAAGGTCATCATCGCGGATATCGAAGCGGACAATGGCGTAATTCATGTGGTCGACACGGTTTTGTTGCCAGGCGCCGAGAAAAACTGCTGATCTTTCAGGTGTCTGCGCCGCGATCCTGAAGTTCGCGGCGCAGACTGTTTCCGAAATGGAAACGCTCAATTTGATGAATATTTGGTAAATGTCAGTTGGTTTTTAACTGGCTCCCCGGCACAGTTGGGTATTGGCAAAGATATTTTCGGGTGGGTGGTCATGATATTGTGGTCTGTGGCAGCTGCATTATTTGCAGGTTGGTTGATTTACGACCTGGTGGATTCAGATGAAGACCCGTCTGAAGAGGCGTCGGCCGAGCCTGAGGCTGCGACTTAAGAAATGCCGGTCGACGATTTGCTGGCAGACCCTGCCGGGACTGAAGACCTCCTGCAAGACGCGGCAATGGATGACCCGGCCGACGCGCCCTCTGCTGCCGATAGCGACGCTGCGCCTTTGGCCGTGGGCGCGCCCGGTGATGCGCCCAATGAGATTACGGGAACAGAAGCGGCGGATACGATCGAAGGATCGATCCATGCGGACGCCATTCTGGGACTTGGTGGCGATGATCTGATCAACGCGTCGGGTGGTGACGATTACGTCGAGGCCGGGAGCGGGGATGACACGGTGCTGGGCGGCTATGGTGTGGACGCGATGGACGGTGGTGCCGGCGACGACAACCTGCGCGGAGGCCGCGGCAATGACTTTCTGGACGGTGGCGCCGGCAATGACATCTTGAACGGGGGATTGGGTGACGATGTGGTCGGCGCGGGATCGGGTGCGGATTATCTGGAGGGGCGCGAGGGGGATGACTATCTGTTTGCGATTGATCCACTGGGCGCCGATGAGGGCGCCGACACAGTGGATGGCGGCGAAGGGAACGATCGCATCTGGGGGGATGACGGCGACATCCTGATCGGCGGCGAGGGGGTGAACCGATTTGAAGTGACGGTCGGAGTCCCTGGAGCGGATCCGGTGGTGATCCGGGACCTGGACCTGTTTCATGGTCCCGACGAAGAGCTTCGCACCGATCTTGTCAGTTTCATTGATTCCGAAGGGAACCTGCTGACCCGCGCCCAGCTTCTGGAAGGTGGCGGACGCATCGAAGATGCGCCGAACGGGCAAGACGCACATGTCATCTTTGAGGAGCAGGTCAGCGTGGTGATTGAAGGATACACCGCCGAAGATTTGTTGGCCGATACCAATTGGCTGGGCAATCTGGCGCCCCATCTGACCGGGCGTCTGGATGGCGACGATCGGCTTGAGGGGGATCACGACGGATGACGAACTGTTTGGTGGACCTGGCCATGATACGCTGAGCGGCGGCAACGGGGTCGATATTCTGCGCGGCAATGAAGGCGATGATTTCCTGGATGGCACCGACACGGACGATGCGGAAGTGGCCGGAGATTCGTTGGTTGGCGGAGAGGGTGACGACACCTTGCGCGGCGATGGCGGGGATCTGATGGCCGATCAGGCGGGCACGGATCACTACGAGGTGATCGTGAGCGAAGACGGCCCCGAGGCCCCAGTAACCATTTATGGTTACGAAACGCAAACGGCCGGCGGTGCAACGGAAATCCTGACGCTGTTGGGGCCCGATGGCGCCCCCCTCAGCGCACAGGATGTGGCCGAGAACCTTGTCATCTACCAATCCAACGACGGCAGCCAGGCCATTTTGGAATATGATGGGCGTCAAGTGGCGATGTTGCAGGGAATGGATGCCCATTCGCTTCAGGATCAGGACGCCTGGATCGGCAATTTCGACCCGGATCCCGACGATGGATTCGGGGCCAGCGCGGCGCCGTCCGGCGACGCACGGATCGCGATGACGCTGCAAAGCGCATCAGGCTCGGGGCAGGTGGTCAGCCAGGCCATGTTCGGCACCAACGCGGTGTACAGCATCAACACCGACATGGGCGTGCCCAATGAGAATTACGTGGCCGCCGTGGATGCGCTGGACGTGTTGCACGTGCGCTTTCCCGCCGGACAATCCGACCCCGGAGAACCGGACGGCGATGGCGACACCTGGCTGAATGTCATGCGCCTGGGCGAAGATGAAAACGGCAACCCGATGCTGCGCCCGGAAGTGACTTCGGCTCTTGATGCGGTGATTGCGGCGCATAACAACGGCGTGGACGTAAAGATCACGATGGTTGTTCCGACCAAGATATACACCGTGGAAGACTATGCGGCGATGTATGACGACATGGCGATTTTTGCCGAATTGATGATAGAGGAATATGGCGACGTGGTCGCGGGTTTTGAGATCGGCAACGAATATTGGGGCCAGGGGGAAACGAACTACGGCCAAAAGGCAGATATCGCGGCCCGCGCGTTTGGCGAAGGGATGCGAAATGCCGGGCTGGCGGAAGAAGACCAGCCCTCGATCATCGTGCAGATGGGCACGCCCAACGAAGGAACAGAATTTCATCATTCGACGGATGACCGGCCATTTGCCGAGCGGCGGGATGACGCCAATCAACGGATTATCGACCAGCTTTCCGAGGATGCGCGTGACGAAATCGATGGAGTTGTAGAGCACTACTATTACAACAAACATGGTGACGTATGAAGTGGTCCCGGTTTTTCGGACAGCTCAGCGGCTGATCTAAGGTGTATCCGGGTTGGTTTTCATGCCGCCAATTT